>NZ_SCNV01000014.1 GCF_005503145.1 Burkholderia sp. 4M9327F10 | reverse complement strand
GGCGTGCTCAACCGCATGACGGCTCTCGCTCGCCCGCAATCCGTTCGCATCGTTTGAAGTCAGCATCAAAGGTCCACCTTTGCCTTCAAATTCGATTTATGCAACAACGCCATTGAGACCGCGAACATCCATTACGCCGTCGGAGATGGCAAGGGTGCGGCCCGTAAGGAAATCGTCATTTATAGCTGGAATGAAATGGCGGAGCCGGCGGGTTTGTTCTAGTTTTGTAAAACGTTTGCGTGCGCGGAAAGTATGTGATTTGCATCATGTGAGACTTTGAAAAAATCTGTTATTTGATAATACTTGACTTCCGGGCGGAGACATACTTAGTATGAAACAGTAAGGGAATGGAATAAATTTATTTGAAAGAATGCCGAAATAAAAACGTAATTTTCAGAGTTGGTGTCCATGGGACTCGTATTGTTTATTTTGGATTTTGATGATCGTGCAAATTAAACTGTGCGCTTTGCGATCGTCTTTGATGATTTTTACACCGCAGTTAATGTTGTACTCACCGCCGCGTGTAAACGTCAATTCACAGTCCGGTGCCTAGATTTACGCAGCAATGCCACTGCGACAACGGCCGAAATTTTAAAAACCACTTTACACGGGAACGTATTGCCTTCGAGGCCCTCTTAAGTCGCGTTTTCGCGGTTGGGTCCTCGCTGTGCCCGGACGTGGCTGAAATTTTCGACAATAGCAAGCGAGTAAATAGAGATAAATTATGGATCTAATTGCACGATGTGTAAATTTTTTAAAGAATATTCGATCTTGCATCCTTATTATATTTGTGATTTCAGGGTGCGCCGCTTCCACCCCGAATTTATTAAGTTCGGGCAAGGCCGATGATAAATCCGGTGGTAAGGGGTTGGTGACATCGAATGCTGACATGGTGCTGACAAAGATAGAGTTGCTTTTGAAGCATGCTCGTCTTGACGACGATGCATACATTTCCAGGGTCCTTGATGTTCGCCTTGTAGGCGGCGAGTTGGAAAGTGGGCGTGGAGACATGATATATGCATGTGCGTTACCGTCGTACACAGATGCAAGAATCTGGAAGGGGCGGCGCTATCGCTATGATAGCGAGCCAGCCTACCTTGCGCCTCAGCCGTTTCCGGCTACATCAAAATGCTACAACCCATATGTAATTGACGAAAAAAATCCCATGCATATTGCGGCATCGCTAAGTATAAATTTAAATATAAAATATGTTTGCATCAAACTTGCCGACGTAAAAATGCATTTTAAAGATGCTTATTATTCTGAATCAAGAGGGGGGTTTAGTGTGAGGTATCGCACTGGCGACATGAATAATCATATCGTGATGCGTATTGAGTCGACGCGTGCCGGGGAGATATGTGTAAATACTGTTGTTCTTGATCAAAATGATTTCTCACCCGAAATTTTCTAGTTTTAATTTTTATTAAATAATGTAACTTGAGGAGTGACAATGACGGCAATAACTGGCAATGAGACTATGTGGCAGTCAATTGGGACGCCGTCTGCGGCCACCTTGGCTCTAATAAATTCGAGCCCGACGCTGGTTCAAGAGTTAAACAATTACCAAACCGCAATTGATCAGGGGAAGGCCTTGCCGTTCTCCTTGGACTCGGCGCAGCCCAACGTGTTGCAAACTGTACCGAATTCATCGGGACAACTTCAGATCGATTTTGGGTCGACGAGGTTGGAAAATTATAGTGATACCAATAACAATCTGATCACCGATCTGAGCTACGAACTGGGGCATGTTGACAATTATTCAGGTGATCAGAATTTGTATCAGTCGCTGTCGCTTTCGCCGAATGATCCTAGCTACAGTCAGATTGCTGCCATCTCTGGGGTAATAGGAGAGCAAGAGTCTGCCGCAAATAACTACGTCGTGCAGCAAGAAATTATGGCGGCGACAGGAACTAAGATAAATCTCAATGGAGATGGCCCTAATAATGCAAATGGGGCACTCCAGGCGGCGTTTGACTCAGCATATGCCACCGATAAAGCGAACGGAGTTCCGCCGGCCGATGACTACGGCGTGTTTGTTGAATCTGTATCCGGCATTATGGGGAATTTTCCGGCGCTTCCAGACGGAAATGGTGGGAGCTATACATTTGCGCAATACTACGCAGCAAATGCAGTTGCAGTAGATCACTATTTTAACCCGACAGCTTCTCAGATCAATCTCGGGCTTCAGGGATCTTCAGATGCGGATATAACCAACATCTCTACCAACTATGATCCGGATACGGGTGCCCTCAGTGCCTCTACATTGACGTTTTCATCGGGAGAGCAGGAGACAATAAATTTCTCGAATTCCCAGATTAGCTCTGCTCAATATACTGATGGGTCTGGGAGTATCGTCTCAACCATCACCTATAGCCACAATGCTGACGGCAGTTATTCCGCGACGATGACCGACGGCACCGGCAGTGTTGTGTCAACGCAGCAATTCTCAAGCGACGGTTCTACTGAAGTTGATACAGTTGCGAGCGTTGATACTCCTGCTGATGTCAACGCGTCAGGCATAACCTTGACCACGAACGCCAACGTAATCGACATCAACGGGGAAAACTACGATACGACGATCCTGAACGGCGATCATGTCATCAACGCTCAGGCCGGCGATAACTTTCAGCTAACGGGTGTTGGGTATGATGTCGATCTAACCAGTGCGGGCGGGTCGACGGTTACTTTCGAAGCCGGATCGGGCGGAACCATAACCGGTACCGGAAATATCATCGATATCAATGGCTCGGGCAGCAGTGTCACGACCACCGGCAACACGATCGCCCTTGCTAATGGCACCGATGCGACGATTAGCGGTGGCGGCAACACTATCTCAGCGGATGGCAGTGCCTCGGGCAGCACGTTCACGCTCGAAGGCACGGGCACCAATGCCGACACCCTGAATCTCGCGGGCGCGACGGATGTCACGGCGCTGCTGGGCGACGCCACGACCATGGTTGATCTGGGCATCAACAACAGCCTGACTGTGACCAGTGTCAATGGCGGCGGCACTGTAACTGGCACGACCGGCGATAATCTGACGGTCTCAGGTAGCAACGTGACGCTGGATGCCACCGCGGGTCAGTACAGCCTCATAGGCACTGGTGACACGGCAAATGTCTCGAACAGCACGGTGTCGATTGCGTCGGGCAATCAGGCAACTTTGAGCGGATCGGACAACACGGTGACGGCCAGCACGAGCGATAGCATCACACTGGATGGCAGCGGCAATACCGTTACCGCCGGAACCGATAGCACGATTGACGTCAGCGGGCAAAGTGATTCCGTCACGGCTTCTGGCAGCACGATTGATCTCGCCGCCGACAGCCAGGCAACCATCTCGGGTACAGGTGACAATGTCGCAGCTGCCTCGGGCGACGTGATTGACCTGAGCAACGCCACCATCACCCTCACGGCAGATAGTTCGGTCACGATCGACGGCTCCAACGACACCATCGTCGGCGCGGCGAGCGACAACATCACCATCGACGGCAGCAGCGACAGCGTGAGTGCGGGCACCGGAAGCTCGTTCGATATAGCGGGCAACGACGACGGCATAAGCGCTGGAAGTGATGCGACTGCAACCGTTACTGGCACCGGCGATACGCTGGACGCAAGTGGAGCCCAGGTCAACCTCGGCACCAGTACGCAGGTGACTCTCACCGGAACTGGCGACGCGGTGAGCGCTACCGGCGATCAGATCACCCTTGGGGCTGACTCACAGGCTACCTTTACGGGTGGATCAGATACGGTCACCCTGGGTACTGGCACCACCGCGACGCTTAACGGCGCGAGCGACATCGCCAACGCTACGGGCGCGAGCGACGTAATCAATCTGCAGGGAACAAGCGATCAGGGGAATGTCGCGGGTTCGGGCGACATCGTGAATGCGACCGGTAGCGACGACGCGCTATCCAGTTCAAGTGCAGCGACCAATGCGTCTTTGAATTTGCAGGGCACAAGTGACTCCGCCACCGTTGGAGGGACTGGGAATGCCGGCATAGCATCCGGTTCAGGCGACTCGATACAAGTGACGGGGAATAGCTCCGGCGGCGATGCGCTTGGCTCCAGTGATTCCGTGGTAGTTAGTGGTAGCAACAGCACCGCCTGGAGTTCAACCGCGGCCACGAACGCGAGTCTTACCGTGCAGGGCTCCGGAGACATCGCGTACGTTGACGGCACGGGTAACACCGGCGTTGCCTCGGGTTCGAATGAAACGGTATATGTGTACGGTACTGACTCCCATGGCGACGCGTTAAGTGCGAACGATCAGATCAACGTCACCGGGAGCGACAGCACCGGATGGAGCTCAAGCGCTGCCACGAATGCCAACATCGATCTGACCGGGAGCAGCGATACTGCGGATATCTCGGGGTCGGGCAATGTCGGAATAGCAGACGGGTCGGGTGACCTGGTGAACGTTTACGGCAACGACTCCAACGGCGACGCGTTAAGTGCGAACGATCAGGTTGACGTCACCGGGAACAACAGCACCGGATGGAGCTCAAGCGCCGCCACGAATGCCAACGTCGATCTGACCGGGAGCAGCGATACTGCGGATATCTCGGGGTCGGGCAATGTCGGAATAGCAGACGGGTCGGGTGATCTGGTGAACGTTTACGGCAACGACTCCAACGGTGATGCGTTAAGTGCTAACGATCAGATTGACGTCACCGGAAACAACAGCACCGGATGGAGCTCAAGCACTGCAACCAATGCCAACATCGATCTGACCGGAAGCATCGATACTGCCGATATCTCGGGGTCGGACAATACCGGAATAGCGAGCGCGTCGGGTGACTTGGTGAACGTCTACGGCAACGATTCTCATGGCGATGCATTAAGCTCAAGCGATACGATCGACGTAACGGGAAGCAACAGCACCGGATGGACTTCGAGCACCGCTACAAATTCCAACATCGATCTAACCGGGGGTGACGACACTGCATACGTTTCGGGGTCGGACAATAGCGGGGTAGCTGACGCGGGGCACGATACGGTTGACGTTTATGGTAACGATTCTCACGGCGACGCCTTGAGCTCTGACGACCAGATCAATGTCACTGGGAGCGATAGCACCGCCTGGGCGTCGAACACGGCGTACGACACCGACATTGACCTGTCTGGTTCAAGTGACACTGCCAACGCTGGGGACAACACTTCAGTAGTCGCATCGGGTAGCGATGACTTCTTGAACGGCGACGATCTATCGGATGGCACCAACTACGACATCAATAGCAATGGTGCTACGTCGGATGGCGGGGGAGATTATGACGACGATGGTGACACGGACCCGCCCCCTGACGATGGCACAGACGATCCGGTCATATTGAATCTGAGCGGTGGCCAGGTCCAGACGACATCCGTTACGGGTTCAACCACCTACTTTGACATGCAGAACGACGGCCAGTCGGTACAGACCGCATGGATGACCCCGGGCGAAGGCATGCTGGTCTATGACCCGGCAAACCCCAACTCGGCGACTGATGATGCAGACCTTGTATCCGGCTTCGCTGCGCTAGATGCACTCGACAGTAACGGCGATGGCGTACTGAACGCCAGCGATAGTGCATGGAGTCAGTTGAGGGTGCTGGTAGACATCGGCAACGGGCAGCCAGACCAGTTATTTACGCTAGGCCAACTTGGCATTAGTTCGATCAACCTGAACGCCACTGCCGAAGAGGTCAGTCAGAACGGCAACGTCATTCTGGCCAACAGCACATTCACAAGAACAGATGGCAGCACGGGAGATGTCGCCGGGGTCGCGCTGCAGTTCAACCCAGGATCGATTCAATCGACTGCAGCGGGTGGGAATGCATCGGTCACCAGCCAGGCGTTTGTCGATCACCGGCTCAACCAGCTGATCGCTGGAATGGCGTCTTTCAACCCTCAGCCTGCTGGCAGCACGAACCTGATGCACGACGAGCACGGCCAGCACCACATGGTCCTGGCCGCCAGTTCGCACTAAACGGCTGTGCACAATGCCCGCGACCTGGGTTGCGGGCATTTCATTAACGCGTATTTCGCAGGTCTCACGCGAGACCTGCAATCTCCATGGCTGACCAAGAAAACAATGTTGCTGCAGAGAGCGACCCCGGACTTGCCGCGCTCGTGCTGATCGCCCGCTTCCATGGCATCGCGGCTGACGCTGAACAACTGCGTCACGCTGCCGGTATTAAGTCTGACGCGTTTAACGACAGTGAACTGGCGCTCTCCGCCCGTTCGCTAGGCCTCAAGACGCGCAAGGTGAGGGTTTCAACCGACCGCCTGCCCCGAACACCTTTTCCCGCCCTTGCACTTGACCGGGACGGTCGACACTTCATCGTTGCAGGTTGCAATTCGGAACGCGCTCTCATACTTGACTCAGGCGCAAGCGGGACTGCCGCGAGCTCCCCTGACGAAGTGATAGCGCGTTGTGACGGCCAGATGCTGCTGTTTGCGTCCCGTGCGTCCCTCGCTGGCGAGCTCGCGCGATTTGACTTTTCCTGGTTCATCCCCGCGGTCGTCAAATACCGGCGACTGCTGCTCGAAGTGCTGCTGGTCTCCGCTATCTTGCAGCTATTCGGTCTGGTGTCACCGCTGATGTTCCAGGTAGTCATGGACAAGGTGCTGGTCAACCGTGCGTTCAACACGTTGAATGTCGTGTGTATCGCGCTTTTCGTCAGTTCGATATTCGAGATCTCGCTGACTGGGCTACGCAACTATGTGTTTTCGCATACGGCGAACCGCATCGACGTTGAGCTGGGTGCTCGGCTCTTCCGGCATCTGCTCGCGCTTCCGCTGGACTATTTTGGTTCGCGACGCGTAGGGGACACCGTCGCACGTGTGCGTGAGCTTGAGAATATCCGCAGCTTCCTGACCGGACAGGCAGTGACTGCAGTCATCGACCTGTTTTTCTCCTTCATTTTTCTGACCGTCATGGCCGTATACAGCGTATGGCTGACACTCATCGTAGTCATTTCACTGCCTGTATACGCCGCAATCTCGATGACACTTAATCCAGTGCTGCGCCGCCGCCTGAACGAGAAATTCGCACGTAGCGCCGACAACCAGTCTTTCCTGGTCGAAACCATCTCAGGCGCGGAGACGGTGAAGTCAATGGCTGTCGAACCGCAATTTACCCGGCGCTGGGACAACCAGCTTGCTGCCTATGTGGCGGCAGGATTTCGCGTAAGCGAACTTGGAAATATCGGACAGCAGCTTATCCAGCTAGTCGGCAAGCTCGTGACACTGTGCACACTCTTTTTCGGCGCAAAACTGGTGATCGACGGCAAGCTCTCGGTAGGCGAGCTCATCGCCTTTAACATGATGTCCCAACGGGTCGCAGCGCCCGTTTTGCGCCTCGCCCAGCTCTGGCAGGATTTCCAGCAGATTGGTATCTCCATGGGACGGCTCGGTGACATTCTTAACACCCGTACAGAAGTGCCGCAAAGCCGTCAGGCGTTGCCCGCTGTCAAGGGTGACATCAGTTTCCAGAACATTCGTTTCCGGTACCGCGCGGATGGTCCGACGATTCTCAATGATGTTTCTCTCGACATCCGTGCAGGTGAGGTCATCGGCATCGTTGGCCGCTCAGGATCGGGGAAAAGCACCCTGACCAAGCTGCTACAGCGTCTTTACATTCCGGAGCATGGGCGGGTCCGCATCGACGGAATCGATCTCGCACTCGCAGATCCCGCGTGGCTAAGGCGACAGATTGGCGTCGTTCTCCAGGAGAACCTGTTGTTCAACCGGTCAATCCGCGACAACATCGCCGTGACCGACCCTGGTATCTCGCTAGAAGTGGTCATGAACGCGGCCCGCCTCGCCGGTGCGCACGACTTCATTTCGGAGATGTCCGAAGGTTATGACACGACAGTGGGCGAGCACGGTTCAAATCTCTCTGGTGGTCAACGGCAGCGCATCGCGATCGCGCGCGCATTGGTGACTAATCCGCGCATTCTCATATTCGACGAAGCGACCAGTGCGCTCGATTTTGAAACCGAGCGGGTCATCCAGAACAACATGCGTGCGATGTGTCAGGGGCGCACCGTAATCATTATTGCGCACAGATTGACGTCCGTCCGGCATGCCGATCACATTGTCGCGATGGACAAGGGAAAGATTGTCGAGCGCGGAGGCCACGAACAACTGATCGAGTTAGGTGGCTATTACTCTCACCTGGTCTCGCTTCAGAACAGCTGACACGACACACAGATACGGCAAAGTTCATTATGAATTCTATAAGAGCACAGGCGCTGGGTGACCTGCTGCGTCGCTACGGTGCCGTGTTTCGCACAGCATGGTCGATTCGCCATCAACTCGATACCCAACCACGCCTTTCGCACGAACGCGCGTTCCTGCCAGCCAATCTCGAACTGGTGGAAACGCCGGTCCATCCCGCACCACGATGGACAATGCGGATCATCGTCTTACTGGCGATCCTGATTATCCTGATTGCACTCTTCGGTCAGCTTGACATTGTGGCGGTAGCAAAGGGCAAGCTGTTACCCGACGAGCGGGTAAAAGTGATTCAACCTGCAATTACGGGCGTCGTTCGACGGATTCTCGTGCAGGACGGTGAACGCGTACATGCGGGGCAATTGCTGATGGAGCTCGACCCAACCCAGGCAACTGCAGATGCCGATAAGGCTCGTTCGTCGCGCGTCGATGCGTCACTCGCGGCAGAACGCGCCAGGACATTACTCGCGGCACAAAGCGCAGGACGACCGCCTGAAATGGCACGAGTCGACGGCGCGTCACCCGCGGAGCAGCAGGAATCGCAGCACTTTGCCGATGGGTTGTATCGCGAATATCAGGACAAGCTGAACAGTGCGCAGGCCGAACTGCTCAAACGTGAGGCCGAACTGGATGAGACTCGCCAGGAAATCGCCAAGCTCGTCGCTACAGCGCCGCTCGCACGACAGCAGGCAAATCAGTACAGGTCACTCGCTGCGGACAATTACGTCGCCCAGACTGATTATCTGGACAAGGAGCAGGCCGCGCTCGAGAAAGAGCACGAGCTTGCTGCTCAGCAGAGTCACGCTCACGAACTGGTCGGAGGCATAGCTGAGCAGCGCGCGGACATCGCATCGACCACATCGCAGTTTCGCAGCACCCAGCTTGATGCACTCGATAAGGCGACCCAGCAACTGGAGCAAAGCCGCAACGACGAGACCAAGGCGGATACCCGACAGAAGCTGATGAGCCTAGCCTCTCCTGTAGATGGGACAGTGCAGCAACTGGCTATTCATACGGTCGGAGGCGTCGCTACTTCTGCGCAGTCGCTCATGGAAATTGTACCGATCGATTCGGTTGAAGTGGAAGCAAATATCGAAAACAAGGATATCGGATTTGTGAAGACCGGACAGGTTGCGACCGTCAAGATCGAGGCATTTCCATATACCCGTTACGGCTATCTGACGGGCAAGGTCGTCGCTGTGTCGAACGATGCAGTTCAGGACAAGAAACTCGGCCTGACATTCGTCGCTCACATCCGGCTACCCACGAATCGCATCCTCGCCAACGGTCAGTGGATCAACCTGACACCCGGTATGGAAGTGACGGCCGAGATCAAGACGGGCAAACGTAGCGTGGCGCACTACTTCTTCGATCCCGTGATGCAGACGGGCCAGGAGAGCATGCGTGAGCGGTAAGAGAAACTGGAATGGGCAGGAGGCTGGCCGATCGGGTATGGGAAAGAGTCGGTACACACGAGGCCGCGCAGTCGGGCTATTGGTCTTGTCGATGGCGTGCGGCGGCGTATATCCTGCGTGGGCTTTTGATCCAATGCTAACCGGACGGTCGGTGCCAGCGACCGCCGCAGCGGCGATGCTTGGCGATGGCAGCGCTGGTGTCTGTGCATTTGGCCCGTTGCCCAATCCGCTGCCGTTGCAGGATGCGGTAGAGCGCGGCCTATGCAACAACCCCAAAACGCGCGAGGCCTGGGCGCAGGTCAAGATTCAGGCGGCAGGAGTCGGCATTGGTCGAGCCGCATATTTGCCCACAGTGACGGGTAACTGGCAGGGTGTACGGGACGACACCGCCACGAACGTCAGTGGTTATCCCCAATACAGTTCGGACTACCGGAACAGCGTACTCAGAACTGAGAGTGTGTCGCTGAACTGGGTGTTATACGACTTCGGAGGGCGCAAGGCGGCGCTGGCGAACGCGACGGCGCTGCTCGCTGCTGCGCGGGCCAGCCAGGAAGCAGCGTTGGAACAGGCTTTTGCGGACGTGGCGAAAGATTACTACGCAGCACAGGCTGCCCAAGGCGCATTTGCTGCCGCCCAGGAAATCGAGCAGACCGCAAACGACAGTTTCAAGGCCGCGACCGCTCGCGTCAGCAAAGGTATAGCACCCATTACCGACGAGCTGCAGGCCCAGACGTCGTGGGCGGAGGCCGTTATCAACCGGACGAAAGCGCAGGGAGACTGGCAATCCGCCCTTGGGACGCTAGCCTCCGATATGGATCTTGACCCGAGTATGCCGATAACCTTGCCTGATGTCGGTGACGGCGTGACGCCGGACGCGGACTTTGACGATTCGGTCGCAGAACTTATCGAAGAAGCAAAACGTTCCCATCCGAGCGTTCTGGCCGCTGAGGCGCAGGTCGAAGCGGCCGCGGCAAAAGTAAGTCAGACACGGGCGGAAGGGTTGCCGAGCGTTAGCTTTGTCGCAAAGTACAGTTGGAACAATCAGCCTACCACCCTCGATGTCGGCTTCCCGCAGCTTCCCGCGAACGGACACGAGTGGTATCTGGGTATTCAGCTTTCCATACCTATCTTTGAAGGCTTCACCCGGACCTATCAGATTCGCCAGGCCGAGGCGCAAACCGAATTGCAACGTGACACGCTGAATGAGGTACAGCAGCAGGTTGGCCTTGATGTTTGGACGAGTTATCAGACGTTGCAGACTGCGACGCACAATCTGGGTAACAGTGCCATGCTGCTTGATGTCGCCCGACGCTCCTATATAGCTGCGCAGCGCCGGTATCAAGTTGGTGTCGGAAACATTCTCGAACTGCTCAATGCGCAATCGTCCTTGGCCGCAGCAAAGCGCCAGCGCATCCAGGCCCTGACTGACTGGCGTTCAGCGCGGCTTCAACTGGCGGCTAAGCTCGGCAAGCTGCGGATGTGGGATATTGCTGATCAGCAGACCCGGAGCGTGGAATAGCATGAGTAAAGTAGAGATTCTTGGTTCTCGCTTCATCGCGCCTGTTTTCGATCCATGTGCGCGCCGCTAATGCGGACGGTCCCGGGTGTGCGACGCATCGCGGGTGGCTGGATTGGGTGGTTAATGTCAGTAAGTTACTGATTTAAATAAATATACAGCGGCCTGCAAAGCCGTTTGTGCCTGTTGAGCCTGGTCGGGTCTTTGTATCGGTAAAGCGACCTTGGGTGTCCCAATTCGACCCTGAAGGGACGTTCGATCTTGCCGGAAACGGCCGTTCAAGGTGGTCAGTGACAAATCGCCGAGGGTGGCCGCGCCGTGCCTGAGCGAGTCTTGCGCGGCGGGTACTAGACTGGGGGATCAGGCAATCTGGGTCACAGCAATTCTGCCCGATTATCGTTTGATGGCAGGCCGGCATTGCGCGGCGACAATCACTTTGGCCGCCGGCCAAGCTGCTTGACGCTATATACGGCGTCGCAATCCGTTCAAGCCCCTTCACTTATCGCGGGAAAGCAGCGATCCGCTAGACTGTTAGCCCTGCACACACCGATTCCGGCCTCCGACATGCTCGAGTTTCAAGTTCGAATCGAAGAAATGCCTCGGATCTTCCGAGGGTTTTCGGACGCCGTGGGGGAGGCCAGTTGGAACAAGGTAGTCCGCAATAAAAAGCAACACTCGCAGGCTAATCCGTTTCTTCGCGAGTATTACGAGGGCGAGTATAGAGTCGCCTTTCAGCTCGCCAAGTGCAGTGAGCTTTTGACTAGGTACGGCAAATTGCCCGCAGCCGAACTCGCGCGGCTTCATCACGCATGTGGTTTCGCCGGTCAAACGCTGTCCATCCTGGAAAGCTTGCCGGCAAAATACCGTACGGCGTTCGCTGGAAGAATTCGGGGTGCGCTTAAAAATCCCGACGACATGCGGGGCTTGCTACTCGAAATTGCCACGGCAACACATTTCATCCGCCGCGGAAACCATGTTCTGTGGCCCGAGTTCCAAGCGGCCGACTCTCCAATTGCAGGGTCAACCTACGACCTGTTCATCGAGGACCTTGGCTCGAATGGGCTCGAAGTCGAATGCAAGTCGGTCTCTGACGATAAAGGCCGCAAATTTCATCAAGAGGAACTGTTGGCCTTGCAGCAGTTAGTCAAGCGCAGGCTTGAACCTCTCATCAAGAGCATTAAAGCTGGTGTTGCCGTAATTCTCACGGTACCTGATCGTCTGCCAAAATCGCATAAAGAACTGGAGCTGCTGGCTGACCGCGTGCGAGACCAGGTGTTGTTGAACGAAAGCAAAGTGTTCGACGACGGTTCGAATGTGCGCGTATCCGATTTCGACATCGCCTTGTTGAAAGACATGCCGATGATTTCAAACTCCCCTGCGGTACGGGCAGTGATAGAGAAGGTGACAGGTACACGAAACAGAAACGCTATGATTATTGGCCGACCGAACGTCGGTGCGATCGCATTCGTACCCCAGAGCGCTCAAGACGACAGCGTACTCGGAGCGGCGTTCGAGACGGCTGCCGATGCCGCGAAGCGGCAATTGACCAAAACACGCCCCGGTCTTCTTATCCTTGGCTTTAACGGAATGGAGGCCGATCGGCTGCGGAGCGTAGCCGAGGATGATTTTGAGAATCCACAGAAGCCGACGGCGTTGCGTATTGGCGTCAGTCAGTTTCTTTCTGGCGAATCACGTGATCACGTGGTGGGCATAGGGTTTGTCAGTCGGAGCACGCTCACACCGCAAAGCGATGGCGCACTTGAGACTGGGGGCTCGATCTATAGCTTTCGGAAAGAGGAAAGCTCACTGTGGCATAACGACT
The DNA here is from genome assembly GCF_005503145.1 of Burkholderia sp. 4M9327F10. GTDB lineage: Bacteria > Pseudomonadota > Gammaproteobacteria > Burkholderiales > Burkholderiaceae > Paraburkholderia. The sequence continues at coordinate 145,464 of NZ_SCNV01000014.1, read as the reverse complement.
TCACCAATATTTTTGGTGGTGGGCACAAATCCTAAGCCCAGATCTAACCGCGACATCTGCAGGTGCGGGCAGTATTTTGCTGTTGACGTGGCCGGAACTAAACGGGATATGAATAGCACGTCCCAGTGGGTGCTTTCATGAAGTTTCCCCATAGCCCCCAAATAGACTGGTCTGGTGCCAACCCTCCAAATATCCAAAGCTCGGCGATATTGAGGTCGGGTACAACCAACTGGGCTGGATCGAACGAGGTTCGCCGGTTAAGGTGGATGGCCACCACAAGGTCTCGGGAGTCGACGTATTTCGTCAATGCGTCAACTGTGGCTTGCACGGATGCCTTCGGATTTAGCTTGTCAGGCACTACTTCTTTGATTTGAACAGGGGCTAGCTGTTGCGTGTCGCCCTCGAACCACGAGGCGACAAAATCGTAGTCTCGCGACTCCCCCCTGCCGACAAAGACCGTCTGGCCGAGTCGCTGAGACATCCCATGACAGAAAATTGCCGCCTCACGGATTTCCCTAAACTCTTTCAGGCCGTTGGTCCGTAGTTCCTTTATTTTGTCGGTAGTGTTCGACGTTGCTATCTGCAGCTCAATTTTCCGGAGACTTCTCAGGAGAGATACAGGATCTCGATATTCAAGCTTGCGCGCAAAACGTAGCCATGTGCGATCCATTCCAGAGCCTCATGAGTAAGTTAAGTATGCTTGCGAGCCCATATGCTCCGCGATTGTCGACGATTCGTGTATGAGAGTCGACTGACCGCTCCTTGCTCGACTTGAGACGTTCGACGATGGACGAAAGTCACTTCGCCACCTCGCCCCAGTCATTACCAATCAGTGCATTTACGGCATCGCGGCCGAACCGGAAAGCGCTGTGGCGAAAGCAAAAAGAAAAAATGTACAGAGAAGAAAACTTGCCAGACCGATTGCACACGCGCCTTTGACGAGCCATGGCCAGCGTGGCGTAGCGCGATACAAGCCCAAAAGAGCAAGCGCCAGCAACAATCCCCCAATGAGCCGTGAGCGCTCCGGATCGTGCCACGGACCAGGTGCCAGTGCGATATAGTCAAACCAGTGCCTCTTCGCCCCATAACTCAGATATCCCCACCAGCCGACGACTGGAATCACGAACATCAGCGCAAAGTTCGACAGACTGCCAATCCAGCGACCCATATTTTCTTCCCCCTTTTCAGTGTGAGTCGAGTGATTGTTGGCAACCGATGGTAGCTGAGTTGAAGTCAAATCCTATCCTCGTGAACATTTAGAGTGGTGGCGCGCATCCATTAATGCTGTGCCCAAACTGTGCCCATAATCCATAGTGAGGTTCGGGAAATCTCTCAAAACCCTGATAATCTCAAAGCTGACCGGCGCGAGACTATTCGTTATAAATCAGATGGTTAAGTTGGCTTTGTGATCCTTGCGCTACGATAGGCTATCGCAACCGTTTTCATCATCCGAATCCAGGGGTTTTCGAACGCTACGAGGCGCGGCATATCGAACTCGCGCGCAGCGACGAGGACGGCGCAGTGCAAATCCTGGCGCAGGGCAGCCTCAAGCAGAGCGGCCGCGCGCAGTCCGCTGCGGCCCCGCAGGCGACGCTCACGCTCGAACGCTATCGCACAGCGCATCACCGGTACTGGATGGATCAGTGAAGTCAGCGCGTGCCGCGCCCGGCTGGGCGTCTTGCGCAACAGAATCAGGAACGGAGACAGCAGCACTTGAAAAACATCATTCACTTTTCGCACGCAAACGGGTTTCCCGCGTCGATCTACCGGACCATCTTCGCCGAGCTCGAGGACGACTACGACGTGCGTTTCATCGAGCGGATCGGCCACGATGCACGCTTTCCGGTGACGCAGGACTGGCCGCATCTGGTGGAGCAACTGCTCGACGATATCAGCCGGTCGTATGAGCAGCCAGTGTGGCTGGTCGGACATTCGCTCGGTGGCTATCTGTCGTTGATGGCGGCGCTGAAGAAGCCGCAGTGGGTGAGGGGCGTGGTGATGCTGGACTCGCCGGTGGTCGCGGGCTGGCGCAGCAGCATCTTGCGGGTCTCGCAATGGACCGGACTCGACGAACGTATCTCGCCCGCCGCCGCCACGCGCACGCGCCGCACCCAATGGGCGAGCCGGGAAGAGGCGTGGCGCCACTTTCATTCGAAGCCGGCTTTCGCGCGTTGGGACGAACGGATGTTGTCCGACTATATCGACTTTGGCATTCCGCAGACTTCGCCGGACGGCACGCGCACGCTGGCGTTCGATCGGCGCACCGAATACAGGATCTACAAGACCTTGCCGCATACGCTCGGCTCGCGCCTTGCGCGCGGCGCGCCGGTGCCGGTCGGCTTTATCGCCGGGACCCATTCGAAGGAAGTCCGCCAGGCGGGACTGGATGCCACCCGCCGGACCACCGGCGGCCACCTCGAATGGATCGAGGGCAGTCATCTCTACCCAATGGAAAAGCCGCTGGAAACTGCGCGGGCGGTGCAGCGGATGCTACGCGAGCTGGAGCGGCGCACCTGATGCGAAGCGGCGGGCGGGTCGCACGGCGCTCCTGTGGCAAGCACGCGGTAACCACGCAGCCGCATCGCAGCAGCCATAGGTGACACAGACATAGGTGGCATAGACACAGGCGGCACAGAAACGGTGCAGGATCGGCACGGATGCCTCGTATTTTGCTGGGTTGAGGCCCTGCTTTACGGTATAATCCGTTTTTCCCGCGAGCATCCAGCGATGACCAAATATGTTTTCGTCACCGGCGGCGTAGTCTCTTCCCTCGGCAAGGGTATTGCCGCCGCTTCCCTCGCCGCGATCCTCGAATCGCGCGGTCTGAAAGTCACCCTCCTCAAGCTCGATCCCTACATCAATGTCGACCCCGGCACGATGAGCCCGTTTCAACACGGCGAAGTGTTCGTGACGGAAGATGGGGCGGAGACTGACCTCGACCTCGGCCACTACGAGCGCTTCATCAGCACCAAGATGCGCAAGGCCAACAACTTCACCACGGGCCAGATTTACGAATCGGTAATCCGCAAGGAACGCCGCGGCGACTATCTGGGCAAGACCGTGCAGGTGATCCCGCATATCACGAACGAAATCCAGGCGTTCATCGAACGTGGCGCAGCGTCGGCAACGTGCGGCGAGCCGGATGTCGCTATCGTCGAAGTCGGGGGCACGGTGGGCGATATCGAATCGCTGCCGTTCCTAGAAGCCGCTCGCCAGATGAGCCTGCGCCTCGGTCGCAACAGCTCGTGCTTCGTGCACCTGACGCTGGTGCCCTGGGTTGCCACGGCCGGCGAACTGAAGACCAAGCCGACCCAGCACAGCGTGCAGAAGCTGCGTGAAATCGGCATCTCGCCGCACGTGCTGCTGTGCCGTGCCGACCGTCCCATCCCGGACGACGAGCGCGCGAAGATATCGATGTTCTCCAACGTGCCGGAAGACGCCGTGATCTCGGTGTGGGACGCGGACAGCATCTACAAGATTCCGCAAATGCTGCACGATCAGGGCATGGACGCGATCGTCTGCGAAGAGCTCCGCCTGACGCCGAAGCCCGCCGACCTGTCGATGTGGTCGGGGATGGTCGACAAGCTCGAGCATCCGAAGCACGAAGTCACCATCGGCATGGTCGGCAAGTATGTCGATCTGACCGAGTCGTACAAGTCGCTGATCGAAGCGCTGCGCCATGCGTCGATTCACACGTCGACCAAGGTGAACATCGAATACATCGATTCGGAAGAGGTCGAAACGCAAGGTGTCGAAAGCCTGAAGCATCTCGACGCCGTGCTGGTGCCGGGCGGTTTCGGCCGGCGCGGCACCGAAGGCAAGATCAGGGCCATTCAATACGCGCGTGAAGCGAAAGTGCCGTACCTTGGCATTTGCCTCGGCATGCAGCTCGCCGTGATCGAATTCGCGCGTGACGTGGTCGGCCTGAAAGGCGCGAACAGCACCGAGTTCGATCCGAACACACCGAGCCGCGTGGTCGCCCTGATTACCGAGTGGTACGACCGCGACGGCCGCGTCGAAACGCGCACCGAAGAGTCGGACCTCGGCGGTACGATGCGTCTCGGCTCGCAGCGCTGCCCGATCAAGCCCGGCACGATGGCCGAAGAGATTTATGGCAAGGATGTGAACGAACGTCACCGTCACCGTTATGAAGTCAATAACCGCTTCGTGCCCCAGCTCGAAGCCGGCGGCCTTATCATCAGCGCCCGTACCCCGAGCGAAGATCTGCCGGAAATGATGGAGTTGCCGCGCGATCTGCACCCGTGGTTCGTCGGCGTGCAGTTCCACCCGGAATTCACGTCCACGCCGCGTGACGGGCATCCGCTCTTCAAATCGTTCGTCGAAGCGGCGCTGGCGCACCAGCAGTCGTTCGCCGAGGAGAAAGCATGAAACTGGGCGATTTCGAAATCGGGCTGGACAAGCCGTTTTTCCTGATCGCGGGCACCTGTGTGGTCGAATCCGAACAGATGACGATCGACACGGCCGGCCGGCTCAAGGAAATCTGCGCGAAGCTGAACATCCCGTTCATCTACAAATCGTCGTACGACAAGGCCAATCGCAGCAGCGGCACCTCGTTCCGCGGTCTGGGCATGGACGAGGGCCTGCGCATCCTCTCGGAAGTGAAGCGCCAGCTCGGCTTGCCGGTGCTGACCGACGTGCATGCGGAACACGAGATCGAGCAGGTCGCCTCGGTGGTCGACGTGCTGCAGACGCCGGCGTTCCTGTGCCGCCAGACGGACTTCATCCACGCTTGCGCGCGTTCGGGCAAACCGGTCAACATCAAGAAAGGCCAGTTTCTCGCGCCGCACGACATGAAGAACGTGATCGACAAGGCGCGCGCCGCCGCCCGTGAAGCCGGTCTGTCGGAAGACCGCTTCATGGCCTGCGAGCGCGGTGTGTCGTTCGGTTATAACAACCTCGTCTCGGACATGCGCTCGCTCGCGATCATGCGCGAAACCGGCGCACCGGTCGTGTTCGATGCAACTCACTCGGTGCAGTTGCCGGGCGGGCAGGGCACCAGTTCGGGCGGCCAGCGCGAATTTGTGCCGGTGCTTGCACGTGCCGCTGTGGCGACCGGTGTGGCCGGGCTCTTCATGGAAACCCATCCGAAGCCGGCGGAAGCCAAGTCGGATGGTCCGAACGCCGTGCCCCTGCATCGCATGGCCGACCTGCTCGAAACGTTGCTGACGCTCGATCAGGCCGTGAAGCGCACGCCGTTCCTCGAAAGCGATTTCAACTGATGCTGGTCCGTGCGCTGTGTCGACTTCCGGGCCGACGCGGCGCGTCCGAATTCGTTTTAAATCCCGAGTTGAACCCAATGGTTGTCCAGGGTGTCTGGTTAGAGGCTGTGCCTCGCACGCCAGATGCCGTTTCACCGTAAGAATCCAACGTCATTTCTTGAGGAAACCATGAGTGCTATCGTAGATATCATCGGTCGAGAGATTCTCGATTCGCGAGGCAACCCCACCGTCGAATGCGACGTGCTGCTCGAGTCCGGCACGATGGGTCGTGCCGCGGTTCCGTCGGGTGCATCGACGGGTTCGCGCGAAGCGATCGAACTGCGCGACGGCGAAACCGGGCGCTACGGCGGCAAGGGTGTGCTGAAGGCCGTTGAGCACATCAACACCGAAATCTCCGAAGCGATCATGGGCCTCGACGCTTCCGAGCAGGCTTTCCTCGACAAGACCCTGCTCGAACTCGACGGCACCGACAACAAGTCGCGTCTCGGCGCGAATGCGATGCTGGCCGTGTCGATGGCGGTTGCCAAGGCCGCGGCTGAAGAAGCCGGCCTGCCGCTGTACCGCTACTTCGGCGGCTCGGGCGCAATGCAACTGCCGGTGCCGATGATGAACATCGTCAACGGTGGCGCGCACGCCAACAACAGCCTGGACATCCAGGAATTCATGATTGTGCCGGTCAGCCAGCCGACCTTCCGCGAAGCACTGCGTTGCGGCGCCGAAGTGTTCCACGCGCTGAAGAAGATTCTCTCAGACCGCGGCATGAGCACGGCCGTGGGCGACGAAGGCGGCTTCGCGCCGAACTTCGGCAGCAACGACGAGTGCCTGTCGACCATCCTGCAAGCCATCGAAAAGGCCGGCTACCGTGCCGGCGAAGATGTGCTGCTGGCGCTGGACTGCGCGGCGAGCGAGTTCTACCACGACGGTAAGTACCAGTTGGCGGGAGAAGGCCTGCAACTGTCGTCGAGTGAATTCGCCGATTACCTGGGCGCGCTGGCCGACAAGTTCCCGATCGTCTCGATCGAAGACGGCATGCACGAAAGCGACTGGGCCGGCTGGAAGATCCTCACCGACAAGCTCGGCAAGAAGATCCAGCTGGTGGGCGACGATCTGTTCGTCACCAACACGCGCATCCTGAAGGAAGGCATCGAAAAGGGCATCGCCAACTCGATCCTGATCAAGATTAACCAGATCGGTACGCTGACGGAAACCTTCGCTGCGATCGAAATGGCCAAGCGCGCGGGTTACACGGCTGTGATCTCGCACCGCTCGGGCGAAACGGAAGATTCGACGATTGCCGATATCGCCGTTGGCCTGAACGCCGGTCAGATCAAGACGGGCTCGCTGTCGCGTAGCGACCGTATCTCGAAATACAACCAGTTGCTGCGTATTGAAGAGGACCTCGGCGATATCGCCAGCTACCCGGGCAAGTCGGCGTTCTACAATCTGCGTTGATTGTGCGTTGGTAACCCGACGTGACCGTGAGGCTTGACGCAGGTTTTGACCATTGAGCCGGTTCTCTTTCGTTTCTGATTCAGCACGCCGCCCTGCGTATAGCGCAGGGCGGCGTGTATTTATTGTGCTTACTTCATGCGGCTTGTCACTGCTGTCCTGATCGTACTGCTGGCGCTGATCCAGTACCCGCTCTGGTGGGGGCATGGCGGCTGGCTGCGCGTGCATGAACTGCAAGGCGAACTGGCGCAGCAGATGCAGAAGAACGTCGACGAGAAGCTGCGCAACGAACGCATTGCGGGCGAAGTGCAGGATCTGCAGAACGGCACGGCTGCGGTCGAAGAGCGCGCGCGTTACGAGATGGGCATGGTCAAGGACGGCGAAGTGTTCGTGCAGTTCGTCGCGCCCAATGCGCCGTTGCCTGCGCCGAATAACGCACCGGTGGCTACTTCGACGCGCGGTGAGGTCTCGGCCGCGCCGGTGCGTGTGGTGCCGAATCCGGAATCGCGTGCGAAGCCGGATCGCAAGCACAGTGGCAAGGACAAGACTACGAAAGAGAAGAAACCGGCGCATTGAGCCGGATAGCCTTCGGGCCGCAGGGGCTAGATGCTGGGCTGGATGCCCGGTTCCACGCCGGATTGACCCGCGTCCTGCAAATTACCAGCCCCATCCCCAGCCGGGCGCATAGCCGTAACCGATGCCGCCACCCCAGCCCGGTCCCCAGCCTCCGCCATAGTAGCCGCCGTACACCGTCACCGGCGGCGTGTAGTAGCGTGCCCACGCCTGCGCGGCGTTGTCGGCGGCGATTGCCTGGTTCTGCTCGGCCATCACCTGTTTGTCGATGGCGTCGTAGCGCTGGCGTTCTTCCTCAGTGAGCGGGCGGGCGCCGTTCGGCAGGCCGGACTGGTCGGCCGGCAACCGGCTGTAGATAGGCGACGGGCCGGGCGGATCCATCACGCAGCCGCTCAGCATGACGCTGCCCGCCACGAGCGACAGTGCGACGGCGCTGCGAAGCCCGTGCAGGAAAGGAAACGGAGTAGGGTTGTTCATTTTTCTGACCTCCATCGGTCGCATGCCCGAGCAAACCGGAAAATGCAGGCGCGGCCAATGTTCAACGATATCGCGCGGCGCGCTGCCTGAGCAGCTTTGCAGAGGGCGCGTCCGGCGCGTTTTAATGCCGCTGCTCAGCAGCGGGAGAGACTCCTTCTGAGAGCCCGCTGGCGACAAAAAGTTGCGCCACATCGACCGGATCGAACTCGTAGCGCTGGTTGCAGAACTCGCAATGAATTTCCACGTGGCCGCGTTCTTCGATCACGCTATCCACCTCTTCGCGGCCCAGCATTTTCAGCATCGCGCCGACCTTTTCGCGCGAGCAGGAACATTCGAAACGCGCCTGCGCCGGCTCGAAATGCTGCACATTTTCCTGCCAGAACAGGCGCCGGAACACGGTTTCCGGCTCTTCCTTCAGCAGTTCGTCCTGCGACAGCGTGCTGCCCAGCGTGCAGACGCGCTCCCAGGTATCCACGTCGAGCTCGCCTGGATGCGGGACGATGCCGCCGTCGCCGGGCAGCTTCTGCAGCAGCATGCCGACTGCGCGCTCGGTATTGGCGGCGAGCCACAGACGCGTGTCGAGCTGTTCGGAGTGGTGCATATAGTGCTCGAGCACTTCCGACATCGAGTTGAGCGGGCCGTCGACGCCCGACAGCGGCACGATCCCCTGGTAGGGCTGCTGGCCCGGCTGCTTGACGCGCGGGTCGAGCGTGATCACGCAACGGCCGTGGCCGCTGGCGTTGACGAGTTCGATCAGCGTGGTGTCGTCGCCGATGGTGCTGGCCGCCTCGCCGGAAAACTTGGCGGTGGCTCGCATCGACAGGTCGGAGCTGCATTGCACCACCAGCATCTTGACTGGACCGTCGCCGAAAATCTGCATGATGAGCGTGCCGTCGAACTTCAGGTTCGCCGACAGCAGCGCGCAGGCGGCCATCATTTCGCCCAGTATCGTGCGCACCGGCGCCGGGTAGTCGCGGCGCGTCAGCACTTCTTGCCACGTGTTGCGCAGCGAAACGATTTCGCCGCGCACCGGCGCCGCGCTGAACATGAATTTTTGCAACTGGTCGTTCACAACTTTTCCTCGGTCGAATGGCGCAGCAGTGATGCCACGCGTGCGCGCGCCGCGCGAGAACGGCTGGTCAGCCGATCCGCACGAGTTGCGCCTTGAAATAGGCTCGCCGCTCGGCATAATTGGCCGCGTTGCGGCGCAGGCCGGCGATGTCGGCTTCCGTCAGTTCGCGCACAACCTTGGCCGGCGCGCCCAGAATCAGCGAATTGTCAGGAAATACCTTGCCCTCGGTGACGACGGCGCCTGCTCCGACCAGACAGTTGCGGCCGATCACCGCACCATTCAAGACCACCGCCTGAATTCCGACGAGGGCGCCTTCCTTGATGGTGCAGCCGTGCAGCATGGCCTGATGGCCGATGGTGACGTTGGCTTCGATCGTCAGCGGATAGCCGGGGTCCGTATGCAGCACGGCGCCTTCCTGAACATTGCTGCCGGCGCCGACCGAAATCAGCTCGTTGTCGCCGCGGATTGCGGCGCCAAACCAGACGCTCGAATTTTCTTCGAGCGTGACCTTGCCGATGATGGTTGCGGTATCGGCCACGAACACGCTTTCGTGGATGGTCGGGGCTGCATCGCCAAGCTTGTAGATTGCCACACTGTCTCCTGGGTCGATCGGTCGCCGCGTCGTCGCCGGCGGGTGTGACGGCAGCGCGAGCAGCGCGCCGTATGGTCGAATGGCGTATTGTAAACGGTTGCGTAGATAGGCCGCTCGAAGGCGCCGCCAGGCAAGCTGAGCGGTTTGTCCTTGCGCCCGTCTTTGCTCTTGTCCTTGTGTTTCCGGGGCGCGCCCGTCCCGGTGTTTGTCCCTTTCCCCAGTTGCTTGCTCGTTCCGCCACGATGAATTCCGCCGTTCCTCTTGCATCCTGCTCAACGCGCTGCGCCCGTACCGAGGCGCTGGAGGCGCTGCGCGAGCGCGACCCGCTGGCCAAGGCGGCCACCGTGCGCGCTTTGTACGCCACGGCACTGGACGGTAACGCCGCCTACCTGCCAGCCACGCCGATCGTCGAGCCCGCTGGCCTGCCCGGACGGCCGGATCGGCCCGCACTGGTGGAGCCGCGCAAGCTCGGCCGCCGCAGCATGCAATCGCCGCAAGGGCGTGCGGTGCTGCTGCACGCGTTGGCGCATATCGAGTTCAACGCCATCAATCTCGCCCTCGACGCGGTCTGGCGCTTTGGCGGCATGCCTGCGGCTTTCTACGCCGACTGGCTGAAGGTGGCCGCGGAAGAAGCTCACCATTTCTCGCTGCTGGTCGCACGGCTCGCCGAGTTCGGTCACGCATACGGCGATTTTCCCGCCCACGACGGGTTGTGGGATATGTGCGAACGCACGCGCGGCGACGTGCTGGCACGCATGGCGCTGGTGCCGCGCACGCTGGAGGCGCGCGGCCTCGACGCCTCGCCGCCGATCCGGGCGCGCCTGCAGCAGGCTGGCGACCACGCTTCGGCGGCGATTCTGGACGTGATTCTGCGCGACGAGATCGGCCATGTGCTGATCGGTAACCGCTGGTTCCGCTACCTGTGCGACGAGGGCGGTCTCGATCCGCACACCACCTACACGCAACTTGCCGACCAGTATCACGCGCCGAAATTGCGCGGTCCGTTCAATTTCGAGGCTCGCCGCGACGCCGGTTTCGACGAGGCCGAACTGGCTGCGCTCGCCGGACTCGACGGATCTGACGGATCTGACGGATCTGGCCGAGCTGGCGGACCTGGCCGACCTGACGATAGCGGCTCGAATCCTCCGCCCGGGGTTTGAGCCGGCGTACGGTCCGGCGCCCGAGCGGTTGTCTGAACTGACACTCGAGACACGCCGCCGCCTTCCCGCCGCCCACCTCGTTATAATCGAACGATCATTCTTTTTTAGGCGCTGCCTGCTCATGAACACTTCAGAGTCCGATTTCATCTCCGTGCGCGGTGTACGCCTGCACGTGCGGCGCTGGGGCAATCCGGGCGCCCCGGCGCTGTTCATGCTGCACGGCTGGATGGACGTGGCGGCGTCGTTCCAGTTCGTGGTCGACGCGCTCGGCGGCGACTGGCAGGTGATCGCTCCGGATGCGCGCGGTTTTGGGCTGTCCGACTGGACGGTGGCCGAGCGTGGCGGCGGCAGCTATTGGTTTCAGGACTACGTGGCGGACCTCGATGCGCTGCTCGATCATTACGCCCCGAGCGGCGAAGTGAACCTGATCGGCCACAGCATGGGGGCGAACGTAGTGTGCCTGTACGCCGGGGCACGCCCCGAGCGGGTGCGCCGGGTGGTGGATCTGGAAGGCTTCGGCCTTGCCGCCGCCAAATCCAGCCAGGCGCCGAAGCGTTTGCGCCTTTGGCTCGACGAGTTGCGCGAGCCGCCGCGTTTGAGGCCCTACGCGTCGCTCGACGAGGTGGCGGCTCGCCTGACGAAGACCAACCCGCGTCTCGCGCCGCAGCGTGCGCGCTTTCTGGCCGAACACTGGTCGAAGCCGGATGGCGAGGGCGGCTTCATGCTGCTCGCCGACCCGGCCCATAAGGTGCGTGGCCCGCTCCTGTACCGCCTCGACGAAATTATGGCGGTCTGGTCGCAAGTGCGCGCCAAGGTGCTGCACGTCGAGGCGGCCGGCTCGCCCACGCTCGCGCAGATTGCCGGCGAAGTGCCGCTTGCGGAATTCAAGGCGCGCTTCAACGCGTTTCCCGACTGGCGCGAAAAGATCATCGACGACGCAGGGCATATGGTCCATCACGATCAACCGGAGCAGGTTGCTGCGCTGATCGAGGGATTTTGCGCATAACATTTTTCGGTCAGCGCGTTTTTCGCAAAGAGTTGTGCGTTGGCGAATCGTCTGCTGGGCTTACTGCGTTGCAGTAAAATGAGCCCAGAACCCTCCCAAAATACAGATGAACGCCGACCTGCACTGTCATTCCACCGTTTCCGATGGCCAGCTTGCGCCAGCCGACGTCGCGCGCCGCGCGCACGCCGGCGGCGTGACCCTGTGGGCATTGACCGATCACGACGAGGTGGGCGGTCAGGCCGAAGCACGCCAGGCCGCCAAGGAGCTCGGCATGCGCTACGTGGGCGGGGTGGAAATTTCGGTGACGTGGGCCGCACGCACGGTGCATATCGTCGGCCTGCATGTCGACGACACCTGCCAGACGCTGATCGACGGCCTCGCGCGCACCCGCAACGGCCGCGCCGCGCGTGCCGAGGCGATCGGCGAGCTGCTCGATACGCTCGGCGTGCCGAACGCCTACGAGGGCGCGCTGAAGTATGTGTCGAACCCGGACATGATCTCGCGCACGCATTTCGCGCGCTTCATGGTGGAACACGGCTACGCGCAATCGACCCAGGACGTGTTCACGCGTTACCTGGGCGACGGCAAACCCGGCTATATCGCGCACCGCTGGTCCAAGCTCGCGGATGCGGTCCGCTGGATTCAGGCGGCGGGCGGCGAAGCCGTGATCGCCCATCCGGGGCGCTACGACTACACCCCACTGGAATTCGATACGCTGTTCGGCGAGTTTATCGATCTGGGCGGCAAGGCCATCGAAGTGGTGACGGGCAGCCATACGCCGGACCAGTATCGCGAGTACGCAGACGTCGCGCGCCGCTTCGGTTTCGAGGCTTCACGCGGCTCTGATTTCCATGCAGCGGGTGAGGGCCGGGTCGAACTCGGCAGCTTGCCGCCCTTGCCGTCCGACCTGAAGCCCGTCTGGGAACGCTGGTTGTGAGGGCAGGCCGCGCCGCGGCGGCGCGCTTGCCGCGGTTGCAGTAAGAGGCCCCGGCCACTCCGACTCTCCCGATAACAACCATGTCCCAATTCTTTCGGCTCCATCCGGATAATCCGCAGCCGCGTCTGATCAAGCAGGCCGCGCAGATCATCAACGACGGCGGCGTGGTCGCGCTGCCGACCGATTCGAGCTATGCGCTCGCCTGCCACCTCGACGACAAGCACGCGGTCGAGCGTCTGCGGCGGATTCGTGGACTCGACGAGCGTCAATTGCTGTCGCTGCTGGTGCGCGATCTGTCCGAGCTCGCGAACTTCGCGATGGTCGACAATCGTCAATACCGTTTGATCAAATCGGTCACGCCGGGTCCGTACGTGTTCGTGCTCGAGGCGACCAAGGAGGTCCCGCGGCGCCTGTCGCATCCGTCGCGCAAGACGATCGGGCTGCGGGTGCCGGATCACGCCATCACGCTGGCGATTCTCGAGGAACTGGGCCAGCCGCTGCTCGGCTCCACCTTGATCATGCCGGGCGAGACCCAGCCGCTGAACGACGCTGAGGAGATCCGTGAGCGCCTGGAAAAGCAGGTCGATCTGGTGATCGACGGCGGGGCGTGCCGCTGCGAGCCGTCGACGGTAGTCGATCTGACCGGGCCGGAACCGGTACTGGTGCGCGCAGGGCGCGGCAGTCTCGCGCCATTCGGGCTTGAGCAGCCGGCATGAGAGTCTGCCCCGGTGCGCGCAAGCTGGCCGGCCTGACAGTCCATCCTGACGCCTGTATGGATGAAAGCGGACAGATGCAGGCAATGGCGTTGTTACAATAACTGGTTATGGACTCTTCCCTGATACAGACCATCGCGGTCTACGCGTTGCCCGTGATTTTCGCCATCACGTTGCACGAAGCCGCCCATGGCTACGTGGCGCGCCTGCTCGGCGACAATACCGCTTACGCGCTGGGTCGCGTGTCGTTCAATCCGATGCGCCATATCGACCCGATCGGCACTATTGTCATTCCGCTGGTGCTGTATATCGCCACCAAGGGCATGTTCATGTTTGGGTACGCCAAACCGGTGCCGGTGGCCTTCGGCAACCTGCGAAATCCACGCTGGGGCAGCCTGTGGGTCGCGCTGGCCGGCCCGATGTGCAATTTCGTCCAGGCGCTGGCGTGGGCCGTGGTGAGCATCGCACTGGGAGTGCTGGGCGTCGACGAGCCGTTCTTCACGCGCATGGCTCAGGCGGGCATCCTCGTCAATCTGGTGCTGGGTGTGATCAATCTGTTTCCGCTGCCGCCGCTCGACGGCGGGCGCGTGCTGGCGGCGTTGCTGCCGCCGCGTCAGGCGATTGCGTTGTCGCGCCTCGAACCGTATGGTTTTTTCATCGTGATGGCGCTGGTGATGACAGGCGTGCTGACCCGCTATTGGCTGAACCCGCTCGTCTATCTTGGCTACGATGCTGTCAACGCCATCCTGACCCCTCTCGTTTCGCTTTTTCAATAAAACCATGTTCCCTGACCGTATTTTCTCCGGCATGCGGCCTACCGGCTCCCTGCACCTCGGCCACTATCACGGTGTGCTGAAAAACTGGGTCCGGCTGCAGTCCGAATACCCGTGCTTCTTCTGCGTGGTCGACTGGCACGCCCTCACGACGCACTACGAAACGCCCGAGGTTATCGAAAAGAACGTCTGGGAAGTGCTGATCGACTGGCTCGCCTCGGGCATCGATCCGGCCCAGGCCACGCTCTTTATCCAGAGCAAGGTGCCGGAACATGCGGAACTGGCGCTGCTGCTCGGCATGAGCACGCCTCTCGGTTGGCTCGAACGCGTGCCGACCTACAAGGAGCAGATGGAGAAGCTGAAGGACAAGGACCTGTCCACCTACGGTTTCCTCGGCTATCCGGTGCTGATGGCGGCGGACATCCTGCTGTATCGCGGCTCGCTGGTGCCGGTCGGTGAAGACCAGGTGCCGCACGTCGAGATGACGCGCGAAATTGCCCGGCGCTTCAACTACCTGTACGGCCGCGAACCGGGCTTCGAAGAGAAGGCCAACGAAGCGGCGAAGAAGCTTGGCGGCAAGCGCTCGAAGCTGTATCACGAGCTGCGCAACGCCTACCAGCAGGAAGGCGACGACGAAGCGCTCGAACAGGCCCGCGCGATGCTGCAAGAGTCGCAAAGCCTGTCGCTGAACGACCGCGAGCGCCTGTTCGGCTACCTCGAAGGCTCGCGCAAGATCATCCTGGTCGAGCCGCAAGCCATGCTGACCGAGGCGTCGCGCATGCCCGGTCTCGACGGCCAGAAAATGTCGAAGTCTTACGGCAACACGATCGGCCTGCGGGAAGACGCGGAAACCATCACGAAGAAAGTCCGCACCATGCCGACCGACCCGGCGCGCGTGCGCCGCACCGATCCGGGCGATCCGGACAAGTGCCCGGTGTGGCAACTGCATCAGGTCTACACGGACGAAACCACTCACGAGTGGGTGCAAAAGGGCTGCCGCTCGGCCGGCATTGGCTGTCTCGAGTGCAAGCAGCCGGTGATCGAAGGCATTCTGCGCGAACAGCAACCGATGCTCGAGCGCGCCCAGAAATACATGGACGACCCATCGCTGCTGCGCGCCATCGTCGCCGACGGCTGCGACAAGGCCCGCAGATTCGCCACCGAAACGATGCGCGATGTGCGCGAGGCGATGGGCCTCTCGTACAATTGAGGGCGTCGTTGTCCGTGACTCGCGGGACACGAACCGTGTACACCGTTTTCCGCAGGCCATGAGCGAACCCGTATCCGCCATTTCTACCGGCGCCGCGCTTCCCAGCGCGGCCGGCGTGACGCTCGGCGAGCCGTCGCGCTGGGTGCGTCACTGGACTCATCTGGTGGCGCCCGGCGGTGCGGTGCTCGATGTAGCCGCGGGGGCAGGGCGGCACGCGCGCTGGTTCGCCGCGCATGGCCATCCCGTGACGGCGCTTGATCGCGATGCGGCAGCGCTCTCCACCATGCGGGACGAGCCCCAGATTACGGCGCACGTGGCCGATCTCGAAGGCGCGCCCTGGCCGTTGCCCGACGATGCGAAATTCGCCGCGGTGGTGGTGACGAACTACCTGCATCGGCCGTTGTTTCCGCGTCTGCTCGAGGCACTTGCGCCAGGCGGCGTGCTGATTTACGAGACCTTCGCGCACGGCAACCAGACTGTCGGCAAGCCGTCCAACCCGGCGTTCCTGCTGCAGCCGGGGGAGTTGCTCGACGTCGTGCGCCTGCGCTTGCGGGTGATTGCATTTCAAGATGGTTTTCTTGCGCAGCCGCGCCCGGCTTACGTTCAGCGGATCTGCGCAATTCTGGAGGCGGAGCCGGCTTCCGGTGAGGTACGGGGAGACGGAAAGGCAGATACGCCGGTACCGCCCCCGCCTTGTTACGAACTGGCTGGCTAATCCGCTACAATCGCGGTTTACTGATTAAATTCATGGCGTTTCATGTCTAACGGTACTCAAAGCGGCACTCAAGGCGGCATCCACGGTAACGGTCCCCAGATTCGCGGCAGCATTCCGGCCATCATCACCCCGATGCTCGAAGACGGCAGCCTCGACCTGCCGGCGTTCCGCAAGCTGATCGACTGGCATATCGAAGAGGGTACGAACGCGCTCGTCGTGGTCGGCACCAGCGGCGAATCGGCTACGTTGTCGGTCGAAGAGCACGTGCTGATGGTCAAGACCGCTGTGGATCACACGGCAGGCCGCATTCCGGTGATCGCCGGCTCGGGCGGCAACTCCACGACCGAGGCGATTGAGCTGACGCAGCAGGCCAAAGAGGTTGGCGCGGACGCGACCCTGCAAGTAGTGCCGTACTACAACAAGCCGACGCAGGAAGGCATCTACCGCCATTTCGCCAAGATCGCCGAGACGGTGGATCTGCCGGTGATCCTGTACAACGTCCCCGGCCGCACGGTCGCGGATATGTCTAACGAAACGATTTTGCGTTGTGCGCAGGTGCCGGGCATCGTGGGCGTGAAGGAAGCGACGGGCAATGTCGACCGCGCGGCGCACCTGATCAAGTCGGCTCCGGCGCACTTCGGCATTTACAGCGGCGACGATCCGACTGCGATCGCCTTGATGCTGCTGGGCGGCCACGGCAATATTTCGGTGACCGCGAACGTTGCGCCGCGCGCCATGAGCGAGTTGTGCAAGGCTGCTCTCGCGGCCGACGCGAAAACCGCGCGTGAGATTCACCTGAAACTCCTGTCGCTGCATAAGAACCTCTTTATCGAATCGAACCCGATTCCGGCAAAGTGGGCCCTGCAGCAACTGGGGCGCGTGCAAGGCGGAATCCGCCTGCCGCTCACCCCGCTCGATGCGCGCTACCACGAAGTGGTGCGTGCGGCGCTGCGCGAAGCGGGTCTGCTCGGCTGAGCCGTTTCAGTGCAGAGCAGCCCGTCACCGGCATTTTTTTAACCGACGTCGATATCGCCCGCGTTCCCGGCATTGAACCAGGCACCGCGTTCCAGCTTCACGAAGGACCTCATGAAACGTTCCGCACTTTCCCTCCACGCAACCCGCATGGCGGCGCTGGCGCTTGCCCTGGTGACGCTCGCCGGCTGTGACACGCTGAACGACTGGTTTGCTTCCGATCGCGTCAATTACAAGGCCACGTCCATTGCACCGCCGCTGAACGTGCCGAGCGACCTGCAATCTACGCCGACCCAGCAGAAATATGTCGCACCGCCGGCCAACCTGGCCTTGGGTGGTGCACCGACGCGCGCTGTCACGGCGGCCGGCAACTCGACCGAAGGCGTGCCCAACGCGCAAGACCCGCTCGGCATGCACATCGAGCGCGACGGCGACCATCGCTGGCTGGTGGTCGATGGCCGCACGCCCGAACAGTTGTGGCCCCAGTTGCAGGACTTCTGGCAGGACAACGGCTTCGTGCTGAAGACCGACGCGCCGACGACCGGCATCATGTCGACCGACTGGGCTGAGAATCGCGCCAACATTCCGGACGACTGGTTCCGCAACACGATCGGCAAGGTGGTGGACTTCGCTTACTCGTCGGGCACCCGCGACAGCTTCCGCACGCTGGTCTCGCGCGGTCCGAACGACGCCACGGACATTTCCATCACCCACAGCAAGATGGAAGAAATGCTGACGGGCCAGGACAAGACCTCGTCGCGTTGGGTGGAGCGTCCGCGCGATCCGGCGCTGGAAGCGCTGTTCCTCGCCAAGCTGATGGAGAAGTTCGGTCTGACGGACGCCCAGGCAAAGCAACTGCTGACCGATGCTGTCCCGGCTACCGCGCCGGTCACGGTGGATATGGCTGCGGGCGCTGCGACGCTCGACCTGCAGGAATCCTTCGACCGTGCCTGGCTGCGCGTGGGCCTTGCGCTTGACCGTACGAATTTTGCCGTCGACAACCGTGATCGCGAGAAGGGCATCTACTACGTGCGCTATGCGGACACGATGCAGGAGCTGAAGAAGGAAGGCCTGCTCGGCAAGCTGTTCTATAGCGGCAATTCGAAGAAGCCCGCCCAGGAATTCCTCGTCAACGTGCGGCCGAAGGGCGACGCGCTCACCCAGGTGGCGGTGGTCGACGCCAACGGTCAGGTGGACACCTCGTCGGACGCGCAGCACATCGTTTCGCTGCTGCACGCGCAACTGAACTAAGGCGAGCCGTGCGGTTCGCCAGCCTGGGAAGCGGCAGCGAAGGCAATGCTTTGCTCGTGGAAGTGCAAAGCGGCGCGACCACCACGCGCGTATTGCTCGACTGCGGCTTCTCGGCAAAGGAAGTCGAACGCCGTCTTGGGCGGCTCGGCTCGGGCGTCGAGGGTCTCGACGCCATTCTTATCACCCACGAACACAGCGACCATATCGGCAGCGCCTTGACGCTGGCGCGCAAATGGTCGATTCCGCTGTACATGAGCTGGGGCACGGCGCGCGCAGTGGGCGCCGACGAGGCCGAGGTCGACCTGCGCGTGTTGTGGGGCGACGAGGCGGTTGCCATCGGCGACCTGAGCGTGCTGCCCTATACCGTTCCCCACGACGCCCGTGAGCCTTTGCAATACGTGATGTCCGACGGCGCGAGCCGGCTGGGCGTGCTGACCGACGTCGGCACTTCGACGCCGCACATCAGCGCCGTGCTGAGCGGATGCGATGCGCTCGTGCTCGAATGCAACCATGACCTGCGGATGCTGGCGGCGAGCCGTTATCCGCAATCGCTGAAGGCGCGCATCGGCGGCAATCACGGCCATCTGAACAACGAAGCGGCAGCGGAAATCCTCGCCTCTCTCGACCGCTCGCGCTTGCGTCATCTGGTCGCGGCGCATCTGAGCCAGCAGAACAATTCCCCGGAACTTGCCCGGGCCGCCATGGCGGGCGTATTGGGTACGGCGGCCACCGAGGTGGTGGTGGCGTCGCAGGATGACGGCTTCGACTGGCTGAGCCTTTGAAGTTTTAATCGGCACGCACGGCGTAACGGGCGCCCGAAGGCAAGCGCAGCAGCACAAAAGAAAACGCCCATGACGGTTGACCGTGATGGGCGTTTTTTCATGCGGGCGCCAGGCCCGCATGGTTGCGTGGAGTTACCGCGCCAGCGCCTCTGCGCTGACGCCTTCGCGCTTAGTTGCGGTTGCCGCCGAAGATGCCGAGCAGCGCCAGCAGGTTCACGAACACGTTGTACAGGTCCAGATAAATGGCCAGCGTCGCGGTGATGTAGTTCGTCTCGCCGCCGTTCACGACGCGCTGCACGTCAAACAGCATGTACGCCGAGAAGATGGCGATGGCAAGCACCGAGACCGTCAGCATGAGCGCCGGCAACTGCAGGAACATGTTGGCGACCATGGCGAGCAGCAGCACGATCACACCCACGAACAGCCACTTGCCGAGACCCGAGAAGTCGCGCTTGCTGACCGTGGCGATGGTGGCCATGGCGGTGAAGATCACCCCGGTGCCGCCGAACGCCAGCATGATCAGCGACGGTCCGTTCGAAAAGCCGAGGATGAAGCTCAGCATGCGCGAGAGCATCAGGCCCATGAAGAACGTGAAGCCGAGCAGCACGAACACGCCGACTGCGCTGTCTTTGGTGCGCTGGATGGCGAACATGAAGCCGAACGCGATGGCGAAGAACGCCAGCATGCTCATGGCCGGGCTGGTGGCCGCGAACAGCGAGAACCCGGTGGCGACGCCAACCCATGCCCCCAGCACCGTTGGCACCATGGACAATGCCAGCAGCCAGTACGTGTTGCGCAGCACGCGGTTGCGGGTTTCGGCCGTGCTGACAGCGCCATTGCGGCCAAAGCTATAGGGATGCTCGTTCATGGTTTCTCCTTGCGTCAGGCGCAGTGACTCGCCGTGGTTTATGCAGCGCCGGCCGGCAAACCTGCCGCCAGTCGCTTGATCCGTACAACCCTAAGATTAGCGCCGGGGCGGGGAGTTTCAATCCCCCGCGGCGCCCTGTTACAGAGAAATACAGACTCCTCCTTGGAGTCTTTCAATGCTGAAAGGGTTCAATCGCAATGATACATGGGAACATGCTACAATAGCTGATTCATTTGAATCTGTAACCTCTTAATTTTCTGGAGTTTTTATGGCGATCGAACGCACCCTGTCGATTATCAAGCCGGACGCTGTGGCCAAGAACGTGATCGGCCAGATCTACAGCCGTTTCGAAAACGCTGGCCTGAAGATCATTGCTGCCCGCATGGTTCATCTGTCGCGCGCCGACGCAGAGAAGTTCTATGCTGTGCACGCTGCACGTCCGTTCTTCAAGGACCTCGTCGACTTCATGATCTCCGGCCCGGTGATCGTGCAGGCGCTCGAAGGCGAAAACGCCATCCTGAAGCACCGCGACCTGATGGGCGCAACGGATCCGAAGAAGGCAGAAAAGGGCACCATCCGTGCTGACTTCGCTGACAGCATCGACGCGAACGCCGTGCACGGTTCGGACGCACCGGAAACCGCCAAGGTCGAGATCGCTTTCTTCTTCCCGGAAGTCAACGTTTACTCGCGCTAATCGCTCGGCGAAGTAGTAAGGTAAAGCAGCAGGAACGGGCGCGAACGGCATATACGTTCATGCAGCTTGTTGCATGAACGTAAAGTCTCGCACTGAAATGGCAGGATTCGATATGACGAGCAGTCCAACCGTCAACCTTCTCGATCTGGACGCCCAAGGGCTTGTCGCATACTGCGACAGCCTGGGCGAGAAGCCGTTTCGCGCCAAGCAATTGCAGCGCTGGATTCACCAGTACAACGCTGCAGACTTCGACGGTATGACCGATCTGGCGAAGTCGTTGCGCGAAAAGCTCAAGGGCCGCGCAACCATCGCAATGCCCGGCATCGTCAGCGATCACATCTCCAGCGACGGCACACGCAAGTGGCTGATCGACGTCGGTAACAGCAACGCGGTTGAAACCGTCTACATCCCGGAAGAAACGCGGGGCACGCTGTGCGTGTCGTCGCAGGCCGGGTGCGCGGTCAACTGCCGGTTCTGTTCCACCGGCAAACAAGGTTTCTCACGCAATCTCACCACCGCTGAAATCATCGGCCAGCTCCGCATGGCCGAATTCGCGCTGCGCGCCTCGCGTGGCGAGGCCGGCGGCCGGGCGGTGGGAGGCGAAGGCAAGGGCGAGCGGGTCGTCACGAACGTCGTGATGATGGGCATGGGCGAGCCGCTCCTGAATTACGACGCGGTCGTGCCGGCCATGCGCCTGATGCTCGACGACAACGCCTACGGCCTGTCGCGCCGGCGCGTCACGTTGTCCACCTCAGGCGTGGTGCCCATGATGGACCGGCTCGGCGCGGATCTGCCGGTGGCGCTGGCGGTTTCGCTGCATGCGCCCACAGATCCGCTGCGCGACATGCTGGTGCCGCTGAACAAAAAGTATCCGTTGCGCGAACTGATGGCGGCTTGCCAGCGCTATCTGAAAGTCGCGCCGCGTGATTTCATTACATTTGAATACTGCATGCTCGACGGCGTCAACGACAGCGAGGCGCAGGCGCGCGAACTGCTGGCCGTGACGCGCGACGTGCCTTGCAAATTCAACCTGATCCCGTTTAATCCGTTCCCGGAGTCCGGGCTGATCCGCTCGAAGCCTGAACAGATCAAGCGGTTTGCCCAGGTGCTGATGGACGCGGGCGTTGTCACCACGGTGCGCAAGACGCGCGGCGACGACATCGACGCGGCCTGCGGTCAACTGGCAGGGGCGGTGCAGGATCGCACGCGCCTCGCGGAGCGGATGGGCAAGGCGGCCAAGGTTATCGAGGTCCGCGCAGTGTGAGCACGGCGGCGGGGAGTGCGCATCGCGAAACCGTCAGGTAGCGGGGCGCGAAAAAACCGGCGTGTCACATGGTATTGAAAAGAAAGTTTGCAGAAGCGATCGGAAGCGGCACATGAGGCCGCACATTTTGTTATAAACGGTCTGCGCAACCGGCTTGAGGCATGCTGCCCGGCGGTTCGCACGAGTGAAAAAGAATCGACGCGAAAGGATTTGGGATGAGTGAGCCGCAGCACCCGCACCCGCAGGACACAGGGACCGACACAAGCCATCCGGCGCCCGCAGCCGCACGGGCAGTGGTGCAGCCCGCTGTGCAGACGGGGTTGGATTCGCTGATGGCGGTGGGGGCGCGGCTGACGCAACTCCGCGAGTCGAAAAACTGGTCGATCGACGACGTATCGGCGCGGCTGAAGGTGTCTTCGGCCAAACTGCGCGCGCTCGAGGCGGGCGATATCAGCCAGTTGCCGGACACTACCTTTGCGCTTGGCGTGGTGCGCAGTTACGCCAAGATGCTCGGCGCCGATCCGGCGCCGTTCACGCAGGCGTTGCGCCGCGAAAAGGGCGTGCCGGAGCCGGACCTGTCGATGCCGGCCTCGTCGGGCAGAGATCTGCCGCGCGGCAAGGTGTCGCTGTCGCTCGGCGGCAGCGGTACCCAGAAGCATCGCTCGTGGCTGTGGGGTGTCGCGGCGGTTATCGTGGCCGTGATCGCGCTGGGCATGTGGCATACCAATGGCGGCGATTCGTCCGCGTGGCTTGCACGCCTGCGGGCCAGCGCCGGCAACGGTGCAGGCAACGCGAACGGCGCCTCGGGTGCGGTGGCGCAGGCGCCGGCGGGCGGCTCGGAAGCCGTGAGCGACGACGCGGCGTCTGGCGCATCTGCGCCCGATCAGGCCCAGGCAGCAACGGACAATGCGGCTTCGGCTGCGCAACTGCCGGCGCCGTTGCCGTCGGGTGACGAAGCGGGTTCGTCGACGGCGGTTGTGGCGGCGCCGAAAGCGGCTTCGCAGGCGGGTGGCCCGGCAAGTACGCAGGCAAACGCGCAGTCAGCCGCGCAGGTCAACGCCCAGGCAACGGCGCAGACGGCCGCGCCTGCCACGACGAAGGCTGCCAGTGCGCCCGCCGTGGCGACGACTGCCAACGGCGCGTCGGATGCGGCGGCAGCGGCTGAGGGCGAGTCGATCGTCGCTGTGCGCGTGAGCGAAGACAGTTGGTTCAGCGTGCGTCAGAGCGACGGCAAGGAGTTGTTCTCCGGCCTCGTGCACGCAGGCGAAAGCAAGGAAATTTCCGGCGTCGGGCCTTTCAAGGTGACGGTCGGCAACAAGGCGGGACTCGAGTCGATGTCGCTCGACGGCCAGCCTGTCGATCCGGCGAAGTATGCGTCCGCCAAGGGCAATGTGGCACGCCTGACGCTGCCTTAATACGGTATGCGTCGCCGCCCTCAGGGCGGCGGCGCTTTTTCAATTCATGTGGCATGCGTCGCGCGTGACGCATGCGGCGTAAATGGGTTTTTCGATGCACTCCGAA
Organism: Burkholderia sp. 4M9327F10; assembly: GCF_005503145.1. Taxonomy (GTDB): domain Bacteria; phylum Pseudomonadota; class Gammaproteobacteria; order Burkholderiales; family Burkholderiaceae; genus Paraburkholderia. The sequence goes on along the minus strand of NZ_SCNV01000014.1, from coordinate 122,195 downwards.
GCTCAATCCCAATCCAGCAGTCAGATTTCTTCGAACGAACCGGTTTTCGGCGGCCAGGCACCGCGGCGCAAGTCGCATGCTGTCGACGTCCGCTGGGCCGGCAATCTCGTGACGATCGGCGGCGACGCGCCGGTGCGCGTGCAGTCGATGACCAATACCGATACCGCGGACGCGATTGGTACGGCGATCCAGATCAAGGAACTGGCTCAGGCCGGCTCGGAACTGGTGCGCATTACGGTCAACACGCCGGAAGCCGCGGCGGCCGTGCCGGCCGTGCGCGACCAGCTCGATCGCATGGGCGTGTCGGTGCCGCTCGTGGGCGACTTTCACTACAACGGCCACCTGCTGCTGCGCGACTACCCCGCGTGTGCGGAAGCGCTGTCGAAGTATCGGATCAATCCGGGCAACGTCGGCCACGGCGCGAAGCGCGACACGCAGTTCGCGCAAATGATCGAAGCCGCGATCCAGTACGACAAGCCGGTGCGGATCGGCGTGAACTGGGGCAGTCTCGACCAGGACCTGCTCGCGAAGATGATGGACGAAAACGCCGCGCGTTCCACGCCGTGGGAAGCGCAGAGCGTGATGTACGAAGCGCTGATCCAGTCGGCGATCGGCTCGGCCGAGCGCGCGGTGGAACTGGGCCTGGGCCGCAACAAGATCATCCTGTCGTGCAAGGTCAGCGGCGTGCAGGATCTGATCGCCGTGTACCGCGAACTCGCGCGCCGCTGCGATTTCGCCCTGCACCTCGGCTTGACCGAGGCCGGCATGGGCTCGAAGGGCATCGTGGCGTCGACGGCGGCGCTCTCGGTGCTGCTGCAGCAGGGCATCGGCGACACGATCCGCATTTCGCTGACGCCGGAGCCGGGTGGCCCGCGTACCGGCGAAGTGATCGTCGGTCAGGAAATCCTGCAGACAATGGGTCTGCGCTCATTCACGCCGATGGTGATTGCGTGCCCGGGTTGCGGCCGCACCACCAGCACGCTGTTCCAGGAGCTCGCCTCGCAGATCCAGACCTATCTGCGCCTGCAGATGCCGGTGTGGCGCGACCAGTATCCTGGCGTCGAGAAGATGCACGTGGCCGTGATGGGCTGCATCGTCAACGGGCCTGGCGAATCGAAGCAGGCCAACATCGGCATCAGCCTGCCGGGCTCGGGCGAGAACCCGGCTGCGCCGGTGTTTATCGACGGCGAAAAGGTGAAGACGCTGCGCGGCGAGCATATCGCCGAAGAATTCCAGCAAATCGTGAGCGACTACGTCGAGCGCACTTATGGCCGCGCGACTGCGCTCAACTAAGAAGTATCAAGCGAACACAGATGACTGAACAGAAGAAAAAGCTCGAGAAATTGTCCGGTGTGAAGGGCATGAACGACATCCTCCCTCAGGACGCAGGGCTGTGGGAGTTTTTCGAAGCGACCGTCAAGTCGATGCTCCGTTCTTACGGATACCAGAACATTCGCACACCGATCGTCGAGCACACGCAACTGTTCACGCGCGGTATCGGCGAAGTGACGGACATCGTCGAGAAGGAGATGTACAGTTTTACCGATGCGCTGAACGGTGAAAATCTGACGATGCGTCCGGAGAATACCGCGGCCGTTGTGCGCGCATCGATTGAACACAACATGCTGTACGACGGTCCAAAGCGTCTGTGGTACATCGGCCCGATGTTCCGGCACGAGCGCCCGCAGCGCGGCCGCTATCGCCAGTTCCATCAGGTGGGTATCGAGGCGCTCGGCTTTGCCGGCCCGGATGCCGACGCTGAAATCATCATGATGTGCCAGCGTCTGTGGGACGACCTCGGCTTGACCGGCATTCGTCTCGAAATCAATTCGCTGGGCCTCGCCGAAGAACGCGCGGCGCACCGTGTCGAACTGATCGCGTATCTGGAAAAGCACATGGACGTGCTGGACGAAGACGCGAAGCGCCGTCTCTACACGAACCCGCTGCGTGTGCTCGATACGAAGAACCCGGCGCTGCAGGAAATCGCGCAGAACGCACCGAAGCTGATCGATTTCCTCGGTGAGGCGTCGCGCGCGCACTTCGAAGGGCTGCAGCGTCTGCTGAAGGCGAACAACCTGCCGTTCACGATCAACCCGCGTCTCGTGCGCGGTCTCGATTATTACAATCAGACCGTGTTCGAATGGGTAACCGACAAGCTCGGCGCACAAGGCACGGTGGCGGCCGGTGGCCGTTACGATCCGCTGATCGAGCAACTGGGCGGCAAGCCGACGGCGGCCTGCGGCTGGGCGATGGGCATCGAGCGTATCCTGGAGCTGCTGAAGGAAGAGAACCTCGTGCCGGAAGACGAGGGTTGCGATGTCTACGTGGTCCATCAGGGCGACGCGGCGCGCGAGCAGGCCTTCATCATTGCCGAGCGGCTGCGCGATACCGGTCTTGACGTCATCCTGCATTGCAGCGCCGACGGCCAGACCGCCAGCTTCAAGTCGCAGATGAAGCGTGCGGACGCAAGCGGTGCGGCCTTTGCGGTGGTCCTCGGCGAAGACGAGATCGCCAACGGCACGGTCGGCGTGAAGCCGCTGCGCAACGCCGGCCAGGACGGCGGTAAGAGCGAGCAACAGAACGTGCCGGCCGAAGACTTGACCGAATTTCTAATCAATGCGATGGTTGCATCCGCCGAAGACGGCGACGACTGACGCGTCATGTCGTCGGCCATGTGGTTCGACACATACAAGGTAATAAAAGAGAAGGAATCGCCTGGCGATGAGTTACCACGACGAACAAGAATCAATTGAAGGTCTGAAGGCATGGTGGGCGCAGTGGGGCAATGCCACCACGTGGATCGTGCTGGTGGCGCTGCTCGCGTCCGCAGGCTGGAACGGCTGGAATTACTGGCAACGGCACCAGGCAGCGGAAGCCGCGGTGCTGTACGACCAGGTTCAACAGGCGGTGACTGCCGGCGACAAGGCTCAGGTAACCCGCGTGGCCGGCGACATGGAAGACAAGTTCGGCGGCACCGCGTATGCGCAGATGACGGCGCTGCTGGCGGCCAAGGCGCTGTACGCGGCCGGCGACGAAGCGGGCGCCAAGGCCCAACTGCAATGGACCATCGATCACGCCAGGGACGACGAGTTCAAGCAGATCGCCAAGCTGCGTCTCGCCTCGCTGCTGCTCGACGACAAGTCTTACGACCAGGGCCTCGCGCTGCTCGCAGAGCCGCAGTCCGACGCATTCAAGGGTGTGGTGGCAAATGGCCGCGGCGATCTGCTCGCAGCCCAGGGCAAGCGTGCGGACGCGCGTGCCGCCTACCAGCTCGCACTCGATTCGCTGCCGAAAACCGATACATCCACGCGCCAGTTGATCCAGTTCAAGCTGGACGCGTTGGGCGGTTGAGCGTCGCGTGACGCCTCGCCAGCCCTATTTGATTAATCTTCCTAAATGCAACGTCAACCGATGAATCTGCTGAAACGCTACGCTGTGCCCGTTGCCTGTGCGATGACCGTCCTCGTCTTGACGGCTTGCTCATCCACGAAGGACGAGCGCCGCGAGCCGACGCCGCTCACCGAGTTCAAACCCGTGCTGAACGTGCAGCAGGCCTGGAAATCCAGCGTCGGTAAGGCAGGGCGCTACCTGTTCTCGCCGGTGGCGTTCGGCAACGCGGTCTATGCCGCGGGCGCGAACGGTTCGGTCGCCAAGATCGACGCTCAGACCGGCAAGGACATCTGGCGCATCAAGGTCGGCAGCGACCTGTCGGCAGGTGTAGGCACCGACGGCACGCTGACGGCCGTCGGCGCGCTCAAGGGCGAAGTCTATGTGCTCGGCCAGGACGGCAAGCTGCTGTGGAAGAACACGGCGCCCGGCGAAATCATCTCGCCGCCGCTGGTGGGCAACGGCTACGTGATCGTGCGCACGGTCGACGGCCAGATCACCGCGTTCAACGCCCAGACCGGCGAGCAGAAGTGGGTGTACCGCAATCGCGCGGTACCGCTCAACCTGCGGGTGTCCTCGGGCATGACCTTCGCGGGCGATGCGGCGGTGCTCGCAGGCTTCCCGGGCGGCGGGTTTGCCGCCATCAACCTGCAGACCGGCGACAGCTTCTGGGAAACGCCGGTGTCCTATCCGAAGGGCGTGACGGAAGTCGAGCGGATCAATGACGTGACCGGGCCGCCGACGCTGGTCGGCGCCGAGACCTGTGCCGTGACGTTCCAGGGACAGATTGGCTGCTTCGACGCGAACTCCGGCCGCCCGCTGTGGGAGAAGCCGTTCTCGAGCACGACCGGTGTTGCGCAGGATGAAAACACCGTGGTGGGTGGCGATGACTGGTCCGTGGTGAACGCATTTGACGCGACCAACGGCAACCCGTTGTGGACCAACGACAAGCTGAAGAACCGCGAAGTCAGCGTGCCGTTCCTGCTGGGCCATGCCGCCGTGATGGGCGATTATCAGGGCTTTGTGCATTTCCTCTCGCGTGACGACGGCACGTTTGTCGCACGCATGCCGACCGACGGCAGCCCGATTACCGCTGCGCCGGTGCTGGCGGGCGACACGCTGGTGGTGCAGACGCACGACGGCGACCTGTACGGCTTCCGTCCGCGTTAAGCGCGGCCAGGGCCGATGCGGTCACGCGCAGGCCGGCTTAGCCGGCCGCGTGCGTTTTTGCCGCAGGGCGTCTGTCGCGTCGGGCCGTGGCATGCCGCCGCGCTTGTCAGCCGCCGGTCGCCCTGCGCCTGAAATATCCGGGGCCGTGCTGTCGTAGAAGCGGTCCGGCAACCCGGGTCAATAAGTAAAGATCAACAAGTACAAAGCGCTGTCCGTGCTACGGCACAAGGCGCTGCGCCGGCCCCAGTGCCCCGGCGCCGCCCATACAGCCAACCCAGCGTCCGCCTGGATGGGCATATCTACTGCGCATCCGGGGCCGGCCGAATTCGTGATAATTTGCGTCAAACGCAGCCGCGACGCGGCCGCATGGCGTCGTGCGCGGGGTGGTCGATCTCGGCCTCGCGTTTCACCGTGAACAACATCTGATGAAACCCGTAATTGCCCTTGTTGGGCGCCCCAATGTGGGGAAATCCACGCTATTCAACCGCCTCACGCGCTCGCGTGATGCGCTCGTTGCCGACCTCCCGGGTCTCACGCGCGATCGTCACTACGGCGAAGGCCGCACGGGCGAGCGCCCCTATCTGGTCGTCGATACCGGCGGTTTCGAGCCGGTCGCGAAGGACGGCATTCTCCACGAGATGGCGCGCCAGACCCGCCAGGCGGTCGAGGAATCGGACATTGTCGTGTTTATCGTCGACGGCCGTAACGGCCTCGCGCCGCAGGACAAGTCAATCGCCGACTATCTGCGCAAGACTGGCCGGCCGATTTTCCTCGTCGTCAACAAGGCCGAGGGGATGAAGTACAGCGCGGTGGCGGCGGATTTCTACGAGCTGGGTCTGGGCGACCCGCGCGCCATTTCGGCGGCGCACGGCGACGGCGTGACCGAGATGATCAACGAGGCGCTGGAAGTCGCCTATGCGGGTCAGCCGGAGGAGAGCGACGAGGAGAAGGCCGCACACGGCATCAAGATCGCCATCGTGGGCCGTCCGAACGTCGGCAAGTCGACGCTCATCAACACGCTGGTCGGCGAAGACCGTGTGATCGCCTTCGACATGCCCGGCACCACGCGCGACTCGATCTACGTCGACTTCGAGCGTCAGGGCAAGCCCTATACGCTGATCGACACAGCCGGCCTGCGCCGCCGCGGCAAGGTCTTCGAAGCGATCGAGAAATTCTCGGTGGTGAAGACGCTGCAATCCATTTCGGATGCGAACGTGGTGATCCTGCTGCTCGACGCCCGTCAGGACATCTCCGATCAGGACGCGCACATTGCCGGATTCGTGGTGGAGCAGGGCCGCGCGCTGGTGGTTGGCGTAAACAAATGGGACGGCCTCGACTCGCATGTGCGCGAGCGCACCAAGGCCGATCTCGAACGCAAACTAAAATTTCTCGACTTCGCCAAGTTTCACTTTATTTCAGCGGTGGAGAAGACGGGGATTGGTGCATTGATGCGCTCGGTTGACGATGCGTATGCAGCCGCGATGTCGAAGCTGCCCACGCCCAAACTCACGCGCGCGCTGATCGAAGCCGTGGAATTCCAGCAGCCGCGCCGCCGGGGTCCGGTGCGTCCGAAGCTGCGCTACGCGCACCAGGGAGGCCAGAATCCACCGATCATCGTGATTCACGGCAACGCGCTCGACGCGATCACAGACACTTACAAACGCTACCTCGAAAACCGCTTCAGGGAAACTTTCGGGCTGACCGGGACTCCATTGCGCATAGAGTTCAGATCATCGACGAACCCTTACGCGGACAAAGGCTGAAACCCGCGTGTGTGTTGGGTTTGGCCGGATGGCCGGCCCGCTCGCGCAAAAACGAAAATCGGCTATAGTGTAGCGGTTGACGGCGGATTTCTTTTTCTTCGCCGTCAATTTAGTCAACCTGCAAAAAAATACGGAGTTTGCTATGAGCAACAAAGGGCAATTGTTACAAGACCCGTTTTTGAACGCACTGCGTAAAGAGCACGTGCCGGTGTCGATCTACCTGGTCAACGGCATCAAGCTTCAAGGGAACATCGAATCGTTCGACCAGTACGTCGTGTTGCTCCGGAATACGGTTACCCAGATGGTCTACAAGCACGCCATTTCCACTGTCGTGCCGGCCCGTCCGGTGAATTTCCACCCGGATTCCGAACAGTCCTAACCTCTCGTCGCGGCCGGCGTAGTGTCGCCCGTTGGCGATCTCTCCCGGCCGCTTCATTTTGACACCCTCCAATTTGACCAACGCAGCGCTTGTCGGTATCGACTTCGGTAAGATCGATTTCGAAGCCAGTCTCGAAGAACTCAGCCTGCTCGCGCAAAGCGCGGGCGCGAATCCCATCGTTACCCTCACCGGACGCCGGTCCAGTCCCGATGCCAAGATGTTCGTCGGCAGCGGCAAGGCCGAAGAACTGCGTCTCGCGTGCGAGGCGAACGACATTGAACTCGTCATCTTCAATCATGCTCTCGCGCCGGCTCAGCAGCGCAATCTGGAGCAAGCGCTTAACAGGCGCGTGATCGATCGCACGAGCCTGATTCTCGATATTTTTGCGCAGCGCGCCCGCAGCCACGAAGGCAAGCTGCAGGTCGAGCTCGCTCAACTGCAGTACCTGTCCACGCGGCTGATCCGCGCCTGGACCCACCTGGAGCGGCAAAAAGGCGGTATCGGCCTGCGCGGCCCCGGTGAAACCCAGCTCGAAACCGACCGCCGGCTGATCGGCGAGCGCATCAAGGCGCTCAAGACCCGGCTCGACAAACTGCGCCGCCAGCACGGCACGCAACGGCGCGCGCGCGAGCGCAACCGCACCATGTCGGTGTCGCTGGTCGGCTATACCAACGCCGGCAAGTCGACGCTTTTCAACGCGCTGACCAAGGCCCAGGCTTACGCGGCGGACCAGTTGTTCGCCACCCTCGATACGACCTCGCGGCGCGTCTATCTTGGCGATGAGGTGGGGCAGGTGGTGGTGTCCGATACGGTCGGATTTATCCGCGAGTTGCCTCACCAGCTGGTGGCCGCATTCCGGGCCACCCTCGAAGAAACCATTCACGCCGACTTGCTGCTGCACGTGGTGGATGCCTCGAGCGCCGTGCGCCTCGACCAGATCGATCAGGTCAACGAGGTGCTGCACGAAATCGGCGCCGACACGATCCGTCAGGTGCTGGTGTTCAACAAGATCGACGCGGTGCCAGAACTGGCGGCCCGCGGCGAGGCGGTTGAGCGGGATGAGTATGGTAATATTTCGCGCGTCTTTTTGAGCGCGCGCACCGGGCAGGGGCTGGATACACTGCGCGCTGCCATTGCCGAAATCGCGGCTGCCGATTCTCTTGACGACGCGCAGCGTGTAGCGCCGGAGGAAGACCGCCGGTTCGCCGAAGCACGCGACGATCGCAAGGTCCCAGAACTCGGGCACTGACCCGTTCCAAATTGCACTGACCCGCTGTCTACTCTGGTGAACGAACACAGGTGAACGATTACAACGAGCGGAGTATCTGGCTGCGCCTGCGCGCCATTCTTTCGATGAACGATCCGCGCTGGGGCCGGGGTGACGGCAATGGCGACCGGCAACGGCCGAACGATCCCAGGCGCCCTCAGAACGGCAAGGACGGTGACGGGCCGCCGGATCTCGACGAGATGTGGCGCGATTTCAATCGCCGCCTGAGCAGCGTGTTCGGCCGCAAGGGCCCGGGTGGCGGTATCGGCCGTCCGGACAACGGGCGCGGCGCCCGCATCGGCGTGGGTATCGTGATCGGCGTGCTGATCGCCATCTACCTCGGCAGCGGCGTGTTCGTCGTGCAGGATGGCGAGGCGGGAGTGGTCACGCAGTTCGGCAAGTATCGCTATACGGCCACTCAAGGTGTGCACTGGCGCCTGCCGTATCCGTTCGAAGCGCATGAGCTCGTCAATATCGGTGACGTGCGCACCGTGGAGATCGGCCGCAGCAATCTGGTGCGGCTCGCCAACGTCAAGGACGCGTCGATGCTCACGCACGATGGCGACATCGTCAACGTGCGCTTTGCCGTGCAGTACCAGGTGCGTAGCGCAACCGACTATCTGTTCCATAGCGTGGACCCTGACCAGAGCGTGACCCAGGCGGGGCAGGCGGCGGTGCGCAGCATTGTCGGCGCGCGCAGCACCAACGACATCCTCTATCAGGATCGCGAAGCAATCCGCCAGGAGCTCACCGATGCGATCCAGCATTCCCTGGACGAATCGCAGACGGGCCTCGTCGTGACCGGGGTGACGATCCAGGGCGTGCAGGCGCCCGAACAGGTGCAGGGGGCCTTCGACGACGCGATCAAGGCACATCAGGACCGGGAGCGCGCAAAGGCCGACGCGCAGGCCTACGCGAACGACCTGTTGCCGCATGCGCAGGCCGATGCGGCGCGCCTCGTCGACGAAGCGAAGACCTATAGCGACCAGGTGGTGGCGCAGGCGCAAGGCGACGCCGCGCGCTTCAAGCAGGTCTACGAGCAGTACTCCAAAGCGCCGGCGGTGATCCGCGAGCGCATGTACCTGGACACCATGCAGCATATCTACTCGAATTCGACCAAGGTATTTGTCGACAGCAAGGCCAGCAACAACGTGCTGTATTTGCCGCTCGACAAGCTGATCGAGGCCAGCCGTCAGCGTGCGGCCGAGGCGGCCGCAGCGGGCGCGGCTTCGGGGGCGGCGGCAAGCGCTGCGGCCCAGGGCCAGGCGCAGGGTGTGCAAGGTACAAGCGGTACAAGCAATACAGGCAGTGCGAGTAGCACGAGCGGCGCAGCGGCTTCGGTTCCGGTCCCTGCCGCACCGGCCGCCCAGGCCTCTGGGCCGGCCAGCGACGCGGACGCCGCAAGCGACCCGCTGCGTTCGCGCGAATCGTTCCGCAGCCGCGGCCGCGAAGACGATATTCAATAAGGAGCGCGAACATGAACCGTATCATTGCGCTCGTCGTGATTATCGTGCTGCTGCTGTTTGCGGCGTCGTCGACCGTATTCGTGGTCGACCAGCGTCACATGGCTGTGCTGTCCGCGCGCGGCGACGCCGCGCCTACGCTGCTCGGCCCCGGTCTCCACGCCAGGCTGCCGCCGCCCTTGCAAAACGTGATGCTGGTCGACAGCCGGATCCAGACGCTGGACACGCCGGATGAAGACCGTTACGTCACGTCTGACAAAACCGACCTGCTGGTCGATCCGCTGATCAAGTACCGGGTGACCGATCCGCTCAAGCTGTTCGCGCAGACGAGAGGCGACGAACAGACGCTGCCGGACCGCCTCGCCCTGCTCGCGCGCAGCGCGCTTGGCGACGCGTTTGCCAAGGTGACGCTGACGGACGCACTGGGCAAGCAACAGCAGATTGCGGATGAAGCGCGCGCCGCGATGGCGGCGGCTGCGGCCTCGCTCGGCGTCGAGGTCATCGACATTCAGCTCGCCCGGGTCGATTTTCCGGCGGCGATGGCCGACACCGTGTACAAGCGCATGACCGCCGCGCGTGAGCAGGCGGCCGCGGAGGAGCGCGCCAAGGGCGTGGCCGAAGCCGACCAGATCAAGGCGGATGCGGCCAACCAGCAGCAGGCGCTGCTCGCGGATGCCTACATGCAGGCGCAGACCATCAAGGGCGAGGGCGACGGCAAGGCTGCTGCGATCGCCGCCGACGCTTATGGGCGCGACCCGCAGTTCTACCAGTTCTACCAGAGCATGCTGGCTTACCGGAACACCTTCAAGCCGAACGACGTGATTGTGGTCGATTCGAGCAGCGAGTTTTTCCGCTTCATGCGTAGTCCGACCGGTGATATCTCGCCGGACGCCGCCGCGGCACCGCGCAAACACTGATTACGGGAGCGCCGCGGCATACGTATCGCGGCACCCTCATTCGCATGGATATAGCCGGCTCGTTGTTGCTTGCGATCGCACTAATGCTGATCATCGAGGGAATGTTCCCCTTCGTTTTTCCGAGTGCCTGGCGCGATACGTTTCGTAAAATAGCGGAACGTCCGCCGCATCAGATCCGCATTGGCGGGCTGATCGTGATGGCGCTTGGGCTCATGCTACTGTTTATCGCGACCTGAGGGCGCGAGCTTCGGGCTGACGCAGGTTGCCTGCGCAGCATCAGCCGTGGCAGAGGCCGCGGCGGGGCGCGAGGCGATGCGTGGCGGCCGCGGGTAGCCTGTGCGCTACCGCGTAGCGCCGCCTGTGCCGGCGCGGGCCAGCATGCGTTGCGCGCCAACGGGCGGCCGGTCTTGGAGCCGGCGCACCACCGGGCTTCTGTGCCATTCACTCTCATTTACCGGCGCGGCGAGGCGCCGTGTTCACCGTCGTAGGACTGTATCGATGTCGACCTGGTTACTTCCCGAGAATATTGCCGACGTGCTGCCGTCGGAAGCCCGCAAGATCGAAGAATTGCGGCGTCGTCTGCTGGACCGTTTTCGCGCCTATGGCTACGAAATGGTGATGCCGCCGCTGCTCGAGTACCTCGAGTCGCTGCTGACGGGCGGGGGCCACGACCTGAATCTGCGCACCTTCAAGCTGGTCGATCAGTTGTCGGGCCGCACACTCGGCCTGCGCGCCGACATGACGCCGCAGGTCGCGCGGATCGACGCGCACTTGCTGAACCGTCAGGGCGTGACGCGTCTGTGCTACGCCGGCAACGTGCTGCATACGCGTCCGCGCGGCCTGCACGCAACCCGCGAGCAGATCCAGATCGGGGCGGAAATCTACGGTCACGCCGGTCTCGAAGCGGACCTCGAGATCCAGCAGTTGATGCTCGACGCGCTGCGTCTCGCGGGCCTCGCCAAGGTGCGCCTGGACCTCTGCCACGCGGGCGTGCTGGCGGCGCTGATCGACACGGAACCGGCTGCGGCTGCGCTCGGCGAGTCGCTGTATGAAGCGCTGGCTGGCAAGGACGTGCCGCGTCTGGCCGAACTGACGGCAGCGCTCACGCCGGTGACGCGCGATGCGCTGCGCGCATTGCCGTCCCTGTATGGCGACGCTTCGGTGCTCGACGAGGCACGCAAGCGCCTGCCCGCCACGCCGGAAATTGCCCGCGCCCTTGACGATCTGGCGTTCCTTGCGAGCCAGGTGGACGGTGCGGAAGTGATGATCGATCTGGCCGACCTGCGCGGCTACGCGTACCACAGCGGCGTGATGTTCTCGGCCTATGTGGACGGCGTGCCGAATGCGGTCGCCCGCGGCGGCCGTTATGACCACGTGGGGCAGGCCTACGGCCGTGCGCGTGCGGCCACCGGCTTTTCGCTGGACCTGCGCGAAGTGGCGCGGATTTCCCCGGTCGAAGCCCGTAGCAGCGCGATTCTCGCGCCGTGGCAGCACGACGACGCGCTGCGCATCAGCGTGGCCGCGCTGCGCGATGCCGGCGAGGTGGTGATCCAGGCGCTGCCGGGTCATGACCACGCGCTCGACGAGTTTGCCTGCGACCGCGTGTTGGTCGAGCGCAACGGCGCGTGGGTGGTCGAACCGCGCGCCTGAGCGGCATCAGGAGAACGTCAAAAGGCTCGCAGAGCTTTGCAAAAGGCTTTGCAAAAGGATGGATGCGGTGACCAGCCGCATCATTTCGGTATACCCAGAATAACGTCCATACCGTTGAGCGGAAACGGAAAAATTCGGAAGGTTCCGCGAACATAGGTAGAATACGTTTTTAACCAGCATACGAAACAACATGTCTGCCAGCGCTGTGAATGTGAACCCCGGACGTAACGTCGTCGTCGTGGGGACCCAATGGGGTGATGAAGGCAAGGGCAAGATCGTCGACTGGCTGACGGACCACGCTCAAGGCGTCGTTCGCTTCCAGGGCGGTCACAATGCCGGTCACACGCTTATCATCGGCGGCAAGAAAACCATCTTGCGTCTGATTCCGTCGGGCATCATGCATCCCGGCGTGGCGTGCTACATCGGCAATGGCGTCGTGTTGTCGCCGGAAGCGCTGTTCAAGGAAATTGGCGAGCTCGAAGCCGCCGGGGTCGATGTCCAGAATCGCCTCTTCATTTCCGAAGCCACCACCCTGATCCTGCCGTATCACATCGCCATCGACCAGGGCCGCGAAGCGCGTCGTGGCGCGGGCAAGATCGGCACCACCGGCCGCGGCATCGGCCCGGCCTACGAAGACAAGGTGGCGCGCCGCGGTTTGCGCGTTCAGGACCTGTTCGAGCCGGAGACGTTCGCCGAACGCCTGCGTGAAAACCTCGACTATCACAACTTCGTGCTCACGCAATACCTGGGCGTCGCCGCTGTCGACTTCCAGCAAACGCTCGACACGATGCTCAGCTACGCGGACCGTCTGAAGCCGATGGTGACCGACGTGTCGCGCCGTCTCTACGACGAAAACGCCAAGGGCAACAACCTGCTGTTCGAAGGCGCGCAAGGCACGCTGCTCGACATCGACCACGGCACCTATCCGTTCGTCACGTCGAGCAACTGCGTGGCCGGTGCAGCCACGGCAGGCGCGGGCGTCGGTCCGCAAAAGCTGAACTACATTCTCGGCATCACCAAGGCGTATTGCACGCGCGTCGGTTCGGGCCCGTTCCCGAGCGAACTGTACGATGCGGACAATGCGGATCGCCAGGAGCAGGTCGGCCTGACGCTCGCCACGGTCGGCAAGGAATTCGGCTCGGTCACGGGCCGCCCGCGCCGCACCGGCTGGCTCGACGCCGCTGCACTGCGCCGCTCGATCCAGATCAACGGCGTCTCGGGCCTGTGCATGACCAAGCTCGACGTGCTCGACGGCCTCGACGAAGTGAAGCTGTGCGTGGGCTACACGGTCGACGGCAAGGACTGCGATATCCTGCCGCGCGGCGCGACCGAAGTGGCGCGTTGCGTGCCGGTGTACGAGACCTTCGGCGGCTGGAAGGAAAGCACCGTCGGCATCAAGGAATGGGACAAGCTGCCTGCCAACGCACGCGCCTATCTCACGCGTGTGGAGGAAGTCGCCGGCGTGCCGATCGACATGGTTTCGACCGGCCCGGATCGTGACGAGACGATTCTGCTTCGCCACCCGTTCAAGGTTTAACAGATGACGCAGGGTGTACCGATGATTGCGATGAAAGACCCGCGCAATGACGACAAGAACCTGTGGGTCGGCTGGGACGAGTATCACCGCCTGATCGAATTGCTGGCGCTCTCCGTGCACGAGTCCGGCTGGAAGTTCGACAAGATCCTGTGTCTCGCGCGCGGCGGTTTGCGCGTGGGCGACCAGCTCTCGCGCATCTACGATCTGCCGCTGGCGATTCTCGCCACCAGTTCGTACCGCGAAGCGGCCGGCACGGAGCAGGGCGAGCTCGACATCGCGCAATACATCACCATGACGCGCGGTGAGCTGTCGGGCAACGTGCTGCTGGTCGACGACCTGGTCGATTCGGGCGTGACGCTGGCGCGCGTGCAGCAGCATCTGAAGGAGCGCTATCCGGCCATCACGGCGGTGCGCTCGGCCGTGCTCTGGTACAAGGGTTGCTCGAAGGTCAAACCCGACTACCACGTGCAGTTCCTGCCTACCAATCCGTGGATCCATCAGCCGTTCGAGGAGTGGGACACGGTGCGCCCGCATAACCTCGGCGCGTGGATCAAGCGCGGTACCGCGCAGGATCGCTCGGATACGTGACGCGTGGCGGCCCGCCTGGGCCGTTGCAGCGAACCCGCAAAAACGGAGCCCACGCGGCTCCGTTTTTTTTCGCCTGCGTGCGCGGCTCAGGAGCGATGCAAGACCCGTGTCCGGTGTTATTACGGCGCGCTCAGCGCAGCTTACGGCGAATCCCGCCAACACCTGACCAACGCCTGTCAAGCGGCTGACGGAGCATTACCACGGTGCTAAACTGCGCGGGCTGTCCACGTGGTGTGCCAACAACACGCCGGGTGCTTCCTTACAGTCAGTTTAGAATAGCGCTCGTTTTTTCCGCCCAGGAACGGATACCTCGCGTTTATGACAGATACCCAGCACGTGCACAAACAGCCTTTGCCCACCCTCGCACTGGCTGCGATAGGCGTGGTGTTCGGCGATATCGGCACGAGCCCGCTGTATTCGCTCAAAGAGGCCTTCAGCCCGGCGCATGGCATCCCGCTGACCGAACAATCCATCCTCGGTGTGATCTCGCTGCTGTTCTGGGCGATCGTGATCGTGGTCAGCATCAAGTACGTTCTGTTCGTGATGCGCGCCGACAACAACGGCGAGGGCGGCGTGCTGGCACTCATGGCGCTGGCGCTGCGCTCGGTGGATCCAGCGAAGAAGATGGCCGGTCTGCTGGTGATGCTCGGCATCTTCGGCGCCTGCATGTTCTACGGCGACGCGGTGATCACGCCCGCCATCTCGGTAATCTCCGCCGTCGAGGGGCTGGAGATCGCGGCGCCCAATCTGACTCATCTGGTCCTGCCGCTGACCATCGTGATCCTGATCGTGCTGTTCTGGATCCAGCGGCACGGAACGGCCATGGTGGGGCGCCTGTTCGGACCGATCATGGTGCTGTGGTTCGCGGTGATCGGCCTGCTCGGTCTTGCTCACATCGTGCAGTCACCCAGCGTTATCCGCGCGCTCAATCCCTACTACGCCTATTCGTTCATGGCGGCGCATGTGCTGCAGGCGTATGTCGTGCTCGGCTCGGTGGTGCTGGTGCTGACCGGCGCCGAAGCGCTATATGCCGACATGGGCCACTTCGGCGCGAAGCCGATTCGCCTCGCGTGGTACTGCCTCGTGATGCCCTCGCTGGTGATGAATTACTTCGGCCAGAGTGCGCTGCTGATGCACGACCCGAAGGCTATCGAAAACCCCTTCTTCCTGCTCGCGCCCGACTGGGCGCTGCTGCCGCTGGTCGTGCTGTCGACGGTGGCCACCGTGATCGCTTCGCAGGCCGTGATTTCCGGCGCCTATTCGCTGACGAGCCAGGCCATCCAGCTCGGCTACGTGCCACGCATGAAGATCCTGCACACCTCGGATCTGGCGATCGGACAGATCTATGTGCCGGTGGTGAACTGGATGCTGCTCTTCATCATCCTGTGCATCGTGGTGGCCTTCAAGAGCTCGGACAACCTCGCGGCCGCCTACGGGATTGCCGTGACGGCTACGATGGTCATTACTACGGTGCTCGCCTGCGTGGTGATGGTGAACGTCTGGAAGTGGAACAAGGCGCTGGTTGCGCTGATTATCGGCGGCCTGATGGTGGTGGACCTGGGCTTCTTTGGCGCCAATCTGCTGAAGGTCGAGGAGGGCGGCTGGCTGCCGCTCGGCATCGGTGCGCTGCTGTTCTTCCTGCTGATGACCTGGTTCAAGGGCAGGATGATCGTCAAGGAACGCACGGCGGCCGACGGTATTCCGCTGATGCCGTTCCTGCAGGGGTTGCTTGCGCATCCGCCGCACCGGGTCTCCGGTACGGCGATTTATCTGACCGGCAGCGACGTGCTGGTGCCGGTGAGCCTGCTGCACAACCTGAAGCACAACAAGGTGCTGCATGAGCGCACCATTTTCCTGACCTTCTCGACGCTCGATATTCCGTACGTCAACGAGGCGGACCGGCTCACCGTGAAGGAGATTGGCGGGGGCCTGTACCTTGTGAAGGCGGCTTATGGCTTCAATGAGACGCCCGATGTGAAGGCCGTGCTGACCGACGTGGGCCGCACGCACGACATGACCTTCGAATTGATGGACACGTCGTTCTTCCTCGCCCGCGAAACGGTGGTGCCGACGCAGTTGCCTGGCATGTCGGTATGGCGCGAACGGGTGTTCGCGTGGATGCATCAGAACGCGGCCAAACCGACCGATTTCTTCAGCATCCCAGCCAATCGTGTGGTGGAGCTGGGGACCAAGATCGAGATTTGAGCTTCAGGCGGTAGCGCATTCGTGAATGCTTCCTGAAGGCGCCACTCCAGGGGGCTCAGCCAACAAAAAACCCACGCGGTTTTCATCTGCGTGGGTTTTTTGTTGTGCGTTGTTTCTGGCAGTGCGAGCCGGTGCGACGGCTCACCGCTTGCCCCGCGAAGCGGCGACCGAACGCGTGTGCGCCCGTCGCGCCCAGGGGGCTTTAACGCTTGAGCTTGGCGAACGCCGCAGCCATCGCGCCGGACGGTTCCGGTTCACGCGAGCGTTGCGGTGCGCCGCGGCCATTGCCACCCGGGCGGGCGGCGCCGCGGTCCTGCTGGGCACCGCCACTGCGCGGTCCTGCACCTGCCGCACCCGTTGCACCGAACTCGTCGGCCAGACGCATGGTCAGCGAAATACGCTGACGCTTCACATCCACTTCCAGCACCTTGACCTTGACGATCTGGCCGGCCTTCACGACTTCGTGCGGGTCCTTGATGAACTTCGTCGACATGGCCGACACATGGACCAGGCCGTCCTGGTGCACGCCGATATCGATAAACGCGCCGAAGGCCGCCACGTTGGTCACGACGCCTTCGAGCACCATGCCCGGCGAAAGATCGGAGATCTTCTCGACACCCTCGCGGAAGGTGGCGGTCTTGAACTCGGGGCGCGGGTCGCGGCCCGGCTTTTCGAGCTCCGCCAGAATGTCGCGCACGGTAGGCAGACCGAAGCGTTCGTCGACGAATTCGCTCGGCGACAGGCCTGACAGCGCCTCACGATTGCCGAGCACTTCGCCCACCTGCTTGCTGATTTTGGCGAGCATGCGCTCGACCACCGGATACGCTTCCGGGTGCACCGACGAACGGTCGAGCGGGTTCTCGCCGTTGTTGATGCGCAGGAAGCCCGCGGCCTGTTCGAAGGTCTTGTCGCCCAGGCGCGGCACCTTGCGCAGATGTTCGCGCGACGGGAACGGACCGTTGGCGTCGCGGAAGTCGACGATGTTGCGCGCAAGCGTGGCGTTCAGACCGGAGACGCGTGCAAGCAGCGCGACCGATGCCGTATTCGCATCGACCCCGACCGCGTTCACGCAGTCCTCGACCACCGCGTCGAGCGAGCGGGCCAGCTCGCGCTGGTTCACGTCATGCTGATACTGGCCGACGCCGATCGCCTTTGGCTCGATTTTCACGAGCTCGGCGAGCGGGTCCTGCAGACGCCGCGCAATCGACACCGCGCCGCGCAGCGACACGTCCATGTCGGGGAATTCCTTGGCCGCGAGTTCGGAGGCCGAGTACACCGACGCGCCCGCTTCGGACACGACGATCTTCTGCAGCTTGAACTCCGGGTGGCGCGCAATCAGCTCGCTTGCGAGCTTGTCGGTTTCGCGCGAGGCCGTGCCGTTGCCGATGCTGATCAGCTCGGCTTGCGTTTGCGCGCAGATGCGTGCGAGTTTGGCGATCGAGCCGTCCCAGTCGCGGCGCGGCTCGTGCGGGTAAATCGTATCGGTCACCAGCACCTTGCCGGTGCGGTCGACCACGGCCACCTTGACGCCCGTGCGCAGACCCGGGTCGAGGCCGATCACCGCCTTCGGTCCGGCGGGCGCCGCCAGCAGCAGATCCTTCAGGTTGCGTGCAAACACGCGGATCGCCTCATGCTCGGCTTCTTCGCGCAGATTGGTGAGCAGTTCGTTTTCGATGTGCGGCTGCACCTTGACGCGCCAGCACCAGCGGCACACGTCGGCGAGCCATTTGTCGGCCGGGCGGTTCTGATTGGCAATGCCGAAGTGGCGCGCAATCAGCGCTTCACCCGGATGCGGCACCTGCGCATCCAGCTCTTCGCCTAGGCCCAGCTTGACCATCAGTACGCCGGCATTGCGGCCGCGGAAGAGGGCGAGCGCGCGGTGCGACGGCACCGTTCTGATGGTTTCCGAATAGTCGTAGTAATCGCGGAATTTCTCTTCTTCCGCGCTTTCCTTGCCTTCCACCACTTTCGACGACACCACGCCCTGGTTGAACAGGTACTCGCGCAGCTTGCCGAGCAGCTCGGCGGTTTCGCCGAATTGTTCGGAGAGGATGTCGCGCGCGCCGTCGAGCGCCGCCTTCACGTCGGCCACGCCCTTTTCGGCGTCCACGTATTGGGCGGCTTCGGTCTGCGGATCGAGCAGCGGATTGGCCAGCAGAGCCTGCGCGAGGGGTTCGAGCCCCGCTTCGCGGGCGATCTGCGCACGCGTGCGGCGCTTCGGCTTGTACGGCAGATAGAGGTCTTCGAGCACCTGCTTGCTGTCCGCGCCTTCGATGGCGGAGCGCAACTCGTCGGTCATCTTGCCCTGTTCTTCGATGCTCGCAACGATCGCGGCGCGCCGGTCTTCCAGCTCGCGCAGATACAGGAGCCGTTCCTCGAGATTGCGCAGTTGCGTATCGTCGAGGTTGTCGGTCACTTCCTTACGGTAGCGCGCGATAAACGGAACGGTCGCGCCTTCGTCGAGGAGTTGCACCGCCGCTGCGACCTGGCGCGGCTGGACGGAGAGTTCGCTGGCAATGCGCTGTACGATCTTGAGTGCTACGGTTTCCGTCATAGGGTCTAGGTGTTCCTGCCGGACTCAATCTGAGGCCGCGCGTGACGGCACGCGGGAGGCGTGCGCGCTGCGACCGGGTTGCTGAAGCGGGGCATTTTGCCATAAATGCCAAAGGGCTCAACCGCGGGGTGATAGAATTTCGGGCATGTCCCGTTGCCCATCTACGACGTTGCCGATCTCCCGTTTTCCACTTGCTTCGCTTACCGTCACGCTTGCCGCGCCGCTCGTCACCTGCGCTGCGCTGGGCGTTGCCGCCGCCTCTTTCGCCGTGTCCGCACCGGCGTTGGCGCAAGACCAGCCGGCGGTGTCGGGACCGGCGGCTTCCGTGCCGTTGGCGGCTTCTGCGGGCCTGGTGGATAGCCCCGCGGATGCCGCGGGGTCAGCGGCTTCCGGTACGGTACTGCGCCCGGATGAGAGCGCGCTGGGTGGCGCGGCGGGTAGTCTGGTGAGCGCGTCGGACGCTGGAGCCACGCAGGCGGCGAATAACGGCTTCGATGCGCGGCAGAATGTCCTGAACCGCCGCACCGAGGAGAACAACTATCAGTACGCAGTTGACGAACATAACTGTTATAGCAAGTTTTTCGTGAACTACTGTCTCGACAAGGCGCGTGACAGGATGCGTGTCGTACAGGCCGATATCCGCAAGGAGCAGCTCGCGCTCAACTCGGAAGAGCGCACGCAGCGCGCGCAGCAGCGCGACCAGCAGGCAGCCTTGCAGCGCGCCCAGGACGAGGCCAACGCGCCGCAGCGGGCGGCGAACGAGGCCGGCAATCAGCAGGCTTTCGAAGAGAAGCAGCGTCAGCATCAACTGGACCAGGCTCAGCGCAACGCGGAGGCGCCGCAGCGCGCGGCCAACGAGCAGGCCTATCAGCAAAAGTTGCAGCAGCACGCGCTGGATCAGGCGCAACGCGGTATCAGTACGCCGCAGGCGGCCGCGAACCAGCAGGCGTACGACCAGAAGCAGGCGAATTTCCAGACCCAGCTCGAGCAGGCCCGCGAGCAGGGGGCGCAAAAGGCGCAGGAGCGTATCGAGAAGCAGCAGAGCTATGAGCGCAAGCAGGAGACGGCCGCGCAGCATAAGCAGGACGTCGAGACGCGCCAGAAGCAGGCAGCCGATAAGGCTCAGCAAAAACAGCAGGAGCAGTTGCAGCAGCAACAGCAACTCGAGCAGCAAAAGCAGCAGCAACAACAGCAATAGCAGTAACGCGTTTTTAGCCGGACAGCAACCTCAGGCGTCTGGGCTGCACGAGGCAGCTAGCGCCACATCGGGAGAGGAGGCGAGCATGCGCGACCATCATCACGTCATCGACGCGAACGCACTTCAGGACCGCATTCTGCAACTGGAATCGGAACACAGTGGTCTGGACCGTCTGATCGACAAAATGTCGGATGAGCCCGGCTTCGACGATCTTGAGCTGCAGCGCCTGAAGAAGCGCAAGCTCAAGGTCAAGGACACCATCATCTTGCTGCAGTTGCAGCTCGAACCGGACGCGCGCGCCTAGGCGCGCGACCTGGCAGGCGCCGGGTCGCCACGCGCGCACCGGACTTTGCAGGAAACGCTTGCCTTGAATGCACCGCTTGTTTCTTCTTCGCGCGGCTCGTCGGACGACGACGCTTCCGCACGCGAGCCACGCGCCGCTGAGGGCGCGCTCGCGGCCGCGCTGAACCCTCGCCGCAAGACCGAGCTCGACGACATTTTTGCCGCCGACGGCCTGCTGGCGCGCCAGATTGACGGCTACCGCTCGCGCGCCTCGCAGATCGAGATGGCGCGTGCGGTGGCCGCCGCGATGGAAGCGTCGGGCCGTGCGATGCCCGAGCCGGCGATGTTCGAGGCGCAGAAGCGTCCAGCCCGGCGTCTGCAGGCGCCCGCTGGGGAAGCTCCGGCTGATGCATCCGCGGATGCGGGTGCGAGCGAAGCGGCCGGCGGTCTCGACGGCAGCGAGAACACGCTGATCGTGGAGGCGGGCACGGGTACCGGCAAGACCTATGCGTACCTGGTGCCGGCCATGCTGTGGGGCGGCAAGGTGATCGTCTCGACCGGCACCAAGCACCTGCAGGACCAGTTGTTCCAGCGCGACATTCCCACCGTGCGCGACGCGCTTGCGGTGCCTGTTTCGGTGGCCATGCTCAAGGGCCGTGCGAACTACCTGTGCCATTACTACCTGCAGCGCACCGCGGATAACGGCCGCTTGCCGTCGCGCCAGGAAACCTCGTATCTGCAGGACATCGTCCGCTTTGCGAAGATCACGCGCACCGGCGACAAGGCCGAACTTGCGAGTGTGCCGGAAACCGCCGCGGTGTGGTCGATGGTCACCTCGACGCGCGAGAATTGCCTCGGCCAGGAGTGCCCGCACTACAAGGAATGCTTCGTGATGCAGGCGCGCCGCGAAGCACAGCAGGCCGATATCGTGGTGGTCAACCACCACCTGTTTTTCGCTGACATCATGTTGCGCGACACCGGTATGGCCGAGTTGCTGCCGACCGCCAACACGATCATCTTCGACGAAGCGCATCAATTGCCGGAGACGGCGACGCTGTTTTTCGGCGAGACGCTTTCGACCGCGCAGTTCCTCGAACTCGCCCGCGATTCGGTGGCCGAGGGTCTGGGCCATGCGCGCGAGGTGGTCGACTGGGTAAAGCTCGGCGCGGCGCTCGAACGCTCGGCGCGCGACGTGCGTGTTGCCTTCAGGGAAGACTCGGTGCGCCTGTCGATCGGCCAGTTGCCCGACGATCACGCGCTTTTTCCTGCGCTGGAAAAGCTCGAAACGGAACTGGACGCGCTGGCCGACGCCTTGTCGAGCCAGGCCGAGCGCGCTGAATCGATTGGCGCCTGTCTGCGACGCGCCCGTGAACTGCAGGGGATTCTGTCAGGCTGGACTACGCCACCGACCGAGGCCGAACGCGATGCGGCCTCGGGCGCTGCCGATGCCAAGGCTACCGTCACCGATCCGAACGAAAAGGTGCGCTGGATCGAAGTCTTCGCGCATACCGTGCAGTTGCACGAGACACCGCTGTCGGTCGCGCCGATCTTTGCCAAGCAACGCGCCGGCGTGCCGCGGGCGTGGATCTTCACCTCGGCCACGCTCTCGGTGCGCGGCGATTTCACCCACTATGCGGCACAGATGGGCCTGAACGCGCGCCGCTCGATGACGCTGCCCAGCCCGTTCGACTATCCGTCTCAAGGGCTGCTGTACGTGCCGCGCAATCTGCCGCAGCCGTCTTCGCCGATGTTCACCGACGCCGTGTTCGAAGCCGCGTTGCCGGCCATCGAAGCCTCGGGCGGCGGCGTGTTCATGCTCTGCACGACCTTGCGCGCGGTCGACCGGATTGCCGCGAAGCTGCGCGATACGATTGAAGCGCGCGGCTGGAATTATCCGCTGCTGGTGCAGGGCGATGCGAGCCGCACCGAGTTGCTGGAGCGCTTCCGCACCTACGGCAACGCGATTCTGGTGGGCAGCCAGAGCTTCTGGGAAGGCGTGGATGTGCGCGGCGATGCGCTCTCGCTCGTGGTGATCGACAAGCTGCCGTTTGCGCCGCCTGACGACCCGGTGCTGGCAGCCCGGCTCGATGCGCTGACCAAGAAGGGGCTGAGTCCATTTGCGGTCCACCAGTTGCCGCAGGCAGTGATTACGCTCAAGCAGGGCGCAGGGCGTCTGATTCGCGCTGAGACCGATCGCGGCGTGCTGATGATCTGCGATACGCGTCTGGTCGACAAACCCTATGGGCGCCGTATATGGCAGAGCCTGCCACCCTTCAAGCGCACGAGAGAGATCGATGTGGTGCGTGAGTTCTTTGAGGAAGGGGCCGCGGCCCCCGCGAGCTGAGCGAGGGGGATAGGGGCGGGGTGGCCGTGAAAGCCGGCCGCTGAAAAGCCGCCTCCTGAAAAACGGTTGCTAAAAAGCGGCAGCAGAAAAGCAAAACGCCACGGATGAGAATCCGTGGCGTTTTGCTTTACCCCGCCGGGAGACCGGAATGATCTCCCCGCGTGGTTTTCGCCCAGAGGCGAACCCTGTACGACAGCTTACTGGCTTGCGCCCGAAGCCGGAGCAGCAGCCGAAGCAGCAGCGTCCGAAGCTGCAGCACCTGCGTCCGAAGCAGCGGCAGTAGCCGAAGCAGCAGCGTCGCTCGCAGCAGCAGCGCTCGAAGCAGCAGCGCCTGCATCCGAAGCAGCAGCAGGTGCCGAAGCAGCCGATGCATCGCTAGCCGGGGCAGCTGCTTGGTCGCTGCTCTTGTTGCATGCAGCCAGTGCCACAGCTGCCAACAGGGATGCTACGAGGAGGGATTTCTTCATGATCACGTCCTTTTATGGTTAAAGGTAAGCAACAGCGCAAAATAATACCGGTAATGTGCTCCAACACCGACCTGGGCCGCTGGTGGAGACGCACTTCAGAAGAGCGTGAATCTTCCCTACGGCTTGGGCGGAAATTATATGCACTTTCGTATCGACCGTCGACAAATCCGGGGTCAATACGTTGTCTTTCTCATACAAAATTTCACAGTACTTCATATAACAGGCAGACAAGCTTAGGCAAGCTCGCCCACTTGTATCCAGCCCGCACAATACCACTCGTGCAGCAATGCTGTCACCGATGATTCGTCAGAGAGTGTTACAAAGCGTTTCGCACTCATACATCGGCTATCAGCGAATTCAATCAACCATTTTTTACGGCTTGTAAGCCGGTTTTCTTCCCCATTCAGGAAGAAAAAGCGGCTGTTGTACAGCAAAATCGTCTTCCGGTCGAGTCTGAGTCCCAACTTTGAAGCGCGCTGAATAAAACGGGCTTCATTGAGCGGCTGCTCCGGCGGATCGAACACCACACTCGGTTTCGGTTCGCTCAGGTATGTGCCGAGGAACGAGGCAATGTCCTGCTCGTTCCATTTCACCTGAGCAAGGAGCGCGCCTACACGCTCGATCAGCGCTGCCGGAAGCTCAGCCGGATGGGCCACAGCCGGCTGCTGCGGGTCGCGGTAAAGTTGCGGCGCATGTCCTTCGTGTTCGCCGCCCGCCGCGTTTTCTCCGCGCTCGGCGAGATGATACAGAAACTGCGCCGTGAGCTCGTTCGAGGAGGGCGCCCGGAAGCCGATCGAACACGTCATGCACTCGCCTTCCGCCACCCCGTCATGGGCGATATGCGGCGGAAGATACAGCATGTCGCCCGGTTCGAGAACCCATTCATCTTCCGGCTCGAAATTTTGTAAAACTTTCAACGGCACACCGGGGCGCAGCGACAGATCGCGCTGCGCGCTGATGCGCCAGCGGCGCTTGCCGTGAACCTGCAGCAGGAATACGTCGTACGAATCGAAGTGCGGGCCGACTCCGCCGCCATCGGTTGCGTACGAGATCATCAGGTCGTCCAGACGCGCGTCTGGCACGAAGCGGAAGCGCTCGAGCAGGGCGCGCGCGCGATCGTCGTGCAGGTCGACGCCCTGCACGAGGAGCGTCCATGCGCGCTGCTTGAGCGCGGGCAATTCGTCAGCCGCAAACGGGCCGTGTTCCAGTTGCCACTTGTTGCGAAAGTGCGTAATGAGGCGCGCTTCCACGTCGTCCTGATCGGCCAGTTCGAACAGCTCGTCGCGCGAGAGCGGCGCGGCGACGTTCGGGATGGCCTGACGAATCAGCAGAGGCTTTTTTTGCCAGTAGCGGCGCATGAATTGCGCCGGTGTGAGGTTGCCGAGCAGCGGCGTCGGCACGTCGGGCGAGGGCGGCGCAAGCGGCGAAGAAATCCGCGCAGAAGCTGCGTGCGCCGGGTGGTCAAGGGGCCGCTTAGGCATCGTATAATGTGATTTGTATTCTGGAGAATCGAATGAAAATTGCAAAGAACACCGTCGTGTCGGTCGCTTACAAGCTGTCGGATGCGCAGGGCAACCTGATTGAAGAGAGCGACGAGCCGATGGTCTATCTGCACGGCGGCTATGATGGCACGTTCCCCAAGATCGAGGAAGAGCTCGACGGCCATGAGGCTGGTTTCGAGACCCAGATCCAACTGGAACCGCAGGACGCGTTCGGCGAATACGATCCCGAGCTGGTGAAGATCGAGCCGCGCACCCGCTTCCCCGAGCCGCTCGAAGTCGGTATGCAATTCGAAGGCACGCCGGAAGAGGGCGACGAAGATATCGATTCGCTGGTCTACGTCGTCACCGATGTGGCAGAAGACAAGGTTGTGCTCGACGGCAACCATCCGCTCGCCGGCATGGCGCTGCGTTTCGCGCTGACCGTCAAGGACGTGCGCCCCGCCACCGAAGACGAAATCCAGCACGAGCATGCCCATGGCGCAGATGGCCTGGAAGTGCTCGACGAGGACGACGACGAAGGCGACGAAGAGCCGTCAGGGCCCACGTTGCACTGAGCCGGCAGGCAAGCCGGCCGGCGGTGTTGCGGCGGGTATGCCGTTTGGCGTGGCGGCGGGCGCTCCGGGTGAGGTGCCTGGTGATGCGCCTTGCGATGCGCCCGCTGATGCTCCTGATGAGGCCGGCGTTTCACTCCCGGTACCCGACGGCAGGGCGAGCGACGGTTGCGGCGTTGTCGGCAGCAAGGGCGGCAGATTCGAGGCCGGGTAGAGCGATTGATTCGGCGACTGCCCGGCCGGATTGAGCATCGGCGGCGCGGGCAACCCGGGCTCGGTTTCGTCGGGTGCGGGCGTCGGCTGTACCGGCGGTGCAGGCTCGAACGGCACCAGCGGCAGATTTTTCGGCACCTCTCGCACACTCACCCGGAACGGCGGCCGGCGCGACAGGTCCGCTTCGATCTGCAGCCACTCATCCAGACGATCACGCGGCGCGAAGGCGATGCGCGTGAGATTCGTCACCACCTCTCCCTTATCGTTGCGCAGCGGCTGGTCAATGACGAAGCCGCCGGTTGGTCGCTGGTCGTCGTTATGGATCAGCAGGATCGGGCCGCGAAAAATCTCCGCGGCTTTCACGAGGCTGCGTTTGAGCTCCAGAAAACCGTCGCGACGCGAGTTGCGTGCAAAGCGCAGCCACGCGAAGCGGTCCGGACGCTCGTAGCGCTCCGGGTCAGGGTCGCCTTGAATGAACACGACAATCGCGCGCGCCTCGCGCCGCTTCGCATATTCGGCCGCATGTTCGATCCAGAACGCGTTGGCAATCACCCGGTCCTCGAACTCGCCGTTGCGGCCGCCCGCGGTCAGATAATGGTTGTTGGCGCCCGGCGCATTGAGGCCGATGAACACGGTGTCGCCGAGTTGCCAGCGCACATTTTCGCGATATGGCCGAAAACGCGAGACCTCGCTTTCGCGGGTCAGCGCGAGCGGATTCTGCCCCATGGATGAGGGGTCCGCGAAGAGCGTCTGCCTGAGCTGGTCGAGCCGCTCCACCGGATCGAAACCACCGGCTTCGACCGTGCCGCAGTCGGTCCAGTCATGCTGGCCGGGGATGAAGATCAGCGCCGGCCGTGCCGCTTCCAGCAGCGCCTGGCGCCGCTCGTACAGCGTGTCGCGGCAGGCTTCCTTGCCACCCTTCAGGTTGCCGTCGTAGACGACGAACGACATGTCGCGCTCGCGGCCGATGGCATCGATGAGCCGCTGGGTCGGCGCTTCGTCAGCCGGGCTTTGCAGCGTGCCGGCAATCACCGCGAAGGTGTAGCGAACCGGTGTGGCCTGCGCCTGCGTCGACGTTGCGCCCGTCAGGAAGAACGCACAGGCGAGCGCCGCGCACATCGTGCGCGAACGCCGCGGATGACTGCGACGGTCAATGATCCGCATCCGGCGCAGACGCCAGGTCATGCAGCTCATAGAGCAGGTCCAGCGCTTCGCGCGGGCGCAGATCGTTCGGATCGATGGCTCGCACACGTTCGATCAGCGCCTGCTCGGCCGCCGTCAGCGCGGGGGCGGGCGGGGCGGCGTTGTCGTGCTCTTCGTCAGCGTCCTGCAGCATCAGGGGCGCCGCAAACAGGTCGAGTTGCGGCGCGGGCTGGGCGGCCGATTGCTGTTCGAGGTGCGCAAGATGCTTGCGCGCCGCGCGGATCACCGCAGGGGGCACGCCGGCCAGTTGCGCCACCTGCAGACCGTAGCTCTGATTTGCGGGGCCTTCGCTGACGGCGTGCAGGAACACGATGCCGTGGCCATGCTCGACGGCCGACAGATGCACGTTGGCCGCTTGGGGAAATTCCACCGGCAGTTGCGTCAGCTCAAAGTAGTGCGTGGCGAACAGCGTGTGGCAGCCGTTGTGCGCGAGCAGATGCCGGGCGATTGCCCAGGCCAGCGCGAGACCGTCGAAGGTCGAGGTGCCGCGGCCGATCTCATCCATCAGCACGAGGCTTTGCGGCGTCGCGTCGTTGAGGATCGCCGCGGCCTCCGTCATTTCGACCATAAAGGTCGAGCGGCCGCCGGCCAGATCATCGGCCGCGCCGATGCGCGTAAAAATACGGTCGATTGGGCCGAACGAAGCGCGCCGCGCCGGCACATAGCTGCCGACATACGCCATCAGCGCGATCAACGCGGTCTGGCGCATGAAGGTCGATTTACCGCCCATGTTCGGGCCGGTGATCAGCAGCAGCTTGCGCTCGGGGTTGAGCGTGCAGTCGTTGGCGATGAACTGTTCGACCTGGGCCTCGACGACCGGGTGGCGCCCCTGTTCGATTTCGATGCCGGCGCTTGCGGTGAACGCAGGCGCGACCCAGTCCAGCGCGCGCGCCCGTTCGGCAAACGCCGCCAGCAGATCGAGTTCGGCGAGCGCAGCGGCCACGCGCTGGCAATCGGCGATGAATGGCAGTAGCGCCTGCAGCAACCCATCGTAGAGCGAGCGTTCGCGTGCCAGCGCGCGTTCCTGCGCCGACAACGCCTTGTCTTCGAAAGTCTTCAGTTCCGGCGTGATGTAGCGCTCGGCGTTCTTCAGCGTCTGGCGCCGGCGATAGTCGTCGGGCACCTTGTCGGTCTGGCCGCGCGTGACCTCGATATAGAAGCCATGCACCTTGTTGTATTCGACGCGCAGATTGCCGATGCCGGTGCGCGTCCGCTCGCGCGTCTCCAGGTCGATCAGGAACTGTCCGCAGTTCTCGGAGATGTCGCGCAATTCGTCGAGCTCGGCGTCGTAGCCGCGTGCGATCACGCCGCCGTCGCGCACCATGGCCGCCGGTTCGGGGGCGACGGCGAGCTTCAGCAGGTCCACGCAAGGTGCGGGCGGTTCGAGCGCGGCGTCGATGCGTGCGAGCGAATCCGCGGCGCCGGTGACGGCAGCCAGTTGCGCGCGCAATTCAGGCAAGGCGATGAAAGTATCGCGCAGGCTCGACAGGTCGCGAGGACGTGCAGACAGCAAGGCGAGACGCCCGGTGATCCGTTCGATATCGGAGATTTGCCGCAACGCGCCGCGCAGCGTGTCGACGCTTGCGCCGGCCGGCGCATCCAGCAGTGCGCCGATGGCCTGCTGGCGTGCCTGGGCGATTGCGGCCTCACGCGGAGGATGATGCAGCCAGTGGCGCAGCAGGCGGCTGCCCATGGTCGTGCAGCATGTATCGAGCAGCGAGCAGAGGGTGGGGCTTTCGGTGCCGCGCAGCGTTTCGGTGAGCTCGAGGTTGCGGCGCGTGGCGGGATCGAGCCCAATATATTCGGATTCGTATTCGACCTTGAGGCTGCGCACGTGGCGCAACTGCTGGCCCTGGGTTGCGGCGGCATACAACAGCAGCGCACCGGCTGCGCCGCAGGCGCTCGACAGCGAATGCGCGCCGAAACCGTCGAGGCCCGCCACGTCGAGTTGTTCGCACAGGCGCTGGACGCCCGAGGCGACGTCGAAATGCCAGACGGGTACGCGCGTCAGCGCGCCGGAGCCGGCGGGCGGCGACCAGGTGTTGCTGTCCGAGGGGCCGTCGGCGACCAGAATTTCCGCCGGGCGAATCCGCTCGAGGGCCGCGGCGGCCTGATCCGGGGCAACTTCCGCGAGGCGCAAGGCGCCGCTCGCCAGGTTCAGCCATGCGAGGCCCACATTGATGGCGACGCCGCGCCGGTTATGACCTACGCATACGGCGAGCAGGTAGACGTCGCTCTTGTCCGACAGCAGGGCGGCGTCGGTCAGCGTGCCGGGCGTGACCACGCGCACCACCTTGCGTTCGACCGGTCCCTTCGAGGTCGCCGGATCGCCAATCTGCTCGCAGATGGCGACCGATTCACCCAGCTTCACGAGCTTGGCCAGGTACTGTTCGACCGCGTGGTGCGGCACGCCGGCCATCTTGATTGGGTTGCCCGCTGAGGCGCCGCGCTGCGTCAGCGTGAGATCGAGCAGGCGCGCCGCTCTCTCAGCATCTTCGAAAAACAGCTCATAGAAATCGCCCATCCGGTAGAACACGAGCGTGCCCGGATGATCCGCTTTAATGCGCAGGTATTGCTGCATCATCGGGGTATGACCCGCGAGCGTTTGATCTGTCGAAGCGTCTGACCTGGTTTCTGTGTTCATTCAATGACTTGCTGAAATTCGTGTTTTGACAGTTGCGGACATTCGCCTCTGTTTTCGGCCCTGTTCCACGAGGTTTCACCGGGAACTCGAGCGGCCTGCCGCGCCGGCTCACAGACTATACTTCGAACGTAGTTCCGCGGCTATCCGCCGAACGGCCAAGCCCTTGTATAGAAAGGGTTTGGCCAGAATCTTCCGGTTCCCGTGGCGAGTGGCTGACAGGGTGACTCACAGATAGCGGAAACGAATCAGAACGTACGGAAGCAGACTTGAGCCTGACGCGAATCGGGCGCCTGAAAATCGCTAAGTAGCAGCCGGTCCGGCCCAGCACCAAAGGCGCGCGGCTTGGCGAAGCGAACGTCGGAAACAAATCCCACATTCTATTGGATTAGAACCACGCTGCGCTGCCCGGCCTGGAAATCCGCGCTGCCGGGAAGACGGTCACGAGGCTTGCGCGCTGGATCGTCGACGCCGATCCAGCGCCGGCGCTGGGTATGCGTGGCCGTGTCAGCGCGTGAACATGACCTTCGCTGTCTCGAAGTCGATTGGAGACGAGGTGTGTTGGTGAACGATCTTCCAGCCATCGCCTTGCTTGCGCAGCGTAGACGTCAGCCGATTGTCCAGCGAGCGAAGATCCACGCCATCGGCGCTCACTGCCTTGTACTTCACGAACGCGTGAACGACGGCGAGATCTTGCGTGCCGATGGTTTGCACATCGCTGAAATCGACGATAACGCGCTCCGTACCCAGCGAGCCGAACCAGCGCGCCGCCATCTCCCGCCAGGACGCGATGCCGTTGTACGACCACACTCCCCACATGTCGAAGATCTGCACGTCCTCGTCGTACAGCGCGACGAACGCGTCGACGTCTTTTGCCAGCACCGCAGCTTTGTAGTCCTCCAGAACCTGCAGGACCGGATTGTCGAGCTTGATCACCTGGTTGTCTCCCGAGTCAGAGTGAGAGGGCGGCTAGAGCCTGGATCGATCGGCGGATCCGACGCTTTTCGCCGGTTGTCTGCAACGATACGACGATCGGCAGGCTGCAGGATCGACATTGGGCAGAAAAAATCTGCGAATCCGTCAAGCGCACCCTCAATTCAGGAAATTACATTTCATGGCTTTATCGATTATTACGCATGAGATTGCGGGTTCGGCGCAATCGAAGCGAATTGTTCAGGATGAAAGTTGGAGAAATTTTAATGGGGAATATGTGAACATTGGCATGCGACATTTATGCTAGTCTGAATCTGCTTGAGAATCTGGAAGAGGCTTCCTGACAGGCGCCCGGGGTGTACTCGCGAGAGGAGTGCACCCCTTTTTTTGTTTGTTTTGTTACGGATTTAAATTACCGTATTAAAAGGAAAGAATTGGAGGGTGGTAAAGGTGCAACGCTAATGGATCTGAAACACAGTATTGAGAAAAATAAGATATTCTCCGCGGCTCGATAACAACCGATATTCGGTTAACGGAGAAGCAATGAAGAAACTGGTACTGTCCGGCCTCTCGCTGGCGATTCTCGGTAGCGCGAGCGCGGCCTACGCGCAGAGCAGCGTGACACTCTATGGCTTGATCGACGCAGGCATCACCTACACGAACAATCAGGGCGGCTCGCGCAACATCCAGGAAACCAGTGGCGCGGTGAACGGCAGCCGTTGGGGCCTGCGTGGCTCGGAAGACCTGGGCGGCGGCCTGAAGGCGATTTTCACGTTGGAAAACGGCTTTAACATCACAAACGGCAAGCTCGGTCAGAACAGCCTCGAGTTCGGCCGCCAGGCGTTCGTCGGCCTGTCGAGCGACCAGTACGGCGCTGTCACGCTCGGCCGTCAATATGACTCGGTGGTCGACTACCTGGCCCCGCTGGCGCTGACCGGTACCGGATATGGCGGCACCCAGGCTGCGCACCCGTTCGACAACGATAACCTCGACAACTCGTTCCGTATCAACAACTCGGTCAAGTACTCGAGCGTGAACTACGGCGGCCTCAAGTTCGGCGCCCTGTATGGCTTCTCGAACGACTCGGGCGGCTTCGCAACGAACCGCGCCTACAGCCTGGGTACTTCGTATAACTACGGTCCGTTGAACTTCGCAGCCGGCTACATGGAGCTGAATAGTGCGGGCACGACGCTCAATTCCAGCGGCGCAGTCACCAACGATGCGACCTTCGCGGCCGGCACGCAACGCACGTATGGCGCGGGCCTGAACTATTCGTTCGGGCAGGCGTTCGTCGGCTTCGTGTTCACCCAGACTCACCTCGACAACGCAACCGGTATCGGTGCGTCGGCTTCGGGTACGTCATCGGGCCTGACGCTGACCGACGGCAGCGCGCGCTTTACGAACTACGAAGTGAATGCGCATTACAACTTTACGCCGGCATTGTCGGTGTCGGGCGCCTACACGTTTACCGACGCGCACCTCGACGGTGTGAGCCCGAAATACAACCAGATCAGCCTGCAAACGGCGTATGCACTGTCCAAGCGCACGGACGTGTATCTGATGGGCGTGTACCAGCACGTCAGCGATACCGGCAACTCGGGTCTGACGGCTGATATCAACGGCCTGAGCGCGTCGTCGTCGAGCAGCCAGGTAGCCGCCACGGTTGGTCTGCGTCACCGCTTCTAACGCCTGCTGTTTCCTGCGGCGCAATGCAAAGACCCGGCAGGCGCCGGGTCTTTTGTCAGAACTTGTACGTCGCGCCGATCTGGGCGAAGCGGCCCACATACGTGTAGATCGAGGTGTCGTAGCCCTGTTCCCAGAGCGGTCCGTCTGCCCAGACCGCGTCGAACGGAGGCACCCGATTGAAAATGTTGTCGATGCCGCCGTAGAGCGTCCAGTGCTTGAAGCCGGTGTAAGTCACCATCAGGTTGAACTGGCTATAGGACCCGACGCTGCTGTTTTGCGGGGTTGGCGTCGGGATATAGGTGAAGGTCTGCGTGTACGGCCCGGTGTACTGCCATGTGAGCGCCGCATCCCACTTGTGATATGCCCAGTCCAACGTGGTATTGCCCTTCCAGCGCGGGAAACTGCCGCCGAACGGCTCATTGAGCGCCAGGTTGTTGCCGGCCGCATTCACCGTTTGACCGCCCAGCTGGAACTTGAACGTGTCCACAAAAGCCCAGTCGCCCGACAGCGTGAACGTACCGACCGGAGTCGGCAATGACTGGCGGAAGGTGGTTTCGAATCCGCTCGTATCGAGATCCCCGAGGTTCTGATACTGGAAGGTCTCGTATTCAGGGGTGGTCGAGCCCGGGTAGTAGACCGTCGACGATGGCTGGTCGATGCCGATCACGTTGCCGATGTGAATCCGGTACCAGTCGAGACCGACGTCAGTCGTGCGGGTCGGCGACAGTTCGAAGCCAATGTTGTAGTTCTTCGTGCGCTCAGGCTGCAGGTCCGGATTGCCTGAGGTCAATGCCGTGACGGCGCCGGACTGATTGATCACGAGCGCCATGTTCTGCGAGGTGCTGTCCTCTACGAACGTGGGTGCGCGGAAGCCGCGATCGTAAGAGGCGTAGGCGGTCAATGCCTTGACCGGTTGCCAGCGCAGGGCGAAGCGCGGCGAGAACGCGCCGCCTACATCGCTGTAATGATCGTAGCGGCCCGACTGGCTGAACGTCAGCGTCCTGATGATCGGAATGTCGAACTGGTAGTACACCGCAGCGACGTTGCGCTGGCCTTGCACCTCTTCCTCATCCGGGGTGAGGACCAGGCCCTCCGAATACGCTGCGCCCTGGGTCAGGGACTCGCTCTGGTGAAAGAACTCGGCGCCCAGACCGAGGCCCACGTCGCCCGTAGGCAAATGGAACAGCGTCGGGGTCGAAATCGTCGCGTCGAGTGTATCGAGCTTCGACACGGCCAGATTGTTCGCGTCCATATAGAGGCCGTTCAGGGCATTCGGCGTCGCAGACGGATTGGCGAAGTCGAACGTGCCGTTCTGATAGATGTTGTTCAGAACGCTGACATTCAACTGGTTCGAGTACGTATTGGACACATCGCTTTGCGAGTGGGTGTAGGTGGTCGCCCAGTCCCAGTCTCCGTTCGGCAGCGTGAGCGTACCCTTGACGCCGGCGGCCGCGCGCCAGTAGTTGGCGTTCGTCGTTTCCGCCACCGCGTTGGGGAATGTATAGATAAGCGGTGTCGCAACACCGAACGGGTTGTACGGGTTGCTGGCCGGCACAGTGTTATTGAACAGGGAAAACTGTTTCGTGGCCGGGTTGTAGACCAGTGACGAGTTGGTCCCGCCGACCGTGTTGTTCCAGACGCCGCCGCCCTGGACGCTGTTATTGTTGCTTTCCCAGAGATCGACAAACGCTCTGGTCGAGTCGTTGATCTTGAACTGCGCATCCACCTTCGCGCTCAGACGCTCGCTCCACGGCTCAATGGAGAAGCTGTTTGCGGTGTTCAGTCCGCAGACCGTGCCGGCCGTCTGGCCGTAAAACACCGAGGTGAAATTCGTGCTGGCCGGTTTGACGCTGCTGCCGTACGGGCACGAACTGAGCGCCTGGGCATTTCCCGTCACGGGATTGGTCCAGTACGAAGGCGCCAGCATCGACATGCCGCCCGGCTGATTTGTGAAATCCTGCGCCGCTGTCGAGTCGCGATCGGCGAGCGTGGAGCCGTTGTCCCTGAAGAAGCTCGCGGACGCGGTGATGTTGTAGCCGTCGGACGTGAGATTGCCGAAGCCACCGAGCGCGCTGAACTTCGCCGTTCCATTGCCGCCGCGGCCATCGGTCGAGCCGCCGTAGCTGCTGTCGAGCTGCAGACCCTGAAAATCGTGCTTCGTGATGATGTTGACCACGCCCGCGATTGCGTCCGAGCCGTATTGCGACACGGCGCCGGTCTTGACGATCTCGATGCGATCGATCGCGTTGAGCGGCAGCGTGTTCAGGTCGAAGAACGTATCGACGCCGTTCGAAAAGAAGGCGAACGGCGCAACCCGCTGACCATCGACCAGTACAAGCGTGTATTTTTCGCTCAGGCCGCGCAGCGCCATACCGGATGCCCCGGCGGCGAAGTTGTTGGACTCGGCTTCACTCCAGCTATCGGCCGAATTGGCGCTGGTGTTGCGCAGGAAGTCGGACACGCTGTTAGCGCCACTCTGCTGGATATCCTTTGCGGTGACCACCTGGACCTGGTTGAAACCGACCTTGTCGGCGCTGCGGATCAGCGAACCGGTCACCTCGAAGCGCTTCAACTGGGCGACGCCGTTGTTGGTCGACGTTCCGGACGAGGAGGGTGCGGCGCCATTCTGGGTCGTCGTGGCGGCTGCATCCGACGCGGCGGCAACGGGTGCCGCGGTAGCCGGCGCTGCAACAGCCGGTGCCGACGGCGTCGTGCCGTCGACCGTGGCCGGTTGGCTCTGCGCGAATACAGGGGTGCCGAGTGTTGTGCCAAATGCTGCCGACAGCGCAATTTCAGCCCAAAGCATCTTTCTGATGGCTGACGCCAAAGTCCTTTGTTTCATGATTTCCCTTCACTCTTGTCAGTAAGCCAAACCCATTGCGCGACTCAACGGAGTACGCCTGGGCATTTTTTTCGACGTCAGGCGGCGCGGCATGTCAATTCCTCCGCCCTGGTACTTCGGTACAGCCGGAACAACAACGAATCACATGCAATTCGATTACATCAATATAAATAAGGATTACTAATATATTTCCAGATGCTTAAGACCGGCAATCTGCCGGACGCTCCCCGTGCGTCCGGCAGCGCGGGTTCTAGTTAGCGGGAACCCCGTCTTTCCATTGCGCCCAGTTGCTGACGATGGCGCTGACGAGGGGCGCACCGGCGAGATAGAGGTTGTCCAGCGCGGGAACGAATCCGCCCTGTTGCTGGTAGTCCAGCAGGTTGTCAACGTTCGATCCGCCCTGTGGAGGGCGGTCGAAGTCCGATCCCGCGCGCAGAGCCGCGACCCGGTTCGTGTCGGCGAGGCCCGCGGCGGCGGCTCGCTTGATGACCTCGAAGGTCGCGTTGTCTTCCTGCTGGGTGGTGCAGTACGTGCCCTTGCCGTCGGTCAGCAGTCGGGTCCAGTCGCGCGCGCGTTGCCCAAGCGATTCGCCGGAGAACCACGTGTCGCCGGCGAGCGTGTCGCACTGGATGACCGCAGGCGGTTGATTGGCAGGTGCGTACGAGTACTTCGCCCGGTACGCCTGGGCGGCCGGACTATCGGTGAGGGTTACGTTGCGCGAGAGCAGATAGGCTTTTTGCAGCAGCGCCTCGTTTAGCTGGAACACTTCCGTGTGGTAGTCCAGCGGAGGCTTTTCGTTCCCGCTCCGGGTGTTGATCCCGAGATATCCGGATTTCCAGTTACTGGGGATTTCGCGTGCATCGAGTTCCCACTGGATGCCGAAATCCACCAGATACCGGGCCCACGCCGCCGAGCCGAGCGTGCCTTGGGCCGGATCGATGCCGGCGATGCCTGATATCAGGAAGTAGGTCTTGCGCAGATCGAACTTCCTCGAATAAACCAGCGCGGCCATCGAGGCGGCGGCATTCGCGTGGCCCATGCCCGTGGTGATGACGCACACCTCGTCGTGGTTGCAATGAACCGCGGGGTAATCCGGCGACAGGCCGGCCACGGTGATGGCCCGTGTGTGGCCAAGGTGATCGAGCCACGTTTTCCCCTCCGGCCCGAACATCGAAATAATCAGTACCTTGACGGGCAGCGGTGCAGAAGAGGGCTGCGCGGCGAAGGCGCCCGTTTGAATGCCGAATGCGAGGCCTGCGCAAACAAGAGTCTGAAGCCGTTTCTTTTTATTCATGGGGTACTTTGTTTGAATGTAATTCGGCTGGATAGCCCAGCTTCGTGCCTGAGTGCCCAAAAATCGTGCGCGGATGCCGCTGGTTCGCCAGCCGATCAGGCAAACCGTTGGCTTTTGAGCCGCGCCGGAGCAAGTGCGGGGACTATAAGCACGGCACATGCCAAAGCCTTACCGAAAGAGAATTTTTGGTGTGATTTTGGGTATAAGGGAATCGATATGGGAGGCTGGCATCCGAGGCCGGATGTGTGCGAGGGCGCGAAGCTGGCGCAGGCAGTGCCCGACTGGGCACTGCTGCTCGTGGCGGATCCCGGAGTGGGAGGGGGAGTTGCGGCAGGGGGGAGCAGCGTGCCTTTCTATCACCATACGAGGCACGGTAGACGCTCTACGACATCGCTGCGCGAAAGCAGCGGTCGCGGAGTTGCGCAGGTCTTCAGGCGCGTGAGGCGCGATAACCCTCGTTGAGCATCCAGTGGCTGAACGTCGCGTACTCCCGGGCGTATTCGCGGGCGTTGCCGGCCCATTCCACGGCCGCGGCCAGTTCATGTACACGTGCATAGTGAGGCATCCGGTTGGCCTCGTATGCCGGCAGGGCCGCGGCGAGTTCGTCGTACCTCAGCACGGCTTGCACGAGCACCCGCACATCTTCCACGCCGAGTGTTCCGCCCGCCGAGATATGCGGCGAAAGACCATGCGCCGCATCGCCGATCAGCGCAACCCGTGCGGAGGTCCAGCGCGGCAGGGACGGCACGAACATGATCTGGTTGTGCAGGATCTGCGTTTCCGGCGTCCTCTCGATCAGCCTGAGCAGCGGATCGTTCCAGCCGTTCTCGTTCAGATGCGCGGCGCGGAGCAAGGCCTCTTCCTTGTTGCTGCCCGTGGGAAGCGGGCTGTCGAACTGGTTGACCATCCACACGACCTGATTGCCGTAGGTGCGGGCATATCCGCCGCGCGTACGCTGATTTCCAACTGTCAGGATGGAGCCTTGCGGGGGTTCGTCGCCTGAGGCGAGCATGCCGCGCCACACATGATGGCCTTGATGTTCCTGCGCGGCATGACCGGGAACCAGTTGGGCGCGCACGGCCGAGTAGACACCGTCCGCTCCCACCAGCAGATCTGCGCGTTCGGTCGTGCCATCGTCGAAGCACACCGTGATGTGGTCCGCTTCCTCCTCGAAACTCCGGATCCTGGTATCGAGGCGGATGTTTTCAGCACCCACCGCCGCGGCAAGCTGGCGGTTCAGTTCAGGCCGAGGAACCAGTACAAAGGCATGATCGGCCTGGTCGAATCCGGGCGCCCTGAAGCGCTCTCCGCGACCGTCGTAGAACCACGTTTCCACGGGCGTGCCGATCGCATGGATGGCATCGCCCACGCCAAACTCGGCGAACACGTCGAGCGCGTTGCGCCACAGTCCGATGGCTGCGCCCGCGGCACGAATTTCCGGGGCCTGTTCACATACGAGCACCTCCCAGCCGATCGCCCTGAAGGCGATCCCCGTGGTCAACCCGACAATGCCGCCGCCTGCAATGATGACTTTCATCGTTATCCCTTTCCTTGCGGCCGCCTCCGGTTGCCTGAATCCGGCCGCCGCGACGCCGGATCCACCGGTCGGAATCGCGTGGATTCCTCGTTGATGGATGACGGCTCTAATTTATGAGCATTTGCTCACATTGGATACTCGCTTTCGCCGCTGGCCCGCATTTAGGGGCTTGTGGGCCTTCTGGCGCGGCGGTAGCGGCAAGGGGAGAGGTGGATGGAAGGAACGGCGAGAGGGATGCTCACATTTCTGCTGCCTGGTGAGCCGTTTCGGGACTGATGTGAGACAGGAAAGCGGCGCCGTTCGAGACTTCGTTCCCGGCTTCCTTGCGATGGCGGGCGCTAGCTGGCAAAAGAGCACGTGCTGATGAGGCACGCTCGCGAGGGGCGTCGGGTGTGCTAAATCTGGATTGCTAAATAAATCGTTGCAACAGCCTGCTCGCAAACAACTATTCCTCGACCAGTGCGCGCATATCGACCTTGCGCGCATTCGCCGCGCTCCTGCGCTTCGCAAGCCACATCATGAACGTGATGAACGTGCCGAACACCACAATGATCCAGGGCACCGGCAGCTTTGCCGTCAGCAGCGCCGCGTACAGGCCGAGCATCAGCAGCACGGCCAGGTTCTGGTTGAAGTTTTGCACCGCGATCGAATGGCCGGCGGAGAGGAGAGTGGCGCCACGATGCTGCAACAGGGCGTTCATCGGCACGATAAAGAACCCCGATAGCGCGCCAAGCAGGATCATCAGCGGATAGGCGAGCACGATATAGATCGGCGCAACGAAAGGACCGACGCGAATTCCCATGCCGGGGGGAAACAGCCCCTTGCTATAAAACGCCATCGCGACCGCCACAGCGCCCGTGATGATGCCGATCGGCAGCACCTTTAACGAACCGCGCAGCGGCACCCACGTCGCGGCCGCCGCGGCGCCGACGGCAATGCCGAGCCCCGTGACCCCCTGCATTACTGCCGCTTTCGAAAGCGACAGCCCCAGGTTCACGTCGGCCCACTTCAACACCAGCAACTGCAGCGTGACCGCGCCGCCCCACATTAGTGTGGTCACCCACAGCGCGATCTGCGCGAGCTTGTCGGCCCACAGCACATTGAAGCAATGCGTGAAATCGCTGACCAGCTTTTTCGGTTCTGTGAGGCGATTCGGATAGCGAGCCCCGGTGTCGGGGATGCCCACATTGATCGCCGCTGCGATCGCGTAGGTCACCATCACGGCGAACATCGCCAGATCCGCTGCGGAGTGAATCAGCGGCAGCCGCGCATGGGTCACGAAATTGGTCGCATACGTGCTGATCAATGCGCCACCCAGCATGGTCCCGACGATGGTCGACAGCACGGTGGCCGACTCCAGCCACGCGTTGGCCGCGACAAGGCTCTCGGCGGGCAGCAATTCGGTGAGGATGCCGTACTTGGCCGGCGAGTAGGCCGCTGCGCCGAAGCCGACCACGCCATAGGCGATCATCGGATGCACGCCGGCAATCATCATCAGGCAGCCGCTTGCCTTCAGCGCGTTCGCGACGAACATGACGTGGCGCTTTTGCAGTGCGTCGGCAAAGGCGCCGACGAATGGCGCGAGCAGCACGTAAGAGACCGTGAAGAAGATCTGCAGCAGCGGCGTCACCCACGCGGCCGAGCGGATCACCGAGAGCAGCGCGATCGCCGCGATCAGCAGCGCGTTGTCGGCAAGCGACGACACGAACTGCGCCGCGATGATCGTATAGAAGCCTTTTTTCATTAAGCAGTTCGGGATGCTGCGCTCAATCGCGCGCCAAAATGACGACGGCTCGAGAAAAACGGATGCCGGCGCGGCCTGTCGCTTTGTAGCATGAAGCGCTGCGGCGTGCAGGGGGGCTGGCGTTTGCGCGTGCCGGTGGGAGGCAGGATGCGGGCGGTTCGGCGCGTCTGCGTGCCGGGGCGCCGCATGCATGCGCGGCAACCCGCGGGCCGCGCAGCCGGCACCAGCAAAAAAGCGGCCGAAGCCGCTTCCTGGGTGGGTGAGCCTTACGCTGCCTGCTGCCTGGTGCGGCTGTAGCGCGAGAGGATCGGCACCATCTGGGCATACAGCTTCGGGTTGCCCGCGACGATTTCGCCGATATGCAGGAAGTCGGAATCGCCCGTGTAGTTGCCCACCAGACCGCCGGCTTCGGTGATCAGCAGGCTGCCGGCAGCCATGTCCCATGCATGCAGGCCCTGTTCGAAGAAACCGTCCAGGCGCCCCGCCGCGACGTTCGCGAGATCGAGCGCAGCCGCGCCCGGGCGGCGCAGGCCGGCGCAGGATTCGGTCATTTCCTTGAAGAGGCGCCCATAAGCCTCCAGACCGTCGGTCTCGCGGAACGGGAAGCCCGTGCCGATCAGGCCGTCGGCGAGACGGTCGCGGCGGCCGACGCGGATGCGGCGGTCGTTCAGGAACGCACCGCGGCCGCGCGAGGCGGTAAACAGGTCGTTGCGGTTCGGGTCATAGACGACGGCCTGGGTGACGATGCCCTTGTGTGCGAGGGCGATGGACACGCAGTAGTACTGGAAGCCGTGGATGAAGTTCGTGGTGCCGTCGAGCGGGTCGATGATCCACTGGTATTCGGACTCGTTGTCCGACTTGCCGGATTCTTCGGCGAGGATGGCGTGATCGGGGTAGGCGGTCTTCAGCGTATCGATGATCGCGGCTTCCGACGCCTTGTCGACCTCCGTGACGAAATCGTTGTGCTGCTTCTTGCTGACCTGGACCAGATCGAGATCGAGCGACGCCCGGTTGATGATCTGCGCGGCGCGGCGGGCGGCCTTGACGGCGATGTTGAGCATGGGATGCATGAGCCTGGATCCTTGTTTGTGCCGGGGCAGCGCGGCTGCTTGCCGGTAAAATGAGCTGAGTAAGGAGCTGAATGAGCTATAAATCAGCCGAAACAACACGAAACGGCGCTGGACGGCGCGTTCCGTCGACGGAGACGAATTGAATAAGAACGGGGCGCACGTGCCAGGACGGCGCAATGTGCGTGATTTTACCCGACTCCGGGCCCCCTCGTCAGGGCGCCGTGCGATGCCGGTAGGTTCGCAGCGCTGGTTGGCGCTACCATAAGCATCTTTAGCTCCCCATTTTTATCGTGGCACAACCCCACAATCCGTCTTCGTCCTCCCCGCCGCCGTCCGAAATCTGCGGGCCGGACAGCGCAGCGCCCGTGCGCGGCGGTTTTACGTCCACCCGCTTCGTGCTCGTCGAGCCCAGCCATCCCGGCAATGTCGGTGCGGCGGCGCGTGCGCTGAAAACCATGGGATTTTCGCGCCTTGTGCTGGTGGCGCCGCGCGTGCCGCATGTGCAGTCCGATCCCGAGGCCATCGCCATGGCGAGCGGCGCGGACGATGTGCTGGCCGGCGCCCACGTAGTGCCGACCCTCGCCGACGCGCTCAACGGCGTGCAGTGGTCGGTGGCGCTGACGGCCCGCGCGCGCGAATACGGGCCGCCGCAACTCGTGCCGCGCGCCGCGGCGGCGCATGCGCGCGAGCACGCGGTGCATGGCGACATCGCGCTGGTGTTCGGCAATGAGCGCACCGGACTGTCCAACGAGGACGTCGAGCGCTGCAGCCTGCTTGCACATATTCCGGCCAATCCGGCTTACAGCTCGCTCAATCTGGCGCAGGCGGTGCAGGTGCTGGCGTACGAATTGCGCACCGCTTACCTCGGCGCGGGCGGCCTGGGCGGCTCGGGTGGTGCGGCGGCGGGCGGTGTGGCGGGCGCCGAGGGGCAGGGTGCGGCACACGGTTCGCTTGCGCCTAGCGACGACATCGAAGGGATGTTTGCGCACCTCGAAAGCGCGCTCGTCGCGCTCGAATTTCTCGATCCGGCCAATCCGAAGAAGCTGATGTCGCGCCTGCGGCGCCTGTTTGCCCGCTCCGGGCTCGAGCGGGAAGAGGTGAACATCGTGCGCGGCATCGCGAAACATATTCTGCTGAAAGTGAAGCCGCCGGGCGACGACGCGTCCTGAGGCCGGCTCGCAGTCTGCCACCTCCGCCACTCCCGGCCCGCTCATCCCCGACGACCTTGCCGGGAGCGGGGGCATCCGGCGGGTTTGCCGCAATCGCCCTACAATTCCTCGAAACGTTCTAAGCAAAGCTGCCGGCGTGCTAACCGGCAGCGCTGTCGCGCGCCGCGAGGCGCCGAGTTATCCCCCCACAAAAGCGTCACTGCCATGTTCACGAGACTTCGCGAAGCCATCGCTACGATCCGCGAGCGCGATCCCGCCGCCGGCAGCGCCTGGGAAGTCCTGACCTGTTATCCGGGGCTCCATGCGCTGGTGCTGCACCGGCTTGCGCATGCCTGCTGGCGGGCGAGGCGCCGTTGGCTCGCGCGCTTCGTGTCGCAGCTGGCGCGCTTTCTGACCGGCATCGAGATTCACCCCGGCGCCACGGTTGGACGCCGCGTTTTTATCGACCATGGCATGGGCGTCGTGATTGGCGAGACCGCGGAAATCGGCGACGACTGCACGATTTATCAGGGCGTCACGCTCGGCGGCACCTCGCTCACGCGCGGCGCCAAACGCCATCCCACGCTGGAACGCGGCGTGATTGTGGGTGCGGGCGCCAAGGTGCTGGGCGGCTTCACGGTCGGCGCGGAGGCGAAGATCGGTTCGAATGCGGTGGTGGTGAAGCCGGTGCCCGCGGGCGGCACGGCGGTCGGCAATCCGGCGCGGGTGATTGCGCCGGCAGCGGTGCCCGCGTCCGAGGCGGCGGCCGGCCGCAATGCGCAGGACGGGGCGCCGGCGCGCGCCGCGTTCTGTGCCTATGGGATTACACCCAATGCGGACGATCCGGTGTCGGTCGCCATTCACGGCTTGATCGACCATGCGGCGACGCAGTCGCAACGCATCGATGAAATCGTCGCCGCACTCGAGCGGCTCGGCGCGAGTCTCGAAGCGCTGCAGGGCACGGATGCAGCGCTGCTCGATCTGCGCCGCCTGTCCGCGGTCATTGCAGGGAAGGTGGATGGCGTGACGGTGGAAAGCTGAGCGCGCGGTTCTATCCCGCTTCTGTCCCGCTTCTGTCTCACTTCTGTCCCGCTTTGATCCCGCGGTTCGTTCCGGTTATGACGCCGTGAATGTTCGTGCGTGTAGGCATGCCGCCGCGGCGCCGCCAGTCCCGTCAATCGAGCGGCAACGCCCGGATCCCTTCGGAATTGACCCGCAAATATCCGCCACGGCGTTCGCCGTGATCGAGATCCCAGTCCGGCAACACCCAGCGCGTGCCGCCGGGTTCGCGATGGCGCGCCGGCCGGTGCGTATGGCCATGCACGATCGTGGCCGTCCCGGTCTCCTTGAACAACGCCGCCACGCCTTCGGGCGTCACGTCGTACTTGGGTGAGACCGGTCGTGAGCGGCCTGCCTCGCTGGCCGAACGCATCCGCTCGGCCAGCGCCCGGCGCCATCTGAACGGCCAGGCAAGAAACAGCATTTGCGCGAAACGGCAGCGCGCGAAACGGCGAAACCGGATGTAGGCGCGGTCCGCCGTGCAGAGCGCGTCACCATGCGCGAGCGTGATACGCGCGCCGAACGCCGTAATCACGAACGGATCGGGCAGCCAGATCGCGCCGGCCGCTTTCATGAAGCGCTTGCCCAGCAGAAAATCGCGATTGCCATGCATGATGTAGAGCGCGATGCCGCGCTCGGACAACGTATGCATCAACGCTGCCATGCGGGCGACGAAAGGATCGCTCAGCATGTCGTCGCCGATCCAGTATTCGAACAGATCGCCGAGAATGAAAATGGAGTCGGCCTCTTCGGCCGTGATGCGCACAAAATGCTCGAATGCGGCGACCGTGCGCGGCACCGCATCGCTCAGATGCAGATCCGAGATGAAAAAAAACGGGCGTGCGGCGTTCGGGCGTTTGCCCTCGCCAGGCACGCCCGCAGCGACGCTTCGCAGCGGCGTATCTTGCAGCATTGAAGAGTGCCTGAATGCAGTTGCAGTAAAGGCTATCGTTCGATAGCGAGCCGTGCGCGAGCGGA
Organism: Burkholderia sp. 4M9327F10; assembly: GCF_005503145.1. Classification (GTDB taxonomy): domain Bacteria; phylum Pseudomonadota; class Gammaproteobacteria; order Burkholderiales; family Burkholderiaceae; genus Paraburkholderia. The sequence goes on along the minus strand of NZ_SCNV01000014.1, from coordinate 78,623 downwards.
CGGCGGCGCCCGCTCGCGCACGGCCAGGTGCTTATTCGACGATGACCGCTTTTTCGATGATCACGTCGTCGACCGGCACGTCCTGATGGAAGCCCTTCGAACCCGTCTTCACCGACTTGATCTTTTCGACGATGTCGAGACCCTCGACCACCTTGCCGAACACGGCGTAGCCCCAGCCTTGCGGCGTCGGCGACGAGTGGTTCAGGAAGTCGTTGTCATTCACGTTGATAAAGAATTGCGCCGTTGCCGAATGCGGGTCGTTGGTGCGCGCCATCGCGATCGAGCCGGTGACGTTCTTCAGGCCGTTGTTGGCTTCGTTGGTGATCGGCGCTTCGGTCGGCTTTTGCTTCATGCCGGGTTCGAAACCGCCGCCCTGGATCATGAAGCCGTTGATCACGCGGTGGAACACCGTGTTGTCGTAATGACCGGCCTTCACATAGTTGAGGAAGTTCTCAACCGACTTCGGTGCCTTTTCGGCGTCCAGTTCGAGCTTGATGACGCCGTGATTCGTGTGCAGTTCGACCATGATGGAATCCTTTGATGAACAGGTGGGTGGAAGGCGAGGCGCATCAAGCGATGGGCCCGCGCCGGGGCGTGAGTGATGCAAGGGCGGTAAGCGACTGCCTCACCGGCGGGGGGCGCCCGCGCCCCTTGCCTGTTTGCCTGGTTACTTGCCGACGATCGTAGCCGATTCGATCACGATCGGCGTTTGCGGCACGTCGGCCATCGGGCCGCGCGTGGTGGTCGGCGTTCCTTCGATCTTCTTCACGACATCCATGCCGGAGGTGACCTTGCCGAACACGGCATAGCCGTTACCGTCCTGGCCCGGGTAGTCGAGGCCGGCGTTATCCGCAGTGTTGATGAAGAACTGCGCCGTGGCCGAATCCGGGTCGCTCGTGCGCGCCATGGCGATCGCGCCCACGACGTTCTTCAGACCGTTGCGGCTTTCAAGCGGAATCGGCGCGCGCGTCGGCTTTTCCGCGTAGCTCTGCGTGAAGCCGCCACCCTGGATCATGAAGCCGGGAATCACGCGATGGAAAATCGTGCCGCTGTACTGGCCGGATTTCACATAGTCGAGGAAATTCGCCACGGTCTTCGGTGCCTTCTCGGGGTACAGCTCGACGCGAATGTCGCCGTCCGTGGTCTTGAAGAGGACGGACGGGTGCGCAGCCGGCGTGGCGGACTGGGCAAAAGCGGGTGCGTTCGCGATCAGGGCGGCGCTACCGAGCGCCAGCATCAACCATTTCATGAAGATCCTCAGGGTGGAAAAAAACGTTGGCGATGAGTCCGCGGTATGGGTGCCTGGGGCGCCTACTGCGACGGCGCCATATACGGCGGCATGGCGAGAGAACCGTTCGGGCCGCCGAACTGGAAGCTTGGCGACTCCGTCATATTCGAGGTGGCGCGATTGGTGTAGTCTTCCGGCGCTGCAACCTTCTTGACCGGTTTCGCGCTGCTTGCCGGCGGCGAAATGATCTTCTGGATGTCGGCGAGGCGCTGTTGCGTCGGACCGCTGGCATGGCCGAGATTCTGCGCGCGCTGGTAGGCGGAGGCGGCGAGGCGCAGGTACAGGTCGCCGAGATTCTCGTAGGCGAGACCGTAGTCGGGGTTCGCCTTGGTGGCGGTCTCGAGCGCTTCACGGGCTTCCGTATACTGGCCGTGCTTGGCATACAGCGCCGCAAGGTTGTTGTACGGCTCGGGCAGTTCCGGGTACGTCTGGGTCAGCGCGATGAAGGCCTTGATTGCCTCGTCGTCGCGGTTCAGGTGAGCCAGCACGGTGGCGCGCTTGAACTGTGCCTGCGCGTCGCGCGGATTGGCCGCGATGCGGGCGTCGAGTTGCGTGAGCGCGGCGTTCCAGTTTTTCTGCTCGATCGAGGTGTCGATTTCCGGCGTGCCGTCGCGCACGGCCGGGCCTTGCGACATCACGGGGGTCTTTTGCGCGTACGCGGAGGCGCCCGGCAGCAGCATGACGGCGAGGCCGCACAGGGCCGTCGCGGCGAGGGTCGCGGCGCTGCGCGCGCGGCCGCTGGAAGGTTTCATAGGCTCAGGTCTGGATGTTATACTCCGAGCCATTCTAACAAAAGGTCTGCGCGTTCCGTTGAACCACAGACTGTCTTTTCGCCACTCGTGGTCGTCTCCGCCTTGTTCGCATGACCGCCGCACCAGGTGCGCCGGTTTGCTGCTATATGTATGAGCCACACCCGTTTCGTGCTGACGCCTGGTACTGACGCCCTGTGCTGAGATACTGAGCTTGTCCCGAACGGCCACGGCGCGCACGGTACACATTGCGGATTTCTTTCGGCCCACGCATCGTCTCTATGGAATCACTGCGCATCTACAACACGCTCGCGCGTGAGAAGCAAACTTTCGTGCCGCTGCAAGAGGGCGTCGTACGGATGTACGTCTGCGGGATGACGGTGTATGACTACTGTCACATCGGTCACGCACGCGTGATGGTTGTGTTCGATATCGCGCAACGCTGGCTGCGCACGCTAGGCTACAAGGTGACCTATGTGCGCAACATTACCGATATCGACGACAAGATCATCCGTCGCGCGGTCGAAAACGGCGAGACGATCAAGTCGCTGACCGATCGCTTCATCGCTGCGCTGCATGAAGATGCGGACGCGCTCGGCATCGAGCGGCCGGATCTCGAACCGCGCGCAACAGAATATATTCCGCAGATGCTCGGCATGATCGGGAAGCTGGAAGCGAACGGCTATGCCTATCAGGCAAGCGACGGCGACGTCAATTATGCGGTGCGCAAATTTTCTGGCTACGGCAAGCTGTCGGGCAAGTCGCTCGAAGACCTGCGGGCAGGTGAGCGCGTAGCGGCCAACGACGCCAAGCAGGATCCGCTCGATTTTGTCCTGTGGAAACAGGCCAAACCGGAGGAGCCTGCAGACACGGGTTGGGACTCGAAGTACGGGCGCGGGCGTCCCGGTTGGCACATTGAATGCTCTGCCATGGGCTGCACGTTGCTCGGCGATCATTTCGACATTCACGGTGGCGGGCAGGATCTGCAGTTTCCGCACCACGAAAACGAAATTGCGCAAAGCGAAGGCGCGACAGGTCAAACGTTTGTCAACTACTGGATGCACAACGGCTACGTTCAGATCGACAATGAGAAGATGTCGAAGTCGCTCGGCAACTTCTTTACGATCCGCGAAGTGCTGGCGCAGTACGATGCGGAAGTGGTGCGCTTTTTCATTGCACGGGCGCACTACCGCTCGCCTTTGAATTACAGCGACACGCATATCGACGACGCGCGTAACGCCCTCACGCGTTTGTACACGTCGTTGAAAGACGTGAGCCCGGATGGCGCCGGGCTCGACTGGAACGAAGCGTACGCGCAGCGTTTCCAGGCGGCCATGAATGACGACTTCAACACGCCGGTGGCGGTAGCGGTGTTGTTCGAGTTGGCAAGTGAAGTCAACCGCACGCGTGATCCCGCGCTGGCCCGACAACTGCGTGCGCTCGCGCGCATCATCGGACTGCTGGGCCGTGAGCCGCGCGTGTATCTGCAGCAGGCTGCGGGCAGTGCGGGTGAAGGCGCGCTCGACGCCGGCGCGATCGAAGCAAAGATCGCCGCGCGCGTGGCCGCCAAGCAGGCGAAGGACTATGCGGCAGCAGACCGGATTCGGGCGCAATTGCTCGAGGCCGGCGTTGCACTTGAAGACAAACCGGGCGGGTTGACCGAGTGGCGGCGCGTGTGAGCGCACCTCGCACTTCCCTTTGATCGACTCGCCAGGCAGGAGGCAGGATGGCAACGGCCACGAAGACGCCGGCTAAACGGGCCGCGTCTCAAACAAGCGCGGCAGCCGCAGTGAAACCGACCCGCGCGCGTAACGGCAGCGCGGCGAAAGCGGCGCCCGCGACGGCGAAAGCGGCGACGGCGAAGGCCGCCGGCAAGGCAGGCACTACCGCAAAGAAGGCACCGGTGAAGCGCGCGCTCAACGGCGCCTCGGCACATGCGCCGAGCAAGCTTGCCAAACCGGTGCGGCCGGCGAGGGCAACGCGTGCCGCGCGCGCGAAGCCGCATAGCGGCAACGGCGCTGTGCCGGCCGAACTCGCCGACGACGCGCAGGAACTCACTCGCGACGTGCTGCACGATGGCGAAGTCGTGCGCAAAACACGTGCACTGGACGACACCGAAGTGGCCGTGCCGGTGCAGGTCGGCGGCCTCACGGCGGAAGTCACGCGCCCCGACTACTGGGACAGGGCGTGCGCCGACCTCGTCAAGCGCGACCGCATTCTCAAGAAACTGATTCCGAAGTTCGGCCCGGTGCATCTGCTGAGCCGCGGCGACCCGTTCGTGACGCTCGCGCGCTCCGTGGTAGGACAACAGATTTCGGTGGCCTCGGCGCAGGCGGCGTGGCAGCGTGTCGAAAGCGCGTGCCCGAAGCTCGTGCCGCAGCAGTTCATCAAGCTCGGGCAAGACAAGCTGATGGCGTGCGGGCTGTCCAAGCGCAAGGCCGAATACATCCTCGATCTGGCCGAGCACTTCGTCTCGGGCGCCTTGCACGTGGGCAAGTGGACTTCGATGGAAGACGAGGCGGTGATCGAAGAGCTCACGCAGATTCGCGGCATCGGCCGCTGGACCGCGGAAATGTTCCTGATCTTCAACCTGTCCCGCCCGGACGTGCTGCCGCTCGACGATCTCGGCCTGATCCGCGCGATCAGCATCAATTATTTCAGCGGCGAACCGGTCACGCGCAGCGAAGCGCGCGAGGTTGCTGCGAACTGGGAGCCGTGGCGCACAGTCGCGACCTGGTATATGTGGCGTAGTCTCGATCCGTTGCCGGTCGATTACTGACCAGATCTGAACTGATGTAATGCCGTCTTGGGGCTATCGGTTTTGCTGGATCGATAGTTTCGAGGTGGTTTTGACAGCGGCGGTCGCGGTTAGAATACGCGCTGCCTGGTAAGTCCAAGGATTAAAACCAATGAAGACCACTTTTCTGGATTTCGAGCAGCCGATCGCGGAACTCGAAGCGAAGATCGAAGAATTGCGCTTCGTGCAGGACGATTCGGCCGTCGATATTTCGGAAGAAATCGAGCGGCTGTCCAAGAAGAGCCAGCAGCTCACCAAAGATCTGTACGCAAACCTGTCGCCATGGCAGGTTTCGCAAATTGCCCGTCATCCGCAGCGTCCGTACACGTTCGACTATGTGAACGAACTGTTCACCGATTTCCACGAACTGCACGGCGACCGTGCGTTCGCGGACGATCTGGCGATCGTCGGCGGCTTCGCGCGTTTCAACGGCCAGGCTTGCATGGTGATCGGCCATCAGAAGGGGCGCGACACCAAGGAGCGCTCGCTGCGTAACTTCGGCATGCCGCGTCCGGAGGGCTATCGCAAGGCGGAGCGCCTGATGCGCCTCGCCGAAAAATTCGGCCTGCCGCTGTTCACGTTTATCGACACGCCGGGCGCTTACCCCGGCATCGGCGCGGAAGAACGCGGCCAGTCGGAAGCCATTGGCCGCAATCTGTATGTGATGGCCGAGCTGAAAACGCCGATCATCTCGACGATCATCGGCGAAGGCGGTTCGGGCGGCGCGCTTGCCATCGCCGTGGGCGACAGCGTGCTGATGCTGCAGTTCTCGACCTATTCGGTGATCTCGCCGGAAGGCTGCGCCTCGATTCTGTGGAAGAGCGCAGCCAAAGCGCCCGAAGCGGCGGAAGCGCTGGGTTTGACCGCGCACCGTCTGAAGGCGCTCGGCCTGATCGACAAGATCGTCAACGAGCCGCTCGGCGGCGCACATCGCGATCCGAAGGGCATGGCTGCCATGTTGCGCCGTGCGCTGGCCGACTCGCTGCGCCAGTTCCATGGCATGAGCACCCCGGACCTGCGTCAACGCCGCTTCGAACGGCTAATGGCGTACGGCAAATTCAAGGAAACGACGCCGGGCGCATAAGCCGGCTCGTCTCTCCAATCGAGGGCGCTTCGCGCCTCGTCGCCGTGACACATAGCGCTGACTCTTCCGCCGACCGCCTCGTTATCGAGGCGGTCGGCGCAGCGCTTTCCGCGCTGCCGGCGCAGTCCGGCGAAGCACGGGTCGCGGTGGCGTTCAGCGGCGGCATCGACTCGAGCGTATTGCTCGACGCCTCGGTGCGCGTGGCCGGCGCGTCGCGTTGCCTCGCGCTGCATGTCCATCACGGCCTCAGTCCGCAGGCAGACCAGTGGCTTGCGCATTGCGAAGCGTTTGCGCGCGCGCGTGGCGTGGCGTTTGCGGCCGAGCGCGTCGAAGTGGTGCGCGACCCGGGCGTGAGCGTTGAAGCGGCCGCGCGCGAGGCCCGTTACCGCGCGCTCGACGCCATGTGTGCACAGCATGGCGCGGCCACGCTGTGGCTTGCCCAGCACGCCGACGATCAGGCCGAAACAGTCCTGTTGCAGTTGCTGCGTGGGGCAGGGGTGGCGGGACTTGCCGCGATGGCTTTCGAGCACCTGCCGGCGGGCGCCGGCGCGACACGTGTGCGGCCACTTCTGCATTTGTTGCGTGCGCAACTTGAGCAGTACGCGGCAGCGCGCTCGCTCACATGGGTCGAGGACGAATCGAATGCCGACACCCGCTATGCACGCAATGCGTTGCGCCATGATGTGCTGCCGGCGCTGGCCGTGCACTTTCCGGGCTTTCGCGATGCGCTTGCACGCAGCGCGGGCCATGCAGCCTCCGCGCAGCGTCTGCTCGACGAACTGGCACGCCTCGACATGGCGGCAGTTTCCTGCGACGAAGGCCGCGCGCTCGCGCACGACGCCTTGCTCGCACTCGACGACGAACGCGCGCTGAACCTGCTGCGTTTCTGGATGCGCTCGCTCGGTTTACCGGCGGCGTCGACTGCGCGTTTGAGCGATGCGCTGCGGCAACTGCGCGAAGTGGGCGCGGCGCACAGCCTGCGTGTCGATCACGCCGGTCAGGCGCTGCGCAGCTATCGCGGCCAGATCTACTGGGAAGCGGGCGACAGCGCCGAGCCTGCCGACGAGACCGCGCTGGTCACGCGCGCAACCGCGCAACTCGCCTGGCAGGGCGAATCGATCTGGCGTCTGCCGCAATGGCGCGGCACCTTTGTGTTTGCCGAGACCTCGGCGGACGACCCGGCCGCTGTGCCGGCCGCGCTCCTTAAGGCAGCGCCGCTCGCGGCCCGCTCGCGTAGCGGCGGTGAGCGCATGCGCACGAGCGCACAGGGCGCGAGCCGGACACTCAAAAACCTGTTCCAGGAGCAGGGCGTACCGGCATGGAAACGCGACGTGCCGCTGCTGTTCGCCGGCGACACGCTGTTGTTCGTGCCGTTACTCGGCGTGAACCGGGCAGCGTGGCCCGGGAAGGCTGAAGCCGGCGCCGGCGCTGCAAAGGCCGGTGAGGGCTATGTGCGGATCGATTGGCGCGAGGATCTGCTGCTCGCCTGACCGACCGGTCGGGCACCCCTGGATTAGCCGCCACCTGCCGGCGCGCGACGGCAGACGGCGCTGCGAAAAAAGGCGCAACTCCTTTGCGCACAAGCCTTTGCAACGGCTGATGCCGGGAATTCGGCTTGTTTTTTTGCGCCTGATCGGGTACGTTAACTTGTTTGCCCGAAGCCGCTATTGCCATCATTTCGATGCGCTCTTGCTGTTTTCCGGCCGTTTTCTGTGTTTCCCGGCGACCACAAGCCACCGGGGGGCCACCGGGGAGCCGCCAGCCAGCGGCCTTTGGCGATTCCTCGCGGGCAAATCCGCGCGTGCTGCACGTGCGCTGCATCTACGCCGCCACCCTTCACACTTCGCCGTCGTTCCTGAAACGTTGAGCTCTTGTGCCTTGGTGCGGTCGTCTCCAGCGCGGCAGCGCGGTTACTTCTCCAGTTCAGAACGACAATGGCACTCATCGTACATAAATACGGCGGCACTTCGATGGGCTCGGTCGAGCGCATCAAGAACGTCGCGAAGCGCGTCGCGAAATGGCACAAGGCTGGCCACAAGATGGTCGTCGTGCCCTCGGCGATGTCCGGCGAAACGAATCGCTTGCTCGGTCTCGCAAAAGACATTTCGACCCAGCCGAGCCCACGCGAACTCGACATGATTGCCGCCACCGGCGAGCAGGTCAGCTCGGGCCTGCTCGCCATCGCGCTGCAGGAAGCGGGCGTCGACGCGGTCAGCTACGCCGGTTGGCAAGTGCCGATCAAAACCGACAGCGCATTCACCAAGGCACGCATTAACGAAATCGACGGCGAGCGCGTGCTCAACGATCTGGCTGCCGGCAAGGTGGTGGTGATTACCGGCTTCCAGGGGATCGACCCGGAAGGCCATATCACCACGCTCGGCCGTGGCGGTTCGGACACCTCGGCGGTCGCCGTGGCAGCGGCGCTGAAGGCGGACGAGTGCCTGATCTATACGGACGTGGACGGTGTCTATACCACGGACCCGCGTGTGGTCGAAGAAGCGCGCCGGCTCGATTGCGTGACGTTCGAAGAAATGCTGGAGATGGCAAGCCTGGGTTCGAAGGTGTTGCAGATCCGCTCGGTAGAGTTCGCCGGCAAATATCAGGTGAAGACGCGTGTGTTGTCGAGCCTGACCGATCCGCTGATCCCGCTCGAAGCTGAAATGACCTCGGGCACCCTGATTACTTTTGAAGAAGACGAGACCATGGAAAAAGCAGTCATCTCGGGCATCGCGTTTCAGCGCGACGAAGCACGTATCGCCGTGATGGGTGTACCCGACAAGCCCGGCATCGCCTACCAGATTCTCGGACCGGTGGCGGATGCGAATATCGACGTCGACATGATCATCCAGAACCAGAGCGTCGAGGGCAAGACCGCCTTTACGTTCACGGTGGGCCGCGGCGACTATCAGCGCGCCATGGACATTCTCACCGGCCAGGTGAAGGACCATGTGAAGGCCGAGCAGGTGCTGGGCGATCCGAAGGTGTCGAAGGTTTCGGTGGTCGGCGTCGGCATGCGCTCGCACGTCGGAATCGCCAGCACGATGTTCCGCACGCTGTCGGAAGAGGGCATCAATATCCAGATGATCTCCACCTCCGAAATCAAGATTTCGGTGCTGATCGACGAGAAATACATGGAGCTCGCCGTGCGCGCGCTGCATAAGGCGTTTGAACTGGATCAGGCGTAATCTGCTTTAAAAAACGGGGCGTACAAGAGCGTCCCGAGTGTCCCGTTCGCCTTGTGCATTTGTTCCGTGCGTTCGCTTGGTGTTTTCGCTTCGTGCCCTCCTTGGTGCACTCTTTGCGGCCAATGTGAATAAATTGCGTCGTCGATGACGAATCTGGCACAAAAAATGTGCCCAAGACATTGACCTTCGCGGTTCGGGCCGCTATTATCTTGGCTTCGTCGCGCTGACTCCCTGCGCGACCGAAAGTTTGGGAGACGTGGCCGAGAGGTCGAAGGCACTCCCCTGCTAAGGGAGCATCTGGGCCAAAACCTGGATCGAGGGTTCGAATCCCTCCGTCTCCGCCAGCAATGGCGGCGGAACCCCAAGAGATCGCGGTCTCTTGGGGTTTTGTTTTTTCTGCGTCCGTTTCTGATGCGGACAAATTCGCCAACGCGAGATTGGGCGTAGCGTGAAACGCTGATTTTCAGATTCGCATCGAACATGTTTCGGATGCCCAATCAATCGTGATTTGTTGTGCAGCGCGGACCTGGCGATTGTGCGCGTCGCGCCTCGGTAAATCGGCTGGCCCGGCAAGGCGCCCCAAGCCCCCACCGCATGTGTTACCACCACGCCCGCTTTTCACCGAAACATCGTCCCTTGTAACCAGACGTAACGTAGCGCTTCAGTGTGCGATGTTGTGCATCAGTTCTTACAAACTTGAAATACGCGGATCATTGCCTTGCGCTATATTCCAGCCAACAAACACACACTTGCCAAAAAGGTGAATTCCATGAAGTCCGCTCGTCTTGTTCCGCTTCTGATCGGGGTTCTTGCGCTGGGTGCGTCAGGTGCAGCAATGGCCGGCGTGAGCGTGGGTGTCAACATTGGTATCCCGGCGCCGGTTTATGTTGCTCCGGCACCTGTCTACGCGCCGCCGCCGCCTCCGCCGCCGGTCGTCTATGCACCGGCGCCGGTGTACTACGGCGGCCCGGCGATCGTGATCGGCTGGCACGGTGACCGTTACTGGGACGGCCGTCGCTACTGGGGGCGTGACGAGTGGTATCGCCACCACCCGCCGGGCGGCTATGGCTACCATGGCGGCTATCACGACCACGGCCACTGGAATTAAAGCTGGCTAGCGCGGTTTTTCAGGCGCTGAAAGCAAAAAACCGCCCCGAGGGGCGGTTTTTTGTCGCATGCACAAGCTTGCGCAAACGCCTGCCACGTAGCAGGGCGCTCTGACCGATGCTTACTCCGCGACCGCGGCCATGCCGCCGACCACCGAACTGAAGCCGCTATCGACGTGCAGAATTTCCGCCGTCACGCCGGCTGCAAGGTCCGACAGCAGGAACGCCGCCGAATTGCCGACCTGCTCGATCGTCACATTGCGCTTGAGCGGCGCGTTGCCTTCGACGAAATCGAGAATCTTGCCGAAGCCCTTGATGCCGCTTGCCGCCAGCGTCTTGATCGGACCGGCGGAAATGCCATTCACGCGCACACCTCTCGCGCCCAGCGAAACCGCCAGGTAACGCACGCTCGCTTCGAGCGAGGCCTTGGCTAGCCCCATCGTGTTGTAGTTCGGAATCGCGCGTTCGGCGCCGAGGTAGCTCAAGGTGAGCAGCGCCGCGTCCGGCGACAGCATCGGCAGCGCCGCTTTGGCAAGCGCCGGGAAGCTATAGGCCGAAATATCGTGCGCGATGCGGAAGTTTTCACGCGTCATGCCGTCGAGGAAGTCGCCGGCAATCGCTTCACGCGGTGCAAAGCCGATCGAGTGGACGAGGCCGTCGAGGCTGTCCCAGCGTTCTTTCAGCGAGGTAAAGAGCGCGGCGATCTGCTCGTCGTCCGCCACGTCGCACGGGAAGACCAGATCGCTGCCGAATTCCGTGGCGAACTCGGTGATGCGGTCCTTGAAACGTTCGCCGACATACGTGAAGGCCAGTTCTGCGCCTTCGCGCTTGCATGCTTGCGCAATGCCGTATGCGATCGAACGGTTCGACAGCAAGCCGGTGAGCAAGATTCGTTTACCAGCGAGGAAGCCCATGAATTCTCCTAATGAAGTCAACGCGCCGCGAGCTCAGATGTGCGGGATCGCGCGGGATATTTAGGTAGAATTCTCTCACATTGCAACCGCCCACCGACCTCTCACCAACGTACAAGGCCCTTATGACGACTGGCACGCGACGGGTTCAGCAACATGGCGCAAGCTGGCGCTCCATGATGGAAAAGATCTCGTGTGTCTGTTCGCAGGGTGCAGGACGTGGCTTGATCGCGGCGGCATTTGTCCTGTGCGGGGCTTCTGCGGCCTTGCTGGGCGCGCAACCGGCGCACGCGTCCTACGGGATTGCGCAGTACGGCGAACCGAAGTATCAACCGGGTTTCAAGCACTTCGACTACGTCAACCCGGACGCGCCCAAAGGCGGCACGCTGGTGCTGGCCAACCCCGACCGGCAAACCAGCTTCGACAAGTTCAACCCGTTTACGCTGCGCGGCAATGCTGCGCCCGGGAGCGGCTTTCTGTTCGAGAGCCTGCTTGCCGGCAGTTCGGATGAAGTGGCGTCGGCATACGGTCTGCTCGCCGATGACGTCGAGATCGCACCGGATCGCCTGTCCGCCACGTTCCACATCAATCCGCACGCGCATTTCTCTAATGGCGACCCGGTGACTGCCGCGGACGTCAAATACTCCCTCGACACGCTGAAAAGCCCGCAGGCTTCGCCCGCGTTCGCTGCTTACTTCGCTGAGATCACCCGTGCCGTGGTGGTGGACCGCCTCACGATCCGCTTCGACTTCCACGAGCCGCACCGGGAATTGCCGTTGCTGGCCGGCGGAATCCCGATTTTTTCTCCCAAGTGGGGGATGAAGCGGGACGGCAGCCATATTCCGTTCGACCAGCTTGCATTCGAAAAACCGATCGGCAGCGGCCCTTATCTGATCGAGCAATACGATAACGGCCGCAACATCACCTACCGGCGCGACCCGAACTATTGGGGCGCCAGTTTGCCGGTGCGGGTGGGCACCTACAATTTCGACCGCATCACCTACAAGCTGTACTCGGACGACATAGCGCGCCGTGAGGCCTTCAAGGCCGGAGAGTACGACGCGCTCGTCGAATACGTCGCGCGTAACTGGATCAGGCGGGACGTCGGCAAGAAGTTCGATAGTGGCGAGCTGATCAAACGCGAGTTTGTGCAGCACAACGGCACAGGCATGCAGGGGTTTTTCTTCAACATCCGGCGGCCGCTTTTCCAGGACGTTCGGGTACGCAAGGCGCTCGATCTCGCGCTCGATTTCCAATGGCTCAATCGCCAGCTTTTCTACAATCAATACACGCGAATCGACAGTTTCTTCGTCAACACCGACTTGCAGGCGACGGGGCTGCCGTCGCCGGGGGAGCTCGCCCTGCTCAATCCGTGGCGGGCCCAGCTCGACCCGGCGGTGTTCGGGCCGCCGCCCAAACAGCCTGACACGGACCCGCCCGGCTCGTTGCGCGCCAACCTGCTGGAGGCGCGGGCGCTCCTCGAGCAGGCCGGCTGGACCTATCGCGACGGTGCATTGCGCAATGCCAAGGGGCAGCCGTTCCAGTTTGAAATCCTCGACGATTCGGCCTCCGAGACTTCAATGCAGCCTATTGTTGCCACGTTGATCCGCAATCTGCAGAAGCTCGGCATTACGCTGACGTTTCGGGTCAGCGATTTCGCGCTCTATCAGAAGCGGCTCGATGCGTTCGACTTCGACGTTACAACCATCCGGATGCCGGACGTGCAGGTACCGGGCACCGAACAGGTCGACCGCTTCGGCAGCAAGGCGGCCGACACCCCCGGCTCCGACAACCTGATTGGCCTCAAGTCGCCCGCTGTGGACGCGATCTTGCGCGCACTGGTGCAGGCGCAGACGCGCGATCAGCTCGTCGATGCGACCCACGCGCTCGACCGCGTGCTGATGCATGGCTACTATGTGATTCCACAGTGGTACAGCGCGGTTCATCGGGTGGCGTTCCGGCGTGGGCTTGCCTGGCCGCAAACCTTGCCGCTGTACTATGCGCCAGATGACTGGATCACTTCGACCTGGTGGTTCAAGCCACAGCAGTGAGGCGGTCCGTCGACGCCTGAGCCGCCATTTCAACGCCTTTCGCACGTGCACCGGAAACGCCGCCATGTGGAGCTACATTCTCAAACGCCTGCTGTTGATGATCCCGACCATCCTCGGGGTGTTGACGCTGACTTTCGTCGTGATCCAGTTCGTGCCCGGCGGCCCGGTCGAACAGATGGCGCATGAGCTGCGCAAGGGTTCGGAGAACGGCGCGCCGTTCGGACTGCGCGCCCACACCGGTGTTGATGCGCAGCAGCTTGCGCAACTCAAGGTGTTGTACGGTTTCGACAAGCCCCCGCTCGAACGTTATGGGCTGATGCTCAAGCGCTTCGCGACCTTCGACCTCGGGCAAAGCTATTTCCGCCATCAAAGCGTGTGGTCACTGGTGGTCTCGAAGCTGCCGGTGTCGATCAGCATCGGCGTGTGGACTTTCCTGCTCACCTATCTGATCTCCGTGCCGCTCGGCATTGCCAAAGCGATCCGCAACGGCTCCCATTTTGATTTCGTCACCAGCCTGATCGTGCTGATCGGCTATGCGATTCCCGGTTTCGTGCTTGGCGTGCTGCTGCTCGTGCTGTTTGGCGGCGGCTCGTTCCTGCAGCTTTTCCCACTGCGTGGCCTCTACTCCGACAACTGGGCGCAGTTGAGTTTCGGCGCGAAGATCCTCGACTATCTGTGGCACATCACCTTGCCGATCGTCGCTTCGGTGGTGGGCAGCTTCGCGGTGATCACCATGCTCACCAAGAATGCCTTCCTCGACGAAATCCGCAAGCAGTATGTGCTGACCGCGCGAGCCAAGGGGCTGTCCGAGCGCCGGGTGCTGTGGAAGCATGTGTTTCGCAACGCCTCCTTGCCGCTGATCGTCGGCTTTCCGGGCGCGTTTATCGGCGCGTTCTTTACCGGTAGCCTGCTGATCGAGACGCTGTTTTCGCTCGACGGGCTCGGCCTGCTGTCGTATCAGTCGGTGATGCAGCGCGATTATCCGGTGGTGCTCGGCACGCTGTATCTGTTCACGCTGATCGGCCTTGCCACCAAGCTGATCTCGGACCTCTGCTACGTCTGGGTCGATCCCCGCATTCAATTCGAACAACTGGAGCGCTGACTTGAGTCGAGCCCGTACCCGAGCCGATCTGGCGCCGCGCACCGAGCCCGTCCGTGCATTCGTCTCGCCGTCGCCGGCCCGCCGCGTCTGGCAGCGTTTCCGCAGGCAGCGGCTTGGCTACTGGAGTCTGGTTGTATTTGTCGTCGCTTTTGCGGCGAGTCTCGCCGCGCCGCTATGGTCGAACGACAAACCGCTCGTGGCCCGCTACGACGGGCATCTGTATTTCCCGTTGTTCAAGAGCTATTCGGAGATCACCTTCGGCGGCGATTTCCCGACCCCGGCCGATTATCTCGATCCATATGTGCGCGAGCGTTTCAGCAAGCCGGGCAATTTCGCGCTCTATCCGCCCAACCCGTACTACTACGACACGCTCAACTATTTCTCGAAAGCACCCAATCCGGCGCCGCCTTCGCGCGAGAACCTGCTCGGCACCGACGACCGCGGCCGTGATCTGCTGGCGCGGCTCGTCTATGGCTTTCGCGTCTCGGTCGAGTTCGCGCTGGTGCTGACGCTGATCGGCACCGTGCTCGGCATTTTCGCGGGGGCGGTGCAGGGTTTCTTCGGCGGCAGGACCGATATCGTTGGCCAGCGGCTGATCGAAATCTGGAGCGCCTTGCCGGAGCTGTATCTGCTGATCATCTTCGCGGCGATCTTCGAGCCTGGCTTCATCCTGCTCATCGTGCTGCTCTCGCTGTTTGGCTGGATCGGCTTGTCCGACTACGTGCGCGCCGAGTTCCTGCGCAATCGCACCCAGGACTATGTGCGGGCGGCGCGGGCGATGGGCCTGTCGAACTGGCAGATCATGTGGCGTCATGTGTTGCCCAATAGCCTGACGCCGGTCATCACGTTCCTGCCGTTTCGCATGAGTGGTGCGATCCTGTCGCTCACCAGCCTCGACTTCCTCGGCCTGGGTGTCCCGTCACCCACCCCGAGCCTGGGCGAATTGCTCGCGCAGGGCAAGGACAACCTCGACGCGTGGTGGATCTCGTTGTCCACCTTCGGCGTGCTGGTCTCGATGCTACTGCTGCTGACTTTCATGGGCGATGCGCTGCGCAATGCGCTCGACACCCGCATCTCCGATGCGATGCGCGCAGGAGGCAACCAGTGAGCGAGCAGGCCAAGCAAATGGCGGCAGGGCCGCTACTGGAACTCGATCGACTGCGGGTGACGTTCGGCGACACCGTCGCGGTGCAGGACGTCTCGCTCGCCATCGAACGTGGCGAGCGGGTCGCGCTGGTCGGCGAGTCGGGATCGGGCAAGAGCGTCACCGCGCTGTCGATCCTGCGCCTCCTGAGCGACGCCGAGGTGAGCGGGGCGATCCGCCTCGACGGCGCGGATCTGCTCGCGAAGAGCGAGCGCGAGATGCGCGCTCTGCGCGGCTCCGCTATCGCGATGATCTTCCAGGAGCCGATGACGGCGCTCAATCCGCTCTACACGGTAGGCGAGCAGATCGCGGAGACGATCGTCGTGCACGACGGCGTGCCCGCCCTGGAGGCGAAGAAGCGCGCCGTGGCCCTGCTTGCGCGCACTGGCATCGCCGAGCCGGGCAAGCGCGTCAATAGTTATCCTCATCAACTCTCGGGCGGCCAGCGGCAGCGTGCGATGATCGCGATGGCGCTGGCCTGCCGTCCGCGCCTGTTGCTGGCGGACGAGCCGACCACGGCGCTCGACGTGACGATTCGCGCGCAGATCGTCGAGCTGCTGCTCGAACTGCAGCGCGACGAAGCGGCGAGGGACGGCATGGCGGTGCTGCTCATCACGCACGATCTGAATCTCGTACGGCGCTTCGCGCAGCGCGTCGCGGTGATGGAGCGCGGTGTGCTGGTCGAGAGCGGTCCCGTCGAACAGATCTTCGCCTCGCCGCAGCATCCGTACACGCAACGTCTGTTGCAAAGCCGTCCTGAGCGCACGGTGGTGCCGGTGTTGCCGATCTCGCCGGTGCTGCTCGAAGCGCGCGATGTCTCGGTTGAATTCAAGACGAAATTGCCGGGGTTGCGCGGCTGGTTCCGCTCGGGGCGCTTCCGTGCGGTCGCGCAGGCGAGTGTTTCGGTGCGGCAAGGCGAAACGCTTGGCATTGTCGGTGAATCGGGGTCGGGTAAATCGACGCTCGCCATGGCGCTGCTCGGACTGCAGCGTACCGTACAGGGCGAGATCGAATTTCAGGGCAGGGCGCTCGCCAGTTTCCGGGGACGTGAACAGACGGTCCTGCGCTCGAACATGCAGGTTGTCTTTCAGGATCCGTTCAGTTCGCTTTCGCCGCGCCAGACCATCGAGCGGATTGTGGGCGAGGGTCTGGCGCTGCATCGCCCTGAACTGGACGACGCAGCCCGGCGCGACAAGGTGCTGGCGGTGCTGCGCGAGGTCGGACTCGACCGCACGGTGCTGTACCGTTATCCGCACGAATTCTCCGGCGGACAGCGGCAGCGCATTGCGATCGCGCGGGCGCTGGTGCTCGAGCCGCGCATCCTGATCCTTGACGAGCCAACCAGTGCGCTCGACGTTTCGATCCAGCAGCAGGTGCTCAGGTTACTGGCCGGGTTGCAACGCAAGTACAACCTCGGCTTCGTGTTTATCAGTCACGACCTCGCGGTGATCGGTGCGATGGCGCACCGGGTAGCGGTCATGCAGAACGGTTCGATTGTGGAAGCCGGGGAGGTTGAGCAGATTTTTGCGACACCGGCTCATCCTTACACTCGAAAGCTTCTGAAAGCCGCGCTCGCGGACTGATTTTCACCAATTGGGTGCGTGTCTCGATTGTATTTTTCTATTTGTTTTGACACACGAATACTTACTAGCTAGTATCGACCAAACTTTTTTTCGTATCCCACTGATTTTTAGGCAAAAACTACCGACCAATGCAGCACCGAAACTTAACCCAGGCTTGCACGCGCGTCGTCGCCGGGATGTTCATTGGCGTACTGATGGCAGCAGCTCCCGGCGCGTTCGCCGACGAAGTAAGCAGTTTTAATCAGAATGTCTCGTTTTCGACCCAGGATGGGTCGACTCCGCTGTCCGCTCCCACTTCGCAAACTCCTGCTCCTGCGGCCGATAACGGCGGTGGTGCACGCTCGTTTCTGTCCGGCATGGCCGGCAAAGCGGGCGACGTGGTGGTCGGCGCGCTCAATATGATCGGCGTGCGTTACCGCTGGGGCGGCAACACGCCTGACTCGGGCCTCGATTGCAGCGGCTTTGTGCGCTACGTGTTCCAGGACACCCTCGGCATGGCCCTGCCGCGTCGCGCGGAAGAAATGAGCCGGGTCGGCGAGAAGGTCAGCATGAGCAACCTGAAGCCGGGCGATCTGGTGTTCTTCAATACGATGCGCCGCACGTTCTCGCACGTTGGCATCTATATCGGCGACAACAAGTTTGTGCATTCGCCGTCCACGGGCAGCACGATCCGTGTCGACGATCTGGACGACGGCTACTGGGAAAAGCGCTTTACTGGTGCACGCCGTATCGAGACGTCGTATCAGGATTCGCAGGATCTGAAGCAGCGTGTCAATGCTGCGATTGGCGGTCCTGCAAACTAGGCGGCACTTCGGCCGCAAACCGGTTCGGTAGACAAAAAAGCCTGCTTCTCGCGAAGCAGGCTTTTTTTCGTTTGCGCTTTTGTTCTGGCTTCCGCCAGTGGCGCCTTCCGGGCACCACTGAGCGCCTTCCGGGTCCAGCCGGGTATCACCCGGTTACACCGCGACGCGGCTCGCGGCCAGCTTGCGTTGCAACTCCGGCATGATCTTGGCCGCGGCTTCCTCGCCGGCCAGGATCGCTGCGTTGCGCTGCGAGAAGTCGCTACCGCTCATGGCAGCCAGATTCGGACGGATCACGACATCGGCGTACTTGTCGAGTTCATACGACTTGATGGTCTGACCCATGATAGTGAAAGTCTGCAGCAGCACATCGAACGAACTCGAGGTGGTGCCCGCTTCGGGACGCTGCGAGATATCCACGGCGATCACGAAGTCGGCGCCCATCTTGCGGGCAAACGATGCCGGCACCGGGCTCACGAGGCCGCCGTCGACGTACTCGTGACCAGCAATTTTCACCGGCTCGAAGATCGACGGCACGCTGCAGGAGGCGCGCACCGCGATGCCGGTATTGCCGCGCTGGAACAGGATCGGCTGGCCGCTATTCAGATCGGTGGCGACCACGCCGAGCGGCTTGACCATCTTTTCGATCGGACGGTTGTTCAGCGTCGTATTCAGGTAGTTCTGCAGCGCCACGCCCTGCAGGAAGCCGCGCGTGCGAAACGGCATGGCCCAGTCGCTGATCGACGCTTCATCCATGTTCAACGCGAGCTTGTTGAGCGCGAAACCGTTCATGCCGGAGGCGTACAGCGCGCCGACCACCGAACCGGCGCTGGTGCCGGCAATCAGGTCGACCTGGATATTGCGCGCCTCGAGCGCCTTGATGACGCCGATATGTGCAAAGCCGCGCGCGGCGCCGCCGCCGAGTGCGAGGCCGACGCGAACTGGCCGTTGCGGCTTGTCGAGCGGCGGCGTTGCGGGCGTGGGAGGCGGGTTAGTCGCCGCGGTATTGGCCGGCCGCGACGCGTTGTCCGGCTGGCTGCCGGTGGTCGTGCAGGCGGTCAAAACAGCGGAGGCCGCGGCAAGCGAAAAGCTGCGGCGGGAGAGGCGTGGGGTGGACTGTGTCAACGATTTCTCCAGCAACGGCGCCGGTTCCAGTGAGGGTTGCCGCGCGGCCGCGTTTCAAGCGAACAGGATCGCCGGCGGCGATCGTAATGCGCCGCGGATATAGCTGAAACACGGCGCGCGCACATCATAAATCAAAGCCTGGCTCGCGCACGACACGCGTGAAGAAACGTTACAGATGCGTCTGGAGGCGCATATGAGGCGCATATGAGGCGTCCCGGCGAAATGCGCCGGTGCACGGCACGCGGCGCGCGGGCGCGCCGCTTGGGCTGGGGAAAGAGCCGCCGGCAGGTATAATTCGGCTCTCGCATTTTTCACTTGCCTTCATGCGCAACGCTGTTGCCGCATGGACGCGTTCTGCTGCCGCGCTTCCCGGTGTTTCACTGCCGCGCGCCGGCGCCCGTCTTCCGAGTAACCGTTTATGACCACCTCCGTTCGCACCCGTTTCGCACCGAGTCCCACTGGCTTCATCCATCTCGGCAACATCCGTTCTGCGCTGTATCCGTGGGCGTTCGCGCGCAAGATGAAGGGCACCTTCGTGCTGCGGATCGAGGACACCGACGTCGAACGTTCCACCTCGCAGTCCGTCGATGCGATCCTCGAGGGCATGGCGTGGCTCGGTCTCGATTACGACGAAGGTCCGTTCTACCAGATGCAGCGCATGGACCGGTATCGCGAAGTGCTCAAGCAGATGGAGCAGCAGGGGCTGGTGTACCCGTGCTACATGTCGACCGAAGAACTCGACGCGTTGCGTGAACGTCAACGCCTCGCCGGTGAAAAGCCGCGTTATGACGGCACGTGGCGCCCGGAGCCGGGCAAGGTGCTGCCGACGCCGCCGGCCGGCGTGCAGCCCGTGATGCGCTTTCGCAACCCGCTCGCCGGCGTGGTGGCGTGGGACGACGCCGTGAAGGGCCGCATCGAGATCTCTAACGAAGAGCTCGACGATCTGGTGATCGCGCGCCCGGACGGCACACCCACCTACAACTTCTGCGTGGTGGTCGACGATATCGACATGCGCATCACTCACGTGATTCGCGGCGACGATCACGTGAACAACACGCCGCGTCAGATCAACATCCTGCGCGCGCTTGGCGTCGAGCCGCCGGTCTACGCGCATCTGCCGACCGTGCTGAACGAGCAGGGCGAAAAGATGAGCAAGCGGCACGGCGCGATGAGCGTGACGGGCTATCGCGATGCGGGCTTTTTGCCGGAAGCGGTGCTCAACTATCTCGCGCGTCTGGGCTGGTCGCATGGCGACGCGGAAATTTTCTCGCGCGAGCAGTTTGTGGAGTGGTTCGACCTCGAGCATCTCGGCAAGTCGCCGGCTCAGTACGACCACGACAAGCTCACGTGGCTGAACGCGCACTACATCAAGGAAGCGGACAACGCGCGCCTTGCCGAACTGGCGCGACCGTTCTTCGCGGAACTGGAGATCGACGCGGTAGCGCTCGAACAGGGCGCGGATCTGGTTGCCGTGGTGGGCCTGCTGAAGGATCGTGCGTCGACGGTCAAGGAGATTGCCGAGAACGCAGCAATGTTCTACCGGACGCCTGCGCCGGATGCCGAGTTGCTCGCGCAACATGTGACCGATGCGGTACGCCCGGCAATCGCCGAACTCGCCGCGGCGCTGAAGAGCGCGGAGTGGACCAAGGAAAGCATCTCGGCCACGCTGAAGGCGACGCTGGCCGCGCACAAGCTGAAGATGCCGCAGCTGGCGATGCCGGTGCGTCTGCTGGTGGCAGGCACCACGCACACGCCGTCCATCGACGCAGTGCTGATGTTGTTCGGTCGTGATGTGGTGGTGAGCCGCCTCGAAAAGGCGCTTGGTTGACGTTTGACTGAGTGCTGCGAGAGGCGCCGTGAGGGGGATTCATGCGGCTCTTAAAAAAAGTCGCATGTAATCACTCAAAGGGTATTTACAAGGCGCGATTTGCACTCTAGAATCTCGTTTCTGTTCTGCAAGGGGGGTATAGCTCAGCTGGGAGAGCGCTTGCATGGCATGCAAGAGGTCAGCGGTTCGATCCCGCTTACCTCCACCATCAGAGCAGAATGAAGTCTTTCCGATGTTTGGATCTGGTAGTAAAAAAGACTTCACAAGCAGTAACAATGTAGTTAGAATACTGGTCTTCGCTGCTGACGAAACGAAATAAGTGTACAACTTAACGCCAGTTAGCAGCAAGATAAAGACAGATCTGAAAAGATTATGTCCCCTTCGTCTAGAGGCCTAGGACATCACCCTTTCACGGTGAGTACAGGGGTTCGAATCCCCTAGGGGACGCCAAACATCAGCGTCGCTTTAGTGTTCGAAAGAAGCAGTAAAGTGGTGCGGCTTGCAGAGAAATAACCGACGCTCGCAAGCTAGGATGTAAAGACTGGAGTGGTAGTTCAGTCGGTTAGAATACCGGCCTGTCACGCCGGGGGTCGCGGGTTCGAGTCCCGTCCACTCCGCCAGACAAAGCCCGTTCATCTGAACTTGAACGGGCTTTTTCATTAAAGGTGTAAGCGTACGTTGTCCCCTTCGTCTAGAGGCCTAGGACATCACCCTTTCACGGTGAGTACAGGGGTTCGAATCCCCTAGGGGACGCCAAAGACATCGGCATTGCTCGGTAAGCAGTATGAGTGGTGCAGTTTGTGAGAGTAACCAACGCTCGCAAGCTAACGGTGCACAAATCTGGAGCGGTAGTTCAGTTGGTTAGAATACCGGCCTGTCACGCCGGGGGTCGCGGGTTCGAGTCCCGTCCGCTCCGCCAGAAATGCACGATCAGCCGTTGAATCTACCTGGATTCAACGGCTTTTTGTTTTTCCGGCCATCAATGCGTCAGCACGTGGATCTAAACAGGGCCGTACCCGGCGCACCAGTTTCGGGCGTTTGTTTTGGGTGTGCTTATGTGAGGAAATATATATTTCGGATAACTGAGTATTTGCGATGCGCAGAGGCGTCGCCGTTTTTACGCACCCTGCGTAATCCAGGAACAGATTACCGGGTTCGTCGAGATGCGCCTGTGTCTTGACGGTTACTGCCTGGCGTGCGCGGTTGCATTGACCGGGCGAGCGAACGAGTATGGACGGGTGCTAGCGAAGGGAGTGCGAAATATGTCGGAAGCGCAAACAGTGCTTGGAGACGAATTAGCCGAACCCGTGTCGATCGATCTGGCCGAATCGGCCTCTATCGATCGGGAAACATTCCATTACCGTTTGAGCGGAGATCGTTATGTATTTCAGGGAATCGATTTTGCGCTCAGAATCACCAGCTTTCTCGGATGTCACGATGCGCTGATGGTCGGCTGCGGTCAGCAGCTCGGCTATGTGGACGACTCTCCACAGCGGCGCCCGGATCTGCGCGCCTTTGGGCGCGAGCTGTATCGCTCGCCGGAATTTGCGGGACGTCGCTATGTTCGCTCGATCAGATCGATCGAGGCGGGTTCGCTCGATACCTTGACCGTTATCGACACCTGCGACCACCTCACCGAACTGGAGACCCACTGTCTTTTCGCGGAAGCCAACCGGGTGCTCAAGCCGCGCGGCTATTTCATTGTGCGGGTTCCCGTCGGCTTCGGGCGGGCGACCGTCTCGCGCAAGCGTGTGCCGGTCCGTAGCGACGCGGCAGAGAAGGGCGAGGAAGGGCCGGGACGCGTTGCAAAGTTATCCCGCGCGGCAAACGGCGTGCGCTTCAGATTCAAGGCGTTTCGCCGATTGCTCGCTGAAAGCTTTGAGATTGAGAAAGCGACGAATCAGCCTTGGCGGCACCTGCCGCGGTGGTTCAACTCCCGCCGCATCATGCTTTGCCGCAAGCACGCAGCGCAATAACGCCCGCTAGTCGGGCAAGCCATTTCCTGGCTACCCGACCAACCCAACCACGCTCCCACTCCTTCAAAAGCGATCTGTCCGATTCGTCCGGTTCATATCCGGCGGGTTGCACTTGCGGGCACGCTACCTGCTCCCTCACACGCTATCACCGGGCTGTCATCGCACAGTGGATGAATTTCGTCCGCTGAAAGACTACAGTACGGATGTTGTGCGATCGTCAGAACATAATCGTCGTGATATCAAAGACGGGGTTCGGAGTACATTGCCATGGCCAAGCATACCGGACCGCCGGAATCGGGGGCGGATAACGCTGCCGGGCATGCCGCGGAAAACCCCGCGGACGCCCCCCACAGAGATTCGGCGCAAGACTTCAATCGGGAGTTCGATCCCGATGCAGATTCCGGATCCGCCTTGCCGCCCGCGCGGTTTGGACGTCTGGCGCTTTGGGCCGCATCGGCGGGTGCGTTGACCCTTGGGGTCGCGGCTACGGTCGCGTACGGGGTCTGGTTCGATCAGGATCAGCGAACCTACGCGAAAGCCATGGCCGTGGCACAACAGACGTTATCGGCCGGCGTAGCCGTCGCGCCTGAGCCGCAGACGCTGCCGGCCAGCCCGTCTCCGTCTGCCGCGGCGCCCGCGCAGCAGACGGCGTGGACGGGTCATGTGGCTTTGGCCGCGCCGCCTGCGAACCCTTCCAGCACGCTCGCCGACGCTCCTGCAGTTCCTGAAGCCGATCCCGCCACAACGACTTCGCTTGCCGGGCCCGAGTCCAGCGACGCCGCTTCGGCGGATTCGGCCGCACCTCAACCGGGTGCCAGGCCGCCGCAGGCGATAAGCCATGGCGCGAAGCAGGAGCGCCATCGCCCGGCGCCGCGTGCCAAGCCCAATGGCGGCCTGTTCGCGCGAATGGAATCGTTTTTTCATCGCGTGAGTTATCGGCAGCATGGCAATGGAAGCCAGCGGGATATCTACTCCCACTCCTGAGCGGCATGGCTCAGCCCATGTGGCACGCAAGCCGGCCTTTACGGTGCGCTTCGGCTGGGGACCGGCTACGCTCGCTGGAATTGCCGTGCTGTGCCTGCTGGCCGGACTCCTCGTCCTCGCGTTGCAAATCAAGGCAATCTTCTCGGACCAGTTGAAGCAGGAGTATACGGGGCTGGTCCTCGACGCGATCGGTCGTGCGGAAAGCGCGCGCGATCTGGCCAGCGCCCGGCAGCCGCTCACCGGAGATAGCGCCACTGAGCCGCAGGACTATCGAAATGCGCGTATCACGCTTGCCGCCCGCCTTGCGTCCGTTGCCGCGCTGGTGAACGCGGACCCGGCAGCGGCGCCGCGCATCCCGCAGCGTGCGCTGTCGCCCAACGTCAATTTCGACGACACGGACGCATTGCTGCGTTCGGAGTCGGAGTACTGGCACCGGCAGCGCGATCTCGTTGGCGCCGATCTTCATCACCGGACTTCACGCGTCGCGAAAACGCTGATGG
The DNA here is from genome assembly GCF_005503145.1 of Burkholderia sp. 4M9327F10. GTDB lineage: Bacteria > Pseudomonadota > Gammaproteobacteria > Burkholderiales > Burkholderiaceae > Paraburkholderia. Next base: position 54,410 of record NZ_SCNV01000014.1, on the reverse strand, counting down.
TTTTGTCGGCGTTGATCTTTAGCGCGCTGGTCACCGCGCTCGGCATGTACGCGAAGCGCACGCGCCAACTGGCACGCGAGTCGCACCGTTTCGAGTTCGCCGCGTTGCACGACGCGCTGACGGGGTTGCCGAACCGGCGGCACCTGTTTGCCGCGCTTGCGCAATCCCCGGCCGCGGCGAGCGGCGCTTCGCTCGCCCAGACGCTCGCCATTCTGTACGTCGATCTGGACGGCTTCAAGCAGGTCAATGACTCGCTCGGCCACCGCATCGGCGATGAACTGCTGATCGCCGTCGCGCGGCGCTTTCGCGAGTCGGTTCGTCCAGTTGATGCCGTGGCGCGCATCGGCGGTGACGAGTTCGCGGTACTGGTGCGCGGATTTTCGCTGGATGTCGAACTGGGCGCGATCGCTGAGCGTCTGATTGCCTGTGTCACCGAGGCAGGCGAGCAGATGGGGATTGGCTTTGTCAGCGCCAGCATAGGCATCGCCAGTTTTCCCCAGCCTGTCGAGGACTACCGGAATCTGCTCGCCGCCGCGGACGAGACGATGTACCAGGTCAAGCGCAGCGGCAAGAACGGCTACGCGTTCGCGGTGCCATCCGGGCGGGCAGGGGCATTTTGATGCAGACGCACATGCAGATGCAGGCGGCGCTTAAGAGGCCCGGCACTGGCCTGTACGACGCCGCGCTCTAGAGAGCGCTCGGATCGAATCATGGTTTTTGCTTGAAATAGGCAGACGCCGGCGATTTTGCCACCTAGACTGATTACGGTCATTCAGCCTGCGATGCGGATACTCCCATCGCCTTTGAGGAGATTTGCCATGCCGAAGGTATCGACGACCGAGGGGGCGTTCGCGTCCCTCGAGACTTCGCGTTCCGGATATGAATTGCTGGCCGACCCGCTCCTGAACAAGGGCACTGCGTTCAGCGAATCGGAGCGCGACGCGTTCGATCTGCACGGACTCTTGCCGCCCAATATCGGCACGCTCGAAGAACAGGTCTCGCGGCGCATTCAGGTCTTGCGCAGCTTTGCGACAGATATCGAGCGCTACGCTTTTCTGCGCGATCTGCAGGACACCAACGAGACGCTGTTCTTTGCCTTGCTGGTCCAGAATCTCGAAGAGTTGCTACCCATCGTTTATACGCCGACCGTCGGCGCCGGCTGCCAGCAGTTCAGCCGCCTGTTCCGCAAGCCGCGCGGCCTGTTCCTCAGCATGCCGCACAAGAAGCGCGTCGAGGCGATTCTCGCGCATCCACGCTTCGATCAGGTCGAGGCCATCGTCGTGACCGATGGCGAGCGGATTCTCGGCCTCGGCGATCAGGGCGCGGGCGGCATGGGCATTCCCATCGGCAAGCTGGCGCTCTACACGGGTTGCGGCGGCCTTCACCCTGCGACCACCCTGCCGATCATGCTCGATGTCGGGACGGACAATCCGGATTGTCTGAGCGATCCGCTTTATATCGGCTGGCGCCATGAGCGGGTGCGCGGTGACGAGTACGACGAGTTTATCGAGGTCTTCGTGAGCGCGGTTGCGAAGCGCTGGCCGCACGTGCTGCTGCAATGGGAAGACTTCGCCAAGAACAACGCGACGCGCATGCTGGAGCGCTATCGCGACCGCTTGTGCACGTTCAATGACGATGTGCAGGGCACGGCGGCTGTCGCGACCGGCACGCTGCTGTCGGCGGTCAACGTCACCGGCGTGCCGCTCACGGAGCAGCGCATTGCGGTGATGGGCGCGGGCTCCGCCGGCTGCGGGATTGCGAGTCTGATCCGCCAGGCGATGACCGATGCCGGTCTGCCCGATAGCGAAGCCGGCCGGCGCTTTTTTATGGTCGATCGCGACGGACTGCTGGTCGAAGGGATGGATGGCATCGCATCGTTCCAGCAACCGTTTCTGCAGGACAAGGCGGCGCTTGCCGACTGGAAGCTCGATCACCCGGACCGGATTGCGCTGCTCGACGTGGTGCGCAACGCTAAGCCCACGGTATTGATCGGCGTATCGGGGCAGGCCGGGGCCTTCTCCGAACCGGTGGTGCGGGCGATGGCCGAGAACAATCAGCGCCCGGTGATTTTCCCGCTCTCCAATCCTACTTCGCGTGCCGAGGCTACGCCTGCCGATCTGCAAGCGTGGGCAGACGGCAGGGCGGTCATCGGCACCGGCACGCCATTTGCGCCGCTCGAGCGCAATGGCGTCAAGTTCAAGGTGGATCAGACCAATAACTCGTATATCTTCCCCGGCGTCGGTCTCGGCGCTATCGCCGTCAAGGCGACCCGTGTCACCGACCAGATGTTCATGGCGGCCGCCAAGGCGCTTGCCGCCGTCTCGCCGGCCCGCAACGATCCCGGCAAGAATCTGCTGCCGCCGGTTACAGCGTTACGTGACGTGTCGGTTACGGTGGCGCTCGCCGTGGCGCTGCAAGCGCACAAGGAAGGGCTGACCAGCGGGGTCGAGACCGACCAGATAGAAGGCCTGATCCGCAGCAAGGTCTGGACGCCGCACTACGTGCCTTACATCCGTACCGACAGCAGCACCTCTTGAGTCAACGAAGCGTAAACCAGGCTGTGCGGCGCGCGATATAGCGCGCCGCACAGCGGCCCCGACAATTGACCGCCAAATCCGGCCCATCACACCGGATCGAAAAGAAGACGGGAGGCTCGCTGTGCTCGATACCATTCTGAATGGGCTGTTGCCGGTTGCGTTCGTGATTTTGCTTGGCTGGCTCTCGGCGCGTATTGGCCTGTTGAAACATGACGACGCCGGCGTGCTGGCGACGCTGGTGATCCGCTTTGCGCTGCCGTTCGCGCTGTTCGAGGGCGCTGTCAAAACGCCGCCGGAGAAGCTGCATAACGTGGGCTTCGCGTTGTGTCTGACGCTGGGGCTAATGGGCACTTATCTGATTGCGCTTGCGGTTGGCCGCTTCGTGTTCCGGCATGATCTGCGCACGGCCACCATGCAGGCACTGGTGTGTGCCTTCCCGGATATGGCTTATTTCGGCGCGCCGATTCTCGCCGCGGTGTTCGGGCCGGAAGGATTTCTGGCGGTGCTGGTGGGCAACCTGATCACCAGCATCTTCATGCTGCCGCTGACCATCATCCTCACGCATGTCGGCGACAAGGACGAGACCGGCAGTCACCGCCCGGATATCTTGCGCATTTTCGGCGAGAGTATTGCGCGTGCGGTGATCAATCCGATCGTCTGGTTGCCGGTCTCCGGCATGGTGCTCAGTTTTTGCCGTGTCACGCTGCCCGGCCCGGTGCTCACCTCAGTGGATCTGATCGCGAAGGCCGCCGGCGGTACGTCACTGTTTGCGCTCGGGCTCATGCTCTACGGCGAGCGCTTCGTCATCAACGCCAATGTGCTGGTCAATCTGGGCCTCAAGAACTTCCTGCAGCCGGGCATCATGGCGCTCGGCGCGGTGCTGTTCGGCGTCGTGGGGGCGCCTGCGCACCAGGCCGTGATTACCGGCGCCGTGCCGACTGCTACCGCCGCCGCCATGTTCGCGCTCAAGACCAATACGTATACGGCCAATGCGACGGCAACGATCCTGATCAGTACGATTCTGGGTGTTATTACTGAAGGACTGCTAATCGCCTACTTCTTTTGAGGACACCCGTGCGAACCATCCGATGCGGGAACAAGGAGCGCAATCTTCATTGCGCTCCTTGTGTCATGCCATCCGGTTTGCCGCATGTCGCGCGTCACCTCTGCCGGGATACAGGGCAACGTGCCGCCGCGGTGCGCGGCACACCGCCTAGCCGCGCCGCTTCTTGCTCAGCGTAATGGTTTCGAACAGCTCATAGTTGGCCGTCGGCGTCTGATCCGCACCCGGCGCGTGATAGTAGTTCATCGTGATGGTCGTCGTGCCGCCATGCTCGCCCGGATCGTGATCGAACACGGCGATGCCATAACCCGTGCCGGTATCGCGCTGCGCTGACCAGATCGCATCTTCGAGCGCGTCAGCCGGGTTGCGCACGAACGTGTTGGCAGCCGTGCCGGGAATCGGACGGTTGGGTTTCGTGAACACTTTCGCCTGCGGCAGGCCGTTCGCCTTGTCTTCGCCGTAGACATCGAGCGGCGCGCTGGTTCCGCCGCCGCCGAGAATCAGATGGATTGTGCCGTGGCTGGTGTCGAAGGTGGTGCTGGCCGGGTCCGCCTGCGGCACCGGACGCGGTTGCAGCGTATCCACGACAACGCCGGTGGTGGCGTCCACCCCGGCGTTGTGATTGCAGCCGCGCACCGGATAGCTGCGTTCGTAGTCGTGGTCGTGCCCGCATACCACGAGGTCGACGCCATAGCGGTCGAACAGCGGCAGCCATGCCTCGCGAATCCCCTTGTCGGAACCGTTGCCGGTCTTCGACGAGGTGAGCGCATCCTGGTGCATCTGCACGACGATCCAGTCGATCTCGTGATCTTCGGCGGCGCGGCGCAGTGTCTGCTCGAGCCAGCGGGTCTGCAGGCCCTGGCTATAGCCGCGAACATAGAATGAGGTGCCCGGTTCGATCGGTGCATGGCCGGTGCTCGCTGCGGGCACCAGCGGATTCGGCCCCGCTACGAAAGCTGCGGCATCCTGATAGACCACGTCGTCGGCATCGAGCGAGATGAACAGCACCGAGCTCACGCGGAAGCTGTACCAGTGGCCGGAGAAATGCGTACCGTTCTCCGGCAGCGTGTAACGCGTCAGGTACGAGGCGAGACCTTGCGGGCCGTTGTTGAACTCGATCTCGTGGTTGCCCGGACACGGCATCCACGGACGATTGGCGGCCGAGCTCTGGTTGTTGTTGCCGAAGTCGCGCCAGACGTCGGGCTGGTGCGTCGGGTTCAGGTTCGCATAGCAGAGGTCGCCGTTCAGCAAATGGAACAGCGGCTGGAAGCGTTCGACAGCCTGCACGGCAAAGCGGCTTTGCGGATACGAGAGCACCCATTCGGTATTGGGCGTGGCGAGATCGCCATAGGTGGTCCAGCGAAACGGCGCACGGCCGCGCGGCGCGGTCTGGAAATTGGCGGTGAAGGGCTGCGCGGCATTGCTGTCGTTGTCGGCCGTGACGATGTACTGGTAGGTGTTGGCCGGTTTCAGGCCACGCAGGCGTGCGTGATACGTGAACACCGTGGCGCCGTTAAGCCCGTCCGTATAGATGCGTTGTATGCCGTGCACGGTCTGCTGCGCTTCGCCCGCGCTGCCGAACTGCACCCGCGGATTGGACGCGGCCGCGAGCGAGGCCCACGACACCACCACCTCGGTTGCCGGATCGTTGCCCCAGGTCAGGTGAATCTGCTCGGGCGTGCCGTCGGGGTTGTTCGTGGCCGCTTTGCTCACGGCAGCGAGGCCGCCGGCCGCGGTCGCCAGACCGGACACGCCGGCGAGCTTGAGGAAGCCTCGCCGCGACACGGCGGCGAGCGCATCGGCCTGGCGGGAGGCTTCGCTGGCCATGGGGCTGGCGCTGCCATCGGAAGCGGTATTGGATGTGGGCGTGTTCTTGTTTGACATGTCGGTGTTCTCGGCCTGAAGGTTGGAAGAAGGCGCACGGACTGCTCGTAGGCGGCTCGCTCATTGGACCGCGAGATCGGCAATTCAACGAGGTCTCCTGAGTCTTGACGCGTCGAACCGCAGCTACATCGCAGTGACATTATTCGCAGAACTGTTTTTCCGTGCTGTGACAGCACTACCTGCAACGCGCATAAACCCGCGAGAAAACCGCTCCGGCGATAGCACCGCGCAGCCGTGGTCGTGCGTGACAGGCTTGAATTCGCTGCGGCGCCCGATTTTTCAATTGTTAATTCCCGCTCGAAGCGCGAACCTCACGGAGGTAAAACACACCGCACAACGGCTGCAAGGACACAGGAAAGATACGGCAAGGATGTGCGAACGCACACGTGTGCACCGGACTGGCCATGAACGCCGCCGCGATAGCTTGCAACTTCCTTGTGGCTGTCATCGACGATTCACGGAATCGCTTGATACTGCGCGCAGATTCAAAGGAACGAATCGCTCACTGTGCAGGAAGCACAGGGGTGAACAAGGAGGCTTGGCCACCAAAGCCTCTTTTTTCTCCCCGTCTTTGCACACGTGTGCATCGCTGGGTGGATGCCTGGAGCTCTGCTCAGACGATTGCGCGGACTGTGCGGCGCATGGCTCAGGCTCACCCAGGCTATCCGGTCCGGGTTCCGATCCGCCGTGCAGGGCTGCCTTGGCGGCGCTGCGTGAGCGGCATGGACATGCACCGCTTTCTTAATGGTTGGAAGTACGAGAACAATGATGAAAAAATCACTTTTCGCTCTGGTTGCCCTTAACGGGTTTTGTGCAGCAGCCCACGCTCAGGGGAGCGTGACGCTATACGGTATCGTCGACGCCGGTCTGGGTTACACCAGCAACCAGGCGGTCGTGCAGACGGCAGGCAAGGTGGGCACGCCCGCGGTGCTGGCCGGCAAGTCGAACTACACCTTCACGAGCGGCACCTGGTCGGGCAGCCGCTGGGGCCTGAAAGGCAAGGAAGATCTGGGCGACGGCCTGGCGGCGATTTTCCAACTCGAGAACGGCTTTAACGTCGGCACCGGCCAGCTCGGGCAGAGCAGCCGCGAGTTCGGCCGCCAGGCGTTCATGGGCCTGTCCAGCACGAAGTACGGTACCTTGACGATGGGCCGCCAGTATGACCCGATCGTCGACTTCGTCGGCTCGATCGGACCGACCAGCTTCCTGACCGGCATGGCCGCGCACCCGGGCGACCTCGACAACATCGACAACCAGTCGCGCGAGAACAACTCGCTCAAGTATGTGACGCCGTCGTTCGGCGGCCTGCAACTGGGCGCGCTGTACGGCTTCGGCAACCAGGCGGGCAGCTTCAAGAACGAGAGCACGTGGAGCCTGGGTGGCCAGTACACGCACGGTCCGTTTGCGCTTGGCGTGGCCTACCTGCAGGCGAACAATATCTACGGCTCGACCGGCGGCACGTGGACCAGTTCGTATGACGGCACGTTCTCGTCGTCGATCAACCAGGGCTTCGCCACGGCGCAGAACATGCAGATCATCGCGGCGTCGAGCACGTACCTGATCGGGGCGGTGACGCTGGGTGTGTCGTACAGCAACACGCAGTACAAGGCGAGCAGCTTCTCGCTGTTCAAGGGCAAGGAGACCTTCAACTCGGCGGGCGCGACGGCCTCGTGGCAGGTCAACCCGGAGTTGCGCGTGGCAGCGGGCTACGACTACACGGCGGGCACGTCGATCCAGGGCCAGTCGGGTCCGAAGTACAACCAGTTCAACCTGTCGACGTTCTACTTCCTCTCCAAGCGCACGGCGCTGTACGGCCTGCTCGGCTACCAGAAGGCGAGCGGCAAGACGCTGGACCAGTACGGCAACATCGTGAACGCGACGGCCTCGATCGGCGACGTGGCCAACGGCATCTCGTCGGCTGGCGATACGCAGACGCTGGTGCGTGTGGGTATCCGTCACACGTTCTAAAACACGTAGCCATAGCGGACGTGGCGAAAACTCGCCGAGTCCGTACACGATCCGCCCGCCGCGCGAGAGCGACGACAGCGAGCACGCGGCGGACGCACAAGAGGATTGGGACAGACCTATGTTGAAAGCAAAATGGCTCCGGCAGGCTGCTGCCGCAGTCGCTGCGAGCGGCGTCGCGCTGTTTGCCGGCCAGGCCGCGCGGGCCGCCACCGAAATTCAGTTCTGGCATGCGATGGAAGCCTCGCTCGGCGAGCGCGTGAACGCCATCGCCGACGATTTCAATGCATCGCAAAGCGAGTACAAGATCGTGCCTGTCTACAAGGGCAATTACGATCAGACGCTGGCGGCGGGCATCGCAGCCTGGCGCAGCGGCGATGCGCCGGCAATCCTGCAGGTCTATGAAGTCGGCACTGCGACGATGATCGGCGCAAAAAAGGCCGTCGTGCCGGTGTGGAAGGTGTTCCAGGACGCGGGCGTGCCGCTCGATACGCATGCGTTCGTGCCGGCGATTGCGAGCTACTACGGCGAAGCGAAGACGGGCCGTCTGATTTCGATGCCGTTCAACAGCTCGACGCCGATCCTGTACTACAACAAGGACGCCTTCCGTAAAGCGGGACTCGACCCGAACCGCGCGCCGCAGACCTGGGACGAAGTGGCCGCCGACGCAGCGAAGCTGAAGGCAAGCGGCATGGCCTGTGGTTTCTCGACGGCCTGGCAGGGCTGGACTCAGCTCGAAAACTACAGCGCCTGGCATGGCGCACCGTTTGCCACGAAGAATAATGGCTTCGACGGTCTGGATGCCTCGCTCGAATTCAACCAGCCGCTGCAGGTAAATCACATTGCTTTTCTCGCCGACATGGCGAAGCAGGGCACGTTTACCTACGCGGGCCGCAAGGACGAAGCGAACTCGAAGTTTTATAGCGGCGATTGCGGCATTGTGATCAACTCGTCGGGTGCGCTTGCCACGATTCGCAAGTCGGCGAAGTTCGAGTTCGGCACCGGCATGATGCCGTACGACCCGTCGGTGAAGGGTGCGCCGCAAAACGCCATCATTGGCGGCGCGAGCCTGTGGGTGCTGGCCGGCAAGAACCCGGAAGTCTACAAGGGCGTGGCGAAGTTCCTCGCGTATCTGTCGAGCCCGGCGGTCGCCGCGAAGTGGCATGAAGACACCGGCTATCTGCCGGTCACCCAGGCCGCTTACGAGCTTGCACGCCAGCAAGGCTATTACGCCAAAAAACCCGGCGCCGACACCGCCATCAAGCAGATGCTGAACAAGCCGCCGCTGCCGTACACGCAAGGCCTGCGTCTGGGCTACATGCCGCAGATCCGCACTGTGATCGACGAAGAGCTGGAACAGGTATGGGCCGGCACCAAGACCCCGCAGCAAGGGCTCGACGCGAGCGTTGCACGTGGCAATGAACTGCTGCGCCGTTTCGAACAGCAACAGAACTGACCAGTCAGGCTAACTTTTTCATCTGAGCTTCTCCGTTGGGCGGCTGCGCATCCGTGCGGCCGCCGTTTTTTATTTTCTGGAAGCGTTTGTCTTCGAAGTCCGCCGCGGGGTCCTTGAGCGGCTACCTCACTCGCAGGTCCGCCGTACGACGCTCGAGACGGGCACGGCTCGCACCCGCGAAGCGCCCCGAAACGAATCCATCCGCTCCATCAGCATCTTCACGGCGACGTTGGCCAGTCCTTCGGTATCCTGCCGAATTGTCGACAGCTCATAGTTTTCATAGCTCGCCGCGGGGATGTCGTCGAACCCTACCACGGCGATATCCTGCGGCACGCGCAGATTGAAGCGCTGCCGGGCGATGTCGATAAAGCCGAGCGCCAGCAGGTCTGACGAGCAGAACACGCCGTCGGGCCGTTGCTGTGGCGGTTGAGCGAGCAGTTCCAGTGCGGCGTTGACGCCGCTCGCGTAGTCGTCGGCGGGCGTCACGATCGTGGCAACCGGTTCGCCGCGTGCGCCCACCACGCTTTTCACCGCGCGCAGGAAGGCGGCGCGGCGCGACTTGCCGCTGTAGCTCGTCTTGCTCGGTCCAATGAAGGCAAGGCGCGTGGCGCCCGTGTCGATCAGCATGCGCGCGGCAAGCGCGCCGCCACCTGCGTTGTCGCTCACCACCACGTCGGCCTCGTCGAGCTCGGCTCCCCGGTTGATCAGCGTGACAGGCACCTTGAGCTTCAGATACTGGCGCGCCAGATCGAGCGGCGGCGATGCGGAGGTCATGATGACGCCGGCGATCCGATAGCTCAGCAGCATTTCCAGCGAATGCTTGGTTTGCGCCGGATCTTCCGCGTTCATCACGAGCGGCGACAGATTGTGCTGGGTGAGGGCGAGCGAGATATGTGCGAGCAGCCGGGCGCGAAACGGATTCTCGAAGCCCGCTGTCACGACCCCGACCAGGCTGCTGCGCTGCTGAATCATCTCGCGCGCAATCATGTTCACCTGATAGCCCATCGCATTGGCTGCTTTCATCACGCGTTCGCGCGTTTCGGGTGCAATGCTCGCACCGGGAGTAAAGGCACGCGAAACCGCCGAACGCGACACGCCGGCCCGGCGAGCGACTTCCGACGCCGTGACCCACAGTCTCTGCTTTTGAGTCATGTCATGATGTAAGTACGTGATGCCAACAAGCTTACCGCAAGTCATTCATCGGCATAGGTGCGAAAAACAGACGCGTGCGGGTTTATTGGCCCGTAAACGATTTCAGCGATGATTAGGCTTTCACATTGCAAGGAGAGCAAGATTGAACACGCCTGCCCAGCCCGTTGACCTCGCTTGGGAGCGCTGGATGTCGGCGCTGCCTGGCGAGCGCACGCTCAATCAACTGACGTTGCCCGGCAGCCACGACACTTGCGCATACACCGTCGACGATGCGCTCGCCCGCACGCAAGGCGCGACGCTGGCAGAGCAGCTCGTACACGGCGTGCGCGTGCTCGATATCCGTTGCCGGCATGAAGACGACGTCTTTCATATCAATCACGCGCGCATTGCGCTTGGCCTGATGTTCGACGACGTGATCGCGGATTGCGCCGGCTTCCTCGCGCAGCATCCGGGCGAATGCATCGTCATGTCGGTGAAGGACGAATGCGGCACGCGGGCTTGCACGCGCAGCTTCGCGCAGACGTTCGAAACGTACGTGCAGCGCTACCCGGAGGTTCGCTGGTATCTGGCGAATACCACGCCGCGTCTTGCCGACGTGCGCGGTGCGATCGTGCTGCTCAGGCGTTTCGAAAGCGCCGCGCCGCTCGGCATCGATCTCACCGCATGGCCGGACAATTCGACTTTCGATCTTGACGTCGAAGGTGCCGCGTTTGCGATTCAGGATGAGTTTCGCGTGCCGGTGCGGGCATCGATGGAGTACAAGTGGCGGGTTATCGAGGCGCTACTGGCGCGTACGCCGCACGTGAGCGATACGCGCTGGGTGGTGAACTTTTGCAGCGGCACCGGCATGGCGGCCAATCCGTACATGGTGGCCTGCGGTGACAAGGATCTGCGCGGCATGAATGACCGCTTTGCCGGGCGCATCGACGGGCAATCCGACCAGCAAGACGGTGGCCACAGCGGCCCGGCCGGAACCGTGATGATCGACTTTTGCGAGCATGCCGGGTGGGCGCTGGTGCGCGCCCTGGTAGCGCGCAATCCGCTTTAGCCTGCTCGCTGGAAGGGGTTAGTTGCTGCTCGCCTGCTTGCTGCTGGAGAGCGTCACGGTAATCGACGGCGCGTACTGCGGCACAGTGATGGTTGCATCCTCATCCTCGTCTCCGCCGCCCGCGGCGAAGTGGAATTGCGGACGCGGAATCTCGGTCTTCGACGCCTTGATCGTCGTCGAGACCGGATCGTAGCCGGGCTTCTCGCATTTGATCTGCAGGTCCGAGTCCGAGCGGCGCACGTCGACGCTATCGGGCGCCGTCACCGACCAGTCGCCCTTGGCATTGGTCAGCACGCATTTCGCGTCGGCGACCGGACCGTTGCCGTCCACCACCGCGATGGCCAGCGTCTCGTGATCCTTGTTGGCGCCACCGTTGTTGGCATTCGATGCGCCGGTCACGTTGACGGTGTTGGCGCCCTGCAGAGCGGTGTTGTTGACGTTGCCCATGCCGGCAGCGCATGCGTAGATCGAGGCTAAAGAAAGCGTTGCGGCGGCAGCGGCTTTTTGAGTCTTGTTAATTTTGCTTCTCCTTCAGCTTACGGCGGAGTGGAAGGGCTTTTTATAGTGGCTGCCTTTTGGGCGGCACCGCAGGACTCTATCACGCCGATTTACGCTTGAAATCAAGGCTGTTCGCGACGATGTGCCGTTTGATGCGCTCTGCATTGCAAGGCGCCGCCGCGCCCTCGCATCCCGGCTGTTTGTCTCGCTCAGACACCCGTGCGGACTCCGACGCGATATTGCGTGATCTGCCGGTATTGCGTGCCGGGGCGCAACACCACCTGATCGGGTTCAGACATATTGATCTGGTTGGGAAAGCCTCCGGCCTCGAGGCACAGCCCCGCATATTTCGCATAGCTGACGCCGCTGCGACCCGTCTCGCCTTCCAGGTGATTACCGGTGTAGAACTGCAGGCCCCATTGATCGGTGAGTACAGTCAGTTCGCGCCCGCTACCCGGCTCGTAGACGCGGGCCACTTCGCGCACCGGCTGCGCTGCGCAAGACATTCCGCCTGCATCGTGCAGCACGTAGCAGTGATCGAAGCCGCCCGCGAGCGCGAGCTGCGTATTCGGCCAGTCGAGCCGCGCGCCCACGGGGGCGCTCTGGCGGAAGTCGAAGGCATTGCCCGCTACCTCGGTGCGCCGGCATGGAATCATCGCCGCGTCGACTTCGAAAAACGCGTCCGCATCGATCGACACCACATGCCCGCGGATATCGGACGCCGGATCGCCGCTCAGATTGAAATACGGATGGCTCGTCAGGTTGAGCGGCGTCGGCGCATCGGTGATCGCCTCGTAGGCAATTGTCAGCGTGCCGTCGTCGTCGAGCGTGTAGCACACCTGCACCGACAGGTTGCCCGGAAAGCCGGCGTCGCCTTCGGGCGAGTCGAGCCGCATCACGAGTGCGCCGTTATCCTCGCTGGCCTGCCAATGCAGCCGGTTGAAGCCGCTCGCGCCGCCGTGCAGCAGGTTGTTGCCCTCGTTGCGATCGAGCGTGTACTCGATGCCGTCGAGCGCGAAGCGCGCTCCCGCAATGCGGTTGGCCCAGCGGCCGATCAGGCCGCCCATGTACGTGGTCGAGGCAAGATAATCTGCCGGTGTGTCGTGACCGAGCAGGATGTCGCCAAGCTTGCCGGTACGGTCCGGCGCAAGCCAGGACACCAGCGTGGCGCCGAGGTCGCTCACGCTGATCTTCATGCCGTGTGCGTTGCGCAGCGTGTAGAGCTGGACGGGGTCGCCGCCGGGCACAGTGCCCCAGGGGTCGGTCGAGAAGCGTGCGTGACTGATCATATCGGCGAGAGAGAAATAGATTCCTGAAAAAGGGCTGGCGCAGCTCGCGTCACGTTGCACGGCGTTTGACGCGCCTGGCCGTGTCTAGCCCGGCGCGGCCGTGGACCGGGTGCGTTCCTGGTATTCGCGCGGTGTGCAGCCGAGCTCACGACGGAACACTGCATACATGTACTGCAGCGAGGTGAAGCCGCAGCGGATCGCGACCTCCGCACTCGAGGCGTCGCGTCTCGCGAGCATTGCCTTCGCCGCATCGAGCTTATGCCTGAGGATCTCCTGGTGCACCGTGCATTGCAACTCGCGCCGAAAATATTCTTCCAGCGACGAGCGCGATACGCCGACATAATCGGCCACCTGCTCGGTGCGGATGCCCTGGCAGCCGTACTGGCGGATAAAGTGCCGCGCGCGCATCACATACGGGCTCGTGAGCGGCTGGTGGCGGGTGGATTCGAGCACGTTGATGCCGACCGGCGGCACGCGGATGCGTTGGCCCGGAAAGCGCGCGCCGTGCAGCATCTGATGCAGCAGGTGGGCGGCCGTGCGGCCCATTTCCTCGGTGCCCTGGATCACGGACGAGAGCGGAATGCGGGTGAGGGTACGGGTGAGCGGATCGTTGTCGATGCCGATAATGGCGACCTCCTCGGGCACCGCGATCCCCGCGATCAGGCAGGCCTGCAGCAGATGGCGCGCACGCGCATCGGTCACCGCGATGATGCCGACCGGCTTGGGCAGTTTTCCCAGCCAGTCCGTGAGCTGTTCGATGGCCTGGTTCCACGCCGGCGCACTGGTGGACAGGCCACGGTAGATTTCGGTGTCGATCTCTGCGGCGCTGCGGCCCTCGGCGGCGCGCAGGCTGGCGAAGGCCAGTTCGCGCTGTTGCGCCCAGCGGTTTTCGGGCGCCTGCGGCAGACTGTAGAGCGCGAAGTGCGGCAGGCCCGCGCCGATCAGATGGGTATAGGCAAGCGAGATGAGCTTGGCGTTGTCCGTCGCGATGTACGGCAGCCCGGGCGGGTAGTGCGCCTCGTCCTCGTACGACGAGCCGACCGCCACCACCGGTAGCGGGCAATCGCGCAGCGCTTCGCAGACTGCGGGGTCGTCGAAGTCCGCGATGATGCCGTCGCCGTCGAAGCGCTCGATGCCCACCAGCCGGCAGCGGAAGTCCTCTTCGAGAAACAGGTCCCACGCGACGCGGGTCGAAAGCAGGTAATTGCCGATGCCGGTGATGATCTCGCGGTCATACACCTTGTTCGCGTTGAACAGCAGGGCAATCCGGTGCGGCGTTTGCGGCGTCTGGGGTCGGGTCATCGCGGGTGCGGGCGCGCAGGCCGGGTGAGCCGGCGGGCCCATGTCTCCTGTCGGCCGGAGTTAGCGCCTGAGCGCTTGCTTCGGCGCCATGCAACGTAGTTGCGGTGGGTGCAGCGGGCGAGGCCCGTTCTACACCGGCTTTTTAAGCGTCCGGTTATTTTAGGCCGGGATTGCCTCACATGTGCAAGGCGGTAGCGTAAGCGGTGAGAAACATTAGCCAGGCTGCGCAATTTCGCAATTGCGGGCCGCTGCCGTGCGCGGCAGCATGGCGTCAGCTTGTCGAACCCGTTGCAGGCATGCTGCAGAGCGCGGCATCGCATTTGCCCGGGTTGCGCTGCAACATAAAAGGAGACGCTCATGTCCTACTTCGAACACATTCCCGCTGTCCGTTATGAAGGCCCGCAATCGGACAATCCACTCGCCTTTCACCATTACGATCGCACGAAGCGCGTGCTCGGCAAGACGCTTGAAGAGCATCTGCGCATCGCGGTCTGCTATTGGCATACCTTCGTGTGGCCAGGCGTCGACATCTTCGGCCAGGGCACCTTCGTGCGCCCGTGGCAGCTACCCGGCGACGCGATGGAGCGCGCGCACCAGAAAGCCGACGCCGCGTTCGAATTTTTCTCGAAGATCGGCACCGCTTACTATACGTTCCACGATACCGATGTCGCGCCGGAAGGCAGCAGCCTGAAGGAGTACAGCCAGAACTTCGCGCGTATCTCCGACTATCTGGCGCGCAAGCAGCAGGACACCGGTGTCAGGCTGCTGTGGGGCACGGCGAACCTGTTTTCGCACCCGCGTTACGCGGGCGGTGCGGCGACCAGTCCGAACCCCGACGTGTTCGCGTTCGCCGCCACCCAGGTGCGTCATGCGCTCGACGCCACCCAACGGCTGGGCGGCGAGAACTACGTGCTGTGGGGCGGCCGCGAAGGCTACGACACACTGCTCAACACCGACCTCAAGCGCGAGCGCGATCAGTTCGCGCGCTTTCTCACCATGGTGGTCGAGCATGCGCATAAGATCGGCTTCAAGGGCACGCTGCTGATCGAGCCGAAACCGCAGGAGCCGACCAAGCATCAATACGATTACGACGTCGCCGCCGTGCACGGCTTTCTCACGCAGTACGGCTTGCAGAACGAAATCCGCGTCAACATCGAGGCCAATCACGCGACGCTCGCAGGGCACTCGTTTCATCATGAGATTGCCACGGCGTTCGCGCTCGGCATCTTCGGCAGCGTCGACGCGAATCGCGGCGATCCGCAAAACGGCTGGGACACGGACCAGTTTCCGAACAGCGTCGAGGAACTGACGCTCGCCTTTTACGAAATCCTCAGGCACGGCGGCTTTACGACCGGCGGCATGAACTTCGATGCCAAGGTGCGGCGCCAGAGCGTCGATGCCGAGGACCTGTTCTATGGCCATATCGGCGCAATCGACAATCTGGCGCTGGCCATCGAGCGGGCGGCGGTGCTGATCGAAAACGACCGCCTCGAACAGTTCAAGCGTCAGCGTTACGCCGGCTGGGACGGCGAATTCGGCCGCAAGATCCTTGCCGGCGGCTACTCGCTGGCGACCCTCGCAAGCGACGCGCTCGATCGCGGCCTGAATCCGCAGCATGCGAGCGGCCAGCAGGAGCGGCTGGAAAATGTCGTGAACCAGGCGGTCTACGGTCTGCGTTAGGAGAGGATTGCAACATGTTCATCGGTATCGACCTCGGCACGTCCGGCGTCAAGGCCGTGCTGCTCGACCGCAACGGCCAGGTGCGCGCGAGCGCCTCGCATTCGCTTTCGGTGAGCCGGCCGCAGCCGCGCTGGTCGGAACAGGCGCCGCAGGACTGGTGGCAGGCGAGCACCGCGGCGCTTGCCGAGCTGCTCGCGCAGGCGCGCGCCGCCGGCATCGGCGCGCAGCAGATCGAAGCGCTGGGCCTCACCGGCCAGATGCATGGCGCGACCTTGCTGGATGCGCAAGGCGACGTGTTGCGCCCGGCGATTCTATGGAATGACGGGCGCTCGGATGTCGAATGCCGTGAACTCGAAACTGCTGTGCCGCAACTGCGCAGCGTGGCGGGCAATCTGGCGATGCCGGGGTTTACGGCGCCCAAACTCCTATGGGTCCGCAAACACGAACCGGAGATCTTTGCGCGCATCGCTCATGTCCTGTTGCCGAAAGACTATCTACGCTATCGACTGACCGGCGGCTTTGCCACCGATGCGTCGGATGCGGCGGGCACGCTCTGGCTCGACATGGCGAAACGCGACTATAGCGCGGCGTTGCTCGGTGCCTGCGGCCTGTCGCAGGAGCAGATGCCGAAGGTCTTCGAGGGCAACCAGGTGACCGGCCTGCTCAAACCTGAACTCGCACGCGAGTGGGGCCTGCGCGAGATTCCCGTGGTGGCGGGCGGCGGCGATAACGCGGCGGGCGCGGTAGGCGTGGGCATTGTCAAACCGAAGCAGGCGATGCTCTCGCTCGGTACTTCGGGCGTGTATTTCGCGGTGTCCGACGGCTTTCTTGCCAACCCCGCTTCGGCAGTGCACAGCTTCTGTCATGCGTTGCCGCAGACATGGCATCTGATGTCGGTGATGCTCAATGCGGCCGGCTGCCTCGATTTCACGGCGCAACTGAGCGGCTACGCCGATGTCGCCGCGCTGCTCGCCGATGCCGAACGCGAAGCGCGCGACCGGCGGCCGTGGTTCCTGCCGTATCTGTCGGGCGAGCGCACGCCGCACAACAACGTCAATGCGAAGGGCGTGTTTTACGGCCTCGCGCCGCAGACAGGCCGCGCCGATCTGGCGAACGCGACGCTGGAAGGCGTGGGCTTTGCCTTGCTCGACGGTATGGATGCGCTGCATGCGGCAGGGCTCGTGCCCGACGAGATATCGGTGATCGGCGGCGGTTCGCGTAGTGCGTACTGGACCCAGATGCTGGCGGATCTCGCCGGGCGCCCGCTGACCTTGCGCGCCGGCGGCGAAGTCGGCCCGGCGCTGGGTGCGGCGCGGCTCGCGCATCTGGCACTGGAACCCGGCGCGGCGCTCGATGCGATCTGCCCGACACCGGAGATTCTCGCCGTACGCGAACCGGACATGGCGCGTCATGCGTGGTACAGCAACGAACGGCGCCCGACCTTTCGTGCGCTGTATCGGGCGCTTGAACCGCTGTTTGCCACGCACGCCTAGCGCCTGGTTTCGGGCGCCCGGCGTCTTGTGTCTTGCCGCAGCGGGACGCCGAATAGAAAGCATCAGAGAAACGCGCGGTTGAGCATCGCCCCGGCCGCGCCGCAAGCGGAAGTCCATAGTAGTCCTTAGTGCTTGTCCATACGGCCCAACGCTATATTGCGCAGGCCGCCAATCCGGCCTTGCCGGCTATAAGAGAGAGGAGTGAGACATGAAATTCGCAACGCGCCGTTCCGTTCTGAGTTCGCTCGTGTGTGGAGCGGTGCTCGCCAGCCTGTCGCTCGCCGCGCCGCTCGCGCACGCGAGCAAGGATCATCCGGAAATCGGTTTCTGTATCGACGACCTGCGGGTCGAACGCTGGTCGCGCGATCGCGACTATTTCGTCGCTGCGGCGGAAAAGCTCGGCGCCAAGGTCTCGGTGCAATCGGCCGACGCCAGTGAAGAGCGGCAGATCTCGCAGATCGAAAACCTGATTTCGCGCGGCGTCGACGTCATCGTGATCGTGCCGTTCAATTCGAAAACGCTCGGTAACGTGGTAGCCGAAGCGAAGAAGGCGGGCATCAAGGTCGTGTCGTACGACCGGCTGATTCTCGACGCCGATATCGACGCCTATGTCTCGTTCGATAACGAGAAGGTCGGCGAACTGCAGGCCCAGGGCGTCTTCGACGCGCAACCGAAGGGCAACTACTTCATGCTCGGCGGTGCGCCCACCGACAACAACGCCAAGATGCTGCGCGAAGGTCAGATGAAGGTCCTCAAGCCGGCCATCGACCGTGGCGATATCAAGGTAGTCGGCCAGCAGTGGGTGCCGGAGTGGAGCGCGTCGACGGCTCTGCGCATCATGGAGGATGCGCTGACCGCGAACAACAACAAGATCGATGCGGTGGTGGCGTCGAACGACGGCACGGCAGGCGGCGCGATTCAGGCGCTCGCCGCGCAGCACCTGGCCGGCAAGGTGCCCGTGTCGGGGCAGGACGCGGACCTTGCCGCCGTCAAGCGCCTGATTGCCGGCACGCAGACGATGACCGTCTACAAGCCGCTCAAGCTGATTGCCAGCCAGGCCGCGAACCTTGCCGTGCAGCTCGCGAAGGGCGAGAAGCCTGCCTATAACGCCCAGTACGACAACGGCAAGAAGAAGGTGGACACCATCCTGCTGCAACCGACGCTTCTCACCAGGAGCAACGTGGATGTGGTCGTGAAGGACGGTTTCTATACCCAGGCGCAGCTCGCGAGCCAATAAGTGGAATCGACGTGCGGCGGCGCCGGCTGCGCATGACACGCAGCGGCGTTGCCGCGCTTCTTGTAGCGAGGCAAATGGGTATGACGCAACCTCTACTGGCGATGCACAACATCGTCAAGGCGTTCTCCGGCGTGAAGGCGCTCGACGGTATCGACCTCGCGGTTGCGCCCGGCGAGTGCGTCGGCCTGTGCGGAGAAAACGGCGCGGGCAAGTCGACGCTGATGAAGGTGCTTTCCGGTGTTTATCCGTACGGCACGTGGGAGGGTGAAATCCTCTGGGAAGGGCAGCCGCTGAAGGCGGCCAGCGTGCGCGATACCGAACACGCCGGCATCGTCAT
This sequence comes from Burkholderia sp. 4M9327F10, assembly GCF_005503145.1. Taxonomy (GTDB): domain Bacteria; phylum Pseudomonadota; class Gammaproteobacteria; order Burkholderiales; family Burkholderiaceae; genus Paraburkholderia. Next base: position 35,469 of record NZ_SCNV01000014.1, on the reverse strand, counting down.
CATCCACCAGGAGTTGATGCTGGTGCCGGAGTTGTCGGTGGCCGAGAACATTTTTCTGGGCAACGAAATCACCCTGCCCGGCGGGCGCATGAACTACGCGGCGATGTTCCAGCGCGCCGACGAACTGCTGCGCGAACTGCATATCGAGGGCATTAATGTCGCACAGCCGGTGATGAACTACGGCGGCGGCCATCAACAGCTGATCGAGATTGCCAAGGCGCTCAACAAGCGCGCGAAGCTCCTGATTCTCGACGAGCCGTCGTCGTCGCTGACCAGCGCGGAAACGCAGATTCTGCTCGACATCGTGCGCGATCTGAAGCGGCGCGGTGTGGCCTGCGTGTATATCTCGCACAAGCTCGACGAGGTCGAAGCCGTATGCGACACGATCACCGTGATCCGCGACGGCCGGCATGTCGCTACCGAACCGATGCGCACGCTGACCACCGATCGCATCATCGCCATGATGGTAGGCCGCGAGATTACCAACCTGTTTCCGCGCGAGCCGCGGCCGCTTGGCGAGGTCATCTTCGAAGCGCGTCACGTGAGCTGTTTCGATGTCACCAACCCGCGCCGCAAACGGGTCGACGATGTGTCGTTCAGTTTGAGACGCGGCGAGATACTCGGCGTGGCGGGACTGGTGGGAGCGGGGCGCACGGAATTGATGCAGTCGATCTTCGGCGCCTATCCGGGCGTAAGCGAAGCGACCGTGCTGCTCGAAGGCAAGCCGCTGAAGATACGCGCACCGGCCGATGCGATCCGCGCCGGCATCGCCATGGTGCCCGAGGATCGCAAGCGTCACGGCATCGTGCCGCACCTGAGTGTGGGGCACAACATTACCTTGTCGGTCTTGCAGCGCTTTGCCGGCGGGGCGCGTATCGATTCGGCAGCCGAACTCGATACGATACACACGGAGATGAAGCGGCTCTCGGTGCGCGCGGCGCATCCGATGCTCCCGATTGCCAGCCTCTCCGGCGGCAACCAGCAGAAAGCCGTGCTTACCCGCATGCTGCTGACCGACCCGAAGGTGCTGATTCTCGATGAGCCGACTCGCGGCGTCGACGTGGGCGCCAAATATGAAATCTACAAACTGATCGTGCAGCTCGCGCAGCGCGGCATGTCGATCGTGATGGTGTCGTCGGAAATGCCCGAGGTGCTCGGTATCAGCGATCGCGTGCTGGTGATCGGCGAGGGCGAACTGCGCGGCGACTTCGTCAACGACGGCCTGACGCAGGAGGACATTCTCACCGCCGCGATCCGTCCGGCGCAGCGACCCACGAATCTAACCGGAGCGAGCGCAGCATGACTCCCGACGTCACTTCCCAACCCCCCAAGGACGCCTCAGCGCATGCTTCGTTCGGCGGGGCGCAGCGCCTGCAGCAACTGTTTGCGCGCTACAAGATTCTCGCGCTGCTGTTCGCCGTGGCAGCCATCTGGATCTTCTTCTCGTTTCTGACCAGCGGCGCATTTATCACGCCGCGCAATCTCTCGAACCTGCTGCGGCAGATGTCGATCACGGGAATGCTGGCGTGCGGCATGGTGTTCGTCATCATCGCGGGCGAGATCGATTTGTCGGTGGGGTCACTGCTGGGCCTGCTCGGCGGCGTTGCGGCGATACTCGACGTCAACCGCCATTGGCCGATCGGCGTCACCGTGCCGGTAGTGCTGGTGCTCGGCGTGCTCGTGGGCCTCTTCAACGGCTGGTGGTCGACGTACCGGCGGGTGCCGTCGTTCATCGTCGGCCTGGGCGGCATGCTGGCCTATCGCGGCATTCTGCTCGGCGTGACAGGCGGCTCGACCATTGCGCCGGTGTCCGATAACTTTGTGTTCCTCGGTCAGGGCTATTTGCCGCAGTTCGCGGGCGATACGCTCGCCGTCGTGCTGTTCGCGCTGCTGGCGCTCCTGACGGTGCGGCAGCGGCGCAACCGGCAGCGCTATCAGTTGCAGGTGGTGCCGCTCTGGCAGGACGTGGCGAAGATTGTCGGCGCGGGCGTGATCCTGTTTGCCTTTGTGGCGACGCTCGACCGCTACGGCGGCATTCCGGTGCCGGTGTTGCTGCTGCTGGCGCTGCTCGGCATCTTCACCTGGATCGCGACGCAAACCGTGTTTGGGCGCCGCATCTACGCGGTGGGCTCCAACCTCGAAGCGACGCGCCTGTCGGGCGTGAATACGAACCGTGTGAAGCTGGCGATCTTCGCGCTGATGGGCTTGATGTGCGCGTTCGGCGGCATCGTCAATACGGCGCGGCTGGCGGCGGGGTCACCTTCGGCCGGCTCGATGGGTGAGCTAGATGCGATCGCGGCGTGCTTTATCGGCGGTACTTCGATGCGCGGCGGCTCGGGGACCGTGTACGGCGCCTTGATCGGCGCGCTGGTGATGGCGAGTCTAGACAATGGCATGTCGATGCTCGACGTGGACGCGTACTGGCAGATGATCGTAAAGGGCAGCATTCTGGTGCTGGCGGTGTGGATCGATGTGGTCTCGGGATCGAACCGGCGGTGATTGGGCGATGGCGTGCGGCATGGAGCGATGTAGCGCAAGCCGATGCGTGAGAGACGCCGCGCAGGCACGAATAAGCGTGCTCGCGACGGAGCTGGCTGGTTTCACCGTTTAACGTGGCGGGGCGGCGACGCCTTATCCTATATGGTCCACGCCAATGGTGAAAAAAAGCATGAGCACGATCGAGTACCCCACGACCCTGATGACCTATCGCCGCCGTCTTCTCGGCGCGCTGCTGGCGCTGGCGCCTTCGTTGACGCTGGCCCAGCGCGCAGATGGCGATCCGGGCGCCGGCCCGCAGACTGGTTCAAAGGACGCGGCGCAGCCCAAGGCTGCCGCCGAGGGGGGCACTCACGTTGCCGTCAAGGCGGGCACCAGATCGCTTCCATCGCAAGCACAGGCACGTGACCTCGGCACCCGGCCCGGCGTGCTGCAGCCTGGCCAGTTGAACGCGATCACCGATGTGAGCGGCGTCGCGGTCGGCCATGTCACCTTGATCCAGGGCGATAGCGTCCGCACAGGCGTAACGGCAATCCTGCCTCACCCAGGAAACCTGTTCCAGGACAAGGTTCCTGCTGGCTTTGCGCGCGGCAACGGCTTCGGCAAGTTCGCGGGTTCCACCCAGATCGAAGAACTCGGCGAGATCGAGACGCCGGTCATCCTGACCAATACATTGTCAGTCGCAGAGGGCATGGCGGGCGCGGTGGAATGGACGCTTGCCCAGCCCGGCAACGAACGGGTCGTGTCGGTCAATGCGGTGGTGGGCGAGACCAACGACGGTTTCCTGAACGACATCCGTGGCCGCCATGTCACATCGCAGCACGTCTTGCAGGCGATTGCCGGCGCCACCGCCGGTCCGGTGGCGCAAGGCTGCGTGGGGGCGGGTACCGGCACCCAGGCGTTCGGCTGGAAAGGCGGGATAGGCACCAGTTCACGGCTGCTGCCGCATAGCCTTGGCGGCTACACGATCGGCGTGCTGGTGCAGACCAACTACGGCGGCGTGCTGTCGATAGGCGGTGCACCGGTGGGCCGCGAACTCGGGCGCTACTACCTCAAAGGCGTAATCGACGACCACGGCGGCGACGGTTCGGTGGTCATCGTGATTGCGACGGATGCGCCGCTCTCGGACCGCAATCTGACGCGGATGGCGCAGCGCGCCTTCCTCGGCATTGCCCGCACCGGTTCATCGATGGCGAATGGTTCGGGCGACTACGCAATTGCCTTTTCGACGGCTGCTGCGGTGCGCCGCACACCGCAACGACGCAAGGCGGTCGGCGCGTTCGAGGAACTGTCCAACGACGCGATGTCGCCGCTCTTCCAGGCGGTCTCGGAGGCGACTGAAGAGGCTGTGTATAACGCCATGCTGCAGGCCGTCACCACTACCGGCGTCGATGGACACACGTTGGAGGCGATTACGCCGGCTGCGGTGCAGCGGATCGTCGAACGGCACGCGCTGGGCGTCTGAACGCCATCAAAGCGCCCCGGGCGGCAAGCATGTAAGCAGAACGTTATCTTTTTTGCCGGTGGCGGTTCTGTTGTCTCGCGGATTTGCATCAACTGCGCCGCGTGCCGGTCGCCGCTGGCTTTGTGTGCTTCCTTCCGCCCCGCTTCATCCGTCCCCATGATGCTCGGGACAAACAGCCATTGCCAGCACGGGCCGCCTGTTTTACCGTTGTGCCGACCACCTATTTGCCCGCCGTGTCATGTTCGTCCCTACCGATGCACCGTCACCGTTCCAGTTGCGCAAAGCCAGCATGGACGACTTCGCGTTTGCCGAAGCGCTAACCCGCAGCAACATGGGCGGCTACTATCACCGGCACCATCTCGTCTGGCGCAGCGATCTGTTTCTTGGAAGCTGGCGCGAGTCGGAGAACTACATCCTCGAAATGGACGGTCAGGCGGCCGGTGTGCTGCGCATCACGGAGGAGGGCGACTCGCTGCATATCCGCGACGTGCAGATTGCCGATGGTTTCCGGCGGCGCGGTGCAGGGACTTACCTGCTGGAACTCTCGCATCAATGGGCGCGCGAGCGGGGCTTGCGCGAACTGCAACTGCGCGTGTTCGTCGACAATCCCGCGGCGCGGCTCTATCTGCGCATGGGGTACAAGCTCGCCGGGCCGCGCCTCGCGCAACTCGGGGCGATCCGCCACCTCGCACGTCGCGTCTAAGGGACGTCCTGCGCATCGGGCTCGCGCTGGTCGCGTTCCGAACCGCGCTCGATGAAGGCGCGCGGACTCTTGCCGAAGGCGCGCCGGAACATGGCCGAAAAGGCGCTCTGGCTTTGATAGCCCAACTCCTGGGCCACGTGTGCGAGCGGCCGCCCCTGGCTTAACAGCGGAATCGCCCGGGCGAGCAGCGCCTGCTGACGCCATTGCGAGAAGCTCACCCCCAACTCCTGACGAAACAGCCGCGCAATCGTGCGGGTGCTGGCGCCGACGCTCGCGGCCCACTGCTCGAGCGAGTCGGAGTTGGCCGGGTCCGCAAGCACTGCTTCGCACAGCGCCCGCAGACGCTTTTCGTTAGGCATCGGCACGGACAGCGGCAGCGGCTCGGAGCGCGTCAGCTCATCGAGCGCCAGCGCGCCGAGCACCTGTTCGCGGGCGGCCGAGAGACCGGGCATATCGAGTGCGGCAATCACTTCGCGCAGCAGATTCGACACCTCCACCACACGGCAGGTATCCAGTCCCGGCGGAGCGGCGTTTTCGTCGATATACAGCGTGCGCAAGAAGGCGTCCTCGACGATCGCCACTTCGTGCGTCACATGCGGTGGCACCCAGATTGCCCGTGACGGCGGCACCATCCACGTCGTGCCGAGCGTGCCGATGCGCAGCACGCCGCGCGACGCATAGGCCACCTGTGCCCACGCGTGGGTATGGCGGGCGATGCGCACGCCGGCCGGCATCGGCCGCGAGCGCACTCGGATCGGATGGGCCGGCGTCGGCGCGAAGGCCGGCGGAATATCGGCGAACTCGACCTGGGTGGTGAGCGTTGGGGCGTCGGATTCATTCATGACGGTGGCACCGGGCGGAACCCTGAACGGTTTGCTGGTTCCCATTGTAGGGTGTCCGGCTGTCCGCGACCTGGGCCGGCGTTTTTGCGAACTGCTTTTGCAAAACTGCGGGTGCCGGGAGTGACGGGGGCATAATGCACCCGGGTCATGGACCCCGTATTGATTCAATCGAGAGGACTCACCACGATGCAGAAAGTTTTCGTGTACGGCACACTGCGGGCCGGCGAGATCAACGACATCAGCCAGGCCGCTGCCCGGCACGACATTGCCGAACCGACGCTGCTCGGCGCGACCACGGTGCGTGGCTACCTGTTCGACTTCGGTGCTTATCCGGGGCTGGTGGTCGACGAGGCAGGGCCGCCCGTGCACGGCGACGTCTATGAAATCGATCCGGATCTGATCGCCGTGCTCGATGAAATCGAGGAGATCTATCCCGGTGTCGAGGGTCTCTTCGTGGCGCGCGAGGTGACGGTCGAAGTGGACGGTGCGCCGCTTTCCTGCCGCTTCTATCCGGTCACAAGGAGTGCGGTGAAGGGTCTGCCCGAGATTCGTTGCGGCGACTGGGTTGCCCATCGCCGCACGCGGTAAGGCAAGGTCGCACGCGACAAGCCGCATGTGCTGCACGCTAGGGACCGGCCGTAAAAAAACGGCCCGGCAAGCCTGAGCCTGCTGGGCCGTCCGGTCGGTCAGCCTTGCGAACCGCGCCGCGGCATCATGCAGCGTCGCAGTGACATCTGTGGCGCCGGAACCCATGTCCGGCGCCGGGAGTTGCGCTTGGCGAGGCCTGAGCGCGGGCCTCAGATTTCCTCATACAAGGGCAGCGTGAGGAATTCGGTGAACTGCTCCGAAGTCGACATTTCGGCGAAGATTTCAGCGGCGCGGTCATACGGCTTCGTATCGCCACCCACCGCCTGCTTCACCTTGTCGAGTTCCTGCTTCGACAGCTCGCGCACCAGTTCCGCCGTGACCTTGCGGCCGTCGTCGAGCGCGCCCTTCGGCGAGCGGATCCACTGCCACACCTGCGAGCGCGAGATTTCCGCCGTGGCGGCGTCTTCCATCAGGTTGTGGATCGGTACGCAGCCATTGCCCGCCAGCCACGAACCGAGGTAGTGAATCCCGACGTTGATGTTGTTGCGCAGACCCGCTTCGGTGATCGGCGCTTCCGGGCGGAAGTCCAGCAGATCTTTCGCCGTCACTTCCACGTCGGCGCGCTGCTTGCCGATCTGGTTCGCCTGCTCGCCCAGCACCTTGACGAACTCTTCCATCGCGATCGGCACCAGCCCCGGGTGCGCCACCCAGCCGCCGTCGTAGCCGTCGCCCGCGTCACGCGCCTTGTCCGAGCGCACGCCGCCCATCGCCTTGTCGTTGGCAGCCGGGTCGTTCTTGATCGGGATCAGCGCGCTCATGCCGCCGATCGCCGGCGCGTTGCGGCGGTGGCAGGTCTTCAGCAACAGCAGCGCGTAAGCCCGCATGAACGGCGAGGTCATGGTGATCTGCGAGCGGTCGGCGAGGCAGAAGCCGCGGTCGGCCTTGAACTTCTTGATGGCCGAGAAAATGTAGTCCCAGCGCCCGGCATTCAGGCCCGAGCTATGTTCGCGCAGCTCATACAGGATCTCGTCCATTTCGAACGCGGCGAGAATCGTTTCGATCAGCACCGTGGCGCGGATCGTGCCGCGCGGCACGCCGACCGCTTCCTGCGCGGCGACGAAGATGTCGTTCCACAGGCGCGCTTCGAGATGGCTCTCCATCTTCGGCAGATAGAAGTAGGGACCCGAGCCGCGAGCCACCAGTTCCTTCGCGTTGTGGAACAGGAACAGCGCGAAATCGAAGATGCCGCCCGAGACGCGCTGGCCGTCCACCGTCACATGCTTTTCGTCGAGGTGCCAGCCGCGCGGACGCACGATCAGCGTCGCGGTCTTGTCGTTCAACTGGTACGACTTGCCGTTCTGTTCCAGCGAGATCGTGCGGCGCACTGCGTCCTTCAGATTGATATGGCCGCTGATCTGGTTGTCCCAGCTCGGCGCATTCGAATCTTCGAAGTCCGTCATGTACGAATCCGCGCCTGAGTTCAGCGCGTTGATGATCATCTTGCGCTCGACCGGTCCGGTGATTTCCACGCGGCGGCATTGCAGATCCTGCGGCAGCGGCGCAATTTTCCAGTCGCCTTCACGGATGCTCTTCGTCTCCACGAGGAAGTCGGGACGCTCGCCGGCATCGAGCCGCTTCGTGCGTTCTACGCGTGCTTTCAGCAGCGCCTGACGACGCGGCTCGAACGTGCGATGCAGCGCGGCGACGAGTTCGAGCGCTTCGCGGGTGAGGATCGTTTCATAGCCCGGCTTGATGTCAGCCGTGATTTCCATGCCCTGCGGCAACTGCGACGATGAAAGCGGGTGCGCCATGGTTTCTCCTTGGTCGGTCAGATTGCAAAGATGCAGATAAGCAAATGCGGTTTAACTGCGGGTTACGTGCGGTTTAAGCGCGCCGGGTTGCCTGGCGGTTGTAGGGTGGTTGCCGCGCGCTTGCGAGGTGTCTGGCAGGTGTCCGCCAGGTACTTTCCAGGCATTTTCCAAATGCGGCATCGCGGGCGTCCGTTGGGTGTGCAGACCGTCATACGCCAGGGCTGTGGCGTGTGCGGCTGCGGCTCCCGTCGGGCGCTGCGAGCGATTGCAGAAACACGAGCAGCTCATTCATGCTGCTGCCCGTGCCGTGTGGCGTGACGCCCAGCTCTTCAGCGGGAGCGCCTTGCCGGTTGAGCCAGAAAGTCGTGTAGCCGAACCAGTTCGCGCCGGCAGCGTCCCAGCCGTTCGAGGAGACGAATACGATTTCTCCCGGCGCTACGCCGAATGTCTGGGGGCCGAGCGAGTAAGCTGCGGGCGCCGGTTTGTAGGCACGCACCGTATCGACTGAGAGCACATGGTCGAACAGGCCGCTCATGCCGGCGCTCTTCACGGCGATGTCGAGCATCTGCGGGTTGCCGTTGGAAAGAATCGCAAGGCCGAGCGAGGCGCCTGGGGCGCCGGGTGCGTCCGTGGCGTCCGCCGCACCGGGCACGCCGGACTCGCGCTGAGCCTGCTGGCTGCGTTGGCCGTGCAACTGGCGTAGCGCAGGCACCGCATCGGGAAAGGCGGACAGGCAAGCGTATTCGTCCATCAGGCGCTTTTCCGCCGCGCGATTGAGCGTGAGGCCGAGCTTGTGCGCGGCGAAACGCAACGCGTCGAGCGTGATGTTCCAGAACGGCTGGTAGTGCGCACCGGCCGGGTCGGCCAGCGTACGCAACTGCGTGTATTCGATTTGCTTTTGCCGCCATAACTGCGAGAGCGTATCGCCGTGGCCGGGGAACATCTGCTCCGCTGCAGCGACAACCGAATGCACGTCGAACAGCGTGCCGTAGGCGTCGAAAATCACTGCTTTAGGGGAGAGTGTCGAGGTGAGTGTCGTTGTGGCCGACATAGCCGTGCGCTCCAATTCGAGGTCGAGAGGAATTGTATTAGTGATGCTGCATGCGCAAAAAGAGGCTAAACATCACTTGATCTTTTACTTTCATCCACCTAATCTGGCGCTCATTCCCACTTTTCGGGCGCCTTGGCGTTGCCGCCCGCGTCCGGCTCGGGCTTGTTCATGGACCGTTTCAAGCAGATCGAAACTTTCGTCACCGTCGCGGCCAAGGGCAGCCTGTCGGCGGCGGCGCAGGCCGAGGGCGTGGCACCCGCCATCATCGGCCGCCGCATCGATGCGCTCGAAGAGCGCCTGGGCGTCAAGCTGCTGGTGCGCACCACCCGCAAGATCACGCTGACCTTCGAAGGCTCGGCCTTTCTGGAAGACTGCCAGCGCGTCATTCACGACATGCAGAACGCCGAGGCAAGCGTCTCGGCGGGCGGCGTGAAGGCGAGCGGCCACCTGCGCGTGTCGGCGCCCGCGGGCTTCGGCCGGCGGCACGTCGCGCCGCTGGTGCCGGCGTTTACGGTCGCGCATCCGGATGTCTCGATCACACTCGATCTGTCCGACCGGCTGGTGGATCTGGTCAACGAAGGCTTCGATTGCGCGGTGCGGCTGGGCGAGTTGCCGGACTCTTCGCTGGTGTCCTTGAGACTCGGGGAAAACCGTCGTGTCTGCGTGGCTTCTCCCGCCTATCTGACGCGCCGCGGCGCGCCGCAAAACCTCGCCGATCTGGCCCATCACAACTGCCTCGCGCTCGGCGCCAGCGCCAATCAGCAACGCGGGTGGATGTTCCAGCAGGGCGACAAGGTGGTATCGATCAAGGTATCCGGCACCATGGAGTGCTCGGACGGCGCCGTGCTGCACGAATGGTGTCTTGAAGGCTATGGTCTTGCGTGGCGTTCCTGGTGGGAGGTCGGTGCGGATATTGCCGCCGGCCGGCTCGTCAGCGTGCTCGACGAGTTCGCCGCGCCGCCGATCGGCATTCATGCCGTGTTTCCGCAACGCCGCCATTTGCCGTTGCGGGTGCGGCTGTTTCTGGATTTTCTTAAACATACCTATGGCCATCCCGGCTATTGGGGATGAGGGCCGAGGTTGGGTGGATCGCAGCAAATCACGGCAGAGCAAGGCTGCGCGCGGGTTTCCGATATGCGGACAGACCCGCAGGCGGGCGTCGCGGTAATTTAGGCGCACTACAATCGATTCAGGCGGCCCATTTTTCTCAAGGCCCATGTTGGGCCTGGCCGCACTCTGAGGACCTGTTTGCCGGCTGCTGGCGCAGCGGCGCCTGAGCCGCCACCTTGGCCGCCGCCCGAGCGGGTCCAGCCGCAGTCGACGACGGAGGCACCATGTTCAAGCACATCCTGGTTCCGACCGATGGTTCAGACCTGTCACGCAAAGCGATTGAAGGCGCCATCGATCTCGCCCAGGCGGTCGGCGCGGACGTTACCGCGTATGCCTGCTTGCCGCAGTATCCCTATTCGCCCTTTTCCGAAGTAGTGATCGAGCCTCCGGGCGACTTTCTGGAGCGCAGCGAGCGTGAGGCGCGCGTGCACCTGCAGGAGGTGGAGCGGGCCGGACGCAACGTCGGCGTGGCCGTGACGAGCCGCACCAGCGTGCATCCGTCGCCGTATCTCGGCATCATCGAAGCGGCCGAGAAGGGCGGCTGCGACGTGATCTTCATGGCCTCGCACGGGCGCCGCGGGCTCGGCAGCCTGCTGATCGGCAGCGAGACGCAGCGTGTGCTCACGCATACGAAGATTCCGGTGATCGTGTATCGGTGAGCAGGCGGCACACAAAAACGCGCCGGCGATGAGGCCGGCGCGCGTTTGCGTTACGGCACGGTGCGCTGTGCCGTCTACTGCTTGCCTCTCAGATTCCAGTCCGCCTGGGCCTGTCTCGGGACCTCGTGAGTCCGGCTTGCTGGCCCTCTCCGGCTGACTGTCTCCCCCCTGATTGCGGCCCTCTGGCGGGGCCGCCTTGCGTCGCTTTGTCCGATTCGCTCACGCGTTTCAGGCTGTTCTGTGTCTTGAACTACGGCTCAGATCAGACTCGAGCCAAACCCAGATCCGAATCAGGCTCAAGCCACCTTCTTGTCGAAGAACTGCTCGTCTTCCGTCGAGCCGTGCAGCGCGGTCGTCGACGCTTCGCGCTCGACCGTTTGCGTCACGGCATCGAAGTAGCCGGTGCCGACTTCGCGCTGATGCTTCACGGCGGTGAAGCCCTTTTCCGCCGCGGCGAACTCGGCCTGCTGCATTTCGACGAAAGCGCTCATCTGCGTGCGGGCATAGCCGTGCGCAAGGTTGAACATCGAGTAGTTCAGCGCGTGGAAGCCGGCCAGCGTGATGAACTGGAACTTGTAGCCCATCGCACCGAGTTCCTTCTGGAACTTGGCGATCGTCGCGTCGTCGAGATTCTTCTTCCAGTTGAACGACGGCGAGCAGTTGTACGACAGCAGCTTGCCCGGGAATTCCTTGTGGATCGCCTCGGCGAATTTCTTGGCGAACTCGAGATCCGGCTTGCCGGTTTCGCACCAGATCATGTCGGCATACGGCGCGTACGCGAGGCCGCGCGAGATGGCCTGCTCGATGCCCGGCCTGGTGCGGTAGAAGCCTTCCACCGTGCGCTCGCCGGTCAGGAACGGCTTGTCGTTGTCGTCGATGTCCGAGGTCACCAGATCGGCCGCTTCCGCGTCCGTCCGGGCGAGCAGGACGGTCGGCGTGCCGGAGACGTCGGCCGCCAGACGCGCCGCGGTCAGCTTGGCAATGTTTTCGCGGGTCGGCACGAGCACCTTGCCGCCCATGTGGCCGCACTTCTTGACCGAGGCGAGCTGGTCTTCGAAGTGCACGCCCGCGGCGCCGGCTTCGATCATTGCCTTCATCAGCTCGAAGGCGTTGAGCACGCCGCCGAAACCGGCTTCCGCGTCGGCCACGATCGGGGCGAAGAAGTCCACATAGCCTTCGTCGCCCGGGTTCTTGCCTTCTGACCACTGGATCTGGTCGGCGCGCGTGAGCGTATTGTTGATGCGCTTGACCACCAGCGGCACCGAGTTGGCCGGATACAGCGACTGGTCCGGGTACATTTCGCCCGCGACGTTGGCGTCGCCCGCCACCTGCCAGCCCGACAGATAGATGGCCTTCAGGCCGGCCTTGACCTGCTGCATGGCCTGGTTGCCGGTCAGCGCGCCGAGCGCGTTGACGAACGGCTCGCTATGGATGCTTTCCCACAGCTTTTCCGCGCCGCGCCGTGCGAGCGTGTGTTCCACCGGCACTGAGCCGCGCAGGCGCACCACGTCGTCGGCGGTGTAGGTGCGCTTGATGCCTTTCCAGCGCGGATCGGTGTCCCACTGCTGCTGGAGTTCTTGTGCTTGCTGTTGGCGTGTCGTCATGATGTGCTCCTTGGATTGCCTGAAAAGTGGATCAGTGAACGCTGTGTTCTGCGAAGCGGGTGCCCGAGGGCGTTTCGTTTCGTGAACTCTTATATAAGAGTCTAGGCAAAACAGGATACGTGCAACAGACGCGTGGCAAGCTTTGTTTGAGATTTTTTATCGTTTTAAATCATTAGTTTATATTCGTCGTTCCGCATTAAGAAACGTAATTTTCCCTGCTGCAATAGCCCTTGTTGTGCCACGCAGCACGATTTTTTACGAGGCAAAAAAATTTTTCGCATCGTGAAATTTGGCGGTCTATCAAAGTTCGACGAAACACGGGCGAAAAAAAACCGGTGCCTGAGCACCGGTTTCTTCTGAGCTTTGGGCGGCGAGCCGCCGCCCAAGGTCCCGCTATTTAGCTGCCGCGACGCGCCGTACGCGGACCGTCGCTGCGGCGTGCGCCGTAGCCACCGTCACGCGAGCCGCCGTAGCCTTCGCGCGAACCGCCGCCAGCCGACTTGCCGGCCCAGCCGCCGCCATTGCCGCCACCGTTACCGCTGCGAGCGCCGCCGCCGTTACCGCCCGGCTTGCCGCTGCCGCTGCCGAAGCGACGGCCGCCGCCGTTGCCACCGCCCGGACGGCCACGGCCGCCAAAGCCAGGGCGGCCGTTACCCGACGGAGCCGACTTGCGCGGCTCGAAGCCTTCGACGACGTTGACCGGCAGCGGGGTGCGCACGAAACGTTCGATGCGCTTCAGCGCGCCTTGCTCGGCGTGGTGCACGAGGCTCACGGCGACACCCGAGCGGCCGGCACGGCCGGTACGGCCGATACGGTGCACGTAGTCTTCAGCGAACTTCGGCAGGTCGTAGTTGAACACGTGGGTGATGCCCGGAATGTCGATACCGCGAGCTGCCACGTCCGTTGCCACCAGCACGCGCACACGGCGCTCGCGCAGGGCGCGGATCGTGCGGTTACGTGCGCCTTGCGGCAGGTCGCCGTGCAGGGCGGCCGATTCGAAACCGGCGTCGGCCAGACGGCCGGCCAACTGGTCGGCGTCCATCTTGGTGGCCGTGAAGACGATAGCCTGATCGAGGCCGGCGTCACGCAGCAGATGGTCGAGCAGACGGTCCTTGTGATCGCGGTCGTCCACGTAGTGAACGGTTTGCGCGATGTTGGTGCGCTGCTCCATGCGCTGGACGATCTCGATACGCTCCGGATCCTTCAGCAGGCGGCTCGTCAGCGAACCGATCTTGCCGTCGAGCGTGGCCGAGAACAGCATGGTCTGGCGCGTAGCCGGGGTAGCCGCAACGATCGTTTCGATGTCTTCGATGAAGCCCATGTCGAGCATGCGGTCAGCTTCGTCGAGCACGAGGATCTGCAGTTGCGACAGGTCGATACGGCCGCGTTCCAGATGGTCGATCAGACGGCCCGGGGTAGCGACCAGGATTTCCGGGTTCTTCGCGAGCAGCATCAACTGCTGGCCGTAAGCGACGCCGCCCAGAATGCTGACGGTGCGCAGGCGCTTGAGGTGCTTGCCGTAGGTGGCGGCAGCCGTGGTGACCTGCATGGCCAGCTCACGGGTCGGCGTCAGAACCAGCATGGTCGGACGGGCAACCGGTTGCGGACGGCGCGTGCGTGCGCCATCAGCCGGACGCGGCTCGCGCGGCTGGCTGGCCTGGGCCTTTTGCAATTGCGCGAAACGCTCGATGGCGGGCAGCATGAACGCGGCGGTCTTGCCCGAACCGGTCGGGCTCGAGACCAGCAGATCGCGGCCGGCGATACCGGCGGGGATGGCGCGTTGCTGAACCGGAGTCGGGGTTTGATAGCCAGCGGCGGTCAGCGCGGAGACGACATCCGGGGACAGACCGAGCGACGCGAACGACGGGCCGGCGGGAGCGGCGGTTTCAGCGGCGGCGGCTTGTGCCGGTGCGTCGGTGAGACCGAGGGCCTGGTCGGCGATGGCGTTCAACGGGCTGCTGGGGGTATTGCTCGAAGTCATGAGAATCCTTAAAACGATCCTGGGTGATTCACGGAATAAATACGTCGGCGCCAATCGGCATACCCAAGTCGTCGGATTCAGCGAGCAAAGAAGCAGCGAGCAAATCGAAAAACGGGGGCAGCTCGCGGCAGTTAAGGCGAGCTTTTCGTTAGAAGCTGTATCGGTTGCGACATGCCAACACGGCGTGCCGCCAGCCTGGTACATGATCGCCCGTAGGGGGCTAGGCAGGAGGGGACAGGTTCTAAACTGGATTGGAGCTAAACGCTACGAGGCGCTGCGCCGCAAGCGCCGCTAGAAGAAAGCCGGGCATAGCAGTGAAGCGCAGGCAGCATTATATAGAGTTTTGCTGCACCGCGCCACATTTAAGACATTTCCATGAAGGAAAGTGCGTTTTCTGCGCCTGGTCCTGCTACAACTGCGGCAACCCGTTACGCCGAGGCGCCGCTTTTCAGCGATTCGACCAGTTCGACATACTGCTGCTTGGCCGCGTCCTGGGCCGTGCCCTTGAGCGCCGCCCAGGCGTCGTATTTGTACTTACCGACGATGTCGGTGAAGCCCGGCTTGTCGCCGTGCACGTCGCCCTTGGTGGCCTGCTTGTAGAGCGCGTAGAGGCGCAGCAGCGTCAGGTTGCCCGGACGTTCCGGCAGTTGTTGCACTTCTTCGTGGGCTTTCGCGAATTGTGCGTCGACGTCGCTCATGTCTTTCTCCGTGGCGAATTCAAGATGGGCCGTCGATCATATCAAGCGGCATCCCCGCCTGGCTCGAACCGGGCTCGAACGTTCATTCCAAACGCGGCGGCGCGGGGACAACGCGGTGGCGACGCGGAACCACGTGAGCGGAGCACGCCCCCGGGTCCGCGGCGCTGCATGCACGCTGCGTGCCCGGCAAGGCGAGGCGTCGCATTACAATAGCGGTCATGACCCGAACTGTGCTGCTTGCCCTCGATACGTCGACCGAATATTGCTCGGTCGCGCTTCTGTCCGCCGCCGTCGACGCGCCGGGCGCTCCTGCCTCCGAACCGCGCACCTGGGTGCGTCACGAAGCGACCGGCGCCGTGTCCAGCACGCGCCTGTTGCCGGCGATCCGCGAACTGTTCGACGAAGCCGGCCTCGCGCTGGCCGACTGCGATGCGATTGCCTTCGGAGCGGGTCCCGGCTCGTTCACCGGTCTGCGCACCGCGACGGGTGTCGCGCAGGGACTCGCGTTCGGCCTGAATTGCCCGGTGGTGCCGATCGGCACCTTGCTCGCCTGCGCCGAGAGCGCGCGTTTACGCGATCCGTCGGTCAAGCGCGTGCTGGCGGCGCTCGACGCCCGCATGGACGAGGTCTACTGGGCCGATTATGAGTGGGACGACGCCCAGGGCGAATGGCGCACCATCCAGTCCGCGTCGCTCGATGCGCCGGACCGGCTGAGCCTGCCCGGCGCGCCGTTTACGCTGGCAGGCAATGCCGCCGCTGCCTTTGGCGAGCGCCTCGTGGCGAGCACGGTAGCCAGAGCCATTGACGCCGAAGCGCTGCCGCATGCGCTGCCTCTCGCCTTTGCGGCACTGCGCGCGCTGCGTGCGGGCCGCACGGTGCCGGCGGAGCAGGCGGCGCCCGAATATGTGCGCGACAAGGTTGCGCAAACCACCGCAGAGCGGATGGCGGAGAAAGCCGCAAAGACCGGGACGGCCGGCGAGGCTGAAAAGGCCGGGGAGGCCGGGCAGGATGCCGGCGCCAGGCACGCGGCTTCGCAGACTGCCCCCTACGTTGCACCGCAGGGCGAGGGCGGACGATGAGCGGCGTGTTGCTGGCGGACCGCTACATGTCGCCAATGACCGAAGGCGATCTCGACGAGGTCGCTATCATCGAAAAAGCGGCGTATGAGTTTCCGTGGAGCCGCGGCAATTTCGAAGATTCGCTGCGCAACGGCTACTTCGGCATCTGTCTGCGCCACGTCACCGGCGCCCTGATCGGTTATTGCGTGCTGATGCCGGTGGTCGACGAGATGCATCTGCTCAACCTGTGCGTGGCGCCGGCCGCGCAGGGCGCGGGCGCCGGGTTGTCGCTGCTGCGTGAAGCGGTGCGCATTACGCGCAACGAAAAACTTGAGGGACTGCTGCTTGAAGTGCGGCCGTCGAACCACCGGGCCATCCGGCTTTATGAACGCTTCGGCTTTGCTTCGATTGGCCGTCGCAAGAACTACTATCCGGCGCGTCATCGCAGCCGGGAGGACGCCATTGTGATGCGTTTTTCGTTTGCCAGGGAGGGCGCAAATGGCGCTGCATGAATCCGCGCTGGAGGAGTTCGGCCTTGCGCCGATGTGGGTGCGCCGCGGCATGGGGCAGGCGGGTGCTGCTGAGGCTGGGCAAGCAGCGGCGCCTGACGCGCCTGTGCAAGGCTTGATGGATGGCTCGGCGGCAGATGCGCTTCGCGGTGCGGAGGAGCGTCACCCTGCTGCGGGAGCGCGCGACGACGCATTCGAACCGGTCTCGCGCGTAGCTGCACCGCGTCCCCACGCTGTTGCGCGTACTGAGGATGACAGCGTCGCCGCGCCAAGCCGCACAGAGATGCGCGAAGTGGTTCCGGCGCGCGACGAGGGCCGCAACGATGCTCCGGCACGAGCACCCGCCCCGCGTCCGCCCGCTGCCCGCCCTGTGCAGACCACTCAGGTAGCCCACTCGGCACGCACCGAACCGGCCGCGCCTTCGGCCCCGGCATCCGCCCCTCCCGACGACGATTTCGCCTGGTTCGACGACCTCCCGGCTCACCCGCCGGGGCAAGCGCGCGAGGTGCCGGCCGAGCGCGCCGAACCGACCGTCCACACGCTCGACTGGGACGCGCTCGCCGAACGCGTGGCGGGTTGCGAACGTTGCCGCTTGTGTGAGAAGCGCACCAACACGGTATTCGGCGTCGGCGACCGCAACGCCGACTGGATGCTGATCGGCGAGGCCCCCGGAGAAAACGAGGACCGTCAGGGCGAGCCGTTCGTCGGCCAGGCCGGCAAGCTGCTCGACAACATGCTGCGCTCGTTGACGCTCGCGCGCGACACCAACGTCTACATCGCCAACGTGATCAAGTGCCGGCCGCCCGGCAACCGCAATCCCGAGCCTGACGAGGTGGCGCGTTGCGAGCCGTACCTGCAGCGTCAGGTTGCGCTCGTCAAACCGAAGCTGATCATCGCGCTCGGCCGTTTCGCCGCGCAGAGCCTGCTGAAGACCGACGCCAGCATTTCGTCGTTGCGCGGCCGCGTACACCAGTACGAGGGCGTGCCTGTGATCGTCACGTATCATCCGGCCTATCTGCTGCGCAGCTTGCCGGACAAGGCCAAGGCCTGGACCGACCTGTGCCTCGCCCGCGATACCTGGCGCAAGACGGCCGGTGCGCCGGGTAACTGATGAACGCCCCCCGGCCGGCCTTGCTCCCGGCCGCTGTGCCCACGGCACAGTGGGATGCGCTGCGCGAGCCCGCGGTGCGCGATCTGGCCTGGCTGCTGTTCAGCGCGGATTTGTTGCGCGCGCAACCACCGGTGGGGATGCTGGCCAGCGCGTTCGAAACGCCGGAAGAACTGACTGCCACTATCGACTGGCTGCTCGCGCTTGATGCCGACGCGAGCGCACTCAAAAACGACATCGCGGCGGCTCGCGTCACGCGCCTTGGCCGTTACGCGGAATGCCTGCTCGCGTGGTTCCTGCAACATGGGCCGACTGCGCGCCTGATCGCCGCGAACGTGCCGCTGCGGCGAGCGGGCCTTACCCTGGGCGAGTGCGATTTTCTGGTGCAGACGCGAGCGGGGCGGCGCCTTCATTGGGAACTGGCCGTCAAATGCTATCTGCACGCAGGGGACGGGCGGGCGCAACTGTCGGATTACGTGGGCCCCAATCTGCAGGACCGCTTCGATCTGAAGCTCAGCCACTTGCTCGATCATCAGTTGCCGCTCAGCGGACGGGAAGAATTCGTCACGCTCGGACACACGGGGCCGTGGGAGCCGCAGATGTTCATCAAGGGCTGGCTGTTTTACCGGCAGGGCGAGACGAGCAGCGATCCGGTGGAAATCGATCCTGCGCATGCGCGCGGCTGGTGGTCGACGCGTGCGGACTGGCCTGCTTTCGCGGCTGGGCATGCACAGGCGTGGCGAGTCTTGCCGCGTCTGGAATGGCTTGCACCGCGGCGCCATGAAGCGGGTGTGGCCGAGGCCGAAGGCATTGCGTTTGTCGACGTGGCTGCGCTTGGCGAGCGGATCGCACATCAGAATGGCCCGACCATGGTCGCGGCTTTCCATACCGACGATGCAGGGCGCTGGGTCGAGCGCTCGCGCGGCTTTATCGTGCCGGACGACTGGCCGCAGAAGGCGCAGGCGTTTGCGAGGCAGTGACGCTGCTCAATGGCGCCGGGCCTACCTATCGGCAACGAGGCAACGAGGCACCGCCACCAGCCCCGTTTCACCACCAGCGATAAAAATGATGCACCGGTCCGACGCCCTTGCCGACGTCGAGCTGGCCGCTCGCTTCAAGCGCTCCGGTCAGATACGCCTTCGCATCCGCAACCGCGCTTGCGAGGTCGCCGCGTTGCGGAATCAAGGCCGCAATCGATGCCGACAGCGTGCATCCCGTGCCATGCGTGTTCTTCACCGGCACGCGCGGCGCACCCAGGCGCAGCGTGCCGCTGTCCTGCACCAGCCAGTCGGGGCTGTCGGCGGCCGCGAGATGGCCGCCTTTCATCAGCACGGCGCGTGCGCCGAGTGCGCGCAGGGCTTCACCCTGTTCGATCATCTGCGCTTCATCGGTTGCGGTGGCGCGCCCCAGCAACTCGGCGGCCTCCGGCAGATTCGGTGTCAGCAGATCGGCGAGCGGCAGCAACTCATCGCGCACCACCGCCACCGCGTCAGGCAGCAGCAACGCGTGATTGCTCTTGGAGATCATCACGGTGTCGAGCACCACGTGCTTCGGCCGATGGCGTCTTAGCGCTTCCGCCACGGCCCGTGCAATCTGCGCGTTCGCCAGCATGCCGATCTTCACCGCGTCGATGCGGATATCGTCGAATACCGCGTCGAGCTGCGCGGCGACAAACGCCGGGTCCGGCGTATGGATCGCCGTCACGCCGCGCGTGTTTTGTGCGGTGAGCGCCGTAATCACGCTTGCGCCATAGGCGCCGAGCGCGGAAAAGGCCTTGAGGTCGGCCTGAATGCCGGCGCCGCCACCGGAGTCGGAACCGGCGATCGTCAGGACGTTGGGAATGGGTTGAGTCATGGCAAGGCTGGAAAGAGAGGATCGCGGCTGCGTTGCTTGATCCTGATGCTCAAGGTACGCGGGGTACTCAAGGTACTGGCGCGGGCCGCGGACTGCCGCCCGGCACTCCTGGTTGCTGCGTGGTGCTGCCCAGTGCCGCTAGATGCTGCTTGGTGCCGAATGGTGCCGCTCGTTGCCGCTTGGCGCCACCGGCTCGGACCCCAACCCGCGCCCGGCGTGCCGTCAGTGCTTCACTTCGCCAATCAGCGCGACCGAATCGAAGGCGCGCTGGTTCGCCTGGTGACGCCGCATCACGAACCACATCATCACACAGACGAAAGTGCCGAACAGCACGATCACCGCCGACACCGGCACGTCGAGCCATACCAGCACCGCATACAGGCACAGCATCACGAGCACCGAGAGATTCTCGTTGAAGTTCTGCACGGCGATGGAGTGACCGGCCGACAGCAGCACGTGGCCGCGATGCTGCAGCAGCGCATTCATCGGGACCACGAAAAAGCCCGACAGGCCGCCGACGACCATCAGGAAGATATAGGCGAGAATCAGATAGCCCGGCACATGCATGCGGCCGAAATAGAGGCCCCAATGCGCGGGGAACAGGTCGCGGGTGTAGAAGGCCATCATCATCACCGCGATGCCCATCACGATGCCGACCGGCAGCACCGAAAGCGACTTCTTGAGCGGCACGCGCGAGGCGGCGATGATAGCGCCCGCGGCCACGCCGACGGCCACCACCGCCTGGAGGATCGCGCCTTCGGAAAGCGACATGCCGAGCGAGACCTCCGCCCACTTCAGCACGATGAACTGCAGCGTGGCGCCCGCACCCCAGAACAGCGTCGTGACGGCGAGCGAAATCTGGCCCAGCTTGTCGTGCCACAGTACCTGGAAGCAGTCGGCGAAATCGGTGATGAGCTTGATCGGGCCGCGTTCCTGTTTCGGATAGCGCGCGCCGGTGTCCGGAATACGCAGATTAAATAGCGCGGCAATCACATAGATGGCCATGATGACCAGCATCGCGGCTTCGGCCGGCGTGTTGACGGTCGGAATATGGTGCTTGAGTATGTGCGAGGCAATATGCGGGCTGATCAATGCGCCGCCTAATACGGTGCCTAGAATGATCGAGCCGACTGTGGTGCCTTCGATCCAGCCGTTCGCGGCGACGAGCCGGTCAGGCGGCAGCAGTTCGGTGAGAATGCCGTATTTGGCGGGCGAGTAGGCCGCGGCCCCAAAGCCGACGATGCCGTACGCAATCAGCGGATGCGCGCCCACCAGCATCGTGAAGCAGCCGACCACCTTGATGGTGTTGGTGACGAACATCACGTGCCCCTTCGGGCGCGAGTCGGCAAAGGCGCCTACAAAGGCAGCAAGGACGACGTACGACAGCACAAAAAACAGCTTGAGCAGCGGCGTCATCCAGTTTGGGGCGTGAAGATCTTTCAGCAGTGCAATAGCAGCGATCAGAAGCGCATTGTCGGCCAGCGATGAAAAAAACTGCGCGGCCATGATGGTGTAAAAACCTTTTTTCATCTGATGCGATGCTGTCCTCGCTGCGGTCTGTCCGCCCCGGCCGTGTGCAAGGCGTCCGGGCTTATTCCGTTCGAAATGGGTTGTGCGCACGGCTTTATATCATGAAAATAGCTGAATCCGGACTAGCAGAATCCTTGATCGCACCGCCCAGCGGGCTCCTGAGCACTGAAAACGCACTGTAAGCTCCTGATTCGCAAGCGTCTTTACGAAAATTTCCCATGCCGCGCCCCCTCTCAGCCACCATTCACACCGCTGCACTTGCCAATAACCTCGCCGTCGTCCGCCGTTATGCCCCAAATTCGAAGATCTGGGCGGTCGTCAAGGCCAACGCATACGGACACGGGCTCGCCAGAGCCTTTCCCGGTTTGCGCGCAACGGACGGCTTTGGATTGCTCGACCTTGAAGAAGCGGTGAAGTTGCGTGAATTGGGCTGGGCCGGTCCGATTCTTTTGCTCGAGGGCTTTTTTCGCCCCACCGATATCGATGTGATCGACCGCTACAGCCTGAGCACCGCGCTGCACTCGGACGAACAACTGCGCATGCTGGAAATGGCGCGTCTGTCCAAACCGGTCAATATTCAGTTGAAAATGAACAGCGGCATGAATCGCCTCGGCTATACGCCGGAGCGTTTTCGTGCGGCGTGGGAGCGCGCGCGCGCCTGCCAGGGTGTGGGCCAGATTACGCTGATGACGCATTTCTCGGACGCGGATACCGAGCGCGGCGTCGCCTACCAGATGGAGGCGTTCGAGCGTGGCGCGCAGGGTATCGCGGGCGCGCGTAGCCTCGCCAATTCGGCGGCTACGCTGTGGCATCCGTCGTCGCATTTCGACTGGGTGCGCCCGGGCATCATCCTGTACGGCGCATCGCCGTCAGGAGTCACGGGAGCCATCGAGGGCACCGGCCTGCAGCCGGCCATGACGCTCGCTTCGGAGCTGATCGCGGTGCAGAACGTCCCCGAGGGACAGACCGTGGGCTACGGGTCGATCTTCAGGACGCGCACTGCCACGCGCATCGGCGTGGTGGCGTGCGGTTATGCGGACGGCTATCCGCGCGTGGCGCCCGAAGGCACGCCGGTGATCGTCGACGGCGTGCGCACGCGGGTCGTGGGCCGGGTGTCGATGGATATGCTCACCGTGGATCTGACGCCGTGCCCCACGGCCAGTGTCGGTTCGCGCGTCGAGCTGTGGGGTAACGCCTTGCCGATCGACGACGTCGCTCAGGCTTGCGGCACGATCGGCTATGAGCTGATGTGCGCGGTGGCGCCGCGCGTGCCGGTACGCGCTGAGTAAGTAGGTAACACCGGGGCACTGCGACATGGCGGCGTCGGTTTGGCGTCGCAGGCAGACCTTGCGGCTGACCGGTTCGACAGCCTCGGCACATTCAACCATTTCAATTCGACAAACAGGCAAGGCAAGGGCGCGTGGCTAAACAGAAGACGATGTACACCTGCACCGAATGCGGCGGGCAGGCGCCCAAGTGGCAGGGCCAGTGCCCGGCATGCCATGCGTGGAACACGCTGGTGGAGACGGTGGCCGAATCGCCCTCCGCGCACCGCTTTCAGTCGCTCGCCAGGAGCGCGGCGGTACAGCGCCTTGCGGACATCGAAGCATCGGATGTGCCGCGCTTCTCGACCGGCGTCAGCGAATTCGACCGCGTGCTGGGCGGCGGTCTGGTGCCGGGCGGGGTGGTGCTGATCGGCGGCGATCCGGGCATCGGCAAATCGACGCTGCTGCTGCAGTCGCTCGCGGAAATCGCTCACGACCGGCGTGCGCTCTATATCAGCGGCGAAGAATCGGCGGCGCAGATTGCGTTGCGGGCGCAACGGCTGTCGCTGCTCGATCCAGGCTCGAAGGCGAGCGAACTCAGGCTGCTGGCCGAAATCCAGCTCGAAAAAATCCAGGCGACGATCGAAAGCGAGCGGCCCGACGTCGCCGTGATCGATTCGATCCAGACGGTGTATTCCGAGGCGCTGACCTCGGCGCCCGGCTCGGTCGCGCAGGTGCGCGAGTGCGCCGCGCAACTCACGCGTATCGCCAAGCAGTCGGGCACCGCGATCATCATGGTCGGGCATGTGACCAAGGAAGGCAATCTGGCCGGCCCGCGCGTGCTCGAACACATTGTCGATACGGTACTGTACTTCGAAGGCGATACGCACTCGTCGTTTCGCCTCGTGCGCGCGTTCAAGAACCGCTTCGGCGCGGTCAACGAACTTGGCGTATTCGCCATGACCGAGCGCGGTCTGCGCGGCGTGGCGAACCCGTCGGCGCTGTTTCTCTCGCAGCACGAGCAGATCGTGCCGGGTTCCTGCGTGCTGGTGACCCAGGAGGGCTCGCGGCCGCTGCTGGTGGAAGTGCAGGCGCTGGTGGATGCGGCCAACGTGCCGAATCCGCGCCGGCTCGCGGTGGGGCTGGAACAGAATCGTCTGGCGATGCTGCTTGCCGTGCTGCACCGCCACGCCGGGATTGCCTGCTTCGATCAGGACGTGTTTCTGAATGCGGTGGGCGGCGTCAAGATTACCGAGCCGGCCGCCGACCTTGCGGTGCTGCTGGCCATTCATTCGTCGATGCGTAACAAAGCGTTGCCCAAGGGGTTGATCGTGTTCGGCGAAGTGGGGCTGGCGGGCGAGATCCGCCCATCGCCGCGCGGCCAGGACCGGCTCAAGGAAGCCGCCAAGCTGGGCTTCTCGGTTGCGCTGATTCCCAAGGCGAATGCGCCCAAGCAGCCGATTGACGGCTTACAGGTTATTGCCGTGGACCGCCTCGAACAGGCCATCGACAGGATCCGCACGCTAGAGTGAGCGTCGTCCGGCGGGCATTTTTGCAGCAAGCGCCGCGTAATGCTCCGTAAATAACTGGGTCAAGGCTGTAACCAACGCAACACGCGTATTCCCTAAGCTGGGCGGGTCTGCCATCCCTCTCAAGCGGAAAAGGATCGCGCCTTGAAACAGTCTTATGAAACCGTGACCGAGCGTCCCATGCTGGTGCGCGGCTGCCGAGTCTCCGCACCCATCCGTCAGCCCTGGGGCGGCGCGTGCCGGATCGTCGAATGGATCGATACGACTGGCCAGATTTCGCGGCGCGTCGTTGCTGAAAACGTCACGCCCGACGAAGTCCGCGCCACCATCGACCGCCATGTCGAAGGCCGCAAATACATGCTGTACGACGACGAGCGGGCGCCGCGGCAGACTTTGCCACGGCGCTAGGCGATGCTGGCTGCACGAGCGCTGCGGTGGCCTGAAGCGCGTTCAGTGCCCTCGCATTGTCTTTGCGGTGCTTTCCGCATCCGTATCCGAAGCGTGCGTCTATTGAGGCCGGCCGGCCTCGCCGGCATCGGGCGCTCCATCGGCCCGGTTGCCTCTGTTGGCCTCATCGGCCTCTTCGTACGCTTTGTGCGCTTTGTGCACTTTCTGCGCTCCGTGCGCTTCGTCGTTCACCTGGGCGCTCGCGTCGACCTCGGCCTCAGCCTGCGGATTGAAAAGCGGATGCTGCGCGGCCTCTGCCGGGGTGAGCACCGGCGAGACGCAGCAATCGAGCGGCTCCAGTAACCTTACCCAATCTTCCAGCGGACGGCTGGCGATCAGGCCGGTCATGTCCTGCATCAGCGCCACCGCATCCGGGCCGCCGATGGCCTGTCCGACGCTCCAGTGCCGGAACGCCCATTCGGGGCGATCGAGCGCGTAGCACAGCGTTTCCCAGAACTTCAGTTCGAGCGCCGCGACCGCGAGCCAGCGGCCGTCCCGGGTCCGATACAGGTTGTAGCAGGGCACACCGCCGTTGAGCAGGCCACCGCCTGCCGGTGGCGCTGCGCCGTCATTGGCGAGCGAGACGTGCGCCAGAAAATTGTTGGCGTGGGTGATGTGCGACATCGACACATCGACGAAGCGGCCATTGCCGCCGCGTGCCACATGCCACAGCGCCGCGAGAATCTGCGCGACCGCGCTCGCCGCGCCGCCGAGCAGGTCGGCAATCTGAAAGTTCGGCAGGATCGGCGCGCCGTCGCGGCTCGCCAGTTGCTCGAGCACACCCGCGTAGGCGATGTAGTTCAGATCGTGGCCGGCCTGACTGGCGAACGGCCCCGTCGATCCATAGCCGGTGATCGCGCAGTAGACGAGCTTGGGATTGAGCGCGCTCAGGGCTTCGTAGCCGATGCCGAGGCGCTCCATCACGCCGGGCCGGAAGCTCTCGATCAGCACGTCGGCTTCGCGCGCCAGCGCGCGCAGCACGGTGCGGCCCGCTTCGGACTTGAGGTCGAGGCGCGTTTCGCGCTTGCCGCGGTTGACCATGCGGTAGAACACGCCGGGGCGGCCGGCGACGCGATCGCTCGACGCCTGCAGCATTGTCCGGGTGGGGTCGCCGGCGCCGGGCGCTTCGATCTTCAGCACGTCCGCGCCCATTTCCGCGAGGCGTAGCGCCGCGACCGGGCCGGGCAACAGACGCGTCAGGTCAAGTACACGAAGGCCTTGCAATGCAGCGGGAGACGTCAATGCCAACCTCTCTCTTTGGAAAACGCCCGTTGATGCCGGTGCAGCTGGCGCGGCCACGTATGACGCGCTGCTAGCCGATCTGTTCAAGCTCCTCGTGAGTATCGAGCCATTCGGCTTCGAGCGCTTCGAGGCGCGCATTCACATCCGCCTGACGCCGGATGGCTTCCGTCAGTTTGCTCTTCTGCTGCGGATCGTAACTCGCCGGATCGGCAACGAACGTATCCAGCGTCGCCTTTTCGGTGTTGAGCGCGTCCATTTCCTTTTCGATCTTGCTGATGCGGCTCTGCAGCGGCTTCTTCAGATGCGCCAGCTTCTGGCGTGTCTCCGCGTCCTGGCGGCGCTGTTCCTTGCGGTTTGCCGCGCTGTCTTCGCCGTTCGCCGCGCCGCCTCCGCCAGCGGTACTGGTGCCGTTACCGGCCTTCAGCGCGAGGCGCTGTTCGGCGGCGTGCTGCAGCAGCCAGTCGCGGTAGTCGTCGAGATCGCCGTCGAACGGTTGCAGACGGTGTTTCGCCACCAGCATGAATTGATCGGTGGTGGCGCGCAGCAGATGCCGGTCGTGCGAAACGAGGATCAGCGTGCCTTCGAACTGCGCAAGCGCCATGGTGAGCGCGTGGCGTGTTTCCAGATCCAGGTGATTGGTCGGCTCGTCGAGCAGCAGCAGGTTCGGTTTTTGCCAGATCACCAGCGCGAGCGCGAGACGGGCCTTCTCGCCGCCGGAAAACGGCGCAATCGCGGCGGTGGCCATTTCACCGGAGAAGTTGAAGCCGCCGAGGTAATCGCGCAGCTCCTGCTCACGGGTATCGGGTGCGAGCCGCGCCAGGTGCTGCAGCGCCGAGTCTTGCGGGCGCAGCGTTTCGAGCTGATGCTGCGCGAAGTAGCCGATCCGCAGCCCTTTGCCTTCGCGCACACCGCCGCCGAGCGCCTCGAGCGTGCCGGCGAGCGTCTTGATGAGCGTGGATTTACCCTGGCCGTTGGCGCCGAGCAGGCCGATCCGCTGGCCGTTCTGGATGGACAGGTTGACCTGCTCGACAATCGGAATTTCGCCGCTTTCGTTGCGATAGCCGCAGCGCACGCCTTCCATCACCATCATGGGGTTGGGCGCGGAGTCCGGGGTGCGGAACTCGAACGTGAACGGCGAGGCCGCATGGGCCGGCGCGATTAGCTCCATCTTTTCGAGCGCCTTCACCCGGCTTTGCGCCTGGCGCGCCTTGGTGGCCTGCGCCTTGAAGCGGTTGATGTAGCTCTGCAGATGCTCGACCGTGCGCCGCTGCTTCTCATAGGCGCTCTGCTGCAGGGCGATCTGCTGGGCGCGCAGGATTTCGAACTGCGAATAATTGCCGCCATAGCGCTTGATCTGCTGCTGCTGCTCCAGATGCAGCGTCACGTTGCAGACCGAATCGAGAAATTCGCGGTCGTGCGAAATCACGATCAGCGTGCCTGGATAGCGGTGCAGCCAGTCTTCGAGCCAGACGATCGCATCGAGATCCAGGTGGTTGGTCGGCTCGTCGAGCAGCAGCAGGTCGGAGCGGCACATCAGCGCCTGGGCGAGATTCAGGCGCATGCGCCAGCCGCCCGAAAAGCTTGCCACCGGCAGGCGCGTCTGCTCGAGCGTGAAGCCGAGGCCGAGCAGCAGCGCTTCGGCGCGCGCCGGCGCGGTGTAGCCGTCGGCGTCGGCAAAGGCCGCGTGCGCCTCGCCTTCGGCGGCGCCGTCATGCGCGGCCGAGGCGGCGGCGATTGCGGCCTCGATGGCGCGCAGGGCGGCGTCGCCGTCGAGCGTATAGGCGAGCGCGGTCTTGTCGACGGCAGGGGTTTCCTGCGCCACGTGGGCGATTTGCCACGACGGCGGCATGGAGAAATCACCGGCGTCCGCATGCAGTTCGCCGAGCAGCACGGCAAACAGGGTCGACTTGCCCGCGCCATTCGCCCCGACCAGGCCGGCTTTTTCGCCGGGGTTCAGGGTGAAGGTGGTTTGTTCGAAGAGCGGCTTGGTGCCGCGCGCGAGACTGAACTGGTTAAAGCGGATCACAAAAAGAAGGCCGGCTTGGGAAAAACGCTATTTTAGACTGCCCGGCGCTTCGCCGGGCTGGGCTTGGGGATCGGCCGTTCGGCCGACTGTGCGAGAGCGGCTTTTCGCTTAGACTGACTCCTTTGGGTCACTACATCGCATGGAACCGGGGTAGCGCGCTAAAACGCGAACTCCGCTCGACAGGGGAGAACACATGGAATCGGTTTATTCATTCTCGGCGCGCACTTTGGGCGGCGAGGAAGTCAGCCTGGAGCAATATCGCGGCAAAGTGCTGCTGATCGTCAATACGGCGAGCGAATGCGGTTTCACGCCGCAATACGCCGGCCTGCAGAAGCTGTACGAAACCTACGCGGGCCGTGACTTCGAGATTCTCGGTTTCCCCTGCAACCAGTTCGGCAAGCAGGAGCCGGGCGATGCGGCGCAGATCGGCAGCTTTTGCGAGAAGAATTACGGCGTGACCTTCCCGCTGTTCGACAAGATCGACGTGAACGGCGCCAATGCCCATCCGCTGTACCGCTATCTGACCGGCGAGGCGCCGGGTCTGCTGGGGCTCGAGGCCATCAAATGGAACTTCACCAAGTTTCTGGTGGGCCGCGACGGTACGGTCGTCAAACGCTACGCGCCGGTGACGAAGCCTGAGGCGATTGCCGACGAGATCGGCAAGCTGCTGTAGCCGGCTGCCGGACCCGCAGCTAAAGAATCGGCGCGAACAGTCGGGCGACGTGCATGGTCACGCGCCTGAACGCGGGCGCCCGGCGGTACTCATTGCGGTCGATCTCATAGGCTTCGGCAAAGTCGCGCTCGAGCATCGCTTCGACCTCGGCCGCAAAGCCGCGGTCCACTGTCAGCACCATGATCTCGAAGTTCAGGCGAAACGAGCGGTTGTCGAGATTCGCGCTGCCGATCGCGGCCGCCACGCTGTCGATCAGCACGACCTTCTGATGCAGGAAGCCGGGCCGGTAGCGGAAGATCCGGATGCCCGCGCGCACTGAATCGTAGGCGTACAGCTTCGACGCCTCGAACACCACGTAGTGATCGCGCCGGCTTGGAATCAGAATGCGCACGTCCACACCGCGCAGCACCGCAAGACGCAGTGCCGAAAACACCGCTTCGTCCGGTACGAGGTAGGGCGTGGTGATCCAGATCCGTTCGCGCGCCGCGTTGATCGCCTCGACGAAGAATAGCGAGCAGGTCTCCTGCTTGTCGGCCGGACCGGTAGGCATGACGATGCAATGCATGCCCTGATCGGTCGGCTGGTGCGGCGGCATGTCGAGCGCAGGCAGGGTCTGGGTGGCCCAGTACCAGTCTTCGGTGAAGACGAACTGGATGCTGGCGACCACCGGGCCGCGCACCTCGATATGCGTATCGCGCCACGGCGAAAGAGGCGGCTTGGCGCCGAGATATTCCACGCCCACGTTATGGCCGCCCACGAACGCGCGCTCGCCGTCCACCGAAACGATCTTGCGGTGATTGCGGAAGTTGAGCTGGAAGCGGTTGACGAAGCGGCGGTTGGTGGCAAACGGATGCACTTCCACGCCGCCCGCGCGCAGCTTGGTCACGTAGCTGTGCGGCAGGTCGAAGCTGCCGATACTGTCGTACAGGAAATAGATACGCACGCCTTGCGCGGCTTTGGCGAGCAGGGCGTCCTTAAGCATCTCGCCGAGCGCATCGTCTTTCACGATGAAGAACTGCACGATGATGTAGCGGCGTGCCTGATCGATCGCTTCGAGGATCGCGGCGAAGGTCGCTTCGCCGTTCACCAGCGTGCGCACTGTATTACCGGGCAGGAAGGGCATGCCGCCCAGGTGGGTGAGCGAGCGCACCAGCCGGTGGCCGAGCGCCTCGGTCGGGTGGCCGGCCGAGGAGGCCTGTTCGTCCCAGGCGTGAGGATGCGCCTGGGTGCGCAGCGATTCGTTCTCGAGACGGCGCGCGTCGGCGTAGCCCTGGAACTTGCTGCGGCCGAGAAACAGATACGGCACCAGCGTCAGATACGGCATCGCCACCAGCGAGACCGCCCAGGCGACCGCGCCTTGCGAGGTGCGCGTGTTCAGGATGGCATGGCACGCCGCGATCACGCCCAGCACATGGGCGAGGGCAACGAGCGGGGCGATATGAAGTAAATCAAATTGCATAGGCGCGCAGGTTTTTCAATGCGCTTCCCGGCCACCCAGTATTGGGGGCAGGGAAGTCGATCGCGCTCATCTTACCGAACCCGTCCGCGTTGTGGTCGGGTTCGCTCAGGCAAATTAATGTGGCAAATCAGCCTGGCATGTCAGCCAGGCAAATCGGCCGCCTGGATCAGGAACACGTTGTCGTCGCCGGCGCTGGTCGACAGCCACACGAGGTCGAGGCCGCCGAACGCCGCTTCCACATTGGCGCGCTCGTTGCCGATTTCCACCACCAGCACGCCGTCGTCGGTCAGCCAGTTGCGCGCCTGCGAGATGATGCGGCGCACGATGTCCATGCCGTCCGCGCCGCCTGCCAGCGCCATTTCGGGCTCATGCCTGTACTCGGGCGGCAGCGCCGCCATCGATTCCGCGTTGACGTACGGCGGGTTGGTGATGATCACGTCGTAGCGGCGCTCGGGCAGCGGGGTGAACAGGTCGCCCTCGAACAGCGCGATGCGGTCGTCGAGTTTGTATTCGTCCACGTTGCGCGTGGCCACTTCGAGCGCCGGTTTTGAGAGGTCCACTGCGTCGACGTCGGCGTTCGGGAAGGCGTGCGCCGCGAGAATCGCGAGGCACCCGGAGCCGGTGCATAGCTCGAGCACGGCGCCAACCTGCTCGGGATCTTCGACGTACGGTTGCAGGCCGTCCTGCAGCAGCTCGCCGATAAACGAGCGCGGCACGATCACGCGTTCGTCCACGTGGAAGCGGAAACCGTGCATCCACGCTTCCTGGGTGATATAGGCCGCCGGCACGCGCTCGGTGGCACGCCGCTCGATCACGCTCAGAACGGTGTCGATTTCGGCCGCGGTCAGCTTCGCATCGAGAAACGGCTCGAGCAGATCGAGCGGCAGATGCAGCGAGTGCAGCACGAGGTAAGCGGCTTCGTCGTACGCGTTGGCCGAGACATGGCCGAACGACAGTTCGGCCTGGTTAAAGCGCGTCACTGCAAAACGCAGCAGGTCGCGGACGGTGGAAAACGGGAGCGTCATCGAGAGGGGTGTCCTTGGCGGGTTTGACGGGTTCGCACTACGACGTTACGCGACCAGTTGTTCGAGCACGCGCCGGTACACGTTCTTGAGCGGCTCGATATGGTTGACGTCGATATGCTCGTCGATCTTGTGAATGCTGGCGTTCAGCGGGCCGAACTCGACCACCTGTTCGCAGATGCGCGCGATGAAGCGGCCGTCGGAGGTGCCACCGGTGGTGGACAGCTCGGTGTCCACGCCGGTTTCGTCCTTGATCGCCTTGGCGAGCGCGTTCGACAGGTCGCCACGTGGCGTCAGGAACGGCAGGCCGCTTACCGACCATTGCAGATCGTATTCGAGACCATGCTTGTCGAGAATCGCATGCACGCGGCCTTGCAGGCCTTCAACCGTGCTGGCGGTCGAGAAACGGAAGTTGAACATCACGTCGGCATGGCCCGGAATCACGTTGCTCGCGCCCGTGCCGCTGTGGATGTTCGACACCTGCCAGGTGGTGGGCGGGAAGTATTCGTTGCCGTTGTCCCAGCGCTCGGCCACCAGCTCCGCCAGCGCGGGCGCCAGCAGATGCACGGGGTTTTTCGCCAGATGCGGGTAGGCGATATGGCCTTGCACGCCCTTGACGGTGAGCTTGCCGGACATCGAGCCGCGCCGGCCGTTCTTCACCATGTCGCCGAACTGCACGCTCGAAGTCGGCTCGCCGACGATGCAGTAGTCGAGCCGTTCGCCGCGCGCCTTCAGCGCTTCGACCACCTTGACGGTGCCGTCGGTGGCGGGGCCTTCTTCGTCGCTCGTGATCAGGAAGCCGATCGAGCCGCGATGCGCCGGATGCGCCGCCACGAACTCCTCGCTTGCCACCACGAAGCCGGCAATCGAGGTCTTCATATCGGCCGCGCCGCGGCCGTACAGCATGCCGTCGCGATGGGTCGGCTCGAACGGCGGCGAACTCCACTGCTCGAGCGGGCCGGTCGGCACCACGTCGGTGTGGCCGGCGAACACGAGCAGCTTGCCGCGCGTGCCGTCGACGCCGCGCTTGACGGCCCACAGATTGGTCACGCCATGCGATTCGATGGTCTCGCATTCGAAGCCAAGCGCCGCGAGACGCTCGATCAGGATGCGCTGGCAATGCTGGTCGTCGGGCGTGACGGAGGCGCGTGCGATCAGTTGTTCGGTAAGGGCGAGGGTGCCGGACATGGATTCAGTACTAGCCACTTTGAAATGAAAAAATGCCGGCTGCGGGTGAAACGCCGCAGCCGGCAACAGCTTCTTATGCACGCGGCGCCCTGACTACGGGCGCCGGTCTTGCGCCAGGGCAAAAGCACGCAAAGGTCACGCAAAGGTCACGCAAAGGTCACGCAAAGGTCACGCAAACTTCAGGCGAACAGGCTCTCGTACTCGTCCGCGGAAAAGCCGAGCGTCTTGACCCGCCCGTTGACGGCCACCACCGGCCGCTTGATCACCGAAGGCTTGTGGATCATCAGCGCGATCGCACCCGATTCGGTGTCCGCAGCGGCTTTCATGTCGTCGGACAGACCGCGCCAGGTCGTGCCGCGGCGGTTCAGCAGGGCGTCGAGCTTGACGTCCTTCAGCCAGTCCTGCACGAGCGGCGCCGTGACGCCGGCCTTCTTGAAATCGTGAAACTCGAACTCGACGCCATGTTCTTCCAGCCACACGCGGGCCTTCTTCACGGTGTCGCAGTTCGGGATGCCGTACACGACCGTCTTGTTGGCGCGTGCCATCAGTCGCCTCGCAGCAGCTCGTTCAGACCGACCTTGGCGCGCGTCTTCGCGTCGACCTTCTTGACGATCACGGCGCAGTACAGGCTGTGCGAGCCGTCCTTCGACGGCAGGTTGCCCGCCACCACCACCGAGCCGGCCGGGATGCGGCCATACGTGACTTCACCGGTTTCGCGGTCGTAAATCTTGGTGCTCTGGCCGAGGTACACGCCCATCGAGATCACCGAGTTTTCTTCGACGATCACGCCTTCCACGACTTCCGAACGCGCGCCGATAAAGCAGTTGTCTTCGATGATGACCGGGTTGGCCTGCAGCGGCTCCAGCACGCCGCCGATGCCCACGCCGCCCGACAGGTGGACGTTCTTGCCGATCTGCGCGCACGAGCCGACGGTGGCCCACGTGTCGACCATCGTGCCTTCGTCGACGTACGCGCCGATGTTGGTGTACGACGGCATCAGCACGACGTTCTTCGCGATGAACGAGCCGCGGCGCGCGATGGCCGGCGGCACGACGCGAAAGCCGCCGGCGGCGAAGTCTTCAGCGGTGTAGCTGGCGAACTTCGAGGGCACCTTGTCGTAGAACTGAGAGTAGCCGCCAGCCGGCATCGGCGCGTTGTCTTCCAGGCGGAACGACAGCAGCACGGCCTTCTTCAGCCATTGATTGACGACCCAATCACCGTCTTTTTTCTCGGCGACGCGCAGTGCACCCTTGTCGAGTTGTTCGATGGCGTGTGCGACGGCCTCGCGCACGTCGGCGGGGGCGGCCTTCGGCGACAGGTCTGCGCGGTTTTCCCAGGCGTTATCGATGATCTGCTGAAGTTGTTGCGACATATTCGTGGCTTAACGTGGATTGAAGAGTTGAAGTCGGAGGAAGAGGGGTGCCGAGCGTTACTGGGCGTGTGACTTGCTCGCAAGCCCACGGCAAAAGTCGACGATCCGCTGCGCGCCCTGAGTGCACTCGTCGACATCCGCGACAAGCGCAAGGCGCACGAAATTGCGGCCGGGGTTCGTGTTGTGCGCAGTGCGCGCCAGATACGAGCCCGGCAGAACCGTCACATTATAGTCGGCGTAAAGGCGCTGGGCGAACTCGGTATCGGAGAGGCCCGTGCGCGAAACGTCGGCCCACAGATAAAAGGCGGCATCCGGCAGACGCACGTCGAGCACCTCGGCCAGCATCGGCGTGACGGTGGCGAACTTCTGCACGTATTTGGCGCGGTTCTCGCGCACATGCGCTTCGTCGTTCCAGGCGGCGATGCTCGCAGCCTGATAGACAGTCGACAAGGCGGCGCCGTGGTATGTCCGGTATAGCAGGAACTGCTTGAGGATGGCCGCGTCGCCCGCCACGAACCCCGAGCGCATGCCGGGCACATTCGAGCGCTTCGACAGGCTGGAGAGCATCACGACGCGCTCAAAACCGCGGCCGAGCCGGTGCGCCGCTTCCAGTGCGCCGAGCGGCGGTTTGGCTTCGTCGAAATAGATCTCCGAGTAGCACTCGTCGGAGGCGATCACGAAACCATAGCGGTCGGACAGCGCGAACAGTTCGCGCCAGTCTTCGAGCGTCAGCACCGCGCCGGTCGGATTGCCCGGCGAGCAGACGTAGAGCAGCTGGGTGCGCGCCCATATCTCTGCCGGGATCGCCGCATAATCGCAGGCAAAATTGCGGGCCGGATCGCTATTGGCAAAGTATGGCTGGGCGCCGGCCAGCAGGGCGGCGCCTTCATAAATCTGGTAGAACGGGTTCGGGCAGAGTACGATCGCTGGCTCGCCCGCCGCATTTCGCTGCGGGTCGATCACGGTCTGCGCAAGCGCAAACAGCGCCTCGCGGGAACCGGCGACCGGCAGCACCTCAGTGGCCGGGTCGACCGGCGGCAGGTTGTAGCGCTTCGTCACCCAGGCGGCAATCGACTCGCGCAGCGCCACCGAGCCGATGGTGGCCGGATACGCCGACAGGCCGCCGAGCGAGGCGATCACCGCGTCGCGGATCAGCGCCGGAGTCGGATGTTTCGGTTCGCCGATGCCGAAGCTGATGTGCGGCAGGCCGGCGGGCGGCGTGACGTCCTTGAAAAGCGCGCGCAGCTTTTCGAACGGATAGGGCTGGAGGGAGTCGAGTAGCGGGTTCACTTGGCGGATCGAGCCTGATCGAAGACGGGCAGAGACAGGTGACGGGCCCGCGCGGTAGCCACAATCGCTGAGGTGCGACGATTGGACGGCAGCGGCGGCGGACCGATGATTATAGCGTGGCGCACGGCGCCGCGTGCCGGGCTAAAGGCTTGCGGCAGCGTGCGGACGCCGGGTGGCGGGGCGCGCATGGCTTGGCGGGCAGCCTGGATAAACAAAACTGGGAGAGATGATGCAGTTGGCAGTCGAGGGCAGGGCCGGCCGCGAGGCACGGTGCGGGGGCGGCGCGCTTCGAACCAGAATTCAGCGTGAGCGTCAGGGTGGACTCAAGCAGGAGTCTCAGGGCGAACTTCGAACCGAACCTCAGACCGAACCTCGGACCGCCCTTCAGGCAAACAGCAGGAGCGCGGCCCAATGAACAACTGGCTTCGCACAAGCTGGCCGACGCTCGCCATCATGCTGGGTGCGTCGGTATGGGGCGTGATCTGGTATCCGCTGCGCATGCTGGCTGCGCTCGGCGTGACCGGCACGGCGGCGAGCGCGCTGACGAGCGGCGCCGGGTGCCTGTTCGTGCTGCTGGTGCGCCGCCGCTCCATCGCCACGGTGCGCTGGCACTGGGTGCTGCCCGCGCTCGCGCTGGCCGCCGGCGTCACCAACCTGGGTTTTGTGTGGGGTTCGATCCACGGCCAGGTGATGCGCGTGCTGCTGCTGTTTTACCTGACCCCGGCCTGGACCGCCCTGTTTGCGCATTTCATCCTGCGTGAACGGTTGACGTGGGCCGCCGCCGGGCTGGCGGCGCTGTCGCTGGCGGGCGCCATGACCATGCTCTGGTCGCCGCAGCTCGGCGTGCCGTTGCCCGGCAATCTCGCCGAGTGGGCGGGCCTCGCGGGCG
>NZ_SCNV01000148.1 GCF_005503145.1 Burkholderia sp. 4M9327F10 | reverse complement strand
GGTAGTCCCCCCGAGAATTAGCGGTTGTTCAAGGTAGAATTTTCTAGCAGCAGGATCGACAGGAAATTTTGCATGAAAACGTCCAGATTCACGGAAAGCCAGATCATCGGGATTTTGAAGCAGGCCGAAGTCGGAACACCCGTTCCGGAGTTGTGCCGCGAGCACGGCATGAGCAGCGCGAGCTTCTACAAATGGCGCTCGAAATACGGCGGTATGGACGCGGCGCTGATGAGCCGGATGAAGGAGCTTGAGACGGAAAACGCCAGGCTCAAGAAGATGTACGCCGAGGAGCGACTCAAGGCCGAGGTGGTGCGCGAGGCGCTTGAAAAAAAGTGGTGAGGCCATCTC
Source organism: Burkholderia sp. 4M9327F10 (assembly GCF_005503145.1). Lineage (GTDB taxonomy): Bacteria > Pseudomonadota > Gammaproteobacteria > Burkholderiales > Burkholderiaceae > Paraburkholderia. The sequence continues at coordinate 851 of NZ_SCNV01000148.1, read as the reverse complement.
GTCGCCGCGAGATGGCCATCCGTGCAGTGAAGGATCGCGCAATGAGCGTACGGGCGGCCTGTGAGGCGTTTGGCGTAAGCGAGACCTGCTACCGCTACCAGGCAAAGCGTTGCGCGGAAAACAGCGTGATCGCTGAGTGGCTCGTGAAACTGACGCACAACCAGCGCAACTGGGGCTTTGGCCTGTGCTTCCTGTACCTGCGCAACGTCAAGGGCTTCGCCTGGAATCACAAACGTGTTTATCGCATCTATCGCGAGCTCGAGCTGAATTTGCGGATCAAGCCACGCAAACGGCTGGTGCGTGAGCAGCCTGAACCGCTGGCTGTGCCGCAGGCACTGAACGAGTGTTGGTCAATGGATTTCATGCATGATCAGCTCGCTGATGGGCGTAGCATCCGGCTGTTCAACGTGATCGACGACTTCAACCGGGAAGGCCTATGCATCGAGGTGGACTTCTCGTTGCCGGCGCTACGCGTTATCCGGTCCCTGGATCAGGTAATCGAGTGGCGCGGCAAACCGTCGAAGATCCGGTGCGACAACGGGCCGGAATATGTCAGTGATGCGCTCAGGGACTGGGCTGTTCGACGCGGCGTCGTTCTGCAGTTTATCCAGCCCGGCAAGCCGCAACAGAACGCGTACATTGAGCGTTACAACAAAACCGTTCGGTACGATTGGCTCGCTCATTACCTCTTCGAGACGGTGGCCGATGTTCAGGAGTATGCGACGAAGTGGCTGTGGTCATACAATCACGAGAGGCCGAACACGGCCATTGGCGGCGTACCGCCCAAACAGAAGTTGCCCATCGCGGCATGACCTCTACTTCTGAACTCCGTTAGAAGCGGGGGGACTACC
>NZ_SCNV01000147.1 GCF_005503145.1 Burkholderia sp. 4M9327F10 | reverse complement strand
GGCTCCGACTGTTTGTATGCATGCGGTTTCAGGATCTGTTTCACTCCCCTCCCGGGGTTCTTTTCGCCTTTCCCTCACGGTACTGGTTCACTATCGGTCGATCACGAGTATTTAGCCTTGGAGGATGGTCCCCCCATCTTCAGACAGGATTTCACGTGTCCCGCCCTACTTGTCGTACACCTAGTTCTTCCTCGCTGTTTTCGTCTACAGGGCTATCACCTGCTATGGCCGCACTTTCCAGAGCGTTCGACTAACAATGAAGATAAAGAGTACAGGCTGGTCCCATTTCGCTCGCCACTACTTTGGGAATCTCGGTTGATTTCTTTTCCTGCGGCTACTTAGATGTTTCAGTTCGCCGCGTTCGCTTCGCATGACCTATGTATTCAGTCATGGATACTCCATACGGAGTGGGTTTCCCCATTCGGACATCTACGGATCAAAGCTCGTTTGCCAGCTCCCCGTAGCTTTTCGCAGGCTACCGCGTCCTTCATCGCCTGTGATCGCCAAGGCATCCACCACATGCACTTGTTCGCTTGACCCTATAACGGGTGTGTCTCTTTCAAGAACCACTCGCTACAGGTTGAGTATTCGTGTTGCGCCGTATTCCAAAGCAATCTTTCGATCACTTAAAAATACATTGATACAATCACAACCCTGATTCACCTACTCACGCGCCCATCTCTAAGCACGCTTTCGTGAATCTCTTTACTACTTCTTCCTGATTGTTAAAGAACGACAGCCGATATAAAGCTCTGCTTCATACCACTCTGACTGGCTCAATCGCCAATGCCTAATACCCGGTTTGTGTTTCACCGGACACTAGGCATTGAGGATTGGTGGAGGATGACGGGATCGAACCGACGACCCCCTGCTTGCAAAGCAGGTGCTCTCCCAGCTGAGCTAATCCCCCGGTCATGCACGGATAATCACGGCACCCCAGAGGTTTCATCGTTCAGCGCAGCCACCACAGACAAGACAATGGTGGGTCTGGATGGATTCGAACCATCGACCCCCGCCTTATCAAGACGGTGCTCTAACCGACTGAGCTACAGACCCCTGAGTCTGCCTGATTTACTGTCCTAATTCACAGCCGATAAGCGTGAGCGCTCAACATTGACACGTTAGCTCGAGAAAGGAGGTGATCCAGCCGCACCTTCCGATACGGCTACCTTGTTACGACTTCACCCCAGTCATGAATCCTACCGTGGTGACCGTCCTCCTTGCGGTTAGACTAGC
>NZ_SCNV01000146.1 GCF_005503145.1 Burkholderia sp. 4M9327F10 | reverse complement strand
TGGTTTATTAGCGTTGCCCCTGTGCGGGGCGGCATGAAGTGGTCAAGTAATGCTGGACACTTTTTCCGCCTTCCACCTTTTCTGCATGGTGAGCTCATATTCGGCAGGTGGCATGTTGCCAGCCGCCGAATGTAACCGCTGCTGGTTGTAGAACGTCGCGATGTAATCGGTGACATCGGTCTTCGCTGCACCATAGTCCCGATACGGACGCAGCCTCACGCGTTCGGTCTTCAGGCTGCGGAAGAAGCGTTCTACGACTGCGTTGTCCCAACAGTTGCCCTTGCGACTCATGCTCTGCGTGATCCCGTTCTGGCTGAGGAAGTACCGGAACACATGGCTGGTGTACTGGCAGCCCTGATCCGAATGGAACATCAGGCCAGGAGCGGGGCGGCGCGCATCCAGCGCCAGTTGCAACGCCCGTATCACGAGGTTTGTGTCAGGCGAGGCCGAGCAGGCCCATCCGATCACACGCCGCGAGAACAGGTCCATCACGACCGCCAGGTACAGCCAGCCCTCCTGGGTCCAGACATACGTCACATCGCCGGCCCATACCCGATTGGGCATCCCCACATCGAACGCGCGGTCCAGCAGGTTGGGCGCAAGCGTCGCTGCTCCGCCGCCCTTCGGATACTGGTGCGTGCGCACCACGCGGACACACACGCCGGCTTCGCGCATCAGGCTGCGGGCACGGTGCCGTCCCGCATTGTGACCGCGTCGGCGCAGTTCCTCCGACATGCGCCGGCTGCCACAGGTGTGGTCGTACTGCGTGTGAATTGCACACACTTCACGCAGCTCCACCTGCCGCTTCGGGTGCGCGCGGGCGCGGCTCACTTTCCACGCGTAGTAACTGCTGCGCGCTACCCCCACAGCCCGGCAAACAGCCGCTACTGGATATACCTTCCCTGCGCGCTGGATCACTTCGTATTGCGATCCAGTTCCTTGACAAAGAAGGCCGTGGACTTTTTTAAAATGTCCCGCTCCCGCTCCAGTTCAGCCACCCGCCTTTCCAGTTCCTGAATGCGGGTCTGGGCGGGCGTCGAGCCCGCCTTTGGCGGCTCGGTCACCGCCCCCTGCGGCAGGCGATTGCCCATCCAGCGACGCAATGCCGTCTCGCCAATGCCCAGCGCCCGCGCGGCCTTCGTGACCGTGTAACCCTGTCGCAGCACCAGATCGACCGCATCTTCCTTGAACTGCTCCGAGAATTCCCGTCTTCCCATCTGACACCTCTCTGTCTGGCTATAAGTCTACCTTTTGAGGTGTCCAGGTTCATTAGGCCACTACA
>NZ_SCNV01000145.1 GCF_005503145.1 Burkholderia sp. 4M9327F10 | reverse complement strand
TGGGTGGGCTTTACGTGCAGCGTTTAAACCACTCCAGGTTTTCAGGTCGAGTGCGGCAAGCGGCAAGCGGCGAGTCGGCGTTCGCGGTTTGCACACAGACGATTCGAAACTCCAGGTTTAAGGACCTGCAAGTCATCTCCTCTGTTTCCCGCCGCGCGCCGCGCTGACAATAAACGTCACATTTAACATTCAGGGTGGCACATGAAAAAGATCGTCGTGATTGGTGCAACGGGCACGCTTGGCCAGGCTGTGAGCGCCGAATTGAAAGCTCGCCATGAAGTGATCGAGGTGGGCGCAACACGCGGCGCCTATCGGGTCGACAGTACGGACCCCGCCAGCATCGAAAAGCTGTTCCGCGAGATCGGCAAGGTGGATGGGATCGTCACCACCACCGGCAAGCTGCATTTCGGGCCGCTGCCGGAGATGACCGCCGAGCAGTTCTGGGTCGGCTTGCGCGACAAGCTGATGGGACAGATCAATGTGGTGCTGGGCGCGCAGCAGTACGTGAACGACGGCGGCTCATTCACGCTGACGAGCGGCATCGTCGGCGATGAGCCGATTCGCCTCGGCGCGAACGCGACCACCGTCAATCTCGCCCTGGAAGGTTTCGTGCGCGGCGCAGCGATCGAATTGCCGCGCGGTATCCGCATCAATGTGGTGAGCCCGACTGTGCTGAGGGAATCGCTCGAGGGGTACGGGCCGTTTTTCCGCGGCTTCGAAGCGGTGACGGCGGAGCGCGCCGCTCAGGCGTACGTGCGCAGCGTCGAAGGGGCGCAGACGGGACGGGTGTATCGCGTCGGTTATTGACGTATAGCGGTGCAGCGCGGCGGAGATTCGGCGAGCGCGGCGCAAGCGTCCCGCGGCCGTTGAGAAACCCGATACAGCGCTTCAAAGCAGGGTGCTTCGAAGCGCTGTACGCGTCACTCAGTGAATCTCCGGCTCGCCTGCGGTGCTGCCGCTAGTGGAGCCGCTCGCGCCCTCGCGCTGCAGGAAGTCGAAGTCGCACCCCTTGTTGGCCTGCATCACATGCACCTGATGCATCGCGCCGTAGCCACGCGTGAAGCGCGGCGCCGGGGCAACCCATGCCGCCTTGCGGCGCGCCAGCTCCTCGTCCGGCACCAGCACGTTCAGCTTCCTCTGCGGCACATCCAGCTCGATCAGGTCGCCGTCCTGCACCAGCGCAAACGGCCCGCCAATGAACGACTCCGGCGCCACGTGCAGCACGCACGCCCCGTAGCTCGTGCCGCTCATCCGTGCATCCGAGATACGCAGCATGTCGCGCACGCCCTTTTGCAG
>NZ_SCNV01000144.1 GCF_005503145.1 Burkholderia sp. 4M9327F10 | reverse complement strand
ATTGAGCAGTACGGCCCGCGCGAGTCGATGGAATACGACGTGGTGATCGTCGGCGGTGGCCCCGCCGGCCTGTCCGCGGCGATCCGCCTGAAGCAGCTGGCAGCGGAGAAAGGCGCCGAAATCGGCGTCTGCGTACTGGAAAAGGGCTCGGAGATCGGGGCGCACATCCTCTCCGGCGCGGTCATGGACCCCCGCGCGCTGAACGAGCTGATTCCCGACTGGAAGGAAAAAGGCGCGCCTCTGGACGTTGAAGTGACCGAGGACCGCTTCCTGTTCCTCTCCGAAACGGGCTCGAAGAGCGTGCCGACCTGGGCGCTGCCGGACAACTTCAAGAATCACGGCAACTACGTCATCAGTCTGGCCAACGTCACGCGCTGGCTTGGGGCAACGGCCGAGGCGCTGGGCGTGGAAATCTTCCCGGGCTTTCCCGCCGCTGAAGTGCTGTACAACGACGACGGCTCGGTCAAGGGCGTCGCCACCGGCAATCTGGGCATCGGCAAGGACGGCCAGCCGACCGAGAACTTCCAGCTCGGCATGGAGCTGCACGCGAAATACACGCTGTTCTGCGAAGGCGCTCGCGGCCATCTGGGCCGTCAGCTAAGTGACAAGTTCAGGCTGCGCGACGGCGCCGATCCGCAGGTCTACGGCATCGGCATCAAGGAGCTGTGGGAGATCGACCCGTCGAAGCACAAGCCGGGGCTCGTGATCCACACGGCCGGCTGGCCGCTCGAGAATGACACCTACGGCGGCTCGTTCCTCTATCACCTGGACAACAACCAGGTGATGATCGGCTTCGTGGTCGGTCTCGGCTACTCGAACCCGTACCTGTCGCCGTTCGAGGAATTCCAGCGCTACAAGACGCATCCGTCGATCCGCGCGTTCCTCGAAGGCGGCAAGCGCGTCTCGTACGGCGCGCGGGCCATCACGGCGGGCGGTCTGCTCTCGCTGCCGAAGCTGGTGTTCCCCGGCGGCGCGCTGGTCGGCGACGACGCGGGCTTCCTGAACGCCTCGCGCATCAAGGGTTCGCATGCCGCGATCAAGACCGGCATGCTGGCCGCTGAGGCTGCGTTCGACGCGGTGCAGGCCGGCCGGCAGTCGGACGAGCTCACGGCGTATCCGGAAGCGTTCAAGACCTCCTGGCTGCATACCGAGCTGTATCGCGCACGCAATTTCAAGCAGTGGATGAGCAAGGGCCTGTATCTGGGCACGCTGATGGTGGGCCTCGAGCAGAAGGTGCTGGGCGGCAATGTGCCGTGGACGCTGCATCACCAGCATTCGGATCACGAGATGCTCAAGCCGGCCTCGCA
>NZ_SCNV01000143.1 GCF_005503145.1 Burkholderia sp. 4M9327F10 | reverse complement strand
GAACGCTACACGGTGCCGTATCTGGAGCCCAGCGGCCTGCATACCACTGGCCGGGAATCGGTGCAGTCGCTCACGATGCGCACGACCATGACGCCCGCGAAGTTCTCGGTGCGCAGCTACAGTCCCGAACAACCGGATAACCGGTGCATGAATGCCACAAAAACGATCCACAGCGACCCAACGGTTCACGGGGAAACCTATACCTGGGGTCTCGATCTGGATGACGAGCAGGACGCTGCGCGCGAAGCAGAATTGCGGCAGGAGGCGGCGCTTGCGGAGCAGGTCGTCTACAGCGGGACGTGCGACATGCTGGATATCGCGCCTGCCTGCGTGCTGGCGCTGTCGAACCGCGAACTGCCCGAGGTGAAGCACGGCCTGCTGGTCACAGGCATGACGTGCAGCGCCTCGCGCAAGCAGGGTTACAAGGTCGGGTTCACCGCCATCCCCAGCGACCGGCAATACCGGATGCCTCTGCAGGAGGAATCGTGGCCCCGGATACCTGGCGTCATCACCGGAACAATTGCATCGACAAAAGATTACGTGGGACCTTACCTGGACAACCAGGGGCGGTACATCGTCAATCTGCACGTGGACCGCGACCCGCGCACGCCTGGCGTGGAGAGCTGCCCGATGCGGCTTGCGAAACCGTTCGCGGGGCCGGGGCGGACCGGTTTCCACTTCGGACTTGAACCGGAAACGGTCGTTGGCGTGGCCTTCCTCTGGAACAATCCCGACAGGCCGTTCATATCCCATGTGCTGCACACAGCCAGGCATCCCGATCCGATTGTCGCCGGCTCGCCGTGGGCGCAGCGCAATACGATCCGCACGCGCTCCAACAACACGTTACAGATGGATGACCATGATGGGCGCGAGCACATCAAGGTCGCAACCGAACACGCCAAGTCGCAACTCAACCTTGGACACATGGTAGATCGTGGCCAGAGCGAGCGCGGCAGCGGTGCTGAGCTGAGAACGGATGGGCACGCTACGTTGCTCGGCGGTGCTGGCGTGATGGTGTCGGCTTATGCCCGGAAAGGCGCGTCAGGCAAGCAGCTCGACATGCAGGAGACGGTCGCTCAGCTTGAGGACGCGCTGGCGCTGGCGAAGGCGCTGGCATCGTCGGCGCAGGCGTCGAAAGCTGAAGCGGCAGATACCGATAGCCAGCAGGCGGCAAACAAATCCTTCGACCAGCTTGCACAGCCTGGCGTACTGCTGGCTGCGCCGGCATCGGCTGGCGTAGTGAGTGGCAAGAACGTGCAGCTTGTCGCGGGCGAAAGCATCATGGGCGTAGCCAAAGGTGATGCAAGCTTTAGCGTCTGGAAGCGCTTTACCGTGGCCGCGCACGACATGGTGTCGCTGTTCACGCAGAAAGGCATGAGCCTGATCGCGGCGGCGGGCGCGGTCGTCGTACAGGCGCAGCGCGGACCC
>NZ_SCNV01000142.1 GCF_005503145.1 Burkholderia sp. 4M9327F10 | reverse complement strand
GCGGCCTGTGGCCGCCAAGACCTTGGGGCCTGTTCCGGCCCCAAACCCGCCCCGGCTCTTGGTTCCGGTGCAATTTTCAGCGGCAAAAGTCAACCGTTTTATTTCAACAAAAAGGGTTGTTTTTCTGCTCAAAAGGGTTGACGGTCAACCCTTTAACCCATATAATAGAACCCATGATGAACGATGAAACCGGGGCAGTAAAAGCCGGTTTCCCAGACTGAAAGGGTTAGCAAAATGGATCTCCGCGCAGACATCACGAACGCCATCATTCGCATGATCGAAGAAGGCGCAGCCAACGGCGACAAGTCGCTGTGGGATCACGCTATCAAGTTCGGGATGCCGGTCAACTACAAGACCAAGCGCCCTTACTCTGGCGTCAATGTCCCGCTGCTGTGGTGTGCTGCTGCTGATCGCGGCCTTGAGCGTAACGAGTGGCTGACCTTCAAGCAGGCGCAGGAGCTGGGCGCGAACGTCAAGAAGGGCTCCAAGGGCGTCATGGGCGTTTTCTTCAAGATGATGCCCAAGAAGGGCGCGGACGCCGGCAGCGCTGACGAAGGCGACAGCGAAGGCGGGTTCATCCCGATGATGAAGCCGTTTTGGGTGTTCAACGTCGCCGACATCGAGAACCTGCCGGAAGTGGAAGACACCCGCCCGGAATGGGGTCCCCTCGTTTTCAGTGCAATAAGTGACGGTACGAAAAGCTAGCACTGGCGCGGAGGTGGTGTTGGTAGATCGTTGATTTCATTGACTTTCCTGTTCACTTTCAAATCTGCGATTCGTGGCGTCAAACCGTGATCGGTTTCATCCGTTGGTGCCAGTTATCGGTGCTCCCTGCCGCGAGGGCAGGATTTGGTCGGCATAACGGTCAACAGGAAAGCGGAACACGCCTCGCAGGTTGATGCTTTCCAGCCTGGTGGGAGCAATTTTTCCGATCAGTTCCGGCGGAATGGCCTGGCGGCGGTTCGACCAGCGATCCAGAACAGCCTGCATTTGTGACGTGTTCCACGCCATGACGATGTTGGCCAGCAGACTCAACGCGTCGGCCACAGCCTGCATTTCGTCCACACGTTTGGCCTGTGCCGGGCTGATCCGGCCGGTGTAAATGGCGCGCTTGAGGGCGTTGACCGCCTCCCCCCGGTTGAGCACCCGGCGCAATTCATTCCTGAAAGCGTCCTTAACAAAGTAGTCGGCAAGGAACGCGGTTCGCAGCAAACGTCCCAATTGCACGCCAGCGTCATAGATGGGGTCACCCTGGGCAGCAGAGCCAAACCGCGCCAGTGCTGCCACCGCACTGGCGTGACCACTCATGACCGAAGCCGCCAGATGCACCGGGCTGTCCCAATGCTTTTCGATCAGGGCATCCACCGAAAACCAAGGGCCGTGCACGCTACTTGCTGGTGATCGAACAGTGTCTTCTCCCGCCCGTACAGCGTGCGC
>NZ_SCNV01000140.1 GCF_005503145.1 Burkholderia sp. 4M9327F10 | reverse complement strand
TAGTCGGGCCTGCAAAATTCAGTTTGCCTGACGCACGACGCCGATCGGGCATTTTGTCGGCGCAGGAAGGTTAGGCCGCCGGAAGCGTCCGCTGCGCAAGCAGCGGATGCGACGAGATATTGACGATCCAATGCAGCCAGGCGAGGACAAAAAAGATGGGCCCCAGACCGAGGCGAACAATCGCACGCAACAGCCAGCGCAGGTTGTAGCCCGTGGCGCACAGCACGGCATGCAGCGCATCGCCGCTTTGCCCCTTGAGCCAGCAACGACGCATACCGTGATCGTGCTTCACATGACCGATGATCGGTTCGATCGCCTGCCGTCGCTTGAGCCAGCGCCGCTGCGCGCTGGTCAGTGTCTTGTGTTTTCCGCGATGAATCAGGTTTACTGATGATATTTCCGCGTCAACACCGCGAAACCCGAGATCGACCAATACGGTCTTCGGCTGCGGTGTACCGGGCAGGTCCTGCAACAGAATGGTGCTCTGTTCGAGTTGCTCGGCCAGCGTATGGCCGTCATAGGGGTTGCCAGGGAACGCCCGGGCACCGACGATCAACCCTTGTTTCTCGGTAATCGCAAGGCTCACCTTGACGCCGAACTCGTAGGGTTGCCGCGCCTTGCCTTTACCGATGCATTCAACTTCAGGCGCATGCAATGCGTACAACTTGTTCTTGTCCTTTGGACGTTGGCGGCAGATGCGCCACGCCCGCTCGAGCCACACGCGCAGTTGTGTCTGTCGTTCGTCCGGGGCTGCGAACAGCTTGCGTTCGATGTCGCGCAGCAACCGTCCCAAGACTGTGCGCTGACGTTTCAGTACACGACGCAGGCGCTTGAACTGCTTCGCATGGGCATAGCCGCCTGCGCGGCGCCGCAGCCGCTTGCCTTCGCGCTCGTAGGTTTGCTTCAACGCCAACCCGGCGCGCTGCGCCAGTTGCACGAGTCTGGCCCGTGACACCTCAAGCAGACGGCTGTCGGTCGGATACGCAATCGCCTTTTCTTGAACCGTGGTGTCGACAATCACGCGCTCGAATTCGACCGGCGTCACCGCCTTCATCTGCACCGCAGCCGCGATCGTCGCCGCGAGCAGTTCCTCGACACCGGCTTCGCCCAGCGCCTGCCGAAAGCGCACCAGGTTGGTCGGGTCGCACGGCAGACGCGGCTGGAAATACTCCTCGCCGCAGAAGAACTGGAAGTACACGTCCTGCGCCCAGCGCTCGCACACCGATTCGTCACTCTCGTTGTAGGCGTGCTTAAGGTACAGCAGACCGACCATCAACCGCATAGGCAGGCGCGGACGTCCAGCCGCACTGACGCCGCCGGCAAGTTCCAGCGAGTTCGAGCCAAACAGGTCAACCGCTTCGCTCACCCGCCCATCGCGTGAGTGTCGCTCGAACAAAGGAGCAAGCGTCGTTTCGATTGAAGCCCACGACATCTTCGTTGCCAGCACGGCAAGCGGGTGACGCAGATCAATCATTGCGTCCAGACGGCTACGAAAGAAATCAGGCGTGCTCATCGGCGACCACTCCGAAACTCCCAGAATCTTTATCAGATCGATATTCGTTCTGGGAGTTCTATTACCCGCCAACTAACCGCATCGCCAGGCTAGGCAGCGCCTTACGAACTTCTGCAAGGCAGACT
>NZ_SCNV01000013.1 GCF_005503145.1 Burkholderia sp. 4M9327F10 | reverse complement strand
TTCAGTACGAAGAAGAAAAAATCGACACGCACGCTGACGGATACCCGCTACTGGCGCATAGTAAGTCCCCCCAATTATGGGGTACGCAGCCATTTCTCTACAGTCCGCTATAAGAAAAGTGTGGATAACTCACCGCCACGCGGCCCATCTGGAGAACGCGGCACGCGCTTCACCGCAACAAGCGTGCTGGCTTTTAGCCAAGCGCCCTTTGGCGAGATAACCCGACGTCGTACTCCGACGTGACCAGGCAATCACGTCCATTCGCTTTGGCAGCATAGAGGCAGCGATCGGCTTCAAGCAGCCACGCGGTGATATCGCCCATTTCCGGACTGTATTCGGCGAGGCCCGCACTCGACGTGCAGCGCAGCGGTTCACCGGCGCTCCCGACGCGGGCGCGCAAATTGAACAGCAAGCGTTCCACCGTGCGCCGGGCGTCGGCGAGGCGCAGCCCCGGCATGATGACCCCGAACTCCTCGCCGCCGTAGCGGCCGGCAATGTCTTGCGGGCGCAAGCTGGAGCGCAGGAATAACGCGAAGCCGCGTAGCGCGGCATCGCCTGCCGCGTGGCCTTCGGTGTCGTTGACATCCTTGAAGTGGTCGAGATCGAACAGCACGAGGCAACAGGCTTCGCCGTTGCTGCGGCAGCGCTCAAAGGTTTCAGCAAGCCGGTCTTCCCAGTGCCGCCGGTTCCACAAGCCGGTCAGGCCGTCGGTCTGGCTCAGGCGCTCGAGTTCGCGGGCCTGTTTCGCGAGCTTTTGCGACATGCGATAGGTGAGCCAGCCGAGCGCGAGCGGATACAGGATCAGGAACGGCAGGCAGGCGAGAATGGTCGGCATTCGCGACTGCGGCGCGAACACGACGCCGAGCAGGGCGGCGCCGAGAGCCGCGCCGAGCAGTTGCGCGACAATGCCGCGTGCGAACAGCCGCACGCCGCCGGCAGCGATGTTGTCCATGCTCAGCATGGCGAGAATCAACACACTCGGCAGAATGTTGAAGCGCATGGCAATTAGCCACAGGCCGCCGAATGCGGAGTCAACCATCAGATTAAAACGTTCGCCACGATACGGCACGGTCCAGGCAAGTGCGGCGCGATATGCGAGATGTGGCCAGACAAAACCGTGAAAAACCAGCAGCGCCCATAGCCAGGGGCTGACGTGGGTTTGCGCTTGCGCAAACACCGAGGCGACGCAGAAAAACCCGATGCCGAGGCCAATCATGCGCATTCGATAAAGGCGTGCGGCGAAGCGCTTCCCTTTGCCTGCAAGGCGATTCGTTTCCAACGTGGTTCCCGTAGTTGCTTCCGTGCGTCAGCCGTGCCGCCGAAAAGAATGCCACCGTCCTCATGGCGTAAGGGCGTTCGCAGGTGTTTCGGCGTTCGAAAAAACGCACGCAACGCGCCCTGCTTTATTCAGCCCATTCGTGCATGACGGCCGATTGGTTTAAAGCAGTAGCATAAACCGGAGCCTGCCAGTGGCGGTATCGATTTTCGGGTTTATTAATCGGATTAATTGATGTGTGGCGATTTTATTAATTATCCACGCTGCGTGTAGGTTGTTCGGATTGTTAAATGCCGGGCAAAACACGTGATCTCGGGATGTTGCCCGCGCCCGCAACGGCCGGAGATAGTCGCATGGCATCAGCCACTTAGACGATGTGCCACCAGGTTGTCCACAGGCTTGTCAACGAAAAGTGGGGATAACTTCGCAGCTCGAAACGCGTCCTGCCACGGCTCAAACGCTGCGGGATGCAATGGCGGCTGCGGCCACACGTTCATGCGTAAGCGTGAACGTGTGGTTGAGCGAATGCCCAGGAGCAGGATCTGCCAACTAATTCGACAACGACAGGTAAGGAGATGCCAAAGGCGTCGGCGGGAACGGTTGCAGTCCGGTCTGCTTGGTAAAGCTATAGCGCACATATACGGCGGCCAGATATTCGCGGTACTGATAGGCGTTTCCGAGCGATGCCGTTGCGCCGACAGCAAGCTGCGGCGCGAGTTGATATTCGCCCACTGCGCTAAACGAGTAGGCGATTCCGGTCTTGCTCTGGCTTGGATAGATCGCGTTCGAATCGGGTGCTGTTCCGGCTGAAATGAGCGCGCTTCGGAGCGCCGTTGAGGTCGAGTCGCCAAGCGGGAAATACGCCGACGCGTCCTCGTGGTAATGCTGTACGCCGACCGAGCCCTTGACATCATACGTGAAGTTGCCGTTTCGGCCCGTCCATTCCACTGGTAAATTCAGAATCACATACTGTTGCGGGCTGAAATATCCACCCTGTCCATACGTGAAGTAGGAGAGGTTCCGGTTATAACCCATCAGCGTCGTATTTACGCCGACCGTCAGTGTCTGGTCAGCATCCTTCAGCAGGCGCGAATACACGCCGCCGCCGCCTTTGATGGCACTATTGGCCGCTACGTTGTAGCCATCCAGGAACTGGTATGCGGCGTTCGCATATAAGCCGCTCGTCCCGTCGTCCCAACTCAGTGTGGCGAGCGCGCCGCTGGATGTCACTCCTCCCCATTCGAGATTGGAAGACTGGTCGCGCGCACCGGCGTACGAGAGCAGGCTATCGGTGACGGCGCGTCGCGCGACGGCGAGTGAATACGACACCTGGTCATTCACAGAACCATTGTATTGCAGGCCGCCGACGGCATTGATTTCGCGAAAGCCAAGCGGTGTCACCCCGACGTCGCCACCTAGGCTTTTGTTCTGATAGCCGAGCGATAGCCCTACGCCGTTTGCGGTTTGAGAGCCATAGGCACTGGCGTTTGAGGCGGCGCCTGAACCGAAGCGTGCTAGCGTTTGGGCCTCGTTGTTCGCGGTACCCGCATCGAGCGTCACTGGTGTGGCCGTGACGATGACATGGCCGTTGCCGGCCTGGATACGCCCCTGGATGGGCGCTTCGATATCGGTCAGGTCCGACAGGCCGTCTTCGCCCGCACGATCACGAAACACAATCCCCCCCGACACCGTACTCGTCTGCTCGCGATTGACCTGAGCCAGTTCTTCCGCGACGCCTAGTGTCTGCGAGTTGGCCACGTTGGCGGGCGACGGTGCGTAGTTGCCGTTGCCGGACGGTGCGGTTTGCGCCGCAGGCGCTTGCGGGTAATACGGCTGGATGTAGCCTGCCGGCGGCTGCGGAATGTACGGCTGCTGCGCGTAGTAGCCTTGTGCCGGGTAGCCCTGATTGCCGTAGTTCTGATTCGGATAGGACTGCTGCGCATATCCCTGTTGCTGTGCATAGGGCTGTGGCGCGTACCCCTGTTGCTGCGGGTACGGTTGTTGCCCATAGGCCGGCTGCCCGTAGCCCTGTTGTTGCGGGGGATAGGGTTGCTGGCCGTAGTAAGGCTGCTGCGCGTAGCCTTGCTGCCCATACGGCGTCTGCGCATAGGCCGCGCCCTTGGCAGTACGTGTTGCTGTCTGCTTCTTGCTGCTCTTGCGCTGCGCGTTCGAAGTTTGCGCCGGGTTTGCCGCTGGGGGTGGCGGATAGTAGGCCTGCCCCTGCTGTCCAGCGGCATTGGCTTGCGCTTCGCGCGCCGCCGGTGACATCGGCCAGGGTGTGGACACATAGGGCGCCGGTGCGCCATAGGGCGGCGCAGGCTGCGGATAGGGCGCGTTATACGGCAGCGGCTGCTGCTGGACCGGCGCCTGATCCTGGCCGGGGTACGGCTGCAAGGGCGCGGCGGCGGGCGCACCGGTCTGGCTGGAGCCGTAGTTATCGGGACCGTAGCCGCCTGCCGCGTTGCTGGAGTTCGGTACGGCCGACGGACTGGCGGGCGCCACATAAGGTGTCACATACGGCGCCACATAGGGTGCGGGCTGCGAGGGCGGCGGATAGTTCGGCACGGTCTGCGTCGGGTAGGAGGGCTGCGTACTCGGGTAAGCGGCCGCCGGATAGGCGGCAGGCGCGGTGTACTGCCGGGCGGCGCCACTTGCGTTGAAGCCACCGCTTGCGCTGCTGAAGCCGGAGTTGCCGGGCGTGCCGGTGGCGTCGGCCGGCACATCGATGGCGGTTTTTCCTTCGAATGGATTGGTGCCGGGCAGGGGCGTTGCGCCAATCCGGCGCATCGCCACTTCCCAGCCCCGCGGCACGTTGCCCGCCGAGCCGGCGCGCGGCGCGCTGCTCGAGACCGGCGTATTGGCCGCGATCAGCGAGCGCTGCAGATAAGTCGAAGCGAGCGAGAGCTTGCCCTCGGCCCTATACATGCGGCCGACGGCGGCGAGCACGCCGGGGTCGTCGGGTGCGGCGTTCAGCGCCTGCGTCGCCAGCGATTCGGCGTAGCGGAAGTCTTTGCTGCCGGTCGCGGCGGGGATCGCGGCGAGCATCAGACTCAGGTCGTCGGGGCGGCGTGTCAGCGCCGCGCGGTAACTGGCGAGCGCATTGCGGTCGTCGCCCGCCGACGAGTAGAGACGCCCGAGCGCGGCCTGCAGGTCGGGATTGTCGGGCATTGCGGCGAGCCACGGCGCAATGACGTCGTAAGCGCTCGCCAGGTCGCCGCGCTGGCGCACGGCATCGCACTGCCGCACGACGATCGCCAGGTTCAGATTGCCGAAATCGGTGCGTTGCTGCGGTGTCAATTGCGTCGCGGCAAGCTGGCGCATTACGTTGCCCAGTTCGGTGTCCTGATGAGCGGCGAGCAGGATGCCGGCGTATTGCAACAGCAGGTCCGTGCTGCCAGGCGCGGCGCTCATGGCGCTGCGCACGAGCCACAGTGCGCGGTTGGAGTCTCCCGCCTGCTGGTAGGCCGAGGCCACCACGCCGATCAGTTCCGGGTTGCCGGCGGCCACCGGCTCCGCGGCGGCGAGGATCGCGAAGGCCTGCTGGCTTTGTCCGCTCTTCGCCATCTGGATCGCGAGGCTCGCCTGTTGATGCACCCACAGGCGGTGCTGCAAGGCGGTCATCGCATCGGTGCGCTGGGCGACCGGAATGCGGTCCAGTTGCGCGAGGCCGGCCGACCAGTCCTGAGTCTCCGCGGACAGCAGCGCGCTCGCATAGAGCGCATCGGTCATGTCGGGATGGCTTGCCAGCAGTCCGTCCATCATGCTGCGCGCGTTGCCGACCGCGCCCTGGCGCACATAGATGCGGGCGAGATCGAGGCGCAGCCATGGATCGTCAGGATTGCTGAGCAGCGCATCTTCGAACAGGCTGCGGGCGGCGCCCAGGTCGCCGCGTGCTTCGGCAGCGCGTGCCTGGGCGGCCTGCGCTTCACCGCGCAGACGGTCGATACCGCCTGCTTTCGCCTGCTGTTCGGTGTTGAGCTGGTTGGCGAACTGCAATGCTTCGTCGCCGCGTCCTTGCGCGGCCAGCGCGCCGACGAGGCCGCGAATCGCATCGGGGTTGTCGGCCTGGCGGCGCAACGCCATGCGGTATGCCTGTTCCGCGCCGGCGGGGTCGCCGTTGTTCAGCAGCATTTCGCCGAGCAGCACCTGGGCGGTGACATCGGACGGATTGAGCGCGATTGCGCGCTCGAACAGCGACCTGGCCTTGGCGAATTCGCCGTTGCTGCGCGCGCCGATCGCGTCGCTGGTGTAAGTCCAGTAGGTCGCGCTCAATAGCGCGTCTTTCCAGCGTGCCGGATTGCCGCTGCGCGAGGCCCGTTCGAGGTAGTCGCGCGCTTCGGAGAAATGCTCCTGCTTGAGCGCCGCGATACCCATGCCGCCGAGCGCGTCTCCATCGTTCGGACTGCTCGCCAGCACCGACGAGAATTTGCTGCGAGCGGTAGCAATGTCGCCGCGGTCGAGCGCCGCAAAGCCGTCGGCGATGGTGCGCCCGCGTGCATCGACGGCGGCGTTCTGCTGGGCGCGTTCGCGAGCGGCCGCGTCCTGCTGCACCATCGAGTCGAAGCGGGCCTTCACGGCGGCGTCATCCGGCGCGAGCTGCAGGTAGCTCTGATAGAGCGGCGCATCGGAGGCGCGCGCATCGAGCCACAGCAGCGCCTGGCGCCAGCTCTTGCGCGCCGCGGCGCCCACCGCGTTGTCGCCGGAAAGCTTCTCTAGCTGCGCGATGCCTTCGCGGCGCGTGATGTCGCGGTAGGTCAGGTGCTGGGCGTAGGCGAGCGCATAGCGCGGGTCGTCGGGATTCTGCTGCGCGAGCTGCTGCAGGCCGCGGCGCGCCTGGTCCCAGCCTTGCGGGGTGGCCGCGAGCGCCTGGTAGTACTCGAGTTGCAGCTCCGGGGTAGCAGGTTTGCCCTGCAACGCGCGCTGATATTCCTGCACGGCGCTGGCGGCCTGGCCGCTTTGCTGCAAGCGCCGCGCGTCGTTGACGGTCTGATCGCGCAGGCTGGACTCGCCAAGGCGCCGGCCCAGTTCGTCGATGTTGGGATAGTTCGGCGCGACTTCGCGCAGGCGCGCCAGATACTGTTGCGCGCCGCTGCCGTCCTTGCGGTCGGCGAGCACCATGCCCATGCCGAACAGCGCATCGGGCTGCTTCGGATCGAGGCGCAAGACCTTCTGCCAGGCCTGCTCGGCAAGGTCGCCGCGGTGGTGCGCCTGCCAGTACTTGCCCTGGTCGATCAGCACGTTGAGCGGATCGGCCGAGGCCTGCTGGGCGAGGGCGGTGGGCGGCAGCGTCGCTGTAGCGACGCTAACGAGGCTCAGCGTCAGCGCGATGGCGCTCAATCGCATGCGTTTCTCCAACTCGGCACGAGCCGGCCCGCATCGTCGAAGCGATAGCGGCCGTCGATGAATCCGGTGCCGAACAAGCCCAGCACACGATCGTAATAAACAGGTTCACGACCCGCCACGGGGCTGTCGAGCGCCGCCAGATGGGTGCGCGCGAGCCCGAGGCCGCGCTCGTCGCCGAGCGCCTTGAAGTAAGGCGCCAGCGCTCCCCAGTAGCTGAGCGGCCCTTCGCCGCTCACCGTGCCGGTGGTCGCGGCAACCTTCTCGGGCGGAAAACCGCTTTGCGCGACCTGGTTGCGCATGCCGCCGAGCGCGGCGAGCCAGGGTTTGGCGAGCGGATCGGCGCTCGCTGTCATGCCGGCCCACAGATAGACGCGGATCGCGTCGTAGCTGCCGGTGTCGCCGCTTTTCGGATCGACCACGAACTGGCCGGCCCGCCAGGCGGCCCAGTCGGGCGCGAAGCCCTGCGGTGCGGTGGTCTTGACGAGCTGCAAGGCGTTGTCGGCCAGTTTGCTCCATGGCCCGCCAGGCTGCGCCCTGGCGAGTGCGCGCAGCACCGGCAGCGGCAGGTAGCTGGGATTGAGGCGCGTCACGCCGCCGCTCTGGAAGCCTTGCGGGCCGGGCAGCAGCATCGGGCCGAGGCCGGCCAGGCTCACGACTTCCTTGCTGGCGATCTGCGTGGCAAGCGCCTCGCCGAGTTTCGTATAGCCAGTGTCATGCCACAGGCGGCCCGCTTGCAGCAGGTCGTAGGCGATCCACAGATCGGAGTCCGAAGCAGAATTCGGATCGAGTACGCCGTAAGAGCCATCCGGCTTTTTGCCCCACTGCCACGCAGGCAGACTCAGTTTCTGCACATCGAACTGGTTGCCGGCGAGATTGGTGCGGGTCCAGCCGAGCAGCCGGTCGAAGGTGGCGCGGTCGTTTGCGACCAGCGCGAAAAACATGCCGTACGACTGGCCTTCGGAGGTGGTCTGCTGGGTCGGCGTGGAATAGTCGATCACGCGGCCGTCGGCCTGCACGAAGCGCTCGACAAAGCTGCGGTAGGCCGGCCAGTCGCATTGCGCAGCGGTAGCGGCGGCAGCCGGAGTGGCGATCGTCGAGGTCATCGAAGCCAGCAGTCCGAATGCAAGCGCCGCGGGTGCCGTGTTGAGTTTGACCGGCATATCAATCCTTCAGGCGGCGCGCCGCGATCGAGCGCAGCGCACGGTAAAACAGCGCCGCGATAATCAGCGCCGCGAGCACACCGGCGAGCAGCAGCAGAAGCGGATGCGACGACAGCGCCCAGCGCATGTATTCCTGCGGCGACAGGTGGCCGAGGTAGTACGCATCGCCGTTCGAGGTGATGGTGACGCTGCGGCCGTGGATCACGGCCATTGCACCTTGAATTTGCGGCAGCACGTCGGCGTCGAGCAGGGCCGAACTCAGGTCGGCATCCGACTGGCCGGCCGCGCTGACGAATGCCACCGCGCTGCGCTCTTTTTGCAACGGCGATTCGAAGCCGGTCAGGAGCGCCGCGCCGTTCGAACTGACCAGCGAGAGGTCGGCGCGCGCCGGTGCGCGTTCCACGCCGCGCTCGCCGTGCCACCAGTCTTCCAGCTTGAAGACGATATCGGAGAGCTCAAAGGTGCGCGAATCGCCGTCGCTCGAGAACGGCATCGCCTTGGCCCAGCGCTGCAAGAGCGGCTGGTGGCCGGGGGCGCCGAAAATCAGCAGGTCTTTGCCGGCGAACTGATCCACCTGATCGGCGCTCGTCACGGTCACGCCAGTGGCGGGATACCCGGTCGAGGCGCCCATCCGGCCCATCTCCAGCAGATACAGGCTGTAGTCGCTCGAATCGGCGTCGTTCGGCAGGATCACCGCGGTTTCGGACAGGTCGGCCATGCGCGTGAACGGGAAGCCGCTATTGGCGAACGCCGCCAGATCCGGCAAGGCCATGTAGTGCGGGAACGACGACAGGTCGATGGTCGAATTCGGATCAATCGAACCGACCACGTTATCCAGCAGCCGGCCATGGCATTCGCCGGTATTGGGAATGTCGTAGTAGAAGTGCAGCCGCAACTGGGCGCGCGGCGTCAGCAGCAGCGGAGGAATGTAGACGGTGCGCCGTGCGACGGCGCTGTTATCCGGCAGGATGCCGTTGAAGTAATGACCAAGGTCGAACACCGAGGCGGCCCGCGCCGGAATCGGCAGGGCCTGCACGAAGCCGTCGTTGATGCTGATGTTCAGCGACGAGCGGTCCGGCAATGGACGCACCGTGTAGCGGTAGCGCAGGTCGATTGGCGCGCCCTTGGTGTGCCACATGAACAGGTCGGGCGGCACGCGCAGGTTCACGCGTACCGCGTCGGCGTCGTAGCCGGATACGCTGAGGTCGCGTGCTTCCGCGAGTTCGCCGAAGCGCACCGGACGGTTGGTGGGCAGCCAGTTGGGCGCGTCGTATGGGGCGCGCGGGCCGAGTTCGTTGAGTTGCGTGATCGTCGCGCTTTCGCCGGACAGCACGCTTTGGCCTACGCCGAGCGCCTTGGCGGCGGTCTTCAGTTCTGCCTCGTTGCGCCCGAGCACCAGCAGCAGCTTGCCGCGTGCCGGCGCTTCGCGGTCCACCACCGCAATGGTCGGCCCCGAGATGGCAGGAATCGGCACGCCGGCAGGCCGTTGATCGGTGGTGGCGAACACCACCGCATTGCCCGAGAGCGGCGCTTCGTCGACCTGGGCCGGGAACAGCGCGCCGCGATAGCCGGCCAGCGCGCCAAACCAGGAGGCGACGATGCCGGCGGCTTCCAGCGTCTCCGAGCCCGGCTTGGCCGGGAACACGAACGGCAGTTCGAGGCGCCGCACGTCGCGGCGGTCGAAGAACGGTTGCGGCAGCGCTGCCAGATCCGGCTTGCTGGTGAGCGAGGCGTAGGTCAGATCGAGCGAGCTGGCATTGCTGACGGTCGCCCACAGCGACGAATTCGCGGGGTCTTCGCACTGCTGCGTGTAGTGGCCGATCAACTGCACGTTGAGGTGGTTGAACTCGGTGATGAAGCGCGGATCGATCGAGACATCGCGCGCCACCAGCATGCCGGCCTGTTCGTGCGGCACGGGCAGCGTCGCCGCCACTTCGCCGTTCACCAGTACCTTCAACTGCGAGATCGACGGCAACAGGGCCGGCGAGTAGCTGTAGATCAGATGCAGGATGGCTCCGGTCACCACCTCGTCGTTGCGCACCGAGAAGGCGATGCCGTTCTGGCCGTCGACACCGCGCAATTGCAGCGGATCGCGCGCGCCGTAGTCGGCGAAGGTCAGCGTCTGGCGGCGGCCGCCCGGCACCAGCGTGCCGGGTTCGGCCGTGGTCGGCGTCCTGATGCCAAGCGCCTTGACCGAGGACGCCGCCAGGGCCGGGGTCGGCGTGGCCAGCGCCGGCTGGGCGAGGGCCGTGGCATCGAACAGCACGGCCGGGCCAGGCGCGGGGACATTGCCTACGCCGGTTGCGACCGGCGTTCCCGGCGGCGCCACCGCCCGCGGCGAACTCGCAGCGAACCCGGCGGCGGCCGCCAACGGCGCCGCGAATGCGGTTTGCAGGGCCAGCCAGCAGGCGAGGGCGCGAACAAGGCGGCGTGAACGCAAACGCGTCGCTTCTCCCCTCATGCCGCGCTCGCCTTGCAGGTGTTGTGTGTATATTCGCGCAATCCCTTGGCCCATAGATCAGTCTTTTTTCGTTTCCAGCTTTTTGACGTCGGTCGGACGGCCACGCATCGAGCCGCGCAGGTCTTCGTAGAGATGTTCGAACAGTCCGGCGATGCCGCGTGCGCCCACCCACAAAACATGTGAGAGGCCGCGCAACGGGGTGTCCTGCGGACGGCCTTCGGCCCAGCCCATCCAGGCATCGGCGCGCGCAAAAGTGGACTTCACGAACTCGAACTCCTGCTCGCGCGACATCGCATCGAAGCGCAGGCCGACCCGGCCGGGCGCCGTGAAGCCGACCGTGGCCGGGAACGCATATTCTTCGTCGCCGCGAAACAGCGACACGGTCATGCGTTCGTGCATCGGCACCTCGATGTTGCTCGGCAGTTCGACGCCCACGCCGCCTTCCGAGTAGTCGATGGTCTGGCAGGCCAGCGTGCGGCCGGTCGAAAATTTCAGCATGACCGGCATTTTCATCGCCACGCGGTGCACAGCGCGAATCTGCCGGCGCTCGCTCGCCGCCGCCACGCTGGCGCCGAGGATCAGCATGTTGTAGGCGGTCCACGCCAGATTGAGCACCGTGGTCTGCACTTCGCTGTGTACGCCCCACTTGAAGTAGATGTGCACGAGCCCGGTGACAAAGCCGACCAGGTTCAACAGCAGCAGAAACAGATAGGGACGCGAGATGGCCCAGTCGAAGTAGTTCTTCTCGATCTGGCCGCCCTTGGCCGTGACGTTGAATTTGCCGAGCTTCGGATTGATCAGCGCGAGCAGCGTCGGCGCGGTGATGTAGGAGGCCAGCACCGACTCATACACCTCCGCCCAGAATGAATGGCGGAACAGGCGCTGCATGCGCGAGTTGGTAATGCTCGCATGCATCATGTGCGGCAGCGCGTAAATGGCGATGGCGCTGGCAGCCGCTTCGATCACGTGTGCGCCGAAGAACAGGAACGACAGCGGGGCGGTCAGGAACACGAGGCGCGGCACACCGTAGAAGAAGTGCATCATCGCGTTCAGGTAGCACAGCCGCTGGCCGAGCTTCAGGCCGCGGCCGGTCAACGGATTGTCGATGCGGAAGATCTGCGTCATGCCGCGTGCCCAGCGAATCCGCTGGCCGATGTGGCCGGAGAGGCTCTCTGTGGCGAGCCCCGCTGCCTGTGCGATGGCGAGGTAAGCGGTGGTGTAGCCGAGACGGTGCAGCTTGAGCGCGGTGTGGGCGTCTTCGGTGACGGTCTCCACCGCAATGCCGCCGATTTCCTCGACCATCGAGCGGCGCAGCAGCGCGCATGAGCCGCAGAAGAACGTCGCATTCCACAGGTCGTTGCCGTCCTGCACGAGGCCGTAGAACAGCTCGCCTTCATTTGGGACTTTGCGGAAAGTGCCGAGATTGCGCTCGAACGGATCGGCGGAGAAAAAATGGTGCGGCGTCTGCAGCATCGACAGCAGCTTGTCGCGCAGGAACCAGCCGAGGCCGATCTGCAGGAACGAGCGGGTGGGGATGTGATCGCAGTCGAAGATCGCCAGGTACTCGCCGTTGGTGATCTTCAGCGCTTCGTTGATATTGCCGGCTTTTGCGTGGCGGTTGTGGGTGCGGATCGTCCAATGCACCCCGACTTCCTCGCAGAACGCCTTGAACTCGGGGCGGCGGCCGTCGTCGAGCACGTGGATGGACAGCTTGTCGGCCGGGTAGTCGAGCGCCAGTGCCGCGTAGATGGTCGGCTTGACCACCGAGAGCGGCTCGTTATACGTGGGGATGAAGACGTCGACCGTCGGCCATGCGCTGCGGTCGGCCGGCAGCGGCATCGGCTCGCGCTTGAGCGGCCAGGCGGTCTGGAAGTAGCCGAGCATCATCACGATGGTCGAATAGACCTCGGCCGATACCAGCAGCATGCCCCAGACGGCGTCGAGCGGGTGCTCCCAGTACGTGGTGGTGGTCAGCCGCCAGTACATATAGCGGCCCGATGCGACCACCGAGAGCATGATCATCACCAGCGTCGCATAACGGCCCTGCAGGCGGCGAAACAGCAGCGCGCAGATGAAGCAGCAGGTCGCGAAGGTCAACTGCTCGTAGAACGCGAGCGGCACCGTGAACACAAAGTACAGGATCACGATCGCAAACAGCGTCAGGCAGACCACGACCGGCGTGCTGCTCCACAGGCGCGCGTCGACGATGCGTTCGAGCCGCGAGGGTGGCGCGGCGGTTTCGATGCCCTGCGGTTGCGGCGTGCTCATGCGACACTCCCCGGCGAAACGGCGATCGCGTCGACCCGCGACATCAGCCACTGGCTGCAGGAGCGGAAATCGGCGGCGGCCTGGCTAAGCGGATCGTAGTGGATTAGCGTGGTGTCGCAGGCGAGCGATTCGCTGACACCTTCATCCTGGTGTATGACTCCAGGGAACAGCTTGTCGCCCAGCAGATGGCGCAGCACCTTGAGGACATCTTTGCTCAACTGGCGCGACTGGTCGACCTGGTTGACGACGTAGCCCTCGCCGCCGAATTCGGGGCGCGGCGCGGCGTAGGCCTCGATCATCCGCTCCATTTGCGGAATCGCCGCGTAGGAGGCGGCGTCGGCGAGCACCACGTTCAGCGCGAAAGTCGCCGCGCACAGGGCGGTGCGGGTATAGACGGAGGAGCCCGGCGGTGTGTCGATAATGACGATGTCGCCTGCATCGAGTCTGAGCGTGCTGAGCGAGTGCATGAGCCACAGCGGCTCGCGGTCGAGATGCGCTTCGAAGCGGCGCCGGTCGTCTTCGACGACGGCGCCGTACGGCAGCACGGTCACGCCGTCGACGCCGTCGAACATGACGCTGCGCCATGCATCGCCGCTCAGGGTGGCGCGCGACAGGCCGTCGATGCTGTCGAGCGGCACGCCGAAATGCAGGCGCAAGGCGTTTTGCGGATCGAGATCGAGCGCGATCACGCGCCGGCCGCTGGTGGCGAGAACGGAAGCAAGGTTGGCGGCGAGGGTGGTCTTGCCGACGCCACCCTTCGCGGACACGACCGCAATGACTTTCATGAGCGACGCGGGCCGTTGGTCAGCCACGAGTGGGGAGCGGGCGCGGCCGGCTTCGCGGCGTCGCCGCGCAAACGGGCGAACAGGGAGCCGAGCGGCGCCGGTGTGGAATCGCCGGCGGCAGGCGCCGCGGCGGATGGCGCGGATTTGGGTGTAGCCGGTGCGAACAGCTTGCCGAGGATGGACGGCGGCTGGACGGCGGCCGGTGCCGCGGCGCGTGTTGCAGCGGGGGATACGGCGGGTATCGCGGACGCTGACGGTGCTGGCGGTACTGACGTTGCAACAGGCGCCACCGGCGCTATCGCTTGCGGCCGGGCGATACCGGGCACGGCCAGCTTTGCAGAAAACGCCGACATGGCGGGTGCGCGCAGCGTGGGCGCAGCGGCCGGCTCCACCGGCTCTGCCTGCGCTGGAGCCGGCGGCACGGCCTCGCGCGCAACCGGCAACGCGGAAAAGCGCTCGGCGCCGCGTGGCGCTTCGGCTGTGGCGGCTTTGCCGACCGGTGGAATGCTGCGCCGGTGCGGGCGCGTGAATAGCGGCGCCTTGCTACGCAGCAATGCGCTGCGGGTGGGTTCCGGATCAGTGGAGCCGGCCGCTGCCGCGTCGCCGCGTGGCGTCTCATCTTCGGCCTGCGCGTCAGCCTGCGCATGCGGCTCGACTGCGCCAGCCTGCTTCAAGGCGGAATCGCGCCGTTGTGCGATGGCCGGTATGGACGGCTGCTTCAGGTCCAGGGTGACGAGCAACGGCCAGCGCGTGCGTGCCGAGCTCGCTTCATTTTCGCGGCCGATTTCCTGGTAGTCGCCCGGATTGCCGCCAAAATGCCCGAAGAGTGTTTCGATGTCGCTGGAAGGACTCATGTCGCCGCCGTCTTGTTCAAGTCTGTCTGGTCCTGCATTGCCCGCTTTCCATCCGCCGTCACAGGCGGTAAGAAATCCCTCGAGCAGCAGGGCTTACGCGGGGTGGCGGCCGAGCCGGAATTCGATGGTTGCGTGCTCATCGAATTCGCTGGCCTGGGCGACCGACAGACCCTCCGCTCCCAATGCGCTGAGCCACGTCTGGTACACGCCTTCCAGGAACGCGGGCGTCCAGTTGAGCGCCGTGGCGCCGAACGCCAGCAGCGGCGCGCATGAATGGGCGATGCGCAGATACTCCGGTTCGTCCGACAGCTCGACGTAGCCCCACTCGGTTTCCTGCCAGCGCGCGTTCAACGCGTCCGCGAGATCGGCGGCCGAGCCGCACGGCGGCAAGGGGGCCGCTGCAGCAAACCGGCAACCGACCCGGTACATCAACTGCCGCAATTCATCTTGCCCAATCTGCGCTTCGAACTCTTCTGCCAGAGCGGTGAGTAAGCCCCGCCACTGAGGGGAAATCTGGCGTTGCAGCAGGTAGTCGAAGATAGGGCCCATGTTGTCCGAAAAGGATGGCCGTTTGCCGTCAAGCCGTCGTAAGACGGGTGTCTGGAACCGGACATCCGAAAGTGTTGCAGATAAGGCGCGCATTGCACGCGCCCAGTGGTTACTTTTACTGGTGCTGCTCGATGAAAGGTGGCCGACGGCTCTTTATACGCAGTCTACTGAATGAATTAACATTCCGCTACCATCGTTCTGCTCTGCGGTATATGGGCTTTCGCACGCTGCGAAGCAAGAAACGCAAATCGGGCCGGAAATTTTTCCTAATGCCCTTTGAATAGCCGCACCGCAAACGATGTCGCGGGCAGAGGGAGTCGGAACGCATTGGGCGCCGCCGTCCGTCATGCCTCGTGCAAGTGTTGTGCAGTTGCATCATCGCGCGGGGTGACCGGGTTTTCTGGGCGTGCTAAAGCGGTGGCAATCAAGCTTGCCGTAAGTAATCGGCAGTAACCGTCAGGGGCGAGTCAGGGGCGGCTTGGGGCGGGCGCGAGAGCGCTGCCGCACGGGCAACGCGCCATAAAGTTTGTTTGTGTCGTGGGCATTAATATTGGTCAGACAGTTGCCGTTATACAGCGGCAGAGTAACGGAGCTGGCCTGATATCTATCAATATACTTTCCACCGCAACGCAACACATGACCGATGCCCACTTGCGTCACCGTTTTCATCGTCGTTCGTTGGATCAGCAGCGTCCCCTGTCGACCGTCACCATGGGTTTCACAGTGGTCGCCGCGTTGCTGTTCGTGCTGGCACGGGGGCTGGTAGCGGGGCCGGCCGTCTGGCTGCCTTACAGGCTCGCCTGCATCGTTTGCCTCGCCTTGCTGGTCGCGGGTGTGCACAAGGCGCGCAGCACCTG
This sequence comes from Burkholderia sp. 4M9327F10, assembly GCF_005503145.1. Lineage (GTDB taxonomy): Bacteria > Pseudomonadota > Gammaproteobacteria > Burkholderiales > Burkholderiaceae > Paraburkholderia. Next base: position 144,712 of record NZ_SCNV01000013.1, on the reverse strand, counting down.
GTGGTTCGGCGCATTCGGCGTGGCTTATACGCTGGTGCTGGTGATCGTCATTGCGCTCAACATTGCCGGTCTCGAACAGGCTTTGCTATGGGCATTGCCCGCGCTGCTCGTGATCCCGGTGTGCTCGGCGCCGCTTTGGCTGACGCCGGCCCACTTTCTGGTCGGCACGGTGGCGTTTTATGCCGCCGCGCTGCCATTGCTGTTCCGGCACCCGCAGATGCACGACGTCACGGTGGTGGCCTGGATGTGGGTGGTGGTCGGCGTGCCCACGGCGACGGTCTTCCACCTCAGCTTCTACTGGTTCCGGCGCAATCATTTCCTGCTCGAGAATCGCCTCGCGCAACTGGCCGCGACCGATCCGCTGACCGGCCTGCAAAACCGCCGCGCCTTCATGGAGCAGGCCGAGCGGCGGCTCGGCGCACTGGGCAAGGACGGCAAAGCGTGCGCGATCTTTGTCGACATTGACTATTTCAAGTCCCTGAACGACCAGTTCGGCCATGCCGTCGGCGACCAGGCGCTTTATGAAGTGGCGCAGGTACTGATGGAGCAAACGATTGCGCAGGACAGCGTGAGCCGCATCGGCGGCGAGGAGTTCGCGGTATTGCGGCGCGAGGGGCTGGCCTCTGCGCTCGAACTGGCCGAGCGGGTGCGTGGGGCCATCTCCGGCATCGCGCGGCCGGATGGTTACCTGACGGCGAGCTTCGGCGTGGCCGAGCATCGCCCCGGCGAAAGCATCATGGCGCTGCTCGACCGCGCCGACGAAGCCCTGCTGCGCGCCAAGCAGACCGGCCGCAACCGCGTCTGTGCGGAGCTGGCGGTCTCGTGCGACTCTCAGCAATTGTTATGCCTGGAATGTCTGTGCGACCCGAACGACCCATCGGGCGACGCGCGGCCGCGTTGGGAGGACTACTATCTGACCTCGCATTTCCAACCGCTCTATAGCCTGTCGCATCAGAAACAGGTCGGCTTCGAGGCGTTGTTGCGCGGCGAGCAATCCGATGGCTCGCTGGTGGCGCCGGCCGTCCTGTTCGCACCGCGGCCGCTTTCCGACGAGGGCGCGCTCGATCGCGCCAGCCATGCCGTCCATCTCGCCAATGCGCAACGGCTGATTCCCGGTGAGGCGTGGATCTTCCTCAATATCCTGCCCGCGACCTTCGTGGCGCAGGGCTATGCCGATCAGCTGGCCGGCATCGTGCGCTCGGCGGGGCTGGAGCCGGACAAGATCGTTCTGGAGATTCTCGAATCGCGCGGCGGCAGCGTCGACGAGATGTCACGCGCGGCGGCCCGCTATCGCGAGCACGGCTTTCTGATTGCGGTGGACGATTTCGGCGCCGGCCAGTCGAATCTGGACCGGCTGTTCCGGATCCGTCCGGACTTCGTGAAGCTGGACGGCGAGCTGATTCGCGCGACGATTCCGGGCACGCAGCAGTCGATCCTGCCCAAGCTGGTGTCGCTGCTGCATCAGGCGGGCATGCTGGTGGTGGTCGAAGGCGTCGAGACGACCGAGGAACTGATTCTCGCGGTCGAGTCGAACGTCGATTTCGCTCAAGGCTTTCTGCTAGGGCGGCCGGCCGCCCAGATCGCACCGCCGGATACGATCAACCGCCTGATCGACCGCTCGTTCGATGTGATCGCTCAGGGCCGGGCACATCTGCATGCGTTGTTCGAGAGCGAGGTGGAACCGTACCGCTTTGCCTTGCGCAGCGCCGCCGATGCGTTGCTCGCCGGCGTAGCCATGGCCGACGCGTTTGCCGATCTGGCGCAGCAGAAGCTTTGTATTAGCTGTTTCATCCTGGACGAGCGGGGCCGGCAGATTGGCCCCGAAGTCACCGGCGTGGCAGGCGCAAACGTGGGCGATTCGCTGGAGCCGGTGGCGGATCCGCGCGATGCGCGCTGGGATCACCGGCCGTACTTCAGGAACGCGGTCCTGCTGCCCGGTGTGCCGGTTGCCAGTAGTCCTTATCTGTCGCTCGCGAGCGGGCGGCCCTGTATCGCCGTGACGGTGGCGATACAGTCGCCGGAAATGCGCTCGGTGGTGGGCACGGAACTGGACTGGTCCTCGCCGCATCTGCCCTGGCCGGCGAGCGAGTAGGCGCTCGGGCGGTTCATCAGGCGGCTCTTCAGGCGGCTCTTCATGCGGCTCTGCATGCGGGCGCTCGCGCATGATCTCAGGCTGGTGTTCACGCAGATTTCCATGCAGGTGCTCAAGCTTGACCGGCTCGTTTAGCCGCCGGGAGCTTGCGTCGAGGCGCGCACCACGAGCCGCGGTGCTGATGCCACGCACATCCGCGGCGCTTGCGCCGTAGCTCGGGTGCCGCGCGGCGACGCCTCGATCAACTCGCGCAGCAAGGACACCGCCAGCTCAGCCGCTTCGACCGTTGGCACAGCCACGGTTGTCAGCGCCGGACGCGATTCCTGGGCTAACTGAATGTCAGTAATACCGATTACCGACAGATCGCCCGGCACCTGCAAGCCCAGATCGGCCGCCGCATGCAAGGCGCCGAGCGCGGGCAGGTCGTTGGTCGCAAAGATCGCACTTAGCTGCGGATTCCCCTGCAGCAATTCGCGGGCGGCGAGATAGCCGCCCTGGGTGGTATCCGGCGCATAACACACCGGCGAGTCCGCCACCTCGAGCCCCGCCGCGCGCAGCGCATCGAGAAAGCCTTCGTAACGCGCCGCGTGGATACCCGCCGCCTTGCTGCCGACGATGGCGCCGATCCGCCGGTGCCCCAGTTCGAGCAGATGCTGCCCGGCCAGTTCGCCGGCGAGCCGGAAATCGACCGCCACGCAGGGCAGGCCGGGCGGTTCGTGCGGACGTTCCCACATGCACAGCACAACCGGCGCGCCGCGCGCCTCGGTCTTGTGCAGGTCGGCGAAATCCAGATTCGCGTTCATCACCAGCACACCTTCCGACAGCGTGCCGGCAATCTGTTCCAGATACGCGCGTCCTGCCAGCGGATCTTCGTTCGTATTGCAGATGATCAGGAAGTGGCCGCTGCTGCGCGCCGCACGCTCGACCGCCAGCGCGAACTCGGGATAGAACGGGTTGGCGATGCTCGAGACCATCAGCGCGATGGTCGGGGCGCGGCCCTCGGCGAGCGCCCGGGCGGCCAGATGCGGCTGATAGCCGAGCGCTTCGACCGCATCGAGCACGCGTTGCCGGGTGAGGGCGCCGACCCGGCCGCGATTGCGCAGCACGTTCGACACCGTGGCGGGCGTGCAACCGGCGCGGCGCGCGACTTCACTCAGGGTTGGCATGATGTCGTCACTATTTGGGATGGTTTCTCAAAATTTGCGTCCTGCATTCAGGCGCGGCAGTATTTGACACATAGACAGCACGATTTCGGAGACGCTGCAGGCCATTGGATCGCACGCGGTCATTTTTTTCGGCCTTGAAGATTAAGCGCTTAATCTCCGACTTCGAGCCGATTAAATCACGGAGACGAAGCGATGGCGAGCATTTCGTTAAGAGGCGTCCAAAAATCGTACGGCGATGGCGCGCCGGTGATTCGCAATGTCGATCTGGAGATCGGCGAGAACGAGTTCTGCGTGTTCCTCGGGCCGTCGGGCTGCGGCAAATCCACTTTGCTGCGCATGATTGCCGGCCTCGAAGACGTGAGCGACGGCGACCTGTCGATAGGCGGGCGGCTCGTCAACGACGTGCCGTCGGCCCAGCGCGGCGTGGCGATGGTGTTCCAGAGCTACGCCCTGTTCCCGCATATGACCGTGTTCGAGAACATGGCCTTCGGCCTCAAGCTCGCCAAAACTCCCAAGGACGAAATCGACCGCAAGGTGCGGGAGGCGGCCCGCATCCTGCAGCTCGAAGCGCTGCTGGAGCGCCGGCCCAAGGCCTTGTCGGGCGGGCAGCGGCAACGGGTGGCGATCGGCCGCGCCATCGTGCGCGAACCGGGTGTGTTTCTGTTCGACGAGCCGCTCTCCAATCTCGATGCCACCTTGCGCGGCCAGACGCGGGTTGAGATCGCGCGCCTGCACAAGCAGTTTGCCAAGGCGAGTGTCGTTTATGTGACGCACGACCAGATCGAAGCCATGACGCTTGCCGACAAGATCGTGCTGCTGCATGCCGGCAAGGACACCGAGCGCTTCGGCAGCATCGCCCAGATCGGTGCGCCGCTCGAGTTGTATCACCGGCCGCGAAGCCGCTTTGTGGCGGGGTTCATCGGCTCGCCAAGAATGAATTTTCTGGCCGGCAAGGTTGCCGCGATCGACCCGCGCGGTGTCAGCGTCACGCTCAACGGCAGCGGCGAAAGCGTGCGCGTGAGCGTGGATGGCGCGGCGCTGAGCGTGGGGCAGGCGGTGACGTTTGGGGTGCGGCCCGAGCATCTGGAGCTGGCCGAGGGGGGCGCTGCCGCATCCGCGCCGACAGCCACAGGATTGGGTCAGCAGAACGGCGGCGAGGCGGCTCGCCAAACCGCATCCGATACCTCCGTGCTGACCCGCACCGTTTCGCTAGTCGAGCAGCTTGGCGAACACAGCTATGTCCATCTCGAGGAAGCCGACGGCGCGGTGCTGATTGCCAAGGCGCCCGGTGACACGCGTCTGCAGCAGGGCGAGCGCGCCGTCTTCCGCGCGCCGGCTGCTGTCTGCCATCTGTTTACCGAAGACGGCTTCGCCGTCGCTTCGCTCGAATCCGTCGAACACTACGCATAAAGGATACTGGGATGCGCCTCGGAGTTTGCTATTACCCCGAACACTGGCCGGAATCGCTGTGGGAAGATGACGCCCGCCGCATGAAAGCACTCGGCATCGAGCAGGTGCGGATTGCCGAGTTTGCCTGGAGCCGCATGGAGCCGTCGCCCGGCGAGTACGACTGGGGCTGGCTCGACCGCGCGATCGACGTGCTCGGCGCGGCCGGCCTGCAAGTGGTGATGTGCACGCCGACCGCGACGCCGCCGAAGTGGCTGATCGACCGTCATCCGGATATTTTGCCGGTCGGCGCGGATGGCCGGCCACGTGCTTTTGGCTCGCGCCGTCATTACGATTTCTCGTCGCCGTCGTATTTCGCCGCCTCCGAGCGGATCTGCACGGCGATCGCCGAGCGTTACGGCAAGCATCCTGCCGTTGCCTACTGGCAGACCGATAACGAGTTCGGTTGCCATCACACGGTGGTCAGCTACTCGCGGGCGGCGGTGGTGCGCTTTCGCGAGTGGTTGAAGGCGCGTTACCAGACGGTCGACGCGTTGAACCGTGCATGGGGCACGGTGTTCTGGAGCATGGAGTACCGCAGCTTCGATGAGGTCGACGCACCAGTGGCGACCGTCACCGAGGCGCATCCGTCGCACCGGCTCGACTATCGGCGCTTCGCCTCCGATGAAGTGGCGCGCTACAACCGCATGCAGGTCGAGATCATTCGCGCCCATTCGCCGGGCCGGCCGGTGGCGCATAACTTCATGCAGTTATTCACCGAGTTCGATCACTACAAGGTCGCCGCCGATCTCGATGTGGCCGCATGGGACAGCTATCCGCTCGGCGCGCTCGAAGAGCAATGGTTCGCGCCCGAGATCAAGGCGAAGTGGCTGCGCACCGGTCATCCGGATTTCGCCTCGTTCAATCACGATGTCTACCGCGGCATGTCGAAGCTGCCGTTCTGGGTGATGGAGCAGCAGCCGGGGCCGGTCAACTGGGCGCAATGGAATCCGGCGCCGCTGCCGGGCATGGTGCGCCTGTGGAGTTGGGAGGCGTTTGCGCACGGCGCGGGGTGCGTGTCGTATTTCCGCTGGCGCCAGGCCCCGTTTGCCCAGGAGCAGATGCATGCGGGCTTGAACACGCCTGATAACCGGCTCGATGTGGGTGGCAACGAAGCGGCTCAGGTAGCTGAAGAAATCCGCATTGTGCTGGCGGCGCAAGCCGATGCGAACGCGAGCATTCGCGCGAGGGTCGCGCTTGTCTACGACTACGAGGCCAAGTGGCTGTTCGAGATTCATCCGCAGGGTGCGGACTTCCACTATCCGCGTTTTGCCTTCGAGTACTACTCGGCGTTGCGCGGGCTCGGTCTGGATGTCGACGTGGTGCCGGTGGACGCACCGCTCGACGGCTATCAGATGATCGTGGTGCCGCCGCTGCCGGTGGTGCCCGCGGATTTTGCGGAACGTCTCTCGCGTTCGGGTGCGCAGGTGGTGCTCGGGCCGCGCAGCGGCTCGAAGACAGAGGATTTGCAGATTCCTGCAGCGTTGCCGCCTGGGACGCTCGCCGCAGTGATGCCGGTTCGCGTATGGCGCGTCGAGTCGCTGCGCCCCAACGTGACCGAACCCGTGCGGATTGCCGGCAGTGCGAGTCTCGACGATGGCGTTGGGCGGCATTGGCGCGATTTCGTCGAGCTGGATGCGGCGCAGCACGCAGCGCTGGAGATTCGCGCCCGTTTTGCGGACGGCCATCCCGCCTATGTTCGCAGCGGTACGGCTCACTACTTTGCAAGTCTCTTCGATGACGCGCTGACAACGCGGCTCTTTGCTGCGATCGCCCGCGAAGCCGGTCTTGCCGTGGTGGCGCTCGGCGACGATGTGCGCATCAGCCGGCGCGGCGCGCTGACGTACGTATTCAACTACGGCGAGCAGGTGCACACACTTACCGAGGTGGCCGACAGCGCCTTCGTGATCGGCTCGCGGGAGATCGCGCCGCAGGGTGTGGCGGTTTATCGATCGAGTTAGCAGGTTTGTGGCACTTTTCCTGGCACCCCAGGCAGCATCTGAGCAGTACCCTTCGCAGCACCCCGGCACTACCGAAAACCACGTAAAAACCAAGGAGACAGGCATGAAATTCAAACTTCGCAAGGTTCTGGTTGCCGTCGCGCTGACTGCGGCCACCGCGGCTGCATCGATGGCCGGCAGCGCGCAGGCGGGCACGCTCGCGATCAACATCGCGTTCAAGGGCGCGAGTCAGCGGGCGGTCTGGCAGCAGGTGATCGACGAGTTCAAGAAGGCCCATCCGGGCACCGACGTCAACGTGTCGTTCATCGACGAGGAAGCCTACAAGGTGCAACTGCCGGGCTGGCTCTCGACCGTTGCGCCCGACATCGTGAACTGGCACGACGGCGAACGGATGGCGTATTACGCGCAGCGTGGCCTGTTCGAAGACCTGAGCGGCGACTGGAACAAGAACGGCTGGAACAGTACCTATGCCTCGACGAAGGAGGCCTCGTCATATAAGGGCAAGCAGTACGCGGCGCCGACCGTCTACTACTCCTGGGGTATGTTCTACCGCAAGGATCTGTTCCAGAAGGTCGGGATCACAGCCGAGCCGAAGACGTGGGATGAGTTTCTCGACGCCTGCAAGAAACTGAAAGCGGCCGGCATTACGCCGATTGCCGTGGCTGGCCGCGATGCGTGGACGCTGGCCGGCTGGTTCGACTATCTGGACCTGCGCCTGAACGGCAACGCGTTCCATCAGAAGCTGATGGCAGGCGAGGTGCCCTACACCGATCCGCGCGTGAAGAAGGTGTACACCACGTGGAAGCAACTGATCGACGACGGCTACTTTATCGACAATTCGCTCTCCTACGATCTGGATGCGGCGCAGCCGTTCCTGTTCCAGGGCAAGGCCGCGATGATGCTGATGGGCACGTTTATCACCGGCGGCTTTCCGGCGAACGTGAAGCCGCAGATGGGCTACTTCCAGTTCCCGATTATCGATTCGAAGGTGCCGACCGCCGAGGACGGACCGGTCGAGTCGCTGCATATTCCGTCGAAGGCGAAGAACAAGGCCGACGCGCATGCGTTCCTGGCTTTTGTCGAGACGCCGGAAATCGGCGCGCAGCTTGCCACGGGGCTGGGTTCGCTGTCGGCGAACAGCAAGTCGCCGGAACCGGAGGATCCCATTTCGAAGATCGGCTTCCAGATTCTGGCCAACACGAAGGGCGGCATCGCGCAGTTCTATGATCGTGACATGACCAAGGAGATGGCTGACGAGGGGATGAAGGGAATGCAGCAATTCATCGCCGATCCCTCGAAGCTCGACGATGTGCTGGCGCAACTTGAGCAGACCCGCCAGCGCATCTACAAGAAGTAAGCGTGTTGCAGAAGTGAGCGCGGGCGGCCTCGCGCCGCCCGCGCCCGATCGAGATTGAGCAGGAGACTCACCGTGGTTCACTCCGTCAGCCGTCAATCCATTGGCAACGCCGGGCAGGGCGCATCGGGCCCGGCGGGCGGCGCCGCGCCGCGTGCGTCGGTGCGCCGGCGTGGTCCGTCGCCCACCGCGCGCCGCCAACGGCGTGCCGCATTCCTTTTTCTCGCCCCCGCTTGCGTGATGGTGGCGGTGTATGTTGTCTGGCCGATACTCTCGACCATCCGCATCAGCTTTTTCAACTGGGACGGCATGACCGATCCCAGCTTCGTGGGTCTCGCGAACTATGTGGAGCTGTTCCATGCGCCGACCTTCTACACCGCGCTCAAGAACAATCTGATCTGGCTGTTGCTGTTCCTGCTGGCGCCACCCATGGGGCTGGCGGTCGCGCTGTACCTGAACCAGGCCGTGGCCGGCATCCGCATTGTCAAGTCGCTGTTCTTTGCGCCATTTGTGCTCTCGGGCGTGGTGGTCGGGCTGATCTTCTCGTGGTTCTACGACCCGACCTTCGGCTTGCTCGCGCTGATACTGGGGCACGGCGTGCCGGTGCTCGGCGATGCGCGCTACGCGACGCCTGGCATCATCTTCGCGGCGCTCTGGCCGCAAACCGCGTACTGCATGATCCTGTATCTGACGGGGCTGACCTCGCTGAACTCGGAACAGGTCGAGGCGGCGCGCATGGAAGGCGCGCATGGCTGGTCCATGCTGTGGCATGTGATCCTGCCGCAACTGCGGCCCACCACGTTCATGGCAATCGTGGTCACGGTGATTGGCGCATTGCGCAGTTTCGACCTGATCTCGGTGATGACGGGCGGCGGTCCGTTCGAAAGCTCCACCGTGCTGGCTTATTACATGTACGACCAGGCGATCAAGTACTACCGGATCGGCTATTCCGCGGCGATTGCGGTGGTGCTGTTCGCGATCATGCTGGTCTACATCGTCTATCACCTGCGGCGGATGCTGCGCGCTGAGCAATAAGGAGGCCGATATGTATCCGATGCCGATTGCCAAATGGAAGCCGACCTCGCGCCGGCTCTACAAGCTTTCGCTGCCGGCGGCGTTGCTGATCTGGCTGCTGCCGATGATTGCGGTTCTGGTCACCTCGGTGCGTTCATCCGATGAACTGAGTGAAGGCAACTACTGGGGCTGGCCGAAGCAGTTCGCGATGTGGACCAACTATCACGACGCGCTGACCACGTCGCCGATGCTGCATTACTTCTGGAACAGCGTGCTGATCACGGTGCCGGCGGTGCTCGGCTCGATCACGCTGGCGGCGATGGCGGGGTTCGCGCTGGCGATTTACCGGTTTCGTGGCAACAGCACGTTGTTTGCCACCTTCGTGGCGGGCAACTTCGTCCCGGTGCAGGTGTTGATGATTCCGGTGCGCGATCTGTCGTTGAAGCTTGGGCTCTTCAACACGGTGGGCGCTTTGATCCTGTTTCATGTGGCGTTTCAGACGGGCTTCTGCGCGCTGTTCCTGCGTAACTTTATCAAGCAGTTGCCGTTCGAACTGGTCGAGGCTGCGCGGATCGAGGGGGCTAACGAGTGGACCGTGTTTTTCCGGATCGTCTTGCCGCTGATCCGCCCGGCGCTTGCGGCGCTTGCCATTCTGGTGTTTACGTTTGTCTGGAATGACTACTTCTGGGCGCTGTGTCTGACTCAGGGAGACGAGGCGGCGCCGATCACAGTTGGCGTGGCCGCGCTGAAGGGGCAGTGGACGACGGCGTGGAATCTGGTGTCGGCGGGGTCCATTCTCGCCGCGTTGCCTTCGGTGGCAATGTTCTTTGCCATGCAGAAGCATTTTGTCGCGGGGCTGACGTTTGGTGCGACGAAGGGGTAGTTAGCGGGCGGTTGCCATGCGCTAGGGTCGGTTTGATGTTCCGTGTTCTCCCCCGAGAGGGTTGCCCGCTGATGCGGGCTTTTTTTTGTCGGTACGTGGCGTGGTTCGTTCCAATTATTGCGATTGCCCCTGTCCATTTGGCCGATATGGCTATCGATCTACTGGCCACATAAAATGATCAGTTCTTCGAAAAAATTCAGGGAAATTTGGAACTCGAACTTCAACCCGTCGATTCACCACCAGAACCTACGCACCGTTTTTCGGGAATTGCCTATCGCGGAATTCAGTGGGATTTAAGCCATCTTGATTCGTTTTCCTTCAAGGTGGACCTCGGGATCGGCAGTGACATCACCGTACTCGTCCTGTTTTCATGCCATTGCTTCTCACACAGTTTTCAGTGGGACGGCCGCTCCCGCCATGTCATACCGGCGCGTGAAATATACAGCGATGGTAAGGAGCATCGGGTGTTGGACCCTCAGCGATACGAACTATCACGCCGGTTCCTGCGGGAGATTGTTGTCAACCTTTCCGGCCGACACATCACCGTCGCCGACGAGAAGCAACCGAACTTCGTCACGCTTGAACATCTGAATGCGGATGGGACCAGCTCGCTTTACGCGGTCTTTTTTGAGGTCAAGAAGGACAGTAGCCGCAGGCGTCGACTCGTGCTGCGCGTGCAGTCTGCATATTTGCTGGATAAGGGACTGACGCGACGCCAGGCCAAGGGAGGGAAGGTTGCGTTTGAGACGCTGTTACGTGCCACCTACCTTGGGAAGCCGATTCGCGGATAGGGACGTGCAGAAAAACCAACGGCCACCTTTCGGCGGCCGTCGCATGCGGGGCTCTCTATCTGTTCTTCAACAGAATTCCCACTCCAGGTGGGACCCGGTTTCCCGGGCGGCTCTACGTTTTTTGCACCCGCTTGTACGTAGTCTTGAACCATCAATAGTAGCTCCGTCGTAAGCCCCGGTCAAGCCTTGCAGCGTCTTTCCTCTGACGAAAGCGCCTGGAGCGCTCCTCCGTGCTTGCCGCCCGACCTTCAAGAAATCAAAAATCTAACTTGACAGTATTTGACCTGTCAGCTAATCTCCTTTCCAACGATCAAGGAGTCAGACATGGATCACTACACGAGAGAGAGTTTCAACAGCGAAGTCAGCGTGGGTTTCTCCATCAACAAGGCCCGCAACGTCATGGTGGCCGAAATGGACAACGCATTGAAAGGGCTGGACATCACCAGCCAGCAAATGGGCATCCTGCTGTCCTTGCAACGCGGCACCGCGGACACGCCGTTCGAGTTGTCGAAGCTGCTGGGTATCGATACGGGCCTCATGACCCGCATGCTCGACAAGCTGGAAGCCAAAGGGCTGCTGCAACGCTCGCGCAACCTAGAAGACCGCCGGGTGGTCAACCTGATGCTCACCAGGAAGGGCATAGAGGTCGCTAACCAGGTTCCTGATGTCGCGCCCAGCGTGCTGAATGCACGCCTCAAACGCTTTACGAAGGAAGAGTTCAAAGAGTTCGGCCGCCTGCTCAAGAAATTTCTCGAAGATTGAGTGGCATTTTTTTTACCCATATATCTGACAGGTCAGAAAATGGCACCGCAGCTAACTAAGAAAGGCACCGCAGCGCGTTTCGCGAAGGCTGGTGTGACACTCATCTGCGCGGCCGTGCTGTCGGCGTGTGTTAACTACGCGGGCATCACGAGCGACAAGCAGATGGCGCAACCCCAGAGTTTCGCGAGCCAGCAGAGCATTCCGGCTGACCACGGCCGTTGGCCTGCGGCGAATTGGGCCGACCAGTTTGGCGACGCCCAACTCAAGGCGCTGTTGGCCGAAGCGTTGCAGGGCAGTCCGACAATTGAGCAGGCGAGGGCCCGCGTCGCTGCCGCCGCTGCATATACGGAAACCGCAAAGGCGAGCACGCTGCCGAAGGTCGGCGCCAGCTACTCGTTCACTCGCGAGCAATATTCAGGCAACGCCCTGATCCCGCCGCCGTATGCCGGCTCGTGGCAGTCGGAAAACGAGGGGCTGCTATCAGCTTCCTACGACCTCGATCTGTGGGGCAAGAACCGCGAGGCGCTCAAGGCGTCCATGTCGCAGTTGCAGGCGAGCGAGGCCGATGCCGAAGTCGTCAAGCTGACGCTTACCTCGGCTATCGCCCGCAGCTACAACCAGCTCGCCCGTCTCTATGCGTTGCGCGACATCGCGCAACAGGAAGTGGGGCAGCGTGAGCAGATCGACAGCATTACGGCCGGACGCATTGCTAACGGACTGGATACCGAAGTCGAGCGCAAGACCGCCCAGGCCAACCTGGCCAGCAGCCGGGCCGCGCTGGCTTCGCTCGACGGCAGCATCGTCACGACGCGCTATCAACTGGCCGCGCTCCTCGGCGCCGGTCCGGACCGCGGCCTGTCGATTGCCCGGCCTGCGCTTGGCATCGGTGACGAAGTGCTGCTGCCCGATAACCTGCCGGCTGATCTCGTCAGCCGCCGCCCGGATCTGGTCGCGGCCCGCTGGCGCGTCGATGCGCTTACGCATGACGTCAAGGAAGCCAAGGCCGAGTTTTACCCCGACATCAACCTGAGCGCCGCCATCGGTCTGGATGCGTTCGGCTTTGGCCGCTTCCTGAGCGCCGCCAGCCGCACCGCCAACGCCGGGCCGGCAATCCATCTGCCGATCTTCGACGGCGGCGAACTGCGGGCGCAGTTAAAAGGCCGTTATGCCGACTTCGACAATGCCGTGGCCGGCTACAACCAGACGCTAGTCACGGCGCTGTCGGAAGTCGCCACGCAACTCGCCGAGATCCGTTCGACCGACGCCCAGCTCGGCGATGCAGAAACCGCCCAGGACGCCGCACGCAGTGCCGACCAGTTAGCGCTTACGCAATACAAGGGCGGCCTCACGAACCAGCTCACCGTGCTGAATGCGGACACCACCGCGCTCGCGGCTGACGAGGCTGTGGTCAACCTGAAGATGAACCGTCGCGATCAGCAGATTGCACTCGCGCAGGCGCTAGGCGGTGGCTACACCGAAGACGCCGGCGCAAGCAGCGAGGCGAATGCGGGCACGATCGTGACTACGCCGGCAAGCGCGAGCACGAGTAGCGCAGCCAACTCATCTGTACTTCGAACCAACCCAACTGTCGCCGCGCGCTAAAGCGTTTCTCGCGACACCTTAATTCTTTGCCTGGAGTCATTGAAATGAGCGATACCACCATCGAGCGCACGACGGCTCAAGCCAAACCCCGTGAACAGGTCGAACAGGCTGAACAAACTGAACAGGCGGATCCGCCGAAGCGCAAGCTGATGCTGACGCTGCTGGCCGCCGCCATCGCGGTGTCCGGCGCAGCGTACGGCGCCTACTATTTCACGATTGGGCGTTTCCATCAGTCCACCGACGACGCCTATGTCAGCGGCAACCTCGTGCAATTGACCCCGCAGGTTAGCGGCACGGTGGTCGCCGTCAACGCGGACGACACGCAGATCGTCAAGCAGGGCGACCCGGTGGTCACGCTCGACGGCGCTGACGCAAAAGTTGCGTTGTTGAACGCCGAAGCGACGCTCGGTCAGACCGTGCGGCAGGTTAGCGGTCTCTACGTGAACAACGAGTTCTATGCCGCCAACATTGCCCAGCGTGAGGCTGACCTGGCGCGCGCGAACGATGACCTGAAGCGGCGCGAAGCGGTGGCCGGAACGGGGGCGGTATCGGGCGAAGACATTAGCCACGCGCACGACGCGGTCGACTCCGCCGAAGCCGCGCTCGAAGCGGCGCGTCAGCAGGCCGAAGCCAATCACGCCTTGACCGATCGCACGACAGTCGCCGGGCATCCCGATGTGCAGGCAGCCGCCTCGAAGGTGCGCGACGCCTACCTCGAATACGCACGCGACACCTTGCCCGCACCGGTGACGGGCTATGTGGCGCAGCGTTCGGTGCAGGTGGGCCAGCGCGTCGCCCCCGGTACACCCTTGATGGCGATCGTGCCGCTCGACGGCGTGTGGGTCGACGCCAACTTCAAGGAGGGCCAGCTGCGCCATATGCGCATCGGTCAGCCCGTCATGCTGACAGCCGACGTCTATGGTTCCAGCGTCAAGTATCACGGCAAGGTGGTGGGTTTCTCGGCGGGCACGGGTGCGGCCTTCGACGTGTTGCCGGCACAAAACGCCACCGGCAACTGGATCAAGGTGGTGCAACGCCTGCCGGTGCGCGTGCAACTCGACCAGCATGAACTCGACACACATCCGTTGCGGATTGGCCTGTCGATGCAGGTCGACGTGGACACGCATGACCAGTCGGGCACGCAGTTGGCCGCCGCAACCAACACGTCGTATCGCACCGATGTGTTCGCCCAGTATGGCGCTGCGGCGGACGCGGAAATCGCGCAGATCATTGCGCAGAACATGCCGCTTGGCCGCGACGCAACTGCGAGTGCTCCGCAAAAGACCGCCGCCCGCCACGATGCCGGCCGCAATGCCGGTTGACTCGAATGCGCATGCATGGTCACAAAATTTTTTACCCAATTAGCTGACAGGTCAGATAGAAATCCGATCGCTCTGACCGTCATCCCCTTCTAACGGTGATGAAATGAATCAATCGACCCAACCAGCCGCACTCGCGCCGCTTTCCGGCGGCAAACTGGTGCTGGCGACCCTTGCGGTGGCGTTGGCCACTTTCATGAATGTGTTGGATTCCTCAATTGCCAATGTCGCGATTCCGACAATCTCCGGCAACCTCGGCGTATCGGTCGACGAGGGAACCTGGGTTATCACGCTGTTTTCCGCCGCCAACGCGATCTCGATTCCGCTCACCGGATGGCTCACGCAACGGGTCGGGCAGGTCAAGCTGTTCGTCTGGGCGATCCTGCTGTTCGTGCTGTCCTCCTGGATGTGCGGCATGGCGCCGACACTGCCGGTGCTGCTTGCCGCGCGGATCGTGCAGGGGGCGGTGGCGGGGCCGCTGATTCCGCTGTCGCAGGCGATCTTGCTGGGTTCATATCCGAAGGAAAAGAGCTCGCATGCGCTCGCCCTGTGGGCGATGACGGCAACTGTCGGCCCGATTGCCGGCCCGGCATTGGGCGGCTGGATTACCGACAGTTACTCATGGTCATGGATCTTCTACATCAACATCCCCGTGGGCATCTTTGCGGCAGCCGTCACGTGGGCGATCTATCGTGACCGCGAAACGCCGACAAGGCGCTTGCCGATCGACAAGGTGGGTCTGCTGTCGCTGATCGCCTGGGTCGGTTCGCTGCAGGTGATGCTCGACAAAGGCAAGGACCTCGACTGGTTCAACTCGCCGGTGATTGTCGCGTTGACGGTGGTGGCACTGATCAGCTTCGTCTTCTTTTTGATCTGGGAGCTGACCGAGAAGAATCCGATCGTGAATCTGCGTCTGTTCGCGGGGCGTAATTTCCTCGGCGGCACGGTGGCGATCTCCGTCGCCTATGCGGTGTTCTTCTCGAACCTCGTGCTATTGCCGCAGTGGATGCAGGAGTATCTGAACTATCGCGCGGTGGATGCCGGTTTAGCCACTGCGCCGCTTGGCATCTTCGCCGTGCTGCTTGCGCCGGTGATCGCCAAGCTGATGCCGAAATCCGATGCGCGGGTGCTCGCCACGCTGTCGTTCCTCGGTTTTGCGGGCGTGTTCTTCATGCGCTCGGGCTACACGACCGGCGTCGATACCTGGACGCTTGTTTTACCCACTTTGCTGCAGGGTTTTCCAACGGGTTTCTTCTTCGTACCGTTGACTGCAATCATTCTCTCAGGCTTACCGGCTGAAAAGATTCCCGCAGCAGCTGGCTTGTCGAACTTCGTGCGCGTATTTGCCGGTGCCGTGGGCACCTCGCTGACGAGCACTGGCTGGAACGACCGCACCATCCTGCATCATGCGCGCCTCGCTGAGCAGGCGAGCGTCAATAATCCGACTTTTGTGGCTTCGCTCAATGCCTTGCATTCGGCGCTTGGCGGCGGGTCGCAGCAGGCGCTGGCATTCTTCGAGCGTTCACTCGACACGCAGGCCGCCATGCTTGGCCTCAACGACATCTTCTGGCTGTCAGCGGTGATTTTCGTCGCGATCATTCCGCTGATCTGGGTGACCAGGCCTGGTAAGGGCGGTGCGGATGCGTCGGCGGCCGCCGCGCATTGACGAGGGACGAGTTGGCATGCGGCGCGTGCGGGCACGCGCCGCTTAATGATTTTTAACGTACCAGACCGTGTAGCTCACGACCAGCGCAACCTTGCACAGGCACTCGATCAGCGAGAGCGTGAACAGCTCATGTGAAATCGCGTATTCGAACGGCAGCGCGGAAGCGACTGCGAGCAAGCTCGCGCCGCACAGGAACGCAAACACCGAGCGTGCGTAGGGCGCGCCAAAATAGGCGGCGGCGCCTATGGCGAACAGCAGGCATTTGGCGAGCAACAGCGCGGCGATGTGAGCCATGCCGTCGCCGGGGCTGACTTCCCAAGGTGTCTCGATGAGCGACCAGATACAGACGAGCACGATGAAAACCTGCATGACGCGCCTTGCACGCGATGCAGTCTGCTGTTGCTTCCTCGTAGCGTCCACGGGCGCGCGGCGCATGTGAGCGTTCCACGTATCTTCAATGTTCACGAATTTCCCCGTCGTTCAATCGTGCGGTTTACGGAGTCTGCTCGATATAAGACGATGACCCAAATTAAATTTTGTCAAATGCCGTGAAATTGAGCCTCGTTCGTTGCGCCGATGTCGCACGTGACCTTACTGTGTCAGTGTAGTGACAGATTCATGGAGTAGTCGTTTAGTGTGACTAATCGGTGTGAGCACCTATTGCGGGTGGAAGCATAAGGATCGCCCAGGCAGCCTGATGCGAGTGCGAACCAAGAATGGTGCACAGCAGGGTTCGCACTCGGGCGCTTGCGGAGAGGGTGAGAGGGGGTTATTCGAGCGCCGCAGCCGGACCGAAGAACTCGTAACGGCTTTGTGATTCCGGCACGCCGACTGTCTTCAGATGTCGCTTCACCGCTTTCATGAATGCAACCGGGCCAAGGAAATAAACGTCCACGTCGCGTGTTTGCGGCAACCATTCATTGAGCCGGGCCGCGTCGAGATAGCCGGTTGCATCGGCGTCGGGATCTTCCGCACGCTGTTCCTCATAGCAATAGAAGCGCCTGAGCTGCGGATAGCGGGCGGCCAGCGCGTCGATGGTCGCGCGGAATGCGTGCACACCGCCATGGCGCGCCGCGTGAATGAAATGCACCGGGCGTGGCGTTTCAAGTGCAGTCTCCAGCATCGCCATGGTCGGCGTGATGCCGACACCGCCGCTGATCAGCACCAGCGGTTTGTCGCTGGGAACGAGCCTGAAGTCGCCGGCCGGTGCAAACAGTTCGAGCGTATCGCCTTCGTTCACCTGTGCATGCAGATGATTCGACACCTTCCCATTAGGCTCGCGCTTCACGCTGATGCGGTATTCGTGACCATTGGCCGCGGCCGAAAGCGAATAGTTGCGACGCATCTCTTCACCGTCGATCAGCAGCCGCACGCCGATGTATTGGCCGGGTTCGAATGCAAGCACGGGCCCGCGGTCGGCGGGGCGCAGGTAGAACGAGGTAATCTCGTCGCTCTCCCGCACTTTGCGCGCGACGCGGAATAGCCGCGTGCCGCGCCATCCACCTGGCGCCGCGGCGCGTTGCGCGTACAGTTGTTCTTCGAGTCCGCTCAGCAGATCGGCGAGTTGCTGATATGCGGCCGCCCATGCTTCGATTACCGCATCGGTGGCGATCTCTGCGCCGAGCACTTCACGGATAGCTCGGAGCAGGCACTTGCCGACCAATGGATAGTGCTCGGGCAGGATATTCAACACGACGTGCTTGTTGACGATCTGCGCGACCAGGCCGCCGAGCTGTTCAAGCTGGTCGATATGGCGCGCGTACATCAGCACGCCGTTGGCAAGGGCGCGCTGTTGCGCGCCGCTTGCCTGATTCGCGGCATTGAAGAGCGGCCGGACCTCGGGATGCTCGCTCAGGAGCAGCTTGTAGAAGTGCGTGGTGAGTGCTTCGCCGCCGCTTTCAAGCAACGGGACGGTGGCTTTGATGATGGCGCGATGTTCAGCGGAGAGCATGATGCGAATCCCTGTTTCAGTTAAGGTTCAGCCGTGTGCCGGCTGCGGTTCTCTCTATCCATCTTTCGTGCCAGGTGTAAAATCCATTTAAATCAATTGCTTAAAATATAGAATGGTTAATTCGACCCTGGTCGGATCGACTGCATCTGAGGTCAAAATGACTGCGCGCGCCTTGCTCGACGCGCTGACGCCGCTGATGCAGGATCTGTCGCGCGACCTCCCGGATACCGAGCGCTATCGCCGTTTGCTGAGCAGCCTGCGCACGTTGTTTCCAGGCGACGCCGCGGCGTTGTTGCGCCTCGAAGGCGACACCCTTGTCCCGCTCGCGATCGACGGCTTGAGCAGCGACACGCTCGGGCGGCGTTTTCGCGTCAGCGACCATCCGCGCTTTGCACAACTGCTGTCGCGCGCGGAGCCGACACGTTTTGCGGCCGACTCCGAACTGCCCGATCCGTATGACGGACTTGTGCAAGGTGTGGCTGGCCAGCTTGAAGTGCACGACTGCCTCGGTTGTCCGCTTCTCATCGCCGGACGGCCATGGGGACTGCTCACGCTCGATTCGCTCGACCCGGCACGCTTCGACGATCTCGACATGGCTTCGCTACACGCTTTCCTGAGCCTCGCGGCCGCGACCGTCAGCGTGGTGGAGCGGATCGACACGCTGGCGCGCGCAAGCGAGGAGGAACGCAGCCGCGCGGAAGCGTACCGGCAGGCGAGCGGGCAGAGCCGCCGCGAGATGATCGGCAGCAGCGCGCCGCATCAGCATCTGCTCGAAGAGATCAAAGTTGTCGCCGCCAGCGACCTGACGGTGCTGGTCACCGGCGAGACCGGTGTCGGCAAGGAACTCGTGGCCAACGCGATTCATGCACTGTCGGCGCGGGCCAACAAGCCTCTCATCAGCCTCAATTGCGCCGCGTTGCCGGATACGCTCGTCGAAAGCGAACTGTTCGGCCATGTGCGCGGGGCGTTCTCGGGCGCGTCCTCAGACCGGCGCGGCAAGTTCGAACTGGCCGATGGCGGCACGCTGTTTCTCGATGAAGTCGGCGAATTGCCGCTCGCCGTGCAGGCGAAGCTCTTGCGCGTGTTGCAGAACGGCCAGTTGCAGCGGATAGGTTCAGACCATGAACACAAGGTCGACGTGCGCCTGATTGCCGCCACCAATCGCGATCTTGCCGAGGAAGTGCGGGCAGGGCGGTTTCGCGCGGACTTTTATCACCGGCTCAGCGTTTATCCGTTACGGGTGCCGCCGCTGCGCGAGCGGGGCAGGGATGTGTTGCTGCTGGCGGGTTTTTTCCTCGAAGAAAACCGCTCGCGGCTCGGCCTGTTGAGCCTGCGCCTCGCGGCAGATGCACAAGCGGCGCTGTTACGCTATCCGTGGCCTGGCAATGTGCGCGAGCTCGAACATCTGATTGGCCGCAGCGCGCTCAAGGCGCTGGCCGCCAACCGCGAGCGGCGGCGCATCCTGACCCTGAGCGCGGCGGATCTTGCGCTCGCCGTGCCGCTTGAGACGCGTAACGAGCAGGTTGCCGACGCGAGTGCAACAGCGCCTGTTGGAGCGGATTTTCGCAGCGCTGTCACCGCGTTCGAACGGACAATGGTGCTCGATACACTCGAGCGCCACCAGCAGAACTGGGCCGCCGCGGCGCGCGAACTGGGACTCGATCGCGCGAACCTCAACCGGCTGGCCAAGAGGCTCGGCTTGAAATAGATTCAGCCAGATTTGAGCTCTGATAAATGTTCGATAATTTCGAACGACTACGTCGCTCACGTCGTACGGCAAGCGAACCGGGTCAGCGCATCATGCATTCACGGTAACTCACCGAATCCAACTCACTGGAGAGAATCATGACTCGCTTTCAAGGTAAATCTGTACTCGTCACCGGCGGCAGCAGCGGCATCGGCCTCGCAACCGCCAAGGCATTCGCTGCCGAAGGGGCACGCGTGGTCATTACGGGCCGCGATACTGCCGCGCTCGAAGATGCAAAGCGCGTGCTCGGCGCGCAAGCACTGGCCATTCGCAATGATGCCGGCTCGCTCGACGCGGCGGCAGAACTGGCGAGCACGCTCGCTCAGGCCAACATCCGGCTCGATGCCGTGTTTATCAATGCAGGCGTCGCCAGGTTCGCGCCGTTCGCAGAGGTGGATGAAGTGCTTTGGGATCTGACCTTCGACACCAACGTCAAGGGCGCTTATTTCCAGATCCAGGCGCTGCTGCCGTTGTTGAACCGGGGGCGTCGATTGTGATGAACGGTTCGATCAATGCGCGCATCGGCATGCCGGGTTCGTCGGTCTATGCAGCGAGCAAGGCCGCGCTGATCTCGCTGGCGAAGACGCTGTCGTCGGAACTGCTGCCGCGCGGTGTGCGCGTGAACGTGGTCAGCCCGGGACCGGTGCAGACGCCGATCTACGGCAAGCTGGGTTTCGACGCCGCAACGCTGGAAGCGACGGCGGCGCAAATTCTCAACCAGATTCCGCTCGGTCGTTTCGGTACGCCGGAGGAAATTGCCGCTACCGTGCTGCATCTCTCGTCTGCGGAATCGGCATTTATCGTCGGCACGGAAGTTATCGCGGATGGCGGTATGAGTCAGCTTTGAGGCAGCTTTGATGCAGCTTTGAGGCCGCGCCGCGCGGGTCCCGGCGCAGAGGGACTCGCCGCGGCGCGTGCACTGCAGGCCGCGGCGAAGGTGCCGCCGGCCTTAAGACCGGCGCGCTGCGCAGCTTACTTCGTTGCCCGCGCGTCGATAAACTGCACGATCGCCGCCATGGTCTGCTCGGGCGCTTCTTCCATCAGCCAGTGTCCCGAACCGTTGATGATCACGCCCTGCACATTCGTGTCGACCAATCGCGCCTGATCGATCAGGAAAGTCCCCGACGCCTTTTCCCCCGCGAGCACGAGCATGGGCATCGTGAGCGGTGTTTGGGCAAACTCTGCGAAATCTTTCGCATCTTGCGGGAAGGCGTGGAAGTACTCGAAGCCAGCGCGCATTCTGCCCGGCTGCGCGTAGATCGACGCATACAGTTCGCGGTCGGCCTCTGGAACCGAGTGCGCCGGGTCTGCCGCGAAGTCGTTCCAGAAGTGTTCGAAGTAGATCCGCTCGCGTCCCTCAACCAGCTTCAGCGGTGTTTCGCCGTAAAAATTGAAGTGCCACTTGTCACGCAGTAGCCAAACCTTCTGCCAGTCGCCTACGCCAGGCAGAAAGGCATCCATCAACGTGACGCTTTCGACTTCGTCCGGGTACTGCGCGGCGTACGCGTAGGCGACCATCAGACCGATGTCGTGTCCGACGATCTTCACCTTGCGATAACCGAGTTGCTGCATCATGGCGTGGATGTCCTGCGCCATGGTTTTCTTGTCGTAGCCGCTTGCCGGCATGCTGGAGGCGCCGGCGCCGGGAAGGTCCGGCGCAATCACGACGCGCCGGTCGTCGAGTCGTCCGATCAGCGGCAGCCACATATGGCTCGTTTCGGCATAGCCGTGCAGCAGCAACACCGGCGTGGCGTCGCCGTGACCCGCTTGAAGGTAATGCAGCTCGACGCCGTTTGCCGTGAGCGAATGTTCGCTGATGGCGGGACTCGTGGCGGCGTCTGCCGGGGCTTGCAGTGCGCCTGCAAGGATGAGTGCGCCGCTGATAAGCCGTGCGGTTCTGCTGATGATGCTCATGATGTACTCCTATGCAAAGGGCGTTGTGGGGCTGCCCCTGATTGCCCGGTGACATGACTGACGACCCGGCATCACCCTTGGACATGTTTGCGGATGGATCCGGATTGCCTTGTGCCATGGTGGACGCCCGGCCTTGTTTTGCCGTACGATTTGACCGAAGAACACGTTCGACGGAGTCGCACATGTTGTCGGAGGAAGAACTGGCGCTGCTCGATGCGATTCGCGAAACCGGCAGCCTGTCACGGGCCGCGGCGCGACTCGGCAAGGCGCCGTCGACGGTCTCGCATGCAGCAAGGCAGCTTGAAACGCGCTTTGACGCGCTGCTGTTCGACCGGCGCCGCTATCGCCTGCAATTGACGCCGGCGGGTCATCTGCTCGCGCAGGAGGCCGGGCGGCTGATGCAGGACATGACGCGCATGACCCAGCGCGTGCGGCAGATTGCGAGCGGCTGGGAGGACCGGCTGTGGATCGTCACCGACGAGATACTCGAGTTTGAGTCGCTGATGCCGGTGATCCGCGCGTTCGACGCTTTGCAGTCAGGCGTCAAGCTGCGGGTGACGCACGAGGTGCTGAGCGGGACATGGGAGGCATTGCGCGACGGCAGGGCCGATCTGATCGTTGGGGCAACCAATGAGCCGCCGGCAATTCCCGGCCTGCGCTGGTTCGAACTGGGCGTGATGGATTGGGTATTTGCGGTGTCGCCGCGTCATCCGCTGGCGGCCGCTCGCGGTCCGCTCAAACGCGATGCGATTTCGGCGCACCGTGGCGTGGCGGTGGCCGATTCGTCGCGCCTGACCGCAGGACGGGCGTACGGGCTCGTCGGCGGTCAGGCGGCACTGGCGGTTCCCACCATGCGTGCCAAGATCCTGGCGCAGCGTGAAGGTTTGGGTGTCGGCTGGCTGCCGCGCCATCGGGTGGCGAGCTTGCTCAAGCGCGGCGAACTGGTCGAAAAGACCACTGCCGATCCGCGCGAACCCAATGTACTGTATGTTGCATGGCGCGGCGACCAGGAAGGGCGCGCGCTGCAATGGTGGCTCGAACAGTTGCGTCAGCCGCGCCTGGCGAAGCGGCTGGTGCAGGGAATCGATGCGTTTGCGTGAGACTGCTTCGTAATCCCAGGCCCAATCTTGCCTGGGTGCCTCGTTTGTTCAACGCGCTGCTGGGAGCTTTCGATGACGCTCGCCCAGGCTAGGGAGTGCCGGCGTGCGCGAGCCGCCGTCAGAACATCACGCGCGCTGCCGCCGGTTGTTGACGAAGCGCCAGAGCGCGCTCACCAGCAGCGAACCGACGCCGAGCCCGACCCCGAGGAGAACGATCGAACTCATGTGGTCGCGCACTACCGGCACGTTGCCGAACAGGTAGCCGGCCGTCACCAGCGACACGATCCAGAGCGCCGCGCCCGCGACGACGAACGAGGTGAAGCGCACGAACGTCATGCGCGAGACACCGGCCACGAACGGCGCGAAGGTGCGTACCACGGCGATAAACGGCGAGAGCAGGAAGGTCAGGCCGCCGCGCGCCTCGTAAAAGGCGTGGGCCTTCTCGAGGGCATGCTTGTCGAGCCAGCGATACTCGGCCGTGTAGACCTTCTCGCCGATCGCCCGGCCAATCAGGAAGTTGACGATGCTGCCTGCCACGGTCGCGGCAAACAGCACGGGAATCACTAGCCAGACATTGAGCGCGCCGGTGGTCGCGAACGCGCCGCAGATGAAGATCAGCGGATCGCCCGGCAGGAAGAATAGCGGCAGGAAGCCGATTTCGACGAATACGATCGCGAACAGCATCGCGTAGACGGCGGTGCCATATTGCGCGATCAGCGCGCCCAGGTTGCGGTCGAAGTGCAGGGCGACCTGCAATAGGTGCATCAGATCCATCTTGAGGGTTGGCCGTTGAAGTAACGGGAGTGTAGCGCCGCACGCGTGCCGTGGCAGGGTTTTTCGCTGTGCTGCGCACGGCTGCAAGCGTGGCGGGTGAATGGAGCGTGAGCAATGCACGAAGGGCGCGCCCGCCTCGCCTGTCTGTTCGTTTTGCCGCAGCGATGTCAAGATTCGGGGTGGGCGCATCCTGCGGGAGGAATGCGCGAATATCCTTGCCTTGACCGGAAGCTCATGCAGGACTCTCTTGCCGTTACTTTTCGCCTTGCTGTGCCTGACGATACCGAGGCCGTGCGCGCTATCGAGTACGAAGCGGCGCAGCGCTTCGTGACAGTCGGCTTGACCGGTATTGCCGATGCCCAGCCGATGAACGCGTCCTTCGTGCGCCGCAAGATCGAGGCGGCGGAAATTATCGTCGCGGTGGATTCGGCGGGGCGCTGCGGCGGCTTCGTGATGTTCGCGCCGCTTGCCACGCGCTTCTATATCGAAGAACTCGATGTGCTCACGGCATGGGCGGGCAGGCGTATCGGCGCGGCGCTGATCGGGCAGGTGGAGCGTCTCGCAGCCCAGGCGGGAGCCCGGCAACTGGTGTTGTCCACGTTTCGCGACGTGCCATGGAATGCGCCGTATTACCGGCGGCTCGGCTTCAGCGTGATGGACGGTGCGAGCCTCGACGCGAAGTTGCGGGCGATACGCGCATCGCATGTGGCTCACGGGCTCGACGAAACGAGGCGCGTGTTCATGTGCCGTGAAGTGACGGCGGCGAGCGCGGCCGGATAATACTCCGGTCGGGCCCGCCGCGCGTTTTACGCCTGCTTGTGGCTTGTTCTACGCCTCGCGCAGGCGCTTATTGCACCGCTCGTTGCAGCGCTTATTCCACCGCTTATGCCACCGCTTATGCGGCCGCTTCCAGCGCCGGATAGTCCGTATAGCCGGTTTCGCCGGCTGCATAGTACGTAGCCGGATTCGGCTGGTTCAGCGGCGCGTCGAGTTCGAAACGGCGCGGCAGGTCCGGGTTGGCGATGAACAGCTGTCCCCATGCCACTGCGTCCGCTTCACCGGCGTCCAGCACGTGCTGTGCGGATTCCTTGGTGAACTTCTCGTTGGCAATGTACGGGCCGCCGAAGGCTGCCTTCAACTGCGGGCCGAGCCGGTTGTCGCCGAGTGCTTCACGAGCCGCGATAAAGGCGATCTTGCGCTTGCCGAGCTCGCGCGCCACATAGCCGAAGGTTGCCGCGGCGTTCGAGTCGCCCATGGTGTGCGCATCGCCGCGCGGTGCGAGGTGCATGCCGACGCGCTGGGCGCCCCACACTTCGATACATGCATCGGTTACTTCGAGCATCAGGCGAGCGCGGTTTTCAATCGAGCCGCCGTAGGCGTCGGTGCGGTGGTTGGTGCTGTCCTGCAGGAACTGGTCGAGCAGATAGCCGTTCGCGCCATGCACCTGCACGCCGTCGAAACCGGCTGCCTTGGCATTGGCGGCGCCCTTGCGATACGCGTCGACGATGGCGGGGATTTCCGCCAGATCGAGCGCACGCGGCGTCACAAACGGGCGCTGCGGACGCACGTGGCTCACATGCCCTTGCGGCGCAATCGCGCTCGGTGCAACCGGCAGTTCGCCGTTCAGGAAGATCGGGTCCGACACACGGCCGACGTGCCACAACTGCAGGAAGATCTTGCCGCCGGCAGCGTGAACCGCGCTGGTGACGAGCTTCCAGCCTTCAACCTGCTCCTGCGACCAGATGCCCGGCGTGTCGGCATAGCCGATGCCTTGCGGCGTGACCGAGGTGGCCTCGCTGATGATGAGGCCCGCCGAGGCGCGCTCGGCATAGTACCGGGCCATCAGGGCGTTCGGCACGCGGATTTCTCCGGCGCGCTGGCGCGTCAGCGGCGCCATGATGATGCGGTTCTTCAGCGTGAGATCGCCAATCTGAAGCGGGTCAAAAAGAGTCGGCATAAGAGTTCACCTTTCCTGGCGGGCGCAGTGCCCGCAACGATAAGAACAGCGTGATGAAAGAGACGCGGCGAAGCAGACGCGAAGCGTCAGAGGTCCGTGTTCATATGCTCGAGAAACGCCTGGATGACGGGCTCGTTGCGCTTGAAAAACACCCACTGGCCGACTCGCTTCGAGCTCACGAGGCCAGCGCGCTGCAAGGCGGCCAGGTGTGCCGACACGGTGGACTGCGACAGCCCGCAGCGTGCGTCGATCTTGCCGGCGCACACACCGTGGTCGAGCGTCAGCTCCTGATCGGCGAAGTGCGCATACGGCTCCCGCAGCCACGCCAGAATCTCGCGGCGGACGGGGTTGGCGAGCGCCTTGTGGATCGCGTCGATGTCGAGGGTCATCGGGTTGGTTTTCGGGGGTATGAACGGAGGACTCGGCCTTGCGGGCCGGGTGGCCTCAAGGCTGCATCGCAACAGAACGAATCATATATCGTTTTTTTACGATATGCTTGAAAGCACTACTGGCGGTGGGGGCGATGTGTCTTGACATGGTTTTCCACTTTTGGCTGCGCTCCAGCTGGCAAGCCAGGACGTAGCCACATGACCCGGACGCCGGTAGCGCTAAAGTCCCCCGACGGAATGCCGATATCAGAATTAATCCGCTCCCATTTCCGAACACGTGGGGTGTCAGTCCTATCGTTGCGCTGACATCCAGCCGCTTATGCTGCGCAAAATCACACTATCCGGGGCACTCGCGCTTGTGTTGCTGGGCGCCTTGCCGTCGTCCGTTTCATCGGCGAGCCTTGCACCGATTGCGGTCAGCCTGGTCGTCCAGGAAACCTGCGAAATACGTTCGGGCGCGGGACAGCTCGCGCCGAGTGTTTCCTGCCTGCATGGCGGCCCGTTCGGTGTCGCGCTCGCGCCGCTCGATCCGACCCAGCCGCTCTCGACCCTAAGTTTCGCTAGCCATACCGCTGAGCCAGCCGTCTGGGCTATCGCGTTTTGAGTGCGGTACCCGGCATGCAGGGATGCCGGGTGCGACAGCGCTTCAAAAGCTGATGGTCGCGGTAATCGTGTCACTGTAGCTGCCGGGCGCGGGCGTCGTTTGCGCGGGGACCTGGCCGTACACGGTCAGCACCTGCTGGCCGCCGGTGCCCGTGCCGGTTGCCATGGACGTGCCGCTGGTGCCGTCGCCCCATGCGCTCGCGTAAGCGGCATCGATATACAACTGATAGTTGACGGCACCGCCGCCGCCCGAGCGCTGCATTTGACGCGCCGCCACATTGGCACTGGAGCCGCCGTTCAGCGCAATCCGGAAGGCGTCGCCGTTGGTGCACTGCGCGGTGATTGCCCCTGTCGCGCTCAAGGCACTACTCAACACGCCCGCGGCTGGAAACGCCACGTTGGTCGCGCTGATATTGCAGTTGTTGATCACCGTGGCGCTGGCAGTGAACGGGAAGGCCCCCTGGGTCGCAGTCAGCGAAGCGCAACTTGGCGCGCCCAGCAGGTAGAACCCGTAATTGAGCGAAGTCTGGGCCGCGCTGAAGCTCTGGCTGTATAACGTGCTGCTATTGCCGACTGTGGGCACAGTCGGCTGGTTGGCGGCAATCTGTCCGTAGATCGTGACCGATCCCGTGGCCGTGGTGCCGAGGAGTGGTTTGACGAGTCCGAGCGAGATAGGCGTGGTGCCCGAATAAATCGAACCCCAGACCTGGGAGTGTGCCGAATCCTGATACAGGTCGTATTGCAACTGATTGGTGCCGTTGACCATCTGGCGCGGGCTGGTGGCCCCCAGGTTCAGGCAGACCTGCACGTTCGGGGTCAGGCTGACAGCCGGCCAGGTGCAGGTCACGCTGACGGTGCCTGTGGCGCTGACCGCGCTGCCGCTGATCGGGCTTACCGAGCCGAAGCTGAGCGCCGATGCGCTCGCCGAACAGCTCTGCGCGTGCGCCTCGGTGGCGATCCCGGAGAGCAGCCACACTACACAGAGGATCAGCAGGGTCCGCATCATGGCGCTACCCCGCTAGCGCCCGCAAGCGGCTTGCAGGTCAATGGGCCCAGCGTCGGCAGCGAGCCGTCGCGTGGCCGCGCGTAAGCAAATTCCACGCTGCAATGGAGTGCACCGCTCTCGATCAGCAGATGGTTGTCCGGCTCGAGATCTTCGATGAAGGTGAGGCCGTCGTAGCCGACGATGGTGTCCTTCCCGCTTTCCACATGATGCACGCGCGCGCCGGGCGGCAGCACTTCGCCGTTTGGCCCATGCAGGATAATCGAGGCGGCGCTGTAGCGCGTCACCCCGAAGTGCGCCAGTACGCCTGATTGCGACTGCGGCACGAAGTCCGCCGAAGTCGTGGCAATTCTCGCATCGGCCGGCAGCTTCATGCTGTCGATAGCGATCTGGTTATGCTGGTACGCGTTGAGATCGGGGATCAACAGATGGCCGCTGGAATCTGTGGTGCCGATTACCCGGTTCTCATGCAGCACCGGGATACCCGCCACGCCATCGGTCGAGACCAGTGCGAAGCCGTCGTCGATCCGGCGCGATGGCTCGATCACGCGGTCCATCAACACGAGCGCGCCGGTCACATCGAGCGAGCCGTTCGCGCGCCCGGAGAAATTCTGCGCAATCGCGGTCACTTCGCCGTCGTTGCCGAGGTACTGGAGTTGCGCCTGCTGGAACGGCACGGCGCCGGTGTCGCCTGCCTGCACGCCCCAGCCCCAGCCGCCGCTGTAGTCGGGCGGGCGGACCGTGTTGACGTTGTAGTTCGACTGGCCGCTTTGCCGGCCGACACTGGTGTTGAGCGAGGTGTTGTGACCGAGGCCGAAGCTTAAGCTCAGGAACACACCGCGCGAATCCTGCTGCCTGAAGTCCTGGTAGGCGCTGAGATTCATCGAGGCGAGATTGCCAAAGTTAAATGTGTAGGATACCGATCCAATCGCCGACGGCGGTGCGAAGGGATAGCGGTAGCCGATATAGCTCAGCGATAACGTCTGTTGGCTGAAAAGCGGCAGCGACAGCGTGACGGTGTCGGTCGCGCTCGGCACGGGCGTGCCATCCCGGGCGGCCAGGTCGCCATAGTTGCCGTAGGCTCGAATGGTCTGTGCATCCACTGAAAAACGCGGCTGGATGTACTCGTAGCCGAGGCTCACTTGCGTGCCGGCCAGCCGCCCGGTGCTGCCCGACACGGAACCGTTGACGACACCGGCCATGCCAAGTCGCACCAAGGCGCCGGCGCCTGCGTTGTAGAGCCCGCTGGTTGCTTCGGCGTGTCCTTCGAGCGTCAGCAGATTGTTCACGCCGTAGCGCGCGGACCCGCTGGCCGCCGGCCGGGAGTCGTAGTCGAACGATTCGAGGCCGTAGTTGCGGCGCAGGAACCCCGCCTCGAACGAATAGCTCGACAGGCCCGGTGTCAGCAATCGCGTATCGACATAGAGCGGCAAGGAGGTCGAGACCGTGCGGCCGAGGGCGTCGTGCGTGATGACGGTTGCCTGCCCGGCGCCGGTGATGCCTGGCACGTTGTTGACGATGAACGGGCCGCTCGGCACATTGCCGCTGTATTGCCGGACACTGTTGACGTACAGGTCCACCGATGACGGCACGACCGCCGTGCCGGCGAGAGCCGGCAGCGGGAAGGTCACGAGGTCGGGCCGCAGGGCGAAATTGCTGCGCCACTGAAAACCTCCGAGGCGGATCGAGCGTGTCCAGGAGAGCGACGACGTGATCGTATCGCCGAGCTGCGTGGTGGTGAGCGCGGCCGGATCGGAGCGGTTCCATGACGTGTCGTAGCGCGTGTACCGGTTCAGGTTGTCGTACAGGTAGGCAATGCCAGTCGTGCTGAAGACACCCTCAGGGTCGAAGTAACGCTCCTCGCTCCAGAGCGCGAGGCGTGCGCTCGCCTCGCTCTGCGCAAAGGCGTCGTAGTTGATCAGCAGACCGCGCGATGATGTTGCCGGCGGCGTCGTGCTCAACTGGCGCGTATCGAAGCGGTAGGGCGTGCGGATGCTGTCGGGAACCTGCAGGTCGATTGCTTGCGCCGACGCGTTATAGCTGTAGCGCAGGCCAGGAATCGCATCGAGCCGGACCTCGGCGGTTGGCGCGATGCCGATGCGCTCGATCGCGAGCCCGAGGTCGCTCAGATCCTTTCCGGTGGCAACCAGATGACCGTCCGTCTCACGAAAGTGGGCGATCAATGAAGTGGACTGGCCATTCAGACTCACGGCGAGATAGAGGTCATGGGGCGTGCTGGTCCTCGCGCCAGTGTCGGTGAACGCCAGTGATTCCTGTGCCGGCGCGCCTGAACAGTTCAAGGCAAATAGTCCCACCGCGAGTGCCGCAGCACGTAAGCCATGCCAATGAGGTGGCGGCCCCTGTCTGATTCTCATCAATCTGGATTCGATACATCCTGTCCGTTCCCGCGGACGCCCGTCGTCCAGCTCAGAACCCCGCAATGCTGTTTAGTCGACGTTGACCGTCGACTCGGCCGGCAGCGAGTTGATCATCGCGCGAACCTTCGCCGTGCCGCTCAGGTCTGCGTCGGCTGGGAGCGGCACTTGCCACTGGCGACCGCGTTTGGCGAGCGCATAGCCAAGCAAACCCTTATTTATTTCGTATGATTTACCCGATGCGGTGAGAATCTGGACCGCCGCAATCTGTGCGCGTTTAGCGCCGTCATTGACGACGTGCAGGGTCCAGCCTTGCTCGTCATGTGTCAGGCGCCACGTAAGCCTGGGTTGTCCGAGCGGCTTGACCGGTTCCACGAAAACCGGCACCGAATAGCGCAGCCGGATCGTCACGCCGTTGGCAACCGGCTGATCCGGTCCGGGCAACTCGTCGATCAGCAAGCGGTAGCTTTGCTCGCTGTCGGTGGGCGCGGGGATCGCCCGCACCAGGCGGATCAACTGGTCGGTGCGGGCTGGAATCTGGATCAGCGGCGGGCTGGCCACCAGTTCGCTGGTGGGCGTAAGCGCGTCCTCGCCATTGGACTGATCCCAGCGAAACACCCGTACCTGACCATAGAGCGGACTATCTCCGGGATTGCGCAGTGTGATGCCCGATGCATTCAGATCCGGTGGCAGGTCGACTGTCACGGGAGAGATTTGCAGGGTTGCCGCACGCGCCACCAGGGCAAGACTCATGAGGAGGAGGGCAACACCGCTCGCCAACTGTCTCATGGCACCGCAGCAAGCCTTCAAAAGTAGACCGTTGCGGTAACGGTGGTCTGATAGGTGTCGGGCTTCGGCGTGGTTTGCGCAGGCACCTGGCCGTACACCGAAATCGATTGTGCCGATCCGGTTCCTGTGCCCGCCACCGTGTTGGTGCCCTGGGTGTTGCCCCACACGGTCGTATGCCCTGAGTCCTGGTAGAGCTGGAAGCCGACGGTGGTGGTCGTGTTGCCGGTGGCCGTGCCCGCCATGAGCCGGGCAGTTACGGTAGAGCCCGTGACGTT
Source organism: Burkholderia sp. 4M9327F10 (assembly GCF_005503145.1). Taxonomy (GTDB): domain Bacteria; phylum Pseudomonadota; class Gammaproteobacteria; order Burkholderiales; family Burkholderiaceae; genus Paraburkholderia. The sequence goes on along the minus strand of NZ_SCNV01000013.1, from coordinate 113,779 downwards.
TCCGCCGTCGAGGCCGACGTTGTAGGGCGTGGTGTTCGTGCAGGTAACCGAGACCGTGGTCTGCTGGTTGATTGCGGTAGCCAGCACGCCATTGGTGCCGAAGTTCAGCGGGTTGGCTGCGATGGAGCAGTTCGCCTGAAGCGTGAGCGAGACGAGGAATGTGGTGGTCGACGTGCCGTTGGAATAGACCGCGCCCTGCGCTCTAGGCATGACAGGGCCGAGCACGAGCGCGGCGGTGAGCATGCAGGAAATGATTTTCTGCTTCATTGGTCAATCCTCCGCGCATAGACCAGGATCAATCCGGTCATACATGGCATCAGTATCGTCTAATGTTTCCGATTCTAGCTCGCTTAGTGGCATTGTTATAGGAAATGATGCGCATAACTAACAGATTCAGGCCTCTTTTTTACGGGGCTTATGCGCGGTAGATAAACACTTCAGGGTTTGTGGACCGGCCAGCTTTTCGTAGACATCTTCGAGCCATGATTTACGGCAACTGAGGAGGTCAGAATGAGCAGGAAGCGGTACACGGAGGAGTTCAGGATTGAGGCAGTCAAACGGGTAACCGAACGCGGTCATTCGGTGGCGGATTTGGCGCAGCGAGTGGATATCACGACGCACAGTCTGTATGCGTGGAAAGAGAAGACACTCTGGCCGGTCCGGTTTGGGCGTTGCAACACTCCCCTCGCAAAAAAGAGCTTGATTTGGGAGAGAATACTTCCTAATATTCGCACATGAACAAATCAGTTTCTCACGAAGCCGAAAGCCGCGGCCCTGGACGGCCTCGGGAGTTTGTACTCGAGGATGTGCTGGACAAGGCGATTGCCGTCTTCAGCGAATACGGCTTTCATGCCACCTCGCTGGGCAAGCTCACCGCGGCGATTGGAATTACCGAAGGCAGCCTCTACAAGGCGTTCCGCGATAAACGCGCCGTCTTTCTCGCAGCATTTGAACGCTATGTCGAATTGCGCAGCGCACGCCTGCGTAAGGAGTTGGCGGGTGCGCAGACGGGGCGGGAGCGCGTGCGAGCCATTCTCGCCCTCTACGTGGAATATAGTCACGGCAGCCTGGGCAAGCGCGGGTGCCTGGTGGTCGGGAGTGCGGTGGATCTGGCCAGTTCCGACAAGGAGATAGCGAAGCGCGTGGCGGACGTTCTCAAGCTACATGAGAAGCGCCTGGTTGATTGCATCCTGCAGGGGCAGCAGGACGGCTCCATCACGAGTGACGTGGATGCGGAGTCCACGGGGCGTCTGCTGCTGTGCATACTCCAGGGCATGCGCGTGCTGGGTAAGACGAGCCGCTCGCGCGGCGAACTGATCGACATTACGGAGCGTGCCCTGGAGCTGCTCGATTGATTTTTTTTTGGATAATTTGGAAGTGAATACTTCCCAATAGAAGGCTAACTCTTGAAGCAAGGAGCTTCCCATGAAACACGATGCAATACAGGTGCAGGCAGACGCGACGGTGGCGCCTTTTGAGCCGCAGGAATTCTGGAAGACATTCCACCACGGTACGGCTTCAGTGAAGGGCGTTCGTCTGCATTACGTCGAAGGCGGTCAGGGCGCCCCTGTTGTGCTGATACCCGGCTGGCCGCAAAGCTGGTACGCATGGCGATATGTAATGCCATTGCTCGTTGAGGCCGGGCGGCGTGTGATTGCGCTTGATCCAAGGGGCATGGGCGACTCAGACCACCCCACCTCGGGATATGACATGCGAACGGCGGCAGCGGACGTGCATGGAGTCGTCGAGGCGCTGAGTCTGACGGCCGACGGTCCCATCGACGTCGTGGGTCACGACGTCGGCACGTGGATCGGTTACACCTATGCCGCCGAGTGGCGGGAAGACGTGAAGCGACTCGCGGTATTCGATTCCGCGCTGCCCGGGATTTCGCCGCTGCCCGCAGGCCTTCCTTCGGAAGAGCTGAACCTGAAAACCTGGCAATTCGCGTTCAATCGTCTGCCCGATTTGCCGGAGATACTGTTCCAGGGCCGGGAGCGGGAATTCCTGAGCTGGCTGTTCCGGGTCAAGGCCGTTCATCCCTGGGCCATTGGTGCGGCGGATCTCGACGAGTATGTGCGCGTCAATGCCGCTCCGGGGGCGATACGGACAGCGATGGCGTACTACCGCCACCAGCTCAGCCAGCAGGGCCTGGAGGAAAGCCGGCAGCGCGGCGAGCGCAAGCTCGACATCCCGGTGCTGGCGTTCGGAGCGGAGTCGGGCGTCGGGTCGATGCTGTTCGACACAATGCGTCTCGTGGCCGAGGATGTTCGGGGCGGAGTCATCACCGATTGCGGGCACTACATACCGGAAGAAGCGCCGCGCGCAGTCGCCCGGCAACTGCTGGAATTTATCGGCGCGTAGTGGCGCGGCCGGTCCGCCAGGCGGCTACCGGGATTCCGTATACAAGGGACGGTGTGTGCCAGGGGTGACGGTTATGCGGTGTGCTTTACACACGCGGCCTTTCCCGGCACACCGCCAGCGTGAGTTGCCGGAGCCAGCGATGAACCGGATCGGCCTCTAAACGGGGATGCCACATCTGCGACACCGTAATCTCCCCGGTCGCCACGGGAAGCTCGAAGGCGTGAGCGGGGGCGGGGGCAGCTGATGCGTCCTGCTGTCCGGGGAGATCGATCAGAAGAGACGCAGGCACGAGCGCTATCAGGTCGGAGGCCCGCGCCACAGCGAGTGCGGCGGGGAAGCTCGGAACAACGGCGACAATCGTTCGTTGCAGCCCTAATCCGGCCAGTGCTTCATCAACCGGTCCGTTTGCGCGACCGTGCCGTGACGCGACCACATGACCGAAGGCGGTGTACCGTTCGGCGCTCACCTCGCGCTCCATCGCGAGCGGATGGCCGTGTCTGACAGCCCCAAGAAAGCGATCCCGGAATAGTGCCTGCACGCGCACTTCCGGTCCCATTTCGCTTAAAACACCGATCTCAAGATCGGCGGAGCCGTCCCGCAGATACGTCGCTGTTTTCTCGAGCTTGGGTGCAAAACGCAGACACACGAGCGGCGCGACTGCGGTTGCCGCGGCGATCAATGAGGCGCCGAAGGCCTCCACAAAACCGTCGTTGGCGCGAATGGTAAAGGTGCGCTGCAACGTTGAGAAATCAGGCTCCGCTGTCGAGGGACGAAGTACCGCACGTGCCTCATGAACCGCGTTCTGGGTCCGTTGACGCAGTGCCTCCGCATGAGGCGTCAGTACCATACCGCGCCCCGCGCGAACCAGTAACGGGTCGCCGGTCGCCTCGCGCAGCCGGGTCAAGGTCCGGCTCATTGCCGAGGCGCTCAATCCCAGTCGACGCGCAGCACCGGCCACGCTGCCATCGGCAAGCAGGACGTCAAGCGCAATGAGCAGATTCAGGTCGGCTTCGGGCATGCCCGATTGTAGCGTGATGCGTCGGGGCATGGCGTCTGGTGCAGGTTATAAGTGCAACTGCTGCGTCTTCCGCCATGTCCCGCTGATCGATATATTCCATGTATCGACCCGTGACCGAATGCGCAGCAGCTCAGCGCCACCTTCTATCGGCGCACATCCGGGTCTCACCGATTTCACTACAGGGAGCTATCCATGCAAGACATCTCCACGCAGAAAACCATCCTCCTTATCGGCGCATCGCGGGGCCTCGGATTCGCGATGGTCGAGGAATACCTCAAGCGCGGCTGGCGAGTGATTGCCACGGGGAGGCAGGGCTCTACAGAAAAGCTGTGCCAACTCTCGGAAGGCGCGCGGGGCGCGCTGGAAGTGGAAGCGGTTGACATTACGATTGCCAGCCAGGTCTCGGCATTACACGGCCGTCTAAAAGATCGGCGACTGGATATCCTCTTCGTGAATGCCGGCGTCAAGAACGACGATGGCGAAACGATCGCCGATGTCTCGACCGAAGAATTCGTGCGCGTCATGGTCACGAACTCGCTGAGTCCGATGAGAGTGATAGAGACGTTTCAGGACCTCGTCCAGCCGGGCGGAACAATTGGCGTCATGTCGTCGGGGCAGGGTAGCATCACGAACAACACCAACGGCAATTACGAGGTTTACCGGGGCAGCAAAGCCGCGCTCAACATGTTCATGCGCAGCTTTGCCGCGCGCCACCACGACGACCCGAGAACCCTGCTATTGATGGCGCCTGGGTGGGTAAAGACGGACATGGGCGGTCCTGATGCGCGTCTGACTATCGGGGAAAGCATCCCGAACCTGGTGAGCACGATAGAGGCTTACGAAGGGCGCTCCGGATTGCATTACCTGGACTACCTGGGAAGGGTCGTTCCCTGGTGAGCGGCGACGAGCACTCCAGCATCCTCCCACCGGCGCTCGCGGATTACGCTCACCTGTCCGCTCCACGACTCTTCATTGCGGCTATGGCGGCAGACGGGTGTCTATAAGTTCAGCCTTTGTTTTGGGCCGGTACCTATTCCCAGTCCGATTAGCCATTCACTGACGGCGGCGCCAATGGTATCGGGATGATCCTCCTGCAAGTAGTGAATTCCGGCGCCAAGCTCTACAGCTTTGCAGTCCTTAAGTTTGTTCGAAAAATTATCGGCAACGGCCGGCGTGACCAGAGCGCCCGGGGTTGCAGTGAAAAGCAGCTTTGGATAAGAGGACTGCGCCAGAGCACGATGCGCTTCTTCCAGCGTCGAGTACACGTCAGCGGGTTCTCCCGCGATAGGCAGTTCATTCGGGAAACGCCACGTGGGCCGGCGCGACTCGGGCGTGGGAAATGGCGCCCGGTAGACAGACATTTCCTCGTCCGTGAGTCTTCGCACCATTCCCCCGGGAAGAACCTGCTCCACGAAGACATTGCCTTCCAGGATCATCTCTTCACCCACCCCGGGTGTTCTGAACTTCGCGAAGATTTCGCGTGCCTCTGCGTGAAAATCGTCCCACGTCGGCATCGGCCGGATGAACTCCATGAAAGCAAGCCCACGGATAAACTCCGGTCTGCGAGCCGCGAGGTGAAACGCGAGAGCGGTTCCCCAGTCCTGCGCGATGACGAACGCCGACGAGATTCCAGCATGGGCGAGAAACGCGTCCAGGTACCGGACGTGATCGGCAAACCGATACTCGATGTCCGGCTTTCCCGATTGACCGAATCCAATCAGATCCGGTGCGATGCAATGCGCCAACGGTGCGACGCGCGGGATGATATTCCGCCATATGTACGATGAGGTCGGGTTCCCGTGCAGAAAGAGTGCGACCGGTGCTTCGGCATCTCCTGCTTCCCGGTAGGCCATGGTGGAACCCAGAACTTGCACCTTCGGCAATTCAACGTCAAAAAGCGTGCTCATTTCTGCTCCTTGAAGATGGTTTGGAAAGCGATTTTCTTGAAGCGCTCGAGCGCGGCAGGCCCGCGTTCGACCTTCATGCGCAGAATTGCGCCTTCCCATGAGGCGAGGAGGAATTCGGCCAGATCCAGCGGATCGAAAGCCGAATCGATCTCACCGGCGGCTTGGGCCTCCCCGATACACAACGCAAACGGACTGCGCCATTCCTGGAATATGGCGTCCAGCCGCTCGCGCAGAAGTTCGCTTTGAGAAGCGGTCTCGAGACTGAAATCGCCGATCAGGCACCCGCGATTCCATTTGTCGTCTGCCAGCACGCCACTGATGATGTCCAGATACCGCTTGAGGCGGGCCCGTGGGGTAAGAGACTGGTCGCCCAAAGCCTGTTTGACCAGCTCCTTCGTGTGAGCGAAATAGCGGTCGAGTACTTCCTGCGCAAACGCCTCCTTGGAACGGAAGTGATTGGTGAAGGAACCATGCGGAGCGCCTGCGGCTGCGCAGATGTCGCGCACACTGGCGCCCTCGTATCCCGCCCGGAGCATCACCTCGAGGCCGGCATTGAGAATGTCTTCGCGAAACGATGGTTTGCTCATGGCTTAATACACTCGTGCGTATTTAGTGAAAATACAGTCGTGCGTATTCTGATGTCAAGTGCTATTTCCGGGCAGCAGGCAGGTCAATCACGAAAGGACTTCTGCAAACAAAATTTGGACTGTTGATGGTAGAAAGTCCGGCCGAGCCGGCCTATCGTCTTACCACTCGACACAGGAAGGAGATTGCCATGCTGGACAAACCCATCGCTCTCGTCACCGGTGCGAATCAGGGAATCGGTCTTCAGATCGCGAAGGATCTCGTGACACACGGCTTCACTGTGCTGGTCGGATCGCGCAATTTCGAGCGCGGCGAGGCGGCGGCCAGGGAGGTGGGGGCGGACGCACACGCCCTCCAGCTTGACGTGACGGATCAGGCTTCGATCGCTGCCGCAGCGCAGCGTATCCGCAAGGAGTTTGGCCGCCTGGACGTGCTTATCAACAACGCGGCGATCTCCAATACGAACAGGCAGCCCGGCCAGAGCGTCGAAGAGTACGCAAAGACAACTCGCCCGAGCAACGTGTCCCTCGATGAAATGCGCGCGGTGTGGGATACCAACGTGTTCGGCGTCCTCGCCGTTTATCAGGCCATGCTGCCGCTCCTGCGCAAGGCAACGGCAGCGCGCATCGTCAACGTTTCAAGTGGCGTTGGGTCGCTGACGACGAACTTGGACCCGGCGTTCGCCTACCGTGCGATTTTCGGCCCGGTCTACCCGGCGTCCAAGACGGCGCTCAACGCTTTGACGGTTGCCATGGCGATCGAACTGGAGTCCGAGGGGATCAAGGTTCACGCCGTGTCTCCGGGCTTCACCAGGACGAACCTCAACGGATTTGCCGGCACGCAGACTGTCGAGGAGGGCGCTCGCGAGGTGGTGCGCGTTGCGCTGCTTGGACCGGATAGCCCGACAGGGACGTTCACGCGCTGGGAAAACGAGACTATCCCGTGGTGATGCAGTGCTGGGCGCATGACCGAAGGGGCGAAAGACACGGTATAGCCGATCTGTCAGCGGCGTTGCTCAGGACAACCTATTACATGCCGTGTAGAGCGTGTCGCTGACGGTTCGTCTTTTCAACCGCTCGCGACACCGGCCGCTGTCATTCACGAACGGTGCTGGTGAGTGTCGGCATGATGAGCCATTGGACTGGGCGCGGAGGGACGTGGCCTGGGTTCCGGTGGACGTGGCTGCATGCGTTGCGGTTGCGCCTGTGCCTGTGAACGCGGTTGTGCCTGTGACTGTGAGCGCAGTTGTGGCTGTGGCTGAGTGAAGTGCTGCACATCCTGTCGCGGTGCGGCCGGATGTGCCTGGGCAAAGTCCTCGTGAGGTGCCTGTGGATGGGCCTCGGTGTTTTGACGATGCTGCATGGCCTGCGCTTGCGCCTCCGGTTGCGGCGTGCGGACAGGTCCTTCGGCCGGGCGTTCGCGTCCGGGCTGCGTGGCGTATTGCGACGGCGGATGTGGCACCTGCTGATGTTCGAGCTGCGGTGAGCCTTCGAAGTGTCCTTCCGGCCGCGTATGCGTCTCCATGGGGTTGCCGTGCAAGGCCGATGTCTGTGCGTGATTCGTGGCCATCACATTCGCGTGGTTTGCGCCGTACCGTGGGGATGGATGCGCATAGGAACCTGCGCCAGCACCCGCGCCAGGCCGTGCGCCAGGTAGTGCACCAGGCCGTGCGTCGTTCGCGCTGAAGCGCGGCATCGTCATGGGCGCCGCCGCACGCATGCCGGGGCGGGGCATCTGCGCATGCATCTGCGCCATCGCAGCCGGCGGTGCGCCGTTGTGCGCGAAAGCATTGCTCACTGTGCCGCTGTAGTTGTTGGTGATGCGCGTGTTGTTGATCTGGTTGATCACCGTGGTCGAGCGGGAGACATAAGTCGTGTGGTTAAAGACCACCGCCGGGCGCTGCCATCCACCCCAGCGCGGACCGCCGGGGCCGCCTGGGGGCGGCCCGCCCCAGTGCATGCCCCACGCGTGCCAGCCCCATCCTACGTGGCTGAGCATGGCCCCGACCGTGATGCCGATGCCAAACGAGATCACGCCCGCTGCCACCACGGCGCCCGGCGCGTAGACCGGCGGGTGGTAGAGGTAGCCTGGATAGGCCGCGACCGGCGCGCCATAGACCAGCGCGGGATTGTAGGAGGGCACATAGACGACATCCGGCTGCGCGGGCTCGATCACGATCGCCTGGGCCGGCGCCGGGATGACGGACGGACCTTCATACACGCCGGGCGTAGCCGGTGCGGGTGTGTAGTCTCTGGGCGCAGAGGTTTGCTTCGTCCGGGTAACCCGCATCTGGCTGGTCGTGCACAGGTTGCCGGATGTCTGCGCCCGCTGGCGCATCACCTGGATTGCGTTGAGCACATCGGTGGGATCGTTGTAATAGGCCTGACCGAGCGATGTGGTCCATGCAAGGTTCGTCGCCATCTGCGATAGCACAGCCGGAAACGCCGTCAGCGCTTTGACCGAAGGATCCCATGACTGCTGGTCGGCGGACGCGGCGAGCGCCTGCCCCTTGAGGTTCGGGTTCTGCCCAAGCCACGTGTTCGCCGCGGTGATCTGGTCCGGGTAAGTGGAGCCCGCCAGCACCAGTGCGACGAGCTTGTCCGGAAAAAGGGCGATCGGCGCGACCATCTGGTAGAGCTGATCCGCGCTCGGCGGTGTGTAGGCGACAGGTGCGGCAGAGGCGGGTTCGACGGCGGATGCCGCAGTCGCCGCACTGGTTGCGGAGGCGTCGGCGGCAGCTTGCGCGCCGTCCTCGTTCTTTCTTCCGCACGCACTCAGGCCTAGCAGCGACACCAGTAGTGATGAAGCGATCAGCCTTTGTACGGGGCGGTAATTTCCATTCATGGGTTGTTCCGCGTTGTCGGTGTGAGTTGTTGCGAAGACGGTGGCGCGCGTTGACGTGGGTACGTGCAACGAGAGGTCGCGAAGCAAGGAAAGCTGGAGCCGGAGGGTGAAAGTCCGACGACGATGCGGATTCTACGGACCCAGGATTATGTGAACATTGTCTGGCGCAGCGGCCTTGTAACCGGCATGAGCAGCGGCGCTCGATGCCGTCAAATATTCAGCCTGCCCATATGAATAGCTGCAATTCTTGGTTTGCCGGCGCCGGTGGAGAGGATAAGTTTTCGGATCGGTCCATCAAGACGGGAGGCGCTTCATGAGCGTCGCGAGCCAGCAGGGAAGGAAAGCGGATGACGCGTCGGTGGGCGCGCGCTACGACGTCGATGTGCTGGTGATCGGCGGCGGTCCTGCGGGGACCTGGGGTGCGATAGGCGCTGCCGCGAGGGGAGCAAAGGTGGTGCTCGCGGATAAGGGCTACTGCGGCACCTCGGGTGCGACTGCGCCGGCCGGCACGGCCATCTGGTACGTGGCGCCCGACGCCGACGCACGCAGCCGCGCCAAGGCAAGCCGCTTCTCGTTGGGCGGCGCGTTGGCCGAGCACGCCTGGATGGACCGGGTGCTCGAGCAGACCTGGTTGAACGTGCAGCAACTGGCGCAGTGGGGTTATCCGTTTCCTGTCGACGAAACCGGCGAGCAGCGTCGCACCTCGCTGCAAGGGCCGGAATACATGCGCCTGATGCGCAAGCGCGTCAAGGAAGCCGGCGCGCGAATTCTCGATCACAGCCCGGCGCTCGAACTGCTTGTCGACGACAGCGGCGCAGTGGCGGGCGCTGCCGGCGTGAACCGGCAAACCTCGGAGCGCTGGATCGCGCGAGCGCGTGCCGTGGTGATTGCCACAGGCGGATGCGCTTTTCAGAGCCGCGCGCTCGGTTGCAACGTGCTGACCGGCGACGGTCAACTGATGGCCGCCGAAGTCGGCGCCGAATTGTCCGGCATGGAGTTTTCGAACGCGTATGGTCTCGGGCCCGCGTTCTCGTCAGTCACCAAATCGCTTTTCTACACCTGGGCGACTTTCTATGACGAGGACGGCGTGAAGATCGAGGGCGCGGGGTCGGCGCACGGGCGTGGCGTCATTGCTCGCGAGTTGCAGACGCGCCGTGTCTTCGCCTGCATCGACAAGGCCGACGCGCAGATACGTAGCTGGATGCGCACTGCCCAGCCAAACTTCTTCGTGCCGTTCGACCGGCTCGGCATCGATCCCTTCACCCAGCATTTCCCGGTCACGCTGCGGCTTGAAGGGACCGTGCGCGGCACCGGCGGCCTGCATCTGCTGGACGAGCATTGCGCAACCTCGGTTGAAGGCCTGTATGCGGCCGGGGATGCGGCCACGCGCGAACTGATCTGCGGCGGCTTCACCGGGGGCGGCAGTCATAACGCCGCGTGGGCGATGTCGTCGGGCCTTTGGGCCGGGGCGGGGGCCGCGGATCACGCGCGTCAGGTGGGAGGCGCGGCGCGCGAGCGTTCGCTGCGTCATGCCGGGGGCGTGGGCCTGCGCGACGGCGGCGCTCACGCATACGACAGCCAGAGTGTGGTCCAGGCGGTTCAGGCGGAAGTCTTCCCGTACGAACGCAACTGGACACGCAGCGACGATCTACTCAACGACTCCTTGCAGCGGCTCGACGATTTGTGGCTGAAACTGCGTTCCAGCGCACCGGCACGGGACGTACAGGAGGCCGTGCGCGCAAGAGAGGCCGCCGCGATGGTCGCAACTTCGCGCTGGATGTACCGCAGCGCGCTGCAGCGGACCGAAACGCGCGGCATGCACCGGCGTCAGGAATACAAGGCGCTCGACGAGGGCCAGCGTCATCGCCTGCTCAGCGGCGGACTCGACGAAGTGTGGGTGCGCCGAACGCCGGTTGCCGTGTCTTTGTCCGAAGCGATCGGAGCGGCGGCATGATCGAGATCGTCAGCGAATCGCGCTGCACCGGATGCAACATCTGCGTGCGGGCGTGCCCGACCAATGTATTCGAAGCGGTCCCGGGCGGCATTCCGCGGATCGCCCGGCAAGACGATTGCCAGACCTGCTTCATGTGCGAGCTTTATTGCCCGGAGGATGCACTGTTCGTTGCGCCACAGGCCGAGGCAGCTTGCGCGGTAGACGAAACCCGCATCACGGAAAGCGCGTTGCTAGGCAGCTATCGCAACGCGGTAGGCTGGGGGCGTGGTCGAAGCTCCACGGCTGACGCCGATGCAACCTTTGAGCTTCTGATTCGGGCCCATTGAATCGAATCCCGGCGCTTGCGCTGCGTTCGCACTGCAGATGTTTTGCATATGCGCAAAGATTGGTTGAGTCGGCGTGGCGAGGACTTTACTGTTGACGGATTGCCGCTCAGGCATTTGTCCATCAGGAGTATTCAATGAGTGCTGCCCTCTCCGCCGAAACAGGCTCGCTCCAGGTTGCGCCTCTCTCGGCGCATATCGGGGCGGAAATTCGTGGGGTCGATCTGACGCAGAAGCTGTCGGTCCAGCATGTCGCGGAGATCCGCGCGGCGCTGCTGAAGTGGCGCGTGGTGTTCTTTCGCGAGCAGTTTCTCACCCACGAGCAACACGTCGCGTTCTCTGCGCAGTTTGGCGAACTCACCGTCGGCCATCCGGTGTTCGGACATGTGGATGGTCATCCGCAACTCTATTCCATCTCCAAGTTTCGCAAGGCCACGCGGTTCGAGGGCACGACACTGCTGAGACCGTGGACGGGCTGGCACACCGATGTCACCGCAGCGGTCAATCCGCCGTATGCCTCGATCCTGCGTGGCGTCACGATCCCGCCGTTCGGGGGCGATACGCAGTGGACCAATCTCGTCACCGCTTACGGGAAACTGTCGGAACCCTTGCGCGCGTTTGTGGATGGCTTGCGGGGCGTGCATCGTTTTGCGCCTCCGGCCGGTGCGAGCGGCACCGAGGCATTCGTGCAGGCGGTCGAGCAGCGCACGCTTGTGACGGAGCATCCGCTGGTGCGAGTGCATCCGGAAACGGGTGAACGCGCTCTGTACGTGAGCCCGGGCTTCCTGAAATACATTGTCGGCGTGACGCCGCGCGAGAGTCAGGTGCTGCTCGAACTGCTCTGGGAGCATGTGACACGCCCCGAATTCACGGTGCGTTTCAAATGGGAGCCGGGCAGCCTCGCGTTCTGGGACAACCGCGCTACGGCGCATCTGGCGCCCACCGACATCTTCGATCTCGACTTTGACCGCCAGTTGTATCGGACCACGCTGGTGGGCGACGTTCCGGTCGGACCCGACGGCCGGGCATCGGTCGCGCTGGAAGGGTCGCCCGTCGGCGCTGCGGCGGCCACGGCATTGAATTGAATTCAGCGCTGATGGGCGCGCCGAGCCGCGCCTCACGAATTCTCGTTTTAGCGCCGGAATCGCCCGGCTCATGCGTTTTTACAAGGAATGAAGGCATGCAGGTCTTACACGAAACCGCCGCGCAGTCGCGGCTCCAGGCGGCGCTGTCCGCGTTGCCGGCCTTGGCCGAAGCGATCGGCGAAGACGCCGCGCAGCGCGAGGCCAGGCGCGAATTGCCGTTTGCGGCGTTTGCGCTGTTTCGGGAGTCGGGCCTCGGCGTGTTGCGTCTTCCGGTGGAGTGGGGCGGTCTCGGCGGCACGCTGGAAGATCTGTTCAACGTGATTACCACGCTGGCTGCACAAGAGTCCAACGTCGCGCACGCGCTGCGGATTCATTTCGACCTGACCGAATCGCTGCTGCTGTCGCCGCGCACCACGTTCAACGACATCCAGATCGAACGCCTGCAAAAGGGCGCCATCTTCGGTGGCGCATCCACCGAGCTTGGAACCTCGCGTCCCGGCGAAATCACCACGAAGCTGGTACGCGACGGCAGCAATTATCGGGTGACGGGCCGCAAATTCTATTCGACGGGCACCGCATTTTCGGACTATGCGCGGATCAACGTCCAGGATGAAAACGAACAGAACGTCTCGATCGTGATCCCGGTGGCGCGCGAAGGCCTGGAGGTGCTCGACGATTGGGACGGCATGGGCCAGCGCATGACGGCAAGCGGCAGTCTCGTGCTCGACAATGTGCGCGTCTACGAACATGAAATCGTGGCGCGCGGCAACACGACGCTGGCGGGCCGGCACGGTGGCGCGCTGCGGCAATTGCACCTGGTTGCGGTTGCCGCCGGGATCGTGCGCAACATCGTTGCCGATGCGCGCCGCTATGTCACGGAGTTCGGCCGTCCTGTGCTGCATAGTCCGGCGCCGTCCGCGCGTGAAGATGGCTTCGTGCAGCAGGTGGTGGGCGATCTCGCGGCGCATAGCCTGTCGATCGACGCACTGGTGCAGCAAAACGCGCGGACCCTCGAGCGCTCGGCGAATGCGATCCGCAAGGGCGCAAGCAATGCCGAAGCGCTGGTGCTCGAAGGCGCGCTGGCGACGGCAAAGACGCAACTGGTCGTCAGCAAGCTGGCGCTATATGCGGGCGAACGCCTGTTCGAAGTGGGCGGGGCGTCGGCTACGGCACGCGGACACAACTTCGACCGCCACTGGCGCAATCTGCGCACGATCTTCAGTCACAACCCGCTGCTGCACAAGGCGCGGGTGATCGGTGATTACGAGTTGAATGGCGTGACCACGCATCTGACCGAAGGACGGGTGTTCTGACGTTTTGCCTGCGGCCGGTCTCATGAAGAACCGGCCGTCGACCGGTTTCCACATTCCACATTGGCAGTGCTGGCAAGTTAGTATGTCGCCGTCGCCGCGCGTTTCAGGACACGCTCCCTCGCGGCATCTACAACGGTCTGCCATGGAATCCTTCACACCTTACAGCGCGCTGGCCGGTGGCCTGCTGATCGGGCTGTCGGCCTCACTGCTGCTCTGGTTCAACGGCCGGATCGCCGGCATCAGCGGTATCGCCCGAGGCTTGATCTCGCAGGAGCGCGGCGAATTTCTCTGGCGTGCGCTATTTCTGGCCGGGCTGGTCGCCGGTGCGTGGCTCTATTACTGGCTGGCGGCCCACGCCGGATACGGTGATGCAGCGCCGCATGCGAGGCCCGGTTTTCCGCATGGATTGCTGGTCGCCGCGGGCCTCGCGGTGGGCTTCGGCACGGCGCTCGCGCGTGGCTGTACCAGCGGACACGGCGTGTGTGGCATCGCCCGTATTTCAGTGCGCTCGATGGTCGCGACCTTGACCTTTCTCGTTGCGGGTATCGCGACAACCTATGTGGTGCGTCACCTGTTGGGGGTTCAATGAGACTGCTGCGTTACCTCGTCAGTCTCATCTGCGGACTGCTGTTCGGCGCCGGACTCGCGCTTGCGGGCATGACACGGCCTCAGAAGGTGTTGGGCTTTCTCGATGTGGCCGGGCACTGGGATCCAAGCCTCATATTCGTGCTGGGTGGCGCAGTCGCGTTTGCAACGGTTGCTTTCCATTTCATTATGCGGCGCAGCTCGCCATTGTTGACACAGAACTTCGATTTACCGAAAGCCAAGGCGATCGACAGCAAGCTGATTGCGGGTGCATCGATATTTGGCCTTGGGTGGGGACTGTCTGGCTATTGCCCTGGGCCGGCGATTGCATTGCTCGCAGCGCCTGACGCAGAAGCGCTCTATTTCTTGCCGGCAATGCTCGCTGGATGGTGGCTGTATGCGTTCGTCACGCATAAGAGCAAGCACAGCAATACCCGCTAACGCTGCTTCATCAATTACCGCGATCTAGTCCTTGCGGGATCGGAAAAGGCGACGTATCTTTAGACCGGCTTCCAAAATCACTTTTGCCTATAAGCATTCCCGTTTTTCTCATAGAAAGGGAGTATGAAAATGGCAACACCCGGTCACAGCGCGCTTGGCGACCACGCCGCGCGGCAATTAGCGAACGCCACCAAAACCGTCCCGCAGCTTGCCACTATTACGCCTCGCTGGCTCACGCACCTCCTGCAGTGGGTCCCGGTCGAAGCAGGCATTTACCGTCTCAATCAGGTCAAGAATCCCGAGGAAGTTCGCGTCGCGTGTACGCAGCGCGAGAGCGAGAACCAGCTACCCACTACGTATGTCCCTTACGAAGAGGAGCCGCGTGAGTATTTCCTGAACGCGGTGAGCACGGTACTCGAAGTGCATACCCGCATCTCCGATCTCTATAGCAGTCCGCACGATCAGATCAAGGAGCAGTTGCGTCTGACGATTGAGACGGTCAAGGAGAATCAGGAAAGCGAGCTGATCAACAACCCTGATTACGGGTTGATTGCGAATGTCGCGGACGAGCAGCGCGTGCTGCCGCTCACCGGCGCGCCCACTCCGGACGATCTCGACGAACTGTTGACCAAGGTGTGGAAGGAGCCGGCGTTTTTCCTGACACACCCCACGGCGATTGCCGCCTTTGGCCGCGAGTGCACGCGCCGCGGTGTGCCGCCGCCCACTACCAGTCTGTTCGGCTCCCAGTTCCTGACATGGCGCGGCATTCCGCTGATTCCATCGGACAAGGTGGCGGTGGAAGACGGCAAGACCAAAATCCTGCTGCTGCGGGTCGGCGACAAACGCCAGGGAGTAGTCGGTCTCTATCAGCCCGGTGTGGCGGGCGAGCAGGGGCCGGGGTTATCGGTGCGCTTCATGGGAATCAACAACCAGGCTATCGCTTCGTATCTGGTGTCGCTGTACTGCTCGCTCGCAGTGCACACGCCGGACGCGCTGGCGATCCTCGAGGACGTTGAGGTCGGCAAGTACCATGAATATGACCACACCTACCAGTAGTTCGCCGGCAGCCTATCCCGATCCGACGTCAGCGCTTCCCGCAGGTTTGCCCGATCCGGCGACGCTCACGCGTCTGGCGAACGAGTTTTTCGCCACCCCGCCGGGCAGCACGCCGGCCGGCAATGGCGTACCGGGTAGCGCACCCTCGGAGTTTGCAGCGGCCGCGCCCGCCGTACCGGCTTCGACGAATCCGGTGCCGCCGGGTTCGCCGATGGCCGGACCATCCGGCGCAGGCAGCGGCATCCCGGGTGCGGCGCTGCCGCAAGGCAAGGTGCCGGGCGCCAACCTTGCGCCTTCGGCGCCGACCCACGTGCTTTCGCTCGGCAACCGTGCGCCTGCCTTGTTGCCGCATGCTGCTGCGCAGAACGGCTTGCCCGACAATCTGGTGACCGTGGCGCCTGGACTCGACAGCCGTTACGGCGGCACGGTGCTCGGCGTGCCGGAAGCCGCAGCGGCGAATGCGCCGGTCGATGCCGCGCCGGGGCGCAGTAGCGCGTCGCCCTACTATTTCATGGATCCGGCCAGGTCTCTCACGCACGGCGGCGGGGCCGCGCCGCTACCCACGGTGTCGCTGCTCGATCCACTGAGCGTTCCGTCGCTTCTGCCTGCTGCCGAGCCGGCGCAGGTCGGCTCTTTGCAAGGTTCGCCGTTCGGATTGCCGCGTGGGTTTTCGGATACGGCGCCGGCCCAGCCGGAGAGCGTGGAGCGTTATTTTCTCGCGGATATCCGCGCACCAGGCGCACCCGCAGCGAGCCGCGCATCCGGGCCTGCCGCGCAGGCACAATCCGGCCATCCGCAGTTCGATGTGAACGCGATCCGCCGCGACTTCCCGATCTTGCAGGAGCGGGTGAACGGACGGCAGCTCGTCTGGTTCGATAACGCCGCCACCACGCAAAAGCCGCAGTCGGTCATCGATCGCCTTTCCTATTTCTACCTGCACGAGAACTCCAACATTCACCGTGCGGCGCATGCACTGGCCGGCCGTGCGACCGACGCTTATGAGGCGGCGCGCAGCAAGGTACAGCGCTTTATCAACGCCTCGCAGCCGGAGGAGATCGTATTTGTGCGCGGCACGACCGAGGCGATCAACCTGATTGCGAAATCGTGGGGTGTACAGAACGTCGGGGCGGGCGACGAGATCATCGTGTCGCACCTCGAACACCACGCCAACATCGTGCCGTGGCAGCAACTGGCTTCATTGACTGGCGCCACGCTGCGGGTGATTCCGGTTGACGATTCGGGCCAGGTGCTGCTCGAAGAATACAGCCGGCTGCTGAACGACAAGACGAAGATCGTCTCGGTCACACAGGTGTCGAACGCATTGGGCACCGTCGTGCCGGTCAAGGAAATCGTCGAGATGGCGCATCGCGTCGGCGCGGTGGCGCTGATCGACGGCGCGCAGTCGGTGTCGCATATGCGGGTGGACGTGCAGGCAATGGACGCGGATTTCTTCGTGTTCTCGGGCCACAAGGTGTTTGGCCCGACCGGCATCGGCGCGGTCTACGGCAAGCGCGAGTTGCTCGATGCGATGCCGCCCTGGCAGGGTGGCGGCAACATGATTTCGGATGTCACGTTCGAGCGGACCGTGTTTCAGCCCGCTCCTCATCGCTTCGAGGCGGGTACCGGGAACATCGCGGACGCCGTCGGACTCGGCGCGGCGCTCGACTACGTGACGCGGGTCGGCATCGAAAATATTGCGCGCTACGAGCACGAGTTGCTCGACTACGCCACCGCGCTGATGAAGCCGATTCCGGGCGTGCGTTTGATCGGCACGGCGCAGGACAAGGCGAGTGTGCTGTCGTTCGTTCTGAACGGCTACACGCCCGAAGAGGTGGGACGCGCGCTCAGCGAAGAGGGCATTGCCGTGCGCGCCGGCCACCATTGCGCACAGCCTATCTTGCGGCGTTTTGGCCTCGAGGCGACCGTGCGCCCGTCACTGGCGTTCTACAACACGCCGGAAGAAGTGGACCGCATGATCGCGGTAGTGAAGCAATTGGCCATCCACTGAGCCGCGCCACGCCCGATGGCACCGAAACGGTGCGCGCGCTGCGTCGCATCGGGCGCCGCTGCGCCGCACGCGTTATATCGATAGCAGGATGTGTTGGTTCATTAGCCAATCCGTCGTTGCTACGATCATCCTCTCCGGCTGCTCTCCCGAGCCACGACTGATCCCTCCCGACCTGTCCCTGCTGCGCGCTTGCTGCGCGCGGAGCCGGCTTTGCATTGTCCCGTGGTCCGGCGCCGCCCGGGCCGCGGCAAGCAACTTGCCTGATCACATCTCAACTGCTGGTGAAAGGAAGCGAATTAAATGGCTGGGCTGAATCGACGCGAATTTCTGCTTTCATCGGGCGCTGCATTGGCTGCTGCAAGCCTGCCCACGCTGGCGCTCGCTCAGGGCGAGAGCGCCACGCCGAAGCGCGGCGGTACGCTCAACGTGCTGATCAACCCCGAGCCGCCGGTGCTCGTGTCGATTTTTCAGACCACCGGGCCCGCGCTCGCCGCGAGTTCGAAAGTACTCGAAGGCTTGCTGGCGTATGACTTCGATCTGAACCCGCAGCCTCAACTGGCGACTGCCTGGGTCGTCAGCCCGGACGGCCTGAAATATACTTTCACGCTGCGCCAGGGCGTGAAGTGGCACGACGGCCAGCCGTTTTCGTCGGAGGACGTGGCGTTTTCGATCGATCTGCTCAGGTCGGTCCATCCGCGCGGACGCAGCACGTTTGCGAATGTGACGCGAGTCTCCACACCCGACGCACGCACCGCCGTGATCGAGTTGTCGAAACCCGCGCCTTACCTCCTCAAGGCGCTGTCCGCCGGCGAGTCGCCGATCGTGCCGAAGCATCTGTATGCCTCGGGCGATCCGCTCAGCAATCCTCACAACAATGCGCCCATCGGTACGGGGCCGTATCGCTTCAAGTCGTGGACGCGCGGCGCCAATATCGTTTACGAGCGCAACCCGGACTACTGGGCGCCCGGCAAGCCGTATATCGACACGCTCATCTTCAAGGTCATCCCGGATGCCGCCGCGCGCTCGGCGGCATTCGAAACGGGCGCGCTGGACCTGGGCGGCGAGAACCCGGTGCCGCTGACCGACTTGCCGCGTCTGACGCAACTGCCGCAGCTCACGGTCGAAACACGCGGCTATCGGTTTCTCGAGCCGCTTTCGGAAGTCGACTTCAATCTCGATCATCCGATCCTGAAGGACTTGCGGGTGCGTCAGGCGATTGCCCATGCGATCAACCCGCAGGTCGTACAGCGCACGATCGCTTACGGCTATGCCGACATTTCACCGACGCCCATCACGCCGGCCTCGCCGTATCACGATCCAAAGCTCGCGCCGTATGCGTTCGATATCGAGACCGCGGAAAAGCTGCTCGATGCCGCGGGCTATCCGCGCAAGGACGGCGGCGTGCGCTTTAGCCTGACGCATGACTTCCTGCCTTACGGCGACCTCTACCAGCGCCAGGCCGAGTATGTGAAATCCGCCTTGTCCAGAGTGGGTATTGATGTCACGGTGCGCTCGCAGGATCTGCCCGCGTTTCTCAAGCGCGTCTACGCGGACCGCCAGTTCGATTTCACGAGTATCGGCGTGAACACGCTGTTCGACCCGAGCGTGGGCGTGCAACGCCTCTACTGGTCGAAGAATATCCGCCCAGGTGTGCCGTTTTCGAACGCGCCGCATTACAGCAATCCCGAAGTGGACCGCCTGCTCGAAGCCGCCTCGGTGGAAACCGACGAGAGCAAGCGCGTCGCGCTCTACCAGCAGTTCCAGCAGATCGTCTATCGCGACCTGCCGATTCTCAATCTGGTCGCGCCGCGCATGATCACGCTCGCCAACCGGCGCGTGCACAACCATACGGTGACCGCTCAGGGCCTCGAAGGCAACCTGGCCGACGTGTATCTGAGTGCCTGACGAGGAGCCGCCATGAGCCGACGTTTGCGTTTCAGCACGATTGCGCGGCGCACCGCCTGGCAGGCATTGCCGACGGTGATCGGCATCGTCATCCTGAACTTCTTCCTGCTCAAGCTGATGCCCGGCGACGCCGCCGACGTGATCGCTGGCGAGTCCGGCTCGGCCACAGCGGAAACCATGCAGGTGCTGCGCGCGAGGTTCGGTCTCGACCAGCCGGTCGTGCACCAGTTGTGGTCGTATCTTTCGCACCTTGCGCACTTTAGCCTCGGTTACTCCCCGCGTTACGACATGCCGGTGATGCAGCTGATCCTCTCGCGCCTGCCGAACACGCTGGTGCTGATGGGCGTGGCGCTCTCGCTGGCGATTGTCGCCGGTGTTGTGCTCGGCGCGGTAATGGCGCATTGGGCCGGCAAGTGGCCCGACCGTGTGCTCTCGGTGCTGGCGCTGCTGTTCTATTCGACGCCGGGTTTCTGGATCGGCCTGCTGGCCATCGTGCTGTTTTCGGTGCACCTCGGCTGGCTGCCGAGCGGCGGCAATCTGACGATCGGCGTGCAACTGCATGGCTGGGCGTACTTCGTCGACGCGCTCAAGCATGTGCTGCTGCCGGCCGCCACGCTGGCGACGTTCTTTGTCGCCATCTATGCACGCCTTACGCGCGCCGCGATGCTTGAAGTGCAGCGGCAAGACTTCGTACGCACTGCCCAGGCCAAGGGCCTGCATCCCTGGCGGGTGACGGTGCGCCACGTGCTGCGCAACGCGCTGATGCCGCTGACCACCATCGTCGGCATGCACTTCGGCACGCTGCTTGGCGGCGCGGCGGTCACGGAGACGGTGTTTAGCTGGCCCGGTCTCGGACGCCTCGCGCTGGATGCGGTGATGGCGCGCGATTTCAGCGTGTTGCTCGGGGTGCTGCTGCTCTCCTCGCTGCTGGTGATCGTCGCGAACGTGGTGGTGGATCTGCTGCAGGCCTGGCTCGATCCGCGCGTCGCGTGAGCGCGCTTGCGTGGCGTCCAGGTTCTGTCGAGCTTTTGTTTCGTTAAGAGGCATTGAATGGCTTCCGAGTCTCCAAACGTGATTTCAGCCGCGGGCGATGTGCCCGCGGCAACGTCCCCATGGCGCCGCCAACTGGGCGGGGCGTTGTTTGGCCAGCGCGGCGCATCGTCGGACCCGGCCGGTAGCGACGCGGGGCGTGGGGCGGGGCGCGGCGTCTGGCGCTCGCTGCTGCGCAATCCGTCCGCGCTGGCGGGGCTGGTGCTGCTGACGGCATTCATCCTGCTCGCGCTGCTCGCCGGCCGCTTCTTTCCCGGCGATCCGCTCGACATGGTCGCGGCGCCGTTCGAATGGCCGGGCACCGACCCGCAATACTGGCTCGGCACCGATTCGCTCGGCCGCGACGTGGCTGCGGGCATCGCTCACGGCACGCGCGTGTCGCTGCTGATCGGCGCATCGTCGGCCGCGATCGGACTCGTGATCGGCACGCTGGTCGGCGCAATCGGCGGCTTCTTCGGCGGCATCGTCGACGATCTGCTGGTGCGTGTGACCGAATTGTTCCAGACGGTGCCGTCGTTTCTGCTGGTGATCGTGATCGTCGCAATCGGCCGGCCGAGCGTGACGATGATCGCGCTGGCGATTGGCGTGGCGTCGTGGCCGACCGTCGCGCGGATCGTGCGCGCCGAATTTCGCACGCTGCGTAACGCGGATTTCGTGCTCGCGGCCCGCAGCCAGGGGTTCAGCAATGCGCGGATCATCTTCGGCGAGATTCTGCCCAATGCACTGCCGCCGGTGATCGTGACCGCTTCGGTGATGGTGGCGACTGCGATCCTGATTGAATCGTCATTGTCGTTTCTCGGCATGGGCGACCCCAACGCGGTGAGCTGGGGCAGCATGATCGGCGTGGGGCGCGATTCGCTGCGCACGGCGTGGTATCTGACCGCGATCCCGGGCGTAGCCATCGTGCTCGCCGTGCTGGCGCTGAACCTGCTGGGCGACGGCCTGAACGACGCATTGAACCCGCGACTGCGGCAACGGACCTGAGGGCGCGACGTGGCAAACCTGCTGGAAGTACGCGACCTGCGTGTAAGTTTTGGTGCGCACGAAGCGGTGCGCGGCGTGAGCTTCGATATCGCGGCGGGCGAGACGCTCGCGCTGGTCGGCGAATCGGGCTGCGGCAAATCGGCAACGGCGCTTTCGCTGATGCGGCTCGTACCGCCGCCGGGGCGCGTGTCGGGTAGCCTGCGCTTTGACGGCGCGGAGTTGCTCGACCTGCCGGCGCGCGAAGTGCGGGCCATTCGTGGGCGGCAGATCTCGATGATCTTCCAGGAGCCGATGACGTCGCTCAATCCTGTGCTGTCGGTCGGCGCGCAGATTGTCGAAACGCTGCGTCAGCACGAAAGCCTGTCAAAGCGCGATGCCTGGAAACGTGCGGTTGAACTGCTCGACCTCGTGCAGGTTCCGGAGCCGCAACGGCGGGCCTTCGACTACCCACACGAACTCTCCGGCGGCCAGCGTCAGCGCGTGATGATTGCCATGGCGGTGGCATGCCGGCCGCGTCTTTTGATCGCAGATGAGCCGACCACGGCGCTCGACGTGACAATCCAGGCGCGCATTCTCGAACTGCTCGGCTCGCTGCGGCGTGAGTTGTCGATGGCGTTGCTGCTGATTACGCATGATCTGGGTGTCGTCGCGGAGCATGCGGATCGTGTTGCCGTGATGCTGGCAGGCGAGAAGGTGGAGGAAGCGCCGGTGGCACAGCTCTTCACGCAACCGCAGCATCCGTACACGCGCGGGCTGCTCGGCGCCTCGTTGAATCTCGCCGACGATCTGCATTACCGCGGCTGGACCTTGCCTGAAATCCGCCATGGCGTGGCCGACGACGGCAAGCCGAGCTTCGCCGTCGTGCCGCGAGCGGCGCGTACCGGCCAATACGTGGCCGACCCCGCGCCGGGCTTCTCCGCCCTCAGCGATCCACCGCCGTTGCTTGCGCTGCACGACTTGCGGATCGACTACCCGCAGCGGCACAGCAAAGCCACGCTGCGCGCGGTCGACGGCGTATCGCTGCAGATTGCCCGCGGCGAAACGGTCGGGCTGGTCGGCGAGTCCGGTTGCGGAAAGTCGACGCTCTCGAAAGCGATCCTGCGTCTCGTGCCCGCCGCCGGCGGCGAGATTCGCCTGCGCGGCACGGACCTGGTGCCGTTGCGCGAGCGCGACTTGCGACCGCTGCGGCGTCATGTGCAGATGGTGTTCCAGGACCCGTATGCGTCGCTCAATCCGCGCCGCACCGTGGCGGAGATTCTGGACACTGTGCTGGTGGTGAACGGCGAGCTCGACCGCAACGCGCGCCGTCAGCGCGTGAGCGCCATGCTCGACCGGGTGGGTTTGCCGAGTTCGGCGCTGGGCCGCTTCCCGCACGAGTTTTCCGGCGGACAGCGACAGCGGATCGGCATTGCGCGGGCGCTCGTGCTGGAACCGGACCTGCTGATCTGCGATGAGCCGGTGTCGGCGCTCGACGTGTCGATCCAGGCGCAGATTCTCAACCTGCTGGTCGAGCTGAAGCGCGATCTGGGTCTTGCCTATCTGTTCATCTCGCATGATCTCTCGGTGGTGCGCTACATTGCCGATCGTGTTCATGTGATGCAAAGCGGCCGCATCGTCGAGAGCGGACATCATCGCGAGATCTGGCGTCATCCGCAGCATCCCTATACGCGCACGCTGCTCGACGCCATTCCGGGCCGGGCCTTCGATGCACAGGCGGCCTAGGGGCGATGATGAAACGCCTGCCCCTGCTCAATCTTGCCGCCGTCGCCGGTGTGGTTGCCGCCGTGGCCCTGATCGGTGTCAAGAACGTTCAGGGGGATACGACGCATGAGATTCTCAATGTGTCGTACGACCCAACCCGCGAGCTTTATGGCCAGCTCAATGCGAAGTTCGTGGCGCAGTATCAGCAGGAGACCGGGGTTCGGCTTCAGATCCAGCAGTCGCACGGCGGTTCGTCGCGCCAGGCGCGCGCGGTGCTGAGCGGCGAGAAACAGGCCGACGTGGTCACGCTCGGCCTGTACTCCGATGTCGACGCGCTGCGCAAGCACGGCCTGATTGCCGATGACTGGGCTGAACGCCTGCCGCATCATTCGCAGCCGTACTACTCGACGATTGTCTTCGTGGTGCGCAAGGGCAACCCGAAGCATCTTCATGACTGGCCGGACCTGATCGGGCCCGGCGTCGAAGTGGTCACACCCGACCCGAGAACTTCCGGCAATGGCAAGCTGAGCGCGCTCGCCGCCTGGGGGGCGGTGACCACGCGCGGTGGCAGCACCGCCGCGGCACGCGATTATCTGCGCTCTCTGTATCAGCATACCCAGCGCCTCGATGCCGGCGCACGCGGCGCGGCGACGGCCTTTGCCATCGAGAAGGTCGGCGACGTGCAACTTGCCTGGGAGAACGAAGCCCTGCGTGAAGTGGCCGATGCACGCGACGAACTGGAGATCGTTTATCCGCCCGTCAGCATTCTTGCGGAGCCCTACGTGGCATGGGTGGATGTCAATGTTGAGCGTCATCGCAGCGAGCGCTATGCACGCGCTTACCTCGAGTTTCTGTTCAGCGATACAGCGCAACGGATGATTGCACAGGCCGGCTACCGGCCCTATAAACCGGAGATCGCCGCGCAGTTCTCCGCCACCTTGCCGCCGATCAAGCTTTTCCCGGTCACGGCAATCGCACGCGACTGGGATGACGCGAACCACACCTTCTTCGACGAAAACGGCATTCTCGACACAGTCTACAGGCCGGCCGACGGCGTGGCGGACTCGCCCATCACCAGGACTCGCGACAGAGGATAGCCATGGCGCTGGCCGGCAATTTCAACTATGACTGGAACAAGGGCAAGCGCGATCTGCTCGCAGGCCTGACGGTCGCGGCCATTTCACTGCCCCAGGGCATGGCCTACGCGCTGATCGCCGGTGTCGATCCGCGTTTTGGTCTCTATTCGGCTGTGGTGGTCACGTTAGTGGCGTCGCTGCTCGGCTCGTCTTCGCACCTGATCAACGGTCCCACCAGCGCGATTTCGCTAGTCGTGTTCAGTGCGCTGGCGTTTCTCGATCCGAACGCGACCTCGGATATCTACGAGGCGATGTTTCTGCTCGGCGTGATGGTCGGCATCATCCAGATCGGCATCGCGGTGTTCAAACTCGGCGATCTGACGCGCTATATCTCGGAGTCGGTGATTCTGGGCTTTATGGCGGGCGCGGCTGTCCTGCTCGCGATTGGTCAGATCGGCAATGCGCTCGGCGTGCGCGAGAAGGGCACGGGCCATCAGCATGTGCTCTACCGGCTCTGGCTGACCGTGGTTCACGGCGATCCGCTCAATCTGAAAGCGCTCGCCATCAGCGCGGCGTCGGTGCTGCTGGCCGTGCTGCTGCGCCGCGCGGTGCGACGCTACCGGCTGCCGCAGCTGGATATGTTCGTGACGTTGTTGATCGTCGCCACGGTTGCCTTCGGCCTCGGGTGGTCGCGGCCTGGCGAGGGCGGGCGCACGGCGATTGCCGTGATCGGTTCGCTGAAAGCCGGCCTGCCGTCGCCGCACATTCCCGAGATCCATTGGAACTGGATCGGCCAGCTTTCGTCGAGCGCGGTGGCGATCGCGTTTCTCGGCCTGCTCGAGGCGCTGTCGATCGCGAAGTCGATTGCGCACCATACGCGTCAGCCGCTCGACTACAACCGGCAGTGTCTTGCCGAAGGCGTTGCCAACCTGGTGGGAGGCTTCTTTCGCTGCCTGCCCGGTTCGGGTTCGCTGTCACGCTCGGCCATCAACTACCAGGCGGGCGCGGTGACGCGCTTTTCGGGTGTCGTGACGTCGGTCGCGGTGGCGCTCGCCGTGCTGGCGCTTGCCCCGTTGACACGTTATATCCCGAAGGCGGCGCTCGCCGGCCTGCTGCTCGTCACCGCAGTGCGTCTCGTCGATATCGAGCGTCTGCGCTATACGCTGCGTGCCTCGCGCTATGACGCGGGGCTTGTCGTCGTCACGACGCTGGCTGCGCTGCTGATCGGTGTCGAGTTCTCGATCCTGATCGGTGTGGCGCTGTCGATCCTGTTGTTTGTGCCGCGTGCGGCACGGCTGAAGGTGACAGAACTGGTCGTGAGCCCGGAAGCCGTGGTACGCGAACGGCAATCCAGCGATCCGGATTGCACCGCGGTGGCCGTATGGGACTTCGAGGGCGAGTTTTTCTTCGGCGCAGCGCCCGAGCTGGACCGCTATTTTGACAAGCTGAAGGAGCGGGTGCAGCAGCAAGGCGTTCGCTACCTGGTCTTGCGCTTCAAGCGGGTGAGAAACCCGGACGTCGTTTGCATCGAACGGCTCGAGCATTTTTTGCGCGAGGCGCAAAAGGACGGTCTGGTCGTGCTGCTCGCCGGACTGCGACCCGAATTTCGCACCGTGCTCGGCAATCTGCGCTTTACCGCCTGGTATCCGGCGGAGCGATTCTTCCCGGAAGAGGACGAGACGTGGTCGGCGACCGTTCGCGCCGTCCGATACGCGTATGCATTGCTCGGCGAGGCGAATACCTGTCCTCACTGCGCCGGCCGCACGCAGCCGCCGCAGCGCGTGGCGAATCTTTACTACCTCGTTTAAGGCGCTGCCGCGCGGGGCCGGCTGGTGGCGCGAACCGCTTCGTCGCGGCACCTGCTATGCATATAAGAATTATGTGGTTTCCGCATTTTATCTTTTGATTAATATGTGAAGCGGTATCGGTCGCTGCGCTGCTGCGTGGGCTGCATCGGTAAGACGCGCGGCTCGCGCCACTCGCCTGAAGTGTCTCGGGCGCAGACGATCAAAGGAAATATCGCGATGGCTGAAACTTTGGGGCGCCCGCCTGTGCCGGCTGACTGGCCCGAGGCTGGGGATTCTGCAGCAATCCGGCAGGAGTCCGTGGCGCCGCGGGCAGGGCGCTTGCGGCGCCTGACCAGCGAGCGCGCGCTGCGGATCATCTCGTGGTCGATGCCGCTCGCCGTGTTTGCAATCTGGGAGTTGCTGGCGCGCTGGGGGGCGTTGTCGCCCCAGGTGCTGCCCGCGCCAACCCGGGTTGCGCAAACCGCCTTCGAACTGGTGAAGCACGGCCAGTTATTGCCCGACCTCGGCGTCAGCCTGTTGCGCGCAGCGAGCGGCTTCGTGATCGGAGGAACGCTGGGCTTTGCGCTTGGCACCGCCGTCGGTTTCTCGCGGCTCGCCGAAGCCTTTCTGGATCGCAATATCCAGATGTTGCGCGCCGTGCCGTTTCTCGCGGTGTTGCCGCTTGTGATCGTGTGGTTCGGCGTCGGTGAGGTTGGCAGGATTTTTCTGGTCTCGCTAGGCGTCATGTTTCCGATCTATATCAACACCGTGTCCGGCATCCGCCAGGTCGACCCGAAGCTGATCGAGCTCGGCCGCGTCACCGGACTGAGCACTTCGAAGCTGATTCGCCGGATCGTGCTGCCGGGCGCCTTGCCTTCGGTGCTTGCCGGCGTGCGCTATGCGCTGACGACCGCCTGGCTCGCGCTGGTCGTGGCCGAGACAATTGCAACCACGAGCGGCATCGGTTTTCTGGCGATGGACGCACGCGAGTTCCTGCGTACCGATGTGATCGTCATGACGATCGTGATTTACGCGCTGATCGGGGTGCTCGCCGATACGATCGCCCGTGCGCTGGAGCGGCGGCTGCTCGCGTGGCACAGCAATTACGCACGCGGAGCGAAAGCATGAGCGCCGTTGAACCGGCCGTCGTGGTGCGCAACCTGCGGCGTAACTATGGACAGCGAACCGTCATCGATCGCCTGAATCTGCAGATCGGCCGCGGCGAGTTCGTGGCGCTGCTCGGTGAGAGCGGCTGCGGCAAGACCACGCTGTTGCGCGCTCTGTGCGGGCTCGACGCGATCGACGGCGGCAGCATCGACGGCCCGCGCCTCCCCGCGGTGGTGTTCCAGGAGCCGCGTTTGCTGCCGTGGGAAACCCTCTGGCGCAATGTTTCGCTGGGTCTGCCGGACGCCGGGGCCAAGGCGCGCGCGCAGCTTGCGCTTGGCGAAGTCGGCCTTGCCGATCGTCTCGAAGACTGGCCGCGCAACCTCTCCGGTGGCCAGGCGCAACGTGTCGCGCTGGCTCGTGCGCTGGTGCAGGAGCCGCGCCTTCTGTTGCTCGACGAGCCGTTCGCCGCGCTCGATGCGCTGACCCGCATCAAGATGCACCGCCTCATCAAGCGGCTGGTCGAGCGTCATCAGCCTGGTGTCCTGCTGGTGACGCACGACGTCGACGAGGCCATCGCGCTGGCCGATCGCGCGCTGATCATGCGCAACGGTGCGATTGCCGCCGAGTACCGCGTCTCCCACGAAGCGAATGCGCAGCGTGGTCATCGTGACGCTACGGCTTTGCGCGAGGCGCTGCTGGCGGAACTGGGGGCGGCAGCCGAGTCCGACGCCTAGCGCTACCGGTTTGAGCATGCACAGTCTTTTCGAATCACCACTCTTCACTGCACTCATTCATGTCCACGCTCCTTGAACCGTCGACGTCACGGCTATCCCGGCGTCGCTTCCTGCAAACCACACTCGCGGCGGCGACGCTCGCTACCGGGCTTGGCGCCTGCGCACGCCGCAGTACCGATACCGTGCGCCTCGGCTGGGGTCTCGGAGGCCTGCCGCAACTCGCCAAGGAGCGCGGCGAATTCGTCAAGCTGCTGGCGAAGGACAACATCAAGGTCGAATGGATCGGCCCGTTTCCGAACCATGCGCCGTCGCTGCAGGCTGTGACAGGCAATAGCGCGGACTTCGGCTTCGGCGGCAGCACCACACCGGCGCTGGCCGCGATGATCGCGGGTTCGCCGCTGGTGTTCACGCAGTTTTGCGTGGTCGATCCGCGCACCACCGCGGTGATCGCGAAGGACGGCTCCGGTATCAACCGCGTCGAAGATCTGGTCGGCAAGACGGTTGCGGTGAACCGTTCCGGGCTCGGCGAGTTCCTGCTGCTGGCCGCGCTGGAAAAGCATCGCGTCGACCGTCATTCGGTCAACATCGTCTACCTCAATCCGCCCGATGCGGCGCCGGCATTCGGCCAGGGGAAGATCGACGCATGGTCGATGTGGAGCCCGGGTGTCGACATTGCACGTGACCAGTACAAGGCGCACAACGTGTTTCTCGAAGGACGCGATCTGGACTTCCAGATCGACTTCAATTCGTATGTGACCCGGCGTCAGTTCGCCGAGGACAACGCTGCGCTGGTCAAGGCGGTCAACGCGGCGTATGCAGCCGAAGCGCAATGGGCATCGGAGCATCCGGCCGAGACCGAGGCGATCGCGCAGCAGAAGGGTGGCTACAGCATCGAGGTGCGCGACACGCTGGCTGCGCTCAAGCGCACTTACACGATGCACAGTGTCGAGGACACCGCATTCCTGAAGACGTTCCAGACGGCCGCCGACTGGCTTTCCGCCCGCAACGTGCTGCCGCAGAAAGTCACCGTGACCGACTATCTGGCGAAAGTCTGAAGCGCCTTCTGTTTGCGCAAAAGTTATCCGCTCTCTTTACAGGAATCGCAGTCGATGAATTCACGATTTCCCCCGCTGCTCTCCATGGCTGCCGCAGCCGTGGCACTGCTTTCGGCACTGATGCTGACAGGTTGCCAGAAGAGCGTCGCGAATACGGAACAACAGGCGTCCACACACCCGGTCTCAGGCGGCTCGCTCACCTGGGGTGTGACGACCGAGCCGGTATGCTTCGATCCCCATCAGGCCTCGCAGCAAAACGCCTTCTTCCTGATCCGCAACTTTGTCGATTCGCTGATCGCCAAGAAAGCCGACGGCAGTTATGGCCCCTGGCTGGCGAAGTCATGGCAGGTCTCCGCCGACGGCAAGCGCTACACCTTCACGCTGCGCGACGACGTCACCTTTACTGACGGCAGCCCGTTCAATGCGCAGGCGGTCAAGACGAACTTCGACTACATCATCAAAAATGTGAGCACGACTTCGGCCTCGGCTTCGCTGCTGGTGCAGTACGACCACACCGAGGTCGTCTCGCCGACCGTGGTGACGATCGTACTGAAGCAGCCGGATTCGACGACGCTCGAATCCCTCTCGAGCGTGAAGCTCGGCTTTCTTTCGCCGAAGGCGCTGGCCTCGAATACCGATCTGTGTGCAGGCGGCCCGGGTCTGGTGGGAACCGGACCGTTCGTGTTCCAGCGCTACCAGCGCGGTCAATCGGCCACCTTCGTGCGCAATCCGCATTACAACTGGGCGCCGGCCTATGCGCAGCATCAGGGGCCGGCCTATCTCGACCAGGTGACGTATCGTTTCCTGCCCGAAGCATCGGTGCGCACGGGGGCGCTCAGTTCCGGCCAGGTCGACCTGATCGAAGGGGTTCAGCCGACCGACATCACGGTGTTCGACAAGGTGGAGGGCTTCCAGTATCTGACCGGGCCGTCCTCGGCCACGTCGTTCACGCTGAACATCAACTACACGGCGGCGCCGGCCGACGACGTGCGCGTGCGGCGCGCCATCCGCGACGGCTTCGATCTCGACGCGATCGTCACGAGTGTCTATCTGGGCACCGTGCGGCGCGCCTGGTCGGACATCGGTCCGGACAATGCCGACTACGACCCGAGTCTGAAGGGCACGTGGGGGAACCACGTCGCCGAGGCCAACAAGCTGCTCGACGAAGCGGGCTGGACCCAGCGCGACGCCGACGGCTTTCGCACCCGCAACGGCAAGCGCCTGAGCATCGAGGTCGGCTACCCGCAGCCTTATGTGCGCGACAGCCGCGACGTGCTGATCCGCGCCATGCAGTCCGAGCTGCGCCAGAACGTGGGGCTCGATCTGCGGCTGCATATCAACACGGCGGGCGACTTCGCCAACGAAAAGGCCACCGGCATCTGGAGCATCTACCCGAACACCGACAACCCGTCGGATGTCGCCATGGAGCTGTGGGACATGCTCGGCGACAAAGGCTTCCTGTACAACGCCATCCGCAACCCGGACCGTACCATCGTCACCGAGATCAACCAGGCGCGCCTGTTGCCGGTCGGCCCGGAGCGGCGCGCCCTGCTGGCGAAGATCCAGCAACGCGCGGTCGACCAGGCGTTCATCGTGCCGCTGTTCGCCCCGGCGTATCACCTTGCGGCGAAAAGCACGATCCATGGCATCGCGTTTGAACCGGGCCTTGATTCGCCGACCAGTTCTTACGACCTGTGGGTCTCGAATACGGCCGGCTAGGGCCTCGTTGCCGAAGCGCTGAGCGGAGATACGATGCTGAAGAAAATTCTCGTGCGCGTGCTGACCAGCGTATTGGTGCTGTGGCTGGCCGCCAGCGCCACGTTTGCGGCGATTCACGCGTTGCCCGGCCGTATCGAAGACGTGCTGGCCGGCGATCTGTCCTATCCCGGACTGCGCGAGGCAATCAGCGCGCAATGGGGACTCGACCACAGCCTCGGCTGGCAATACCGCCACTTCCTCGTGCGCTTGCTGCACGGCGACCTGGGGACGTCGTACGTGATGCAGCAGCCGGTCACGGAAGTGCTCGGCAGCCAGGTGTGGCCGACCGTGCAGCTTGCGATAGCGGCCGGTTTGCTGGCTTTTGCCATCGCCGTAACGGTGGCGACGCTGACCGCCGGGCGCGGCGCCTGGAGCATTCGCATTGCTTCCGTGCTGGAACTGGCCTTCACGTCGACGCCGGTGTTCTGGCTAGGCATGCTGTTGCTGATCCTGCTGTCGTTCCAGTGGCGCGTCTTCCCGGTTTCCGGTGCGGCGGGCTGGCGCTCACTCGTGTTGCCGGCCGTGACGCTCGCGTTGCCGACGGCCGGCGTTTTGTCACAGGTGATGCGTGAGGCGCTCGAACAGGCGCTCGACCAGCCGTTCGTCACGACCATTCGTGCGCGCGGGCTGGGTGAGTTCGCCTTGCGGGTGCGGCATGTGTTGCGGCACGCGCTGTTGCCGGTCGTCACGCTCGGCGGCTGGTTGATCGGCAGCCTGCTCGGAGGCGCCGTGATCACCGAGAAAATGTTCGGACGGCCCGGCATCGGCACGGTGACGCTGAACGCGGTGATGTCGCAGGACTTGCCGGTGGTGCTGGCGGTGGTGCTGCTGGCCGCCTTTATCCATGTGGCGATTTCGACGCTGCTCGATGTCGCCTACCTGTTTATCGATCCGAGGCTGAATACCCGATGAGTGCTTCCGATTCCGTCCGGCCCGAACTGATCGCTGGCCGCGATACGCAAGCGGGCGCGGGCGTTCCCGCTGCACGCCGGCGCAGAATCTGGCCGCCCGGCGTGATCGCCGCGGTGGTGTTCCTCGCGTTGCTGGCCTTCGCGCTCGCGCTGCCCCGCTGGGTGACGCACTACGACCCACTGGTGAGTGCCGTCACGCAAAGCCTGCAGCCGCCGGACGCGGCACACTGGTTTGGCACCGACCGCATCGGCCGCGATGTGTTCGCCAGGGTGATCTACGGGGCGCGCTATTCGCTGTTGATCGGGCTTGCGAGCATGATTGTCAGTCTCGCGATCGGCCTCGTCTTCGGGATCGCGGCCGGGCTCGGCAACCGGTGGATCGATGAGCCGGCGTCGCGCGCCTTCGACGTGCTGTCGGCGTTTCCGTCCATCCTGCTGTCGCTGTTCGTGGTGACGTTTCTCGGGCAGGGCATTGTCAACATTGCGATTGCCGTGGGCATTGCCGGCATTCCGAAGTTCGGACGCGTGGTGCGCAGCCGCACCCAACTGGTACGTCGTGCCAACTATGTGACGCATGCCGTGACTTCCGGGCTCAGCCGCCGGCAGGTATTTTTCCGGCATCTGCTGCCGAATGTGTTGAGCGCCGTGCCGGTCATTGCGACCATCGATATCGGTGCGGCGATTATCGCGGTGTCGGGGTTGAGCTTCCTTGGCCTCGGTCCGCAGCCGCCGACACCGGAGTGGGGTGTCATGCTGGCGGAAAGCCGCGATGTACTGCGCGTCGCGTGGTGGCCGAGCGTGTTCCCGGGACTGGCGATCACGTTGACGGTGATCGCGTTCTCGGTGCTCGGCAAGTATCTGCAACGCAACTTCGAGGGGCGCACGCGATGACGGCGGCTACGGAGCGGATAGAGCGCAGGGAGCACGACAGCGTGCTACGCAGGCGAGAATTCAGTGGCTCACGGGATAAGCCGGAAGCGTCGCCCGGGACGGACGGGGTTGCCGGGATCACCTCCGCGCAACAGCCGCTCGTTGAGATTACGGGGCTCAACATCGGCTTTCGCCATGCCAACGGCGGCGCGCCGCTCGTGCGAGGCGTCGACCTGACACTTCATGCCGGCGAATGCGTTGCGCTGGTCGGCGAGTCGGGCTCGGGCAAGAGCTTGACTGCACGTAGCCTGCTCGGCCTGGCGGGCCACGATGCGGTAGTCGAGGCGGCGCGCTTCCTGATCGGCGGGCGCGACGCATTGAAGTTTCGCGAGCGTGACTGGCGAGCCTTGCGCGGCACATTCGCGGGCCTCGTGATGCAGGACGCGCAGGTGTCGCTCGACCCGCTGCGCACGATCGGCGCGGAGGTCGGCGAGGTGATCGCGCATCACCGCTTGCTGCGCAGCCGCAGGGAGATTGCGCAGCGGGTGCAGCAGGTGATGGCCGACGTCGGCATTCCCGATCCGGCTCAGCGGGCGCGGCAGCATGCCCATGAGTTGTCCGGCGGCTTGCGGCAGCGCGCATTGATTGCCTCGGCGGTGGCCGGTCAGCCTGCGCTGATCATTGCCGACGAGCCCACTACCGCGCTCGATGTCACCGTGCAGGTGCAGGTGTTGGCCGTGCTCGAAGAGCGGCTGAAGCAGGGGGTGGGCGTGCTGCTGATCAGTCATGACCTGTCGGTGGTGGCGGGTATCGCCGATCGTGTGCTGGTGATGCATGACGGGATCGTAGTCGATGCCGGGACATACGACGAGGTGCTGACCAGCCCGCGCCATCCGTACACGAAGCAACTGCTGGCCGCGCGGCCCTCGGCCGGCTCGAAAGGATACCGGCTCGGTTCGGCGCGCTTCGTGGCGGGTACGGATGAGGTGCGGACGCCCGGCACGGAGCCGGGCGTCGCGACACCAGGCGGCGCGGTTTCCATCCTGCGCGAACCGTTGCCTGTGCGTCATCGCGATACAAGCCGAACCGTGCTCGATGTAGAGGGGATCGGCAAGCGCTATCGCCGCCCGGGCGCGGATCCGAAACAGCGCTTCACCGCGCTCGAAGACGTATCGTTCACGGTCGGCGCAGGCGAGGTGGTCGGCATTGTCGGCGAGTCCGGTTCGGGCAAGAGCACGTGCGCGAACATCGTGCTGGGCCTGCTCGAACCCGACGCGGGCGAGGTGCGCCTGCTCGGCGCGAAGTGGAACGGCCACGAGGTGCGCGAGCGCGATCGCACGCCGTTGCGGACCCGCTTGCAATACATCCCGCAAGATCCGCTCAGTTCGTTCGATCCGCGCTACACCGTGCGGCGTTTGCTCGAAGAGAGCCTGTTCACCCAGGGCCTGTCGAAGCAGCAGACGACGGAACGCGCGGTTGGTTTGCTCGAACAGGTGGGACTGTCGGCGGCTTTTCTGGACCGTCGTCCGCCGTCGCTATCCGGCGGGCAGCGTCAGCGTATTGCGATTGCCCGGGCGCTCGCGCCGGAACCGGCGTTGATCGTATGCGACGAACCCGTGTCGGCGCTCGATGTGTATGTGCAGGCGCAAGTGCTCGACCTGCTCGGCGAATTGCAGGCTAGGCTAGGCACTGCGCTGCTGTTTATCTCGCACGATCTGGACGTGGTGCAGCACATCAGCGACCGCGTGCTGGTATTCAAGGAGGGGCGGCTGATCGAGCAGGGCGCGCCTGAGCAGGTATTCGGCAGCCCGGTTCATCCGTACACGCGCCTGCTCGTGTCGGCGGTTCGCGGAAGCGGGGCGGCGGCTACTGCGCTTGCAGAAGCCGACACGGTTTCCTGAGCGATTCCGCTGCCAGGCGTCAGACGTGGGCCGGATGCCCGGCGTCACGGTTGGCGGTGTGAGCGCTGTGGGCGCCGTTGGTGTCTTCACCGCCTGCTTTAGCCTGCACCGCCGCGCGAACCAGCGGCAACAGATCCCGTCCATACGACAGCGCGTCCTCGAGCGGATCGAAACCGCGAATCAGGAACGTCGTAATCCCGAGCCGGTGATATTCGAGCAGCGCCTCGCTAACCTGTTCAGGCGTGCCGACCAGCGCCGTGGAATTTCCCGCGGCCCGTGTCAGGGCGGTGATGCCGGTCCACAAGCGCTTGTCGACCACGGCGCCCTTGGCCGCTTCCGCGAGCAGGCGTTGCGACCCGACGTTTTTCGGCTCGCTCGGCCGGCGCGTGAAGTTCGGTGAGCGCGTCACCACCTCTTTGGCGCGCTCCAGAATCGATTCCGCTCTCGCCCACGCCTGCTCCTCGGTCGGCGCGAGAATTGGCCGCAGCGACAGGCTGAAGCGTATCGTCTTGTCCCGTCCGTAAGGCGCCGCCGCGGCGCGCACGCGAGCGATCGTATCGGCAACCTGGTCGAGCGATTCGCCCCACAGCGCATACACGTCGGCGTGCTTGCCGGCGATACGGATTGCCGCGTCCGACGAGCCGCCGAAGTAGACGGGCAGATGCGGCTGCTGCAGCGGGCGAATCTGCGACTTATGACCCGTGACGCGGTAGTGGCGCCCTGCGTGGTCGAACGGCGTCTCGCTGGTCCATGCGCGCTTGACCACGTCGAGATATTCGTCGGTGCGCTCGTAGCGCTCGTCATGGTCGAGGTAATCGCCGTCGCGCTGCTGTTCCGTATCGTCTCCACCGGAGATCACGTGCACCGCGACGCGTCCCGCGCTGAAGTGATCGAGTGTCGCGAACTGCCGGGCGGCGAGCGTGGGCGCCACAAAACCGGGGCGGTGCGCGAGCAGGATGCCCAGGCGCCGCGTTTGCTGGGCGACGAAGTTGGCAATCTGAAAGGCGTCCGGCGATGCACTGGAATGCGCGATCAATACGCGGTCGAAGCCGCCGTACTCATGAGCCTGCGCCACCGCTGCGATCCATGGCGGGTTGAGCGCCGGCCCCTGCGGCAAATGGATTTCGCTCGATTCCTGGTGGCTGACGTAGCCGATAAATTCAACTGTCATAGCGTGCTCCTAGTAGCCTTGATTGATATCCACGACGTCTTCGAGCGCCTTACCCGACGTGAACGAGGCAAAGTTGCGCGCAAACTTGCGGGCCAGTTCGACCGTATTGCGCGGGCCGATCGCCGAGGTATGCGGCGAGAGCCGGATACGCGGGTGGGTGTAGAACGGATGGCCCGCCGGCAGGGGTTCCGGTTCGGTGACATCGAGTGACGCGGTGCCGACGCGTCCGTCTGCGAGCGCGTCGAGTAGCGCTTCGTCGTCGATCAGCGAACCGCGTGCGACGTTGATCAGGTGCAAGCCCGGTTTCGCACGGGCTAGCAGCGCGCGATCGACAATCCCACGCGTAGCCGGAGTAGCCGGCGCGGCAAGAACAAGGTGATCGGCACGTTCGGCCAGTTCGCCGATATCGCCGGCAAACTGCACGCCGCCGCTGCCGTTCGAGGCAGGCTGCGCCTGGCGCCGCACCGCCAGCACCTGCGCGCCCAACGCCAGGGCTTTCTGCGCGACTGCCTGGCCGATTGCGCCGAAGCCGAAGATGCCGACCGTGCTGCCCTCTACGGTCGCAAGCGGCGTCATGGCCCATTGATCGGCACCATGAATCCAGATATCGGGAAAGCGCTTCGCACTGGCGAAAATGGCGGCCAGCACAAATTCGGCAATGGTCGCGGCCGATGTCCCGCGTGCGGTGGTGACGGGCGGGCCGTCGAAGAACCAGCGCGGATAGAAGTCGATCCCCGAGGAGCCCAGTTGTACCCACTGCAATCCGAACGGCCAGCCGGGCGGCGGGCGCTCCGGCGCCTGTGCGCCGCGCACGATGATCGGCGCGGCAACGAGAATCGAGGTTGTGTCGGGCAGTTCGGCCGGTGTGCCGCGCGGGACGCTCAGCACGCGTATGCCGGGCAGCAGCGCGCGTATCTCGTCGTTAAAGCTTTCACCGAGTTGGCTGGCAATTGTCACCATGACCGGTTACCGCGCCGCGGAGTGCTGGAGGAAAAGTAGATGCTTCATCATAGGTACCGGATCGCAGAGGCAGGAAGAGGCAAAAAGAGGCGCAAACATGCGGGAAAAGCCACGATACGCAAGCGTCTTTTATAAATCAAACGCATTGTTGTGCTTTGCAAATATGCGATGTTGGAATGCGCGAGAGAGGCGAGGCGCCTCGTTGCGAGGTGCCCCGCACCGGTTTGCCGGCTTAGAACAGATGCCTGATGCCCGCCGATACTGCGACCTGTTTGCTGGTCGCGGAGGGGGACAGATAGCCGATGTCGGCCACCGCGGGCCGGCCGAGCGAATCGGTTCCGCTCGCGTGCTGGAAGGCGCCGGTCACGTAAAGGTCAGTCGCCTTGGATAGCGAATAGCCCGCCTCGAGGTTGAACTGTTCGTACTTGGCGCTGCCTTTGTCGCCCACGCTGCCCCCGGTCGTGTAGTCAAACGAGGTGCCGACACGCAGGAACGGGGTGACCTGATAGCGCACGCTCAGACTCCCCGTTTGCAGCGTGGTCGAGCCGCTGTATCCGAGCGTATCGAGCGAGGCGGTGGTGCCGAGCCCGCGGAATTGGGTGTTCGAGTACGCCGCGCCCAGGATCGCCGGGCCCGCCGTGTAGGTGGTCGCCACCGAAATGGTTTGCTGCGTGTTGGCCGAGGCGAATCCCGCAATCGCCGGGTTGGACTCCGCAGACGTTGCCGAGCCCGCCGAGCCGAGGTTGTTGCCCGTCGCACTGGCGTTGGCATTGGTGCCATAGAGCGAGTTGTTCGGGTTGCGTGCATTGAGAATGGATGCGGCGAACGCAAAGGAGCCGCCTGTGTACGCCGCGCCCGCGGACCAGAGCTGGTTTTGCGTCACGTTGCCGGCGATGCCGCCCACGCTGTACAACGCTCCAAAGCGGAAACCGCCGTACGAATCCGATAGATACTTGAGCGAATTGTTGATGCGGTGGGTGAAGTTCAGATTGTCGTAGTCGGCCGGGTGGATCGTCAGATTGCCGCCGTACCAGATGAACAGGAGCGGCGAGACGAATTCGACGGAGGTGTCGGCCTGGCGCCCCAAACTGAATGTGCCGTAGTGCTCGGCCGAGAGTCCGACCCACGCCTGGCGGCCGAATTCCGTGCCGCCTTGCCCCAGGGTGCCGTTGTTGACGCTCAGTCCGCTCTCCAGCTGGAATAGCGTCTTGATGCCGCCGCCCAGATCCTCGACGCCCTTGAAGCCCCAGCGGCTCGACGATATCCCCGAGGTTCCGCTATCCAGTAGCGCGACCTGTGAGCCGCCGCCTACCGGCTTCCCGGACTTGGATGTGGCTGCCGTCTGGACGTTGTTCACATAGGTCACGTCGCCGGTGACAATGCCGTACAGCGTGACGCTGCTTTGGGCGTGAGCCGTTCCCGCCAATAGGGACGAGACGCTCAGCGCAAAAAGTTTACGTTTCATAGGAGTTCGAAATAATTAGCGAGAAGTTTTATATGAGAAATGTCCTTCGCAAGGCAGCGAGCGACGACCTATTCTCTAAATATTAGAAATAATCGGTCAAGATAATTTCGCCAAATAAATCAATTGATTTGAGCTAGGGATAGATCGCCGCTGATGATATGGATATCTAAACAGACCGCAGCGCGGCTCGCCCCGCATTGCCGCGCAGCAGGCTGTTGGACGGCGCGTGGATGCGGCCGCACAGGACGTCGCGATGGTGCCGCTCCAGCGGATTGCGTCGTGCGATACCGTGGTTGCCGGCGAGTTCGATTGCCAGTTCCACGGCTGCAACGGCGTTGTCGATGACGACGTGCTTGACGGTGGCGGCGAGCGAATCGGGCGCCGTGCCGGCATCGAGGGCTTGGGCATGGCTGCGCAACAGCCAGTCGTTGGTCGCGAGCAGGACTTCGATCCGGCCCACGGCGTCCTGCACCGTCGGCAGACTGGCGAGCGAATCGCCGCCGAGCGCACTCGGACGGCGCTGATTGAGGAACTC
Source organism: Burkholderia sp. 4M9327F10 (assembly GCF_005503145.1). Classification (GTDB taxonomy): domain Bacteria; phylum Pseudomonadota; class Gammaproteobacteria; order Burkholderiales; family Burkholderiaceae; genus Paraburkholderia. Next base: position 75,329 of record NZ_SCNV01000013.1, on the reverse strand, counting down.
GACTAGCCAGTCGCGGGCGGCGCGGGCCACGCCGTCGTAGACCGCGCTTACCAGGCTGAAATACCAGGCGGTGCTGTAAGGGTCGCGCTGCACCCCCAGGCTGGCGGGTTTGAGCGCGACCACGTCGGCCGCGGGAATCGCAGCATCCACCAACAGCACGTCATGGCTGGCCGTGGCGCGCATGCCGACCGGGTCCCAGGTTTCCACGATCCGCACGCCGGGCGCCTCGCGCGGCACCAGAAAGTGACCGAGCCGCGGTTCGTCCTCGTCGGTGCGGGCCAATACGTTGATCCACGACAGAAGAGGCACGCCGGTGACGTAGATCTTGCGGCCGGACAGGCGCCATTGATCGCCGCTGCGGCGCGCAATGGTGTCCGGCAGGCCGCCGTAGGAAGGCGAGCCGAGCGCCGGTTCGACCTGAGCGGCGTTGATGAGCGCGAGGCCTTCGACCGATTCACGCGTGAGACGGGCGATGAGATGAGCGGGCCAGTCGCCCGCGTCCGTGCGTTCGGACTTCGCGATGGCGGCGTGCTGGCAGTAGTGCATGGAAAGGATCAGCGCGACCGAGGGATCGCCGTAGGCGATCGCGCCCACCACGGCGCGCGCCACGCTCAGGCCGGCGTTGTATCCGCCACGGTCTGCGGCGATATTGAGCCTGAGCAATCCGGCGGCTTGCAACGCGTCGAACTGGGCGGCGGGCGGCGCGCCGCTGCGGTCATGCTCTGCCGCGCCGGCGGCGAACTGCCTGCCGAGTTCGGCGGCGCGCGCGATCAGCGTTGGGTGTGCTGCGGCGTGGCGGTCGTGAGGCAAGGTGCTCATCGTGCCGCCGAGGCTTCGTACCCAGGGGGAACCAGGAAGCCGCCATAGACCGCTTCAAGCAGATGCGCGAACGCGATCGGCGTACGGTCTTCGAACCACGGCCCGACAGCCTGAGCGCCGATCGGCAGGCCCTCGTCATCGAGACCGAGCGGAAAGCTGGTGGCGGGCAAGCCTGGCAGAACCGGCAAGCCGGCCCAGTGGAACAGGTCGGCAAAGCGCACTTGCCGCACGCCATCCGGGAAGGCCACGGGGTACGTGCGACCGTCTTTCGGCTCTTCGTGATTGTGGCGAAAGGCCGGCACCGGTGCGACCGGCGTGACCACCACATCGAACGATTCGAACAGCCGCTCCCACTGATGACGCAAGGCAAGGCGCTGTTCGTTCGCCGCGAGCCAGTCGCGATGCGATAGCGTTCGCGCTCGCAGCCAGGCGGCATCCGCGCTTTCGTCGGCGGGGTCCAATGTCGCAAGACGCTGCTGGGACGCTGCGCTCAGGACCGGCAGCTCCGTGAGCGAAGCGCCGAGCAGCGAGCGGTAAAGCGCGTGCGATCTGGGCAGGTCGGGCAGCAGACCCCTATGCGGGCCGTCATGCAGGTCGGCCGCGCGGGTGACTTTCACGCCCTGGGTGCGCAGCCGTTCGACCACGTGTTCAATCACCTGCCGCTCGGATAGGCTTTGCGCGGTGCCGGGCCACGCCCCGATGACGAGCACGCGGAAGTCTGCCAGCCGCGTGTGGCGCGCGGGCGGCAAGGTGACGCGCCACGCCTTCGAGGTGAGCGGGTCGCGATTGAGCAGCAGTTCGAGCGCGAGGTCGAGATCGGCGGCCGTGCGCGCGAGCGGACCGGCCACGCCCATATCGCGTCCGCTGAAGCGTCCCGACGGCACGCCGCTGCCTCGTCGTGCGACGAGATCGTAGCTCGGCTTGTGGCCGTATACGCCGGTGAAGTGAGCCGGGATGCGGATCGACCCGCCGATATCCGAACCCAGTTCGAGTGCGACATAACCGGCCGCCAGCGCGGCTGCCGAACCACCGGACGAACCGCCGGGTGTGCGGGCGAGATCCCACGGGTTGTGAGTGAGGCCGTAGTTGGCGTTGTAGCTTTGCAGGTCGGCAAGGCCGAGCGGTACGTTGGTCTTGCCGATAATCACCGCGCCGGCCTCGCGCAACGCAGCTACGGCCAGTGCATCGTGCTCGACGCGATTGTCCGCGTATGCCGGGTTGCCGCTCGAAGTGACGAGTCCTGCCACATCGAAAGATTCCTTGACCGTGATCGGCACGCCCAGCAACGGGCGGCGTTCGCCACGCGCGAGCGCCGCGTCGGCTTCGCGGGCAGCGAGCCGGGCGCGCCCGTCGTCGCGCACCACGACTGCGTTGAGGGCACGGTCGAAGCGCTCGATGCGCGCGAGGCTATGCTCGAGCAGCGCGAGCGCCGAGACGCGGCCCTCGGCAAGCGCACGCGCCTGCTCGCGGGCGCTCGCGAAAGTCAGCGCGTCGAGCTCGGCTTGCCTGGGGTTATCCAATGGGTGTTGGCTCATGGTTCGATACGCCTCGTGTGCAGGTGGTTTCAAGTGTCAGGTTTCAGGTTTTAGGCTCGACCCAGGTGTCGGAGAAGTCGCCGGCCGTCAGGTCGATACTGTTGTTGAGGTTGTGAACCCGCGTGTGATAGACCTGCAGCGCTGATGGAACCGTTACGAGCGGCAACACAGGCAGGTCGCGCCCGACAATCTGCTGGATCTGCCGGAAGGCGGCGGCGCGCTTCGCATCGTCGGTTTCGACGGCGGCCTCGCGGAACAGTTCATCGACTTGCGGATTCTGGTAGTGCGACGCATTGATCCAGATCAGCGGATGCTTGACGCCATCCCCCCAATAGATGCGCTGCACGCCAACCGTCGGGTCATACAGGCGCCCCAGACCGTTGAGGTTCAGATCGAACTCGCGGCTGGTGTAGGTGCGCCGCAGGTAAGTCGGCAGATCGCCGTCCAGAATGCTGGCCTTGATGCCGACGCGCGCGAGTGCGGCGCGCAGGTAGTCGGCGGCGCGCTTGAAATCGCCACCGGTGATGTAGGTCAGCCTGAGCGCGAAACGCTGGCCGTCGGCCTGGCGCGGATAGCCGGCCTCGTCGAGCAGGCGGTTGGCGGCTGCGAGGTCGTAGGGATAGTGAAACGTGCTGTCGTCGTAGTAGTTCGACAAAATCGCCGGGATTGGCGAGTTGACCACCGTCGAGCGCTTGTAGAAGACATTGTCCTTGATGAAGTTGCGGTCGATGGCTTGGGCAATCGCCTTGCGCACCTCGGGCCTCGCGAGAACCGGATTCTCGACATTGAGTTCGAGGAAGGCGGCGTTGTTCAGATAGGCGTCGTAGGTATCGTCGATCCTCAGTTGCGGCAATTGCGCGAGGCGTTCCAGATCCGCGAGGCCGACATTCAGCGCAGCGTCTACTTCACCGGTTTCGAGCGCGGTTGAAATGGCGGCCTGATCCGGCAGCACGCGGTAGATCACGCGGTCCAGATGCGGCGCATCCTTGCGCCAGTAATCGGGATTCCTGCGCAGGCTCACATAGCTGCCGCGCACCCATTTGTCGAAGATGAACGGGCCGGTACCCACGGGCGCCGTGAGATTGGGGCTCGCGAGCGGGTCGCCGTCGCCGTAGCGGTGCTGCGGGACAATCGGCAGTTCGGCCGAGGAGAGCGCCTTGATCAGGTACGGAGTCGGCTTGCTCAGCACAATCACCGCCGTCAGCGCGTCCGGCGTGTCGACGCGCTCCACATTGGCGAGTGTGATGCGCCCGCGCGGCCCGAGCCTCTTTTGCGTGAGGATGGAATAGCGCACGTCCGCCGAAGTGAAGTCCTGCCCGTCGTGCCACTTCACGCCGGGGCGCAATCTGAAGGTGTATTCGAGTCCGCTGGCGCTGATGCTCCACTCGGTTGCCAGAAGCGGTTGCGGCTTGAACTGGGCGTCGTAGCGCAGCAGCCCCTCGGTGATCTTCGCGCTGATATTGCGGATGACCGTATTCGTATCGAGCAGCGACACGAGCGAAGGCGGGTCCTGCTGGATCGCAAAGGTAAGCGTGCCGCCGTTCACGGGTGCAGGCAACGCCGCATGCGCAAAGCCAGGCAAGGCGCCCGCGGCCCCCGCTGAAATCAGCGCGAGCGATGTTTGTAGAAAATCTCGTCGGTTCAGAGTCATGGTTTATCGCTTGCAACGACCGCTGGCGTGGTCGGGTTGAGTCATTCCGCCTGCGCGCCGTGGCGCGCAAGCCGTCCAAAGAACGGATGGCCGGGATCGTTGAAGCCGGGTGTCGAGGGATGACCGGTCGTCACCAGCGAGTCCACGAATGCTTCGTCGTCCGCGCTCAGCCGGTAGCGCAACGCCGGCAGATAGTCGTCCCATTGCGCCTCGGTGCGCGGCCCGGCGATGGTCGAACTGACATAGCGGCTGTTGAGCACCCAGGCGAGCGCGAACTGGCCCGCGCTCAAACCGCGCGCCTCGGCATGTTCGCGAACCCGCCGCGCCAGTTCCAGCGACTCGGGTCGCCATTCGGTCTGGTGCAAGCGGCGGTCGCTGCGGCCGGCGCGCGTGTCGGACGGGGGCGCCGCGCCCGGCTCGTACTTGCCGGTCAGCACGCCGCGCGCCAGCGGGCTGTAGGAAATGACGCCCAGTCCATAGCGATGCGCCGCGGTGAGCTGCTCGGCTTCCGCCTGGCGGTTCGCAATGTTGTAGAGCGGCTGGCTCGCTACCGGTGCATCCAGACCGAGCGCCTGGGCGGTGTGACTGAATTCGGCAATCTTCCAGGCACGATGATTCGACAAACCGTAATAGCGCAGCTTGCCCGCCTGGATCAGGTCGTTTAGCGCCCGAACCGTTTCGTCGATGGGGGTGTGGTGGTCTTCGCGGTGAATGTAGAGCAGGTCGATATAGTCGGTGTTCAGGCGCTTGAGGCTGGCGTCGACTGCGCGCACCACATGTTTGCGCGACGTGCCGCCCGCATTGACGTCACCGTCGCGCAGCGGATTGGCGAACTTGGTGGCAAGCACCCAGCGCTCGCGCTGCGCCGCAATGCTGCGTCCGACGACGCGCTCGGATTCGCCCCCCGCGTAGACATCCGCGGTGTCGATCGAATTCACGCCCTGTTCGTGCGCCTTGTCGATGATGCGTGCGGCCGTGGCCTCGTCGGTCGGGCCGCCGAACATCATGGTGCCGAGCGTCAGTGTGGAGACCTTGATGCCGCTGCGGCCGAGTTGTCGATATTCCATGGTCAGATTGGCTTGAGTTGTTTGAAAGCGTTGCGTGAATCGGGGCGGCGTGGGACTCGCATGGATGAATGGTGGTGCCTCAGTGCTGCAGCCAAGCGTCGGCGAAACTGGCCGCCGTGCCGTCCGGCGAGATCGTGTGGTTGTGCACCGCTCGCGAATACACCGTCACATACTGCGGCGAGACGAGGTTGAGATCGGGCAGGTCGCGTTCGAGGATGTGCTGGATGCTTGCGAACAACTGCTTGCGTTTGCCTTCGTCGGTTTCCACCGCGGCCTGCGCAAAGAGCTGGTCGATTTCCGGGTTGCTGTAGTGGGAGCCGTTGGTGAAGGGCACGCCGTGCCGGAAGTTGTCGGTGGTGTAGAGCCGCGCGACGCCCGCCACCGGGTCGAACAGATTGCTCATGCCGTTGATGCTGAAATCGAAGTCGCGATCGGTATAGATGCGCTTCAGATAGGCCGGCAAATCCTGGCTGCGTACGGTGACGGCAATGCCCACGCGCGCCAGGGCCGACTTGATGTATGCCGCGGTGCGGGTAGGCAGATCGCCGATCGGCAGCGGATCGAGCGTCAGCGCAAAGCGGACGCCGTCGCCATTGCGCGGATAACCGGCCGCGTCCAGCAGCGCGTTGGCGTGCTCGACGTTGAACGGATAGGGCGTGGGCGCCGGGTCGTAATAGCGGTTGGTGGGTATGATCGGACCGGCGATCGGGGTAGCGTAGCCGTAGTAGATCACCTTGCGGATCACTTCGCGGTCCAGCGCCGAGGCGATCGCCTCGCGCACCTTGGGGTTCTTCAGATAGGGATTGTCGAGATTGAACTCAATGCGTGCGGCGCCCGCCTGGAATTCGTAGCCGCGGGTTTCGATGGCGAGCTTCGGGTTGTCCTTCAGCCGTGCGAGGTCAGATAACGGCACCGGAGTATCGCCGCCCAGATCGACCGAGCCGTTCTCGAACGCCACGGTGCGGGCCGCGGGGTCGTCGATGACCTTGACGATGATCCGGTCGAGCCACGGTTTGCCTTTGTCCCAGTAGTCGTCGTTGCGCGCGTATTCGATGTAGCTGCCGCGCACCCATTTGACGAAGCGGAACGGGCCGGTGCCGATCGGCGCGTTGTTAGCCGGATTGGTCAATACGTCGCTGCCGTCATAAATGTGCTTCGGCACGATGGGCGTTTCGGTGGCGGAAAAAGCCTTGATCAGATACGGCGCGGGTTTCGACAAGCTGATGACCACCGTGTAAGGATCAGGCGTCGCGATGTCCGTGACGTTGGCGAAGGTTGTCTTGGCGCGCGGGTGAACCTGCCTGAGCGTCTGGATCGAGAAGGCGACGTCCTCAGCGGTAAACGGCTTGCCGTCGTGCCATTTCACGCCGTGGCGCAGATGGAAAACATACTTGCGGCCATCGCCGGAGACTTCCCATGAAGTGGCGAGCAGGGGCTTGGGTTGAAAGTTGAAGTCGTAATCGAGCAGCCCCTCGGTCACTTTGGGGCTGACCTTCAGCACGTTGACTGCCGTCGTTGCCAGATCGACCAGCGCCGTGGGTTCCGGTGTCACCACGAAATTGAGCGTGCCGCCGCGCGTTTGCGCAGCCGCAAATTGGGCGGTGACAGCGAGCGCGATCAGGAGCGTGCGGATCAGGGCAAACAGGAGGCCACGGGTTAAGGGAGTATGCGATCGGGTGATTGCCATGGGTCTTTGCGCAGGGCGTAAATTGCGGTGCAGGAATGAAGCGGGCTTTGTCTGGATTGGCGTGATGTTCGTTTCAGGCGGCCACGCCGCTATGCGCCTCGCGGCGCTTGAGCGCGGCGGCGAGCGGGGCGGGATCGACCCATTGCTCGATATCGAAGTCGGACGGGATAAAGCCCCACTTGAATAGAAAGCGCTTGAAGTCCGTGAGCGCGGCAAGTGACTCGGGGTCGAGCCCGATCGTCAATTGACGATGCACGCCTCCTCCGTACGCGCGCTTGACCCAATGTTCCGCGGTGCGCGTCTCACGGGCGATATACGCGGTCACATCTTCAGGGTGCGCTCGGGCCCAGTCGCCCGTGTCGAGCGTGCGGGACAACACGCGCTCCACGAGATCCGGGCGCTCGCGCAGCAATTGCGCGTCGACCGTTAGCGGGCGGGGCGTGCCGTTGTTGGCGTGCGCCCAGCGATCCGGCTGCGCGGAAATCTCGACCAGAATCTTCGCGTTGAGCAGATTGGCGATTTCGAGTCCGGTCGCCCCTTTGACGAACACCACATCCGCTTCGCCGCGCAGCAGCGCTTGGGCTTCACGGGCAAATTCATGCGAACGTTGCGCACTGAGCCACTCGCCGATTGGCGCGTTCTCATCCGGCCTGGCGTCTTCGAGGCCGCGCGGCGTATGCGGCAGCTCGACCAGGTCGATGCTCGGGAACGGCACGCGTGAGGCCTGCAGCAGCGACGCAAGGCCGCGCAGGGCGGTGGCCCGGTGAAAGTCGACCACCTTGGAGCGGGTATTGCGCGGCAGGCCAAAGCGGCGCCGTTCGAGGGCTGCCGCTGTCGGTTCGAGTTGCTTGTCGAGCGTGATCAGCGCCTGAAATTCGTCGACCCAGGTGAGTCCGATCAGCCGCGTGTCGCTGCCCTGGGCCCGCGCCCAGAGCGCGGGAATATTGCCGCCTTGCCGGAACGACCACGGCTGGCTGTGCGTAAAATGCGAGCGGCGGATCGCCACGTCATCGGCATCTTGCAGCGCCTTCACTTCGATGCCGTCAGCCGCGAATTCCTGCTGCAGCCAGTCCTTTTGCACGGTGATGCCAAACGGCGTCGGCGCGGGGCAGCGCGTGTACCAGAGACGACTCATGAATCCCACCTTTTTTAGGGTTAGCGTTTTGAGCAGCAGGCGCCACGGCGAGTCAGCGGCGCAGACCGGTTTCCCGCAGCAGGGGCAGGACCCGTTGGCCGAAGAATTCGAGGTCCGGTTGAAAGTCGAAGAAGCTAAGCTGGATACCGTCGACGCCCGCTTTGTGCAGACGGACGATGTAGTCGACGACCTGCTCGGGCGAACCGACGATGGCGATGTTGCCGCCCACTGCGCGGGCCGCCGCCTGGGTGCGCTGGGCGCTGCCGCCGCGCCATGCATGAGCGTCGCTGTCGAAGCGGTGGAAGCTGCCTTCATCGCCGTGCGCGACGATGGCGTCGTGATAGGCGCGCGCTTCGGCGGCGGTTTCGCGGCAGATCACCATGGGGTTGATGAGCGTGCGGATCGTGCGCCCCTGCGCTGCGGCAGCGGCCTTCACGCGCGCGGTGTGAGCCGGCAATGCCTCGAGTGCCCCTTCGATCTCGGAGCCGTTGGGGCTCGTGATAAAGACGATGTCCGAATAGCGGGCGGCGAAATCGATGCCGGCGTCCGACCCCGTTGCGTTGACGAGCAGCGGGCGTCCAAAGCGGGGTTTGGGCGTGACGAATGCACCATTCAGACGCCAGCTCGACAACTCCGGTGCAAACGTAAAGTTCTCGGGCTGCGCCCAGAGTTGCTGGACAGCGTCGAGAAACTCGGCGGCCAGTTGATAGCGCTTGTCGTGTTCGATGCGCTGCCAGCCGAACATCTCATGCTCGATGGCGCGATGGCCGGTCACGACGTTGATTCCCCAGCGCCCCTTCGAAATATGGTCGAGCGTGGCCGTGAACTTCGCAAAGTGGAGCGGATGCCATGGCCCATAGAGGACGTGACTGGTCGCGACAAGGATGATGCGCTCGGTGCGGCCGGTCAGCGCGGCCAGCGACATGAAGGAATCGAGAGCCTGCCCATTGAATACGCCGCCATAGCCGCCTTTGGGCAGCCATTGCGACAGCGCGAATACGAGGTCGAAGCCGAAGTTTTCCGCCTGCTGCACCAGCGCGGCGTTGTAGTCGAACGACCAGTCCGTGCTGCGCGGCAAGGTGGAGGCGCTCCAGCCGCCCGCCTGGATCGGCAGGAACAGGCCCAGCATCAGCGGTTGCGCGAGTACCCGTGACACCGGGCTGTCGGAGAAAGCGGCGGGCGAGGGGACCGGAACGAAACGCGAAGCTTCGGCGGAAACCGGAACGATGGTCGTGGAGCCGAGCGTTTGCCCGACGGGTGTTGAATGGGTCACAGTAGGTATCCATACCGGCCCACGGCAAAAGAGCGCGGGTCCGGCGAAACTGGCTGAGGCGTCGCGGTGCTGCGGGTTGGGCCGAACGGCGGCACGGCAAAATGACTGGAGCGGAAACAGTTAAGCACGTGCCCGCGGTAAACACCAAAGAAGGAATTCTGCTATTTAATTGACCCGCATTTCTGCGTGAACGGGCGCTGCTATAGCGTCAAAAATGTTCAGCTTACGGGCGCCAAAACGGGTACGCGCAGCCGCCCTTCAGATACATATGCAATCCTGAATTTAATCGTTCATTGCCGGTGCGGCGCTTGCTATCGTGCAGCGGATCCGACAGATATCGTAGAGCGCTACCCGGCGGGTGGCGCTCTCTTTCGTAAGGAGCCTGCATGCAGTATCGCAACCCGTTTGATTCCCGCCGGCGCGCGGCATTGCTGGGCCTCGCGGGCAGCGCCGCCAGTGTGGTGCTCGGCCCGTTCGCATCGCTCGCGCATGCCGCGGCGCAAACGCCCGCAATCGCACCACAGCGAGGCGGCCGGCTGACCTTGCTGGTGAATCCCGAACCCAATGTGCTGATCAACTTCGCGACCACAGCGGGCGCGGAACAAAAGGTGAGTCCCAAGGTGACCGAGGGGCTGCTGAGCTACGACTTCAACGTGCAGCCGCAGCCGCAACTGGCAACTGCGTGGGCGATCAGCGCCGACGGACTGCAGTACACCTTCAGGTTGCGCCAAGGTGTGCGCTGGCACGATGGGCAGCCGTTTACCTCGAAGGACGTTGCCACGTCGATTGGTCTGCTGAAGCAATATCATTCGCGCGGCCGGACCACGTTCGCGAACGTGCTCGAAGTCCGTACGTCCGATCCGCACACGGCGGTGCTGCAACTGTCCAAGCCTGCACCTTATCTGATCTATGCGCTCGCAGCCTCCGAGTCGCCGATCGTGCCGGCGCACCTCTACGATAGCGGCGATCCGCTCAACAACCCGCATAACATCGCGCCAATCGGCACCGGGCCGTACCGCTTCAAGAGCTGGGAGCGCGGCAGCAACGCCGTGTTCGTGCGCAACCCGGACTACTGGGACGCCCCCAAACCGTATATCGACGAACTGGTCCTGCGCTTTATCGGCGACCCGGCCGCGCGTGCCGTGGCGCTGGAAACCGGCGAACTGGATCTCGCCGGCGAGAACCCGGTCCCGCTGCTCGACATCCAGCGGCTGCAGGCCTTGCCGCATCTGGCGCTGGAGTCGCGCGGCTATAGCTACGATGCGGCGCAGACGCAGCTTCAGTTCAATCTCGACAATCATTACCTCGCCAACCCGAAGGTCCGCCAGGCGATCGCGCACACAATCGACCGGGAGGCGATCCTGCGCACGGTCTGGTACGGCTATGGGATTGTCGCGCCTTCGCCGATCAGTCCGTTGCTGACGCAGTTCTACGATCCGCATGCGCCAAGCTGGCCGCACGATCCGGCCAGGGCGGAAAAATTGCTCGACGAGGCGGGCTTCCCGCGCCAGTCCAATGGCTTTCGCTTCGCACTGAATGTGGACTTCAATCCTTACGATCCGACCTTTGCGCGGCTTGCCGAGTATCTGCGGCAAACGCTGCGCGGCGCGGGTATCGAGGCGACGGTGCGTTCGCAGGATTTCGGGGCCTACGTCAAGCGTATCTACACGGACCGCGACTTCGACCTGGACGCGAATTTCCTCGGCAATACCTTCGATCCGACCGTCGGCGTGCAGCGGCTCTACTGGTCGAAAAACTTCAAGAAAGGGGTGCCTTTTTCGAACGCGACGCACTACAGCAATCCCGAGGTCGATCGCCTGCTCGAAGCGGCTGCCGTGGAAAACGACCCGCACACCCGGGTGGCGTATTTCAGGCAGTTCCAGCAGGTGGTGGGGCAGGATCTGCCGATCATCGATCTGGTGACGCTCAAGCAGGTGACCATCTATAACCGGCGCGTGCATAACCACACTATCACCGCGGACGGTCTGGACGGCAATCTGGCCGATGTGTTTGTGGCCTGAGTGAGCGACGCGACGCGTGTTGAAGCGGCGCTTCGCCGCTCCGTGGAAATGAAAAACGGAATTCAGTTATGACACAGCCTGTGAACCCCGATCACGAAGCCCTCAATACCTTGAGGCTGCTGGGTCCGGCACCCGATAACTGGGTGCCGGATCGGGCTGGCGTCGACCACAACGTCCTGATCGTAGGCGGAGGTCAAACGGGAGCGGCTTTTGCGTTCGCGCTGCGGCGTGCGGGTATCGGCCGCGTGAGCGTGATCGATGCGGCGCGCGACGCATCGAAAGCCGGTGTGTGGCTCACGCGGGCGCGCATGAACAAGCTGCGCACGCCGAAGACCCTGGCGGGCCCCGAGACCGGCTTGCCCGGTTTGAGTTTTCAGGCATGGTACGAGGCGCGCTTTGGCAATGAGTCATACGCGGACATCGACCGGATTCCGCGCGCGCGTTGGGCGGAATATCTGGCGTGGTATCGGGAGTTCCTGGGCGTCGAGATCCGTTACGGCACGCGTCTCACGCGCATCGAACCTGCCGGTGGCTGGTTCCGCGTGCATCTGGAGGTGAGCGACGGCCTGAAGGTGCAGCAGGTTGTCGAGACCGCCCGCAAGGTGATTCTGGCTAACGGCGTGGCGGGCAATGGCGGGCCATACATACCCGATGTATTGAAGGACTTGCCCGCGGCCTTTTATGCCCACACCGCCAGCGAGATTGATTTCGCCGCGCTGCGCGGGAAATCGGTGGCGGTCCTGGGGGGCGCGGCTTCCGCATTCGATGCTGCCGCGACCGCACTCGAGGCGGGCGCGGGTGAGGTGCATCTGTTCGTGCGGCGCGCCACCTTGCCCTCAGTGCCGGTTACGCGAGCCCGCGCGTATCCGGGCGCCTACGACAACTATTTCCAGTTGCCGGATGCGATCCGCTGGGCCCAGGCGCGGCGCTTCAGGCGTTCGGGTTCGACGCCGCCGGTCGACGCGGTCGAGCGCGTCACGAACTTCCCGAACTTCCATCTGCATCTCGGCGCGCCGTGGAGCGAGGCGCGCATCGCTAACGGTGCGATTGAGGCACGTGTTGCGGGCGAGCGGCTGAGCTTCGATTTTGCCATCGCCGGAACCGGTTACTTCATCGATCCCGCCGCCCGTCCCGAACTCGCCGATTTCGCCCAGCACATCCGCCTGTGGCGCGACCAGTATGTGCCCCCTGCGGATGAAGCCGACGATTATCTCGGGGCGCATCCCTACCTCGGCGCCGCGCTCGAATACCTGGAAAAGAGCGCCGCGAATGCAGCGAGTGCCCCATACCTGCGCGATATTCACGTTTACAACCCGGCTGGATTTGTGAGCTTCGGCTTGCCGGTTGGCGACGTGCCGAGCATGCGGCGCGATATTCCCGCAGTCGTGCAGCGCATCAGCCGCGATCTCTTTCTTGCCGATCTGGACGCTCACGTGGCACGGATGAATGGCGAGGTGCGGGCTGACTTCGAAGCGTCGCTTTATGCGAACCGCGTCTGGCAGAGGGATCGCGCCGATGTTGCGTGATGTGATGCGTGACGCGCGCGTGGAAGGATTGCCTTGCTGAGTGGCCAGGGCCGTCATCAGCGTGAAATTAGCGTGAACAGGCCTTGGCAACCCATCGATCATTATTCTTCGGACTGCAACTGAACCGCGCCGAAGCGCCGGTAAAGCAGTCTCGCTGCGGAGTCCAGCAAGAAGCCTAGCGCACCGATCACCAGGATGACCGCGGTCAGCTCCGAATAAGCGAGCCGGTCACGCGTGTCGAGAATCAGATAGCCGAGTCCCGAACTGACCCCGAGCATTTCCGCCGGCACCAGCACGATCCACACGATGCCTATGGCGAGCCGCACACCGGTAAGCACATGTGCGGCAATGCCGGGTAGGTAAACATGCCACAGCATTTCGCTGCGCGTCGCCGCAAGGCTCTCGCCCAGTTGTACCCAGCGCCGGTCGATCTGCGCGACGCCGGCAGCGGTGCTCATCACGAGCGGCCATAGCGCGGCGAACGCCAGCAGGAAATACACTGCGCGATCGCCGATGCCGAGCGACATCACCGCAATCGGCATCCATGAAAGCGGTGAGATCATCCGCAGGAACTGCAGGGTCGGCGACAGCGCGGTATCGAGCGCGCGCACCCGGCCAAGCAGAAACCCTAAAGGCACACCTAGCAGCAGCGCCCACGCAAGGCCAACGGCGATGCGTCGCAAGCTGGTGGCGATATGCACGAACAGGCGCTCGTCCACGATCAGCGACGGCAAGGTAGCCACCGCCCGCGCCGGAGAGAACTGCGCGGCCAGGCTGCCGGGCCCGGTGAGCAGCGCGACGGCCAGCCACCAGAGCGCGACGACGCCCGCGAGACCCGCGAGCCCGGCGAGCGAGCGGCGCGCCCAGCCGTGTGCGCGTCGTGGCGAACGCCCGGCGCGTTCAGTGCCCAGGCGTGGGGAGGAGAGGGAGGCGGTTTCCACCGGCGCGTTAGACAACGATCGTCTCCGTGCGCTCAAAGCCCTCCGGCAGGCCGAACGCGCTCATCCCGCCGGCGGCCGCGATGCTGTTGCGCACAAAGCGATCGTCGATCAGATCGCGCGCAACAAATGCCGGGTCGAGCTTGCCCAGAAACTGTCCATTGCCTTCGACCTGGGTTGCCTTCAGCCGCTTCACCAGCTCCTCGGTGTACTCGGGATACGGGTACGGCTGGAAGTCGATGCGCTGTGCGTGCCAGTCTGCGTGGACGATGGCGCGGTCGGCCAGATAGCGGCCCTGATCGGCCGCCGGCGGGGAGAGTACCGCGCTCAATACGTTCGCCGAGTGGGGCGTGTAATGGTTCTTGCCGGATTTGGCGAGCAGTTGCGCCGCCTCCTCGCGATGCGAGCGCGTCCATAACTGCGCCTTGACCACCGCATCGACCACTTTCTGCGACCAGGCGGGCCGCTCGCTCAAATCCCGCTCGTGCATGAAGACCACACAGCAGGCGTGGTTCTTCCATACGTCGCCGGTAAAGCGCAGGACCTTGCCGATCTTGAGACTCTCGGCCGCTGCATTGAACGGCTCGGCGACTATGAAGCCGGCAATCTGTTTCGATGCCAGCGCGGGCGGCATATCCGCGGGCGGCATCACGGTGAGCCCGACTTCGTTCGGCTTGAGGTCGCCGTCTTTCTTCAGCACCGGGACAAGTCCTTGTGCCCGCAACATATCCTGCAGCACGACGTTGTGAATCGAATACCAGAACGGCACAGCCACGGTTTTGCCGCCCAGATCGCCGAGCTTGCCGATTTCAGGGGAAACGGTCAGCGCCGAACCGTTCACATGATTCCAGGCGACTACCCTGGCTGGAGCCTGGCTGCCGTAGCGGGCCCAGATGGTCATGGGCGAGAGCAGATGCACGACGTTGACCTGCCCGGACAGAAACGCCTCCACCAGTTGCGCCCAGCTACGCAGCAACGTAGGCTGCTCGACGGCAAGACCCGCGGCTTCAAAATAGCCGTTGTTGTGCGCGACCAGCAGCGGGGTGGCGTCGGTGATAGGCAGATAGCCGATGCGCACGGGTGCGTTGGGGTCGGTGTCGGCGCGTGCGTTGAGGGCGCCAAGCAGTGGCGCCGCTCCCGCGACGGTGAATAGCGAGGCGAGTTTCAGCCACTCGCGGCGAGACATCGGAAGCTGGCACATACGGTTGAGCCTTTATGCGTGAGCGAGGGTTGGCGAGTCCGACGCTTGCGAGTCGTGCAGCGCCTGAAGAATCTGGATGCGCAGCGCACCGAGCGCGGGCACATGGGCCTCACGCGGCGTGGGCGCGTCTGGCGCGAGATGCAGAATCAGCGTGCCGCGGTTGCCGAGTACGACGATCCGGTCGGATACCAGCAGGGCCTCGTCGATGTCGTGTGTGACGAGAACCGTGGCTGCGCCCGTGTCACGCACCACCTGCAGCAGCAGGCGCTGCATATCGCCGCGGGTAAGCTCGTCGAGCGCACCGAACGGTTCGTCGAGCAGCAGCGTGCGCGGCTGGCGGGCGAGGCAGCGGGCCAGCGCGACGCGCTGCGCCATGCCGCCGGAGAGTTGCCGCGGCGTGTAGTGACGCGCATGCTCCAGGCCGACCGCGGCGAGCGCCACGGTGACGCGCTCGCGCCGGGCGGCACGCGTCAATTGCGGCTGGCGAGCAAAGCCGAGGCCGAAGGCGACGTTTCGTTCGACGGACAGCCATGGCAGCAGGCAAGGATCCTGGAAGGCGAGCGCGACATCGGGACGCGGTCCGTCAACGATTTTGCCGTCAACCAGAACCCGGCCCCGGGTAGGCGTCTGCAGGCCAGCGACGATCCGCAACAGCGTGGATTTGCCGCAACCGCTTGGTCCCAGGATCGACACCAGCTCGCCCGGCTGCACATGCAGGTCGATGGCGTGCAGCACATGCCGTCCTGGGTAGCTGAGGCCAATCTCGCGTAGTTCGACGCGTGGTGCGGGCGTCCCGCTTACGTGACTCATGCCGCTTTTGTCTGTCGATGCTGGGCGAGCTGGTTTTTTAGCTGCACCACGCTGGGGGTGACAATCGGCACAAAGGCCGCCTCGCGGGTACGGCGCGCGCAGCCGCTCTGACCGCGCAAATAGCCGCGTCCGCCGGTTGCCTGCACTTCGAGCCGAACCGCCGCGTCCACCAGCGTGGCCAGTGCGATGCGCACTTCGAACAGCGCGGCCGGCGTGGCGAGGAAAGTGCCGTGCTCGACGCCGTCGAACAGCCGCTGCGACAGCACCGCCAGCTCGTTCGTCAGATATGAGGCTTCGTCGGCGACGGCAGCACGTACCGCCGCGCTGCCGGTTTCTATGACGGCGAGGGCGCGGCGCGCAAGACCGATTGACATGCCGCACTGCAGCCCGAGGAAGGCAGGACGCACGCTCACGAGAAAACCACGCGCGTCGTCCGTGATCTGCCAGGCCGAGTCGAGCACTACGCCGTCGAGCCGCAGCGCCGCGGTATTGCTCGAACGCAGCGCGATCAGGTCGAGGTCGTCGCTGCGCACAAGGCCGGGCGCGTCGTGGGGCAACGCAAAGATCGACGGCGGCGCACCGTCGCTATGATCGAAGGCGGCCGCAGCGAGAAAACCTTCGCGGCGCAGGTTGGTGATCCACGGCAAGCCGCCGTTCAGCGTCCATTGCCTCGCGGTACCCGCGCTTTCCAGCGGGGTTGCGTTCATCTGCAACGGCTCCAGACTGGAGAGGTACTTCATCGCGTTCGACAGACCCGTCGCGCCCGCCAGTTCGCCGCTCAGGAGCGATGGCAGCCAGCGCGCGCCGAGGTTTTCGTTCGGACTATGCAGCAGATACTCGATAAAGGTTCGCTGTCCCCAGAAGACAAAGGCGGCCGCGAGTGAATGCGCGGCGACGCTCGCAATGGCCTTGATCGCATCGGCCGTGCTGCCGCCGTGGCCGCCGCGACCGCTCGGCACGCCGATCCGCAGCAACTGTGCGCGGCCTAGCTGCGGCAAGATCTGCGCGGCGAAGTCCTGGCGGGCGTCAATCGCTTCCGCATGTTCGTCGAGCCATGCTGCGAGTTCGGGCGCGCGTTCCTGTAACGACGGCGGCTGCGAACTCATGCTGCCTGTTCCTGCGGCGTCCAGCGATAGGCGGCGAGTTCCGGATTGAGCTCGTTTTGCGCCAGATTGTTGGCGAAGTTGCACAGCGTCGCGAGGCTCACGCCGAGGACGACTTCGAGCGCATTGGCGTCGCTGAAGCCGGCCGCGCGAAACGCCGCGAGCGCTTCGTCGGCGACGGCGCCGCGCGTGGCGATGACGGTCCGCGTGAACTGCGCCACGGCTTCGAGGCGCGGATTGGACAAGGGCTGCTGGGCGCGGATGGACTCGACGAGTTGCGGATCCAGTTGTGCCTTCTTGAGTGCAACTGCGGTGTGCCCCGCCACACAGAAACCGCAACCGTGGATGCCGGCTGCCGTGATCTGCACCGTCTCGCGCTCGGCCAGGGAGAGGCCGCTGCGCCCGTTGATCTCCGCTACCGTCAGATAGGTTTCGAGCGCGGTAGGCGCATTGGCGAGCGACGCGACCAGATTCGGCAGGAAGCCATTGGCGGCCAGAGCGCGCTGCAGGTAGGGGCGGCTGGCCTCGGGGGCGCTCTCGGGGGTGTGGAGATGCAGACGGCTCATGGTGGTTCCTCACAAGTAAGGTCTTATTGTGAGTCTCGCAACTACCCTTGGGCAATGCGCGCCTGTCTGCGAATCATGCGAGTTTGTCCAGCGTCAAGCGCCGGCTTGACCCGCAACCCGACGATCAGTGCAGCGCCGCGAGCGCTGCGCGGCCAGCGGCGGCGGCCGGCTCCCCGGCGGGTTGCACGGCGCGCCGGCGATAGGCGCCGGGCTGCACGCCGGTGACGCGCTTGAACGCCTGCGCGAAGGCGGATTCGGAGTGGTAGCCGACCCGCTCGGCGGCATCGGGCATGCTTGCACCGCCGCGCAGCATGGCGGCCGCCAGCTTCATGCGGACCAGCGCGACAAACTGCGCGGGCGGCTGGCCCGAGATATCGACAAACTGCTTGCAAAAGCGCGCCCTCGACATGTGGACGAAGCTCGCCATCGAGTCGGTGGTCCAGCGCTCGGCGGGCGCCTCGATGATGGCTGCGACGAGCGGGGCAAATTCCGCGCGGCGCATCAGCGACCAGAAGCAGGGCGCGATCTCGTCGCGTCCCTCCACGGCGCGCAGGACGTAGACGAATAGCAGATCGGTGAGGCGGGCGATCAGCGGCGACGGCGTATGCACGTCCCGCAGCGCTTCGGCGCGAATCAGGTCGAAAATGGCGCGCGCACCGTCGAGCGACGGATTGTCGTGCCGAGCGACGATGTGATCGGGCAACAGGCTGAGCAGCATGTCGTCGAGTTCCGAGTTGAACTCGAAGAAGCCGCAGGCGATCCCCACGCTGCCGTCGGCGGGGGCGAGCGAATCGTCGGGCGATGTCAGCGGCGACATGGTGCCGATGCGTTCGCTTTCGTGGCCGCTTGCCGGCGGGTACGGATTCGGTGACAGGCAGTGCGGCATGTCGTGCAGCAGGAACACTGCGTCCCCCGGCGCGAGGCGCAGGCTCTGCGCGGCTCGCTCTGCGTTCGCGGGCAGGTGCAGCCAGCATTCGCCGTGCAGCGCGAGATGGAAGCTGGCCCGATGGCGTCCTGCCGTCGAGGCTTGCCAGGCGCCGCAATATTGGCCGACGTGAAAGATCGTACTTTTCAGCTCGAGACCGGAAAGCAGCCAGTCGGCAATTGTTTCGGCATGAGGTGACATGGGGTTCGATGCGGCTTCGTCATGCGCAGGTGCGATGTGAACCAGTCACATTAAGGTCTCGCTCACATGATGCAACCATTTTTTTGTTAGAAGCTTATGCCATGGAATCGGACAGCGGGCGTCGCAGCAGGCGTTACATGGGACTAAGTTGCTGGCCGCATATCGTTCTGCCGATTTCTTCGTGGCGCGATATCCATCGAGGGACGAGAATCGTTCGACTTATTACCTTCTGGATAACCGCATAACATGAGCCGAGATCTTCTCCTGCTGCTGGAACCGGGCTTTGCCGATCCGAAATACCCGGGCGAGCGTTTCATTTGCCCGCATGGTGCGCCGATAGAAGGACTGCTCGCGAGCGACCCCGCGAAGACCGCCAGCCTCGACATTCAGCGTCTGCCGTTTGCGCGTCCGCGCGAGGTGGCGATCCAGGCGCTCGACGCCGATCACCAGGGCCTGCCTGTGCTGATCCTCGGCGACGAGCATCCGGTGCCTGACGACGCGCAGACGCTCGGCGAAAAGCGCTTTGTCACCGATAGCCAGCGCATCCTTGCACTGCTTGCCGAACGCCACGGTTTTCCGAAGGTCCACTGACGTCGCCCGCTCACCGGCCGCTTCAACGCAAGCGACCGTTGGGCTGGTGAAGCCACACCCCGTTCCGCGTGCCGTGCGAGGCGAGCGGAGCTGATCCCGTCACGGAGACTTTCCCCATGAGCCCCGCACCGGGCCGGCAGCCGCCGCGCCAACTGCATCTGAACATCAATATCCTGCACTCCGGCTTCGTTCCTTCAGCCTGGCGGGTGGACGAGGCGGACCCGCATGCGTTCATCGACGTCGGCCATTACGTGCGCGTCGCGCAGATTGCCGAGGCGGCCAAGTTCGATGCCGTGTTCCTTGCGGATAATGCATCGATTGCGGACCAGATAAACTTCCGGCCGATCACCGCGCTCGAACCGACGGTGCTGCTGGCGAGCATTGCAGCGGCGACGTCGCGCATTGGCGTGATCGGCACGGCATCCACCAGCTATAACGAGCCGTACAACATCGCGCGCCGTTTCGCCACGCTCGACCACGTGAGCGCGGGGCGCGCCGGCTGGAACGTCGTCACGACCGCGGATCTGGGGTCCGCGCGCAATTTCGGCCGTGAGGCCGTGCCTGACCACGCCGAGCGCTATGCCCGCGCGGCCGAATTCACCGAGGTGGTCAAGGCGCTGTGGGATAGCTGGGAAGACGACGCGTTTATCGGCGACAAGGTCAATGGGCATTTCGTCGACACCGGCAAGGTTCATCCCATCGCGCATCGCGGCAAATATTTCGATGTTCAGGGACCGCTCAATCTGCCGCGCTCGCCGCAGGGGCACCCGGTGCTGGTGCAGGCCGGAGCGTCGGCTGATGGCCGCGATCTCGCGGCGCGCCATGCCGAGGCAGTGTTCTCGGCCTCGCAGTCGTTCGAAGAGTCGCTCGCCTATGGGCGTGAACTGAAGGCTGGGGCAGCCGCCTACGGGCGCGGCCCAGTGAAGGTACTGGCGGGACTGACGACGATTATCGGCGCCACCGAAAGCGAAGCCTTGCGGCGGCGCGACGAACTGATCGATCTGATTCCGTGGAGCTACAGCCTGACGCGCCTCGCCGGCACGCTGGGCATCCCCGCGGACAGACTCAAGCTGGACGAGCCACTGCCCGACAACCTGACCTTGCCAGGCGGCGGCAATGGCAACCACACCTTCTTTCACGCCACGATCGCGCAGGCACGGCGGCATGGCTACACGGTGCGTGAGCTGATCCGCTCGCTTGCGGGCGGTGGCGGTCATCGCGTGATTGTCGGGACACCTGAGCAGATTGCGGACGACATCGAGCATTGGTTCAAGGCTGGCGCGGCCGATGGTTTCAACCTGATGCCGGACGTCTTGCCGGGTGGCCTGCAGGACTTCGCGGATGGCGTGGTGCCGATCCTGCAGCAGCGTGGCATTTTTCGCACCGAGTATGAAGGCCGCACCCTGCGCGAGCATCTCGGTCTCGCACGGCCCGACAACGGGCGCGTGTGGCAGAAGAGTGCCTAGGCGTTCGCCTTGACCCCTCATTTTCAGAATCCATCATCATGACCCAACGCAGCGGCCATTTGCGCCTTGGCGCTTTTCTCTATCCGGCAGGCCACCATATCGCAGCATGGCGTCATCCCGAAGCGCAGGCCGACGCCGGTGTGAATTTCCGGCATTACGTGAAACTCGCCCAGGCTGCGGAAGCCGCGAAGTTCGATCTGGTGTTTCTCGCCGACGGCGCGGGCACGCGCGGCGACAATGTGGAGTTTCTCAGCCGCACGGCGCATAGCTACGTCGCGCAATTCGAGCCGATTACCTTGCTGTCGGCGCTGGCAGCCGTCACGGAACACGTGGGTCTGGTGGCGACGGCGTCGACCAGCTTCAACGAGCCGTATCACGTTGCCCGCAAGTTCGCGTCGCTCGACCACATCAGCGGCGGGCGTGCCGGCTGGAATCTGGTGACGTCTTCGAATGAGCATGAGGCGAGGAACTTCAACCGCGACAAACACTTTGACCACGCCGAGCGCTATGAGCGCGCCGTGGAGTTTGCGCAAGTCGTGGGAGGCCTGTGGGACAGCTGGGAGGACGACGCGTTCTTGCGCGACAAGACGCAAGGGCGTTTCTTCGATCCCGCGCGGCGTCATGTGCTCGATCATAAGGGGCGCTTCTTCCAGGTAAGAGGACCGTTGAATGTGGCCCGTTCGCCGCAGGGTCATCCGGTTGTGGTGCAAGCCGGATCGTCGGAGGCGGGCCGGGATCTTGCCGCCCGCACGGCCGAGGTGATCTTTACCGCGCAGCAGACGCTCGAAGACGCTGTCGACTTCTATGCTGACGTCAAGGGACGCCTCGCTCAATACGGCCGTCATCCCGACGACCTGAAGATCATGCCCGGGGTATTTCCGATTGTTGGCCGTAGCGAGAGCGAGGCGCGCGAGAAGTTCGAACAGTTGCAGGCGCTGATTGACCCGAAGGTGGGTCTTGCGCTGGTATCCGGGCTCACCGGAGGCTTCGATCTGTCCGGCTATCCGCTCGATGGTCCGATTCCTGAACTGCCGGAGACGAATGCGAGCAAGAGCCGCCAGCTATTGACACTGGAACTGGCCCGCCGCGAGAACCTGACGATCCGGCAGCTGTACCTGCGGGTGGCGGGCGCGCGGGGACATTGGCAACTGGTCGGCACACCGGCTCAGATCGCCGATCAGCTCGAAGAACGGTTCGTGAAAGGCGGGGCGGACGGTTACAACGTCATGCCGCCGGTGTTGCCGGCTGGGCTCGATGATTTCATCGAACTGGTGATTCCCGAGTTGAGACGCCGTGGCCTGTTTCGTAGCGAATACGAGGGCCGCACGCTGCGCGAGAATCTGGGGCTGCGGCGGCCCGCCAACCGGCATGCCGGGCAGAGCCACCCCGAGCACGCTGTCTCGTGAGTGGTGCCCGGGTGCTGGGCTGACGGGAATCCCGGATGGCTGCGCCGGGTTTTCCTAGCGAATCCCGGCTCGTGCGGGAGCCGCACTCTGGGCATAGCGATTCTGCGGCCGCGGCAAACCGAGGTTGTCGCGCAGCGTACGCCCTTCGTACTCGGTTCTGAACAGTCCGCGCCTTTGCAACTCCGGCACCACCTGCTCGGTGAATTCGGCAAGCCCGCCTGGCAGCCACGGTGACATGATGTTGAAGCCGTCGGCGGCCTCCTCTTCGAACCATTGCTGCAACTGATCCGCGATGCTCTGCGGTGTGCCCACCACCTGTTGATGGCCGCGCGCACCGGCAATGCGCAGATACAGGTCGCGGATCGTCAGGTTTTCGCGGCGCGCCAGATCGAACAGCAGCCGCTGGCGGCTCTTGCCGCCGTTGGTCTCGGGCAGCTCAGGCAGCGGGCCGTCCACGGGGAACTGCGAGAGGTCGACGCCGCCTGACATGTTCGACAGCAGGGACAGGCCCACGGTGGGATGAATCAGGGCCTGCAGCGCCTCGAATTTCTCGCGCGCTTCTTCCTGGGTTCGACCGATTACCGGAAAGATGCCTGGCATGATCTTCAGGTGCTCGGGCTGCCTTCCGTATTTCGCCAGACGGCCTTTGATGTCGCGATAGAACACCTGTGCCTCTTCCAGCGTCTGATGGGCGACGAAGATTACCTCGGCGGTTTGCGCGGCCAGTTCCTTGCCGGCCTCCGACGCGCCCGCCTGCACGACCACCGGCCAACCCTGCGGCGAGCGTGCGACGTTCAGCGGGCCGCGCACCTTGAAGTGCTTGCCCTTGTGATGGAGCACGTGCAGCTTGTCCGGATCGAAGTAGACGCCGCTCTCCTTGTCGCGCAGAAATGCGTCGTCTTCCCAGCTATCCCACAGGCCCGCCACGACATCGTAGAACTCGCGCGCACGTTCATAGCGCACCGCGTGATCGGGGTGCTGCTCGAAGCTGAAGTTGTGCGCCTCGGATTCGGTGCTCGACGTGACCAGGTTCCAGCCCGAGCGGCCGCCGCTCAGATGGTCGAGTGAGGCGAACTTGCGCGCGAGGTTGTAAGGCTCGTTGAAGGTCGTCGATACCGTTGCGATCAGGCCGATATGGGACGTGACGACCGAGAGGGCCGAGAGCAGCGTCAACGGTTCGAAGTGGTCGGCACGTGCGGTGCGCGAGAGCGACGCCAGATTGGTGTCGCGCACGCTGACGCTGTCGGCGAAGAAGATCGCGTCGAATTTCGCGCGCTCGGCGATCTGCGCAAGTTGTGCATAGTGGGCGAAGTCGAGTCCGCCGCTCGCATGTGCATCCGGGTGACGCCATGCGGCAATGTGATGGCCGGTTTCCATGAGGAATGCGCCCAGCCTGATCTGCCGGTTGTTTTTACTCATTGTTTGCTCCGCGGGATGGGTGCGTAACGCTCTGACTCAAAGGTTTGACGCAAGGGTATGACGCAAGGGTTCGACGCACGCGGTCTCACCATGCAAGCCGCCATTCGGTGATCGGCGGGGTAACGGCAGGCCCGGAAACCTGCTGCGCGCCCGGTGGCGCGTCGCCGGCTCCGTTCTGAACCGCGGCGCCGTCTTCGGCAAAATCGGCGAGCACTTCTTCGCGCAGACGGATGAAGCGCGGATCGCTGCGCTCGCGCGGCCGTGGCAGCGCGACTTCGACAATCCGCTGGATCCGTCCGGGGCGCGGCGCCATGGTGACGACGCGATCGCCCAGGTAGATGGCTTCGTCGACGTCGTGCGTGACGAGAATCATGGTGATGCGCTCGCGTTCCCAGATCCGTTGCAGTTCGTTTTGCAGGCGAGCACGGGTGAGGGCGTCGAGTGCGCCGAACGGCTCGTCGAGCAACAGCACGCGGGGCCGGTTGACGAGACCCCGCGCGATGGCCACGCGCTGCGCCATCCCGCCGGAAAGCTGATGCGGATAGGCGTTTTCGAAGCCGTTCAAACCCACCAGTGCAATGTGCTCGGCGACTGCGGCGCGTTTTTCCCTGGTGGACAGCGGCGCATTGCGCAAGGCGGCCAGGATGTTTTGCGAGGCGGTCAACCACGGGAACAGCCGGTGGTCCTGGAAGACGATGCCGCGTTCGAGCGACGTATTGCGTACCGGCTCGCCGGCTACGCGGATTTCGCCGCTGTAATCGCTATCGAGTCCGGCGATCAGCCGTAGCAAGGTCGACTTGCCGCAGCCGCTCGAACCTAGCACGCTGACGAATTCGCCGGGTTGCACCCGCAGCGTGATGTCGTCGAGTACCGCCAGCGCCTCGCCGCGCTGCGCGTAGTGCTTGCTGACGTGAAGAATGTCGAGTGAGTCGGAAACGATGGTGCTCATAAACGATGATCCTCAGTATGACGGGGCGGGGCGGGGCGGCGCTGCCGGCGCGCCTAGCCCGAAACCGCAAGGCGGCGCGACAGCACAGCGCGTTCGACGGCGCGTGCCACCGCGTTGAGCGCCCAACCGGTGATGCCGACGACGATGATCCCGAACAGCACCAGGTCCATGCGGAACTGCTCGCTGCCGTCGACCAGCGTGTTGCCGATGCCGCTGCCCGCCACCAGCAGATACTCGGCGCCGAGCGTGGCGAGCCATGAATAGATCAACGCGAGGTAAATGCCGGTGAAAATCGACGGCAAGGCGGCCGGCAAAATGACGTAGCCAATCAATTGCAGCCTGGTGTAACGGAACGCACGCGCGACTTCGATGTAGGCGCGGGGCACCGCGTGAATGCCATCGCAGGTATGCGCGGTGACCGGCAACAGTGCCGCCAGTGATAGAAATACGATTTTTGCGGCGTCGCCCAGACCGAACCACACGGAAATCAGCGGAATCCACGCGAACAGCGAGATCTGCTTGAAGGTGTCGAAGCTCGGCCCGATTAGCCGCGTAGCAATCCGCGAGAGGCCGAGCACGCTGCCGAGCAACAAACCGCCCACGGTGCCGATGACAAAACCGCTCGCCTCACGCGCAAGCGAAGCGGACAGTGCACGCGTCAGGGCTCCGCTGACGATCTGCTGCCAGGCGGTCTGCAACACCTGGCCGGGACTGACCAGCAGGCCGCTCTTGACCAGATGAGCGTGAGCGATCGCCCACCACAGCGCGATCGCCACGACGGGCAGCACGGCGCCGCGCAGGTCGATGCGGCGGCGCTGGTCTGGCTTTGCCGGCCGCTTGCTGGATGCAGTTTTGCGCTTGACCGGCAGTTCGCAATCGCACGGCGGCGGGCCAGACTGTTTGCGGTTCGCAATGCGCTGCAACAGCGAGGGGATGAATCGGCTCATGGGAGCACTCCAGGGGATCGAGGCGCGTTATTTGATCAACGCGCTCACTCACGAAACGCCGACGGCTGGCCGCGCCGCAGCCGTGCTTCGAGCGCATCGAGCAGCCGGTTGATCGTCAGGCCGATGGCGCCGACCACCACCACCGACGCCATCACCAGGTCGAGTTGGAACAGTTGCCGTCCGTAGACGATCAGATAGCCGAGTCCTTCCGACGATGCGACCAGCTCCACCACCACGAGTGCAAGCCACGCCTTGGTGAAGGCGAGCCGCACACCGGTGGCGAGCGTCGGCACCGCGGCGGGCAGCACGACATAGGCAATCCGTTGCCAACGGTTGTAGGCGAACACGCGCGCCACCTCTTCCAGGGCCACGGGCGTTTGCCGGAAGCCCTGCAAGGTGCTGAGCGTGACGGGGACCAGCGCCGCGTGCGCGATCAGGATGTATTTGAGCGGCTCGCCGACGCCGACCAGCAGGAGCAGGAAGGGCAGCCAGCCCAGCACGGGAATCTGCACCAGCGCGTTGAAACTCGGCAGCACGTACGCTTCCAGCGTGCGCGACAGCCCGAGGGCCGCGCCGATCAGAAAGCCGAGCACGGTCCCCACGCCGAAGCCGATCAGCACGCGTTGCAGGCTGATCAGCGTGTTGGAGGCGAGGTCGCCGCTGCGCGCGAGATCGAGGAAGGTCTCGTACACGCGTTGCGGCGGCGGCAGGATCTGCGGGGGAATCCAGCCGCGCTCGCAACCGGCCGTCCAGAGCGCGAATAGCAGCACGGGCAGCAACCACGGCGCGATGTGCCACGCCACCGCACGCAGGCGTTCGTAGCGGCGTGGCGCCGCCTGGGCGGCGCTGCCCTGACGGGTGCCGTCAGTCGTGAGAGTGATCGCGGTTTCGCTCATTTTGGCGCCTCGTCAACTGAGCGGCTTGCCCGTTGGGTCGTAGCGCGTCCAGTAGTTTTCGAGCTTGAGCGTGCGCAGCGCGTTGTCGAGATAGCTGGGTTCGAACCAGTTGTCGACGTCGACGGGCTGGCGGATCAGTTTGAGCTTGAGCGCATCCTGGGCGACTGCCTTGTAGCGCGCGACGATGAACGGATCGATCAGCGGCGAATTGCGCTCCTTCAGGGTGCGGTTGGCAAATTCGGCCTGCCACGAGGCGTACGGAACACCGCTTTGCGACCACAGTTTGAACAGCGCGTCGCGGTTCGCTTCGTCGGACGACCATTGCGCGCCTTTGACGAAGGTGGTGACGACGCGTTGCACGATGTCGGGGTGCGCGCGGTCGAAGTCGTCGAGCACCAGCAGATGCGACTGGCGCGTGAGTTGCGGACCATCGTTCTGCGATTCGTAGATGATCTTCGCGAGACCCTGGTCGCGCAGCTTGTACAGGTGATAGTCGTTGATCGACGCGTCGATGCCTTTGGACGCGAGTGCTGCCAGCGCGCTGGCGGTGTCGAGATTGATCACGTGCAGGTCGCGCTCGTCGAGGTGATTGGCCGCGAGCGCGTTGTCGGCGACGAGTTGCAGGTTGGTGCCGCGAAAGATCGACACGCGGCGCCCGTTCAGGTCCTTGATCGAGCGGATGTCGGAGTCCGGCGGCACGGCAACCTTCACCCCCACCCGTACGCCCGATTCGAGCAGGATACGTGTCTTCAGGCCGTTGGCGCGTGCCAACACGGCCGGCAGATCGCCCTGGAAGGCGAAGTCGAGCGACTTGTCCGCAATGGCTTCATTGACGGCCGGCCCCGCACCCTTGAAAAACAGCCACTGGACCTTGATGCCGTCGTGGGCGAACTCTTTTTCGAGCAACTGCTGTATCTGCACCGTGGCTGCGGGTGAGCCGCCAAAGGTCGGCGGGTCGCCGGCGCCTTGTTCCGCCACACCGATCCGGATGACCGCAGGCTGGTCGGCATGCACCGACATGGCGGCGAGGGAAAGCAGGGTGGCCGCGAATACTGACTGGAGCAAACGAAGATATCGCATCGATTCGAGTGGGCTAGAGAACAATAAAGGGCAATAAAGGAGTGCGCGCCGCAGCCCTGTGTGCCGCGCCGGCGGGGGCTGGCCGCCGCCAGGATCGGGAATGAACATTCTTGCCGGGCAAACTAGTCAGGACAAGAAAGGATTTGAGCTATGTATATTGCACGGGGTGTTTTTGGCAGCAAGGTATGGCGCGAATGAGACGGTGACTGGTTCTACACATTGGCTGCGATCGATATCACGATTGATCGTTTTGACGCCGAGGTATCCGTTGCTACGATCATTGGTTGGCCCTTCATGCAACGAAGCAACGATGTAACGACACCGCGACGCCACGACGCCAATGACAAAACCCCGCGACAATCCCCCCACCAGGCTCACTTCGCGCTCGCGCCGCCGCGTGCTGGGCGGATTCGCGGCGAGCGCCCTGGTGGTGGCGCGGCGTGCCGGTGCGGCAGAGCCGCTGCTCAAGCCGCTCGAAGTCGCGCCGTGGAGCCGCACACCGGGCGCGCCGATACTCGCGCATCCCTACGGCGTGCCGTCGTCGCATGAGGCCGATGTCGTGCGTCGCAGCGCACGGGCGTGGCCCTTGCCCGGGGCGGCCTCGTCAATGACGCCGCTAGCGGACCTGTACGGCACGATTACGCCGAATGGGCTCGTCTACGAACGCCATCACAACGGCGTGCCGGATATCGATCCGGATCAGCACCGGCTCGTGCTGCACGGTCTGGTGCGCCAGCCGAAAGTGTTCACGATGGATGACCTGGTTCGTCTGCCGGCTGAATCGCGGATTCATTTCATCGAGTGCTCGGGCAATACCGGCAGCGAATGGAATGGACCGAGCGGCCAGCCGGTGCAACTGACGCACGGTTTGCTCTCCTGTTGCGAATGGACGGGGGTGCGGCTTTCGACCCTGCTGGAAGAGGTCGGCGGCCTTTCGGCGTCGGCGGGCCAGCGCGGTGGCGGCGCCGGCTGGGTGCTGGCGGAAGGCGCGGATGCCGCGGCGATGACGCGCAGCTTGCCGCTCGAGCGCATTCTCGACCGCGCGCTGGTCGTCTATGCACAGAACGGCGAGCGCTTGCGCCCGGAAAACGGCTACCCGTTGCGCCTGATCGTTCCCGGGTTCGAAGGCAACACCAACGTCAAATGGCTGCGCCGCCTGAAGTTCGTCGACGCGCCTTTGGAGACGCGCGAGGAAACCTCGAAGTACACGAGCCTGATGGCGAACGGCACGGCCCGGCAGTTTGCCTTCGAAATGGATGCGAAGTCGGTCATCACCAGACCTTCGCCGGGGCATCGTTTAACGACACCGGGCTATTACCCGATCACCGGTCTCGCGTGGTCAGGCCGCGGTGCGATTCGCAAGGTGGAGGTATCGGCGGATGGCGGGGCGACGTGGCAACTGGCACGCCTCGACGGGACGCCGCGCGATCGCGCCCTGACGCGCTTTCAGGCGGACTGGCTGTGGCAGGGCGCCCCCGCGGTGATCCTGTCGCGCGCTACGGATTCGACCGGCTATGTGCAGCCCACGCGCGAGGCGCTCGTCGCCGCCCGTGGGTTGAATTCGCAGTACCACTACAACGCGATTCAGCAATGGCGTATCGACGCGGCCGGCGAGGTGCGCAATGCCTAGTCTCGTGAGACGCAGCCTCGCGGCTGGCATCTTTATCATTGCGAGTTCGCTGGCGCCGGGCGCATACGCGGCCTATGGCATCGGCACGCCCTTGCCGGAGCAGGACACGGCGGCCTGGAACATCGACGTTGCGCCCGATGGCCGTGGCCTGCCCGCAGGCAGCGGCGATGTCGCCACCGGTGCTCATGTGTTTGCGGCCCAGTGCGCCGCGTGCCACGGAGAGCAGGGGCAAGGGCTGATCGGCGATGCGCTGGTCGGCGGACAGGGCACGCTCGCGAGCGCGAAGCCGAAGCGCACGGTCGGCAGCTACTGGCCGTACGCCACCACACTGTTCGACTATATCCGCCGCGCCATGCCTTTCAACGCGCCCGAGTCGCTATCCGCTGATGACGTGTACGCGGTTTGCGCATTCCTGCTCAACCAGAACGGCGTCGTGCCCGCAGATACCCGGCTCGACGCACGGTCTTTGCCGGCGGTGAAAATGCCGAACCGCGACGGCTTCGTGCCTGACCCGCGGCCTGGCAAACTCTGAGCGTTGCCGCGAGGCAGCGCGTATCACCCTGTTCCCATACCAGGTTTTGCGGCGTTTTCCGAAAACCAATCCACAAAAACTTGTTTGCGCTTGCCTCGGCTGCTCACTAGATTCGTTTGTATAGCGACGAATCGACGGAGGTCGCATGGCCACACTTTCAGCGACGCTTATCTGGGACGGATTTCGACATCCTGTGCGAAGCTTGCAGAAGCAGTTGTCGAAACACACACCCGTCACGCAGGATCGATCCCCGGACGGGGCATCGACGCCCGCTTACGGTTCCCAATCACCCGAGCGGCTTGAACGCATTGCCGCGTACGCGCGCTGCGGCTATTTCCATATGGAATACACGGCCGGGATGTTTGTCGTGCCGCTCGATATTCCACCAGAATGACACGCACGTCGTTCGCGTAAGCGGCGGCAAGGCGACGGAGAGTGCAATGACCGAAGTTGTTGGGCAAGACAGGAAACACACGCGTGTAGCGTGGATCGCAGGGGTAGGGGCAAGCGCAGGACTGGGGGCGGCATTGGCCCGCCGGTTTGCCGGCGAGGGCCTGAGTGTCGCGGTGACGGGGCGCTCGCGCGAGCGGCTCGAGACAGTCGTCAATGAGATTCGCAGCGCGGGTGGTCATGCGCTCGCCTTGCCGGGTGACGTCACGAGCGAAAGCGATCTGCTCGCCATCACACGGCAACTCGCTGAGGTGGGCACGCTCGAAGCAGCGATTTTCAATGCGGGTGGCGCAACGCGTGCGCCGGCACTGGAACTGAGCGCCGAGCAGTTCGAGGCCGCCTGGCGCGTCTCGACCCTCGGCGGTTTCCTGTTCGCACGGGCGGCGCTTCCTCTCTTGCTTTCCGCAGGACGGGGTTCGCTGCTGTTTACGGGTGCGACCGCATCGCTGCGCGGCCGCCCGCCATTTGCGGCGTTCGCCTCTGCCAAGGCCGGCTTGCGCTCGCTCACGCAGAGTCTCGCGCGTGAATTCGGGCCGCGCAATATCCACGTTGGGCATGTGGTGGTCGACGGCGGCATTGACGGCGAGCGCCTGCGTACCTCCGCGCCACAACGGGTTGCCGAACGTGGAGAGGACGGCCTGCTCAAGCCGGGCGAAATCGCCGACGCCTATTGGCATCTCCATCAACAGGGACGCAGTGCGTGGTCGCAGGAAATCGATTTGCGGCCATTCAGCGAACCGTTTTAAGGCGAACATGACGTGGGGACGTGGACATGAGCGATATTGTCATCGACGCACCAACATCGGTTACGACGATCGAGGCGGAGCTGAACTACCTTGAATTCACCGGCGAGAAGCCGGTGTCTTACCAATACGACCCACCGCCGGGCGTGCCCAAGCGCAGCGGCGTGTATCGGCCGCATCGGGTGACGATTTCAAATGCACGCGTGGCGCCGCCGCCCGGTGCGTTGTCGCTCGATCGGAACGGTTTTGAACTGCATCGTTACCCGAGCGCGCTGAGCGATTTCTCCGATCCGCGGAAAATCCAGTCGCTCTACTACGCGGAGGCGGAAGCGCTACTCAAAAAGGCCACTGGCGCGAAGCGGGTGGTTGTGTTCGATCACACGTTGCGCGACGGCAGCGCGGGTCGGGATCAGGGTGTGCGGGAACCCGTCAAATACATCCATAACGATCAGACCTTCGTGTCGGGGCCGCGCCGGGTGCGTGACCACCTGCCGCCTGATGAAGCCGAACAGCTGCTGCAGGGCCGCGTGGCGATCGTCAACCTGTGGCGTCCGATTGGCGAAACCGTGCAGTCGTCGCCGCTTGCGTTGTGCGATTCGCGCAGTATTGCGCTCAACGATCTGGTGGCGTCGGACCTTGTCTATCCCGACAAGGTAGGCGAGACGTATGCGCTGGTTTTTAATCCACGGCACCGCTGGTATTACTTCCCCAACCTGACGCCCGACGAGTTTCTGCTGCTCAAGATCTACGATTCGGCGGGAGATGGAGTCGCGCGTCTGAGTGCGCACACCGCATTCGATGATCCGACTTCGCCAGCGGATGCACCGCCGCGCCGCAGTATTGAACTGCGTTCGTTGCTGTTCTTTTGATTGGCTGAGATACCGTTCATAGAATGCAGCAAGCGGTGTGTGATGTTCCACGCAGAACGGCCGCCGGATACGGCGGCCGCTGAGAGTGATGTAACGGCCGCTCAAGAGCGCGCGGCCGTTCCTCCGCTTAGAAGCGGTGGGTGATGCCGAAGATGCCGGCGAGCTGGTGGTTGTCCGCCGAGTAAGTGCTGCTGGTGAAGTTGGCAACGGCTTGCTTGCCTGTCGAATCGATGCCCGATGCGGTCTCATAGAAGCCGATCGCGTAGAGCGAAGTGCGCTTGGACAGCGAGTAGATTACGCCCAGGTTAACCTGGTTGTACCTTGCGCTACCCAGATCGTCTGCACCGCTGTTGTGCGTGTAGATATACGCGCCCGCCAGCAGCAGCGACGGATTCAACTGGTACTTGATGTTGATTTCGCCCGAGTTGAAGGTCGCCGTGCCGCTCGTGTACTTCGGAGCGGAGATCGCACCAACGGCGCTGACCGTACCCAGGTTCTGGAATTGCGTGTTCGAGTACAGCAGGCCGACGGTTGCCGGGCCGAATGCGTACGAACCGCCGGCCACGATGATCTGTTCCGAACCGGCCGAAGCGTAGCCACCGAAGATCTTGCTGGCCATGTTGTCGTTCGCACCCGTTGCAGCGGTCGACGGCGTCGACGAATTGCCCTGATTGCCGAAGAACGAATAGTACGGGTCCTTCACGAACGTGTAGCCTGCACCGAGGCTGATCGGGCCGTTCGAGTACGAGAGCGCCGCGTCCCAGATCGAGTTCTGGGAGAAAGCGCCTGCCACGCCGCCCAGGCTGTACAGCACGCCTGCTTGCAGGCCGTTGTAGTTCGGGCTTTCGTACTTGATCGAGTTCTGGATGCGGTTCGACGTATCGACGTTGTCGACGTCGGCCGCGCGCGTGCCATAGCCGAGGCCCGAAGCGGCCCAGTCGGCGCCCGACGCGTACGACGCGGTCAGGTCGTTGCTGACCGAGTATTGACGGCCGGCCGTCAACGTACCCCATTGCTTGCTGCTCAAGCCGACGAATGCCTTACGGCCGAACTCCAGGCCGCCTTGGGACAGTGCGCCCGTGCCGGTGGTGAAGCCGTTTTCGAGGTCGAAGACTGCCGAAAGGCCGCCACCCAGGTCTTCCGTGCCTTTCAGGCCCCAGCGCGACGAGGTGCCTTGCGAGAGCGCGTACTCATGCAGGCCTTTGACGTTGTTGTTGAAGAGCAAACCCGTATCGACGATGCCGTACAGCGTCACGCTGCTTTGCGCATGCGCTGCGCCAGCAAACGCGCCAAGTGCCAGTAGGGCCACCGAGGTCTTTTTCATTTTCATCTGTTTTTCACTTTATCTGAAGAGGGTTCTGTCGCCCGGATAGTGGGCGTGACCCATTGACGCCGGTTGCTCGGCGCGCGCATCAAATAATCTGAATGTAAGATTCGCGCTCCGACCAACCTGCCAAGAGCAAGAACGAACTGACCAAAGCTGTTCTCGCCATTCCCATCAGACATGCGCCTTGCATGTCTTCATGGCCGGCAGATGGTGTAGCCGCCAGATTAAATTTCAGTGAAAGCGAACCAAAACCGAATTGATTAGGGATGGAAAATTTCACAATGTCTCGTTCTTGCAACAGTAGCGAGAATTAGCTAGGCACTCGTCTTATTGCTGTGCCATCGCGTCGCAAAGAGTCGGCCGTTGCGTTAGCGGCCAAAGCGTCCACATAGCGCTCCTGCACGCCAAAAATAAGCAAAGCGCAATTTGTTTGTTGGACCGTGCGTGGACCACGACGATACTTTGTTGTCTGGTTGCACGCGCAACCGAAATCCTGTGGGAGATCGGAAACATCATGTCCACCCAGCTCGAATCGGTAACGAACGGTAATGTGACCGGCGCGCAAGCGGCCGTGGCGCCGCGTCCCCGGTTCTCGCGTGGGGTGTTGATCGCTGGGCTTGCCGCGCTGGCCTGGCTTGGCAGCGCGGCATTGACGCAGTGGTGGCCGGCCGCCGACGACTGGCCTTACACCACGCAACTGATTGTGTTCAAGGTGGTGTTGGCGGCACTCGCCCTTGTCATTGCTGTGGCGGGCTGGCGGACAGACGCCAGCGGCACGCGTGAGGTTCGCGGCGTGACGCCCGCGTCGCGGGCGGATGCATGGCTTCGAGCGACACCCTGGCTGCTTGCGCTGGCCCTCGGCATCAGCGCGTGGGAAGTGCTGACCGCGCAACTCGAATGGTTGCCGCGGCCGTTCTTTGCACCGCCGCAGGCGCTGATCGGTGTGTTTGCGGAAGATTATCCGCGGCTCGGCTCGAGCGTCGCGCACTCGTTCGGCCTGCTGGCGTACGGCTACGTGCTCGGCGCCGTCACAGGTTTCGTCACGGGCGTCAGTATCGGCTGGTCGAAGGCGGTGAGCTACTGGGTGCATCCGGTGCTGCGCCTGATTGGACCGCTGCCGTCGACAGCGTGGCTGCCGCTGGCTTTCTTTTTCTTTCCATCGAGTTTCAGCGCAAGCGTGTTCCTGATTGCGTTGGCCACCGCGTTTCCGGTGACCGTGCTGACATGGTCGGGTGTCGCGAGCGTCAACACGGCCTATTACGACATCGCGCGCACGCTGGGCGCGAGGCCCGGTTTTCTGATTCTCAGGGTGGCGATCCCGGCCGCGTTGCCGTCGGTTTTCGTCGGTCTCTTCATGGGTCTTGGCGCATCGTTTTCGGTGCTGATCGTCGCCGAGATGATGGGCGTAAAGGCGGGGCTCGGCTGGTATCTGCAGTGGGCGCAGGGTTGGGCTGCCTACGCGAACATGTACGCGGCGCTGCTTGTGATGGCGGTAATGTGCTCGGGCCTTATCACGCTGCTGTTCCGCGTGCGCGACCGGCTGCTGGGATGGCAGAAAGGATTGCTCAAATGGTAGCTGTACCCGAAGTGCTGGCAGGAGAGAGCGGGGCACGCGCGCTGCGTGGCGGCGCACGGATCGACGTGCGTCATGTCAGTCACCAGTTCGCGCTGCGCCGTGCGACGCTGCCGGTGTTGCAAGACGTCGACTTCGCCGTCGAACCGGGTGAGTTCGTCGCTTTGCTGGGGCCGAGCGGTTGCGGCAAATCGACCTTGCTGCGGCTCGTCGCCGGGCTCGACCAACCGACGCAAGGTTCGCTGCATGCGGATGGTGTGGCGATCACCGGGCCCGATCCGTCGCGCGTCGTTGTCTTCCAGGACCCCACGCTGTATCCGTGGCGCACGGTGCGCGGCAATGTTGGTGTCGGTCCGCAGGCTCAGCGCCGTCGGTCTGGCTGGCGGCGCAACGCAGATGACGACGGTGCGCAGGGTCGCATCGACGCCGCACTGCAACTGGTCGGCCTCAGCGAATTTGCCGATGCGTTTCCCCATCAGTTGTCGGGGGGCATGGCGCAGCGTGTGGCGCTGGCGCGCGCCCTCGTCAACGATCCGGCGCTGCTGGTGCTCGATGAGCCGTTCGGCAAGCTCGATTCGCTCACGCGCATGCGTCTGCAGGGTGAGCTGGCGCGCTTGTGGCAGGACGCACGTTTCTCGGTTCTGCTCGTGACGCATGACGTCGAAGAGGCTTTGCTGCTTGCCGGCCGGGTCATCGTGTTCAGCGAGCGGCCCGCGCGTATCGTGGCGCAAGTCCATAACGATGCGCCGTATCCACGGCATCGCGATGATCCCAAGCTGGTTGCGCTGCGCCGTCAGGTGCTGGCGGAGCTGGGACTCGATCTCTGAGCGCCACGACGTACCACATCGACCACACCACACGACGAGAAAACAATGACATTTGCCGATGATTCCACTCCCGTGAGCCACGCGCGCCGCGCGTGGCTGCGCAAGACAGCCTGGGCGGCCGGAGCGGCAGCGCTCGGCGGAACTTCATTGGGCCTTGCGGTACCGCTTGCATCTGCACAAACGCCGCTCACGCCGTTGAATCTTTCATGGAATGCGGGCGCGATCTGCACGGCGCCGGTCGCGGTCGCCGACAAGCAGGGATTCTTCACTCGCCATGGCTTGCAGGTGCAACTGGTCAACTTCGCGGGTTCGACCGACCAGTTACTCGAGGCGATTGCGACGGGCAAGTCCGACGCGGGCGTCGGCATGGCGCTGCGCTGGCTGAAACCTCTGGAGCAGGGCTTCGACGTGAAGCTGACGGCGGGCATACACGGCGGGTGCATGCGGCTGCTCGCGACGCGCGCATCGGGCATCGTCGATGTGGCCGGGTTGAAAGGCCGCATTGTCGGCGTCAGCGACATGGCGAGTCCAACCAAGAACTTCTTTGCGATCGTGCTGAAGAAGGTAGGCATCGACCCGGAGACCGAAGTGAGCTGGCGGCAGTATCCGGCCAATCTGCTGGGCGAAGCGTTGAAAAAAGGCGAGGTCCATGCCATCGCGGACGGTGATCCGACCATCTGGAACATCCGCGAATCGGACCATCTGTATGAAGTGTCGAACAACCTGTGCGGCGAATATCAGTCGCGCTCGTGCTGCGTGCTCGGCGTGCGCGGCTCGCTGATCCGCAAGGACCGGGCGACCGCGCAGGCGTTGACCCAGGCGTTGCTGGAAGCAACGGAATGGACGGCCAATCATCCGGCGGAAGCGGCGCAGATTTTCTCGGTGCATGCACCGTCGGCGGACGTCAACCAGTTGACGGCGATGCTGAAGAGCCACACCGATCATCATCATCCGACGGGCGACGCGTTCAAGAAAGAGATTGCGCTTTACGCCGACGATCTGAAAGCGGTTAACGTGCTGAACAGCGGCACCGATTCGAACCGGCTAGCGACGCGGGTGTTTTCGGATGTGCTTGCTTAGCGTTTGGAGCGTTTGGAGCGTTTGGAGCGTTTGGAGCGTTTGGAGCGCTTGGAGCGCTTAGGCGCGGCGCGCGACCGGCATCTTTGCAGAGCGGGTGCGCGCCGCTTACACACGGGGTACGCACAGGGCGCACTTGGGGCGCCCTGTCCCGCAGAGCATCCCCGCTCTTACTGCTGGATACCCCAGCGGCGCACGGTAATTCGCTCGAGCGTATCGAACACCAGATGCTCGATCAGCAAGCCGATGACAATCACCGCGGCAAGACCCGCGAAGACGCGATCCGTATACAGCTCATTGCGGTTCTCGAAGATGTACCAGCCCAGCCCGCCGCTGCCCGAACTGGTGCCGAACACGAGTTCGGCGGCGATCAGCGTGCGCCACGCAAAGGCCCAACCTACCCGCAAGCCGGCGAGAATCGACGGCAACGCGGCGGGCACGAGGATCGATACGACGTGACGCAGGCCCGTCAGCCCGTAGTTGCGGCCCGTCATGCGCAGCGTTGCCGGCACGGCCTGAAAGCCTGAATAGGTATTGAGCGCGAGCGGCCACAACACGGCGTGAACCAGCACGAACAGCAGGCTGCCGGTGCCGAGGCCGAACCATAGCAGTGCAAGCGGCAGCAAGGCAATCGACGGCAGCGGGTTGAACATGGCGGTGAGCATAGTGAGCAGGTCACGGCCGGTCCGGGTAGACACCGCGAGCGACGTCAGCGCGAACGCGAATGCGACGCCAAGCAGATAGCCGCGCAGCAGCACCGACATCGACACGGCGGTCTTCTGCAGCAATTCGCCGGACAGGATGCCCTGCACGAATGCGCTCAGCGTGGCGCTGAAAGTCGGCAGCAGCAGATCGTTGTTGACCGCGCGAGCCGCGATTTCCCACACGATCACCAGCACGAGCGCGATCAGCGTCTTGCGCAGCCAGGCATGCGCGAAAATCCGTTTGCCGGCCGGCAGCGGCGCTTCGACTGCGATATCGCCGAGCGGCGCAAGAGGCCGCTCGTATTCTTCGCGAACGGGAGGCAGCAAGGTACCAGGCGAGCTCATTGAGCGGACTCCGTCTGTTCGAACAGCAGGTGATGGATGCGTTCGGCGCTGCGCTGAAAATCGCTGCGGCCGGTGCTGTCCTGCGTGTATTGATGGCTGTTGAGTTCGGCACGCACACGGCCGGGATGGGGAGACAGCAGCAAAATCCGGTTGCCGACGATCAACGCTTCCTCGATCGAGTGCGTCACGAACAGCAGGGTGAAATTCACCTCTTCCCACAGACGCAGCAGTTCTTCCTGCATCTTGCGGCGGGTCAATGCGTCCAGCGCGGCAAACGGCTCATCCATCAGCAGCACGCGCGGCTGCATCGCAAGTGCGCGGGCGATCGCCACGCGTTGTTTCATGCCGCCTGACAAGGTGTGCGGGTACGCCTTCGCAAACGCTGCAAGCCCCACCTTGTCGAGGTAATGCAGGGCGCGCTCGTTGGCCTCGGCGCGCGAGAGCTTTTTCGCCACGCGCAACGGAAACACGACGTTTTGCAGCACCGTCTTCCACGGCGGCAACTGGTCGAACTCCTGGAACACCACGATACGGTCAGGGCCTGGCCCGTGCACCGGTTGGCCGGCAAGCGCGATGCTGCCGGAGGTGGGTTTGATGAAGCCCGCGACGGCCTTGAGCAGTGTCGACTTGCCGCAGCCCGACGGGCCGAGCAGCACGAAGCGATCGCCGCCGTAGACGTCGAAACTCACGTCGTGAGTCGCGCGAACAATCCGTTCGCGTGTGCGGTATTCGAGGTTCACCCGGTCCACGACCAGCAGTTTGTCGCTGGTGGGCGGATTCGCTGCAATCGGCGCGGTGGCCGCCGGGGCCGCGGCGTTCGTGCCACCCGCCTCGGAGGGAAACGCAAGGGTGGGATTGGCTACCATTGTCTCGGTCCAGGTGAGTTGGCCAACTTGTTTGATCAAATGAGTTGATCAATGAGTCGGCCAATGAGTCGGCCAAATAAGTCGGCCGTGCCGGCTGTCAGCTTCCTGCGGCCGTCGCAGGGTCGTCGAAGAAGTAGTCTTTCCACGACTTGGGTTCGTTCCTGATCGCGCCCACCCGGTACATGAACTGCGCCAGTGCGAAGGTATTCTGCGGCGCGACCTTGAACTGCACTTCCGGATTCTTGATCACCTTCAACAACAGGTTCCGGTCGATCTTCGACTGGTTCACCTTGATATAAATGTCAGCGGCGGCATCCGGGTTGGCGGTGACGAAGCGCGCCGCATCCGCAAGACCATCGACAAAGGCGCGATAGGTCTTCGGGTTGTCATCGCGGAATTTTTCGGTCGTGTAGAGAACCGTGGCCGAACTCGGTCCACCCAGCACGTCGTAGGAATTCAGCACGATGTGGGCCTTGGGATTGCCCGCGAGTTCCTGCTCCTGAAACGGCGGATTGCCAAAGTGCCCGGTGATCTCAGTGCCCCCGGCGATAATCGCGGCGGCTGCATCGGGATGCGGAATTGCCTGGGTGTACTTGTCGAGGCGGTTGTAATTCTTGTCGCCCCACTGTTTTGCCGCGGCGAACTGCAACACGCGCGATTGCACCGAAACGTTGACCGCCGGCACGGCGATGCGGTCCTTGTCGGTGAAATCGGCAATCGTCTTGACGTTGGGATTGTTCGACACCAGGTAGTAGGGCAGGTTGCCGAGCGAAGCGACGCCCTTGACGTTCTGCCTGCCATGGGTGCGATCCCAGATCGTCAGCAGAGGGCCGACACCGGCGCCCGCGATATCCACCGCACCGGAAAGGAGCGCGTCGTTGACGGCTGCACCGCCCGACAGGCGGACCCAGTCCACCTTGATGTCGAGTCCTTGCTTGCGGCCTTCCTTCTCGATGAACTGCTGGTCGCGAGCGACGTTGAGCAACAGATAGACCACGCCGAACTGTTCGGCAATACGGATCTGTCCTTCGGCATGGGCCGCCGCAGGTGCGGCAACGCCTGCCGCGACGATCGAGGCAGCGAGCAGCGTCGCCGTCATCCTGCGGGCGAAAGAGGACGAAACGCCCGTCGGGCGAAAAGTGGACAGCATCGGTACTCCGGTCAGCGTATGGGTGGGTGAGTGCCGGCAGGCGAGCCTGCCTTCAGAACGGCACGTCACCTTCGATGGTGGTGCGATACAGCTTGCGGCGCAGATGATCTGGCGTGCCGGCTGCGAGATGCATCAGCGAGCGGTTGTCCCAGAACACCATGTCGTGCTCCGCCCACACGTGCCGGTAGAGATGCTCGGGGCGCACGCTGTGCGCGAAAATTTCTTCGAGCAGTTGCTTGCTCTCGTCCTCGGGCAGCCCGATCACACGGGTGGTGAAATGCTCGCTCACAAAGAGCGCCTTTCGGCCCGTCTCGGGATGCGTGCGTACGATCGGATGCACGACCGGCTTCACCTGGGCAATCTGCTCGGCCGAGAGATTCGGTCGCCACGGACTGCGCTTTTGCAGTTCCGCGTACTTCGCGAGATAGGTATGTTCCGCGGCGCGCCCTTCGACGGCACTGCGCAGATGCGCCGGCAACGTGTCCCAGGCGAGGTGCATGTTGGCAAACAGCGTGTCGCCGCCTTCAGCCGGTAACTCTTGAGAATGCAGCAGCGAGCCGAGGCTCGGCTTTTCCTTGTACGAGAGATCCGAATGCCAGAAATGGCCCGCGTCACCGAGGCCAATCGGCTTGCCGTTCTCAAGGATGTTCGACACGATCAGCACTTCGGGATGACCCGTGAGCTGAAACTGGTGCAGCACATGAATCTGCAGCGGCCCGAAACGGCGGCTAAAGGCGATCTGCTGCTCCGGGGTGATGCGCTGGTCGCGAAACACCAGCACGTGGTGATCGAGGTGCGCGCGGTGAATGCGCGTGAAGTCCTCTGCGGCAAGCGGCTGGCCCAGATCGAGGCCCAGTACTTCGGCGCCTACCGGGCCGTCGAAGGGGCGAATTTCGATGGATTGAGGGACGGCGGGGCCGGAACTGGCCTGGCCGGGAACGGCGGAGTCGGAAGCAATCGTCACACAGAACTCTTCGTTTAGTCCGAGCGGAAGCGCCGGTCGTGGCGCGATAGCGTAAATCTACCGGCGCACGCGGGCGAGAGCAACGAAGCAAATTCGATACGCTTATCTGCTGCGATGATAAACCCGATGCTGTATCGGACGCCGCAGCGTACGTGTTCTACTCCGGTCCCGATAAACCCGGGCGCCCGTGTCTACGCCAGGCCAAGCTGTTCAAGATACCGCCATGGATAGATGCCGCGGGCGTGCCCGTCGCTGAAGACGAGCTGCACGCCATAACCCATCGTCTGTATACCGGTCAGCGCAATGTCCGGTGCGGCGCTCACCGTCAGCCCGTCCAGCCTGATGCGGCGGCATTCGGCGCACGCGCAGGCTTGCCGCAGTTGCGCATGCGAAAGTTGCTGTTCGCGCCCGTCCGGCCAGCGCAGCGTCAGAACGCGAGTGGCGGCGTCGCTCGCAATCTCGCGCGGGATGTTCATCGGACCGCGCTTTCCACTTGCTGCAAGGCGATGCGCACTGCCTTGCGCACGTCGGGATCGCGGTCGTCGAGCGCGTCGCGCAGTGCAGGCAAGGTGCCGGGATCGCGCAATTCACCAAGCGCGAGTGCCGCCTCCTTGCGCAGGTTGCTGATCGTATGCGTGAGCAGGGCGGCAACGGCCGGGGCCGCGCTGATGTCTCCGGTCTGGCCAAGCGCGCGCACGGCGCGCAGGCGCACCTGCCAGTAGTCGTCGTCGAGCGCGGCCAGCAGCGGGGCGAGGGCGGCCGGCGCGCGCAGCTTGCCGAGCGTGGTGGCCGCTTCTTCGCGTACCTGCCAAGCGCCGTCGCGCAACGCGTCGAGCAGTGCGGCCGTAGCAGCCTCGTGGGTGGCGGGGGCGAATCCGAGTGAACCGACCGCTGCGCGTCGTACGTCGGCTTCGGCGTCGCCGGTTGCAAGCGCGGCCAGCGGCGGCAATGCGCGTGCGTCCTTGAGCCAGCCGAGCACTGCGACCGCCTCTAGCCGCACGCTCGGCGTGGCGTCGGCAAGCGCCTCTAGCGCCGGCTCGAAGGCAACGGCCACGCGCAGTTCACGCAAGGCGCGCAAGGTTGCCGCGCGCACGAACGGCTCCGGCCGCTCGACCCAGCGGCGCAGCACCGTTGCGGACGCCGGGTCCTTGAGTTCGCTCAGACTCTGCGCGGCGGCGGCGCTGACTTCGGCGGCGGGATCGAGGAGCGCGCCGCACAGCGCTTCCACGATCTCGTCGCGTTCCCACGACGCCAGCACCCGCGCCGCTTCGAGCCTGACTTTGGGGGCGGGGTCGGCGCGTAGCGCGCTGACGAGCGAGGGCAGCAGGTCGGCATCTTCGAGATCGGCGAGGTCCAGCAAGGCGATGCGTCGCACTGCGGCGTCTTCGTCAGCAAGACGCGCCAGCAACGCCGCGGTCTCGGGATCGAACGCGTCCGGGTGAGGGGTGACGGCGGGCGGCACGGTCATTCGAATGCTCATGGGTTGGTTATGCGTGACGGACTTCGGAGTAAAGCGTCGTGGATGGGCGTGTACCTATGGTGCAACGCGAGGCTTGCCACTCCACGGCCCGCTAGCGCAGCAGGTAAGGAATCTCCACCTTGACCGCGCCTGTTGGACAGTCGCGCTCGCACGGCATGCAGTACCAGCACTCGTCGAACTGCATATAGGCTTTGCCCTTGCTCAGGTCGATGGCGAGCAGGTCGAGCGGGCAGACGTCGACACAAACGGTGCAGCCCTTGTCGGCAATGCATAGATCCTCGTCGATCGTGACGGGGGCGCTGCTGCGCTGAAAGATTTCGTGTGGGGTATAGGACATGGCGGTCTCTACTCTCTCTCAGATGGCGGCGGCAAGCGCGCCGGATTCGCGGATGCGCAGGTTCTGGTAAGCGCTGCGCTCGTCTTCGGCGAGCGGCACGATATAAGGCTCGACTGCGCGCTTCTCGCTGGTCATGCGGCCATGCTCATCCTTGCGCAGATGCGTATGGCAGAACCACTGCGCGTCGTCGCGCTCGGGATAGTCGACCCGGTGGTGATACAGCCCCCAACGGCTTTCGGTGCGAAACAGCGAGGCGCGCGCCGCCATTTCCGCACAGTCGCGGATGGCGCGCACTTCGGCCGCACGCATCAGCTCGTGAGGGTTGGCTGCCTTGATCGTCTCGATGTCGTCGGCGATCTCCTCGAAGCGCTGCAAGCCGATCTCCATCTTGCGCGTGACCTTCGGCGGTTGCAGATAGTCGTTCACCATGCGCCGCAGCTTGTATTCGACCTGCGACGGCGCGTGGCCGCTAGCGCGCTCAAGCGGCGCGTAGACGCGTTCGCGCTCGGCGGCAACCTGCTGTTCGTCGACGCTCGCATGCTCGCGTCCCTGCACATATTCCGCCGCGTTCTGGCCGGCAAACCAGCCGTAGGTGAACGCGCCGAGCATGTAGTTATGCGGCACGGCCGCCATGTCGCCGGCGGCGTAGAGTCCTGCCACGGTGGTTTCGGCGCGTGCGTTCACATAGACGCCGGATGCGCTATGTCCGCTGCAAAAGCCGATCTCGGAGATGTGCATTTCCACCATCTGCTGCCGGTAATCGGTGCCGCGCCCGGCGTGGAACCGGCCGCGGCTCGGCCGTTCGTTGGTGTGCAGGATCTGCTCGATGGTCTGGATCGTCTCTTCCGCGAGATGGTTGAGCTTCAGGAACACCGGGCCATTGCCGCTTTGCAGCTCCTGATAGAACTCCCACATCATCTGGCCGCTCCAGTAATCGCATTCGATGAAGCGCTCGCCCTTGCCATTGGCCGTAAAGCCGCCGAGCGGCCCGGTGACGTAGGCGCACGCCGGGCCGTTGTAGTCCTTGATCAGCGGGTTGATCTGGAAGCATTCGAGGTTGGCGAGCGCGGCTCCCGCGTGATAGGCCATCGCGTAGCCGTCGCCGGCATTGGTCGGGTTCTCGTAAGTGCCCATCAGATAGCCGGAGGAGGGCAGCCCCAGCCGTCCTGCTGCGCCACACGAGAGAATTACCGCCTTGGCGCGCACCACGTAAAAGTCCGCCGTGCGGCAGTCGAAGCCGAGCACGCCGCAGACCCGTCCCTGTGCATCGGTCAAGAGGCGCGTGGCGACGATGCGGTTGGTGATCGAAATACGCGTGCGCTTCAACTGCCGGTACAGGACCTTCTTGATGTCGTGCCCTTCGGGCATCGGCAGCACGTACGAGCCCATGTGGTGGACCTTCTTGACCGCGTAGTCGCCGGTGCCGTCCTTCTCGAACTTCACGCCCCAGCGGTCGAGCTGTTCGATGGTCGTGAAGCTGTGTTTGGCGTAGGCGTAGACGGCTTCCTGATCGACGATGCCGTCGTTTGCGACCGTGATTTCCCGGGTGTACTGTTCCGGCGTCGCATGACCCGGAATGACCGCATTGTTCAGGCCGTCCATGCCCATGGAGATGGCGCCGCTGCGCTTGACGTTGGCCTTTTCGAGCAACAGCACCTTCAGGTCCGGATTGCGTTCCCTGGCCTTGATCGCGGCCATCGGCCCGGCCGTGCCGCCGCCCACCACGACGATGTCGTATTCCAGTACATGCGTATTCATTGCGTTTTCCTCGCGTTGCGGCGCGCTTTCTCGCGATCGGTGCGCATCCGGTATTGGAATGCGTCGCCGCGGAAGTAAAGGTATTCGTAGTCGATGGGCGTGCCGGCAGCATCGTGCGTGAGGCGCTCGATGCGCAGCACCGGACTGCCTTCCTCGACGCGCAGCGCATCGACTATTTCGTCGTCTGCGAGGATCGCGTCGATGGCGATGTCGGCATGGCCGAGCGGCACACCGCAGTCGTTCTCCAGAATCAGAAAGATGTCGCGTGTGACGAGATCGGCATTGGCGAGGCGCTTGCCGAACGCTTCCGGTACCCACGTGAGTTCGAGCGAAACCGGCTCGCGATTGAGCAGGCGGACGCGATGGATTTCGGTCACCGGCGCGCCCTCGGGCAGCTTGAGCTTCGCCG
This sequence comes from Burkholderia sp. 4M9327F10, assembly GCF_005503145.1. Lineage (GTDB taxonomy): Bacteria > Pseudomonadota > Gammaproteobacteria > Burkholderiales > Burkholderiaceae > Paraburkholderia. Next base: position 31,076 of record NZ_SCNV01000013.1, on the reverse strand, counting down.
CAACGTGGCGGTCCGCCTTGACGCTACGCAAGCTGCGTAGCTGGTTGACGATTTCGTAGCCCATCGACTCCATCGCCTCCGCGAAACCCTGCAGCGACGTCACGTTCTGGAACGCCTTGGGCTTGGAGACGAAGGTGCCTTTTCCATGCAGCTTGAACAGCAGCCCCTCCTTTTGCAGATCGCCAAGCGCCTGACGGACCGTAATACGGCTGACCTCGAACATCGCGCACAGCTCGTGTTCCGACGGCATCTGGCTGTGCGGCGCATAGGTGCCGTCAAGAATGCGCGAGCGCAACGCATCCTTGATCTGCGCGTAAAGCGGTTGCGGCGAGAGCGGCACGAGGTTCGTTTTCGGCATGGTCAACTTGTAATGACAAGATGGAAGCCGAGTGTAGTGACCCGGCCGAACCGGTCAAACGAAGAAATTGTGCTATCGATCTTCCGTTTTACGGACAGCGGGCGCAGCGGCGTCGCTCCTGCCTTGTCGCTCGAGCACCCATGCTGGCGCTTATTTAGAAATAAGAATTTATTGGTTTTGCTTTGGAGGGCGGACTTGCATAGTTCGTTTTGATGGCTATAGACGGTGACGCTCATGGTTTTGCGCAGCACCTGGCCAGCATCGCCGTCCGGTACGAAACCGCACGGGTACGACAGATGAGCACGGAGACATCATGACAGTTGAATTGGCAGAACAAACCACTCACGCGGCGCTGGTAGCGGCGCGCGAAGCCGCCGTCGCCGCGGGCTTGCCCTATGCGGGCCGCGTTTCTCCGCAGGACGCGTGGGCATTGTTTTCGGCCGGCGAGGCGCTGCTGGTCGATGTGCGTTCCGCAGAGGAGCGCAAGTTCGTCGGTTACGTGCCGGACACCCTGCATGTCGCATGGGCGACCGGCACCAGCCTGAACCGCAATCCGCGCTTTGCGCGCGAGCTGGAGGCGAAGACGGGCAAGGACGCGGTGGTGCTGCTGCTGTGCCGCAGTGGCAACCGCTCGGCGCTCGCCGCGGAAGCGGCGACCAAGGCCGGCCTGACCCAGGTCTTCAACGTCCAGGAAGGATTCGAAGGCGACCTGGACGCGCAGCAGCAGCGCGGCCGGAATAACGGCTGGCGTTTCCATGGCTTGCCGTGGGTGCAGGATTAAGCGGTTTCAACCTCAGGACGGGGAGTACTGACTTTGGCCGTATTTGACATTGACGATATCGTCCGCTCGCTTCAAGCCGTGCGCCAGCGCTGGCGAGATGAGCAAAAGCGCTCGCTCGAACCGGGCGGGCGCGACCTGCCGGCGCGCGAGGCGCTTGCCAGTGTGATCGACACCCTCAAGGGTGTGCTGTTTCCGATGCGTCTTGGGCCGCCCGACCTGCGCCAGGAAAGCGAGAACTTCTACGTGGCGAATGCGCTGGATGCGGCGCTCCATGCGCTACTGGCTCAGGCTCGCCTCGAGTTGAACTACAAGTCGCGCCATCATGCGCGCGCCGACGAGTTTATCGAGGCGCAGGCGAGCGCCGCGGTGCGCCAGTTCGCCGCGCGCCTGCCGGAGATCCGCAGCCTGCTGGACAGCGACGTGCTGGCGGCCTTCCACGGCGATCCGGCGGCGGGCAGCGTCGACGAAGTGGTGCTGTGCTACCCCGGCATTCTGGCGATGATTCATCACCGCCTTGCACACGAGCTATACCGGTTGGGGCTCCCTTTGCTGGCGAGGATCGTCTCCGAGCAGGCCCACGCGGAAACCGGCATTGACATTCATCCCGGCGCGCAGATCGGCGCCGGATTCTTTATCGATCACGGCACCGGTGTGGTGATCGGCGAAACGGCCGTGATCGGCCAGCGCGTGCGCGTCTATCAGGCGGTGACGCTCGGCGCCAAGCGCTTTCCGCGCGACGCGGCGGGACACCTGGAGAAAGGGCTCGCCCGTCATCCGATCGTCGAGGACGACGTGGTGATCTATGCGGGCGCGACGATTCTAGGCCGCGTCACGCTTGGGCGCGGCTCGGTGATCGGCGGCAATGTGTGGCTCACCGAGGACGTCGCACCGGGCAGCCATGTCACCCAGGCCATCTCGCGTAACGAAGCGAAGCAGCCGGCGCCGGGCAACCCGGCGCAGTCTGGGGGGCAGGCGCTGGAGTCATCGCCGCCGGCCGAAGCGCCCACCCCGCTAGAGAGCGCGGCGCCATGAGCACGCTCGTCAAAAGCTTCGGCGCCGCGGTGCGCGAGCTGCGTGAGGCGCGCGCCTGGTCGCAGGAGCAGCTCGCCGAGCATGCCGGCCTGAACCGCTCCTATGTCGGAGAGATCGAGCGCGGCAGCGCAATTGCGTCGATTGTCACGGTCGACAAGCTCGCCGCCGCCTTCGGCGTGCCGATCGCCAGCCTGCTGCGCCCGTCGTTTGCCGGCAATGCAGCCGCGGATTCAGCTGCTGCAACAGCCGCGCCGGATGATCCAGCGGCGCGTCCCACCCTGTCGACTACCCCATAGGGGGCAAGTGCCGTCTATAGCATGTTGAACCCCATCAGGCCCCGTCTTGATAATGACGTTTCGTCATAAGCTTTTCTGTTTTTCTTCTATCAACCCCGGAGCCACACATGTCGACCACAGCGAGCGGCCATTCGGCGCTTAGCGATAATGCTGCACGGCAACTAGCCAATGCCACCAAGACCGTTCCCCAACTTGCGACCATCACGCCGCGCTGGTTGACGCATCTGCTGCAATGGGTGCCGGTTGAAGCGGGTATCTACCGCCTGAATCAGGTCAAGAACCCGGACGCCGTGCGGGTGGCCTGCACGCAGCGCGAAGACGAGACGGTGCTGCCGCGCACCTTCGTGCCGTATGAAGAACAGCCGCGTGAATACTTCCTGAATGCGGTGAGCACGGTGCTCGACGTGCATACGCGTATTTCGGATCTGTACAGCAGCCCGCACGACCAGATCAAGGAACAACTGCGCCTGACGATCGAAACGATCAAGGAATTGCAGGAAAGCCAGCTGATCAACAATCCGGATTACGGCCTGCTCGCCAATGTCGCCGAAGAGCAGCGCGTGTTCCCGCTGACGGGCGCGCCGACGCCCGACGATCTGGACGAACTGCTGACCAAGGTGTGGAAAGAGCCGGCTTTCTTCCTGACCCATCCGCTCGCAATTGCCGCCTTTGGCCGCGAGTGCACGCGCCGCGGCGTGCCGCCGCCCACCGTCAGCCTGTTCGGCTCGCAGTTCCTGACATGGCGCGGGATCCCGCTGGTGCCGTCCGACAAGGTGCCGGTTGCCGATGGCAAGACCAAGATCCTGTTGCTGCGCGTCGGCGACAAGCGCCAGGGCGTGGTCGGCCTGTTCCAGCCGGGTGTTGCCGGCGAACAGGGACCGGGGCTGTCGGTGCGCTTCATGGGCATCAACAGCCATGCGATCGCGTCCTACCTGATTTCCCTGTACTGCTCGCTGGCGGTGCATTCGCCGGACGCACTGGCGGTTCTCGATGACGTGGAGATCGGTAAGTACCATGACTATCCAGACACCTACAAATAATCCGGCGGGTGCAGGGGCGCCGCACGACGTCCCGCAGACGCTGCCGGCCGGCTTGCCCGATCCGGCGACGCTCGCTCGTCTGGCCGGCGAATTTTTCGCCGCGCTGCCGGGTGGCGGGGTGTCCGCCGGCTGGCCCGCGAACTCGCTGAACGATGCGGCGTCGTCCCCGCCGTCTGCGTCGTCCGCCTCGTTTGCTTCCGCACTGCCGGTGGCGGCGCCGGTGCTGTCCACCGCGAGCAATCCGGCGCCGGCCGGCTCGCCGCTCGCGGGTCCGGGCGGCTTCGGCACCGGCGTGCCGGGCGCGGCGGTGCCGCAGGGCAAGGCGGCCGGCGCCAACCTGCTGCCGTCTGCACCCACGCACGTGCTGTCGCTCGGCAACCGGGCGCCCGCGCTGGTGCCGCATGCCGCTGCGCAAAACGGCTTGCCGGATAGCGCGGTGACGATTGCTCCGGCGCTCGAGCCGCGCTTCGGCGGTGCGGCGTTGGGTGTGCCTGAAGGGCATGGCGCGCAACGGCCGTCGGCGGGTGGAGTTTCTTCTTCGAGCGCACCGGCTGCGGTGTCGCCGTACTACTTCCTTGACGAACAGGCCGATACGCGGCGCAGCGGCGGCTCCGGTGGCCAGGATATCGTCGTGCCGTCAAGCGATGCGGTCACGGCGCAATCGTTCGGTCTGCCTGGCGAAGAGGATTTGCGCTCGCTGCTCGCGGTGCAGCGTTTTCCTTACGATACGGGTTCGCAGCAGGGCGGCGCTTCACGCTATTTCGTCGAAGAGCCGCGGCGCCCCGGTGATCAGGCGAGCGCCCCGCACGGCGTGCCGAACGCGGCTGCCTCGGCTCGTCCGCCGTTTGACGTCAATGCCATCCGGCGTGACTTTCCGATTCTCTCGGAACGCGTGAATGGCCGCCAACTGGTGTGGTTCGACAACGCGGCGACGACGCACAAGCCGCAGGCCGTGATCGACCGTCTCGCGTATTTCTACGCCCACGAGAACTCGAACATCCATCGTGCCGCCCATGCGTTGGCGGGTCGTGCGACGGATGCCTACGAGGCGGCGCGCAGCAAGGTGCAGCGTTTTATCGGCGCGGCCTCGCCCGATGAAATCATCTTTGTGCGCGGCACGACCGAGGCGATCAACCTGATCGCGAAGTCCTGGGGTGTGCAGAACGTGGGCGAGGGCGACGAAATCATCGTCTCGAACCTCGAACATCACGCGAATATCGTGCCGTGGCAGCAGCTTGCCGCACAGACCGGCGCGAAGCTGCGTGTGATTCCGGTCGACGATTCCGGCCAGGTGCTGCTCGACGAATACCGCAAGCTGCTGAACGAGCGCACGAAGATCGTTTCCGTGACGCAGGTCTCGAATGCGCTCGGCACGGTGGTGCCGGTCAAGGAGATCGTCGAGATGGCGCATCGTGCCGGTGCGAAGGCGCTGGTCGACGGCGCGCAGTCGGTGTCGCATATGCGTGTGGATGTTCAGGCGATCGACGCGGACTTCTTTGTGTTCTCGGGACACAAGGTGTTCGGGCCGACCGGCATCGGCGTGGTGTACGGCAAGCGCGCGATTCTCGACGACATGCCGCCGTGGCAGGGTGGCGGCAACATGATCGCCGACGTGACCTTCGAGCGCACCGTGTTTCAGCCGCCGCCGAACCGCTTCGAAGCCGGCACGGGCAACATTGCCGACGCCGTGGGGCTGGGTGCGGCAATCGACTACGTGAACCGCGTGGGCATCGAGAACATTGCTCGCTACGAGCATGATCTGCTGGCTTATGCGACGAGCGTGCTGCAGCCGGTGCCGGGTGTGCGTCTGATTGGCACTGCGAAGGATAAGGCGAGCGTGTTGTCGTTCGTGCTCAAAGGCTATGAGACGGAAGAGGTCGGGCAGGCGCTCAACGAAGAGGGCATCGCGGTGCGCTCGGGGCATCACTGCGCCCAGCCTATCCTGAGGCGCTTCGGCGTCGAGGCGACCGTGCGGCCGTCGCTGGCGTTCTACAACACCTGCGATGAGGTCGATGCGCTGGTCTCGGTGGTGCGGCGGTTGTCGGCGCGGCGCTAGGGAGCGCTCACGCGCAAGATCCCGACTGCAAAGGCCGGATGAGAAGGGCCCTCGTGCATGGACCGTTGGTCCGTTGCGCGGGGGCCTTTTTCATTGGGCGGAGGTTGCGACCTGCGCTTGCGGCGTGGCTTGAGGGCGCTGCTCGGCCGCTGCGGTTGCGGTAACAGGCGCCGCGCCCGGTGCCTGCGCCTTGCGTAGTGTGGTGCTCGAGGGGCTGCTCAATGCCGCCAGCAGACGCGTACTGAGCTTACTGGTCTGGTTGGCAATCTCGACGACCGTGCCGGGTTCGATGATCGTGCCGCGCAACGCGGCGCCGAGCACCGACAGGTGTGGCGAAACAGTCCCGTCGGCGGCAACGGCGGCCAGCGACGCGTCGACCTTGATGCCCAGCCCGACTGGTCCGGTCTGTACGAGGCCGCGCGCAAACAGATTGCGCACCAGACACTGTTCACTGCCGGCATGCCAGCGATAGTCGGGCCCGGTGCAGTTGACTACCCCTTGGGTCAGGACTGTGCGCTCTTCATCGCCGCCGCGCAGCCGGTAGCGCACGCTCACGCGTCCCGCAGGCGCCTCGGCCAGGTCGTTGACGGTGGCCGCTTCGATGCTCAACCGGCCGCTTGCGCGCAACGCGGCGACCAGCGCCGCACTGACCGGCGGCGCGCGATGCAGGAACACGTCCCAATGCGGCCGCACGTGGCGGAAAAAGCGTCGCCGGTCTGTCAACGCGGCGCTGTGCCACCACTCGGCCGTGTAGGCTCTCAGCGCGCCGGGCAGCGCTTGCCAGTCACCGCCATGCGCGACGATGGCACGTGCCCTGTCGCGCAGCTCACGGACGACTTGCCGCAAGCTGCGCGGCGGCCCCGCGTCGCCGAAAGGGGCGGCGGCCGGCGCGGGATTGCGCCGCTCGACCGGCGTCAGGCCGTGTCGCGCCAGCACCCGGTAGGTGCCGCTATAGCCGAGCTTGTCGAGCGATACGACGGCGTCGATCATCGTCAGGCTCGCGCCGATCAGCACAATGTCCTCTGCATCGGCAAGCGCCGCGAGCCGTCGACGGTCCCACACGTCAGCCACATAGCGTCCCGCTTGCGTCAGCGCGCCGCTCGCGTCAAAGCGCGGGCGCGACTGGAACACGCCGAGCGCGAGCACCACGCGATCGGCGAGCAGTACGCGGCCGGCATCGAGCGCGAGCGTGATGCCGCTACCGGTGACATCAATATCGTCGACGCGTGCCCGGACGTGTTCGAAGGTGACGCCTGGGAGGGCTTGCTCACGGGCGCGCTGCAATTCCTCGTTCACGTAGTCGCCAAAGCGCCAGCGCGGCGCGAAGGCCTGGGCGACCGCTTCGCGGGGCTGACCGGCAAACTCGGGCTGGGCCGCGAGCCAGTCGACAAAATGCTCTGGCTTGTCCGGGTACAGGCTGAAGATGAGCGCGGGGCCGTTGACCAGATGACCCGGTTCCTCGGTCGAATAGGCGAGACCCCGGCCCGGTTGCGCAGATGGCTCGACCAGGCGGATCGCCAGTGCTTGCCGCGCTTCATGCAGCAGCTTGATGGCAAGCGCCGTACCGGAAAGGCCGCCACCGACGATGACAATCTGCTGCGCTCCGCCGTGATGAGCGACCATGGTGTTCCTTTGTGAATGCCCCGGCGGCCGGGCCGGATCGACTGGAAATGTTAGTGGCCGGTCTGTTATGGCGGAAACGACAAATCGTGATATCGATTTCTGAATGGATGCTTATGACTGTTTAAACGACGAAACCGGCGTCTTTGCGTCATGAGCATTTTTTGATGCGCTTGAAGGGGAGGGGGAATGGTTTTGGGAGGCGAAGATCAAGCCGTTAAAACGCAACTAACGGTCAAGCCCGCCGGTGTCCCCCATTCCGCGCCGATCCGCCCTCGAAAGACGGGCGAAGCGCCGCGCGCCCAGGTGTACCTGCGAGCCCACCCCCGCCACGCAAGGCGCCGGACCGGTATGCCACTCAACGGTTCCCGTCAAGCAAATCGCCGAGCAATTCGTCGAACGCCGCTTGCGCGTCTTCAAGCTCCTGCAGCGCTGCATCGAAGGTCTGTAGCGCGAACTGCGAGGGCCGGCCTTCGCCGGCAGGTGGAAATTGCGCTTGCAGCGACTTGAACGCCGCCTGCACGCGTTGCGTGGCAACCAGCACGCGCTCCATGGCGCTCGATTCTTCGGCTCGCGCCTGTTCGTGATTCATTGGTAACACTCCGTAGTTCGTTCGGCCTGCGCCGTGCCGGTCACTATGCCACGACCGGCCTCTCGCGCAGGCATCGGGCAGGGGGATCAGATTAACGGCAAGCCGCCGTTGGCCTTGACCTCGCGCAGCGACAACGCCGATTCCACCGACGTCACGCCCGGCAGGCTGCGCATCTCATCGCGCATGAAGGTGCCGTAGTCGTCCAGGTCACGGGCGACCACCTGCAGCACGTAGTCTGCACTTCCCGAGACGTTATGGCACGCGAGGATGCGCGGAATGGCCTGCACCTCGCGCTCGAAACGGGTGGCCACCGCGCGGTCGTGCACCGCAAAGCGTACATAGACGAATGCGACTACGCCGAGGCCGAGGGCCGAGCGGGACAGCATGGCGCGGTACTGGTCGATATAGCCGTCGTTCTCGAGGCGCTTGAGGCGCCGCGCGCAGGGTGTTTCGCTCAGGCCAACGGTCTCGGCCAGACGGGCGTTGGACATGCGCCCGTCTTTTTGCAGCGCGGCAAGGATGGCGCGGTCGACTTTGTCGAGGTCGTTCATCGCGAGGGGAAAAGTCTATGAGAGAGCAATATAGTAGCGTATTCCCCTAATGACCCTACTATTCGCCTCGTAATTCGCCAGAAATCCCTCACGTTCCGATAGCAAGATAGAGCCCTTATCAACGTGAGGTTCCCATGATTTCCGCGCATCTTCTGATTGTCTACATTGCCGCCTTGGCCGTCGTCTACGCTGTGCCCGGACCGGACATGGCGCTGCTGTTGCAGACAAGCATCGGGCGGGGCGTGCGCACGGGTTTTGCCACCGCCGGTGGCCTCGGAATGGCACGCGCCACGCATGTGACCCTGTCGGCCTGCGGCGTGGCCGCGTTGCTGCGCAGCGCCCCGTGGCTCTACGAAGTGGTTCGCTACGGCGGCGCGGTGTATCTGGGTTGGGTCGCGGTGCAGATTTTCCGCTCGCCGGTTTTCGCCTTGCCTGCAGGCGGCGCCGTGGCGCCCGAGTCGCGGCCGTTGCGGACCGCCTTCGTCAAAGGGCTTTTGACGAACCTGCTCAACCCGAAGGCGCTGCTGTTCTGCTCGGTGCTGCTGCCGCAGTTCGTGCGTCCGGAGGCAGGGCCGGTCGCCTTGCAGATGGTCGAGCTCGGCGTGATCCTCGTCGCGACCGGTGTGTGTTTCGACGCCGTCTATGTGATCGGTGCGGCGCGCATTTCGAACTGGATGCGCTCGCATCCCCTTGCGCAGACCGTGCAGCGCTGGACTTTCTCCGCCGCCTTGATTGGCTTCGCGCTGCGCTTGTCGCTCGACTAGGCTGCGGCTCGGCATCGGCTACCATTCGCGATCAGGCACAATCAACCCAAAACCCGTCCTGTTGCTCAATGAAGACTTTTCTGCTGTATATCGTGACTGCCGTCGCCGAGATTCTCGGCTGCTATCTGCCTTGGCGCTGGCTGAAGGATGGCGGCTCGGCATGGCTGCTCGTACCGGGCGCGCTGAGTCTTGCTGCATTTGCCTGGCTGTTGACGCTGCACGGGGCAGCAGCCGGCCGTGTGTATGCAGCCTATGGCGGCGTATACGTCGCTGTTGCGATCCTGTGGCTCTGGTGGGTCGAGCAGGTCCGTCCGACTGTCTGGGATCTGGCGGGTGCCGCCTTCACGCTGGCTGGAATGGGGATCATTGCATTCCAGCCGCGAGTCTGAACGTTTGAGCGCTACGGCAAGAACCGCCGTGGCGAACGGCGGCTAGTGTTGCTCTTTGCGTGAGCTGCGCGTGCTGTACGCCGACTCGGCGCTCAGCGGCCGCCGAGGTAGTCGAGCTTGCCGAGTTCGACACCGTTATGGCGCAGGATGTCGTACGCGGTCGTCACGTGGAAGTAGAAGTTCGGCAACGCGAACTGCAGCAGATAGTTCTTGCCCGTGAACTCCACCGGCCCGGTGCGCATCTTCAGCGTGACTGCGCGCTCTTCCGAACCGTCGATCTGCTCCGGCTTGAATTCCTTCAGGTAATCAATCGTTTTCTGAATGCGGGCCTGCAGCTCTTCGAACGTCACCTCGACGTCGTCGTACTTCGGCGGCTCCACGCCGGCGAGGCGCGCCGCGCAACCCTTGGACGTGTCCGTGGCGATATAGACCTGGCGCACGAGCGGCAGCATGTCCGGGAAGAGCCGGGCGCCGGTGAACACGGACGGGTCGATCTGCTTTTCGGCAGCATGGGCTTCGGCCTTGCCGAGAATGGCTTGCAGGCAGGTCAGGCCGCGCACCAGCACGGGCACGGAGGCTTCATACATCGAAATGGACATGGAACGTTCCTCAGATTCACTCGGATTCTTCGGCTCGTGCAGGTTTGCGCACGGGCCATTGCAACGGCAGGTTTGCCGCTCGAGCATCATAGCGCGACCTGTGTGACGCATGCGTTGACCTGGCCATCTGGACAACTGTTGTGCGCGTTGGAACTGTGTTTGAATGGATTTGTCGGACGGCTTGACGATGTCCAGCAACCAGTCACCCGCGCGGGTTGTGCCGCACCCTTGTTGCGTCACGCGGCGCGCGTCCGCCGGGATCAACGCGCAGCCTCAGGGCTGTGCACCGAGGAGTATGGAAACTATGGCCAAGCATCCCCTGCAAGGAAGTGAGCGAGCGGTAGCGGAAGGTTCAAAACTCATCGGGCATTGCGATCCGTCAGAGCGGATCGAAGTCCACGTCGTCCTGCGCCGCCCGGCGCAGGCACAGTTCGATGCGTTGCTTGGCAAGATCGAAGCAGGCGATCCAGGTGTCAAGCCGCTGTCGCGCGAAGCCTTTGCCAAGGAGTTCGGCGCGGCGGCAGAAGACGTCGCGAAGGTCAAGGCGTTCGCGGCCCAGGCCGGTCTCACTGTGGTGCGCGAAGATCCGGCCTCGCGCACGGTTGTGCTGGGTGGCACGATCGCGCAGTTTCAAAGCGCGTTCAACGTCGAGCTGCAGCACTACGAGCATCATTCGATCGGCCAGTACCGCGGCCGTACCGGCGTCATCTCCGTGCCCGACAACCTGTCGGGCATCGTCACGGCTGTGCTCGGGCTGGACAACCGTCCGCAGGCGCGTCCGCATTTCCGCATCCGGCCGCCGTTCCATCCGGCCACCGCGCCACAGTCGGGCGCGTTTACGCCATTGCAGGTTGCCGCGCTGTATCAGTACCCGCAAGGCGACGGCACAGGAGAGTGTGTCGGCATCATCGAACTTGGCGGCGGCTATGAGGCCTCCGATCTGAATACCTATTTTTCGGGTCTTGGCGTGAGCGCGCCTACCGTAGTCGCCGTGGGCGTGGACAAGGGCAAGAACAAGCCCACCGGCGACCCGAGCGGCCCGGACGGCGAGGTCACGCTCGACGTCGAGGTGGTCGGCGCAGTCGCGCCGGGCGCGAAAATCGCGGTGTATTTCACCACCAACACCGACACGGGTTTCATCGATGCGGTGAGCCGCGCGGTGCACGATACAACCAACAAGCCATCGGTCATTTCGATCAGCTGGGGCGGCCCGGAGACGTCGTGGACCGCGCAGTCGCAGCAGGCTTTCAACAGCGTCCTGCAGTCCGCCGCGACCATGGGCGTGACAGTCTGCGTGGCCTCGGGCGACAGCGGCTCGACCGACGGTTCGAGCAGCACCAACGTGGTGGATTTTCCGGCCTCGAGTCCTTACGTGCTGGCTTGCGGCGGCACGAGGCTCACCGCTTCGGGGCAAACCATTACCCAGGAGGTGGTGTGGAACGACGGCACCCAGGGCGGCGCCAGCGGCGGCGGCGTGAGCACGGCGTTTGCCGTGCCGGCCTGGCAGCAAGGCCTTTTTTCCACCAGCATCGAGGGCGTGCAAACGCCGCTCACCGGGCGCGGCGTGCCTGACGTGGCGGGCGATGCGTCGCCGGTCACAGGCTACGATGTGCTGATCGACGGTTCCCAGACTGTCGTGGGCGGTACGAGCGCGGTGGCGCCGCTCTGGGCGGCGCTGATTGCACGCATCAATGCCGCCAAGGGCTCGCCGGTCGGCTTTATCAACCCGAAACTCTATACCGCGCCGAGTGCCTTTAACGACATCACGCAAGGCAACAACGGCGGATATGAAGCCTCGCCGGGTTGGGACGCGTGCACCGGGCTTGGCAGCCCCAATGGTCAGAAGATCGCGGCGGCACTATAGTCTTGCGAGCAGGTGCGCGGCGACCCCGGCGCCTGCTTGTGACAGGTTGCATGGCAGAGTGGTGCATGGCTTGAGACAGCGCCTCGATGGCGCCCACATGACAAAAACGACGTAAAACGAATTCGACGGAGCGATCATGACGAACACCGAGTCAGCTTCTGGCAGTCCGCAGTCGTCTCACAATTCACATGCTGCTCCCGCCGGGGCGGCCGCGAAGGCGGCGCACCCCTCGGGAAACCAGCCGTTTTTCGATCCGGTCGCATACGGTAATGGACCCAATGATTCCGTCACCGACACGACCGAGAACGCCGCCATTACGAAGCACTCGATCGTGATCGGCGGACGCAAGATTGCCTATACCGCGACGGCCGGCCATCTGGTGACGGTCGATTCGAGCAGTTCCCAGCCCAACGCCAAGATGTTTTACGTGGCGTTCACGGAGGACAACCAGACGGAAGAGACCCGCCCGGTTACGTTTTTCTATAACGGCGGCCCGGGTTCGTCGTCGGTCTTCGTGCTGCTGGGCTCGTTTGCGCCGCGCCGCATCAAGACGGCCATGCCGAGCTTTACGCCGCCCGCGCCATATTCGCTGGAAGACAATCCTGACAGCCTGCTCGACAAGAGCGATCTGGTGTTCATCAATCCGATCGGCACGGGTTATTCGGCGGCGATTGCGCCCAACAAGAACCGCGATTTCTGGGGCGTCGACCAGGACGCCACCTCGATCAAGCAGTTCATCAAGCGCTTCCTGACCAAGAACAACCGCTGGAACTCGCCGAAGTTTCTGTATGGCGAGTCGTACGGCACTGCGCGCAGTTGCGTGCTGGCTTACATGCTGCACGAAGACGGGGTCGATCTGAACGGGGTCACGCTGCAGTCGTCGATTCTCGACTACACGCAGTCCGGCAACCCGGTAGGCGCGCTACCCACGGCTGCGGCCGACGCCTGGTATCACAAGAAGCTCGGCGTCGCGCCCACCCCGACCGATCTCGGCGCGTTTGCCGAAGAAGTCGCCCAGTTCTCGCGCACCGACTATCTGGCCGCCTTGCGCAAAGTGCCGGCTACGGATAACGCCACGGTCGAAAAGCTCAGCGAATACACCGGCATCGACAAAGCCACCTTGCTCGCGTGGAGCCTCGATATTGCCGCGTACGACAGCCGCGGCAACTCGCTGTTTCTGACTACCTTGCTGAAGTCGAAAGGGCTCGCGCTCGGGGAGTATGACGGGCGCGTGACCGCGGTCGACACCGGCATTGCGGGGAAGATCGATCCGAATTCCGGCGGCAACGACCCGACCATGACGGCGGTGACGGGCGTCTACACGACCATGTGGAACGTCTATCTCAACGAGCAGTTGCTGTACACGTCGAACTCGTCGTTCACCGACCTGAACGACCAGGCGTTCCAGTACTGGGATTTCAGCCATATCGACCCGACTGGCGCGCAAAAGGGCGTAGACGCGAAAGGCAACGTGATTCTCTACACCGCCGGTGACCTTGCCGCGGTGATGGCGCTCAATGTCGACCTGAAGGTGCTCTCGGCGAACGGCTTTTACGATTTCGTCACGCCGTTCTACCAGACGGTCATCGACCTGCAGCAGATGCCGCTCGTCAGTCCGCAGGTGCGCCAGAACCTGTCCGCGCGCTTCTATCCGTCGGGGCACATGGTCTATCTCGACGGCGGCTCGCGCACTGCGCTCAAAGCGGATTTGACGAAGATGTATGACGCGGCGGTGTCGAATCCGGCGGCGTTGAGCCGGATTCGCGATTTGCAGGCGCGCCGGCCAAGTTAGCGTAGACGCGGCGGGGTTAGCCGGAGTGGCGGGGTTAGCCGGGTTAGTTCGGATGGCAGGCACAGGAGGCCGGCTGCGGCAGGGTGCAACCCCGGCCGCCGGCCGGGGCGACCTGCGCCTCGCCGCGTGCTCCGAGCGGGGCCGCGAGGCGCATCGGTCAATTCTTCCTGAGTCTGCCCGCCGGCTGCCTCAAATACCCGGTCCATGCAGGCTGAATTTTCCTCTTACAGAGTGAATGTGTTTTAATTGTCTGGCGAATTTAACCATTGCGCGCCAGGACCTGGCGCGCCGAAGTATGAATCCAGCAAAGGCAGGCAAGCGTGGCGCACCGCTGCGCAGCGGAAAATCGAGTACCGGTTGCGCGTCGAATGGCGCTTATCGCCTCGGCACCGTACCAGCCGCACGGGCAGTGCGGGCAGTGCAGGTGGTGCGCGTGGTGCGGATCGGCATGGTGGTCATGCTGGGGGCGGTTGCCGGACTGCGGGCCGGCCAGGCGGCCGCGCAGGATGCGGCGATGCTCGACGAGCGCGTGACCCAGCAGTCGATTGCCGAGACGATCTGCCGTCCCGACTATGCCGACGCCGTGTCGCCGCCCTTCGACGTGATGATGGCGCACAAGGAGCGCTTGCTGGCTCAGCACGGCATTGATCCGGAAGATGGCACCGATTATGCGGTCGACCGGCGCGTGCCGGTTTTGCTGGGCGGCTCGCCCGACGCGCCGGCCAATCTCGATCTGCTGCCGTGGGCGGGCGCGAGCGGCGAGCGCCGCAAGTCGCGCTTTGTCGTGCATCTGAAACACTGCGTCTGCGCGGGAAAGATGAGCCTGAGCGACGCACAGGCGACGATTGCCGGCAACTGGTCGGCGGCTTACGCGGGTTTTGGCCGTAGCTCCTGTGACGCGAGCGGCGTCAACGTGGCCACCGGTGGCCGCGATACTGGCCCGTGAAATAGAGGACGTGGCTGAGGCAATGCCACGGGTGCGGGGTATGCGATAACCCGCTGCATCGCCGGGCCAGAAAAAAGCGGACTGACGTGCGTCAGTCCGCGAATCCCCGATTAGACTGTTTCCCCGTTACCTCGTTTCCCCCGGTCTCCCTCGCGCTTTTTTCAGCATGCCGCCGCTCACTCAAAGAGCGTGTGCATGGGTATTTGTCTGCGCGTCGATTCTGCGTATGCTGATAACAGGACGAAACTGGAAGGGAGATTTTCAAGTGATTGCCTTATATCTGTCATCGGCTCTACTCGGGGCCGCAGTTATCCTTGCCGCCATTGCTACGCAGGCGAAACCGCGCGCGAGCCTGCAGCCGGTCCGCCGCGCAAGCTGAGGTGTTGCCACCATGAACCTGTTCGTCTGGAACATCGCCGAATCGTGCTCCGAGCAGCAAGTGCACGATTTTCTCTCGCATGAACTGGGGCATTACGCGAAAAGCATAACGGTCCACGAGATTGGCACGCCGACGGCGTATGCGCTGGTCGAACTGGCGGCGGACGGCCCTTATGTCGGCGAGGTGATCGCAAGGCAATTACAGGGCAAGCATCTCGGCGGCGTTGCGCTGCTTGCGAGCGGTGAACTGTTCCGCGAACATCAGCCGCCCGCTCACTGAGCGCTGCGGTCTCACGACTGCACTGGCCAGTCGAACGGCGTGTACGGCAGCGCCCGCTTGTGGCGTGTGTTCTCATAGAAACGCAGAACAACATCGCGAACCGGATCGGCAACCGGCTTACCCTCCAGGAAATCATCGATCGCGTCGTAAGGGATGCCATACGCATCCTCGTCGGGACGTTGCGGGCGCAACATTTCCAGGTCCGCCGTCGGAACCTTGTGGGCGAGTGCCTCGGGCGCGCCTAAGGCACGGGCGACGGCGCGCACGCGGCGCTTGTTGAGGCCCGCAAGCGGCAGCACATCGGCGCCGCCGTCGCCGAACTTGGTGAAGAAGCCCATCACCGATTCGGCCGCGTGGTCGGTGCCGATCACCACGCCGGCCCGCGCTCCCGCCACCGCGTACTGCGCGATCATGCGCTGGCGCGCCTTGATGTTGCCATGCACGAAGTCCTCCTGTGCCGCGCCGGAGAACGGCATGCCGGCTGCGTGCAGCGAGGCGAGCATGGCATCGGCGGCGGGCTTCACGTCGATGGTCAGGTTTTCGTCGGCGCGAATGAAGGCGAGGGCTTGCTGCGCGTCCGCCTCGTCTTGCTGGACGCCGTAGGGCAGGCGCACCGCAACGAAGCGCGCTTCGTATCCCTGCGAGCGCAGGCGCTCGACGGCAAGCTGCGCGAGGCGCCCGGCAGTGGTCGAATCGACACCCCCGCTAATGCCGAGCACGTAAGTCTTCAGGCCGCTCGCCTGCAGATACTGCGCGAGGAAGCCGATGCGCCGCTCGATCTCCTGCTCGGCAACGAATTCGTCACTGATATGCATCTCCGCGGCAATGCGCCGTTGGCGTTCGGCCGAATCGTGTTGAATCATTTTCTTCCTCTGCAGTTGTTGTGCATTTGCCTTACCAAGGATCGGCAAGTTTAAATGCGTCCGGCATTTGAATTTAAATCCGTTGGTACCGCGTCACATCAATGTCCGATATTCGCAGCCCAGTTCGCTGGTATCCGGCTGGGCGATGATCGACAGAAGCCAGTGTGCTTAGTAAGATCGTGTTCAGATGTATTCAGCATGAACCGTCGAACGGTCAATGATAAGCAGGTTTGCTCAATTACACGATGAATCAGAAGAAACGGCTTGACCCGCTTGCGCAACCCGGAAATATTCAATGGGCTGGAATCAATCGAAACAGCGCTCTCAGGGTGCTACGCATCGGAAATATAAACTGGGCATTGATTGCCGCATTATTGGCGTTATCGTGCGGGACGGCTTTTGCGGCTGGGGCGCAGAAGTCCGAGGCCGCTGCGCCAGTTGATGTCACCGCCTCCGCCGTCGCGGCCCCGGACGCATCAGGTGTGGTCGATCCGCATCGGGCGCTTCTGTTGCGCGCGGTCTTCGCCCAGGACGTCACGCGCCGTCTGAAAGTGCCGGCAGCCGCGCAACAGGAGTATGGCGAACGTCTCCAGGCCACGCTTGAACAGGCTCAGCTCGGCAATCTGTCGGGCGAGTACGTGGTGCTGGTGGACCGCAACGCCAACGTCCAGGCGCTCTTTATCTATTTCCGCCCGACGCCGGCCGACGCGTGGGTCATGATCGGGGCGTCGCCGGTGGCCACCGGCCGGCCCGGGGAGTTCGACCATTTCATTACGCCGCTCGGCGTGTTCGAACATACCCCCGACAACATGGATTTTCGCGCTGAAGGCACGATGAACGATAACGGCATCCGCGGCTACGGCAAGCGTGACATGCGCATCTTCGATCTCGGCTGGGCGCAAGGCGAACGGGGCTGGGGCAAGGGCGGCATGTCGCAGATGCGTTTCCAGATGCATGCCACGGACCCCGACAAGCTCGAACCGTTGCTTGGCATCCGCCATTCGAAAGGCTGCGTGCGGATTCCCGCGTCGCTGAACGTGTTCCTCGATCACTACGGCATTCTCGACGCCGAGTACGAGGCGCTGGTGGAGTCGGGCAAATCGCTGTGGGTGCTGCACACGGACCGCCAGGTGACGCCGTGGGCGGGCCGCTACATTGTGGTGGTCGATTCGGAGCGCAAAACGCGCCCGGCGTGGTCGCCGGCGCCGGGCAGCAAGGCCCTTGCGAAAGTGCCGGCGAAGGCGGACACGGCTGATTGAGGCGATGCGCCGGAGCGGCTGAGGAGATAGATCCGGCTGAGGCAATAGACGTGGCCAAGGCAATGGAGGTGACGGAGACAATGGCGGCAAGGGAGTCGCCGTCGCGCTGCGTCGCTTCGCGCTGCGTCGCTTCGCGTTGCTTCGCTTCGCATTGCGTTACGAACGCGCCAGCAATACCCCCAGCAATGCCACGGCGAAGCCGGCAATCTGCACGGCCAGCAAGGTTTCGCCGAAGCCGACATATCCCTCGAGCGCGGCCAGCGGCGGCGCCAGAAACAGCAGCGCGGTGGCGCGCGCCGCGTCGCCGCGCCGGACCATCCAGACCAGCAGCGTCACGCCGATGCCCGAGAGCATCACGATGCCCCATGCGAGCGACGCCCATAGCGTAGGCGAGGCCACCCAGCGATGTTCTCCCAGCGCGAGCGCAAGCAGCGCCGCGACAATGGCCGCGCCGAAGTTCTGCACGGCACTTGCGCTGCGAAGGTCGGCGCTGGCGAGGGAGGTCTTCTGAAACAGCGTGCCGGCGGTGATCGCCCCGACCGCGAGAATCGACACCCCAACCACCAGCCAGCCGGGGGCGCCGCCTTGCTCTGCGTGGGGCAGATGGGGCGCGCTCGCAGCGAGCTTCGGCTGCAGCACCAGCGCGACACCCGCGAGTCCCAGCGCCATGCCTGCCCAGCCGCGCCGCGACAGGCGCTCGCCGAACAGCGGAGCGGCGAGGGCGGCCGTCAGCAGCGGTTGCAGCGCACCGAGCAAGGCCATCACGCCCGCGCTCAGCCCTTGCGCAACGGCCCAATATCCTGCGCCCAGATAAACCCCCTGCAGGAGCGCACCGGCGAACAGGTGTTTGACGAGATCGCGTCCGCGCGGCCACGCAGCGCGCGCGAACCCTGCGGCAAGCGCGAACAGCAGCGCGGTGCCGCCGAAGCGGGCGAGCAGGAACAGGTTGGGATCGGCAAACGGCGTGATCGCGCGGGCGACCACAAAGCCCGTTGACCACAGCACGACAAACACGGCAGGGAGGAAGGTGGCGAGCATGAGGCGTCGTTAGGGGCGGCCTGAAAAGCTCGCAGTATTGCGTGGGGTGGCGCGGCCTGTCTTGTTCGAAGCTGCACTCGCAGCCGGGAGGCGACAAGCCGCGAGGCCGCACCGCCCATGACGCCGGCGCTCATGCCTTGCCGAGCCAGGCCGCTTACCGGGTCAGCAGCACAGCCCCCGCGCCAAGCAACCCTCCGCATACGGCGCAGGCCCATAGCAGCAAGCGCGTGCGGCGGTACTCCAGGCTGATCTCGCGTAGCAATTGCTCATGCTGCCGGGTGCCCGCCGCATCGTGGCGGCGCTGCAGATAACGCACCGCCAGTTGCGGCACACGCGGCAGCATATGCGCGAGGTGCGGCAACTCCTGGGCGATGCGCTTGATCCAGCCGCGATGGTCGATGTCGCGCCGAGCGATGCCGGCCAACACGGTGCGCGCGACATTCCAGGTATCCACGCCCGGATGCAGGGCGCGCGCCAGGGCCTCGGCCTGCTCGAATGAGCGCTGGGCGGTCGCAAGGCGCGGCGAGACGGCGCCTTCGAAGGGCTGCACCGCATGCAGCAGATGATGAAACAGCGCGCCCGCCGAACGGTCTTCGGGCACGGCCGCGAAATGGGCTTCGCTGCGCCGGCGCAGTTCCGCTTCCAGCACTTCCGTGCGTGTGGTGTGCTCGACATGGCCGGCATCGCGATGCAGGTCGGCGAGGCGCGCATAGTCCTGGTCGAACAGCGCGGTGGCGCCATGCACGAAGAACTCGCGCTCGTGCGACGAAAGGCTCGACATCACCGCGAACTCAGCCAGCAAGATGCGGCCGAGCGTGTCGGGCTCGATGCTCACACGCACCCGTTCGGCATCGAAGGTCGCGTGAAAGAAGCCGTGTTCGAAGGCCTGTTCGGTGACAACCTCGACGAGATGCGTTGCCAGAGGCGCGAGCTTGACGCCGTGTTCGAGCAGGCCGGGCAGATCGGTCGCGGCCAGCGTCTCGATGTGCTGCACAGCGAGCGTGTTGGCGCCGCACAGTTCCCAGATCACTTCCGGTACGACGAGGCGCCTGTCGCCCTCGAAGTGATGGCCGGTCTGGCTCAGATTGGCGGCTTCGGCACGCAGGTCGAAGCGCCGCAGCACGTCCTCGGTGAACGATTGCGCGAGCGCGCTCACCTGCAACCGCCGCGCGCCGCCGGAGAGCTTCTCCATCCAGCGGGCGGCCCAGCGCAGCAAGGCGAGTTCGTCGCCGATCTGCTGCACCTGCGCCGCGCGCACGAACTTGATGGCGATATCGCGGTGGCCGTTGACCGGCGATGCGAGGCGGGCGACATGCGTCTGCTCCGCAAAGCCGCTGCGTGCCGGGACCAGATCGATCCGCTCGAACAGGGTGGCGCACGGGCGCCCAAGCGCAGCCGCGAGAGCGGCCTCGACCTCGGGCGGCGGCAGCGGCGCCTCCATGCGGCCGATCGCATCGAAGGCGTCGTGCAGGGTGCCGCTGGCGAGCTCCGGGCGCTCCGCGAGGCTCTGCATGAAGTTGCTGGCGAGCGGCCCCAGCACCGGCAGCATGTTGTGCAGGCTGTTGCGGCCACCTTCGCTTGCATGCACACGCTTCACGAGCGTGATCGCCCAGTGCAGCTTGTGCTCGCGCGGCGCCGCGAGCCAGATCAGGCGTGCGCCGAAACGCAGTGCGTGGAACAGCAACAATATGCGGCGAAGCAGTGGCGGCATGGGCAGATCGATTGACGCGGCGTGCATGGGTTAAAGCGTGGCTGAGCGCTCAGGTTAGCAGGGAAGCAGCCGCAATAGGAGCATCCGGGCTTCGCGCGTACTACAATACGGCGCACTCCCGAACCTAAGTGCGCCGCTTGCCGGCTGTCTACCGATGCTTGCTGAACAACGACATCAATATATCCTCGCGCAAGTCACCAAGAACGGTGCGCTGTCGGTGGCTGAGCTGGTACGCGAACTGAACGTGTCGCGCGAAACGATCCGGCGCGACCTGAATACGCTGGCCGGACGCGGCCTGATCGTGACCACCCACGGCGGGGCGCTCTCGGGCGACCGGCGCGAACCCGATCTGGACGTGCGCGAAGCGGCCAACGCCAGCGCCAAGCGGGCGATCGGCGAACGTGCGGCCGAGCTGGTGCCGGATGGCGCATCGCTGATCATCGACTCCGGCAGCACCACGCAGGCGGTTGCCCGGGCGCTGACCGGGCGGCACCGGCTCACGGTCTATACCAATGACTGGCGCATCGCGCTGCTGCTCGGCCGCCGCAACGACAATCGCGTCACGCTGCTGGGCGGCGAGCTTTCGGAGAACGAGGACGCCACTTTTGGACTGGATACGGTCCATCAGTTGACCCAGTACCACGCGGATTTTGCCTTCGTCGGCGCAGGCGGGATTTCGTCCGACGCATGGCTGACCGACTACACCCGCATGGCCGCCGAAGTGCGCAGCCGGATGATCTCGGCCGCCAACCTGGCGGTGGTGGTGGCGGACAATTCCAAGTTCGGACGCGTGACGCCGGTGCGCATCAACGGCTTCGAGAGCACCCGTTATCTGGTCACGGAGCTTGCGCCGGACCGTGCGCTCGCCAAGGCGATTTCCACGCGCGGACCGGAACTGCTGATCGCCTGAGCTGCTGCCGGCCTTGCCGGGCCGTCCGTCTCCCGCGCCTTGATCAGCGCGGCTTGACGTGTCCAGGCGCTACGCCTCATCGTGCCTATCTGACGCGCAGGCCAAGACAGTCCAGCGTCCTGCCGATCGCGGCAACCGCGTTGTGCAGCTCGTTGGCGTCGATTGCTCCGATACAGCCCACCCGGAACGTCTCCACCTGGGTCAGCTTGCCCGGATACAGCACGTAACCGGCCTCCCGCACCGCAGCATAAAAGTCGGCAAACTTCCACGCCGGATCGCGCGGCGCATGAAAGGTGACGATCACCGGTGCCTGCACCTCCGGCTTCAGGAACGGCTCGAAGCCGAGCGCCTTCATGCCTTCGATCAGCGCCGCGCAGTTGCGGGTGTAGCGCGCGCCGCGCGCCGGTTGCCCGCCTTCCGCGATGAACTGGTCGAGGGCGCTGCGCAACGCCGCGACCACGTGCGTCGGCGGCGTAAAACGCCACTGCGTGGTCTTCTGCATATACATATATTGATCGTGCAGATCGAGCGCGAGCGACGGCGAACGGCCGTCGGCTGCCTCGAGCACGTTGCGCCGTACGATCACAAAGCCCATCCCCGGCACGCCTTCAAGGCATTTACCGCTTGCCGACACGAGCGCGTCGATGCCGCCTCGGCGCAGGTCGATCGGCAGGGCGCCGAACGAGCTCATGGCGTCGACAATCAGACTCTTGCCGTGCCGCTGACATACTGCGGCGATATCGTCGAGCGGATTGAGCAGGCCCGCGCTGGTCTCCAGATGCACCAGCGCCACATGCGTGATGCGCGAACCTCGATTGAAGGCGTCTTCGATCGCCGCTGCATTGACGGGCTCGTCCTCGCGCAGCGGCAATTCCACATACGAAATGCCGAGGCGCTGCAGAATGCGGATGATGCGCGCGCAGTACGCGCCGTTGTTCGGCACCAGCACGCAGCCCTGGCGCGGCACCAGCGTGCCGATGGCGGCTTCGACGGCGAACGTGCCGCTGCCCTGCAACGGCACGCAAACGTAGTCGTTCTCGCCGTGTGCGATCTGGACCAGGTCGGCGCACACGGTGTGGGTCATACGGTTGAAGGCGGCGTCCCACGACCCCCAGTCGCGCAACATCGCCTGACGTGTCGCGGGTGAGGTCGAGAGCGGTCCTGGGGTCAGCAGGACCGGGTCGTTTCCAAGAATCACAAAGCCTCCGTCGTCAGATGAATACGCTTTTCTGTCTCAATGCCTGATTGCATATTATTGGCGAATTGTGTCATTTGTTGGAAATCGACAGAATGGTCACGGCTCTGTCATGGAAACCTGCAATCCTTGCCGTGCCCGTTCAGGCAAGGCAGGCAGCGCCGCAATGCGAGGTTGGCTGTAAGTCTGGCTGGAAAAGAAGCAGTGGGGTTGTCAGCAATCTGCAATCGCATGAAACTGGCAACCGGCTGCGGGCAAAACGTAATCGGCGCGGCGCTACAGCCGTCAAATCAAAACAGGTATCGGGTTCCCCCGACCGTCTGGTTTTTTGCCTTTCGGAGAGAACGACATGAAAAAGACGAATCACCTTCGCGCGACTGCCAGCATCGTCCGCAAAACCTTGCCGGCACTCGTGGTGGCTGCTGCATTCGGCGGCGCTGCGCTGCCGGCCCAGGCTGCCGACGCGGTGGTGCTGTACACGGCCGACGGCCTCGAGAACCTCTACAAGGATGTGCTGCCGGGCTTTGAAAAGCAGGAAGGCGTCAAGGTCAACATCGTGACGGCCGGTAGCGGCGAAGTGGTGAATCGCGCGACCATCGAAAAGGACTCGCCGAAGGCCGACGTGCTCGTCACGCTGCCGCCGTTCATCCAGCAGGCGGATCAGGCCGGCCTCCTGCAGGCTTACCAGAGCGCCAACTACAAGAACGTGCCGACCATCGCCAAGGCCTCCAACGGCACGTGGGCGACCTTCGTGAACAACTACTTCTCGTTCGCGATCAACCCGGATGTCGTGAAGACCCAGCCGAAGACTTTCGCGGATCTGCTGCAGCCGGATTACACGGGCAAGATCGCCTACTCGAACCCGGCCACGGCCGGCGACGGCATGGCCGTGATCATCCTGACGACCTCGCTGATGGGTGAAGACAAGGCGTTCGACTATCTGAAGAAGCTCGAACAAAGCGCCAAGTTCCACACCAAGGGCACGGGCTACCTCGACGTGCTGCTCTCGCGCAATGAAATCTCGCTCGCCAACGGCGACCTGCAGATGGACCTGGACGACGCGGCCAACGGTGGCCTGTCGCTCAAGCCGATCTTCCTCGCCGCAGCGCCTGGCGGCAAGCCGACCACGTTCCAGTTGCCGTACGCGATCGGTCTGATCAAGAACGGCCCGAACCAGGCTGAAGGCAAGAAGCTGATCGACTACCTGATGTCGAAGGAAGTGCAAGCCAAGGTGCCGGACATCTTCGGTATCCCGGGCCGCACGGATGTGCCGCTGACCGGCAAGAACGGCGAAGCGGTGAAGCAGGCGATTGCCGGCGTGAAGCTGATTCCGGTGGACTGGAACCAGGTCATGGCGAAGAAGGCTGACTGGACCGCACGCTGGAAGAACGACGTGATCGGTGACTCCGGCAAGCAGGTCGAAGTCGTCAAGCCCGCGCAGTAAGTCTCGCTGCAAGCCTCACAGCGCTCATGCCGGTTAGCTCGATGCCGATGAGCTGACCGGCGGGCGCGCTGCGAGGCCATTACCCGCACTACCTTAGTTGGAGGATGAATCCGGTGAATACCGCAACTCTTGCCCCTGGCGCACTCGGCGCCTCACCGGAGGCGCTGGATGCAGCGCAACCGGGCACGCCCGGCGGCGTGCAGATCGAGCATCTGACCGTGCGCTTCGGCACGCGTACCGTGCTCAACGACCTGTCGCTGAACATCGAGCGCGGCGAATTGCTGACCGTGCTTGGCCGTAGCGGTTGCGGCAAGACGACCATGCTGCGTTTCATCGCCGGATTCATCGAAGCGGACGGTCTCGCCGGCACCTTGACGGTGGCCGGCCACGACCTCACGCATGTACCGCCGCACAAGCGCAACCTGGGGCTGCTGTTCCAGAGCTATGCGCTGTTTCCGCATCTGTCGGTGTTCGACAATGTGGCCTTTGGCTTGCGTGCACGCCGCGAGTCGTCCAAGGAGATTGCCCGCCGTGTCGCCGACGCGCTCAAGCTCGTGCAACTGGGCGATTCGGGGCATGTGATGCCCGCGCAACTGTCGGGCGGCATGCAGCAGCGCGTGGCGCTGGCGCGTGCGCTCGTGATCGAGCCGGATGTGCTGCTGCTCGACGAACCGCTTTCCGCACTCGACGCCAATCTGCGCGCGTCGGTGCGTTCCGAACTGAAGGCGCTGCATGAGCGCCTGCCCAATCTGACCATTGTTTGCGTGACGCACGATCAGGACGACGCACTGGTGCTGTCCGACCGCACGCTGCTGATGCGCGAAGGCCATATCGCGCAACTCGGCACGCCGCAGCAACTCTATGACCAGCCGAACGACGGCTTCGTGGCGCGCTATCTTGGCGCGGCGAATCTGCTGCCGCCGCACGTGGCTTTCCCGCTCGGCGATTCGCGCTACAACGAGCGCGAGCGGGTTGCCTGCCTGCGTCCCGAGGCGCTGCGGATCGTGCCGCTCGGCGAAGGGCACCTGCACGGCATGATTACTTCGGTCGAGTGGTATGGCGCCGTGCTGTCGGTGTCGGTTGTCCTCGATGCCATGCCCAACGAGCCCGTGCTGGTCACTATGCAGCGTGGCCACGGCATGTCGCCCGAAAAGGGCGCGCGTATTTCCTTGCGCTATGAGGCAGACGATGTCGTCCTTATCAACCCCTGATAGCCCCGACGCGCTCGGCGACGCGCAGCGCGCCGCCACCTTTGCTTCGCATGCGGCCGCGGTGCGCCGCCGCGAACGCGCGGCGCAATGGCATCTGCTGTTCCTCGCCGTCGTGGTGCTGGGGCCGCTGGTGATCTATCCGCTGGTACGGATGGTGTTGCTGAGCCTGACCGGCCCGCATGGAGGCTTCGGTTTCCAGGCCTACGCCAGCTTCTTCGGCAATCCCGAAACGCGCGGCGTGGTCGGCACCACGCTCTGGATCCTGTTCGCCAGTGCCGGCCTCGCGTCGCTGCTCGGCGTGGCGCTTGCATCGCTGCTGTTCTTCAAGCCGTTTCCGGGCGCCCGGCTCGTGACGCGTTTCCTTGAACTGTTCGTCGCCTTTCCGTCGTTCCTCGTCGCCTTCACGCTGATCTTTCTGTACGGCTCGCAAGGCTCGGTGAGTATCGGACTGCAGCGTCTGTTCAATCTGCAGGCGCCGCCGCTCGACTTCCTGTTTGGGGTCGGCGGCGTGATTCTCGCGGAAGTGGTGTTCTACGCGCCGTTCGTGGTGCGCCCGACGCTCGCTTCGTTCGCGACGCTCGACATGCGCCTGATCGAAGCGGCCCGCAGCCTCGGCGCGAACGGCCTGATGGTGGCCTTCAAGGTGATCCTGCCGCTGGCGTGGCCGGGTATCGCAGCCGGCACGATCCTGTGCTTTTTGCTGACGCTCAACGAGTTCGGCATCTTGCTGGTGCTCGGCAGCGCACACCTGATTACGCTGCCGGTGGCCATCTACAGCTCGGCGACCGTCGATCTCGACTTGCCGACTGCCGCCGCCGGTGCGGTCGTGATGCTGATGATGTCTTTGTCGCTGTATGCGTTGTACCGCCAGGTCAACCGACGCAAGGTTAGAGGAGCACGGTAATGGCCGTCGAACTGGATCCCACTGTATTGCCGGTCATGCACAAGCGTGCGCGGCCGGTGCAGCGCAGCCTGCTCACGCGCATTGCCGGCGCGGCGTTTATGGGCTTCGCCGCCTTGCTGTGCTTCTGGCTGTTCGTTTTGCCGGTGCTGGTGGTGGCGCTGTCGAGCGTCGCGGCGCACTGGTCCGGCACGATTCTGCCCGATGGTTTCAGCATGCGCTGGTTCGAGCGGCTGGGCTCGAGTGATTTCGATGCGCTCAGCACGAGTCTCGAGATCGGCTTCGGCGTGGCCGTACTGGGCACGATCCTCGGGCTCTGGCTGGCGCTGGCGCTCGAAGGGCGCGACCGTCGCGGGCTCGGTGCGCTCGTCGACACGATCGCGATGATGCCCAACGGCGTGCCAAGCGTGGTGCTCGGGCTGGCTGTGCTGATTGCGTATCACAAGCGTCCGCTCGATCTGTCGAGCTCGGCGGCGATTGTCGTATTCGTGCAGCTCGCATTGGTGCTGCCGTTCTGCTACCGCTGCGCCGCCGCGGCCCTGCGTCCCGAACTGACCATCCTGCGCGAGGCCGCCGCGAGTCTCGGCGCACCGCCTTCGATGGTGCTGCGCCGCGTCGTCCTGCCGCAACTGGTGCCGGCCATCCGCGCGAGTCTTGCGCTGGGTTTCGCGCTTTCGCTGGGCGAGCTGGGCGCAACGCTGACCGTCTATCCGCCTGGATTTGCGACGGTGCCGATCGTCGTGGTCGGCCAGGTCGAGCGTGGCTACTACCTGCCGGCTTCCGCCCTCTCGCTGATCCTGCTGCTCGTCTCGCTCGCCGCGCTGCTGCTGATCGCCGCGCGGGTCCCGCGCCGCCGGGCCGACTGACCCGCAGATTGCCCTGACTTCGGGTGTCGAACGTCAAGTTGCCGTTCGACACATCTTGATGTGGCAAAAAATGTCGAAATGACCGAAAATATGGAAATCGCCTCAGCCGATCCGATTGACGTCGTACGCCGGCATTCGCTCACGGCGCTGGTTCGCGACGAGATCGAGCGCAACATCATCGAGGGCGCTCTGGCGCCCGGCGCCAAGCTCAACGAGGCGGACTGGGCCGCGCGCCTGCAGGTGTCGCGCGGTCCGGTGCGCGAAGCATTCCGCGCGCTCGAACAAGCCGGGCTCGTCACGACAGAAAAGAACCGCGGCGTGTTCGTGCGGGTCGTGTCGCTGGCGGAGGCGGACGAGATTTACGCAGTGCGGGCCGTGCTCGAAGAGGCGGCGTGCCGGATGCTGGCGGTGCGCATCGACGCAGCGCAACTGGCCAGTCTGCGCAAGCAGATCGACGCGATGCGCAGCGCGCTCGACGCACAGGACCACAACGCTTACGCGCGCGCCAATGTGGCGTTTCACGACGGCATTGTGGCGGCCGCGGGCAACGGCAAGCTGTATGAGACGTATCGGCGCCTCGTGGGCGAATTGAGCCTGTTCCGGCGTGCCGCGCTGGTGGTGCATGCCGATGCGATGGAGCGCTCGCTCGCCGAGCACCGCGCCATCCTGACGGCGCTGGCGTCGCGCGATGCCGAACAGGCGGCCGCGCTGATGCATGCGCATGTCAACGGCGGGCGGCAGCGTGCGCACGAAGCCTGTGAACCGGCTGGACAACGCGGTGTGCTGCTGCCGTCGTCCGCCCCGATCGACGAAGAACGCGCGTAAGCGACGCGCAGGGAAGAAAGCGATGTCAATTCAGTCCGCACAGAGCGAGCGCAGCATCGAGGTGAACGGCCGCGCTTACGGGCTCTCGAAGAGGCCGACGGTCGTGGTCTGCGTCGACGGTTGCGAATACGACTATCTGGAGGCGGCGGTCGCCGCCGGCGTCGCGCCGTTCATCGGCAAGATGCTGAAAGAGGGCACGGCGCTTAAAGGCGATTGCGTGATCCCATCGTTCACCAACCCCAATAACCTGTCGATCGTCTGCGGCGTGCCGCCTTCGGTACACGGCATTTGCGGCAACTACTTCTGGGATCCGCAGGCCAACGGCGGTGCGGGGGCGGAAGTGATGATGAACGACCCTGCCTATCTGCGTGCCGGCACGCTGCTGGCCGCGGCGGCGCATGCGGGTGCCGCGGTGGCCGTGGTCACCGCGAAAGACAAGTTACGCCGCTTGCTGGGCTGGCAACTGGAGGGCATCTGTTTTTCGGCGGAGAAGGCGGACACCGTCACGCTCGCGGAAAACGGCATTGCAGACGTGCTCGATCTGGTCGGCTTGCCGGTACCGGATGTGTATAGCGCGGGCTTGTCGGAATTCGTCTTTGCCGCCGGCGTGCGTCTCGCGCAAACGCGCGAGCTCGACCTGATGTATCTGTCCACCACCGACTACATCCAGCACAAGTGGGCGCCGGGCACCCGGGGCGCGAACGATTTCTACGCGATGATGGACGGTTATCTGGCCCAGCTCGACGCGCTCGGCTGGGTGATCGGCCTGACCGCGGACCATGGCATGAATGCGAAGCACGATCCGCAGACCGGCGAGCCGAACGTGATCTATCTGCAGGACGTGATGGATGAATGGCTCGGCGCACGCAAGGCGCGTGTGATCCTGCCGATCACGGACCCGTATGTGGTTCACCACGGTGCGCTCGGCTCGTTCGCCACGATCTATCTGCCGCCTGACGTGAATGTGGGGCAGGTGATCGAACGGATCGGCGGCATCGAAGGTGTCGAAGCCGTGCTGGACAACCGCACGGCCTGCGAGCGCTTCGAACTGCCGAACGACCGCGTCGGCGATATCGTGGTGGTCAGCAAGCGCGATGTGGTGCTCGGCACGCGTCGCGATGAGCATGACCTCTCGGGCCTGACCGTGCCGTTGCGCTCGCACGGCGGGATCTCCGAACAGGAAGTGCCGCTGATCTTCAATCGGCGCCTGGCGGGACTGACCGGCGGCAGGCGCTTGCGCAACTTCGACGTGTTCGACCTTGCGTTGAACCACGTGGTGGCATCGTGAATGCCGTGCTGACGGACCACCCTGCGTTTCGCGCCGAAGCGCTGCGCCTCAAAGGCGAGCGCGTGCTGCGCGAACGCACGCTCGACGTGTTCGATCCGTATACGGAATTGCGCGTCGGCACGGTCCCGTTGGCAAGCGTCGACGATGTGCGCGCCGCGTTCGAATACGCCGGTGCTTATCAGGCAAAGCTGACGCGCTATGAGCGCTCGCAGATTCTCGAGCGTGCGGCCGACTTGCTGCGCCAGCGCTGTGAGGCAGCCTCTGATCTGATCTCGCTCGAATCCGGCTTGTCGAAGCAGGATTCGCGTTACGAGATTGGACGCGTTGTCGATGTGCTCAAGTTCGCTTCGATCGAGGCGTTACGTGACGACGGCCAGAGCTTCTCCTGCGATCTGACGCCGCATGGCAAGAAGCGCCGGGTATTCGCGCAGCGCGAACCGCTGGCGGGCGTGATCGTCGCAATCACGCCGTTCAATCACCCGATGAACCAGGTGGCGCACAAGGTTGCGCCGGCGATTGCCACCAACAACCGCGTGTTGTTGAAGCCTTCGGAGAAGGTGCCGCTGTCGGCGTTTTATCTGGCCGATCTTCTTTACGAAGCCGGCTTGCCGGAGCCGATGCTGCAGGTGCTGACCGGCGACCCGCGCGAGATTGCCGACGAGCTGATTACCCATCCGCTCGCCGAACTGGTGACGTTCACGGGTGGCGTCGCGATTGGCAAATACATCGCGGCGAAGGCGGCCTATCGACGCGTCGTGCTTGAGCTGGGAGGCAACGATCCGTTGATCGTGCTGGAAGATGCCGACCTCGAACGCGCGGCCGCGCTCGCCGTCCAGGGTTCCTATAAGAACTCGGGGCAACGCTGCACGGCGGTTAAGCGCATGCTGGTGCAAAAGAGCGTGGCGGCGCAGTTTACCGAACTGGTAGTGGAAAAGACGCGGGAGTGGTCTTACGGCGATCCGTTCGATGCCGCGAACCAGATGGGCACCGTCATCGACGAAGCGGCAGCGCAGCTTTTCGAAGCGCGTGTCGACGAGGCGGTGTCCCAGGGTGCCCGGCTCTTGACCGGCAACCAGCGCACGGGCGCGCTGTATGCACCGACGGTGGTCGACCGCGTGGAGCCGGCGATGTCGCTGGTGCGCGAAGAGACCTTCGGGCCGGTGTCGCCCATCATCACGTTCGACACGCTCGACGACGCGATCCGGATCAGCAACGGTACGGCGTTCGGTTTGTCGTCGGGGGTGTGTACGAACCGTCAGGATGCGATTACGCGTTTCATCAATGAATTGCGGGTCGGTACGGTGAATGTGTGGGAAGTGCCGGGATACCGGATCGAGCTGACGCCGTTTGGCGGCATCAAGGATTCGGGCCTGGGTTACAAGGAAGGGGTGCAGGAAGCCATGAAGAGCTTTACCAACCTCAAGACGTTTTCATTACCTTGGGAGTAGCGGTGTGGCTTTGAGTCTGGATGATATTCGTACATTGTTTGAGCAGCACGGTAACCTGGCCTATAGCGGTGAGCCGGTCACGCAGTTGGAACATGCGCTGCAAAGCGCGGCGCTGGCAGAAGAGGAGGGCGCAAGCGACGAACTGGTCGCGGCCGCTTTCCTGCATGACCTTGGACATTTGCTGAACCGTTTCGGCGATACGCCGAGCGAACGTGGGATCGATGATCTGCATCAGTATTTCCTGTTGCCGTTCCTGCGTCCGGTTTTGCCGGAGGCGGTGCTGGAGCCGATTCGTCTGCACGTCGATGCCAAGCGCTGCCTGTGCGCGATCGACGAGACATACTTTGGCCGGCTCTCGGCGGATTCGGTGCGTAGTCTGGAATTGCAGGGCGGGATATTCAGCCAGCAGGAAGCGGATGCGTTCCTGCGCAAACCTTATGCGGAAGATGCGCTGCGTGTGCGCCGCTGGGACGATCTCGCTAAAGAGGCGAACCGTGCTACCCCGGATGTGGAGCACTACCTGGGCGTCGTCGAGCGGGTGATGGAGACGCACGCTACGGCGTGAGGCGGGGCTCCATGCTTCGATAGCTGACCTGTGCGTGGCGTAAGCGTCACGTGGGGTCATCATGTCCTTTATGGGCGCTCCAAATAACGCTTGCAAGGCGATGAGCGGCTCGCTAGAATCTCGTTCTTTCGCGCTTCGTCAGAGACGGGCGCGGGAACGGGAGAGCCAGCAGTGGCAAGGCTTTCGGCGGGGCGGGCAGGTTGAGGTGGTGATA
>NZ_SCNV01000139.1 GCF_005503145.1 Burkholderia sp. 4M9327F10 | reverse complement strand
ACTCCAGGACCACACGCCGGAACTAGCTCGGAACTGAACAGGGGTGCGTCTTCAAGATACACGGCCTTGACTGAATTGCGTGGTGCATAGGCTGCCAGCCATGCAGCCAGAACGCCACCCGACGAATGTCCAGCCACTAGCGTCGGGCGTCCGATCGCATGCTGGATTAAGCGCACCAGATCGTTACCCCAAGTGTCGAGCGTATAGCGCCTGGGCGTGCGGCTAGAGCGACCTTGTCCGCGAAGATCCACTGCAAACACCTGAAAGTCGGACTGTAGGCGAGCCATCACGGATTCATAGTCCCACCACGATGCCGCCTGACCCGGTATCAGCAGGAGCGCAGGTGCTGACGATTGCCCGGCTACGGCATAGTTCAATGTAACTTCGCCAAGGTCGATTTGCCTCTCGGCGAACGAGTGGGGGAGATAGGTCACTGCTGGAGTGTTAGTGTCGAAATGTTGAGTCATACTCTTGCCTTTTCCTCGAATGGTTCTTACTTGACCGACGTGCGACGGGCCAGGCACGAATCAGTGCGTCACCGCTTCGCACGTGTCCTGCATGAAACAAAGCGGATTCGCGATATTTCAGTTCGGGCCATACGAGTAGAATAGCGGCCGATATATGACATCGACTGTCGTATATTTGGGTTAATCTAGATCGGCCCTGGATAATTGCCTTATGAAATCCGACCGTCTTATCTCGATCCTTTTGTTGCTACAGACGCGCGGTCGTTTGTCTACGCGCGAAATCGCCGAAAAGCTCGAAGTCTCCGATCGCACGGCGTACCGTGATATGGAATCGCTGTGCATGGCAGGCGTTCCGCTAATAGCGCATCGTGGGTCGCAAGGGGGATGGGAATTGGCAGAAGGCTGGAAGACCGATGTACCGGGTCTTACTTCCAGGGAGATTCAAGGGCTGCTGATGTCGAGACCGAGTCTGCTCGGCACAACCAACCTTGCGATCGCGGCAGAGAGTGGTTTTGAAAAGCTTATCGCATCGTTGCCAGGGCCGATGCAAACACAGGCAAGCGCGATACGTGCTCGCCTGCACATTGATCCGACGGACTGGTGGGCTCCGGCGGAGGATCTATCCGCTTTCCCATTCGTTCATGAAGCGGTTCTGTCCGATCGCAAGATCAACTTCACTTATACAACGGACGACGAATCTCGCAATAGAACCGTTGATCCTTTGGGGATGGTGTGTAAGCAGGCAATCTGGTATCTCGTTGCCAAGACTCCGAAAGGAGTAAGAACATACCGGCTGTCCCGTATGAGCAATATCGTGGTTCTCGCTACGCTGACACAACGGCCGTCCCGATTTCAACTGGCGAAATATTGGAAGAAAAGTACAGAGGAGCTGAAAGAGAAAGGCCGCGGTGTACGAACGACTATCGCGCTCACTGCTGAAGCTGCAAAGCGACTGGGTTCGTGGGTTACGTATTCCCTTGTGGAAGGCGACGAGAATGGCTGGCTGATATTTGATGTCCGATTCGAGAAGTATGACGATGCATTGTTCTTCGTATTGGGCTCAGGTTCGCATGCGATGGTTCTCCAACCAGCAAAGCTCCGAAAACAAGTCCAGCTGGAGCGCATGCAGGCATGCCAGCTCAGGAAAAACAATCTCGACGAAGGGCTGTAGCGGGCAACATGAGGTGAATCGCTCGCGCCTGGATCGTGCATCCGTGTTGGGTCGCTGTTTGCCGCTACATTAATCTTCGACTGCATACTGGCATTAGATGCTTCTGCGGATCGGCTAAAGGCGGACACTCGGCCCGAACGCACGACGGTCCGCTGTTGGCCGA
>NZ_SCNV01000138.1 GCF_005503145.1 Burkholderia sp. 4M9327F10 | reverse complement strand
ACTGCACCGGCCCGTTGATGTTGAGGCCATTGCCGCCATCCATCAGCATCTTCACGTTTTCGGTCGTCGCCAGGTCCCCTGCCTTGAACGGCTTGACCTGAAGGCTGCGCTGGCGGCCACTGAAACCCAGGCCCATCGCACGGTACAGGCCATTCTCCGCGAACGTTTCACCGGGCTTAACCGGATATGACGACATGGCGTCACGATGCCTGGCTTCCCACTGCTCACGCTCTTCGGGTGTTGATGGATAGTCGCGGTCAAACGTTATGCTGGTCGGTTCCTTATTGTTTGAATGAAAATCGATCCGCGACAAATTCGTTGCAAGCCCAACGACTTCGATATTCATGAACACGCCGACATTGAAATCGTAAGTACCAGCCGTAAACTTATCAACGGATGACGTTTTTATCTTGAACATTAGGAAACCATGCGGCGCGAGACTCACTTCGCCGTGAGTGAATTCATTCGAATTTTCGAGCGTCTCGCCAGCCAACCCAAAAGCAAATTGAGGCTTGCGCACACTGCTTACACCCAGCATATCCTTACCACGCCCACCATCCCATTTGTCCGGCGTGCTAAATTTAATAGGGTATTCTCCACCGTTATAGAATCGAACAGCTACTAAAAATCCACCCTTGACACGATCAATGGAATTCAGCGACACGTCCAGCTTCACCAACTTTCGCCCATCTTGAATCCCCGCATTCCGTAGTGACTCAACCAATTGAGCTATCTGAATCACTACAGGACGACTGAAATTCTTGACATAGCTACTTCTAACCTTACCATCGCACTTCGCGGTGTAAAGGTCAGTAGTCGGCACCACGCCTGCCATGTCCTCCGGCGAGCACAACAAATCCGCGAGCTTCTTGGCATCCTCCAGATCCCGATTCATGAGTTTCATCTCAAAAACACCTGCACCGCTGATGTTCTTTTTGAGAATGGAATCGCCGACCTCTACAGTCAACATCCCATCGGAAACGGAAATTGAATTATCTCCGTAGCTATTAATACTACCTTCCGATGCACCATTAGTCGTATAGCTAAATTGCATTGATTGACTCTCCGCGTTTGCGTTTTCAGCATATGCCCCCCCAACAATGAACAAGGTGAAAGCGGCGCATCTAAAACTTCGGACCAGCGAATTACGATTCATAGCCAACCCGCCACAGTTTATTCGTTGCCAGAGAGAACTGACGTCGCACATACTCCAGATAGTACGGCTTGATAGTTGCACGCCCATTTTTGACTGCCAAGAGCGCTCCATAGCCCATCAGATTCGTCAGCGAGCGTCCCTGCCACAGCAACCCTCCCGCCTTTGCATCGACAAGTGGAAAATCAATCTGCTCGCTCTTTATGTAGGACTCGTGGAGCCAACCGCCTCGGGCATAGTATTCATCCGGAAAATTAAAATAGTGACCACACTCATGTGCTTCTACATGCGCCACGTCACAATCTCGCAATATGTAGTTATCGAGATATTTATACTTCTCCCCCCATGATCCCGTATCGGCACGAAGAACCTCCGGATATAAGTGCAGTGAGACGTGTTCGTTGAAATTTTTGAGCGACGTACCTTTGATCGACACACGAAGGTCAACCTTGAAATTAACCTTTACCCGACATCCACATGCTGCTCCCTTGGAACAGCCGTCCAAAATCAGCTTGTAGCCGCCCTGATTCAATACTCCCTCGATACGATTTTTCAACGCACCGACATCATATTTTTCCCCAACAGCGTCGCGGTAAACCATCTTCACGCCGTCAACGATATCGTCCGGTGCCATGCTGGAGTGAGTTTCGAAAGTGTACGGAAGCGATTGGTCGTCGGCAGTGAGGTCACGCTTTCCCGCCGCATCGACTGGCACCAAATCCATTGGAATTAACATCACCCTGACGGTACAGGTAATGGCCTTATTCTGTTCGCTGTATGCAAATTCAAAATACGAATCC
>NZ_SCNV01000137.1 GCF_005503145.1 Burkholderia sp. 4M9327F10 | reverse complement strand
GCGCGCAGCGCCCGCTAGGGCGCGGAGGCGTGAGGGATGGAAGCCCGCAGGGTCGAGACACGCGCAGCGGGGCTCGATTCACGACAGCCCGACCCCCGCATGGGGGCACGCCCAGGCCTTGCAGCGGATCAACAGCTACCAGGGCCAAGAGAAGGGAACGGACAGCAACAGCCAGGAGGGAGAAGACCAGAGACGCCAGACACGGGCGAGCTGCCGGAGGATGGGCGGAACGGGGAGCGACAGCGGCGCAGCCGCTGAAGCCACCCGGCCAGGATGCCGCGCGGCGGGGCGCAGCCCCAAGAGCGCCCGCCCGCGTGGGCAGGCGGCGGCCGTCAGCACTGCCAGCTTGCGCGGAAGCCTCGCCAGTCGCGAGCAACAAAGCCGGTCGCCGACTCCAGCGCGGTGGCCAGCGCCTCGGCGCGCTCGTGGTCGGAGTGGCGGCGGATCGCGGCGGCGAACTCGGCCAGGGTCAGGCGGGAGCCCCAGCGCACCAGATAGCCCCATGCGGCGATGGCGTGGCGGATCAGCTCGTTTGTCTTGGTGTCGGCTGTGGTCTTGGTCATGGTCGTTTCCTCGGGTTCGATGGTCTAAGGGGTGCAGCTCGCGCGCCGGGCCTGCTCGCCCATGCGCGCGCGGATCAGGGGCGCAGGCCCAGCGCCTCGCGGCGGTCGCTGGTGGTCAAAACGCGATTGCACGCGGCGAGCTGGTCGTAAGCCTCGCGGGGCACGGCGGCAGTCCATTGGAGGCCGTAGCGGGCCGTCAGCGCCTTAAATTGGCTGATGGCGGCGTCTTTGGTCATCGGCTGGGCCTGGGTGGTCGTGGTGGTCATGGTTGCGGCCTCGGTCAAAGCGGGTAAAGGGTGATGCGGCTGCGGGCGTCGGGCGTGAAGCCCGACAGGCGGCAGGCGAGCACGTCCACCTGTTGCCAGCTCGCGCGCAGCGCGGCGGCGGCCGTCAGCTCAAGCGGTGAGAGGTAGTCGGCATCCGGGCCGCTGCCGTGGATGAGCTGAAGGCGTGCGCGCACGGCTGCGCGGCGGTATTCCTGGCGCGTCATGCTGTGGGCTCCAGCTCTTGCACGGCGCGGGATTCGTCCAGGCGCAAGCACGACTCCACCACGGGAAACCACGGGCAATCCCAGTCCAGCAGATAGCGCGCGCCCTTGGCGTACATGCCATCCGGCGAAGCCGGGCGCTCATAGAAGCCGGTCACGCGCAAGGCGAATTCCAGCCCGGCCGGGTTCGTGTAAATCACGGGGTCGCCGGCCTTGAACTTCAAGGGCTGGCCGTTCTCCGGGGCGAAGGGTTTTTGCTCGTCGTGCTGGGCGGTGACTTCCTCGGCCCATTCCCAATGGCTGCTCATGGCGTTGTCTTTCTCGAACTGGTGAAGGGGTTGCGCTGGCCAGCGGCCAGCGCTCCGAGGTTCAGGCGGCGGCTTCGTCGCTCTGCGGGGTCATGCCGGCCTTCTGCATGATGAGTTGATAGGCGGCGTTGGCGTGGCGGCTGGCCGTGAAAACGGCGTTCTTGTCGTTCTTCAGCACCTTCAGCCACGATTGCACATAGCTGGCGTGGTTCTCCAGGCGGGCACCTTCCAAGCCAAGATGGGCCACCACAAAGGCGCTGCCCAGCTCGGCCACCAGTTCTTCAAAGGCGTAGGCTTCAGAGCCGAAGCGGCCGGAGAAGTCGCGGCCCAGGCGCGACTCGTGGCCCGTCCAGTGGGTCAGCTCGTGCAGCGCGACGGCGTAGGCGTTGACCGGCTGGGCGAAGCGCTCGCGGGTCGGCATGTAGATTTCATCCGTCGAGGGGCGATAGAAAGCGCGGGCACCTTCCCAGGTGATGCGGGCACCGGACGCGGCCAGGACGTGCTCGGCTTGGGCAATGGGCTCGAATTCCGGGGTCCCCTCGTTTTCAGTGCAATAACTGGCGGTACGCAAACCCAGCACTGGCGCGGGGGTGGTGTTGGTAGATCGTTGATTCTGTTGGCTTTCCTGTTCACTTCTCAAACG
>NZ_SCNV01000136.1 GCF_005503145.1 Burkholderia sp. 4M9327F10 | reverse complement strand
CCTTTGATCGCGGGACGACGAACTCAGGGGAACGGCGGCAACGGCGAGAGACGCCGCCGACTCAGCAGAAACATCTTTCACGCCGGGACTCGGAATCTAGGGGCCCGGTCAGCCCAACCCGTAGGGAGAACGAGACATGTCCGATGCAGTGCAACCCATCGACTCGGCGACGCTTTCGCGCAAGCAGAAGCTGGCCATCATTTACCGGCACGAACACCGCGACTACAAGGGCAAGGCTGGCCCGCAATGGGGAAAGCATGCAGGCGAGAAAACCATCATGGTGAACGAGAACGGCGGAAGCGTTCTGACGTTGCTCGAAACCCTCAGCGATGAGCAGATCGCGGACAAGCTGCCGTATGCACTGAAGCTGGAAGCGAAGCGACTGGCGAAGGCCGCAGCCGAAAAGGCGGGCAAGCAATGAGCCAGCGCGCACCGATTGAAACCACCGTCCACGACCATGACGGCGAAGTACTGCGCTACACGTTGAAGGCAACCGGGCAGTCAAGCGAACGCCTCGGCGCTTGCGAGGTATGCGGCCAGCACGTCAGCGAAGTCTATTTGCAGCGGGGCATGAAGATGTTTGAGCGGCCTACCTCGATCGCTGAGCGCCGATTCGGCTGGACGCATCACGGCATGACGGATCTTTTCGGACACGCCGATTGTCTCGTCGTTCGGCGTAAAGGCGTGGAAGTCATGAAGGTGCCGACCAACCACGATGACGCGAATTTCCGGCAGGAAATCAACGGTGTTGACGTGCTGATCGGACGGGACGCGGAAGGCTTCAAGGCGTACATAGCGGACCGTTACGAAGGGCTGTTCACGACGTTGCTGCGCGCGTACCAGTTTGCGGCGACGGCTGCTAACCACCCCGAGCGCCGCCGACCCTTCACCGCAGGACTCTAACCATTGGACGGGGCCGCCCAGGCGGCCCACGGAGCCTACATCATGAACGCACCCGCAAATGTTCTGGTCAGTTTTGCCGATCGGACAGACGCCGATTTTGACGGCTTGTCCTACCTTGAAAACGAGTTTTCCAATCACGGCATCGCAGCGACGTTGCGCGCACTGGATGACGCCGAAGCAGGACGCCTGCAACGCGGCGCCGCGCTACTGGCAGTTGTGCGCGACGCGGTTCGTCTCATGCCGCTGGGAACCGCAAAGCGCGCCGAGTGGCTTCAACGCGCATCGGACGCTTTGGCGGGCACACCGGAAACCGTCACGATCCCGACGATCGGCACCGCCCACCTTTCGCGTCCGACGCTCGACCTACTCGAAAGAGAGGGCGATTCGATCCCTTGGTGTTATTGCGGCCCGTATGAATTTGGTTTCTTTGTCTCCGTGCCGACTGCGGAGACGATCGCCATCATGCGGTCGTCCGAGCCACCGCCGGACGACCTCGCCGACTTGTGGGCCTGGGCACGCGGCGAAGGTTTTCAGTGGGTCAGGCTCGATTCGGACGGCGATCATGTCCCGAACCTACCTGTATTTGAGCATCCTTAACTGATGTTGTGGGGTCGATATCGACCCCGTTGGGAGAACGATGATGACAACCGGAACACGTCGAGTAACGCGCGGCGAAGCCGTCAGTCTCGAACCAAAATGGAAGGCGTTGATGCCTATCATGCTCGCTGCGCTGGAAAACGGCACAGACGTAGGCAAGGCGAATGCGCGGCGCAGCCTGACAGAACTGGCCACGAAGGTTGATGCCGCACACGACATGCACAGGCGCATCCGTGCAGCGCTCGACGCGCTGGCAAAAGCATGGCCCAAGGCCTTTGGACTGACCACGGCTGAGCACAACGCATTGATCGAAGCAGCGGAGGTGATTGCGCTCACCGCACCACAACCGCTCGACTCGCGCGGCGATGGCAGTGAGGGCGCGCAACCTGAGACCAGGTTGAGTGCAAAGCTGGACGAGAAGACACGCGAATATTTTGAGTCGGTTCTTAGCAACGACGAGGCCGCGTCAGACGAGGAACTGATCCAGCTATTCGTCACGGAATCGGGCGTGTCACTCGACGATGCAACCGCCATTGTTGCGCGGCGGATGGACTTTCTGAACTTCATGCCGACGAACGAGCATCCCCGTCTCACGTGGTAATCGCATCAGGTTGCACGTCCGACGCCGGCCGAGTGCCGGCGTTGTTGTTTCCGGTACCGCCGCAGCCATCCAGCCGTGACGCGGCACCTCGCGCGCCAGGCTGCGCCCGTCACGCAAGCTGACGACCTCGCGTCCCGGTGAACATGCACCCCCGCTCTTGGGACTGCGCCGCGTCCCGCGGACTTGCCCCGGCGCGTGCCATC
>NZ_SCNV01000135.1 GCF_005503145.1 Burkholderia sp. 4M9327F10 | reverse complement strand
TGTTGATTTGCGCGGAATCCTGACCCACCCTACGCAGTAATTTGCATCGAATATTGACCCACGTAGAACACTGACCTGCTCGGCAACGGGCGGGGGAACGGAGTGATCGACGTGGCTATATTGAGCATCATCCGACGCTGGCACTTTCGCGATCATGTCTCGTTGCGCGAGATTGCCAAACGGCTGGGCGTGTCCAGAAACACGGTCAGGCGTTACATACGGGCCGGCACGGTCCTGCCCGCCTATCCCGAACGTCACAGCCCCAGCAAACTCGACGGGTTCGCTGCGAAGCTTGCTGGCTGGTTGAAGACCGAGGCAACGCGACCCCGCAAACAGCGCAGAACCCTCAAGCAAATTCACGCGGACCTCTGTGCACTGGGCTTCACCGGCTCCTATGACCGGGTCGCGGCATTTGCCCGGCGCTGGCGACAGGAGCAGCACGAGCAGGCGAAGACGACCGGACGCGGGACGTTCGTTCCCCTCCGGTTTGCTGCAGGCGAAGCGTTCCAGTTCGACTGGAGCGAGGACTGGGCCGTCATCAACGGCGAGCGCACCAAGCTGCAGGTCGCGCAACTCAAGCTCAGCCACAGCCGGGCCTTCTTCCTGCGCGCCTATCTGCTGCAGACTCACGAGATGCTGTTCGACGCTCACCATCATGCGTTCGTTGCGTGGGGCGGCATTCCACGCCGCGGCATTTACGACAACATGAAGACCGCCGTCGACCGGGTGCGTCCCGGCAAGGTGCGCGAGGTCAACGCGCGGTTCAGCGCGATGGTAAGCCACTACCTGTTTGACGCCGAGTTCTGCAACGTCGCCTCCGGTTGGGAGAAGGGGCAGATCGAGAAGAACGTCCAGGACAGTCGCCACCGGCTCTGGCAGAAGGTGCCGACGTTTGGCTCGCTGGCGGCGTTGAACGACTGGCTGGCCGACCAGTGCGTGCTGTTGTGGCAACAGACACGTCACCCGGAACAGGACACGACGATCTGGGATGCGTGGTCGGCCGAGCGGCCACACCTGATGCCGGTGGGCCAGCCGTTCGACGGTTTCGTTGAACACACCAAACGCGTCTCGCCAACCTGCCTCGTGAACTTCGAGCGCAACCGCTACAGCGTGCCGGCGTCGTTCGCCAACCGGCCCATCAGTCTGCGCGTCTACGCCGCCAGGCTCGTGTTCGTCGCCGAAGGCCAGGTGATTGCCGAGCACGAGCGCTGTATCAACCGCAGCCATGACCACGGCGAAACCATTTACGACTGGCGTCACTACCTGGCAGTCCTGCAGCGCAAACCTGGAGCGCTTCGCAATGGTGCACCCTTCGCCGAGTTTCCAGCCGGCTTCCGCAAACTGCAGGGCGTGCTGCTGAAGCGCCCCGGCGGCGACCGGGAGATGGTCGAGATTCTGGCGCTGGTCCTGCTGCACGACGAACAGATGGTGCTCACTGCCGTCGAGCTGGCGTTCGAGGCCGGCGCACCGAACAAGCAGACGGTGCTGAACATCCTGAGCCGGCTGCTCGACAGCCCGCCTGTGCCGCCGCTGCAGACGCCGCAGGCCTTCGCACTGAAGGTTGAGCCACAGGCCAACGTGGGCCGCTACGACCGCCTGAGGAATCGGGAGGACGATCATGCAGCCTGACGTCATGATGCAGATGCTCAAGTCACTCAAGCTGCACGGGATGGCACAGGCGTTAGGCGAGCTTGCCGCGCAGGACTCGCCGGCCTACAAGTCAGCTTCGCTGGTGCTTGCCGGGTTGCTCAAGGCGGAAATCGCAGAGCGCGAAGTGCGTTCACTCGCGTACCAGATGAAGGCGGCACGCTTCCCGGCGTATCGCGACATCGGCGGCTTCGACTTCAGTTGCAGCGACGCAAACGAAGCGCTGGTGCGCCAGTTGTACGAGTGTGAGTTCATCGACTCCGCGCACAACATCGTTCTGGTGGGTGGACCTGGCACTGGAAAGACCCATCTGGCAACCGCGATCGGTGTGCAGGCTCTCGAGCACCATCGACGCCGCGTGCGCTTCTTCTCGACCATCGAGCTGGTCAATGCGCTCGAACAGGAGAAGCTCGTGGGCAAGCCCGGACAACTCGCCACGCGACTCATGTATGCCGATCTTGTGGTTCTCGACGAACTCGGCTATCTGCCGTTCAGCCAGACCGGCGGTGCCATGCTGTTCCACCTGCTCAGCAAGCTCTACGAACGAACCAGCATCATCATCACCACCAACCTGAGCTTCGCTGAGTGGGCCAGTGTGTTTGGCGATGCAAAGATGACGACCGCGCTGCTCGACCGGCTCACGCACCACTGCCACATTGTAGAAACAGGAAACGATAGCTATCGTTTCAGAAACAGCACGACACAGCCAAAGAAGGAGAGAAAGAAGACCCAGACACCCACCGAATAACCCGCAAAGCTGGTCCAACGGGTGG
The DNA here is from genome assembly GCF_005503145.1 of Burkholderia sp. 4M9327F10. GTDB lineage: Bacteria > Pseudomonadota > Gammaproteobacteria > Burkholderiales > Burkholderiaceae > Paraburkholderia. Next base: position 48 of record NZ_SCNV01000135.1, on the reverse strand, counting down.
GTCAGAATTCAATGCAAATCGTGGGTCAGGATTCCGCGCAAATCAACA
>NZ_SCNV01000134.1 GCF_005503145.1 Burkholderia sp. 4M9327F10 | reverse complement strand
TTCGACGTAGCAAGAACGCTGCAGTCACGGAAATGGGCGGTTCACGCCGGGAGGAACGAAGGTGGTCATGAAAGTAGAAGGGCAGTTTCCGGCGGGCGCGTCCGCGGTTCAGAGAACCGGACGCCCACGCGAGTTCGGCAAGAAGCAGCAGAACCCCGTGCGCCGCTTTGGCGGTATTGCCGTCGTTCTTCTCCTCCACGTGGTGCTCATCTATGCACTGCTCAATGGCCTCGCCACCAAGGTGGTGCAGGTGATCCAGCATCCGATTGAAACCAAGATCATCGAGCCGGTGAAGCCGCCGCCTCCGCCGCCGCTGCCCACCGTGCAGCTGCCGCCGCCGAAGTTCGCGCCGCCGCCCCCGCCGTTCGTGCCGCCGCCGGAAGTCAACGTGCCGACCCCGCCGCAGGCCACCATCACGCACCAGGCCGCACCGGTCGTCGCCCAGCCCGCGCCGCCGCCCGCCCCGCCCGCACCGGCTCCCGTGAAGGCGCCGAGCACCGAAGTCGGCGTGGTGTGCCCGAACTCTGACCAGATCCGCTCGTCCGTGGTGTATCCGAAGGAAGCCCAGGAGAACAACGTCACGGGCGATGTGCTGATTGAATTCGTAGTCGATCCGCAGGGCCATATTACGGATGAGCATGTCGCGAAGTCGTCGGAAGACTCTTCACTCGACCGCGCGGCATTCAATGCTGTAAAGAAGTTTAGTTGCGTTTCCCAAGGCCAACCTGTGCGTGTCCAGGTTCCGTTCACCTTTAGCCTGAACTGAACCCACGAACTGAGCGGTACCGGTAGCGATTTATTAGTCACGTTGTACAAGTTCAACGCATGAACTGGAGCAGACATGAAAAAGCGTTCTCTCGCCGCAGTGGCGGCAAGCATGGTGTTCGCCGTAACCACGGCGACGACCTTTGTCGCACCGCAGATTGCCTACGCGCAAGCCAGCGACGCAACCGCAGCAGCCTCGGCCTCCACCGCCCCGACGGCCGCACCTGCCGCAGCCCCCGCAGACCAGGCCGTGCCGCCGCCGGCGCCGGCCACCTCCGAAACCGTGAGCAACCCCTACGGTCTGGGCGCACTCTGGAAAAACGGTGACTTCGTTGCCCGCTTCGTGCTGATCCTGCTGGTGATCATGTCGATGGGCAGCTGGTACATCATGATCACCAAGTTCTTCGAGCAGTACCGTGCCAACCGCCGCGCAAAGAGCGCCGACGAGCAGCTGTGGGCCGCCCCGTCGCTGGCCGAAGGCGCGAAGCTGCTGGACGAATCGTCGCCGTTCCGCTTCATCGCCGAGACCGCGATCGAAGCCGGCGAACACCACGACGAGGCGCTCCTCGAAGCGGTGGACCGCAACACCTGGATCGACGTGTCGGTCGAGCGCGCCATCACCAACGTGTCGAACCGCCTGCAGGATGGTCTCGCCTTCCTGGGTACGGTGGGTTCCACGGCGCCGTTCGTCGGCCTGTTCGGTACGGTCTGGGGTATCTATCACGCACTGACGGCCATCGGTATCGCCGGTCAGGCCTCGATCGACAAGGTGGCCGGTCCGGTCGGTGAAGCGCTGATCATGACGGCAATCGGTCTGGCAGTGGCTGTTCCTGCGGTGCTGGGCTACAACTTCCTGGTTCGCCGCAACAAGTCGGTGATGGAGCGTGTGCGTGCCTTCGGCGCCCAGTTGCACACGGTCCTGCTGGCCGGCGGCAAGAAGGCAAAGCGTCCTGTTGCTGGTCAGAAGGCGACGCTGGTCGAACAGGCGGGCTAAATCATGGCTATGAGCGTTGGGCAAGAGGGGGATGAGGACGAAGTCATCTCCGCCATCAACACCACGCCGCTAGTCGATGTGATGCTGGTTTTGCTGATCATCTTCCTGATCACGATTCCGGTTGTGACGCATACGGTGCCGGTGCAGTTGCCGAAAGAGGCGATCCAGCCGCTGCAGACCACGCCCAAGAGCATCGTGATCGCGGTGAACCGCGATGGCGACTTCTTCTGGAACGAGAAGCACGTGGATGCGGCGACGCTGCTCACGCAACTCAAGACCGTGTCGGTCATGACGCCGCAACCTGAAGTGAATGTGCGCGGCGACCAGAACACGCGTTACGAGTTTATCGGCCGCGTGATCACCGCGTGCGAGCGCGCGGGGATCGCCAAGGTGTCATTTATCACGGAGCCGCCGCCGCGCGGAGGCTAGCATTGCAAGGGACCACAGCGGGTGCGAAAGTGCTGGCCGTGGTCCACAGGAGCCGATTATGGGAATGAACGTATCGTCAGGGCGTGGCGGTGAACCGGATGTGATGGTGGACATCAACACCACGCCGCTGATCGACGTGATGCTGGTGCTGCTGATCATGCTGATCATCACGATTCCGATCCAGACGCACGCCATCAAGATGAACCTGCCGGTGGGCAACCCGCCGCCGCCGCTCACGCAGCCGGAGGTGGTGCAGATCGACATCGACTTTGACGGCACGATGATGTGGAACGG
>NZ_SCNV01000133.1 GCF_005503145.1 Burkholderia sp. 4M9327F10 | reverse complement strand
CCTTTCTCCGCTGCCAGCTGCTTCAGGCGGATCGCCGCGGACAGGCCGGCGGGGCCACCGCCGACGATCACCACGTCGTATTCCATCGACTCGCGCGGGCCGTACTGCTCAATGAGACTTGCGGGGGTCATTGATGCTCCTCTTACCGTTAGAATGCTTTTTTCGGGTTCGTATTGTGGGCGAACGATACCAGCGCCGCAACCCAAAGAACAGAGATTAGCACGATCGTTCTATTTATATGATAGGGTATCGCCCCGGGATTCACCGGGTGTGCACCAGGCATTCATCGGGTTTTCAATGACCTTTGCGGCATCGCCGCACCTGTAACCCAACCGAACAAGGTAACCACAATGGGCCGTTCGATCAATCTGGAAGGCAAGGTCGCGCTGATTACGGGCGCCTCGAGCGGGCTGGGCAAACGCTTTGCCCAGGTGTTGTCGCAGGCGGGAGCGAAGGTGGTGCTGGCGAGCCGCCGCACCGAGCGCCTGAAAGAGCTGCGTGCCGAAATTGAAGCGTCCGGCGGCGCCGCGCACGTCGTGTCGCTCGACGTGACCGATTACCAGAGCATCAAGGCGGCCGTGGCGCATGCCGAGACGGAAGCGGGCACCATCGATATCCTGGTGAACAATTCGGGCGTATCGACCACGCAGAAGCTCTCGGAAGTCACGCCGGCCGATTTCGAGTATGTGTTCGACACGAACACCCGCGGCGCCTTTTTCGTGGCTCAGGAAGTCGCCAAGCGCATGATCATGCGCGGCAACGGCGGGCAGAAGCCGTCGTATCGCATTATCAACATCGCCTCGGTGGCGGGCCTGCGCGTGTTGCCGCAGATCGGCCTTTATTCGATGAGCAAGGCCGCCGTGGTGCACATGACGAAAGCCATGGCGCAGGAGTGGGGGCGCCACGGCATCAATGTGAACGCGATCTGCCCGGGGTATATCGATACCGAGATCAATCACCATCACTGGTCGACCGATCAGGGCCAGAAGCTGGTTTCAATGCTGCCGCGCCACCGCGTCGGTCAGCCGGAAGACCTGGACGGCCTGCTGCTGTTGCTGGCCGCCGACGAATCGCAATTCATCAACGGCTCGATCATTTCCGCCGACGATGGCTTCGGGCTCTCCTGAGCGGGGCGCCCGCACCTGTTTCAACCTGTAGAAGAAGTACGATGAACGAATATCACGCAGTTTTTGAAATGTCTATGCCGATCCGTTGGGGCGATATGGACGCATTCGGCCATGTGAACAACACGGTCTATTTCCGCTACATGGAGCAAGTGCGGATTTCCTGGTTCGAGCAGCTTGGGATCGCCGGCGGCAATGGCGAAGGGCAGGGGCCGGTGATCGTCAATGCATCGATGGACTTTCTCAAGCAACTTCACTACCCCGGCGATGTGATCGGCAAGATGTCGGTCGGTGTGCCCGGGCGCAGCAGCTTCGACACCCGCTTCGAACTGACCCGCGCCGACGACCCGGCGACCGTCTATGCACGTGGCGCGGCGCGCTGCGTGTGGATCGATTACGCGGCCGGCAAGTCGGTGCAGATTCCCGACCTGCTGCGCTCGACCATCGAAAACGCGGTGCTCGTCAAGGCGGGTTAAGGAACCCGGGCCGCTCAATTCCCGAGCAGCTTTTGCAGCAGCTCGGTCGCATTCCCCGTCGCATACTTGCGCATCAGCCGCGCCCGGTAGACATCCACCGTGCGCGAGCTGATCGCGAGCACCCGGCCGATCTGCTTGCTGGTCTTGCCCGTCACGAGCTGCGCGGCGATTTCGCGCTCGCGCGGCGTCAATTCGATGGCGACCCGGCGCGTCGCGCTCAGATCCTCGAACGTCCACACGCCCGCGGCATGCGGGTCGGCGCGCTCGAGCGAGCGGCCTGTCACATGACACCAGAATAATTCCCCATTGGCGCGCTTCATGATCCGGTCGTCGGCGTAGCTGCCTTGCGCGGTCATGATGGGCGGAATGCGCGTGCCGATGCGCTCGAACTCGTCCGCGGACGGATACAGCACCTGAAACGACTGCCCCAGCAGCGCTTCGCGCCGGCAGCCGAAGATCGACGCCAACTGGTCGTTGCAGTCTTCAATAACGCGCTCGCGCGACAGCACGAGGCCGATCGGCGCGAGGTGGAAGGCGGTTTGGTAGTCCAGTGCGGGCATGAAAGGTGCGAAAGCGGAAAATCACTTATGTATTTTTGCGTATTGTGCCGGAAGGCCCGCGCATCGTACCCTTTCCGGCAAATCACAAGGCTGCGAAGCCGCAGGTGAGGACGCGGGTGGTCCGGGTGGTCCGGGTCGCGCGACTGTGCAACGTCGACGCAAGGCTCGCCGGGGATGACTAGAATGACGTTCTGGGCTCACGCCGCGTGAAGTGCGAGCGGCGGCGCCTCGAGCGTCAGAGGCATCCGCCCGGGGCCGCCAGAGCCAACCCGCATCGCCATGCATCGCACTGATCCGGCGGCCGGCGTACCGGATTTTCGGGTTTCCATAAAGGAAGGGACACACTGATGAACAAGGTCTATCCAGACGCGGCTGCCGCGCTCAAGGACATCGTCAAGGACGGGCAGACGTTCGCCGTCGGCGGCTTCGGCCTGTGCGGCATTCCCGAGGCGCTGATCGCGGCGCTGCGCGACTCTGCCGTCAAAGGCATCACCTGCATCAGCAACAACGCGGGTGTCGACGGTTTCGGCCTCGGCCTGTTGCTCGAGACGCGCCAGATCAGGAAGATGATCTCGTCGTATGTGGGCGAAAACAAGGAGTTCGA
>NZ_SCNV01000132.1 GCF_005503145.1 Burkholderia sp. 4M9327F10 | reverse complement strand
CCCTTCCCATCCCGAACAGGACCGTGAAACGACTCCACGCCGATGATAGTGCGGATTACCCGTGTGAAAGTAGGTAATCGTCAGGCTCCCTAGCAGCAACAGAAACCCCACCCAAACCGGTGGGGTTTCTGCGTTTACGCGTCCGGAAAACGCACCAACGCGCTTCGCCTCATCACATCCCTCGCAAACACGACAACCTGTTGTCACATCCCTGCGCAGGCGGCATCACCCCAAACGCTGGCAGTATCCCCGTCCAGTCCTAACCAGCCCAGATCGAACCCCGCACTTCAGTTCTCGGCCTCTACCCAATTCCTCTCAAGAAACTGTATAAATTCACAGTGCCTCAGCATTTGCAGTCGATCATCATCATCCTAAAAGTGCCAGTTCACATCTAGGAATTTCCGTGTAGGATACTGTATATATATACAGGTTTTCCCGCACCCAATGTCAACCATCGTTACCAGCGCTGAAGAGATTCATCCGTCGCTCTGGCGAGCCTCACAACTTGCGCACGGGCGTGGATGTACGGTGGATACAGGCTATCCGGCGCTTTCAACCGAGTTGCCCGATGGCGGCTGGCCACTAGGGGCGCTGATCGATTTGCTGGTTCAGCAGGCAGGCGTGGGAGAGATGCGGCTTTTGCGTCCTGCGCTTAGTTCACTCGGTGAGCGGCCCATCGCGCTGGTTCAGCCACCGCATATTCCTGATGGGCTAGGACTGGGATATATCGGGCTATCGCTCAATCGCCTGCTGCAAATCAAGTCTCCCCAAACCGCTGACGCCCTGTGGTCGGCCGAGCAGATTCTGCGTGCCGGCAGTTGTGGGGCGCTGATTTTGTGGGCACAACACGCGAAGTCGTCATCGTTGCGGCGTCTGCATCTGGCTGCGCAGTCATCCGAGACACTGTTCATCATGGTCAGGCCGCTCACGGCGGCTCAGGATTCATCACCGGCCTTACTGCGGCTGGCTTTACGACCCGCGGCGGAAGGCCTGATGGTCGATATTGTGAAGCGACGAGGTCCAACACGCGCGGAGCCCCTGTCGATTTCTCTCCAACCCACTCCAGTTTTGCTTTCCCGTCATGCGCGTCTTTCTCGCCGTCCACTTGCCGAAGTTATCCCTCGAAGTCTTCCGGCCGAGGTGGCTGTCTGAGCCGGCGCACGGCAGTGTCGTGCTCGAGAAAGACAAGGTGGTGATTGCAGACCGCGCGGCATATGAGGCGGGGGTGCTGTTAGGCATGAAGCGCGGTGGTGTGCTGACGCTATCGCCGGAAACTGCGATGTACGAACGCGACATTGCGCGCGAAGCCGCAGCACAACGGGAAGTCGGTATGGCGTTGATGAAGTTTTCACCTGATGTCGCATTGCTCAATGAGGCAACGGTCATCGTCGAGATCGGCGCAAGCTTACGGCTTTTCGGCGGTCTGCTGTCGCTGTGCCGGCAAGCCAGGGCAATGCTCGATACTTTCGGGCTGACCGCGCGCATCAGTGCAGCGCCAACCGGGCAGGGCGCATGGCTGCTAGCGCAGTACGGACGGGAGCAGGGGGCGCACAGAGTCTTGCAGCTCGCCTCGCTCGAGCGCGTGTTGCTACCGCTGCCGATGCTCGCTGTACCGGAGATCCGTCCGTTCGCAGACTGGTTTGCCGGCCTGGGCTGCGAGACGATCGCCGACGTGCGCCGCTTGCCACGCGCAGGTTTGCAGCGCCGCTGCGGTGAACATCTGCTGGATTCGCTGGACCGCGCCTTCGGCACGGCCCCCGAGTTGTTCGACTGGCTAGCATTGCCGCCCACGTTTTCTGCGCGCATCGAATTGCCTGACCGGCTCGAACATGCGGATGGCGCAGTGTTTGCCGCGCATCGTCTGATCGTGCAGTTGTGCGGCTGGCTGTGCGCGAAGCAACTGGCGGTCACCGCGATCACGCTGTCCATCGAACACGAGCGCGGCAGACAGGCGCTCCCGCCGACACAGATCGAAATCGCACTCGGTGAGCCGGCATGGCGCGAAGACCATCTGCTGCGCCTCGCGAAGGAGCGGTTGCATCGCGTGGAGCTTGTTGCGCCTGCTATTGCGCTGCGGCTCGACGCATCGAAGGTGGAGTCGGCCGTGCCCGAGACGGACAGTCTGTTTCCCGAGCCCGGCGGCTCGCCGGAAGAGCACGCGCGCCTGATCGAATTGCTGATCGCGCGTCTTGGCGACGAGAACGTACTGCGTCCTGCGCCGACCGCGGATTATAGGCCGGAGGTCGCGAACCGCTGGGTGCCGGTCAGCGAGGTGGCAAAGGATATTGCGCTGCCCAACAGTTTGCCGCGGCCGACATGGATGCTGGCCACGCCCTTGCGTCTCTTGATGCGTCAGCATCGGCCGTTCTATGGTTCGTCGCTGCGGATGATGTCGCCGGCCGAGCGCATCGAAGCCGGCTGGTTCGATGGCGAACTCGTCACGCGTGATTACTTCGTCGCGCAAGCTGACGACCGCAGTTGCTACTGGATCTACCGCGAGCGTATCAGCAGCCGCGATGCCGAAGAGACACAACGCTGGTTTCTTCACGGCCTGTTCGGATGATGCGCAATGGACTCGACCTTCACTGCGCTGCCGGCGTATGCCGAGTTGTTCTGCTTCTCCAACTTCACGTTCCTGCATGGCGCGTCGCATGCGGAGGAGCTCGTCGAGCGCGCAGCGCAGCTAGGTTACGCGGGACTGGCCGTGACGGATGAATGTTCGCTCGCGGGGGTTGTGCGCGCGCATGTCGCGGCGAAGAAAGCAGAGTTGCCGCTTGTCATCGGTTCTTATTTTCAGTTGCGCAATGCCGATAGCTCGCCCGCGTTCGGATTGATTCTGCTTGCGCAGAACCGTGAGGGCTACGGCAACCTGTCTGAACTGATTACGCTGGCGCGGACCCGTGCGCCGAAGGGTGAATACAGGCTGACGCCACACGATCTGTCACGGCCCGATCGCGACAATGCGCATCTGCGTGGCATGCCTGATTGCCTCGCGATTCTGGTGCCGGTATTTCCAGCCAGAGAAGAGGCGCTCGAAGCGCAAATCGAATGGCTCGACGAGACTTTTCC
>NZ_SCNV01000131.1 GCF_005503145.1 Burkholderia sp. 4M9327F10 | reverse complement strand
ATCCAGCCCTTGCCGGACCTGCTGATCAGCCAGATCGCCGCCGGCGAAGTGGTCGAGAGACCGGCATCGGTCGTTAAGGAGCTGCTGGAAAATGCGATCGACGCCGGCGCGAACACGCTGCGCATCCTGCTCGACGAAGGCGGCGTCAAGCGAATCTCCATCACCGACGACGGCGGCGGCATCCCCGAAGGCGAACTCACGCTCGCGCTGATGCGCCACGCCACCAGCAAGATCCGCTCGCTCGCCGAGCTGGAAGCGGTCGGCACGCTCGGGTTTCGCGGCGAGGCGCTGGCCTCGATTGCGTCGGTGTCGGAAATGTTCATTACGAGCCGTACTGCCGACGCGCAGCACGCGATGCGCATCGAGGCGCAAACCGGCGTGCTGAGCCCGGCGGCCGGCACCCAGGGCACGACCATCGAAGTGCGCGAGCTGTACTTCAGCACACCCGCGCGCCGCAAATTTCTGAAGAGCGAGCAAACCGAACTCGGCCATTGCCTGGAGATGATCCGCCGCGTGGCGTTGGCGCGGCCGGACGTGGCGATTTCAGTGCTGCATAACGGCCGCGCGGTCGAACACTGGAATGCCTCCGATCCGGCCACCCGCGTCGCCAAGATCATGGGCGAAACTTTTGCGACCGCCCATCTGCCGCTCGACGAGTCGGCCGGCCCGCTTGCGGTCTACGGCTGCGCCGGTTTGCCGACCGCGAGCCGCGGCCGGGGGGATCAACAGTATTTCTTCGTCAACGGGCGCTTCGTGCGCGACAAGCTGCTGACGCACGCCGTGCGCGCCGCCTACGAAGACGTGCTGCACGGCGACCGCTACCCATCGTACGTGCTATTCCTCGATCTGCCGCCCGAGGGCGTCGACGTGAACGTGCACCCGTCGAAGATTGAAGTGCGTTTCCGCGACTCGCGTTCGATCCACCAGTTCGTCTTCCATGCCGTGCAGCGGGCGCTGGCCCGGCATGCCGGCGCGTCTCCGGAAACGACAGCCGGTGGACACGCGGCGCACCTCGAGCCGGTTTCAGGCAGCCCGGCGTCGTTCGCGGCCACGCCGCTTGGCGGCGTGGGCGTGGGCAGTGGGCCGAGCAGCTTTGGCGGGGCTAGTGGCCCTGGAGGGACTAGCGGGTTCGGTGGCACGCGCGGCGGCAATGGTGGCGGCTTCGGTAGCGGCGGTAGTGGTAGCGGCGGTGGCGGTTTCGGCGCCCAGGGCGGCAACACCTGGCTGCGTCAGGCACGCATGACGCAGGGGACGCTGCCGGTCGCGCAGCCGCTCGCACTCTACGACGCGCTGTTCGGGCGCAAGGATAGCGGCGTCGGCACCGCGCAGGGTACGACCACACTTGAGGCCCGCGATTCCGCCGCAGGCACCCCATCGTTCTTCGCCCCGCCGGCCGAGGGCAATCCGGCGTTTCACGGCACGGACGAACAACCGCTCGGCTTTGCTCTCGGCCAGATTCACGGCATTTACGTGCTGGCGCAGAACGCGCAGGGACTGGTGATCGTCGACATGCACGCGGCGCACGAGCGGATTCTGTACGAGCAGTTCAAGAACGCACTGGCTGACCGGGCGATCGCCGTGCAGCCGTTGCTGATTCCGCTGACGATGCAGGCCGACCCGGTCGAAATCGGTACAGCGGAGGAAGAACGCGAGACCCTTGATGCATTGGGCTTCGACCTGGCGGTGCTGTCACCGACGACACTGGCGATCCGCGCCGTGCCGGCCCTGCTCAAGGACGCGGACCTGCAAGCCCTGGCCCGTGCCGTTCTGACCGACCTGCACGCGTACGGCGGCTCACGGGTGCTGACCGAACGGCAGCACGAACTGCTTGGCACGCTGGCCTGCCACCACGCAGTGCGCGCGAACCGGCGCCTGACACTGGACGAAATGAACGCGCTGCTGCGCCAGATGGAAGCCACCGAGCGCGCGGACCAATGCAACCACGGCCGGCCGACGTGGTATCAATTGACGCTGTCGGACCTCGACCGGCTGTTCATGCGCGGCCAATGAGCCCGCGCACCTCGCGATTACAGCCGCAGCCACCGGCGCTGCGGTCACTCCCATCATGACGCAACACCGCACCATTCCGGTCGCCTGCCTGCTGGGCCCGACCGCCTCCGGCAAAACCGCTGCCGCGCTTGCGCTGGCGGAGCGACGGCCGGTGGAGATCATCAGCGTGGATTCGGCGCTGGTCTACCGTGAGATGGACATCGGCACGGCCAAACCGACGGCGGAGGAGCGCGCGCGGGTGCCGCACCACCTGATCGATATCGTCGATCCGGCGGACGCTTACTCGGCGGCCGAATTCCGCACCGACACCTTGCGCCTCGTGGCCGAGATCACTGCACGGGGGCGGATACCGTTGCTGGTGGGCGGCACGATGCTGTACTACAAGGCGCTGACGCAGGGCTTGAACGACCTGCCGGGGGCCGATGCCGAGATACGCGCGACGCTCGATACGGACGCCGCACGCGACGGCTGGCCGGCCTTGCACGCCCGGCTTGCCGCAGTGGACCCGGTAACGGCGGCGCGGCTCGCACCGAACGACTCGCAGCGAATCCAGCGGGCGCTGGAGGTGTTCATGTTGACCGGGCGGCCGATGTCGACCCTGCTGGCTGAGCCCGCGCGGGCGGACGATGCTGGATTGCCGTGGCGGTTTGTGCCGGTGGCGCTGGAGCCATCGGATCGCAGCGTGCTGCACGAACGGATAGCGCGGCGCTTCGATGCCATGCTGGCGGCTGGGTTTATTGAAGAGGTTGAGCGGCTGCGGGCGCGTGGGGATTTGCATGCCGGGCTACCGTCGATGCGGTGTGTGGGGTATCGGCAGGCCTGGGAGTATCTCGATGGAGTGGGGGATTTTGCGTCCATGCGGGATAGGGGGGTTTTTGCTACGCGGCAGTTGTGTAAGAGGCAGCTTACCTGGCTGCGGGGGATGACTGAACGTGTTGTTGTTGATTGTTGTGCTGAGGATGCCGCTGAGCGGGCTTTGCGGGTTCTTGAAGGTGTTATGGATCAGTGAGGTTTTTTTTGCCTTGCAGGTGGGTGGTTTTTGCCTGCGGCGCCTTGTAGCTGGTTGGTGTTCTTTGCGGTGTTGGCCTTTCCTTGTTTTGTTATCGGTCTATTAGCGTTGCCCCTGTGCGGGGCGGCACCTACTTTTCTTTGCCGCCGCAAAGAAAAGTAGGCAAAAGAAAGCGGGCTCACACCGCTAGCCTGTAGTGAGCCATCTAGGTTTGCTACCGGGAACGGCCCTAGACAAGACCCGCCCTCGCACCACTCCCGTTAGTGACAAAGCCGTCATTCGCTCCAGCGTCGCGCTTCGCGCCCCGCCGTCGGGTATAACCGATGGTGGGCGCGCATGCCCCCGGTGA
>NZ_SCNV01000130.1 GCF_005503145.1 Burkholderia sp. 4M9327F10 | reverse complement strand
AGATGTGTATAAGAGACAGGCTTTCTCCGCAGGCGGTCGGCCTGCCGCCCGGTCCGCGCCGGCGCACGCCGGGCCTGCGCCGTGAGGAAGTCGCGCAACTGTGCGGAGTCAGCCCCACCTGGTACACGTGGATCGAGCAAGGACGGCCGGTGTCGGCCTCCGCCGATGCGCTTGCGCGGATTGCCGTCGCGCTGCAACTGTCGCGCGCCGAACGGGCGTATCTGTTCGAACTCGCGGCCCAGCGCGACCCGGCCGAACCGGACCCGGCCACGACAGACGCTCCCGCGACGCTGCTCGAAACCGTGCAGCTCGTCAACGCCCCGGCTTACGTGCTGGACCGGCAGTGGAACGCGCTGGCGTGGAACGAGCGCGCGGCGGACCTGTTTGTGGGCTGGCTGGACGGCACGCACGACCGCAATCTGCTGCGTTTCACGTTCACCGAGCCGGCCGCACGCGAACTGATCGTGGATTGGGAAACGCGAGCCCGGCGGCTGGCCGCCGAGTTTCGCGCGGACTCGATCCGGCACCTGAACGACGCACCCACACGCGGCCTCATCGACACGCTGACGAGCACGAGCGACGCCTTTGCGCGCTTCTGGGCCTCGCAGGACGTGGGCGAACGTGAAGGCGGCCGGCGCGAATTCAACCATCCGCGCGACGGCCGGGTCGTGTACGACCAGATCACGTTCAAGCCCGCGCACCGCGAGGACCTGAAACTGGTGGTGCTGGTGCGGGAGTGAGCGTGGAAACGAGCGAAGCAACGCCTACTGATGTGTCAACGTCAACGCATAGAACTTGACGACAGTGCCGGGGGTTGTCAAAGGCGTGCCCGACACAGCGGATTGATCGTAATTGCCCGCCTTGAAATAGAAGCTTTCTCCATCAAAGCTGGAATCCATCGTAAACGTCTTCACCGTGCCGTTCACCGTCACGGTAACCGTCGTACCGGTGAGGCTCAACTCATAGTTGAACGGCGTGCCGAGCGGCACGCTGGCAATCGCAGTCGTCGTCGAGCTTCCGCCCTGGTTAGTACTCTCAAGTAAAAGCTGAACCACGCCGCTCGCGGTGTACTGCAATTCGCACAGCGGCTTGCTAGGTCCAGTACCCTGGAAAATCTGCCCGATTGTGGTGTGGTTAGGCACCTGGGTCACGGCGACGGTGGCATCCAGCTTGTTTGTACCGGCGGTGCTCCAGATTGCGTTTTCACGCAACTCCGTTCGTGGATGCACCGAACCGGAAGTAGTCCAGCCCTGGGTGGGATCCATCATGACCATGGAGCCATCCGAACTGTCGGTATCGAAGTAGTAGGGACTCGTGTAGCCAGCGGCAAGATTGGCGCCGCTCACCGTATCGACATTACCTGACGAGCCCGTCGGCAACTGCAGCGTAAACGGTGCAAGGTTGAAGTTCGACCCGGGTGGACTGGTGGTGCTGAGCGCAGGCAGCGTTGCATCTCGAACTACTTGCTTCTGCGCTACCGGCGACGCTCCGCCCTCGGCGCCACCGCCGCATGCTGAGAGCATGCCTCCTAACAGCGCTCCAACTAAACAGATCGCGATTCCGCTTTTCATTTTTCCTCCGTTTTTACCGGGTTGAAATACCGGGTTGAAATGCCACTGCGTTTTGACAGGCCGATTATTTTTGATATATCGGTTTTGGGTAACGTTTTCCTCATAAAGTCAAACACTCATCCACGGCATCATTTCCATTCAATCCTATCAGTGCTTTTTGATTGAGTAAACGTTTTCCTATTATCTCTAAATACGGATATTCCGATCGGCTTGACTTATGTGTTGTTTGCGCATGCACGTCGCATTAATCTGGTGCCCGGTGTGTGTCACCGGCACCGGGATCAAATCCGCATCCCGCGAGGATCGGAAGCTGGCGGTAGAGGAACGCGAGCCGAGGCTGCACGGCGAACGCATCTGCCGACGGCCCCTTCTGCGTGCGGGGTGCGCGGCCAGTGGCGTCTTTGAGGCTACCGGCCAGTGTTAAAATCTACGTTTTTGCACGCTTTCGCGTCGCCTGCGACACTGCTGGCGAATGCATTCCGCCTCCACACTGTTCAACTGCCCAACACCATGACGTCCCAACTGCATAAAAAAGGCGAAGCCTGGTCGGCTCGCTTCTCGGAGCCGATGTCGGAACTCGTCAAACGCTATACGTCGTCGGTTTTCTTCGACAAGCGACTGGCGCTCGTCGACATCGAGGGTTCGCTGGCACACGCTGCGATGCTGGCCGCGCAGAAGATCATCGGCGCCGACGATCTGGCGGCCATCCAGCGCGGCATGGCGCAGATCAAGGGTGAGATCGAGCGCGGCGAGTTCGAATGGCAACTCGACCTGGAGGACGTGCACCTGAACATCGAAGCGCGCCTGACGGCGCTGATCGGCGACGCGGGCAAGCGCCTGCACACGGGCCGTTCGCGCAACGATCAGGTGGCGACGGATATCCGCCTGTGGCTGCGCGGCGAAATCGACCGGATTGGCGGATTGTTGAAGGATTTGCGCACTGCGCTGATTGACCTGGCGGAGCAAAACGCCGAAACGATCATGCCTGGCTTTACGCACTTGCAGGTTGCGCAACCGGTGACGTTCGGCCACCACTTGCTGGCCTACGTGGAGATGTTCACCCGCGACACTGAGCGCATGCGCGACTGCCGCACGCGCGTGAACCGCCTGCCGCTGGGCGCGGCGGCGCTGGCCGGCACGAGCTACCCGATCGACCGCCACGCGGTGGCAAAGACGCTGGGCTTCGACGGAATTTGCGCGAACTCGCTGGACGCGGTGTCGGATCGCGACTTTGCGATTGAGTTCACGGCAGCGTCGGCGCTGGTGATGACACACGTATCGCGCTTCTCGGAAGAGCTGGTGCTGTGGATGAGTCCGCGCGTGGGCTTTATCGATCTGGCGGACCGCTTCTGCACGGGCTCGTCGATCATGCCGCAGAAGAAGAACCCGGACGTGCCGGAACTGGCGCGCGGCAAGACGGGCCGCGTGAATGGGCATCTGATGGCATTGCTGACGCTGATGAAGGGCCAGCCGCTGGCGTACAACAAGGACAATCAGGAAGACAAGGAACCGCTATTCGATACCGTGGATACGGTGGCTGACACACTGCGGATTTTTGCCGAGATGGTGGCGGGGATTACGGTTAAGCCGCAGGCTATGCGGGCTGCGGCGTTGCAGGGGTTTTCGACTGCTACCGATCTGGCGGATTATCTGGTTAAGCGTGGGCTGCCGTTCCGCGATGCGCATGAGGCGGTGGCACATGCTGTGCGGATTTGTGTCGATCGTCAGTGTGATCTGGCTGATCTTTCTCTTGATGAGATGCGCAAGGAATTGCCTAATGTGGCGCATCTTATTGGTGAGGATGTGTTTGAGTATTTGACGCTTGAAGGGTCTGTGGGTAGCCGAAATCATCCGGGGGGGACTGCGCCGGAGCAAGTTCGCAGTGCTGTTGCCGCTGCGCGGCTGGGTTTGAAGTAGAGGTTTTTTGCCTGCGGCGGCTTGTTTTATTGGTTGGTGTTCTTTGCGGCGTTGGCCTTTCCTTGTTTTGCTTCTGGTTTATTAGCGTTGCCCCTGTGCGGGGCGGCATGAAGTGGTCAAGTAATGCTGGACACTTTTTCCGCCTTCCACCTTTTCTGCATGGTGAGCTCATATTCGGCAGGTGGCA
>NZ_SCNV01000012.1 GCF_005503145.1 Burkholderia sp. 4M9327F10 | reverse complement strand
CGAAACTCCCAGAATCTTTATCAGATCGATATTCGTTCTGGGAGTTCTATTACCCGCCAACTAACCGCATCGCCAGGCTAGGCAGCGCCTTACGAACTTCTGCAAGGCAGACTCTGTAAGGTCATGGCACGGCGATCTACACATCACCCGCTGCAAGGGCAAGGCACACAATTATCGATGATCTGTCTGCCGGTTCCGAAGATCGGCTTCTGGCCGCACTGCGACCTATGGCTGGATCGCGCGAGTTAGCGATGGGTGAATCTATGCGAAAGGCATAAAACGACCCGAAGCGGCCGGTCGCCTTTCTCACGAGCAGGCGCTAACCTTGCCTGATGACTCACCGGGTATGGATCGTTGCCCTCCCCGTCGGCCGCCCGGCAGGGCGACCGCTATCGACCGTTTGAATCCGCAACCCAAAACGGGCGCTCAAAACGCCCAACCGACCACCAAATGACGGACGCTCAACGTTTGACATGAGAGGAGGCTGCTTGGCCTCGCGGCTCCGCTCGACTGAAGGCTTAGGCCTCGGGTTGATGGCAAACCACTTCGATGTTGTGTCCGTCGGGACCAATGACAAAAGCTGCATAGTAGTTCGCGTGGTAGCGCGGGCGCAGACCCGGCGCACCATTGTCCTGGCCACCCGCCTCCAGAGCCGCGCGATAGAAAGCGTCGACTTGCTGGCGGTTCTCGGCCACGAACGCCAGGTGAAGATGCGCCGGCTTCTCATCGGTCTGGAGCAGGCACAACGAAGTCTTACCATCGGAGCTAAGCTCGATACCACCCTGCCTCTCCATGACAACAGCTAGGCCCAGCGGTTCCAGTGCCTTGAGGAAGAACGCTTTGCTCGCTGCATAGTCGCTGACTCCGAATACGACGTGGTCAAACATGAGTCCTCCTGAAGTGCGCAGGCCTGTGCATGGCCTAATTTGATTTATAGATTACCGGAATCTTGTCATGCGTAGCCACAGATCCCGCGAAGAGGCGGGATGTCCGGCAATGGCCCGACAGGTTGCGCAGACCATGAAAGATCTGCGCTGTGTGACCGGATGACCGCGAAAACTCTAGCAGATCTTACTGTGCAGGCGTCGCCAGCACAGTCAGCTTCGACTCCTTCACGCCAGCTTGCCCGGTTTGGTCGTCGACCAGTTGGAGTTTGTTACGCGCATACATGATGCCCATCTTGACCTCCTGCCAGACGTAATAGCTCTTGCCGGCAACCACGTCGAAGTCCAGTGTGGAGTTGTTCTCAGCCGCGGAGATCAGCTGATGGTGTCCCGGTGCGACCTCTTCATAAAGATAAGTCTTGGCAGCCGTCTCACCGATCGGCTTGCCATCGAGCGAGACGTCCATCTTGACGCCCGCTCCCATGCTCTCATTGCGATACACGTAGACCGCGGCCTTGTCCTGCGGCGCGTTAAACGTCTTCAGCGTGGCATCCCGCTGCGAATCTCCCATCGGTACGGACGCGCAGCCGCCCATAACGAGAAGTGATGCAAACGACATAGCGATGAAAGTACGCTTGAACTGCATGTGTGGCTCCTCTTTTGAATTGGAACGGCGCAACCGTGTAGCTTCGGAGAACGGTTGCGGAATCTGAGCCTTCTACGGCGCGTAGCGGCGTCCTCGATTTAACGGCAGATCTTTCTGAACCTTGAGCTACCTTGAGGCACCCCTAGCCGCCACAGCGTTAGGTGAACGACCTTCATCAAAAGAATCGACAGCGTGAATCGAACGTTCAGGCGAGCTTCGTCGCTGCGAACAACACGTGTCCACCGCCTGAACGTGACGCGCCACCTTCCCCGGTTGATCGTGCGGCCGTCGTTGTCTGTTCAACGTAGCGGGAAAGCAAGCTGCGACCGATAACATCATCGATCTCGATGAAGCCCAGCTTGCGTAGCTTTTCGTGCAACGCCGGAGGATCGAAATAGCTGAGAAATGGTTCGCCGGCGGCAGCCACACGCGCCGCTCTTGCCTGGTGCAACGCCAATAGCTCCGTGGAAAACGAAGCCGGAGGATCGCTGTAGTCGAACACCACTTCGGCGCCGCCAGCGAGACTGGCAATTGCGCCCAGCGTCTGGTCAATCGCTTTCTGCGTCAAATAAGGAACGACGCCGAGCCAGATGAAAAACGTTCGCTGCGTTGGGTCGAAGCCGACCGCATCGAGCCCATTCAAGAGCGTATCCGTTTCGAAATCGACGGGCGCGTAGATCAGTGAATCCGGGCGCTCTATGCCGGCTTGCTCAAGCCGTCTTTGTTTCCATGCTTGTGTGGCCGGATGATCGACTTCGAAAATACGAGCATTGCTGGGGAGTCGGCTACGATACGCAAACGTATCCAGGCCCGCACCGAGTATCACGATCTGCCGCACACCGCGCTGGTCAACGGCGCGCCCGAGGGCCGCTTCGGCGTAGCTTGACCGGGCCGCGATGAACAATCGGATTGCGCGTCTGGACGTTTGCAATTCGTCGTCATGCTGCACGTCCTCGGCCTTCATTCCTACTATCGCGAGGGCGAGCGGGTCGCTGAAAATTTTTCCCTCTTCCACCACCTGATGGACGGCTCGATGGATAGCCGCAGCAAATGCTGTACGGCTCGGTTCCTGTTCTCTCATTTCATTCCCGATGCATATCGTGTATCACAGGTTCGGAAGGTAAAGCCGCTTGCCCGCGGCCTATCGGCCGGCAGCTTCAGGCGAGAAACCGCGGCTTTCGAATAGCCGCTCCGATGCGTCGTTCCCAACGGTAATCATCGCACAGCATTCCAGATAGCCGAGCGCCACGAGCGATAACAGCGCTGCGTCCACCAGGCTTCCACCCTCACCCGCTCGCTTGTGTGAAGGTGTAGTGGCTACCACGGCAATGACTGGGCAACCATACGGTTTGTAGTCGCAAACGAGGCATGCGGATCGAAGACCGCCCGCTTCTTCAATCGCCCACGATGCCGCGGGAATCCATTCGCCGTATCGACCGGCGACGATTGCTGTTGCCTTTGATTCGTATTGGGTCGCAGCCTGACCGGCATCGTCGATCGTTCCAAAGAACGCGTCAAAAAAGAGCGCACCCAGTGCAGTTACGTCCTCCGGCGTCACGTTGCGGAGATTGGCAGGTCTCACGCCCGCGTCAGAATTGGCCAGCAGCGTCCGCTTCCAGAGTCGGGAGTTACGCTCGTGTGTCTCATCTGACATGGTGCGTTTGTCCACGAAGGTCATTGAACATAAGGTCGCGGCCGGATCTCAACATCGAATTGACGTTTGTCACGTACTACCGACAAAGTGACCGGCGTGTCGGCACTCGAAGCAACCTGGCTGTGAAGCCTACCCAGCACGCTATCAGACACCTGCTCGCCATTGATCGCGAAGACCTTGTCGTCAACCGACAGTCCCGCCTCTGCGGCCGGCGAATCCGGACGCACGTATTTGACCACGGCGATGTTTCCAGCCCAGGATGTGAAACCAAATCCAGCGTGATTATAAAAAGGCGAAAACGGTTGATCGCGCCGGGAAGGAGCCGATGCCCAGATCTTTCGTTGCGAATAATCAATCGTCAATTGGCCGCCCGAAAACAGCGGCGTACCGGCATTCGCTCCGGTGTCGCTATTGGTGTCTGGACCAGTCCTTTGATTCGTGAAGATACCGACCACATCGGTCGAGTCGCGAGTACCGATAGACAAACGCCGGACTACCCCAAGCAATGCAGGACTTCCGGCATCGCCTATTCCTCCAACCCGCATTCCCACGTCATAGAGACGGGTTGCCATCGCGCTCGGGTGATTCTTCGTAAAGGCTGCAGCCACGAACAACGGTGCGCCGTTACCCGTATCGATCCAGATGCTGGTTGGAACACCGTTGAGCTGGCCCTGCACGCCAGGAACGGTATTGTCCAACGTAAAGGGGATCGGGTCGGCGGCGTCGCCGGCCGCATCGTGGTCCGACGCGAGCGTGAATCGGCCGCCTTCAAAATCGAACGTGGACCGGAACCGCGACAATACCTCGTATCCGATCGTTCCGCCTATAGCCGATTTACCGATGTCGTCTGGCCCATCGAGGACCTGCGCAAACTGATTCTCGATGTGCGCGGACCCAATCCGAAGATCGTCGACATGGACGAACTGAATCGAAGCTGCCGCGCCGGTCACACCGGTTTGATAGCCGTGCCCGGCACGTTTCAGCTTTGCAAGTGCAGCGACCCTGGCTGTCAGCATTAACGAACCGCCCGTGTCGACGATCATCTTGATCGGGCCATGTCCATTGACGAAAACATCCACCATAGGCTGACCCTCGACGGTCATTGGCACGGTGGTTTGCCGCTGCCCGTTCTCGATCCAATGGTCTTGCACGGACTCGCCTGGCCAGGCTGCGAGCGCGGCGATCCGGGTCGAACTGACGCCACGCTTGATGTGCTCAGTGACAAACACCCATCTGTTTCCGTCGCGATCGATCCGCGTCTGCCGGCACGCAAATTCACGAAGGGTATCGTCCCGACAATACGTCAAGCTCGTCGTAGCAAGGTCGGGCTCGTCTCGACGTGTCCACTTGACGACATGACGTGTCGCTCTCGACACCCAGACATGCATCACTTTCCCGCCGGCTGGCACCACCGCAAGCTCATCCAGTGTGTCGTGTGCGGTGGATAAGGTCTGGACGTAAGCCACGTCTGCCGGCCAGCATCGATTGGCCAATCCTCCGCCTGCCCAGTAGGCGTCGTCGACAAGTCCTTGGCGAAATCCAATGAAGTCGGCTTTTCTTGGCGCACGATCCCGATCCGAGATCCACGCGATTTCGTTTGCCACGCCGACACTGAAATTTTCGGGCCCAACGCCGAAAACGCGAATGGCCGCCGTACGAGAGGCGGGATCCGCAACAACCTGAAAGCGCCCTTTCATATCGTTTGCCAGCACCGTGCCTTCGATCTCAACGGTTTGACACAGGTCGGATTGATGTTTGACGAGCTGCCGCACGATTGAGAGATCGTCAGTGGTTGGTTTCGACTCCTGCAGGGCTTGAGCAGAGGCCGCCCAGGAGTACGTAAGCAGCGTAAGCACAAATGCCGCAGCGAGCGTCTTGAACACTGCGTGGCTTGACGTCCATGTACGCCGCGTCAGCACCAATCCGGTCACCTTTTGCGACATCAGCCACTCCTCAATAGCGTTCTGCAGATCAGAGTACGCGTCGCCGCGACGAAAAGGCGTGCAAACACAAGAGCCTCCCGACTGCAAGATCTGCGTCAGTACCTTGCGACCATCACCTTGTTCTCGTGCCTGATACCGTCGAGTTCAAAGTACGCTATCCCTTCCTGCGTCATCCCACGGGAATGATAGAAAGAGATTGCCTTTTCGTTTCGCGAGTTAACCATGAGCCAGAATGCACGATTTCCGGTTCTTGCCTCTGCAATGCCTTTTGCATGATTCATCAAGGCCGATCCGATTCCACGACCGGAAAAAGAATCCTGGACATAGAGTGTTTCAATCTCGATGGGAACGTCCGCATGGTGCGAGTCAAAGCGTATGACTATATATCCGGCAAGATTTCCTCCTGTCTCTGCAACCAACAGAACGACGCCCGGATCGTTCACTAGAGTCAGGATTCTTTCGGTCGTAAATGTTTTCAGAACATATTGCGCGATGGGCTCAGATACGCCCGCCTCTGCATAGGTCTGTACCCACACATGAGCTCCGAGCACCGCAAGACGCGCAGCGTCTTCCGGCCTGGCTGTTCTTGTCGAATACGTAGTTTTCATTTTTGTTCTTTTTTCGGAGTTCGTTGGCAAAGGTGGGTTTGATGAGCCGACACGCTGATGAATGTAGCGTCTGTCCAACGATTCGGGAGCCCGTTCACTAGAAGTCCGAGCGCCTATCCGTTCGCCCGTTGGTTGTACGTCGGACCTCACTCCCCGACATTATCAGCAAGCCAGCGAATCGCCGCATGCTTGCCGGGCAACACGTCACGGCTAATGTCATCCATCAACCGCAGCCCCCTATTGCTGTTAGTGAGCAACACCACCCCCGCCTGGTGCTCGAGGCTCCCCATTACAAAGGCTCGCACACCTGACATTTTGCCCCACTGAAAAAACGTTCTTCGGCTTGGCTCGACTCCCCAACCCAGCCCCCAGCCTATGTCCGCCTCGGTTGCCGATGGCTCGCCGTCCAGGTGAACGATCGCCCCCTTGGGTACCATGACATTCGCGCTCAAGAACTGCTCCCAGGTGGATGCCTTCAGACGTTCGCCGCGCAGTATCGCCGCCACGAACGCGCCGTAATCGCCAGCGGTCGTATGGAGCGTATAGGATGCGTTGGCCGATGGAGGACGATGCATCTCGATCTGCTTTTCCGCTTCATGCGGGCTGGCCATGTTGCCGAGAAATCGATCACACCACTCGAGACTCGACGAGTCCATCGCCAGCGGCGCGAATACAAGGCGCCGTACGGTTGCTTCCAGTCGTTCGCCGGTCCGGGTTTCAATGGCAGACTGCATCAGCGAAAAACCCAAACTGGAGTAGCTGAACCAGGAACCCGGTCGAAAATACATGCGCACGGGCTCCTTCCCGCGAATGTTTTGCAGACCACAGGTGTGCGTCAGCACGTGGCGGAAGGTGACAAGAGCTGACATCGGATCGTCAGGCACGATTGCCGGGATCGAGCGCGAAAGAGGCTCGTCGAGATCCAGCACGCCGGAATCGGCAAGCTGGAGCACGGCGTATGACACGAGTGGCTTGGTGAGGGATGCCGCGGGAAACACGGTATTCACATCGACGGGAACGGCCGTGTTCTGATCCCTTAGACCCGCGGCGGCTACCTCTATTGATCCGTTTCGCAAGACTGCTACAGACGCGCCCGTCACCGATCTGTCGGCCAGCAAGGGCTGAAGTCGGAGATCGAACGGCGATTTCGATTGATCCATTTGTCCTCTCGTGGTTCGAGATCAAACAGGGCGGTGAGTTTATTGATTGTCACCAG
This sequence comes from Burkholderia sp. 4M9327F10, assembly GCF_005503145.1. GTDB lineage: Bacteria > Pseudomonadota > Gammaproteobacteria > Burkholderiales > Burkholderiaceae > Paraburkholderia. The sequence goes on along the minus strand of NZ_SCNV01000012.1, from coordinate 155,365 downwards.
CGGGGCATCGCAGCGGATTGTCGACGATTTTCAGAGGTGTGTCGAACGACCGAGCGGTTGAACAAGTTCATCCAGTGATGCAGCGAGGTCGAGAGACCCATTACCCCCTCATCCCCCTCATCCCCCTCATTTACCCCATTCTCTTGAAGAATAGGCCTTATGAGCAATCGGGTGGTTATCGTTCCTGGCAGCGGCAGCTACGATGAACCTTCTGTTCACGGTCATGCACGAGACCCGCCTGAATCGACGCGCTCCGATCAACTACCTTTCGCACCGCGAAGACATCCGATGCCCAATCTCGACGTCCTCTTCAATTCCTACCGGCTAAACGCCCTCACCTTGCCGAACCGCGTCGTCATGGCGCCGATGACTCGCTCCATGTCGCCGGGCGGCGTGCCGACCACCGAGGTCGCCAGCTACTATCGCCGCCGCGCGGAGAATGGCGTCGGTCTCATCATCACAGAGGCGGCCGGGATCGGCCGTCCGGCGGCGCTCAATGAGCCTGACATGCCCCGCTTTCATGGCGAAGCGGCGCTCGCAGGCTGGCGGAAGGTCGTGGACGAGGTTCACGCGGCGGGTGGGCTCATCGCGCCGCAACTGGTTCATGTGGGACATAAGCGCTCTAACCTGACACCGGACTGGATACCGCCGGCGCCCTATGAAAGCCCCTCAGGGCTTTCAGTGACAGGCGAACGCGTCAGTCAGCCGATGAGCGAAGCTGATGTGGCCAATGCCATCGACGCCTTCGCGCGCGCGGCGTCGGACGCCGAACGGCTCGGGTTCGATGCCGTAGAGCTGATGGGCGCGCATGGCTACCTCATCAATCAGTTCTTCTACGATCATCTCAACTTGCGCAACGACGGATATGGCGGCTCGACGCTCGTCGAACGCTCGCGCTTCGTGGTCGAAATTCTGAAGGCTGTGCGGATGGTGGTCAGCCCCGGTTTCCCGGTGATTCTTCGCCTTTCGCAATGGAAGCCAAAAGACTTCAGCGCACGGCTCGCCGAGACGCCGAAGGCGCTGGAACAGTGGCTTAGCGTGCTCGTCGAAGCCGGCGTGGACGCCTTCCATCTCTCGCAGCCGAAATTCTGGCAGCCCGCCTTCCCTGAGATCGATGCGGAACTGAACCTTGCCGGCTGTGCGAAGAAGCTAACGGGCGTCACCGCAATAACCGTGGGCGCCGTCGGCCTGTCTGGTGACGTCTATGAATCTCTTGGAGGCAAGATCGCCCAACCGACGCCGCTGAACGGACTGCTCGCGCGGCTGGAGCGCGGCGAGTTCGATCTGGTGGCGGTCGGACGCGCTTTGCTGCAGGACCCTGCCTGGCTCGAGAAGGTACGGCAAAAGCGCATCGACCAGCTTGCCGACTTCACGCCGGCCGCATTTGCCACCCTGCGTTAGTCACGGCGGGAACCGCTGACCGGATGAAGAAGGACCTCCATCCGATCCTGAACCGCTTCGATTTACTTGCTATCGTCCTTGATCTGCGGCAGCGCCAACGCCTCACCCGGCGCGAGCAAGCCGACGTCGGAATAGATCACCAGCTTCGCACGCGTATCCGTGATATCCAGATTCCGCATCGTCAACTGGCCGATCCGGTCGCGCGGCGAGAACGTCGATGCGACCTTCTCCATCGAAAGCCGCTCCGGCTGGTACGTCAGGTTCGGCGACTTCGTGCTGAGGATCGAGTAGTCGTTCCCGCGGCGCAGTTCGACCGTGACTTCGCCCGTGATCGCGCGCGCCACCCAGCGCTGTGCCGTTTCGCGCAGCATGATGGCCTGCGGGTCGAACCAGCGGCCCTGATACAGCAGCCGGCCCAGGCGCCGGCCGTTTTCGCGGTACTGCTCGATGGTGTCTTCGTTGTGGATGCCCGTGACAAGACGCTCATAAGCGATGTACAGCAGCGCGAGTCCCGGTGCTTCGTAGATGCCGCGGCTCTTCGCCTCGATGATCCGGTTCTCGATCTGGTCGCTCATGCCGAGACCGTGGCGGCCGCCGATGCGGTTCGCCTCCAGCAGCAGTTCGACGGCATCCGTGTACTGAACGCCGTTAAGCGCAACCGGATGGCCTTCTTCGAAGCGGATCGTGACTTCTTCCTTGGCGATCTGCACGTCATCGCGCCAGAAGGCGACGCCCATGATCGGATTGACGATCCGAATGCCGCTTTCGAGGCTTTCGAGGTCCTTCGCTTCGTGCGTCGCGCCGAGCAGGTTCGAGTCGGTGGAGTACGCTTTTTCCGCCGACATCTTGTATTCGAAGCCCGACTGGCGCATGAACTCGGACATTTCCGCGCGGCCACCCAGTTCGTCGATGAAGGCCTGGTCGAGCCACGGCTTGTAGATCTTCAGTTCCGGATTGACGAGCAGGCCGTAGCGGTAGAAGCGCTCGATGTCGTTACCCTTGTACGTGCTGCCGTCGCCCCAGATGTTGACGCCGTCTTCCTTCATGGCGGCGACCAGCATCGTGCCGGTCACCGCGCGGCCGATCGGCGTCGTGTTGAAGTAGGTCACGCCGGCGGTCGAGATGTGGAACGCGCCCGACTGGAGGGCCGCGATGCCCTCGGCCACCAGTTGGGCACGGCAGTCGATCAGTCGCGCGCCTTCCGCACCGTACTGGATCGCGCGGCGCGGAATCGACTCGTAGTCGTCCTCGTCGGGCTGGCCGAGGTTGGCCGTGTAGGCGTACGGGACGGCGCCCTTGAGTCGCATCCAGTGCAGCGCGGCGCTGGTGTCGAGGCCGCCGGAGAAGGCGATGCCGACTTTCTGGCCGGCCGGGAGACTTTCGAGAATTGTACTCATGTGGAAAACCGCTAGATCGAGGTAGGGAGAATGACGTGCGACCTGAAAGTATCGGCTTTGCCCGGCTTTCAGGCAAGTCCGGCGTAGAGGCGTGGCCCCGCGAACCCTAGATCATAGCTGAATTGCGCCGCGGCGCCGCCGTTAGCCCTCCCGCTGCGGCACCAGGTGCTTCTCGAACAGGACGCCAGGCGGCTCATCCTCGCCGAAATCGTGTGACGACAGCAAGGTGTAGCCGCTTGTCTGGTACAGCCCGACGGCTTCGGGCTGGCGCGGGCCCGTGCCGAGGTACACGCGCGTGTAGCCCTGGCGGAGCGCCTGCGCCTCCAGTTCGGCCAGCACACGGCGGGCAAGGCCCTGCCGGCGGTGGTTGCGGCTTGCCCAGATGCGCTTGAACTCGGTCGTGCCGGGGTCGGCATGGGGCATGAAGGCGCCGCCCGCGATGGCCTGCCCGTCGCGCAGCAGCAGCACGAAGGCGCCCTGCGGCGGCGCGAACGCCTCGGCAGGATAGCGCTGCATTTCTTTCGCGATCTCGTCCTTGTCGACGAGGCCGGCGTAGCGGCTGCTGTACTCATAGGCCAGTTCCTCGAGCAGAGGCTGGGCCAATGGGTCGTGAACCGACACGTAAACAAAGCGGTCGTCCGGCACGGTTGGACTCTGCGGCGAGGCAGCGGCTGTGGAAGTCAAGGTGGCGTCGGTCATAAGGTCAATCACTCGATCCGGCAAGATGCCCAGCACGGCTAGGCGGCAACGGACTGGCCCGCGGCGGCGGGCCGCCAGCCCAGTTCGGGGGCGACGCGCGTGACGAAGTCCTCGAGAATCTGCTGATAGTTTTCGAACGGCAGATCATACGGCAGTTCGAGACGCAATTCGCTGACCTGCGCGACGACCGGATCGTCAAGCAAGCGGTCAACGATTTCGTCGGCCGTACCGACCAGATCCGGCGCAAATAGCGTGCGCCGCTCGCCGTGCGGCGTCAGCGTGCGCGCGTGGCGTCCCTCGGCGAACTCGCGGTAGCGCTGCCGCGTCTGGGCGTCGGCGCCGTCGATCGGCACGATCACGCGCCCCAATGCGATCCGCGGGGCCCGCGCTTCGCTCCAGTGCGAGCGGAACAGGTCGAGCTGGCTTAGCTGCGCCGTGCGGTAGTCGTCGGTGCCCTCGCCCGTCGTGATGTTGCCGATCAGCAGATTGAAGCCGTTGCGGCCGGCCCATTCGATCGAGCGCCGCGAGCCGCCGCCATACCAGAGCCGCTCGGTCAGCCCCGGCGCATACGGGCTCACGCGCGGCCGCACGCGGCCCGCCGCCGATTCGACGAAGCTGTCCTCGCCGCCGAGCCATTCGCCCGCGAGATTGCGGCGCAAGCGCTCGACGCGCGCGTGCGAGAAGTCGATCAGCTCGGGATTCGCATCGAAAAGCCGGTCGCCGAGCAGGATGCCGTGCGCGGGAGCGCCCGCGCTGAGGCCAATGTTCAGGCGCCCGCGCGACAGCACATCCACGGTCGCAAGATCCTCGGCAAGGCGAAACGGGTTCTCATACCCCATCTGGATGACCGCCGCGCCGAGTCCGATGCGCGTCGTGCGCTGGCTGGCCGCCGCGAGAAACGTCGCCGCGGACGACACCGCGCGCTCCAGATGGCGCTGGCGTACCCACGCACTGTCGTAACCGAGCGCCTCGCCGGCGCCGAACAGCTCGAGCGTTCGCTCGAAACCCGCAAGCGGTGCATCGTCCGGGTAATTGCCCGGGGTCAGGAAAGCAAGATGATCAATGCGCACGGCACACATAGGGGCCCTCTGTTGTTCTGGCGATGCGCCGGCATCCGCTTGACGGCGCCTCGCATCGAAGTCGTGATTGCGGTTGGGGAAGGAAACGCCCGTGGTCAGGCATCCGGAAAGCCGGGAGGATTGGTCTCCGAACGATCGACGGCTTCCGTTTGCAGCCCCCAGCGCGCGAGCGCGGCGCGATACTGGCCGCCGTGGATCAAGCCGTTGGTGGCGGCTGTGAGCGCCGGCGCGAGCCCGCTGCCCTTGCGTGTGGCGATCGCGACATCGGCCTTGAACGGCCAGCCGGCGTTGACCGTGCCCACCTGGCGAATCTGTCCCTGGGTCGCGGCCTCGTAGGCGAGCGGCGCATCCGGGTTGAAGATGGCGTCCGCGCGCCCCGACAGCAGCGCAAGCCGGTCCGATGCGCCGTCGTCGTAGTACTGCAGGGTCGCCTCTTTCAGGCCATGCGCCACGTTGCGCCGGTTCCATTCGAGCAGGATGTGCTCCTGGATCGCCCCCGAAGCCGTGATGATGCGCAGCCCCGCAATATCCTGCGGCTCGCGGATCGATTTGATCGTGCTGTCGCTGCGCACGTAGAACCCGTGCAAACCCAGCCTGTAGGTGGTGAAATCGAACTTCTGCTTGCGCTTCTCGGTCACGCCGACGTTCGAGATCACCGCGTCGTATCTGCCCGATGCAAGACCGAGCGGCCAGTCCGGCCACGCGACGGACACCAGCAGCAGGCGCAGGCCGACTGCATCGGCGATGAGCTGCGCGTAGTCGGGATCGGCGCCCACCACCGTGCGGGCGTCGGTCGCATAGGTGGCAATCGGCGTGGCGAATGGCGCGATCGCCACCGTGAACACGCCGGGCGTGACGAAGCGATAGTCTGCGATGAGACGCAGCGCGTCGGGATCTTTCGGCGCACGCACACGCCCTTTCTGTTCCGGGCTGAAATCGAACGACTGCGTTGCGGCCTGGGCGAATCCCACCGGCCATGCAAGCGGTATGGCGGCGAGCGCCGTGATGCCGGCTACAAACGTTCGCCGGCCGCTCGCCGGTTGTTTCGAGTCGTAACGCCTTTTATGTTGCATACGGTCACAACACCTTCGAGAGGAATTCACGGGTGCGCACATGGGTGGGATCGCCCAGCACTTTCGCCGGCGGCCCCGACTCGACGATGCGTCCGCCGTCCATGAACACGATGGTGTCGGCCACTTCGCGGGCGAAGCCAATCTCGTGCGTGACGATGATCAGCGTCGTGCCCGAACGCGCAAGCTGGCGGATCACGTCGAGCACCTCGTTGACAAGCTCCGGATCGAGCGCGGATGTGGGCTCATCGAACAGCAGCACCTTCGGTTTCAGCGCAAGCGCACGGGCAATCGCCACACGCTGCTGCTGGCCGCCCGACAACTGGCGCGGCCAGGCATCGGCCTTGTCGGCGAGACCTACACGCTCGAGCAGCGCGCGCGCTTCGGCCTGGGCCTGTGCGCGCGGCACGCCTGAGGCCAGCGGCGCCTCGACGAGATTGTCGAGCACGCTCAGGTGCGGGAACAGGTTGAAGCTCTGGAACACCATGCCGACGTCGGCTCGGCGCCGCTGCAGGATGTCCTTCTCCTTGAGCTCGTAGAGCGTGCGTCCGTCGCGGCGATAGCCGATCAGTTCGCCATCGATGTCAATGAAGCCGGCGTCGACGCGTTCGAGATGGTTGATCGAGCGCAGCAGGGTCGATTTGCCCGAGCCCGACTGGCCCAGGATGACGGTGACGCTGCCCGACGGAACGGCCAGCGAGATGTTATCGAGCACCTTCAGCGCGCCGAAGCTCTTCGACACGTTATGGATACCCACCGTGCCGCCGATGCGCCGCTGCGCCCAGCCGCTCGTGTCTGCTTCAGTGTTCCCCTCGCTGCCCATTGCCGTGGTGCGGGACGTAGTGCGCGGCGCGGCAGCGCTTGCGGCTCGCGCAACAGCCCCGCTACGGCCACCAGGTCCGCTGCGCCACCGCCCGAACAGCGCGCTCAACGGCGACGCCGCCACCTGCTCGCGGGTCGCACCGCGCGCATAGTACCGTTCGATGTGCACCTGAATCGCCGACAGGGCCATGAGGATGAGCACGTACCAGATCGTTGCGACCATCAACAATGGAATGACTTCCAGATTGCGGTGATAGATGATCTGCACAGTGTAGAACAGGTCGGGCATCGCAAGGATGTAGACGACCGAGGTGCCCTTCGCCAGGCCGATCACGTCATTGAACGCGGTCGGCAGGATGGCGCGCATCGCCTGCGGCAGCACAATGCGGCGCACCTGGCGCGCGCCTGGCAAACCGAGCGCAGCCGAGGCTTCGCGCTGCCCGTGGTCGACCGAGAGAATCCCGCCGCGGATAGCCTCGGCCGAAAACGCCGCATGGTTCAGCGTGAGCCCGAGCACGGCCGCGAAGAACGGACTGATCAGGTCGGTGGTCGACTGGCTCAGCAGCGTGATGTGCGTGAACGGCACGCCGATCCAGATCGTCTCGTACAGATAGCCGAGGTTGTTCAGGAGGAGCAGCAGCACGATCGGCGGGATCGAGCGGAACAGCCAGATGAAAGCCCACGCGCAGCCCGCCAGTAGCGGCGAACGCGATACGCGCGCCAGTGCCAGCGGTACCGCAAGCGCGAAGCCGAATAGCGCACCGAGCCCTGTCAGCACCAGCGTGCGTCCGAGACCCTCGAGCACCGGCCCGGCGAAAAACCACTGCGCGAAGACGTCCCAGCCCCAGTGCGGATTGCCGAGTATCGAATTCAGCACTATCCCGATCAGGAGGATCGCCAGCACGGTTCCCGCCGTGCGCGCATGATGCCTGGCGGGAACGACCCGATAGTGCGCGTATTGTGCGTATTGCGCGTATTCGGAACCCGCTGCGGCCTCTGCTGCGTCGTCGCTTGCACGGCCCGCGTGAGCGGGATTGACAAACTGCTGGGTGGTGTCGCTCATGGTGCGCCCCTCCTGCGATGCAAGCGGTCAGTCATACCGCTTGCGCGGTCGCGTAGCGGCTCTCGCGTCGCGGCAGCCCGAGATGATCGCGCAGGGTTGTCCCCGCCAGCGTGCGGCTGTAGCGGCCGCGCGCCTCCAGCGCGGGAATCACGTAGCGGACAAAATCGTCGAATCCCTCGGCCTGCACCGGGAAACCGAGGATAAAACCATCGGACGCACCCGCGTCGAACCAGCGGATCAACTCGTCCGCGATCTGCTCGCCAGTGCCGATGAACTGCGGCTTCGGTGTGGCCACTTCCAGCGCGACCTCGCGCAGCGTCGAGCCGTTCTTCTGCGCCTCGGCCTTGATGCGGTCGGTGGTTGAACGGAAGCTGTTCTTGCCGAGCTCGCCCAACTCCGGGAACGGCCCGTCAAGCGGGTATTGCGTAAAGTCGTGGTGTTCGAAGAAGCGGCCCAGATAGGCGAGCGCCTCCTCGACGCTGAGCAGGTCACGAATGGCGCGATATTTCGCTTCGGCTTCTTCGCGCGTTGCGCCGACAATCGGGCCGATGCCCGGGAAGATCTTTACGTCGGTCTCAGCGCGCCCGTGCTCGACCGCGCTTTGCCGCACGCTCTGCGTGAACGCCCGGGTTTCTTCGAGCGACGGCGAATGGGTGAACACCGCGTCCGCATACTTGCCGGCCAGCGCGATTCCCGAATCCGATGCGCCGGCCTGGAAAATCACCGGCTGTCCCTGCGGTGAGCGCTGGATATTGATCGGCCCGGAGACTTCAAAGAAGCGGCCCTTGTGATCGAGCGTATGCAGCTTGTCGCGGTCGAAGAAACGCCCGCTCTCGCGGTCGCGCACGAATGCGTCATCGTCCCAGCTGTCCCACAGTCCCTGCACCACTTCGAGATACTCGTCGGCGATTTCGTAGCGCAGCTCGTGATCCGGATGCTTGCCGCCGTAGTTCTTCGCCGATCCTTCAAGCGGCGAAGTCACCACGTTCCACCCTGCCCGCCCGCCGCTAATGAGGTCGAGCGAGGCGAACTGCCGCGCCACCGTAAACGGATGGCTATACGACGTCGAGAGCGTGCCCGCCAGGCCGATTTTGGTGGTGGCGGTGGCCAGCGCAGACAGGATCGAGATCGGCTCGAAGCGGTTCAGGAAGTGGGGAATCGATTTATCGTTGATATACAGGCCGTCCGCCACGAAGGCGAACGCAATGCCATTGGCCTCGGCTTTTTGCGCGATGCCGGTGATGAAGTCGAGGTTGACGCTCGCATCGGCGGGTCCGGCGGGATGCTTCCACGAGTTCATATGGCCGCCCGCGCCATGCAGCATGATGCCGAACGTAAGGTTCTTCTGTGTCATGTCCTGCTCCGTAAAACGGGAAAGTGGTGAAAGTCAGACGCGCGCAAGCTGTTGCGCGCCCGCCAGCGCTTCGAACGAAGCAAGACGCAGCGCATAGTCCGCCACTGGGGTGTCGATCACGAATTCCTCGATGCCGAACCGTTCGTGCAACGCCTCGAGCTCCTCGTGCACATCGTCCGGCGTGCCGGTAGCGACGTGCGGGTGCAGTTCGTCGAGCTGATAGTCGGTCACGCCGGTCTGCCGCGCGAACTCCGCTGCAGCCTCGGGGCTGGGAAGATTGACACTCTGCCCCGTTGCGAGCCGCAGCTTGAAAATGCGCAATGGACCCACATGGCGCTGAGCCTCGGCCCTCGATTCCGCCACAAACGCGTAGAGCGCGAGCAGCGGCGCACGTCCTGTCGCATTGCGATACGCGTCAACCGAGCGCTCGATGTTGTCGTTATCGCCGTTGAAGTGACCGGCGTAGCAGAATTGCCAGCCGTATTGCGCAGCGAGTGCCGCGCTCTCGGGGCTGGCGCCCAGCAGGACGCCCTGCGGCGCTTCCGGCGGCGCGGGCAGCGCAACCGCGCCCGCCAGCGGGTGATCTCCGGCCACGCCCGACTTCAGGAACGCGTCGAGTTCCGCGAACTGGTGAGCGAAATCGGGCTTCTTCGCCTTGTCGTGGAACCATTGCAGCGCGCGCGTCGTCAGCGGCAATCCACCCGGCGCCTTGCCGACGCCGAGGTCGACCCGGCCCGGCGCCAGCGAAGCCAGCACGCGGAACGTCTCGGCAACCTTGAACGGGCTGTAATGCTGCAGCATCACGCCACCTGAGCCAACCCGGATGCGCGAGGTATGCGCAAGCAGATGCGACACGACGATCTCCGGAGCGGAACTGGCAAGCCCCGGCGCACCGTGATGCTCGGCGATCCAGTAACGCCTGTAACCCAATGCTTCTGCGCGCTGCGCAAGCCGGACCGTAAAGCGCAGTGCATCGTGGGCGCTTGTTCCGTCGGCAATCGGACTTTTGTCGAGAATAGAAAGTGAGTAGGACATATCGATACCACCCAGCGCACCGGAATGCACGTGGGAAAAGGGTTGCAGGAGGTTGCTGAAAATCTGCTGGATGACACCCGCCTTTTTCATTATCGCTATCGCGAGCCGGTATTGTTCGAGCAAATTTTGCTATGCATATAACGAATGCTTGAGAAGACGTTCAGTACGTGCAGCACACCTGCAGGTAGCGGCAAATGCCGCTTTCACCGATGCTCGCGAAGGGGCTTGATCCCGCCCCTCCGCCGGAACCGATGCCGTTTCACTTTCGATATCCTTACGAACATTCCGCATTATTTTCTTTGTTGATGCGTTTGCGGCGGAACATGCTCTGCAGATTAAGGATTTGCACCAATCGGGAATAACAATTCTTGAAATTGATCGTTTGACCTCGAATGATGTTCACGCACCATAGCGTTTCAGTTGTATGGAATTTTATTCATATTTCATAACAAGACGCTTAGTTATACATAACAAGGGGCGCCCCTGCGGGCGCAGAATCAAAGTGACTTACGAAGTAATCGAGATCGCTCCGACCGACCCGCTTGCCAAGCCGCTTTTCGATGAACTGCAGCTCGAGTATTCGAGCCGCTATGGCGAATTCGCCCGGCACCGCGAGCCGGGCACCAGCGAGGAGCTTACGCGTTATCCGCCAGAGCTGTTTCTTCCTCCCGATGGCATTTTCCTGTTGCTGCGCCGGGCGAGCGACGGCGCAGTGGTTGGCGGTGGCGCTTTCAAACGCTATGACGCAGCCACGGCCGAGTTCAAGCGGATGTGGGCGCGCTCGGATCTGCGCCGCCAGGGGGTGGCGCGCCGGATCGTTGCCGAACTCGAAGTGCGCGCGCTGCGCCAGGGCTACCGGCGCGCTTATCTGACCACCGGCTTCAGGCAGCCGGAAGCGGTCGGCCTCTATCTGAGCACCGGCTTCGAGCCCTTGTACGACCGCGCGATCGCCGTCGAGATTCATGGCCGGCTGCCGTTCGGCAAGGATCTGCTCGAGCCCGGACGTACCGACACGCTAGCCGATCTGCGCGCGCCGGGACCGTTGGGATTTCCAGGCGCGCCAAAACCGGCTGCAGACGTGACGAATCAATAAGGCAGCGCGAATCAATCACTTCTATCAAGGGAGGGGAATATGGTGGGTCGTCGTAAATGGATGTTGACGTTTTCCGGTCTGCTGGCTGCCGCGGCGTTCGGTGTGGCGGATGGAACGTGGGCCGGCACGACCTTCGATCTGAGCCCGGCGCAGCCGGGGCGCCCGCGCACCGGTCCCGACACCGCTGCAATCAAGGCGATTCCGGCGGACTTCAAGTTCGTCCAGGACGGGGTGCTGACAGTCGGCATTTCGGTTGCCTGGCCGCCGATCAGCACGTATGCCACCGACACGAAAACCGTCGTCGGCTTCGATCCGGATCTGTCGCAACTGATTGCCGACAGTCTCGGCCGCAAGCTCAAGCTGGTGCCGCTCGCCTGGGAGGATTGGCCGCTTGCGGTCGCCTCGGGCAAGGTGGATGCGGTGCTGTCCAATGTCACGGTGACGGAGGAACGCAAGGAGAAGTTCGATTTCTCCTCGTATCGCCGCGACGTGCTCGGGTTTTACGTCCCCACCAAAAGCCCGATTCAGGCGATTCGCGAACCCAAGGATGTGGCCGGTCTGCGCGTGATTACCGATTCCGGCACGAACCAGGAAAAAATCCTGCTCGCCTGGAGCAAGAGCGACGCCGATCACGGCCTGAAAGCCGTGAACGTGCAGTATTACGACGACTACGCAGTGCGCGACGTCGCCCTGCAGTCGGGCCGCGCCGACGCGATCCTCAGCGTCAACTCGGGCCTCGCCTACGCCGCTGCGCAAAAAGGCGACCTGCGGCTGGTCGGCACCATCAGCGGCGGCTGGCCGGTCACGGCCGATCTCGCGGTCACGACCCGCAAGGGCGGCGGTCTCGCCGCACCGGTCACGCAGGCGATCAACGACCTGATTGCCAACGGCAAGTATCGCCAGGTGCTCGATCGCTGGAACCTCGGTTCCGAAGCCATCGACACCGCGCGCACCAATCCTCCGGGCCTGCCGAAGAGCTGATCCCCCAGCGGGTGTCGAATCGACGCCTGCTTATAAAAATTATTTCGGAATACTTACTATTGGCGCCGTCATGCAGAGGCGCCGCTTTTTGTATCGACAAGTGGAGAAACGATGGCGAGCAATCGGGGAAGGAGCATGGGATTGAAAACGCAGCTAACCGGGATCTCGGCCGCCGTGCTGTTCCTGGCCCTGCAAGGATCGGCCTGGGCGCAGGCGGCGCCGGACGCCGCGAGCGGGGCTGCGGCGTCGCCCGGGCCGTCGCTCAAGAGCGATTCCGTGGGCGATCAGAACAACGTGCGGGTGCAGGACCGGGTGGTGGTGACCGGTTCGCGCACCGCCACCAAGGCGAGCCAGAGCCTGACGCCGATCGACGTGATCACCGGCGCCGAGCTGGAGGCGACCGGCAAGGCCAGCCTGCGCGATGCGCTGCAGCAGCTCTCGCCGTCGATCTCGCACGCCTCCTACGCGGGCGACCAGGGCCTGCTGACCAATGCCTTCACGCTGCACGGCTCGACGCCGGATCAGGTGCTGGTGCTGGTCAACGGCAAGCGCCGCCACAGCACCGCCAACATCGCCCAGGACGCCGGTCCGCAGGCCGGCTCGACGGGCGTGGACGTGGACCTGATCCCGGTCGGCCTGATCGATCACATTGAAATCCTGCGCGATGCCGCTGCGGCGCAGTACGGCTCCGACGCGATCTTCGGGGTGATCAACATCATCCTGAAGTCGAGCAATGGAGGCGGCGCCATTTCGGACACCGCCGGCCAGACCTACCAGGGCGACGGCTTTTCCAACAACTTTTCGATCTCGAAGGGCCTGAGCCTGGGCAGCAACGGCTTTCTCGACCTGAGCGCCGAATACGACCACCAGAACCACACCGAGCGCACCAACCCCTACGACAATTACTTCGGCTTCCTGCCGGGCGGCGTGGGCGCTTACAACCCGATCGAAGGCGATCCCGAAGTCACCCGCGAAGTGGTCGGCTTCAACGCCGGCTACTACCTGAACGACGATACCCAGGTGTACGGCTTCGGCACCTACGGGCATCGTTCCGCGGCGGCCTACCAGAATATCCGCTCGCCGATCATCATCAGCGAGATCTACGGTCTGCCGGGTCTGCTGGGCACCTATCCGAACGGTTACGTACCGACCGAGACCATCAACGAGAACGACTACTCGATCACCGCGGGTGTGAAGGGCGAGAACCTGTTCGGCTGGAAGTGGGACCTCAGTTCGACCTACGGCGGCGATCACGACAGCTTTGGCGTCGCCAACGACGCCAACCTGACCTTGTTCGCCGAGAACGGCTCGACGCCGACCAGCTTCAACCTGGGCACGCTGAGCGACACCCAGTGGACCAACACCCTCGACGTGTCGCGCCAGTTCCATTTCCTGCTGCCTGAACCGCTCACCTTCTCCGCCGGCATCGAACAGCGCCGCGAGACCTACTCGATCGGCGCCGGCGATGCGGCCTCGTGGGGCGCCGACGCGATCACCGGCTTCCTGCCGTCGAGCGCGGGCTCGTTTTCGCGGGAAGTGCTGGGCACGTATCTGGATCTGGCCGGCAAGTTCGCGCCGAACTGGCGCTTTGAGGTCTCGGGCCGCTACGACCACTACAGCGACGCCGGCGGCACCACGAACGGCAAGTTCGCGACGCGCTACGACTTCTCCCCCGCGGTGGCGCTACGCGGCAGTGTCAGCACGGGATTTCGCGCGCCGACCCTCGCCGAGGAATACCTGACCAACCTGACCGTGTCGCCGACTTCGGCGAGCGGCCTGCTGGCAGCCAACTCGGCCGCTGCGCAGTCGATTGGCGCGCAGAACCTGAAGCCGGAGCAGTCCACCAACTTCAACATCGGGCTGGTGCTCAATCCGGTGCGCAACCTGAACGTGACGCTGGACGCCTACCAGATCGATATCCGCAACCGCATCGTGCTGGGCGGCACCGCTTCGGGCGCGGCGGCGCTCAACGCGCTCGACATCGCCGGCATCACGGTGCCCGAGCAGTTGCTCGCGGCAGCGCAGTCGAACCCGGGCCTCGTCACCGCCAACTACTTCACCAACGGCGCGAGCACGAGAACCGACGGTATCGACCTGACGGCGACCTATCACTCGAGCCTGGGCGAGTACGGCAGCGTGGACTGGGACCTCGCGGCCAATATCAACAACACGTCGGTGACCAAGGTCGCCACCCGCAACGGCACGGCCGAACTGAACCAGCAGCAGATCGCATGGCTGACCTCGGCGGCGCCGAAGAACAAGATCATCATCGGCGCGAACTGGCATCTGGATAAATGGGGCGTCAGCCTGCACGAAACGCGCTTTGGACCGACCTCGGACTACCAGACTTACATCACCGGGCCGAACGCGTTCTCGACCACAACCTTCCAGTACTTCAGGAATGCGCCGAAGTACACCACGGATCTCGAGGTGCGCTACAACGTGACCAAGAAATTCCAGATTGCGGCGGGCGCCAACAACCTGTTCGACGTGAGGCCGTCCACGCTGCCCCAGGACACCTGGTTCTCGGGTTCGCAGTACGACGGTTACGCCGCGCAGATCAGCCCGAACGGCGGCTTCTACTACGTACGCGCGAAGTATCTGTTCTAAGGCTGGGCTTGCGGCCGGGGGGCGCGTTCCTGAGCGCGACCCCGGTCCGGCCCGCAAGTCGTGCAACACGCCGATCTGATCCTCGAACGTGCAGCGATCAGTACCGTCAAGCGCTTCCATTGCATCGGCCAGGCGGTGCGCGTGCAGGTGCCGTTTTCGTTCAACCTCAACTGATCGGCCGGATTTCGGGCTGCGGATTTTGCGGATTTATTTAGCCGGCAAGGCATACGCATGACTTATCTGGATACCAGCATCATCGAGAACTGGCACGCACATGTCTACTTCGACGAGTCCGGCCGGCATGCGGCCTGGGCCTTCAGGCAGGATATCGGCGAACGCTTCGGCGAAGCGGTCCGTTTCGGACGCTTTAACGAAGGACTGGTCGGCCCGCATCCGGTCTGGTCGTACGAGATTTCTTTTGGCAAGGCTGATTTTGCCGAGGTGGTCGGCTGGCTGATCCTGAACCATGGGTCGATCGATATCTTTCTCCATCCGAATACCGACGACGGGTTGCGCGATCACCGGGATTGCGCCGTATGGATCGGCCGGTCGCATGTGCTGAATCTGGGTGGCCTGGGACCGTGAGCGCGTTCGGCCGGAATATGCATAGCGTGATTTCTCGCTTGTCCGAATCCGCTTCTGGTCATAGATTCACCGATATGTTTGTCAAAAAACAGGGACATTCAATGAGTCTTGCCAAGCAGATAAAACTGGGGGCGATCCTGCATGGTGTGGGTGGAGGCACCTCCGCCTGGCGTCATCCTGATGCGCGTCCCGACGCGAGCGTCAATATCGATTACTACAAGCATCAGGCGCAAAAGGCCGAGGCCGGCAAACTGGACCTCGTGTTCGTCGCCGACGGGCTGTTCATCAACGAGAAATCGCTGCCCCACTTTCTGAACCGTTTCGAGCCGATCACGGTCCTGTCGGCGCTGGCAGCTGTCACCGAACGTATCGGCCTCGTCGGGACGATTTCGACCTCCTATAGCGAACCGTTCACAATTGCGCGCCAACTGGCCTCGCTCGACCATCTCAGCAAGGGTCGCGCGGGCTGGAACATCGTGACTTCACCGCTCGAGGGGTCGGGCCTCAATTTCGGCAAGCCGCATCCGGAGCACGACGAGCGCTACCGGATCGCCAGCGAATATGTCGACGTGGTGCGCGGCCTGTGGGACTCGTGGGAAGACGATGCCTTCGTGGCAAACAAGGCCACCGGCCAGTTCTTTGATCCGGCGAAGCTGCACACCCTCCATCACAAGGGCAAGTATTTCAGCGTTCAAGGGCCGCTCAATATCGCCCGCTCGCGCCAGGGACACCCGGTGATCTTCCAGGCCGGAAACTCGGAGGTCGGCCGCGATTTCGCCGCCAGCCAGTCCGACGCGATCTTCGCCACGCTGCTCGATCTCGAGGCTTCACGGGCGTTCTATCAGGACCTCAAGCAGCGTGCGACGCGCTCCGGGCGCAATGCCGAGACCCTGCATATCCTGCCCGGTATCGGGCCGATCCTCGGCGGCACGCAGGCGGAGGCGCAAGCCAGGCTGCAGGGGCTGCGCGAGCTCGGGGACATTCACGACGCGATCGCACATCTGGGCCGTTTCTTCGATCACTTCGACTTTTCGAGGTTTCCGCTCGACGAGCCGTTCCCGGACATCGGCGACCTTGGCAGCAATTCGTTCCGTGGCGGCACGGACCGGATCAAGGCCATTGCGCGCGAGAAGGGCCTGACCTTGCGGCAGGTCGCGCTCGAGGCTGCCTACCCGGACAATCCGTTTGTCGGTACGCCGGAATATGTGGCCGACAAGATCGTCGAATGGGTCGAGGCCGGTGCCGCCGACGGTTTTATCGTGGGCTCGGCCACGCCGTCGGGTCTCGACGAATTCGTCGACGGCGTGGTGCCGATCCTGCAGGCGCGAGGATTGTTCCGCACGGAATACGAAGACAACACGTTCCGCGGCAACTTTGGTCTGCCGGTGCCGGCCAATCGCTACACGGCCGGGCGCGCGGCGGCTTAGGGAGGATATGCAATGAGCCAGAGTCTTTACGATATTCCCGTGAGGTCGAGCGACGGCCGCGAGCGGACGCTGGGCGAATTCAAGGGGAAGGTTCTGCTGGTGGTCAACGTGGCATCGAAATGCGGATTGACGCCCCAGTACGAAGGTCTTGAGAAACTGTACCGCGAGAAGGCTGCGGAAGGTCTCGAGATCCTGGCGTTTCCCGCGAACGACTTCAAGGCGCAGGAGCCCGGCACGGACGAAGAGATACGCGAGTTCTGTACCAGCAAGTACGACGTGACCTTTCCGCTCTTCGCGAAGATCTCGGTAGTGGGAGCCGGCCAACATCCCTTGTATCGCTCGCTGACACAGGCAAAGCCGACCGCGACTGGCGATCAGCCGTTCCGTGAGCGCCTGAAAGGCTATGGGATCGAGCCGAACGCCGCGCCGGACGTGTTGTGGAATTTCGAGAAATTTCTCGTGAACCGCAGCGGCGAAGTCGTGGCGCGCTTCGCGCCGAGCGTGACGGCGGACGATCCCGACCTGCTTCGTACCATCCAGACGGAACTCACGTCGAGGCAGACTGAAGCTTGAGGCGCGGCGATAAAACAGGGGGCTCCAGGATAACGGCCGTGGATTGATTACTCAATGCTTTCGGGGCGCAGAGCAATACACGGCGGCGATCATCCAAGCCTCGCCAGATATTGGTGAATGGCCTGAATCGCGGCGGCTCCCTCCCCTACGGCTGCCGCCACCCGCTTGACCGAGCCGCTGCGCACGTCGCCTGCCGAAAAGATGCCGGGCCTGCTCGTCTCCAGATCGTGCGGCGGCCGCTCCTGCGTCCACGCACTGCCCGTATCGGCGCCGGTCAGCACAAATCCGTCCTTGTCGAGCGCGACGCAATCGCCAAGCCATTTGGTGCTCGGCTGGGCCCCAAGAAAGAGAAACACATGCCGGATGGGCTTTTCTTCGATCTGCCCTTGCCGGCTCCACCTGATCGCCTCAAGGTTCGTCTCGCCGCATAACTCGACGAGCTTGGTCTTTGTGTGAAGCGTGATGTTGGCCGTTACGTCGATCCGCCGGATCAGATAAGCCGACATGCTCGCACTGAGCCCCTCGCCACGAACGACCACGTGGACATGACGCGCGAATTTCGCGAGAAATACCGCAGCCTGTCCCGCCGAATTGCCGCCCCCCACCACGATCACCTCGTGGCTGTTGCAGAAGGCTCCCTCCATGAAGGTCGCGCTGTAGTAGACGCCGCGGCCTTCGAAATGCTCGAGGCGTGCCAGGTCAGGCTTGCGGTAACGCGCGCCGGTAGCAATGACGACAGCCCGCGCGTAGACGCCTTCGTTATGATCCAGTCCGAGATGAAACGACTGGGAATCCGTGCAGTCGATCTTCAGCGCCTCGATAGGCACGCCGACCTCTGCGCCGAACTTGCGGCATTGGGATAGCCCGCGGCCCGCCAGGGCCTGCCCCGATATGCCGGTCGGAAAACCGAAATAATTTTCGATCTTCGAACTGGTGCCTGCTTGCCCGCCTGGCGCCTTGGCGTCGAGCACGGCCACCTTCAATCCCTCCGAGGCTGCGTACACCGCGGCCGCAAGCCCGGCCGGCCCCGCGCCGACCACCACCAGGTCGAAGCGCTCGCCGTTCAGCCGGTCCGGGCTCAGGCCGATCGCGTCTGCCACGGCGCGGTTGGTGGGCCGTTTGAGCACGGTGCCCTGAAACGTGACCACGATCGGGATATCGGCTTCCGTTGCGTCAAAACGGGCCAGCAGTGCCTGGGTCTCGGCGTGCTCGACGATGTCGAAATAGGCCGAGGGCTGGCCGTTGCGGCTGAGGAAGTGACGCAGGCGCAGCGTCGGCGCGGAACTGGTACTGCCGATCACCATCACGCCGGTCTGCTGGCCCTGGATGAAAGCGACCCGGCGCAGGATATAGGCGCGCATGATGGTCTCGCTCAACTCCGCCTCAGCCGTCACCAGCGCGCGCAGCGACTCCTCGTCGATGGCGATGACCTCGCAATCGGAGACGGCGCGGGTGGTGGCCGCCGCGGCCCGGCCGGCGAGCGTGCCGACCTCGCCGGTGAAACTGCCGGGGCCGTGCGTACCCAGCAATATCGGACCGTCGACGGAGCCGCGGGTCGACTCGATGGTTCCGGAGAGAATCGCGTACATCGCGATGTGCCGCTCGCCTTCCGAATAGAGGATGTCGTTGGCCTTGAGCTTGCGCCGCTCGCCGTATCGATCCAGGATCGCCAGTTGCCGCTCGTCCAGCGTGGGATATATCTGGTGATAGCGGCTGCCACCTGAAACCAGGTCACTGGGCTTGCCCGAAGATTCTTTGTTCATGGCGGATTCCATCAGATCGAGAAACGATTCCTAGTGTGGAACTGCGGCATCCACTATGACTATGATATCTCCGGTTGGGCTATGCGCGATCTCAGGTGGCAACTCGGGTGGCTATTCAGGCAGCGGCTTTTCGCTCCACTTCGAGAGGCAATTCAGGCATCTCGCGGTCGGACTGCGGCACGGAACCGAGCCGGCGATGCACGTCATGCGTCACGAAACCCTGCTCGCGGGTCGGCACGTCGAACCATTCCCGGTGGGCAAACGAATCGCGGATGTCCTCGAGACCGCTTTCCCAGTGCTCCCGCATGGTGTCGACGCTGAACTCGTAGTCCTTGTAGTGCCCTTCATACGGTTTGTTCTTGTAGATCAGATGCACGACATTGATCGCGCTGCCGTCGGCCGCCTCTTCGGCGAGACGGAATAGCGGATCGGTCCGAAGCAGATCGGCCGGAACGTGCGCCAGCAGCTCCTTGATAAAGCGTGCGTGTTTCTGGCGATCCGCGAGCATGCTGGTGATGGCCCGCGTGCGGCTAGAGTACTGGATGTCTTTGGCCCGTTCTGAGACGTCGGCGAAATCACCCGGCGCATTGCCTCTTGCGCTCCACAGGTCCACCTGAAACACCAGCGCGTCCTTGTGGTCGGCGTCGCGCAGCACTTCGGTGAGCGGTGTGTTGGACACGAGACCGCCGTCCCAGTAGTACTCGCCGTCGATCTCGACGGCCGGGAAGCCCGGCGGCAGCGCGCCCGACGCCATGAAATGCTCGGGTTGCAGACGCATTTTCGTGTTGTCGAAATACACCAGGTTGCCGGTGCGCACGTTGACCGCGCCTACTGAAACGCGCGTGTCGCCGTCGTTGATACGGTCGAAGTCGGCAAACTTCAGCAGCGTTTCCTTCAGCTCGGCCGTGTCGTAGTAACTGACCACGTTGGGGTTCTGCTTGCCGAAACCTGCCAGCGGCAACGGCACGCGCGGCGAGAAAAAGCCCGGCTGGCCCTCGGTCAGCGCGCGCCCGGCCGCCCACATACTGCCCCACTTGCGCGCGAGATCCGGCAAGCCGAGTGCGGGCAAGGTCCACGCGCCCAGGCCGCCGAGCCAGTCGAGCGGATGGCAGATCGAATTCCAGAAGCCGCGCAACGCTTCCACGCGTTGCTCCGGCGCGTTGCCGGCAATGATCGCGGTGTTCAGCGCGCCGATCGACACCCCGGCGATCCAGTTCGGTTGCACGCCGGCCTCGGCGAGGCCTTCATAGACGCCGGCCTGATAAGAGCCGAGCGCACCGCCGCCCTGAAGCACCAGGGCAATTTCGTCGTAGCGCGGCAGCACAAACGCATCCGGCTGCCCGTTAGTTCTTGTTGTGCTGCTGCGCATGCGCGCCTCCTTATTGCATAGCCCAGCCGTGGCTGACGATCACCGACTGCCCGGTCAGCGCAGACGATTCGAAGCCGGCGAGAAACGCCACCGTATTGGCGACGTCTTCAACGGTGGTGAATTCACCGTCGACGGTTTCCTTGAGCATCACATTCCTGACAACCTCGTCCTCGGAGATGCCAAGTGCCCTGGCCTGCTCAGGAATCTGCTTGTCGACGAGCGGGGTGCGCACAAAGCCCGGGCACACGACGTTCGCGCGCACGCCACGCGGTCCGCCTTCCTTCGCGACCACACGGGCGAGGCCAAGCAGGCCATGC
This sequence comes from Burkholderia sp. 4M9327F10, assembly GCF_005503145.1. GTDB lineage: Bacteria > Pseudomonadota > Gammaproteobacteria > Burkholderiales > Burkholderiaceae > Paraburkholderia. The sequence goes on along the minus strand of NZ_SCNV01000012.1, from coordinate 134,727 downwards.
TTGGCCGTCACATAGGCCGACTTCAGCTTCGATGCCTCATGCGAGTGCACCGAGCCCATATAGACAATCGAGCCGCCCTTGCCGCCTGCGTACATATGTTTGATCGCGGCTTTGGTGGTGAGGAAGGCGCCGTCCAGGTGGATCGCCAGCATCTTCTTCCAGTCGGAGAACGCGTAATCCTCAATGGGAGCGACGATCTGGATGCCCGCATTCGAGACCAGCACATCGAGGCTGCCCAGTTCCTGCACCGCGCGTTCGATGCCGCTATTGACCGCTTCTTCGTTCGTGACATCCATGGCGACCGCGATCGCTTTGCCGCCCGCTGCGACGATGCTGCTGGCTACCTTCTGCGCGTTCTCGAGATTCAGATCGGCGATGACCACAGCGGCGCCGAGGCTCGCGAGCTTGCGTGCACACTGCTCGCCAATACCGCTTGCTGCACCGGTGACGAGCGCGACTTTATGATTCAACGACATGTTGTTTTCCTTGCCTTCGGGTTGAGGGATCGTTACAGATTGACTGCGAGCTTCACGTTTTCGCTTGAGTCCGTCTCTTCAGCGGCGAGATAGTCGAGCGCAACCTCGCCGATATCCAGCGTGAGATTGGCGATCACATGCCGCGCGCCCACTACGCGCTTCACCGGCAGATCGGCGACCGGCGCGAGCGCATGCGGATGCAGTTCGAGCGCGGCCGGACCCGACCATGCGCCGAGCACGCTGACGTCGCGCAGGAAGAAACGCACCAGCTCGCACACGCGGGCCGAGCCGTCCACGTGCGGGATGACTTTCAACAGGTAGTTGGGGGTGTCCGCGAGCTTCCTGCGTTCGGCTTCGATGTCGAGCGGCACATGCTTGAAGCCCATCGTGCCGGTGGCAATGCGCTGGGTGCCGTAGTCGAGCGTGCCGAGCAGCGTGTCGTTGCCGTCGACGCCTAGGGTGGGCTTCGCCAGCTTTTTCGGAAAACCCCAGATCTCGCGGCCGCCGGCGATCGGGCCTTCGTCATCGAGATACATGGAATGCGTGTAGTTGCTGAGGCGCCCTTGCTGGTCGCGCACCGAGATGACCTGGCCGCTTTCGGTGTAGTCGCCGAATCCCGACGAGTCCGGCATGCGGATGAACTCGTAATGCACGAGATTGTTTTCAGGAATCAGCGGCTCCGGCACGATGGCGCGCAGCGCGTCGAAATCGGTCTCATAGGAAATGATGAAATATTCCCGATTGATGAAACGGTACGGCGGGCGGGGATAAGCTGGGTTGTGAACGGGCATCGCAAAGGCGTCTTTGCGGATCGAAGCGAGGTTCATGAAACTCCTTTTAGCTAACAGCGCATGCCGCGCCGGTGCAATGTTAGAGGGAATCATCACGCGGCACGAACTGCGGTTTCTCAAAACACCATTGCCTAAAATGCAACACCGGCGCCGGAACTTTGACCGGAAACGCGCAATTCGTTGCGCGTTCAAACTCACTCCCATGCTATTTCCTGGGAGAAGACAGGCACGACAACTGATTTCGAATTTCGGTCAACGTCTGTCGCCGGTGGCGTCCGCGCGGCCAGCGGTGCAGGCTGTCCGATATTCGAAAGCCATTGACCATTCAACTGGGAAATGATTGGTTAAGGTTCTACCTGACAGTAGCGGTGCATAACCAGTCGCCAAACATCAGGAGAAATGCCGTGGACATCGTGAATTCGATGCGGATGTTTACCAAGGTCGCGGAGCTCAACAGCTTTGTGCGCGCCTCAGAGTCGCTCGATATAGCGGTGCCTCGCATCAGCCGGGCACTCGCCGAACTCGAGGAACACCTGGGAACCCGGTTGCTTCAGCGAACCACACGCAAGATGTCGCTGACCGAAGCAGGCCGGATCTATCTGGACCGGTGCCGGCAAATCCTCGGCGAACTCGACGAAACCTATCTGATGCTGTCCGCCAATTCGGTTTCCACGACCGGGAAACTGCGCCTCGTCGCCCCCGCGCTCTTTGCGATACGCAAGCTGTCGCCCGTGCTCGCGGCCTACCAGCGCGCCTACCCGGACATCGTGATCGATCTTGTGCTTGCCGACCGCTCGGTCGACCTGATCGAGGAAGAGTTCGATCTGGGCATTCTCCCGGCACGGCGTGTCACAGGGCAGAGTCTCGTGTCGCGTCATCTGACCTCGACCGACTTCTACACGTGTGCGGCCCCCGCTTATATCGAGAAGCATGGCGCACCGTCTCATCCGGCCGATCTGGCACAGCACCCCTATATCGCGTTTCGCACCGAACACAGCAGTGAGGAAGTGACGTTTCAGGATGCGGACGGCACCGAGATTGCCGTCCACCCCAAGGCCGCGCTTATCACCAACAACGTTGGGATGGTCCGGGAAGGCGTGCTTGCCGGAATGGGAATCGCCACCCTGTCGGCTTACCTCGTTGACGACGACATTCGGGCGGGCCGGCTGATACGGCTGATGCCGCAATACCGTCTCGCGGATCGCGAATTCCGCATTGTTTATTCAAACCGCAAGTTCCTTTCGCTCAAGGTCAAGGCCTTTATCGAAATCGCCGTTGAACACTTCCGCAAGGCAGACGAGCCTCAAGTCGCTGCCGAACATTTCGCTCCCGCCTGACGAGACGACCGACCATGCCGCAAGCCACGCCCCCCGACCTGCACGACGAACCTGGGCGAGGTCACTCCCTCGCGCAGCACTACCCTCAAGGGCTGCGGATCGACCCGCATGCCCACACCTGGGCACAGGTACTCTATGCGGTCGCCGGTGTCATGTGGGTCGAGGTTGGACGGGAGGCACTGGTTGTCCCGCCGCAGCGCGCGGTATGGTTGCCGCCGGGAACGGTGCACTCGATTCACATGATGAGCGCGGTCAAGATGCGCAACATCTATCTGCACGGAAAAAACGTCAAGCATCTGAGCAAGCAGTCCGAGGTGTTCGAGATTAACGGCCTGCTGAGAGAGCTCATCACCACCATCGCAGAACGCGAACGTGAGCGCGACGAAGAGTACCTGAAAACGGCCTATCATTTCGCCGCCATGGAGCTGGGACACGCGGCGCGCTATTCGCTGCGAATTCCCTTGCCCGATCAGACGGACCGCCGCCTGGATGTACTGTGCCGGGCGGTAATCGAGAACCCGTCGGTCGGCATCAGCTTCGAGCAGCACGCCGCGTCGGTCGGCGCGAGCGTGCGCACTCTTTCGCGTCTGTTCACCCGGGCGCTAGGGGTCGGGTTTGCCGAGTGGCGGCGCCAGGTTCAACTGGCTATTGCGGTTTCGAAGCTCGCCGGCGGGCAGCCCGTCAATTCGGTGGCACGCTCGCTCGGCTACCGGCCAAGCAGCTTCAGCGACATGTTTCGCAGGGAACTCGGGATAGCACCGAGCGACTTCCGTCCCGATGAAACGCTGCGAGACGCAGAAGAAGCGCTCGTGGTACCGGATTGAGCCTGGCAACGTCCGGGGCTCACGCCACCCGCATCGCGCTGGTTTTAGCCAGCACCCAGGATTCTCTCCTGGGTGCTGGCTGCAGGTTGACTTACGACGCAGGGTTGTGGCCGGTGCCTTGCGACGCATCTTGCGTCTTCGCCTCAGGCGCACTCCACCCTCCCCCCAAAGCCTTGATGAGATACACGCTCTGAGCGAGCTGTTCGCCGCGGATGGTGGTGTTCAGGCGTCGCTGGGTCAGCAACGCCTGTTGCGCATCGATCACGTCGAGATAGTTGGCCAGGCCGTCCTTATAGCGCTCCGTGGCGATAGACAGCACATGATCGGCACTGCCGGTCGCCGCGGCCGATTCGTCAGCCGCCTTGCCCAGGTAGCTCATGCTCGACATGCCATCCTGAACCTCCTGAAACGCCTTCAGGACGGTGGCCGAATAGTCGTCCACCGATGCGCGATATCCCGCTTCTGCAAAGCGGTTCATGGCGACGATCTTGCCGCCTTCAAACACGTTCTCGAAGGCCGAGCCTCCGAGCGACCACAGCAGGCTCGACGCGGTGAACAGCGAGCCGCCGGCAACGGACTCAAATGCGATGGACGGGCTCAGCACGATGTTCGGGTAGTAGGCGCTGCGTGCAACGCCGATCCTGGCATTGGCCGCCGCCACTGCGCGCTCCGCCGCGGCGATGTCGGGACGCCGCTGCAGCAGTTCGGAAGGAATGCCGGCGGGAATGGCTGGAATGCTCGTTGGCATCGAGCCCACTGCCAGCTGGAACTCCGGCGCGGGCGTGCCCGTCAACGTTGCAAGCGCATGCTCCGCGCGTGCCCTCTGTTCGGCGAGCAGTTCCCGCTGGGTCGTCGTCGCGTCGAGCTCCGCCTGTTGCTGCGACAGGTCAAGACCCGACGCGTCTCCATCGTGATACCGGCTGGTGACGAATTTGAGCGCTTCCTGCTCGTACTTCACCGTCGACTCGACCACCGCCGTTTCTTCGTCCAGTTCGCGGACCTCGAAATAGGTGGTGGCGACCTCTGCCGCTATCACCAGCTCCATGTTCTGATAGTCCGCCCTGGACTGCTCGCTGTCGGCTTTGGATGCCTCCACTTCGCGCCGTACCCGGCCAAACAGATCGAGCTCATAGCTCGCCTGAACGCCAACCTGGATATCGTTCTGAACGGTCGAGGTATTGGGCGTGGCATAGTCCTGCAGCGGGCGGTTTGCCGAAATCCGGCTGCGCGATGCCGCGGCCCCCAGGCCGACAGACGGCATCTCGGCGGATTTGACCTCGCCAAGCTCGGCCTCGCTCTGCGTGTAGTGTTCGAGAGCGGCCTTCAGCGTCGGATTGGCGGCAGCCGCCTTCTGCTCCAGGCCGTTTAGCGCGGGATCGCCGTAGAGGGTCCACCAGTCGCCCCGGAGCGTGCCGTCCTGAGGCTGGGCGGCCTGCCACGGCGCCTCCGGATGCCACGCTGCCGGGGTAGCCACGACAGGTTTGACATAGTCGGGGCCGACGGCGCAGCCCATGCAGGCACTGACCAATGCCAGTGACACCGCGTGTTTGACAGACTGTTTCATAAGGCCTCCTTAGCGGACCGAGACATGCTGGCCATCCTCGAGCGAATCAGGAGGATTGAGCACCAGACGGTCGGTGGCATTCACGCCCTGGGTAATCTGCAGCGTGGTGCCGTAGTCTTCTCCCACCGTCACCGCTTTCAGATGAACCGTGCCGTCGGCGCCGATCACTGCCACACGCAGTCCCTCTGCGCGGAACAGCAAGGTATTGGCGGGGATCACGACGGCGCCGGACGATGGCAGATTCAGTTGCACGTCAGCGTAGGCGCCGGGCTTCAGCACGCCGTCCGGGTTGGGCAGGTCGACTTCGATCTGCATGGAGCGCGTGACCGTATCGATCGCATCGGCGGTGCGCGCGACGGTCCCGTAGAAGGTCTTGCCCGGCAGTTCGGCAAGCGTGACGCGCACGCGATCGCCCGTTTTGATTCGCTGCGAGTAAGCCTCGGGCACGTACACATAAGTTTTCAGAACGTCGGTCTTGGCAAGCATGAACAGTTCCTTGCCCGGCCCTTGCGCGTCTGAATCGACCAACGCCCCCACGTCGATGTTGCGCCGCGTAATCACGCCGGCAAACGGCGCAACAATGCTTTTGAAGTGTTCGAGCTCCTGGAGCCGCCCGACATTCGCGTTTGCCGCATCGAGATCGGCCTGCGCCTGGGTCAGCGCGCTCTGCCGTTCGTCGAGTTCCTGCTGGGATACCGCGTCGTGCGAACGCAAGGTTTCCCAGCGTTTGGCCGAAATGCTCGCGAGATCGAGCCGTGCCTTGACCTGCTCACGCGCCGCTTGCGCCGCGCTCAGCTCGCGGTCCACTTCAGGCGTATCGACGCTCGCCAGCAGATCCCCTTGCTTGACCGTATCGCCAATGTCCTTGTACCAATGCGCGATATAACCCGTGCTTTGGGCATAGATCGGCGACTCCGTTTCGCCCATCAGCGTGCCGGGCAGCGTGACCGCCTGGTCATCCGGTCCGGCTTTCGGCATGACCGCAGTCACGTATTGTTTCGAGCTCTCGACAGCCGTTTTCTCCAACGCGTTGGCGTGTGCCGAACGATCCCAGATCGTTCTCGCGCCTAACAGCGCGAATGCAACGGCCACCATCACTGCGATTTTCGAAGCGCGTTTTACAGCAGTCGAATCAGGTTTATCCGACGCGGCATCGCGACTGGACGCCGGTACAACGGGATCACGGGTACTGGACATGGTCATTCTCCAAGTGCCGGAGCTTCGGCAGTGTGTTGGGGACGCTTCCTGTGCAGGAGCGCGAAAACGGAAGGAACGAAAAGCAAGGTCGAGAACGTGGCGAACATCAGACCGCCGATCACCGCCCGCCCTAACGGAGCGTTCTGCTCGCCGCCGTCACCCATACCGAGGGCCATCGGAATCATCCCGATGATCATGGCAAGCGCGGTCATCAGGACCGGACGAATCCGCGTGGCGCCCGCTTCGTATGCCGCGGTCAGTGCATCGCACCCTGCCGCCATGCGCTCACGGGCAAACGAGACGAGCAGAATGCTGTTGGCTGTCGCCACCCCCATGGTCATGATGGCGCCCATCAACGCGGGAACGCTCAAGGTGGTCTCCGTGAAGAACAGCATCCAGGCGATGCCGGCCAATGCGGCGGGAAGCGCGGTGATGATGATGAAGGCGTCCACCCAGGTCTGGAAGTTGACGACAATCAGCAGATAGACGAGCAGGATCGCCATCACCAGGCCCACGCCGAGCGCGAGGAACGACGAGTTCATGGTCTGGACCTGGCCGCGCAGCGTCACGCGTGCGCCGCGTGGCAAGGTGGGCTGAACCTGCTTGATCAGTTTCTGGATCTGGCCGCTCACCGAGCCGAGATCCCGCCCGTCGACGTCCGCATAAATATCGATAGTCGGCGTGATGTTGTAATGCGTCACCACAGCAGGCTGGATCTCGGGCTTGACCTGCACCAGATTGGCGAGCAACTGGGTCGGATACCCCGACCCGGCGTGCGCCACCGGCGTGCGCAGCAGATCGTCGAGCGTGTTGATGCGATATTGCGGCGATTGGACGGCAACGTTGTAGACCACCCCGTTCTTGCTCAGCCAGAATGAGGGCGAAGTCTGGAAGCTCCCGCTCAGTGAATCGAGCATGTTCTCTGCGACGTCGGTCGCGCTCAGGCCGACCTGCTGGATCTGGGTGCGGTCCATATGCAGTCCGAGACCGGGGTTGTTATCGAGCTGGTAGACGTGTACGTCCACTGCACCCGGGATCTTGTGCATCTGATACGACAGGTCGTTCGCGATACTGCGCAACTTCACCGGGTCGTTGCCGGAAAACTGCACGTCGATGGCCGCGGGCGAGCCGAAGTTGAGAATCTGCGTCACCATGTCAGCCGGCTGGAAGAAGAACTCGGCGCCGGGATACTTCTTCGCCAGCTCGGCCCGCAAGGTACGAACGTAGTCGCGCGTGTTGCCGTGCTTGCCTTCCTTCAGCGCGATCAGGATCTCCGCATCCGAGTTGCCGATCGTGCCGCCGTTGCTGTAGGCCAGATTGATACCGCTAACCGGCAGGCCGATGTTGTCCAGTATCGTGTCGAGATCGCTGGGGGGAATCACCTGGCGGATCGTCCCCTCAACTTCGTCAGCAAGCTTGGCCGTCTCCTCGATCCGCATGCCCGTGGGTCCACGCATGTGCAGGCGGATCTGCCCCGAGTCGACGCTCGGAAAGAAATCGCGTCCCAAGGTCAGGAACAGTCCGCAAGAGGCGATGCACAGGCCAAGGAAGATCGTCACAAACATGGAACGGCGCGCCAGCACGGCCTGAAGCACAGCGACGTAGCCGGTGCGCAGGCGCTCGAAACCGGCTTCGAAGCGGCCCTGCAAGCGGTGAAACAGGTTCGGCGTGGGATTGGCGGCATGGTGCGACGCGTTGGCCATCAGATACTTGACCAGCGTCGGCACCAGCGTCCGCGACAGGATGTAAGACGCAATCATCGCGAACACCACGGCCTCGGCGAGCGGCACGAAGAGGAACTTCGCCACGCCGCTGAGGAAAAACATCGGCACGAAAACGATACAGATACACAGTGTCGAAACCAGCGCCGGTACCGCGATCTCGCCGGCCCCCGTCAGGATGGCCTCTTCGAGCGGTGTGCCGAGATGCAGGTGACGTTCGATATTTTCGATCGTCACGGTGGCATCGTCGACGAGAATGCCCACCGCCAGCGCGAGGCCACCTAGCGTCATCAGGTTGATGGTCTGCCCACAGATGCTGAGCATGATGATCGACGACAGGATCGACAGCGGAATCGACACCGCGATAATCACCGTGCTGCGCCAGCTTCCGAGGAACATCAGGATCATGGCCGCCGTCAGCGCCGCTGCGATCACGGCTTCGCGGATCACGCCGGTAATCGCGCTCTTCACGAACACCGACTGGTCGAAGAGCGGCGTAATGCGCAGTTCCTTCGGCAAGGAGGCTTCTGCCAACGGCAGCATTTTCTTCAGGTCGCTTACGATCTGCAGCGTCGATGCGCCGCCGTTCTTCAGCACGGGCTGCAGCACGCCGCGCCGGCCGTCCTGCCGTACCACATTGGTTTGCGGCGAGAATCCATCACGCACGTGGGCGACTTCGCTGAGGTACGTGGTCGAGCCGTTTTTCGTGCTGACCGGAATGGAATTGAGCTCGGAGATAGCCTCGGGCGCGCCGTTCACGTCCACCTGGTACTCCGTGGAGCCGAGCTTGGCCGTTCCCGAGGGCAAGATCAGGTTCTGCGCGGTGACAGCGTTCACGACGTCAGCCGGCGTCATGTTCTTTGCCAGCAATGCCGGCGTATCGAGGTCGACTGCAATGACGCGCGCTTTCCCCCCGTATGGATACGGGATGGCCGTGCCGGGAATCGTCACGAGCTGGGGACGCAGAAAGTTCATCCCGAGGTCGTTCAACTGCTGCTCGGACAGCGTGTCGCTGGACAAACCGAGCTGGATGATCGGCACGCTCGATGCCGAGTACTTGATGACGAGCGGCGCAGTGATGCCGGGCGGCAGAACGCGCAGCGTCTGCTGCACGTTCGCCACCGCCTGGGCTACGGCCATCGGCACGCTGGCATCGGGACGCAGGTAGAGCTTGATGACCCCCACGCCCGCAAGAGATGACGATTCGATATGGTCGATATCGTTCACTGTCGTCGTGAGACTACGCTCGCTGACTGTGACGATCCGCTGCGCCATATCGGTCGCATCGAGTCCGTTGTAACTCCAGATAATGCTGACAACCGGTATGTCGATTTCCGGAAAGATATCCGTAGGCATACGCAGTAGCACGAATGGTGTTGCCACCAGAATAAGGATGGCAGCGACAATAAATGTCAGCGGCCTCCGTAATGCGATATTGACTATCCACATGGCATTCGGTCACCTGAAAAGTCAGTTCCCGGCCTGCATGCTTGCGTCCGTCTTGCGAAGGATCGGCGGTCGCGCCCAGGCGGCTGAACTGCGGGGTCATAGAGAACATGAAAAACTGTGACCGGAGTCTATTTGTCCTGCCTGGCGGCGTCCGGACAAACACTTCTGTATCTCTGCCACGCCGGCGCGCTGGACCGGCACGCTGGCGCGTGCGTCCGTGGCGAACCCGATGGAAACCCCGCTGGAAACCCCGCTGGAAACCCTTCAGGCACAGCGAATCCTCAGACTTGAGCGCTGATAGCTATCGAAAAGGACAAGAGTGAATTTTCGTATTCGACTTAACCCAGCCTGCGCGACCAGCAATCGATAATGACGCGCACACCCGGTTCGGCACTCGCCATCCTCAAGGTGAAGTCGTGTACGCGCAGCACGGCCGAGACGATGCTCAAGCCAATGCCGGAGCCGGCGATATGACGGGTCCTCTCGCCGCGGTAGAGGCGCTGCAGTACCGCCTCGCGCTCGGCGGGCGGAATCCCCGGGCCGGTATCGGCAATGCTGACCTGAGGGCCCGCCGGCAACATCCTGAGCGCTATCCTGACGGTGCCGCCCTCCGGCGTGAACTTGATCGCGTTGTCGAGCAGATTGCTGAGTGCTTCGAATAGCAGACTGCGGTCCCCCTCTATGTTCGGCACCGGCTCCACGTCCGCGACGAACTGAATCGAACGGCTTTCGGCCAGCGGTTCGTATAGCTCGCCGACTTCCTGCACCAGTGCCGCCAGTTGCACCTCGCCAAAGCCCTCGCGCCGCTTCAGCGCGCCTATCTCAGCGATACGCAGGATTGCGCGGAACCGTTCGAGTAGCCGGTGCGTCTCGGATTGCGCGTGCGCAACCAGCTCGGACATTGAACCGTCGTTGAGGGTGTCCGCCCGCTGCGCCATGCTGCCGAGCAACGCCACGACATGCGCGAGCGGCGTGCGAAGATCGTGCGCGATGCCGTCGCACGCTCCCTTCACTTCGGAGATCAGGCGCTCGACCTCATCGAGCATGTGATTGACGAGATGCGACAACATGTCGATTTCGTCGTGTCCCCCTGTCGGCAGGCGCTGATTCAGGTCGCCTTGCGCGATTTGCAGCGTGACGCGGCGGATCGCGCTCAGACGTCCCATCTGCCGCGCGCTCATGGCGAGCCCCAGGGCGATGCCGGCAACGAGGCAAAATAGGCCGCCCATCACGAATGCGTTGATGATTGCCCGGCGAATATGGGAAATGTTGGTGACGTCGCGGCTGACCAGCAATATGTCGCCGTTCCTGCGCCGCTCGGCCATCGCGCGCATCGCCGGCGGCGGATGGCTTGCCGAGAGCAGCAGCTTCGGCGGCAGCGTCAGTCCGCGCTTGTCGGCAGTCAACTGTGAGGGGAGCGACGTCACATCGCCCGCAACGTGCCGGCCATCGGGCGTAAACAAACCGAAGTAGCTAACGTGCAGGTGCGCGGTTTCGAGGCGGCTCTCGATGGTGTCGCCAAGCACATCGTCCGGCGTCGAGTCGAAATACATCAGTTGCCATTCCATGACAATGTCGACTTCGTGCTCCATCTGCCGGGTCACCGCGGACTCGACAAAGACCAGCAACAGCAGCATCGAAAACAGGAAGGTGACCGTGTAGATAAACAATGACCGGGTGGTCATCGTGGTCCAGCGATATTGCCGCTCTTTCGGTCGGGTCAAAAAGGGGGAGTTCATCGAAACCATGGTTCGCGCGGGAATGGGTTCTGGAGCGCAAGGCGCAGAACATCATGCACGATCTCGTGCACCTTGCTGCCCGGCCCGCCTGCCCGTCTCACTCGTGCTGGATTCGCACAGGCGGTCCAAGACCGGTAGGAAAACACACTTTTTGAAATCGCGCTCTGCCGCGAATACCTGGAAGAATAAGAAGCGGGTCCAAACGCCCGCGTGGCCGCTTGATTAAAAAAAATTTAACTAGTGATTTTAAGCGGAGATTATTGCGGGAGACGATGGAAATCACGCGCGGATAAATGAATTAATAATCGCGCTGTCAGCTTGCGGCCATGTTGGCGCCACCCGGATCTCGCATTGCATCGGGACGGCGAGCGCGAGATCACTGACTCAGTTAAGTGACTCAGTTAAGTGACTCAGTTAAGTGACCCGGTTCGGTCACTCAGTTGCCTGCGCCCTGATCGAGCGACGCGGCCCGCATCGCATCGCTGGGGTTGCTGAAAAACTGCCGGCGCAATTGTGCAACCTGCGCATCATGCTCCTGCGGGGACAAGCCAAGCTTGTCGATCTGCGCACGCTGCGACGCATAGTCGGCGTATTTTGCCTGCCACGCGTCGTCGCTTTTTTGCATCTGCACAACCCGTTCGGCCGCTTCGGGGCCGAGCGTCTGCGCAATCTGCGCCCGCATTGCGTCAAGCGACGCGCCCTGCTTCTGCAACTGGGCAATCGCCTCGACCGACGCCTGCTGTTGCCGGGCCCGTTCGCGCGCCGCGCGCTCCTGCGCCGGCAACGCGGCATCCAGGCTTGCAAGGCGGGCGGCTTTTTCCGCATCGGTGAGCGTGGGGTCCGACGTGATGCGCAAGCGCGCCAGATCGCTTCGTTGGCGCTGCAACTGGTCGCCGAAAAACGGCTTGCTCCAGTCGCCCATGATGCGTGTGCCCAACGCGTCGCGCTGGTCGAGCGCCAGTTGCAGCGCGTCGAAATCCGGCCTGGTACCCGGTATGCTGCCCGGTATGCCGGCCGGCTGCGGCAACTGGCCCAGCGCGCTGAGGTATGCGGTGTAACGTTGCCATACGCCCAGCGCTTCCTCGTTGGCCGCCGTGCCATCGAGCTGCGCCGCGATCTGCCGGCGCACCAGCGCATCCAGTGCGCTCGCCGACATCTCGCTCTGCGCGCTCAGGAAGTAATCGAAGAAGTCGCGCACCGCCCGCGTGTGCGCGAGACGTCCGCCTGCTTCGAGCGGCAGGCGCGGCGCAGACGATCCATCCAGCGACGCGGGGAGCGCGTTTGCTCCGGGCGCGCCAGCGAATTGAGCATTGGCGCCGTGTAACGATGTAGCCGCAGCATCGGTGTGTTGCAGCGCGGCAGCCCGGCCGGCTCGCGACGGTGCGGCATTGAGCCAGATCGTGGCGCCGATCGACACCGCGCCGATCAGGGCAACAGCAAGCCATGTCCGGCGCGCGCCGCCGCGCCCTTCGCTGCGTGACATCGCCTAGACGCCCTGGGTCTTCAACCGGTTTGCCTGAGTGCGAATGACTGCCACCGGGTCGGCCGCATTCTCGCCGAGAATGCCGAGCAACTGGTTGATTTCGTCAAGGTGGTTCCATTTATATGTTGTACTGAGCACCTTGCCATAGAGTGCGCTGCAGACCGATACCAGACCGTCGTTCGGCCCGGACTGGCGGTTCACCATGATGGTCCCGCTGCCGTACAGCAGCAGCGTTGACGGGTCGAGAACGTCCGCCGGGTCGAGCGGGCCGACGCTCGTATCGACGGCGCCCTGGATGCCGAGCACGGAGGTCGGCTGGATTGCGCTGCCGGCCCATGAGTACAGCAGATGAGTATTGCCGTTGACGGTTTCGGTTGCAGCGCCGGTCTGGCAGGAACCGGGCGCGCCGAGGCCGGCACTCGGATAACTCGCGTTGAAGGACGCGGCGCCCGCCGTAGTCAGCGCGCCTAGCGCCGCAAGGGCGTTCTGGTTGGTGTTGTGGGTATCGCTGGTCACAATACCGAACAGATTGGCGAACGACGCGAGGATGGGCGTCGACAAACCGGTCGGGTCTTTTTGCAAGGACTCTTGAACGAAATCGGCAAACTGGGTGCCGAGATGCGGCGTGCCGATCGTTGTCACGGAAGCCACGAGTTGCGGCGCAACCGCGGCGACATAACGCGAGGTCAGGCCGCCCTGGCTATGGCCGATCAGGTTGACTTTCGTTGCGCCGGTCGCGGCCAGAACCTGCTTCACGTAGGCGAGCAACTGTTCGCCACGGCCATTGGGCCCGGTGTCGCTCTGAAAACCGGAGAGGTCCGCGACATAGACGGTCGCGCCGTGCTGCTCGAGGTCCGACTGGATGCCGTACCAGTAGTCGAGCACGCCAAGATATTTCGCAGTGCCGGTCAGGCCGTGCACGAGGATGATGGGATAGCGGGTGCTCGCGTAGTCATCGGTACTGGCCGGTGAGGCGGCGGCGACGGCCGGCGCCACCGACGCCGGAGCAAGCGTCAGTAAAGCAGCGAGTGGCGCATTGCTTAGCACCGCAGCCACGGCCCATGCGACGATGCGAGAACCTTTTGATTTCGACATATGACAGTCTCCGGTGCAAAGTTGGCGTATTTAGCACTGGAAAGCGGCAGCGGGGCAATAGAGCGAGGACTCCAAATTATTCAAGAGATGGCGCTTTGCAGCGTTCATAGGGATGGTGCAATGCGGCGTGAATTCACCGTCTCAAGATCGACCATGCACCCCGCATCTTTGCGGCTTGTCGATTTTGCGAAGTGTTAGCCGGAACAACCGGCTTATCCAACTCACTCTGTTCAAATGCGGATAGAAATTTGACTATTGGTTGATATGATAAGGATAACTGAATTATAAGATGAAAACCTGGCTATACGTTCGGCTGATCGATAATCGCCCCGCCCCGCTCCCGAGCCGCGAAAGACAAAGCGACCGCCGCCCTCCCCAGTCGTCCTGTAAGCATTGAAATATATGCATTACGCATTCTGAAAATCCTTTTTGCAGGCGGATCCCGCCCGGCGCAGCCGTGACGGCCCGTGCGGCCGCGCCCGGCGCGCGAACTGCGAAGCCGTAACGCAGGCATAGCCTCTTTTCGCATAGAATCGCTGTCATCCACATGGGACCGGTGCCAAAAGGACAGAAGAACAGTGGGCCATTGGGCCAGCGCGTCTGGCCGCCCCCTGAATCTGGGTTGCCTGAGATTGCCGGTCGGCATAAGCGTCGCTATGAAACCGCCATATGAAAGCTGAAGTGTTCGTTGCCCGTCAGCCGATACTCGATCGGCACGGCATCACCGTCGCGCAGGAACTGCTGTTCCGGGAAACCGGCAAGGATACAGCCCATGTTCAGGACGATTACGCAGCCACCGCGGCGGTCGTCGAACGAACCGTGGGCGTGTTCGGCATCGAGCACGTGCTTGGCCATAGCGACGGCTTCATTAACTGCACCGGCGACTTCCTGCATTTCGGCAGCGTCGATGTTCTGCCTCCGGCGCGTTTCGTCCTTGAGATTCTTGAAGGCACAGCGCTTACCGCCGAACTGGGCGAGCGCTGCGACGAATTGCGCCTTGCCGGTTTTCGCATCGCGCTCGACCACGTCCGTTCCATTACATCGCATATCGAGCGCTTCCTGCCGCATGTCGACATCGTCAAGCTCGACTGGCCGGGCATTGCCGCAGATGAGCGCGGCCTGCTGGTCGAGGATTTCCGGCAGCACGGCAAGCGGGTGCTCGCGCAAAAGGTCGAAGATCGCACCGACCATGCTGCGGCGATGCTCGCGGGATGCGACCTGTTCCAGGGCTTCTACTTCGCCAGGCCGCAACTGCTCACAACCAGCCGAACGCCGTCCCGCTTCGCGGCAGTCTTCCGGGTACTGGAACTGCTGCGCGAAGACGCGGGCAACGGGCCGCTCGAGGAGGCGCTCAAGCACGCGCCGGCCCTCGTCATTCAACTGCTGCGGCTCGCCAACAACGCCAGCCAGCGGCACTTGCGCCACACCCCCATCACGTCGATCGGACAGGCGGTCGCCGCCGTCGGCAGCAAAACCCTGATGTTGTGGTGCTGCCTGCTGCTGTATGGCAATCCGGCAGATCTGCAGTTCGGTCGCAACCCGCTCGCGCAGCTCGTCGAGCAACGGGCCAACTTCATGGAGCGGGCTGCCGCTGAACTCGCGCCGGAAGACGGCGGCTTCCAGGAGACCGCGTGGCTCTGCGGCCTGCTTTCGCTGGCTTACGTTCCTTGCGGGGTCACGGCGGAAGTGTTTTTTGCCGACATGTCGATTGATGCCGTCATCCAGCAGGCCATCCTCGAACATGAAGGCGTGCTCGGCACCCTGCTTGCCATTGCGGAGCATCTTGAACAGGGGCGGTTCGACGCCTCGCTCAAGCAAGCGGGTGCGCTGGGCGCGGAGTTCGCCGCAAAGCTGCCGGGTCTCGTGCTATGAGCGGGGCAAACCGTCCCGGGGCCTTAAGCGTGGGCCTTGTAGGCCGACAACGGCTGGCCGATTCGCGCCCCCATCTCCGCGCCTAAAGCCTGCAGGCCGCTCAGCGGCCGTACCATCACCTCGAAGTCGACGATCTTGCCGTTCTCGTCGAAACGGATGAAATCGATCCCCTTCAGATTCTTGTCGCCAACCCGCGCGCTGAACTCCAGAACGACATTCAGGCCGTCATCCGAGGCAAGCTGACGGTGGTAGGTGAAGTCCTCGAACACCTGGAGGACGGTCGACAGCGCCATTTCCAGTGCAGGCGCCGAGTGGTACGGCGTGAACGCCATCGGCGAGCGGAATACGACGTCCGGGTGCGTGATGGCGCCAAGGCCATCGAGATCGCGGCGCTCGACCATTGCATGCCACTTCGCGAGTGAGAGCGCGACGGCGGGATGCAGGCCGTCAGGTGTGGATGGGGGGCTGTGCGCAGTGCTCCGCTCAGTGCTGTGCATGGTGCTCTGCGCAGTGCTTTGGGTAGTGGTCAAGATGCTCTCCTGGTGAAGTCCCGCTGCAACAGCCGGACGAATGTGCGGAGCGTGGAATCAAGCCGCGATCTCTTCAAAGGGTGGCTGCGAGCGTTGTACCTTGCAGGATCGCCCGCTTTGCATCGAGCTCCGCGGCGACGTCCGCCCCGCCGATCAGATGCACCGCACAGCCCGCCGCACGCAAACCGTCGTACAGCTCGCGCAGCGGCTCCTGTCCCGCGCAGATCACGATATGGTCGGCCGCGAGAGTCTGCCGCTCGCCGTCGATGCACACGTGCAGGCCCGCATCGTCAATGCGCTCGTACGTCACATTGGAAGACATCGCCACGCGGCGCGCTTTCAGCGATGTGCGGTGAATCCAGCCCGTCGTCTTGCCGAGCTGCTCGCCGACCTTGGTGGCCTTGCGTTGCAGCAGATGAACGCGGCGCGCCGGCGCTTCTACATGGGGCGAGCGCACGCCGCCGCGCGCTTCATAGGTGGCATCGATGCCCCACTCTGCATAAAACTTCGCCGGCTTGACACTTGCGCTCGCGCCTTCGTGCGTCAGGTATTCGGCCACGTCGAAGCCGATCCCGCCGGCGCCGATCACTGCGACATTGGCGCCGACCGGCTTGCCGTCGCGCAGCACATCGAGGTAGCCGAGCACGTTCGCGCCTTCCACGCCTTCGATCTCGGGCACGCGCGGCGTTACGCCGGTTGCGAGCACGATCTCGTCATAGTGCCCGTCGACGAGCCGCGTCACGTCGACACGCGTATTGAGCCGCACCTCGATGCGATGCAGTTCGAGTTGCCGCCGGAAGTAACGCAACGTCTCGTGGAATTCTTCCTTGCCGGGCACTTTCTTGGCGATGTTGAACTGGCCGCCAATCTCCGCGCCGGCCTCGAACAGGGTCACGTCGTGCCCGCGTTCGGCGGCCGTGATCGAGAAGCTGAGGCCGGCCGGACCCGCGCCCACCACCGCGATCCGCTTGCGCCGCGCGGCAGGCTCGATCACGAGTTCGGTTTCGTGGCACGCACGCGGGTTCACGAGGCACGAAGTGATCTTGCCGCCGAACGTGTGATCGAGACAGGCCTGATTGCAGCCGATGCAGGTGTTGATTTCATCGGCCCGCCCTTCCCGCGCCTTGCGCACGAAGGCGGGGTCCGCAAGGAACGGCCGCGCCATCGACACCATGTCGCACGCGCCTTCGGCCAGTAACTGCTCGGCGACGTCGGGCGTGTTGATGCGATTGGTCGCAATGAGGGGAATGCCCACCTTGCCCATCAGCCGCTGGGTGACCCAGGCATAGGCGGCACGCGGCACCTTGGTCGCGATAGTCGGGATGCGCGCCTCGTGCCAGCCGATGCCCGTGTTGAGAATCGTCGCGCCGGCCGCTTCGATGGCCTGCGCGAGCTGGATCACTTCGTCGAGCGTCGAGCCGCCTTCGACGAGATCGAGCATCGAGAGCCGGTAGATCACAATGAAGTTTGCGCCGACCCGCTCGCGCACCCGCCGCACGATCTCAACCGCAAAACGGATGCGGTTCTCATACGCGCCGCCCCAAGCATCCTCACGATGGTTGCTGCGCAGCGCGATGAATTCGTTGATCAGATAACCTTCCGAACCCATGATCTCGACGCCGTCGTAGCCCGCATGCTGCGCGAGCGCGGCACAGCGAACGAAATCGGCAATCGTCTGCTCAATCTCCTCGCCGCTGAGCGCGTGTGGCGTGAACGGGTTGATCGGCGCCTTCAGCGCGCTCGGCGCGACAAGCGCCGGGTGATACGCGTAACGGCCGAAATGCAGGATCTGCATGGCGATCTTGCCGCCTTCGGCGTGCACCGCGCGCGTCACGACGCGATGGCGCTCCGCCTCCGCTTCAGTAGTCAGCATTGCGCCGCCAGTGGCGGGCCTGCCCCGCTCGTTCGGCGCGATGCCGCCCGTGACGATCAGGCCCACCTCACCGCGTGCCCGCTCCGCATAGAACGCCGCCATCCGCTCGAAGCCGTTCGGCGCTTCCTCCAGGCCGACGTGCATCGAGCCCATCAACACACGGTTCCTGAGCGACGTGAAGCCGAGTTCAAGCGGCATCGTCAGATGCGGATAGGGGTTCATCGGCAGCGTCTCCGTTTATGCAACCAGTTGCACAGATACTAGCCCGCGATTCCCGTTAATGCAACTGGTTGCATTAAATTTCCCAGCGAGGGATCCTGTGTCCCCAATATGGCAAGATGCGCGTATTCCGTGACCCTCGCTGATCCGATCCGACATGTCCCTGCCTCACGCACTCCTCACCTCGCTTGCCGAACGCCCCGGTTCCGGTTCGGAACTGGCGAGCCGCTTCGACCGTTCGATCGGCTATTTCTGGCATGCCACGCATCAGCAGATCTATCGGGAGCTGGGCCGTCTGGAGGAAGCCGGCTGGATCGAGTCATTGCCTGCCGAGTCGGGGCGCGGCCGTAAGCGGGCCTACCGGATTCTTCCGGCCGGCAAGAAGGAGCTACGGCGCTGGATCGCGGAAAGCGAGGACCCGACGCCATTGCGCGACGAGTTGATGGTGCGGCTGCGCGCGGAGGCGGTGCTCGGCCCCGCCGGGCTGGAGGCGGAAATCGGGCGGCGCCTTGGATTGCACCAGGAGAAACTGGACCTGTACCGCGAAATCGAGGCGCGCGATTTTCCGGGGAGTCCCGCATCGCGAACGGCACGGCTCCAGCATCTGGTGCTTAGAGCGGGGATCGCCCAGGAACAGTTCTGGGTCGACTTCGCCCGCGAGGCGCTTGAGATCCTGGGCCAACCGAAACGGCAATGAGACGCCAGCGAGGCGGCAATGAAGGCTTGACAGCACCTACCCGAGCCACTAATCTCTACTCGCTGCTCAGCTTTGCAGCCGTAAGCGTTTAACGTCAATCAACGCGCAACATCGATCCTCGGTGAATCCGTTCACCGCCGGTTCGTCTGCGCGCGAGGTTGACGAAAATGTCTTGCCGGATTGACACACTCTCCCATCGGCTTCCAGCAAGCCACCTCCCAGGTATTCCGCTCTCGGTTGGCGCGTCATTCGCCAGGCGGATACGCTTGTCTGCTTCATTCCCGCGACGCCTGACCCAAAACGCCTGCAAATGGCGCGGTGTTTCGCGCCTGCCGCCTTGCCCTCCCGCAGCGATCCCAGCAACGTGCGAGCCTGTCCTGCACAGCGACGCGGATCCTGCCTGCACGCAGGGCAAGACTGGCGTTTCGGGCGAAAGCGGTAATTAAATAAGCAGTCCTAGTCAGTTAAAACTTGAAAATTCATTCGAAAACTCCTTTAAACAGGTGAAATCTTGAAACTCAACCATCTTAGCTTCCCCTCCTCCGACGTCGACGCGACCGCCGCATTCTTCGAACGTTACCTTGAATGCAGGATCACGACGTCGGGAAACGGCCGCTACCTGACACGACGCGATTTCGACATCGTGATCGAACAGGCGGAAGGCCGTCACGACGAATGGCCGAAAAATTTCCACATTGGAATCGAGCTTCCGACGGTACAGGAAGTCGAGGCAATGTATGAGCGTCTGGTGGCGGACGGGATAAAAATGCAAACCAAAATGATCAAACATCCACGCGGCTCGCGGTTCTTCTGCTGGATTCCCGGCAGCTTCATGCTGGAGGTCAACACGCGCGTGGACGTCGAGGAGCGTTACCGCCCGATGTTCGCCGGCGAGACAAAGCTGAGCGCGGACACCGCGCAATAACCGGCAAGCCACGGGCGCGCCATCGCGTCCGCTAGTCCGGATAACGCCCGTGGTTTCGCATGCCGGAATGCATGAACCTGGCCGGCTTGGAGTTCGCGCCGGGTTGAGTCTATGCTTGTTTCACCGCCGCGCCGCCCAGCGCGCCGTGCTGCGTTTCGCGCTGGGCGCAACCGCCGACGGTGCTTGCAAGGTACACGCCTCGCAAGCCAAACCTCAGAACGGAGAAAACCAAATGACAGTTTCGATCTCGCGTCGCGCTCTCCTGCTTCTCGCCGGCCTCGCTCTCGCCGGCACCGTCTCGCTCGCGCAAGCGGCGCCGGTCGCCTTTACCGTCCCGCTCACCGGCGACCAGCAGGTGCCGCCGGTCCAGACGCCCGGCAGCGGCACGGCGAACCTTACCTACGACCCGAGCACACGGGTCGTCACCTGGAATATCACCTTCAGCGGCCTTTCCAGTGACGCCACCATGGCGCATTTCCACGGTCCCGCTCCGGCCGGTAAAAACGCCGGCGTAAAAGTGTGGATTTCGCAGAAAGGCACGATGTCGGTGACCAGCCCGCTGAGCGGTCAGGCCACTTTATCGCCTGAGGATGCGCAGGAATTCCTTGCCGGGGACATGTATATCAACGTGCATACCAAGACCAACCCCGGCGGCGAAATCCGTGGCCAGGTTGTGCCGCCCAAGTAAGACCGGGTTGCTCTGAAGGAATCCACTGCCGCAGGCTCATAGATAAGCGGCGAGCAGTATCACTACGACCGCGCCCGCGACCAGCATCAGCAGCGCCAGCCACGCTGGCGTCTGCCGCGGCGCGGCGACCGATGCCGGCAGCGGCTTGTAGCCGGTCAGCATCGGCCGGACCAGGTTGTGGCCTTTCACCAGCGCATAGAGCGTGATCACCAGCAAGTGCAGTGCGACCGCGGCGAGCAGCGCATCCCACACCAGCCCATGCAGCATCGAAATGGCATTGGCGATCCAGGCGGGCACCCATTCGCTCAACGGACCTTCATCGGCGACTTCGTTGTAGACGTAGAGTCCGCTCAGCGTCTCCAGCAACAGCAGGCTGAGCAGCAGCAGGACCATCCAGCCGCCCGCCGCATTGTGGCCCACCTGCACGTCCGGTTCGCGGCGAAACAGGTGGCGCAGATGCCGCAAGGCCGCTACGGGCGATGCCACGAAACTCCGGAAGCGCGCCGTCTCGCTGCCGAAGCAGCCCCACAGCACGCGAAACAGCAGTAACGCCAGCAGCGCTTCGCCGACGCGCACGTGCCAGTCGATCCAGTTGAGCTTGAGGGTCGCGTAAGCGGCGGCGACCAGCGCCACCACCAGCCAGTGGAACAGGCGGGTTGGCGCATCCCATACGAGCACGCGGCGGCGCACCGGTTGCTCCGCGGGAGGAGCGGGATCGTCAGCGTTCATACGTCGCGCCTCCGGGAACTGGATGGCTTTAACCAGACGAGGTCTGGAACAAGTCTAGAACAGATACAGACCCGCGATGAACACGACGCCCGAGAACAGCAGCGCCGTGACGCAATAGCCCATGATGTCGCGCACGCCAAGCCCGGCAATCGCCAGCGCCGGCAGCGCCCAGAACGGTTGCGCCATATTGGTCCAGGCCTCGCCGTAGGCGATCGCCATCGCCGACTTGCCGAGGTCGGCGTGCAGGGCTTGCGCCGCCGGCATCACGAACGGTCCCTGCACTACCCAGTGGCCGCCACCGCTCGGCACCGCGAAATTGATGACCGCCGAGCTGAGGAACGCGAGCAGCGGGAAGGTATGCACATTGGCGATCTCCACGAACCACGTAGTGATAATGCCGGCCAGCCCCGAATGATCCATCAGCGCCTGAATTCCGGCGTAAAACGGAAACTGGATCATGATCGAGGACGCGCCCTTCGCTGCCGCGCCGACGGCCCGTGCATACGCCATCGGTGTCTTGTGCAGCACCATGCCGGCAGCGAGGAATACAAGGTTCACGGTGTCGATATCGAGTGTGAATCCCTTCTGCACGGTACGCACCACCAGATACAGCGCGCACACCAGCGCCACCAGCAGCGCGAGAACGCGGCTCTCCTCGAGCCGCTCGGCGAGCGTCGCATTGGCCGGCAGCGTGCGTTCGACCGAAGGCGGGTCTTCGAGCAGCGCCGGGTCCACCGCCACCACCTCGTCAGGCTTGGGCATCATCAGGCGCGCGAGGATGGGCAGCAGCAGAATCAGTCCAAACGTGATGAAGGCGTTGTAACCGGTGAAAATCGTATGCGACACCGGGATCAGTCCAATGGTCTTTTCCATCGGATTGCCCTTGGTGGCGGCAACCAGCGGCACCGAGCCGGACAGCCCGCCATGCCACGTCAGAAAGCCCATATATGCGCAGGCCACCAGCAGACGGTAATCGGTGCCCTTGACGCGGCGCGCCACTTCACGTGCAAGCATCGCGCCGAGCACGAGACCGAAGCCCCAATTGACGGCGCATGCCACCGCCCCGCAAAACGCCACCAGCATCACGCCTTGCGCGGGCGTGCGGGCCGAACTGGCGAGCCCGACCAGCAGACGTTTGACCGGTCCCGAACTGGCAAGCGCATGACCGGTGACGAGAATCATGGCCATCTGCATCGAGAACGCCAGCAGATTCCAGAAGCCGCCGCCCCACATGACGACCAGCTCCGCGGGCGCTTTGGGCGTGAGCCCGAACGCAAGCGCGAAGGTCGCAATGGTCAGGAAAATCGCGAAAATTAAGGGGTCAGGCAGGACGCGATGCACCACCTGCGTGAAAAAGCCCGAGATACGCTGAATCAACTGTCTACTCCTCGTCACCAATGATATTTTTAATGGGCGCGGCGCGATGGCCGTGGTGCTGCCTCGGTGTGGTCCTGGTATGGCCTTCTGGTGGCGGCCCGCCCGTCATGCGCAGCCTTACCCATTGCTCCGGCCGCGATTTTTGCATGAACCCCGGGTTTTTGCTGCGACGCGGGCAAGCGCGCTCCGCGCGCCGTTCAATGGCACGTCACGCTGGAGCGAAATGGTGGAACGAAAAGGTGGAACGAAAAGGTGGAGCGAAAAGGCGGGCGGCTGTCTGTCTGGACAGGGGCCTGAATCGCGGTGCCTAGACAGAAGCCCCTTGCGCGCGCCGATAGTGAATATGCGCCGGCACCTGCAGCGACTCAGGATGCGCATTGCCCTCGAGCATCGCAAACACGGAACGCAAGCTATGCTCGGCCAGTTGCCGGCTGTCCTGCACGATGGCGTCAATGGCGAGCGGCAGGCAATCGAGCAGTTGATGATCGTCGAACGACATCAGCAGATCGGGCGCCTGAGCCAGCTTGTGCGCCTCGCTCATAAACGACAGGGCGCCTTCGAGCAAGGTGATCGAGCCGGCGAACAGCGCCTGCGGATAGCGCCCATGCGTGGCGAACCACTCCTGCATCAGCGCGCGGCCGGACTCGCGCTGGAAGTCGCGTTGATGCACCCAGTCGCCCTGCTCGGCCAGACCATGCGCCGCCAGCGCCTGACGGTAGCCGGCCAGGCGATCGCGGCTGGCCGACAGGTCCGGCCGGCCGCCGAAGTACACCACTTCGCTTGCGCCCTGCCGGAGCGCGTCGCCCACCAGGATGGCCACAATCTCTGTTGCATCCGTGACCACGTAGGGAATCTCGCTGTCCTCGACACGGCGGTCGGCGAACACGAGCGGCAGACGTTTCACCCACTTCTGATAGCGCTCCGCCTCGGTCGTGCACGGCACCACCACGAGGCCGTCGACCTGATGCGAAACGAGGTGGGCTATCCCTTCGGTTTCCCGCACCGGGTCTTCATCGCTCGTCACGACCACGAGCTGGCAGCGATACTGTTCGCGGCATTGCCACTCCATCGCCTGGGCGAACGCGGAGTGTACGGAATTGGTGATATCGGGAATAACGAGGCCGATCGTATTGCTGCGGCGCGAACGCAACGCCCGGGCCGATTGTGACGGCGTGAAATGATGCTCTTTGGCGACCTGCAGCACCCGTTCGACCGTGGCGGCGGAAATCCGGTAGCGTTCCGCATAGCCGTTCAGCACCATGCTCGCGGTCGTGCGCGAAACTTTCGCGAGACGTGCGATATCGTCAATGGTCAGGCGCTCGAACTTGGTCACGCTGGCTTCCTCGCTGCAGTAGGTCGATGCCCCTCGCTAACGCGGGCCGGGTAGGCCCGGTAACGGCGGCTGCCGCACGATGCCGGCAGCCCAGGGCCTATGCGGCATGCACCAGTCAGGTATTGGCGGGAGACGCCGCCACGCCGGTGCATACCGGGTGGCGGGCGGCACTGCATCGACATTGATTTCAGTGCCAGATGGTACTACGGGGATAAGCTGCTGAGAACTTGCAGTTTCTAGAGGTTATTGTTTATACAGGTTCAGCGGAACCGGGATGAACTTGTCCACGGGCTGGCCGTCGACCAGCTTCTTCGCGGTCTGCACGCCGTACTGGCCGATCAGTTCCGGCTGCTGCTGCACCGTGGCCGCCATCGTGCCGGCCTTGACGGCGGCAATCGCGTCGTCGGTAGCGTCGAAGCCCACCACGGCCACGTTCTTCAGACCCGCCGCCTGCAGCGCCTTGAGCGCGCCGAGCGCCATCTCGTCGTTCTGCGCGAACACGCCCTGGATGTCCTTGTTGCTCTGGATGATGTTTTCCATCACCGAGAGGCCCTTGGCGCGGTCGAAGTCAGCCGGCTGCTTGGTGACGATCTTCACGCCGCCCTTTGCTTCCACTTCGGTGTCGAAGCCGGCGCCGCGCTCATTCGCAGCCGACGAACCCGGAATGCCCTGCAGCTCGACCACATTGCCCTTGCCGCCCAGCTTGTCGACGAGGAAGTCCGCGGCCATCTTGCCGCCGGCCTTGTTGTCGGAAGCGATGTGCGAGCTGACCTCGGCGCCGTTCACGCTGCGGTCGAGCGAGACCACCTTGATGCCCTTGTCGGTGGCTTCCTTGACGACGTTGGCGACAGCCGACGAATCGGTCGGGTTGATCAGGATCACGCTAACCTTCTTCTGGATCAGGTCTTCGACGCTCGCCTGCTGCTTGGCCGGGTCGTTCTGCGCGTCGACGGTGATGAGCGTCACGCCTTCCTTCTTCGCCTCGTCTTCGGCGCCCTTGCGCAGCGAAACGAAGAACGGATTGTTGAGCGTCGAAATCGACAGACCCACCGTCACGGGGCCGCTCGCGGCCGGCGCGGAAGCGCCGCTCGCGGGCGCGGCGGCGGTGGTATCCGGGCCCTGCTTCGAACAGGCGGCAAGGCCGACCACCAGCAGGGCGGCAAACAGAGGTGAAAACAGCGGCGAGATCGATTTCGTAAGCATTTTCTTCATGGTCGTCTCCTGAGTCCTATAGATAGAGTGTGACGTTCATCATTTAGTCGTACTACACGGCTTGCGCCGCTTCTGCGGTAAAAAAATCCTTGCGGCCGCCTGGTTTCGGGTTCATGGCACGGGGGCGAGATTCGCCGGGGCGGCCGCGTCAATCGTCGTTACTTCTTGTTGCCCCGGTCGATCAGCACGGCGAGCAGGATCACCCCGCCCTTGATCACCTGCTGGTAGAACGACGACACGTCCATCAGGTTCAGGCCGTTGTTCAGCACGCCGATCAGCAACGCGCCCACCAGCGTGCCGAAAATCCAGCCGCGCCCGCCCGTCAGGCTGGTGCCGCCGAGCACCACGGCGGCGATGGCGTCGAGTTCGTAACCGGTGCCGGCGGTCGGCTGGGCGGAGTTCAGGCGCGAGGTCAGCACCACGCCGGCTATCGCCGCCATCACGCCGGAGATCGTGTACACCCACAACTGGACGCGATCCACCTTCACGCCGGAAAGCCTGGCCGACTCGGCGTTGCCGCCGGTCGCATAGACGTGACGGCCGAACACGGTCTTCTTCAGCACGAACCAGAAGACGGCGAACATCACCAGCATCAGCACCACCGGAATCGGCACGAGCCTCGCCACATAGCCGCCGCCCAGCATCGAGAAGAAATCGCTATTGAAGCTGCTGATCGGGCTGCCGTTGGAGACCACCAGCGCGAGGCCGCGCAGCACGGTCATCGAGCCGAGCGTGGCGATAAACGGCGCCACCTTGCCTTTGCTGATGACCAGCCCGTTGAAAAGGCCCATCACGCCGCCGGCGACAAGGCCGGCGAGCGTTGCGAGCGCCGCCGGCGTGCCGCTTTGCATGAGCGTTGCAATGATCACCGACGAGAGCGCCAGCACCGAACCGGCGGACAGGTCGATGCCGCCCAGCAGGATCACGAGCGTCATGCCAAAGGCGATCAGCGCATTGATCGACGCCTGGCGCATCACGTTGAGCAGGTTGTCGAGCGTGAGGAAGCTGGGGCTGATAATGGCAAGCCCCACCGCGATGATCAGAAGCGCGATAAACGGCCCGAGCTTTTGCAGCGTGGCCTTGGTACTGGGTGTCATGGTCAATTGCGCCATTTCGTTTCTCGTTCGGGTCTCGATTGCCGGTTGTCCGGGCCGTCGGCAAGCGGCTTGAACCAATGCGTTGCCGCTTGAGCCTTTTCTGGCGGTTTCAGGCCGCCTCGGGTCGTGTTAAGCCGTAGCCGCCTTGCCGCCGGTGGCGGCCGTCATCAGTACTTCCTGGGTGGCGCCGGCCGCCGCGAAGATGCCGTTCTGCCTGCCCTGATGCATCACCAGAATGCGATCGCTCATCGCCAGCACTTCCGGCAACTCGGAGGACACCATCACGATCGCCACGCCCTGCGAGGCCAACTGATTGATGATGGTGTAGATCTCGGCCTTGCCGCCCACGTCGACGCCGCGGGTCGGCTCGTCGAGCAGCAATACCTTGGGCGGCTCGGCCAGCCATTTGGCAAACACCACCTTCTGCTGGTTGCCGCCGGAAAGCGACTTCACGTCCAGCTCCGCATCGCGGGTGCGAATGCGCAACTGCCTGATCAGATCGGCGACCGCCGCGCGTTCGGCGCTGTCGCTCACCACGCCCAGGCGCGCGTAGCGGTCAAGGTGGACCAGCGTCGCGTTCTCGCGCACCGACATGCCGAGCACAAGGCCCTGGCTCTTGCGGTCTTCGGTGACAAAGCCGATGCCGGCCGCAATCGCGCCGGATGCATCGCGCACCTCGAGCGTGCGGCCGTCGAGCGTTACCGAGCCTGCCGTCCTGCGGTTCAGGCCGAACAGCGTGCGCAGAATTTCGCTGCGGCCCGCGCCCATCAAGCCGGCCACGCCGAGCACTTCGCCGGCGCGCACGTCGAATGAAATGCCGGAAATGTTGCCGTCGTCGGCGAGGCCCGACACAGCGAAGCGCACTTCGCCGGGCGCATGGTTGCGCTTCGGAAAGCGCTCGCCCAGCTCACGCCCCACCATCAGGCGCACCACCTCATCGAAATTCGTCTCTTTCACCGCGCGTTCACCGACAAAGTGGCCGTCGCGCAGCACGCTGACCTTGTCGCAGATGCGGAAGATTTCTTCCATCCGGTGCGAGACGTACACCAGCGCCACGCCGCGCGCCTTGAGCGCCAGCATGATCTCGAACAGCGTCTCGATCTCGCGATGCGTGAGCGCCGCGGTCGGCTCGTCCATCACCAGCACGCGCGCATCCAGCGAGAGCGCCTTGGCGATTTCCACCAGTTGCTGCTGGCCAATCGAGAGCTGCCCCGCTTCCGTCTGCGGATCGATGCTTTGCGCGCCGACCATGTCGAGCCATTTGCGCGACTGCCTGCGCATGGCGGCCGAATCGACCACGCCGAAACGGCTCGGCTCGCGGCCCAGAAAGAGGTTCTCCATCACCGATAGCTGCGCAATCAGGTTCAATTCCTGATGGATGATGGCAATGCCCGCGCGTTCGGCGTCGACGGTGTTGCGGATCTGCACGGCCTTGCCGTCGATCAGGATCTCGCCCGCATCGGCCTGATAAACGCCGCTCAGAATCTTCATGAGCGTCGACTTGCCGGCGCCGTTCTCGCCCATCAGCGCGTGAATTTCCCCCGCGCCGATCCTGAAGTCGACACCTTCGAGTACGCGCACCGGTCCGAACGCCTTGCCGATGCCCCGCATGGTCACTTGCATGACACGCCTCTTTCAGAAAACATCGCACCGCCAGCAGCCCGTGCGGTGCTCAAAAACGCCGTGCTCAAAAACGCGGTGCTCAAAAAATCACGCCCGAATGCAGGATCACATTCGCGTAGGGACTGCACTCGCCGGTGCGAATCACGGCCTTTGCCTGCTGGCAGAGGCGCTTGAACTGCTCATGCGGAACGTCCTCGACAACCACCTCTGCGGCACGCATCTGCGTCAGGCGCTGCGCCACGGCGGCGTTCTGCGTCAGGCTTTCGCTCGCGAACACCGCGCGCTCCACCTTGAAATCGGCCAGCACGCTGTCCAGCACGTCGAAAAAGCCCGGCACGCCGAGCGTGAGCGAGACGTCGATGCATTCCACGCCGTCGGGAACCGGCAGGCCGCAATCGGCAATCACGACGCTGTCGGTATGTCCCATGCCGGCCAGCACGCGGGCGATATCGCGGTTCAGGTGTCCGAGTCTTTTCATGCTTGAATCATCAAAAACTGTTCGAGTTCGGCAAGCGTGGGCATACCGCCCTGCGCACCCGCGCGGGTGACGGACAGTGCGCCTGCCGCATTGGCGCGGCGCATGGCCTGTGCCGCGCCCAGATGCCAGAAGGCGGCGAGCGCGCCGTTGAAGGTGTCGCCGGCGCCGGTGGTGTCCACGGCCTCGACTTCGAAGCCCGCCTCATGAACCAGTTCGCCATCCTCACCACTGGTGTAGGCGCCGTCCTTGCCATGGGTCATCGCAATGCGCCCCGGCATGCGCCGCAACACCTCGGCCCACGGCTCGCCCGCGGTTTGCAGCGCGGTGGCGAGTTCGTGCTCGTTCGGTGTGAGTAAGGTAGTCAGCGCGATCAGCTCGGCAGGCAACGCCACCGCGGGCGCCGGATTCAGGAAGAACGGCTTGCCGAAGCGCTTGGCGAGCCTTGCCGCATGCAGGACGGTGGCGAGCGGCACTTCGAGTTGTGCGAGGATCACGTCGGCGCGAGCGAACGCTTCGTGCGCAAGATCGAGATCCGCAGCGGACAGCTCGTGGTTGGCGCCGGGCACCACCACGATGGCGTTGTCGCCGCCGGTTAGCGTGATCGAAGCAATCCCGGTGGCGGCGCTCGCCGTGGAAACCCAGCGGGTGTCGATGCCCTCGCGCTCCAGGGTCGCTTTCAGTTGCGCACCGAACGCATCCGCGCCGACGCGGCCGATCATCGTCACATCGGCGCCCAGGCGTGCCGCGGCGACCGCCTGGTTGGCGCCCTTGCCGCCCGGCCAGGTGGCGAAATGCGTACCGGACAGCGTTTCGCCCAGACGCGGAAACACCTCGGTCGTGACCACCATGTCCATGTTGATGCTGCCCACCACTACCACGCGCGCCATACCGCTCCTTCGCATTGCCCGGTCCGCGCCGTTGACGCGAAACTGAATTTTTGCCGTGCTAAAACGTAATCAGCTTTGGAGCGGAGTTATACCAGAGCCGTCCGTCGAACGGAAGGCATCCCAGGGTATAACCCGATAAAAGGCAGATGGCTTACATCTGCCTTCATCTGACTTCACCTGCACGTGTGGGCAGGAAGCCGGTTTAGCTGCGCCGGTGTTCCGGCCGCTGTTCGAGGCGCCGCGCGATCAGCACGGGCAGGCGCAGGAGGAAGCCGCAGAAAAGCCGCAGATGCATCCACGACAACAGCAGGTTGTCGCGCAGGTAATTGAAATGCGACACACCGCCCTCGTCGGCGCGGAAATAACGCACGGGGGCTTCGATGTTGATGGGCCGCACACCTTCCCAGCACAAACGCACGGCGGCTTCCGGATCGAAATCGAAGCGCCGCATCCACACGTGGCGGCTCATCACCTTGCGCAACGGCTCGACCGGATACACGCGAAAGCCGT
Source organism: Burkholderia sp. 4M9327F10 (assembly GCF_005503145.1). Classification (GTDB taxonomy): domain Bacteria; phylum Pseudomonadota; class Gammaproteobacteria; order Burkholderiales; family Burkholderiaceae; genus Paraburkholderia. The sequence goes on along the minus strand of NZ_SCNV01000012.1, from coordinate 105,001 downwards.
ACAGCGAATCGCCGATACCGGCCCACAAGGTCTCGAGGTGGGCGCAGCCGTTGGACAGGCGCCGGCCGTAGACGCGCGCTCTCGGCGCCTTGGCGTCGAACTTCGGCATGCCGAGCACCATTGCGCCCGGTTGTGCCAGCGAGGCGCTCATGAAGCCGGGGATCAGGTTGGCCGGATGCTGGCCATCGGAGTCCATCGTCAGGACGTGCGTGAAACCGAGGCCGGCGGCTTCGTCGAGACCGTGCAGCACCGCCGCGCCCTTGCCCTGGTTGTGCGGCAGCACGATCACGCGCAGGCCGGCATCCTGCTCGGCCAGCGCCTGCAGACGCGCAGCACTGCCATCCGTGCTGCCGTCGACCACCACCCACACGGGGTTCCAGTGTTCGCGCGCGCTGCGCACGGTTTCATAGACTTTTTCACCGGGGTTGTAGCTCGGAATCAGAACCAGGTGAGTCGGCGAGGGGCTCGTTGTGCGCATGAAATACAGCAAATCAAATGAAGGTTTGTTATGGCCGGGCCCGTTGTATGGGCTGTCTTTTCGTCCGTCTTGTCGTCCGCTTTGTCGTTCGTGTTGTCCGCTTATGGCTTAGGGCCCGTCCTGTGGGCCGTCCGTCACCCGCAGATTGCGGCGCCGGCCGCGCCATGCATGCCAGGTGCGCGGCGCATTCAGCAGCACCGACACGTAGTACACGCCCTTGAACAGGCCCAGCGAACGCCAGATCGGCGTGTTCTCGAAGATATCGCCGGCCAGCAGCGACAGCAGCGCCTCTTTCATGCGCAGCACGTTGCGCGGCGCCATGAAAAGCTCGCGCATCGCCGGCGAGGTCATCCGGTAGATAAACCAGGAGAACGCTTTCGGCCCATGCCGCAGACGCCTGTCGAAGCGCGCCAGCGCCGCATCGGCACGGGCCGGGTCGCGCAGGCAGACGTCGATCGCCTCGGCGCCGGCAAACGCGCTTTGCATGGCCAGCATCACGCCGGACGAGAACACCGGATCGATGAACGCAAACGCGTCGCCGAGCAGCAGAAAATTGCGGCCGTGCGTGAGCTCGCCGGTGTACGAGTAGTTGCCGGTGGCGGTCACGTCGTTCAGGCGCTCGGCCTGCCTCAGACGCTCGGCGAGCGGCGCACACAAGGCGATCGTGTCGGCGAAAAACACTTCGAGCGAGCGGCCCTTCGGCCGGCTTTTCAGGTAGTGCGGCCACACCACCGCCCCAACGCTGGTGGTGCCGTCGGCAAGCGGAATGAACCAGAACCAGCCGTGCTCGAACCAGTACACCGTGATGTTGCCTTCGTGCTCGCCGGCGTTGCGCTGCGCGCCGCGAAAGTGTGCGTAGAGCGCGGAGCTGTTGTGCCGGTTGTTGCGGCGCTTGCTCCTGAACTGGTTCGCGAGCAGCGTGTCGCGGCCCGAGGCGTCCACCACGAAGCGCGCGCGGCACTGCTCTTCACGGCCGTCCTCATGCTGCGCGCGGATCACAGCGCCGGAGCCGTCGGGCAGAAACGCCACATCGCGCGCCTGACAGCCTTCCACCACCTCCACGCCATGCGCCGACGCATTGCGCAGCAGCAGATGATCGAGTTCCGAGCGCAGCACCTGGTAGGCGCCGGGCATCGACTTGTCCCACGCCTCGGCGAACAGGAAGCGCTCCATGCGGTTGCCGTGCTGCGGCGAGACGAATTCGGCGCCAAGCTTGACCATGCCGATCGCCCTCACCTGCTCGCCTACGCCCAGGCGCTCGAACAGGCGCAGATTGGCCGGCAGCAGCGATTCGCCGATATGAAAACGCGGATGCCGGGCTTTTTCCAGCAGGCGCACGCGGTAGCCACGCCCGGCGAGCAAGGTGCCGGCGCTCGAACCCGCCGGCCCGCCGCCGATCACGACGACATCCCAGGGCGTTGCGTCAGGTTGGCTTGCATGCGTCATCGTTTTCCTCTGGATGCTGATGTTGCCGCCTCAGGCTAGGCCCCCGTCGATCGACAGCACCTGGCCCGTCACATAAGCCGCTGCGTCGGACACGAGGTAGGCCACCATCGCCGCGACCTCCTCAGGTCGACCCGCGCGCTGCGCCGGCACCAGTTGCCTGATCCGCTCAGGCGGAAAGGCGGCGGCCGCCATGGGCGACTCGATCATGCCGGGCGCCACCGCATTCACCGTAATGCCGCGCGAGGCCAGTTCGAGCGAGAGCGATTTCGTCGCGCCGATCAAGCCGGCCTTGGCCGCTGCATAGTTCACCTGGCCGCGATTTCCCAGCAGGCCCGCTATTGACGCCATGTTGACGATGCGCCCCCAGCGGGTGCGGATCATCGGCAGCAGGAGCGGCTGCGTGACATTGAAAAAGCCGTTCAGCGTGACGTCGATCACGCTGTGCCATTGCCTGTGCGTCATGCCGGGCATGGGCGCGTCGTCGTGAATCCCGGCGTTGTTGACGAGTATCTGCACGGGCGCCTGCGCGAGCAGCGCTTCGAGGGCGAGCCGCGTGGCCTCGGCGTCGGTGACATCGAACGCAATAGCACGGGCCGTGCCGCCAGCCGCGACGATCTGCGCGGCCGTGGCCTCGGCCTGCGCGAGACCGCGGTTCGCGTGCACCCAGACTTCGTGGCCCGCCTGCGCCAGGGCCACGCTGATGGCCTGCCCCAGCGCGCCGCTACCGCCTGTCACAAGCGCTCGCATCGACTCTCCATTACTCTTCGCTTTCAAGCAGTGCCAGGGACGCGCGGCGCGGCATTTCCAGAGGCCGCCCGTCAGCGGATCCGATGCGCCGCCACGTATGCAGCCAGCGCGCCGAGCGTGGCGAAAATCTTCTGGTTGTCCGGATTGTCCGAACGCAGTTCGAAGCCGTACTTCTTCGAAATCAGCAGTGCGATTTCGAGGATATCGATCGAGTCGAGTCCCAGGCCTTCGCCGTATAGCTGGGTATCGGCAGTCACCGCATCGAGCTGCACGTCTTCGAGATTCAGTTCGCCGATAATGAGCGCGGCGAGTTCTTGTTCCAGTTTATTCATTGCGTTGTATGCCGGGATCGATGCCAATGGAAGGGGTGCCCACAGGCCGTGATGCAAACCCTGTGCCGCCTCCTGGACGGCGCCCGGGAGCAGCGGGCCCTGGTTACCCCGTCGGACCGCCACGCTGCCCGCCATATATATGAGATTGTAAGTCTGGGGCGATTCTAGAGGAGCCGTAGAGGCTCGTATAGCGCGAAAGGGTTACACGACGTTTTCTGCCGGCGCCGCCTTCCCGTAAGGGTCTGAAAGGCGAAAGCCCGTCTGCGCCTGGCCCTGGACAGTACGCTAGAATTGCGCCCGCCGCGTGCGATGCGCGCGATCACACAAACAGTTACAAAACCGCCAGCGAACCCGGGACGCTCAGGCCGGTCTTTAATCAGGTTCCGGGTAGGAACGAAAAATGCGTGGCAAGCGGTATCGTCGCAGACGGCCGTCGTGTCATTCATGTGATGAAAGAACCGGCGGTGGACGGTCAGAGTTCAGACGTCCGCACCGGCTTTTAAAGATCCCCATCCATGCAGCGTATTGACCTTATTCCCGATGGACAGACGCGCCCGCCGAAGACGCGCATGTCGCCAGGCCGCCCGTTGCGCGGCGCCGGCACCGTGGGTGTCGTCGTGGCCTGCGAGGTCGGCACGCACTACGCGGCCAGCACGCCAGGCGCGCGAGGCTTCGGCCTCATCGTAGTGGTCGCGCCGCTGCTGTTGATCGCGCTTGCCGCTGCCGCCCGCGCGCCGCAGCGCAGATGGCTGCTGCCGCTGTGGGCCTGCCTCTGTGCCGCGCTGTGGCTGGCGCGCGAACCGCTCATGCGTCACTTCGAATGGAGCGCCTATCTCGAACATCTGGGCTTCACGCTGCTGATGGCGTCGGTATTCGGCCGTACCCTCGCGGCGGGCCGCCAGCCGCTGTGCAGCCGCTTCGCCGCTATGGTCCACGGCACGCTCACGCCGGCCGTCGCGCACTACACGCGCCAGATTACCGTAGCGTGGACGGCATTCTTCCTGTTTGTCGCAGGCATCTCGACACTGCTGTTCGTCACGGCGCCGCTGGTTGCGTGGTCCACCTTCGCCAACTACATGACGCTGCCGCTGGTTGCCGTCATGTTCGTCGGCGAACATGCCTGGCGGCGCGTCGCCCTGCCCGACGTCAAACGCTCCAGCCTGCTCGCCGCCGCCCGCGCCTACCGGCATACCATGCAAGGCGGCGCCGAACGCGCACAATGAAGGCGGGCTCAATGCCCGCGCGGCAGCGCAGCGCTGCCGCGCAGAACCACGATCACTGTTTTGACTGACGTTATGCCGAGCTTTCCTCTGCTGTTCCACTCGTCGTCCACCGGGACGATTGCCTGGCGCGACGGCACGCCGGTCTCGGTGCGCGAGTTTCTCGGTGACGTGACGCGCCTTGCCGGGATGCTGCCGGCCGGTGGCCATGTCTTCAACATGTGCACCGATCGCTACCGGTTTGCCGTCGGCCTGTGCGCGACGCTCGTGGCCGGCAAGATCAGCCTGCTGCCCTCGGCGCACACGCCCGAGGCGGTGCGGCAACTGGCGGCGTTCGCGCCGGACACCTTCTGCCTGCACGACAGCGCGCACTGCAGCGTGGCGTTGCCGCGTTTTCGCTTTCCTTCGGAGTCCGGTGTGGATGCGGCGCATGGCGGTGCCGGGGCGAGCGTCGGCCCGGGCGCTGAAGATCGGCGCGCCGAAGTTGCCGTGCCGCAGATCGACGCCGAGCAGGTGATGGCATACCTGTTCACCTCCGGGTCGACTGGCGTGCCGGTGCCGCACGGCAAGAAGTGGGGCTATCTGGTGCGCTGCCTGCGCACGTCAGCCGCGCGTCTCGGCCTGCCCGAGATGGGCGCATGCACGCTGGTCGGCACGGTGCCGCCGCAGCATATGTACGGCTTCGAAACCACCGTGCTGCTGGCGTTGATCGGCGGTGTCGCGTTCAGCAACCGGCAACCGTTCTATCCGGGCGATGTCGCCGCCGAACTCGCCGCGCTCCCTCAACCGCGCGTGCTGGTCACCTCACCGGTCCATCTGCGCGCGCTGATGATGTCGAGCCAGGCGTTGCCGCCCGTCGCGCTGATGCTGTCCGCGACCGCACCGCTTGCCCAGGATCTGGCGCGCACCGCCGAGGCGCGGCTCGGTGCGCCCTTGCTGGAAATCTATGGCAGTACTGAAAGCGGCCAGATCGCCACGCGCCGCACGGCGCTGCGCGACGCCTGGCAGCTCTACCCTGAACTGCGGCTGGAGACGCGGCATGACGATGGTGCTGAAAGCGGCAGCGCGGATGATGCGACCGTCTGGGTATCCGGCGGCCATGTCGAGACGCCGGTGCCGCTGGGCGATACACTGGAACTCCTCGACGATGGCCAGTTCCTGTTGCATGGCCGCAAGGGCGATCTCATCAATATCGCGGGCAAGCGCACCTCGCTCGGCTATCTGAATCATCAGTTGAACGAGATAACCGGTGTGGTGGACGGCGTGTTCTTTATGCCCGACGCCGCTCCCGCGGCAGGTCCTGCGTCGTCCGTGCCTGCGGTCGGCTCCAGTGCTGTCTGCGGCGCCGCGGCAAGCGCTGTGGGCCGCGGCGAACCGGTCACGCGTCTGCTTGCTCTCGTCGTTGCGCCCGATCTCACACCCGCCGATCTGCAGCGCGCCTTGCGCGAGCGCATCGACGCGGCGTTCATGCCACGCCCGCTGATCTTCGTCGCCTCGCTGCCGCGCAATGCGACCGGCAAACTGCCGCGCGACGTGCTGACGGCACTGGTGGCACAACATACGCGCCAGCCACGCGGCGCGGCGGCGAACGCAGCCACACTCGGCTTCACGATCGCCGCCGATCACGCTTCCATCGCGGGCCACTTCCCCGGCCAGCCTGTCGTGCCGGGTGTCGTGCTGCTCGATCATGCCATCAGCGCGATCGGTCGCGCGCTAGGCCGCCCGCTCGACGCCTGGCGCCTGAATTCAGCCAAATTCCTGAGCCCGGCCGCACCCGGCACGCCGCTCGATCTCGCGTTCGAAACCAGCGCCAGCGGCACGATCCGTTTCACGATCCGCGCCGGCTCGCGCACGGTAGCGAGCGGCGTGCTGGCGGCGCCCGCAGCCGTCGAAACAGCGCCTGAAGAAGCGGTGACGTCATGAAACGCCCCGCCTGGACCCAACGCAAGGAGCGCAGCAACCGGTCGCTGATGCGCGCGATGAGCTGGCTCTCGCTGCGCCTCGGCCGGCGCCTGAGCCGCATTGTGCTAAAACCGGCAGCGGTCTATTTTCTGCTGTTTTCACCGGCGGCATGCAAGGCGTCGCGCGACTACCTTGCGCGCGCCCTTGGCCGGCCGGCCGGCTGGCTCGACGTCTTGCGCCATCTGACAGTGTTCGGCTCGACGATCCACGACCGCATCTATCTGCTGAACGACCGCTTCGATCTGTTCGATCTGCGTGTGCACGGCCAACCCGTGATGGCGGACACGCTGGCCGAAGGACGCGGCGCGTTCCTGATCGGCGCGCATCTGGGCAGCTTCGAAGTGATCCGTGCAATCGGCCGCACGCAACCGGACCTGCGGGTCGCGATAACGATGTACGAGGAAAACGCGCGCCGCATCAGTGAAATTCTCGCCTCCATCAATCCGGCGGCGAAGCCGGATGTGATCGCGCTCGGCCAGGTGGATTCGATGCTGAAAGTGCGCGAGCATCTCGACGCCGGCAGCCTGATCGGCATCCTCGCCGACCGCACCCTGCTCGGCGACGCGCGCGACTCGATGCGCTGGCTCGAGTTCCTCGGCACACCGGCGGCGTTTCCGCTCGGGCCGCTGCATATGGCCGCCATGTTGCGGCGCCCGGTGATCTTTATGACCGGGCTCTACCGTGGCGGCAACCGCTACGATATTCACTTCGAAAAGCTGGCCGATTTCTCGCAGCTCGAACGCGGCGAACGCAGCGCCGAGGTACAGGCCGCGCTCGCCCGCTATGTCGCGCTGCTCGAAAAATATTGCTGCGCGGCGCCGTATAACTGGTTCAACTACTTCGACTTCTGGCACGCTGAACCGGCTGCTCCACATGCGGATCAAACGGCCAATGCAAAGACCGGTCAGCAGGGCAATGAGAGCGCCGCTGAATCCGCCACCGGAAGCGCCGCGAAACCCACCTCCGGATTTGCCACGAGCGTGGCGGCCGAATCGACTGCGGCACCGCTCGCGCACAACACCAATCTGACGACTACCCGGAGCAGGAACGCCTGACATGACCGCAACTCGCCCCGTGTTCCGTGTTGCGCTGCATCGCCGGGTGCGGGCGCTGGCCTGCGCGGCTGCATTCTCCGCGTGGGCGGCAACGGCCCTCCTCACCTGCGCCCACGCAGCCAGTCCCGACACTTCAGGCTGGACACTCGAGCGACTGATGTCCACGCTCGGCCAGAAAAAATCCGGCCATGCGAGCTTTGTCGAAACCAAGTACCTCTCGATTGCCACCGAGCCTGTAAAGTCCTCAGGGGAACTGATGTTCACCGCGCCGGACCATCTGGAAAAGCGCACGGAATCACCCACGCCGGAAGACCTCATGGTCGACGGCGACAAGCTGACGATCGCGCGCAACGGCCACCGCTACACGCTCGCGCTGACGCAGTATCCGGACCTGTCGGCCTTTATCGACAGCATTCGCGCGACGCTCGCCGGCAATCGCTTTGCGCTCGAACAGGTCTATAAGGTGGCCGTCACAGGCGCGGGCGACGACTGGACGCTCACGCTCACGCCGCTCGATACGCGCATGCTGAAAAAGATCAGCACGATCACGCTGACCGGTACGCGCGACCAGTTGAATACGGTCGCCATCCAGCAGGCCGACGGCGACCATTCGCTGATGCGTCTGCAAAACGACGCCGCCAACTGATGCGCGAACCGCTCTCCACCGCCACGCCCGCGCAGGGCCTCGGCCATGCGCTGCGGCAACGCGCGGTGCTGCTGTGGTTGCTGTTCCTGCTTGCCTGTGCGGTCGTGATCAGCCGCACCACGTTTACCGCCGACCTGTCCGCCTTCCTGCCGCGCTCGCCAAGCGCCGGGCAACGCGTGCTGGTCGACCAGTTGCGCGACGGCCTGGTATCGCGGCTGATTCTGGTGGGCATAGAGGGCGGCGATTCTGCGGCACCCGTTGCCCCATCTGCCGGAACACCCGTCACCCCTTCTGTTGCCTCATCCGCGGCCGCCCGGGCGGCCATATCGCGCCGCATGGCGGCCGCCTTGCGAGGCGATGCGCAGTTCGCTTCGGTCAACAACGGCGAGCCGGTGAGCGAAGCGCGCGATCAGCGCTTTATCTTCGAGCACCGCTATCAGCTCAGCCCGGCGGTCACGCCGCAGCGCTTCTCCGCTGACGGACTGCATCAGGCGCTCGGCGACAGTCTGGATCTGCTTGCCTCGTCGGCGGGCATGTTCACCAAGGACCTGCTGCCGCACGATCCAACCGGCGAAGTCGCCACGCTCGTCAGCCGGCTCGACAGCGGCGCGCAACCGGCTTCGCAGGACGGCGTCTGGGCTTCGCGCGACGGCCGGCGCGCGGTGCTGGTCGTGCAGACCGCGGGCGCCGGTTCCGACACCGATGCGCAGGCTCGCGCGATCGCCGCGGTCAAGCGCGCCTTCGACGCCGCCACCGGCGGCATACCGGATCCCGCCTCATACCGTCTGCTGATGACCGGACCCGGCGTGTTCTCCGTCGAGACCCGCGACAACATCAAGCACGACGTGGCGCGCCTGTCAGCTGTCAGCCTCGTGCTGATCGTCGCGCTGCTGCTGGTCGTGTACCGCTCGCCGCTCGCGCTCCTGCTCGGCTTGCTGCCGGTGCTGTCGGGGGTTGCGGCAGGGCTCGCCGCGGTCAGTCTTGCGTTCGGCACGGTACATGGCCTGACGCTCGGCTTCGGCACGACGCTGATCGGCGAAGCGGTGGACTACTCGATCTATCTGTTCGTGCAATCCTCGCGGGTGCAGGCGCGCGGCGCTAATGTAGCGACGGCCGCGATGGCAACGGCAGCAAACCCGGCAGCGGGCAGCGATCCGGCGCTGCGCGAGTGGATTGCCACCTACTGGCCCACTATCCGCCTGGGCGTGCTGACCTCGGTGTGCGGCTTCGCCTCGATGCTGTTCTCCGGTTTTCCCGGCCTTGTCCAACTGGGGCTGTATTCGATTGCCGGTCTGACGAGTGCCGCGCTCGTCACGCGCTTTGTCTTGCCGCATCTGCGCGGCTCACGCTTTGCGATCCGCAATGTCGTGCCGCTCGGCGCCGCCCTTGCGCGCTTCACGGCCGCGGCGCCGCGCTTGCGCTGGCCGCTGGTTGTGTTGCTGGCGGCGTCGGTGGCGGCGCTCGCCTTGCATCGCCAGCAGATCTGGAGTCACGAACTCTCTGCGCTTAGCCCGGTGTCGCAGCAAAGCCAGGCGCTCGACGAAAGCCTGCGTGACGATGTCGGCGCGCCCGATGTGCGCTACCTGGTGGTGATCTCAGGGGCGAGCGAGGAAGCGGTGCTGGAAGGCGCCGAGCAGGTCGCCGTGCAACTGCAGCCGCTGGTGGACCAGGGCGTGCTGGCCGGCTACGAGAGCCCGGCGCTGTATCTGCCGAGCGTCGCCGCACAGCGCGCGCGCCTCGCCAGCCTGCCGCCCGCCGACGAGCTGACGGCCAGAATGCGCGCGGCCGTCGCCAACCAGGCGATCAGCGTGAAACCCGAAACGTTCGCACCGTTCATCGCCGAGGTTCAGGCCGCGCGCCAGCAGCCGCTGCTGACGCGGGCGGATCTGCAAGGCACGTCGATGGCGCTGGCCGTCGATGCGCTGCTGACCGAGCGCGATGGCCGCTGGAGCGCGATGCTGTCGCTGCGCGCGCCGGCTCAGGCGGCCGCCGTTGCAAGTTCAGGTAGCCTAGGCGGTCCAGGAAAAGCCGTCACCGGCGGCGCCGGCGACGACACACCGAGCCTCGATGCCGCGACAATCCGCGCCGCCGTGGCGCAGGCGCACGTACCCGACGCGCTGTTCGTCGACATGAAGGCCGAGGCCGACCGGCTCTACATCAACTATGTGCGCGAAGACATTCATCTCTCGCTTGCCGGGCTCGCCGCGATTGTCGTGTTGCTGCTGATTGCGCTGCGCTCGCCGCAGGCCGTCGCGCGCACCCTCGCCCCGCTGCTTGCCGCCGTGCTGGTGGTCAGCGCGGGTCTCACGCTGGCGGGTGAACAACTGACCATCCTGCACCTGATCGGCATGCTGCTGATCGTCGCGGTGGGGTCCAACTACGCGCTCTTTTTCAACCAGGCGCGCCACGCGGCAAACGGTGTAGCCGCCATCGCGCCGCAAACCCTGGTTTCGCTCTTGATCGCCAATCTCGCCACCGTGGCCGGCTTCGGCCTGCTGGCGCTCGCCCGTGTGCCGCTTCTCAAGGCATTCGGCCTGACGGTGGGGCCCGGTGCGATTCTGGCGCTGCTGTTCTCCGCGATTCTCGCCCCTGCTATTGCCACGCACGCGGCACAACGTTCCAGCGCGGCCGTGCCCGACGAGCCACGCGGTGGAGAGCGCGTATGAACTCCACGAAGCCCGGCCCGCAAACGCAGGCACAACATGCGCAGCAAGCGCCGCAGGGTTTCAGCGCTCGCGCTACGCCAGCAACTCCCGGCGCACCGCGGCGCTGGAAACCGTCCCCGTTCATCACCGGCTCGGCGGCGCTGCATGCCGGCGCCGCGGCGGCCGTCGTGTTGCAGCCGGCGCTGTGGCCGTGGGCGCTGGGCAGTGTCGTCACCTCGCACCTGGCGTTGACCGCGGCCGGACTCTGGCCGCGCAGCACCCTGCTCGGTCTGAACTGGACAAGCCTGCCGGCAAGCGCGCAGCGGCAGATTGCGCTGACCATCGACGACGGGCCGAACCCCGAAGTGACGCCGCGCGTGCTCGACCTGCTCGATCGCTACGATGCACGCGCAACCTTCTTCTGCATCGGCGAGGTGGCGCGCCGCCATCCGCAGATTGTGGAAGCGATCGTTGCACGCGGGCATGCCGTCGAAAATCACAGTCAACGGCACCGGCACAATTTTTCGCTGCTCGGACCGCGCGCGCTCGAACGGGAGATTGCAGCAGCGCAACAGACGCTCACGGAGCTCAGCGGGTCGCGGCCATGGTTCTTTCGTGCCCCCGCCGGCCTGCGCAATCCGTTTCTCGAACCGGTGCTGTGCCGGCTCGGGCTGCATCTGGCAAGCTGGACCCGGCGCGGTTACGACACCCGCACGCGCGATGCCGCCGTGGTGACGGAGCGCCTGCTGCACGGACTGGCGCCACGCGACATTCTGCTCGTACATGACGGCCATCCGGCGCGCGACGCACGCAATCAGCCGGTCGTCCTCGACGTGCTGCCTGCGGTGCTCGCTGCAGCCGCCGCCGCGCAGTTGCGCTGCACCACATTGCGCGCGGCGATTGCCCCGGGGTCCGAGGATGCGTGAGAAATTCCGCGAGCGCGCGCCCTGCGCGTCTGCTTATCTGCCGCATGCCATGCCGCCCGGCGCGCTTCTGACGCAGCGCAGCAGCCTGGCGCGTGCACGCCGTTTGCTACCATTGTTTATCAGGCTTGGTTTGTCAGGCTCGGGCGTCCCTTGCCGGAGTACATCTTGCGCCATGTCGGCGGCAATGGAAGCTCCCCGCCGGCCGGCGCCGCCGCATCGAACCCGTAACAGGACCGTACTGTCGTGAAACCTCTCCTGCTCTCGCACTTCACCGCCACGAGTTGCATCGGCCGCGGACTCGACGCCACGCTCGACGCGCTGCGCGCCGGGCGCGGCGGCCTCGCGCCATGCCGCTTCGAACGCGCGAGTCTGGAGACGTGGATCGGCGAGGTCGAGGGCGTCGATGCCGAACCCGTGCGCGCCGGCCTGAGCGAGTTCGACTGCCGCAACAACCGGCTCGCGCAACTGGGCCTGACGCAGGACGGTTTTGCGCAAGCCGTCGCAGCGGCGGCGCAGCGCTATGGCGCACGACGGGTCGGCGTGTTTATCGGCACCAGTACCGCGGGCATTCTGGAAACCGAACGGGCCTACCAGCAACGCGATCCGCAGACCGGCGCCCTGCCCGCCAGTTTTCGCTATGCCGAGACTCACACCCCCTATTCGGCGGCGGCTTTCGTACGCGCTTATTGCGGGCTGCAAGGACCCGCCATGGTGGTGTCGTCGGCCTGTTCGTCCGGCGCCAAGGTGTTCGGTTCGGCGCGGCGCATGCTGACCGCCGGGCTGATCGATGCCGCGGTAGTGGGTGGCGTCGATTCGCTGTGTCTCACGACGCTTTACGGTTTCAACTCGCTCGAATTGCTATCCCCGAGTTCCTGCCGGCCGTTCGACGTCAATCGCAGCGGAATTTCGATCGGTGAGGCGGCCGCTTTCGCGCTGCTCGAACGCCCGCAGGAAACGCACGGCACGCTGGCCGGCGCACCACTCGACGATGGCGCAATCCTGCTTGCGGGCATTGGCGAATCGAGCGACGCGTATCACATGTCCTCGCCGCATCCCGACGGCCTGGGGGCGCGTCTCGCGATGGAACAGGCGCTTGCGAGCAGCGGACTCGGTGCGCGCGAGATCGACTACATCAACCTGCATGGCACCGCCACGCCGAGCAACGACGCAGCGGAGAGCCGCGCGGTCACGGCCCTCTTCGACGGCACGCCGTGCAGTTCGACCAAGGGGGCGACCGGCCACACGCTCGGCGCAGCCGGAGCGCTCGAAGCGGTGATCGCCGCGCTCGCCTTGCGCGAGCAATGGCTGCCCGCCGGCATCAACACCACCGAGGCCGACTCCGCGCTTGGGATCAACTATCTGCTGACAGGCCGGCCGGCTGCGCTGCGCACGGCGCTCAGCAATTCGTTCGGCTTCGGCGGCACGAATTGCAGCCTGCTGTTGGCACGCGCCGACGCAGCGCGTAACGCAGGGGCCGCCGCATGATCGCGCTGACTGCCTTTATCGAAAGCGTCGGGTTGCTTGGACCTGGCCTGAACAACTGGCCCGAAGGCGCAGACGTGCTCGCGGGCCGCAGCGCCTATGTGCCGGCGCGCACCGCCATCCCGGCGCCCGCCAGCCTGCCCTCCGCCGAGCGCCGCCGCACCGGCGCGGGCGTCAAGCTGGCGCTCGCCGTCGGCCTGGAAGCCGCGACGGCAAGCGGCCGCGACGCGGCGTCGCTGGCGACGGTGTTTGCCGCCTCGGGCGGCGACGGCCAGAACTGTCACGTGATCTGCGAGACGCTCGCAAGCGACGACCGGGCGCTCTCGCCGACGCGCTTTCACAACTCCGTGCACAATGCCCCGGCCGGCTACTGGAGCATCGCCACGCGGGCGATGGCGCCGTCGAACGTGTTGTCCGCGTATGACGGCAGCTTTGCCGCGGGTCTGCTGGAAAGCGTCTGCCAGGTGGCGGTCGACGGCGTGCCCACGCTGCTGATCGCCTTCGATACCGACTACCCGGCGCCGATGCGCGAAGTGCGGCCGATTCCCGATGCCTTCGGCGTGGCGCTGGTGCTCGCGCCGGCGGCCGGTGCAAACACGCTGGCGCGCATCGACGTGCAACTCACCGATGCGCCCGCAACGGTGCTCGCCGCTGCCGGGCTCGAAGCGCTGCGCCTGGGCAATCCCGCGGCGCGGGCGCTGCCGTTGCTCGCGGCGCTCGCGGGCGAGCAACGGCCAGGCGTGGTGCTCGATTACCTGCAGGACACGCAGTTGCAAGTCGACATCACGCTGTCGAAGCGTTCCGGCGAGGGCATGCCATGAACCTGGGTTTTCCGCTGACCCCGCCGCTCGACCATGCGTGGATTGCCGCGCATATCCCGCATAGCGGCTCGATGTGCCTGCTCGACGAGGTCGCCGAGTGGGACGCCGAGCGCATTCGCTGTACCGCGACGAGCCATCTCGACGCGCACAATCCGCTACGCGCGAACGGACGGCTTGCCGCCATCTGCGGCGTCGAATACGCGGCCCAGGCAATGGCGGTGCATGGCGCGCTGCTGGACGCCGGAGACGAGCGTCCGCGCGCCGGGTTTCTTGCCAGCGTGCGCGATGTCGAGGCACAGGTTGCGCGGCTGGATACGCTCGAGGGGCCGTTGAGCATCGAAGCCGAACGCCTGAGCGGCAATGGCAATAATATTCTGTACCGCTTCACATTGAGCTGCGGCGCGCGCGTGCTGCTGACCGGCCGCGCCGCCGTCATGCTCGATGCCGGCGGCGTCACCCTAACAGCCGGGCTCGCGTTGAGCACCGGCGCCACTTCAGGACCCGAGTTATGACGAAGTTCAGGCTGCTGTCCACTGCGCTTGCCGCACTCACGTTCACGACGCTCGCGCCGCTGGCGCATGCGGACCTCTCCGAAGGCGCGCATCAGTTCAAGAGCGACGTGAAGACCGCCGGCAAGGAAACCGGGCACGCGATTGCCAATGGAGCACGTGCGGTTGGGCATGGGGCGAAGCGCGCCGGTCACGCGGTGGCGCACGGCGCGAAATCCGCCGGCCATGCCATTGCGCACACCACCAGCAACGGGTACCACGCCACCAAGCAGTGGGTGAAGGACAAGACGTAACACGCCTGGCGGTGCAGGTTTGCGCCATCGCTTGCACCATCGCTCGCACCAGCGCCTCCACCAGACAGCGCAGCGGCGCAGCGCCTTCCTCCGCTACCGCTCAATGCCTGACCAGTTCCTGCCCGACCGCATAAAGCTCGCAGTGCGCCCCGCCGATCCGGGCGCACTCGGCAAGCGCCTGCTGCCCGGCGTTTTCGCCGAAACGGTAGGCCCAGTGCCCATCCGGAGAGAGTGCGAATGCGCGCGGCGGCGCATACCACAGGAAGCGCCGGTAACCTTCGCGGCCCGCCGGTTTCAGATACGGCACCGCGTCGACATCCTCGATGTCCGGGCCATCCGTATGGGCGCGCAGATCGTAGCGAACCTCGAACGGCAGTCCTAACGAAGTCAGAAAGCGGCTCACGGCCGGCAACCAGATTGGCATGCCGTTGTACTGGCTGAACATGATGTGGCCGTCGCTGCCGAACGTGCCGTAATCGATGAATTGGGCGTGGCCCCCTGCATCCTCGTAGGCGGTGAGCATGCGTTTGACGAGCGGTGGCGGAAACAGCGAATCGTTGTCGCCGTACATCCACAGCGACGGCATGCGCGCAGTCTTGCCATACGCGCCGAAAGCCTCCACCAGGCTGCGCTCCGAGCCCGGACAGTTGAGAAAATGCAGGCCGCCGGCGAAGTTGATCAGCGCCACCACCCCGGGTGGATTCAGCGAGCCCAGCGCCATGGTGGCGAGGCCGCCGTGCGACTGGCCGATCACGACGATGCGCGTGGGGTCCACGTAGGGCAAGTGTTTCGCGTAGTCGATCGCGGCCAACACGTCCGCGGCCCCGGTGAGGCCGTCGTCTTCGTCGTTGCAACTGTCGGAGCGGTACGTGCCGCCCGATTTCGCGAAACCTTCCCGCATCGGCACGATTACCGCATAGCCACGGCGCACGAACTCGAGCGCCTGACCGTAGTAGTCCGCGCTTTGCTGAAAATGCGGATCGCCAAACTCCTTGCCGTGATTGATGACGACAAGCGGAAACGGCCCGTCGCCGGGCGGCGCGTAGATGTGCGTTTCGAGTTCGACATGAAAAAGGCCGTGGCCCTTCGGCACCATCACCGATTCGTCGCGCAGCGTGGCCGCCCCTGCTGCCTGCGCGAGGCAAGCGCCCAGTACCAGCAGCAGGCGGAGCAGTTTCACGAGTGCCCCCGGCGCGCCTTAGCGCATATTGCCCGTATGCCCGAGCGAATAGCGTCCCGGCTGCGGCCACACTGTCAGGCCGTGCGGTTCCATGCCGACCGGAATCGACTGGATGTTACCGGTCGTCGTATCGATCGCATACACCACGTCGTCGAAGCGGCCCGAGAGCCACAGCATCTTGCCGTCGGCACTGACGTTGCCCATGTCCGGACTGCCGCCGCCGGGAATCGGCCAGGTGACCAGCACCTTGCGGGTGGCGAAGTCGAGCACCGACACGCTGCCCTTGCCGTGCTTCGGCCCGTGCACGCGGTTCGAGCCACGGTTCGAGATATACAGCTTCGTGCCGTCGCGGCTCGGATAGAGCCCATGCGTGCCGACGCCGGTATGAATGAAGCCGATCTTGGTGAAGCTGTCGCCGTCGACGAGGAACACGCCGTCGGCCATCATGTCCGCCACGTAGAACACCTTGCCGTCCGGCGAGATGCGGATGTCCTGCGGCATGCCCTTGGCTTCGAGTTGCAGATAGCCGACCACCTTGCGGTTCACCATATCGATCTTGGCCAGCTTGCCGCCGAATTCGCAGGTGAAGAGCGCGTATTTGCCGTCAATCGAAAAGTCCGCGTGGTTGATGCCCTTGCACTCCGGCACATCGAGGCTGGTCTTCAACGCCATCGTGTGGGCGTCACGAAAGTCGAGGCGTGCGCGGGCCTCGGCGACCACGATTGCTTCCTTGCCGTCCGGCGTGAAATACATGTTGTACGGATCGTCGACCTTCACCTCCGTGCCAGGCTTGCCGGTCTTCGGGTCGATCGGCGTCAGGCTGCCGTCGGGCCGGCCTTCCGCGTTATTCGCCACCCACAGCGTCTGCAGATCCCAGGATGGCACGACATGCTGCGGGCTGTAGCCGACCTTGAACCTGTCCACCACCTTGAGGGTGGCAGGATCGATCACATAGACGTCGTTCGAGCGCAGGTTGGGCACATAGACCCGCTGCAACGCCCCGGCTACCGCCGGACTCAGATGATTGACGCCGGCCTCGCTGTACAGGTTGGCGGCGTTGACCACCGGCGGCATGCCGGCAACGGTGGTCACACTGGAGGCAGCCGCGGCGCAATCCGCCATCCACAAACCCGAAAGCACGGCGCCGACCGACGATGCGAGCCGCACCCAGCGGCTGGAACGAAAAGCCATAGCGATGAACTCCATGAATGAGTGAAGCAAACCGGCTGGAAGCGGACTACAGACGAACGACAAACGGAACTACAAGCGGACCACTCAGCGCCCGGCGGTATCCCGCTTGATGGCGTCGATGGTGCGCGCGACGATCGCGTCGACGCCCAACTGGCCAAGATCCGCCGTCGCCCGGCGCGGATCGCCGCCGTAGACGCCATCGACCGGGCCGAGTTTCGGCCCGCTGCGCAGCCGGTCAAGGCGCACCATCTGCGGCGCGACCGCCAGCAGCAGCGAGGTGTCCGCGAGGCCCGCATGGGTGCCGATTTCGTCGTCGTGAAAGCCGTGCTCGCGCAGGATCGCGTTGAACCCGTCCGAACTCGTGCCGTAGTACTCGGGCGGCACGAACGCGCGCGCCGGCGTGCCGGCCCACGATTTGTTCAGTTGCGCCACCACTCGTTTGACGTCGTTCTGATAGCCACCGTGGTCGCCGAGAAACACGATGTTCTTGAAGCCATGCACAGCAAAGCTGTTGGCGGCGGACTCGAGCAGCTTCTCGAACACGTCGTCCGGAATCGTGATGGTGCCGGGAAAGCGCATATGCGAAGTCGGCGGCGCGTAGCCGCCTTCCGGCACATAGGCGATGATCGGTGCGACCAGCGCATTGCCGAGCCCCTGCGCGATGCGCTGCGAGAGCACCGCGACACGTGCGTTGTGCTTGCCGAGTGCGACATCCGGGCCGCTTTGCTCGGTGCCGCCGATCGGAATGATGATGGTGGTCTTGCCCGCCAGAACTTCGTCGCGGACTTCGGTCCAGGTGAGATTTTCGAGGAACACGGTTTTCGGCGTTTGCGCGAAAACGGTCTGTGTAGCGGACTGTGAGGCGATCAGCAGGACGATCGACGCCAAGATTCGCCGCAGTGACAAGCGCATGAGGAGTCCCATTCCGGAGCATTGACAACGCTTGTGAGTATATCCGCGGCTACCGGTCGCGCAGGGGCGTTTGTGCGGCATTTGCGAGGTGTTTGCGCGGTCTTTGTTCTCCGTGCCCGACCCGCGGCAAGCGCAGGCGTTGCGGGTTATCCCTGACATCGGGTAGCCCGCAAAACCTTTCTTTTTACTTTCAATATTCTTTCTGTTGCTGTTAAATGAGACTCCTCGTTAAACGTCTGGAGACCTCTTCATGTCGCATTTCATGCAAGGCGCAGTGACGCTCGGTGGCTGCATCGGCGTATTCACGCTGGTCGTAGCGGTGATCGAGATGCTGGCGGGATAACAACCGCGGAGCCGCGCAGCCGCGAGCGCCCTGCGCCTGAACCTCAAACCGGCGCCGGATTGCGCTCGGCAAACCCTTCCTGATGCCAGTACGGGTAAGCGGGCCGCACCGCGCTCGCCGCATCGAGCTTCGCGATCTGCTCGGGCGAGAGATTCCAGCCGACTGCACCGAGGTTCTGCCGCAACTGCTCCTCATTGCGCGCGCCGATCAGCACAGTGGCAACCGTGGGCCGTTGCAGCAGCCAGTTCAAGGCAATCTGCGGCACCGTCTTGCCGGTCTCGGCCGCCACTTCGTCGATCGCGTCGAGCACGCGGTACAGATATTCTTCCGGCACCGGCGGCCCCATGTCGGCGGTCTTGTGCAGGCGGCTCGTTTCCGGCAGCGGCTGGCCGCGTTTGATCTTGCCGGTCAGCCGTCCCCAGCCGAGCGGGCTCCACACCACCGCGCCCACGCCCTGGTCGAGGCCGAGCGGCATCAGCTCCCACTCGTAGTCGCGGCCCACCAGCGAGTAATACGCCTGATTGGCGACGTAACGCGGATAGCCATAGCGGTCCGCGACATCCTGCGATTTCATCAGGTGCCAGCCCGAGAAATTCGACACACCGGTGTAGCGGATCTTGCCGGCCCGCACCAGGTCGTCGAGCGTCGAGAGGACTTCGGCGACCGGCGTTCTGGCGTCGAAACCGTGCAACTGGAACAGGTCGATATAGTCGGTTTGCAGCCGCTTCAAGGCGGCATCGACGGCCTGGATCAGGTGAAAGCGCGATGAGCCGACATTGTTCGGTCCGTCGTCGAAGCGAAAGGTCGCCTTGGTCGAGAGGATGACCTTGTCACGCTTGCCCTTGATGGCCTCGCCGAGCACCGCTTCGGAGGCGCCGCTCGAATAGATGTCGGCGCTGTCGAACATCGTTACGCCCGCGTCGAGGCAGATATCGATCAGGCGGCGTGCGTCGGCGACATCGGTGGCGCCCCACTCCTGGAAGAATTCACCCTTGCCGCCAAACGTGGCGGTGCCGAAACTCAGCACCGGCACCTTGAAACCGGATGCGCCCAAATGTCTGTATTCCATCGAATGTCCTCCATGAGGTTGTCGTCGCGTTGTTTCAGGTTGTCATCGGGTTGCCACGGAATTACCGCGGCTTTTTGACAAGACGTGTTGCGAATGGCCTGCGCGGGCCTAGTCTACGCGGGTCGTGCGAATCGCGTCGGCAGCCCGCCGCGCCGTCACGGTCGAGGTGTGCCGCCCGGCCGGCCGCGCTAGCAGGTCACGAGCGCATGCAGTTCATCGATATCGAACGGCTTGGCCAGAATCGCGACGCCGATATGCTTGGCGCGTTCGAGCTCGTCGGCATAGCCGGTCATCAGGGCGATCTTCTGCGCCGGCCACTCGCTGCGTACCCGTTCGGCAAGGTCGACGCCGTTCAGCTTGCCGGGCATCTGGATGTCGGAGAGCACCAGCTCGAACCGTTCGCCGGCGTTGAGCACGTCGAGCGCCCGGTCGGCGGTGGCCTCGTGATGCACCTCGCAGCCGAAGGTATGCAGCACCGCGGCGATGCCCGCCGCGACGTCCTCGTTGTCCTCCACCAGCAGCACCACGCCCTGGGCGCCGGCATGCTCGTCGAACGACGCGTCCGCGCTCACCGCCGAGACTGCGCGGGCTTCACGCAGGTGCGGCAGATAGAGCCGCACGGTGGTGCCGCTGCCCACCACGCTGTCGATCTTGGCCGTGCCGCCCGACTGCTCGCACATGGCGAGAACCTGGGCGAGCCCGAGCCCGGTGCCCGAGCCCTTCAGCTTGGTGGTGAAGAGCGGTTCGAAGGCGCGCCGCGCGACCGCCTCGGCCATGCCCTCGCCGTCGTCGGAACAGGAGATCAACACGTATTCGCCGTCCGGCAGCAGCGTGTCGCTCGAGACCAGCCGCACGTTCTGGCAGCGAATCACGAAGCGCCCGCCGCGCGGCATCGCATCGCGCGAGTTGACCGCGAGATTCATGATGGCGAATTCGAGTTCGGTCGGATCGACCAGCACCCGCCAGATATCCGCGACCAGATTGACGCTCACCTGCACCTTGTCGCCCACCGCCGAATCGATCAGCGTGGCGGCGCCCGGCAGCCATTTCGCGAGATCGACCGGTTCCTGCTTGAGCGGCTGCTTGCGCGCCACGCTCAGGAGGCGCCGCGTCAGCGCTTCGGCCGTGGCGGTGGCGCGCTCCACCGCTTTGACCTCGTCTTCGAGATTCCTGAAGCCCTTGTGGCGCGCCATCTGCATGTTCGACGACACCACCATCAGCAGGTTGTTGAAGTCGTGCGCGACGTTGGCGACCAGGTTGCCGAGCGCACCCATGCGCTGCAACTGCCGGCTCGATGCTTCAGCCGACAGGCGCATGGCCACTTCGCCCTGCCAGCGCTCCCAGGCAAGCCGCTCCGTGTCGAGCTGGCGCAGCGAGAAGAACACCAGCAGCCAGACGGCAATGCACGGCGCGACCGTGATGACGCCGATCAGCAGGAAGTGATTCCACCATTGCTGGAAAATCGCCTGCGTGGCATAGGCGCTCATGACATAGAGCGGATAGTCGCCGACCCGCCTGAACGCCAGCAGCCGCTCGATGCCGTCGATGCTCGAGGTCATGCGCACATGGCCGAACAGCTCCCTGTCGCGCAGCGCATCGGTAAACGGCGTGCGGGCCGACAGCAAGGTGCCGCGCGGCCAGCCCGGATAACGCACCAGCAATTGGCCGTCCTGACGGTACAGGCCGAGCGCGAGCGAGGGGTCGCCGCCCGTCAGGTCGCGGTAAAAATTGGCGAAATAGGCGCTGCGCAGCGCGATGGTCACCGCGCCGAGAAAGCGGCCGTCGGCCGCCGAGCGGCCTATCGTCGTGGTGAACACATCGGTCTGCGAGACCGGGCCGTACATCGGCAAGGAGAAGTAAGGCTCGGGGCGAATCGCCCGCGCCGCAATGAAATCGTCGCGCTGGCCGATCGAGAGCGCCGGTGCCGGATAGGCGCGGCTATTGACCAGCAGCTTGCCGTCCGCACCGAAGACCGCAATGGTCGCCACCTGCGGGAAGTCGCCGCCGATCACACGCAAGCGCTGATGCAACGCGCCCTCGCGGGCGTGAATCGCGGCCTCGTCCTCGTCGTCGAGCAGCTCGAGAATGCGGGCGCCGATCTGCTGGTTGAGGTCGAGCACCTTGACGGCCTGCTCTTCGGTCACGCGCACGAGGCGGTCGATCGCGTTGTCCGAATCGGCCACCCGGCGCTGATAGTCGAGGTAGCCATAGCCCGCGAGGCAGGCAAGCGGAAACACGATGGATACGACGAGCACCACGAGCAGGATGCGCCGCGTCGCAGCGAAGTTGCGCAACGGCAGCGGCAGGTCGACGGCGGCACGCTCCGCATGTTGCACGTGGCGATCTCCTGGGAGGGAAGATGAATTCAGTGTAGGCCGAACCGGACGGGTTTGGTTCCGCCTGACTGTACGACAGCCCGTGCAGCAACACAAACATCTGGCGTGATCGGCAGGCTCAATGGCGCTGCCTTGCGAGGCGAGCTGTGGCGTGGCGCCCTATGCAAAGCGCTTAAATCAGATGTTTAGCTTTCAACGCATAAGGAATGCTTACGGATTTTCCCTGGCGGCAGCGAGCCGTGCTAACCTCGGGCACGCGGATTGCTCCCACACGGGGTCATCGCTCACTCGGAACGAATCGTAATGTCTGACTCGACCGCTTCTTCCCAAGGTGATCAATCTCAGCAAGGCACGGCCGGCGATTCCGGCCGCGCACCCGGCGGCAATCACAGCCCAGACGGTAAAAACAGCAATCCTGCAAGAAACGGCGGTAATTCCGGGGCCCGCAAGCCTCCGGGCAAGAAGCCGCTGGTCATCCTCGTGGTGGTCAGTCTTGTGCTGCTGATCGGCGCGCTGCTCTGGTGGTTCTCAACGCGCAACCAGGAGAGCACCGACGACGCCTACACCGACGGCAACGCCATCACCATCGCCCCGCAGGTCTCGGGCTACGTGGTCCAGCTTGCGATCAACGACAACGTCTACGTCCACAAAGGCGACCTGCTGCTCGTGATCGACAAGCGCGACTACCAGGCGCAGGTGGACGCCGCCCAGGCGCAACTGGGTCTCGCGCAGGCGCAGTTGAATGCGGCGCAGGTGCAGCTCGACATTGCCCGCGTGCAGTATCCGGCGCAGTACCTGCAAGCGAAAGCGCAGACCTCCTCGGCCGAGGCCACGCTCAAGCAGGCGCAAGCGGCCTACGTGCGCCAGCACGCGGTGGACCAGCGCGCCACCTCGCAGCAGAACATCGACACCGCCGACGCCCAGCAGCAAACCGCCCGCGCCAATGTGCAGCAGGCCCAGGCCCAGTTGCAGACGGCCAGCCTCGTGCCGCAGCAGATCAGGCAAACGGCCGCCACGGTCGAAGAACGCCGCCAGCAGGTCCAGCAGGCCGAAGCCCAGCTTGAACAGGCGCGGCTCAATCTGTCCTATTGCGAGGTGCGGGCGCCGTCCGACGGCTGGATCACGCGCCGCAACGTGCAATACGGCAGCTTCCTGCAGGCCGGCGTGTCGCTCTTCTCGATCGTTACGCCACAGGTCTGGGTGACCGCCAATTTCAAGGAGTCGCAACTCGAACGGATGCGCCCCGGCGACAAGGTCGATATCGAAGTCGATGCCTATCCGAAGCTCGACCTGCACGGACATATCGACAGCGTGCAGCTTGGCAGCGGCTCGCGCTTCTCGGCCTTTCCGGCTGAGAATGCCACCGGCAATTTCGTCAAGATCGTGCAGCGGGTGCCGGTCAAGATCGTGATCGACGATGCCCTGCCGCACGACCAGCCGCTCGGCCTCGGGCTCTCCGTGACGCCCAAGGTCTTTCTGAAATGACGGACGCTGCCTGGAAGCCCGCGGCCAATCCATGGCTGATCGCGATCGTCGTCACGCTGGCGGCGTTCATGGAGGTGCTCGACACCACCATCGTGAACGTGGCGCTGCCGCATATTGCCGGCACCATGTCGGCGAGCTACGACGAGGCCACGTGGACCCTCACCTCGTATCTGGTGGCCAACGGCATCGTGCTGCCGATCTCCGGCTTTTTCGGCCGGGTGCTCGGCCGCAAGCGCTATTTCATGGTGTGCATCGTCGCGTTTACGATCTGCTCGCTGCTGTGCGGGATCGCCACCAACCTGATGCAGCTGATCGTGTTCCGGCTGCTGCAGGGCTTCTTCGGCGGCGGCCTGCAGCCGAACCAGCAGTCGATCATTCTCGACACCTTTCCGCCCGAGCAGCGCAGCCGCGCCTTCTCGATCTCGGCCATCGCGATCGTCGTGGCGCCCGTGATGGGCCCCACGCTCGGCGGCTGGATCACCGACAATTTTTCGTGGCGCTGGGTCTTCCTGCTCAACGTGCCGGTGGGCATCGTGACCTCGCTGGCGGTGATGCAACTGGTCGAAGACCCGCCGTGGCGCAACCAGAACGGCGGCAAGGTATCCATCGACTATATCGGCATCACGCTGATCGCGGTCGGCCTCGGCTGCCTGCAGGTGATGCTCGATCGCGGCGAGGACGACGACTGGTTTTCCTCGCCGGTGATCCGCACCTTCGGGGTACTGGCGGTAGCGGGCATAGTGGGAGCGATTTACTGGCTGCTCTATACGAAGAAGCCGGTGGTCAACCTGGCCTGCATGAAGGACCGCAATTTCGCGCTCGGTTGCCTGACCATGGCCGGCTTCGCGATGATGCTCTATGGCAGCGCGGTGCTGGTGCCGCAACTGGCGCAGCAGCAGCTCGGCTATACGGCGACGCTGGCGGGGCTCGTGCTGTCGCCGGGCGCGGTGCTGATCGTCATGGAAATTCCGCTGATCAGCCGCGCCATGCCGCACGTGCAAACGCGTTTTCTGGTGGCAACCGGCTTCCTGCTGCTGACCTTCGCCCTCGTCTATTCGCATAGGCTGGTGCCGGATATCAACTACGGCACGCTCGTCAAGATGCGCAGCGCGCAGTCGCTCGCGATCGGTTTTCTGTTCGTGCCGATCACGACGCTCGCGTATCTGACCGTGCCACGCGAACTCAATGACGATGCATCGGCGCTCTTTACGATGTTCCGTAACGTTGCGGGGTCGATCGGCATTTCCTTGTCTACCGCGTTGATCCGCGAGCGTACCCAGGCGCGCATGGCCCAACTTTCCGGGCATATGTCGACACTCTCGCAAAACTACAACGACACGCTGCAGAGCACGGCCCACACGATTACCAGCCTCACCGGCCAGCCGCTCGCGCAAGCCCTGCAAACGGCCACCGGACGGCTCTATGAAACCTTCATCTCACAGGCGACGATCCTCGCTTACGTGGATGTATTCGGCTACCTCGCGGTGTTCAGCTTCCTGTTCATTCCCGTGACGTTCTTCTTCTCTCCGACCAGAGCCGCCGGCGGCGCGGGAGGACATTGATATGAGCGAGCTTCGCCGCGCTTTCGTTTCCGGTTGCTCGGCGCTGCTGCTTGGCGCCTGCACGGTCGGTCCGAATTTTCACGCGCCGCAGGCCGAGGTGCCGGCGCAGTGGCACGATCCCCAGCAGGCCAAACCCGCCGCCGCTGCCACGGCTGCCGCGCCGTCCGCGGCATCGGCGGCCGCGGCGCCGGTTGCCTCGGTGCCGGCCATGGACTCCGATCCCGATCCGCAGTGGTGGCACAGCTTCGCGGACCCGACGCTCGACAGCCTGATCGAACGCGCAGCCGGCAACAACCTCGATCTGCAAGAGGCTGTCCTGCGCATCGTCGAAGCCCGCACCCAGGAACAGAGCGCGGCGGCGCAGGGCTTGCCGAATGTGCGTGCAAGCGGCAGCTATCAGCGCGAGCAACTGGGCGCCAAGGGCTTTCTGGAATCGGCGGGCGTGTATAACAAGGTCGATCAACTGGGCGCACCGAACTCGCTGGTCAACTCGGTCTCCCCCGGTGCGGGCGCCGCGCTGCAAAGCGGCGCCAACAATGTGCTCAACGAGCTGACCTCGCCGCTCAACCTGTGGCAAGCCGGCTTCGACGCGTCGTGGGAGCTGGATCTGTTCGGCAGCGTGCGCCGCTCGGTCGAGGCCGCGCATGCGCAAACCCAGCAGGCCGTGGAAAGCCGCAACGATGCACTGGTCTCGCTCGAAGCGGAGGTTGCACAAACCTATATGCAGTTGCGCGGCGCGCAGGCGTTGCTGCAGATTACCCAAAGCCTCGTCGATCAGCAGCGCGACATTGTCGCCTTGACGCAAAGCCAGGCGAAGGTGGGGCTCGCGAGCCAGTTGGACGTGAAGAGCGCGACAGCCGAGTTCGCGCAGACCCAGGCGCAACTGCCGCAGTACCAGCAGCAGATCGCCCAGGCGCTGAACGGTCTCGCCTATCTGCTTGGCGAGCCGCCGGGCGCGCTCGATGCCGAACTGTCCGCGCCCGCGGCGGTGCCACCTGTGCCGCCGGTCGTGCCGGTCGGCTTGCCCTCGACGCTGGCGCGCCGGCGCCCCGACATTCGCCGCGCCGAGGAGAGCCTGCATGCGGCGACCGCCCAGGTCGGCGTGGCCGTCGCACAGTTTTACCCGGATATCTCCCTGACCGGCCAGGTCGGCACGCGCGCCTTCACCGCCAACGGACTCACGCACTGGGCGAGTCTGTTCTACGCGTTCGGGCCGAGCATCTCGCTGCCGGTCTTCGAGGGCGGCGCGCTGGTGGCCAACCTGCATCTGTCGCAGGCGCAGCAGCAGCAGGCCGCGCTCGATTATCGCAAGGCGGTGCTGATGGCCTTGCGCGACGTCGACAATGCGCTCGCCGTGTACCGCACCGATCAGGCGCGCCGCGCCTCGCTCGGCGACAGCGTCGCGGCGCAGCAGGCCGCCTTCGAGCTGGCCCGCGACAGTTATCGCAAGGGCCTTGTGACCTTTATCAACGTGCTCGATGCCGAGCGCCAGCTCAGCGATGCCCAGCAGCAGTATGCGCAAGGCACGATGCAGGTCAGCACCGATCTGGTGGCGCTCTACAAGGCTCTGGGTGGCGGCTGGCAAGCGGGCGCGAGCGCTTCGGGCAATCCGGGCGCCGCGGGGACGGCGCCACTAAAAACGCCGGGCGGCTGACGGGACTGCCGGCGGTAGCAGCGGTTGACATCAATAGCCGCCACTCGCCGCTTGCCGCTCGAACGCGCAACGGCAAGCGGCGCGCCTCGCCACCTAGGGCTTTTCCTGCGCCGTCGGTGTCGGCAAAACCCCCTTCTTCTGTGCACCGGCCTGTTTCGGCGCCTCCTCTTCGATCTCGTTACGCGCCTGCTCCCAGTATTCGTCCGGGGTGCCCTTGGGGTCGGTTGCCCGTTCCCACAGGTAATACGCGCGGGTGCGAATCCTTTCTTCGGTGCTGACCGGCAGGTCTCTCTGTTCGTTCATATCTTTGCTTCCCTGGTGCTGTTGCTGATCCTGTGGCATCTTGCCCTCCTGGTGTCGTGTCTCGATCGGAGCAACCGCTGGCGCAAGCGTCGGCGCCCCGCTCAGGCAAATGCGACGGCAAACCCGTACAAGCGCAGAAGAAGCGCAGAACAAGCGGCAGCGGCTACACCCACACCTTCAGCAAGCGTTATACCTGGGGGCAGCCGTGCCCTCAGCCGGACTTCCCTGGGTCATCCGTGGTCAGTTGCTGCTCGAGCCCGTCCAGCACCCGTTGGGTAGCGCGGCTCGCGGCATCCAGCGCAAACAGCAGCAGCGAGCGGCCGGTGACCTGGTACGCAGCCCCGGCGGGAAACGCCGGCAGTTCATCGCGCACCGGCATATTCGTATCAAGCAGGCAGGTCCACAGATCGCCGTCCGGAATTTCCGGCAAGGTGAAATTGACCACGTCGTGGTGCGCGTTGAGCACCAGCAGCAAGGTTGCATCGGAGGCCGGCCGGCGGATGCCGCTCGCCTGGGCGCGGCCGTCGATCACAAGGCCGAAGCAGCGCATCGTTGCATCGTCCCATTGCTCCTGGGTGAGGTCGGTGCCGGCCGGCGATAGCCAGCGCGTGTCGGTCACCTCCAGCGCGGGGTTGTATTCGCCGGTCAGAAAGCGTCCGCGCCGCAGCACGGGCAAGCGGTGCCGCAACGTGGTCAGGTTCCTGACGAACTCGGTAAGCGCGCGCCCTTCGTCGTCGATGCCTTTCCAGTCGAGCCAGCTAATTTCGTTATCCTGACAATATGCATTGTTGTTGCCCTGCTGGGTGCGGCCGAATTCGTCGCCGGCGAGAATCATCGGCGTGCCCTGCGAGAGCAGCAAGGTGGCGAGCAGATTGCGCTTCTGGCGCTCGCGCTGCTGACGGATCTGCGCATCGCCGCTCGGCCCTTCGACGCCGAAATTCCACGACCTGTTGTCCGAGTGGCCGTCCTGGTTATCCTCACCGTTGGCCTCGTTGTGCTTGTCGTTGTACGAGACGAGATCGTTGATGGTAAAGCCGTCGTGCGCGGCGATGAAGTTCACGCTCGCCCATGGGCGGCGGCCGCGCCGGTTGAACTTGTCGCCGGAGCCGGTGAGCCGTTTGGCGAGATCCGGCGCCATGCCTTCGTCGCCCTTCCAGAAAGCGCGGGTGGTATCGCGAAAGCGATCGTTCCATTCGGCCCAGCCGGGCGGAAAGCCGCCCACCTGATAGCCGCCGGGGCCGCAGTCCCACGGCTCGGCGACGAGGCGCACGCTCGAGAGCACCGGGTCCTGCCGGCAACTGTCGAGAAAGCCGCCGCCTTCGTCGAAGCCATGCGGCTCGCGGCCGAGGATCGTGGCGAGGTCGAAGCGAAAGCCGTCGACCTTCATCTCGCTTACCCAGTAGCGCAGGCTGTCGGTCACCATCTGCAGCACGCGGGGATGCGACAGGTTCAGCGTGTTGCCGGTGCCGGTGTCGTTGATGTAATAGCGTGGTTGATCCGGCATGAGACGGTAGTACGAGGCGTTATCGAGCCCCTTGAACGACAGCGTCGGGCCGCGTTCGTTACCCTCGGCCGTGTGGTTGTAGACCACGTCGAGGATCACTTCGAGATTGGCGTTGTGAAAGCGGTCCACCATCTCCTTGAACTCTTCCACTGACGCGTTGGCTCCCGCGAAGTAGCGCGGGTCCGCGGCAAAAAAGCCGATCGTGTTGTAGCCCCAGTAGTTCGTCAGACCTTTGTCGAGCAGATGGCTGTCGTTGACGAACATGTGGATCGGCAGCAGTTCGACGGTCGTGACGCCCAGCCCCTTGATGTAATCGATCACCGCTTGCTGGCCGAGGCCGGCGAAGGTGCCGCGCAGGTTCTCTGGCACTGCGGGGTGACGCTGGGTGAAGCCGCGCACATGCGTCTCGTAGAAAATCACCCGCTCCCACGGCAGCGCGTTGCGCTCGGGATGGATCCACGAGAAGGTCGTGTCGACCACCTTGCACTTCGGCACGAACGGCGCGCTATCGCGCTCGTCGAAGGACAGGTCGGCGTCCTCGTGATCGAGCGTGTAGCCGAAGATTTCGGGCGCCCATTTCAGCTCGCCGATATGCGCTTTGGCATAGGGGTCGAGCAGCAGTTTGTTGGGATTGAAGCGGTGCCCTTCCTCGGGTGCATAGGGGCCATGCACGCGATAGCCGTACACCGCGCCCGGCTTCAGATCCGGGACGAAAACGTGCCACACCTCATCGGTAAATTCGGGCAGTTCTATGCGCTCGATTTCCTCCTTGCCGCTCGCATCGAACAGGCACAGTTCCACCTTGGTGGCATGCGCTGAAAACAGCGCGAAATTGACGCCTACGCCGTTCCATGTCGCGCCCAGCGGGAAAGGCACGCCTTCGGAGATGCGGGCCGCATAGCGCGTATGAGGGGCGTGAGAAGACTCGCTCGACATGTTGGTCCCTTTGACGGTGGAAGGTTTTCGCGCGGAAGCCGCTGCAAGAGGTTTGCTCAAGCAAGTTACGGTCCTGGCTGGACTTCACCGGCGTGTCGGCGATGCGCCCCCTTGATGCGCCCCTTGATGCCCCTAAGGCCCCTTAAGGCGCCTGATGCGCCCGGCGCGCTGTCGCGGCTTCGAGAATGCGCAGCAGGCGCTGCGGCGTGAGCGGCTTCGCGCAATGCGCGTCAAAGCCCACTGCTTTTGCGCGGGCGCGATCGTCCGCTGAAGAAAACGCCGTGCACGCGACCAGCAGCATATGCGCGGTAGAAGGATGGGCGCGCAGCCGCCTGGCCAGTTCGAAACCGTCGAGCCCCGGCATCTTGATGTCCAGCACGACGGCAAAGGGCTGCCACTCGCGTGCCATTGCGCAGACCGCCAACGGGTCTTCCAGTGCGCGGCATTCGAAGCCATCCGCAATGAGCAGCAACTGCAGGGCCTCGGCCGCCTCGCGATAGTCGTCGACCACCAGCACACGGCGATGCGACACGCTGGCGTGAGCGATCGGCCGCCACACCACCACATCGTCGTTATCGTTCATCCCGTAGTCTGCGGTCACTGTTTTCTCCCCGGCGGCAACACTTGCGTCGCCACCGAAGATAGAAGAAGTATCAAAATGCGCCAGGCCTGACCACCCTCGGAAAACCCTTGTGTGCACAAGTAAAGCCCGTGGCTATGCAATCGGCACGAGGATCAGGGAAAGTCCCGAGTCGTGCCGCTTCAGGGGGGCGTATGTGCATTCAGGCGGCCTCACATGAACAGCACCCGCAGCCGGTCGCCACACATCCGTGTGACGACCTGAATGCCTTCGCAACGAGCGCGCAGTGCTACGTCTTCTGCACGCGGGCAAGCTGCTGCTTTGCCGCGTCGTAGACATGCTCCGGCGTAAATCCAAACTTGCGTTTCAAATCGGCGAGCGGCGCGGACGCACCGAACGTATGCATTACCACTTTCGCGCCGAGACGGCCCACATAGCGATCCCAGCCGAGTTCCGCAGCCTGTTCGACGCAAACCCGCGCATGCACCTCCGGTGGCAGCACCGCGTTCTTATACGCCTCGTCCTGGGTCTCGAAGATGTCCCATGCAGGCATTGACACGACCCGTGCCGCAATGCCCTCGCCTTTCAGCTTTTCGTAGACATCGACGCAGATCGATACCTCGCTGCCGGTTGCGAGCAGCAGCACCTGCGGCTGCTGGCCGGCGGGAGCATCGGCCAGCACATACGCCCCTTTGCGCACGCCTTCGGCCGACGCGTATTGGTTGCGGTCGAAAGTGGGTAACGGCTGGCGCGTCAGCACGATGCACGACGGATGACGCGGCCTCGACAAGGCAACGCGCCACGCATAGGCGACCTCGTTGGCATCCGCGGGACGCAGCACCGTTAGCCCCGGCACGCCGCGCAGCGACGCGAGCTGTTCAATCGGCTGGTGGGTCGGACCGTCCTCGCCGACGCCGATCGAATCGTGCGTGAACACGTAGACCGCGGGCACTTCCATGATGGCCGACAGGCGGATCGGCGGCTTCATGTAGTCGCTGAAAATCAGGAACGTCGAACCGTAGGCGCGCAGGTTCGAGAGCGCGAGGCCGTTCACGACCGCACCCATGCCGTGTTCGCGAATCCCGAAGTGCAGGTTGCGCCCGCCATAGCTGTCGTGCTCGAAGCTGCCCGCGCCTTCGAACTTCAGATTGGTCTTGGTGGACGGCGAGAGATCGGCTGCGCCGCCAAGCAGCCAGGGCACGCGTGCGGCAATCGCGTTGAGCACCTTGCCTGAGGCATCGCGCGAAGCGACACCCTTGGCGTCTGCATCGAAGATGGGGATATCGGCGTCCCACCCGTCCGGCAATTCGTGCGCTTCGATCTGTGCGAACTCGCGCGCGAGGTCCGGGTATTTGTGCCGGTAGGTGTCGAGCCTCGCCAGCCATTCGTTGCGCGCCGCCTTGCCGCGCGCGCCGATGCCCTCGGCAAAGCGCGCCATCACGCCGTCGGGCACATAGAACTTCTTGTCCTCGGGCCAGCCGTAAAAGCGCTTGGCCGCCGCCACTTCTTCGTCGCCAAGCGGCTCGCCGTGCGCCGCCGAGGTGTCCTGCTTCTTCGGTGCGCCCCAACCGATGATGCTGTTGACCACGATCAGCGTCGGCTTGCCGGTGACGCTTTTTGCTTCGGTGAAGGCGGCTTCCAGGGCGGCGGCATCGTTCGCGTCGGCGACGTGGATGGTGTGCCAGTGGTAGCCGCGAAAACGGGTCTCTACGTCGTCGCTATAGGCGAGATCGGTGTGTCCTTCGATCGTCACGCGATTGCTGTCGTAGATCCACGTCAGGTTCGACAACTGCAGGTGGCCCGCAAGTGAAGCCGCTTCGTGCGAAATGCCTTCCATCATGTCGCCGTCGCCGCAGAGCGCGTAGACGTGGTAATCGAACAGCGGCGCGTCGCTCCGGTTAAAACGCGCCTCGTACCAGCGCCCGGCCATCGCCATGCCCACGCTATTGCCCAGACCCTGGCCGAGCGGGCCGGTCGTGGTTTCGACCCCGGTCGTCAGGCGGTATTCGGGGTGGCCCGGCGTCTTGCTGTCGAGCTGGCGAAACTGTTTGATATCGTCCAGCGACAAGGCCGGCGCACCGGTCGGCTTGCCATGCTCGTCGACGGCCTTCACGCCCGCCAGATGCAACATCGAATACAGCAGCATCGACGCGTGCCCCACCGACAGTACGAAGCGGTCGCGATTGGGCCATAGCGGCTCGTCGGGGTCGTAGCGCAAATGGTTCTGCCACAGATGATAGGCAACGGGCGCCAGCGCCATCGGCGTGCCCGGGTGGCCGGAATTCGCCTTTTGCACGGCATCCATCGATAGCGTACGGATCGTGTTGATGCATAGCTGATCGAGGGAGGGATTGTTTTGCATGGGAAGCTCCTGTTCAACGGATGACAACGTCACGCTGCACTGAGAGGCGCGGGAGTGAAGCGCGCTGCAATGAACATTCCTGCGGAAACGGGCGACCGGCTGCGGGCGACCGGAAACTAGCGACCGGATACGGGCGACCGGCAGCGGATACCGGTCCGGAACCGCGCGACCGGCACCGCTTGCACGCCGACCGTCCGATCATGCGCCGATGCGCGGCAATAGCCAACTGGCTGGCGCGCAATGACTAGCCATTCACCGTAAAACAACCGGCGGGCGCCGTACCACGCCACGCTGAGATGACGCAGCTTTCAAAGCTTGCGCCAGGCTGCGGTTCAAGCCCCGTGCAGCCAGTGCTCGACCACCGGACCGTGAGTGCCGTCCAGCGGATCGCGCGGCGGAAACGGCAAGGCCTGCATCGCGGCGTACTCTTCCGGGCTCAGGGCCTCGCGCCGGATATCCCACTGCTGCCCCGCCGGATAGCCCGCCACCACCTGAAAGTACCCCGCGAACGACTGCAGACAATGGCCGGTGCCTGCCGGCAGCAGCAACGCGTCGCCCGCGGCGATCCGCACCACGCGCCCGCCGGGGCCGCCGACAATCACCTCCGCTACGCCCGACACCACGCCTAGCACCTCATGGGCGGTGGCGTGGAAATGGTGGTAATCGAAAATGCCGTCACGCCACTGCAGCGGCCAGTCATTGCGTTCGAAGAGAATCTCAAAGGCGGCCGCGAGGTCGCCGCTATCGGCACGCAGCGCATGCCGGTAGATCACCACGGGCAGACGGGGGTGATTAGGCACCCATTCGTGCGGCCCCAGCATAAAGACTTCGTATCGCTCATTTGCGGCCGGACGCGCGTATTCGGCATCGTTGTACATGATCGGCTCCTGAGGGTGTTCCACAACCCAAGGTGTCACGCACAATTCGCGCCCGCCCGCGGGTGCGGGTATCCATCTGCCGGGATGCAGCGAGGTTCGGCACGGCCACGGTGGCCACGGTGAGCGCAGCGATTTTCTTCAGCCACTGCCCGCTCCACGATCACGGCCGTGCGGCATGGCGTACCGCATGCGGTTTGAGATTCGGTTTGTAAAAAGGAGCACGGCGTTACCGGCCGTCGCCACAGCATCAAGGCTCCGGCGCGGCCCGGTCCGCGGCGACGATCGCGCGGCCATACTCCACCGCGGCGCGGCGTGCTTCGTGCGCGCTTTCATGCGGGCCGATCTGCGGCGCGCCCTCGAACGGAAACAGGACTCGCCGGTCCGCTTTGCGGATAACCTTCAGGTCACCGATATATCGACCGTCTCCCGTACTGTGATAGCTCGCGTAGATCTCGAACTCATCATCGGCCAGGTCGGCTTTGTGTCGCGCCATTCTGCATGCTTCCGGGATAAGGCGTTGCTTCGCCGCGCCCCTCTGCGCTTACCGCATGGCCTGGCGCACAAGGGGGTGTTACGAGCGGCGAGCAACCCCTGTTCCTGAGCATGCCGAACGACTGCGCCCCGTGGCGGGTGCCTCCGGGACAGCCTCTTCAGCTCCTTCAGCTCATCGCGCCCACCACAATGCGCGCCGCTGCCGCGATGACGTCGTCGCGCGCCTTCGCGTCCTGCTGCGCTTGCGTGTGGTAGATGCCGAGCAGAATCGGCGCACGGGACGGCGGCCAGATCAGGCCGAGATCGTTGGCGGTGCCGTAATCGCCCGTGCCGGTCTTGTCGCCACTCGTCCAGCCTGCGGGCAGCGCCGCGCGAATGCGCTGTGCCCCCATCCGGTTGCCGCGCAGCCAGTCGAGCAATTGCGTGCGCTGCGCGAGCGGCAACGCCTCGCCGAGCGTCAGCGCCTGCAGACTGCGCGCCATCGCGGCGGGCGACGCGGTGTCGCGCGGATCGCCCGGCACCGCATCGTTCAGCGCGGTCTCCAGCCGGTCCAGACGGAACACCGGGTTGCCGAGCGAGCGTGCATAGGCTGTGACGGCATCCGGGCCGCCGAGCAGCCTGATCAGCAGATTGGCGGCCGTGTTGTCGCTGCGCTGGATCGCCGCGGCACAGAGCTCCGCTACCGTCATGCCGTCGCTCACGTGTTCGGCCGTGACGGCCGAGTAATGCACGACCTCGCCCGCCGTGTAATGAATGCGTTGCTGCATGAGCCCCGCAGCCTGCGCGCTGCGCGCGAGGATCGCGCCGATCAGGATCACCTTGAAGGTGCTGCAGAACGGAAAACGCTCGTCGGCGCGGTGGCCGATCTGCGTGCCGTCGGCGGTATTCAGCGCAAACACACCGAGGCGTCCACCGGCGCTTTGTTCGAGTTGCGCAAGCCGCGCTTCCGGCGAGTCAGGCGAACCCGGCGAATCCGGCGCCGGCGTTTGCGCGGCCCGGGCGCCGATGGCAACGGTCAGCGGAAGGGTCGCGGCAATCCGCAACCATGCACGGCGGTGTTCAAAACGGGTCATCGGGATCCTCTGGCGGCGTCTGGTCGTGACAACTGGTCGGGAGAACTGCGGGACTGACTCAAAGACGAACTCAAAGACGAACTCGAGCGTCCCGGGAAGACGCGACTATCGTCCCTTTGCAGGCCGCTGGCAAACGAGGATAATTTGACGCAGGGTAAAGAAAATCTTTTAGCTGGTTCCCATGCGTCCACATCTGCCGCTCAACGCCTTACGCGCCTTCGAATCGTCGGCACGCCACCTGAGCTTTACGCGCGCCGCGCTCGAACTGAACGTGACCCAGGCGGCTGTCAGCCAGCAGGTTCGCATGCTGGAAGATCGGCTCGGTGCCACCCTGTTCAAGCGGCTGCCGCGCGGGCTGGGCATCACCGACGAAGGCCGTGCGTTGCTGCCGGTTCTGAGCGACGCGTTTGGCCGCATCGAAAGCGTGCTCAAGCAGTTCGAAGGCGGCCATTTTCATGAGGTGCTGAGCGTGGGCGTGGTCGGCACGTTTGCGGTCGGCTGGCTGATGCCGCGGCTCAAATCGTTTCGCGAGGCACATCCGTTCGTGGAGTTGCGGCTCCTGACCCATAACAATCTTGTGGATCTTGCCGCGGAAGGACTGGACTTTGCGATTCGCTTCGGCGAGGGCATCTGGCCCGGCACGCACAACGAGTTGCTGCTCGACGCGCCGCTCAGCGTGCTGTGTGCGCCGGAGATTGCCCGCAGACTGGCGGCGCCGGCAGAACTTGCGCGGGAAACCCTGTTGCGCTCGTATCGCGCCGACGAATGGAGCCTCTGGCTCGCCGCCGCGGGGCTCGAGCCGTGGAGCGTCAACGGTCCGGTGTTCGATTCGTCGCGCCTGATGGTCGAGGCAGCCGTGCAAGGCGCCGGTGTCGCGCTGGCGCCGCCGCGCATGTTCGAGCGCGAGTTGCAAAGCGGCGCGCTGGTGTGCCCGTTCGGAACCGAAGTGAAAACCGGCAGCTACTGGCTCACGCGTCTGAAATCGCGGCGCATGGCGCCCGCGATGGAGCTGTTCCGCAACTGGATACTGACGCAGGCAAACGGCCAGCTCAGCGAGTAGGCAACGCGTCGCCCGCGACCTTGAAGGCCGCGGTCAAGGCGCTCAACTGCTGGGCCTGATCCGCGAGCGAGCTCGCCGTCGCCGCACTTTCCTCGACCAGCGCCGCATTGTGCTGCGTCACTTCGTCCATCTGCGTGACGGCGAGACTAACCTGTTTGATCCCCTCGCTCTGCTCGCGCGAGGCCGCCGCAATCTCGCCGACAATCCCCGCCACCCGCCCGATCGCCGCCTCGACTTCCTGCATCGTGCCGCCGGTTTCGTTGACGAGGCCCGCGCCGTTCTCGACGCGAGAGGTCGATTCCGCGATCAGCGCGCCGATCTCTTTGGCCGCGGTCGCCGAGCGCTGCGCGAGGCTGCGCACCTCGCCCGCCACCACCGCGAAACCGCGCCCTTCTTCGCCGGCACGGGCCGCTTCGACCGCGGCGTTCAAGGCGAGGATGTTGGTCTGAAAGGCAATCGCTTCGATGGCCGTGATGATGCCGGTCATCTTCGACGAGCCGGCATGAATCGAGCGCATCGTCTCGACCATGCTGCCCACCGACGCGCGTCCGCGCGCCGCCAGCTCCGAGGCGCGCACGGCCAGTTCGCTCGCGTGATGGGCATTTTCCGCGTTCAGTTGCACGGTCGCGCTCAGTTGCTCCATGGCCGAGGCGGTTTGTTCCAGCGAGGCCGCCTGTTCCTCGGTACGCTGCGACAGATCGAGATTGCCCGCGGCGATCTGCTGGGTCGACGAGGCAATCGAATGCGAACCGGCCCGCACGGTCGTGACGGTGACGCCGAGCCTGGCCTGCATCGCTGCAAGGCCGCGCAGCAGCAGCGCCATTTCGTCGTTGGAGCGGATCGGCACCTGGGTGGTCAGCTCGCCGGCCGCGATCGCGTCGAACTGGCGCAGCGCGTCGCGCAACGGCGTCATGATGGCGCGGCGCAAGCTGCGCCAGCTCAGAAAAGCCACCGTCAGACCCAACGCAATGCTGGCGAGGCTCGCCCACAGCAGCAGGTGAAAGCGCGCCGCCGAGCGCTGGTCCGCCTCCTGCGCCTGCTGGTTCAGATACTGTTCGAGCGCCCCCTGGCTCGTGTTCATCGCGGTGTAGAGGCCGATCAGATGGTTGGCGCGGCTCTCGTCCATCCAGTTGATGTTGCCGCTGCGGATTGCCGCAATCAGTTGATCGATGGCGTCGCGCCTCACGGCCGTGCGCTTCGCGTCGAGATCGTCGGTCAGCTTTTGCAGTTCGGGCGTCTTCGGCAGTTCGCGGAAACTGTTCCACCCTTTGTCCGACTCGGCGAGCAGCGCGTCTGCGCGGTCGAGCTGCGCGGCAAGCTGCGGCGAATGCGGGTTGCTCATCGCCCAGTCGAGTCCGAAGCGGGCGCGCGACATGGCCGTTCCCGACTTGCCCAATGCCACCACCGAGGCGAAATGCACCGCGTAGGCGTCATGCTGTGCGTCGTTGCTTTCCGACATCCCCGCCATGCCCAGCACGCCGGTCCCGATCAGCAAGGCCGCGAGGAAAGCGATCGTGATCGCAATCCGCAGATTGATGGTGAGGTTTTTCGTCATCGTAGTCGGTGGTCTTTCCGGGCGGGATGTGCGTCTCTGCGCAGGGTCGGGATGAAAACCTTGCTGCTTATGTTTGTTCCATATATGGAACTATGTATCGTATTTGGAAAGTATAGCGATTTGCCCAACCCGGCAAAAACAATTTTTGAAAATCTGTGGCGCGAATTCGACGCCGCCTCACGCCGGTCACGCTGCGGCTTGGTAGCCGCTTCGATGAAACCCTGTTGCGCGCGGTTTGT
This sequence comes from Burkholderia sp. 4M9327F10, assembly GCF_005503145.1. Lineage (GTDB taxonomy): Bacteria > Pseudomonadota > Gammaproteobacteria > Burkholderiales > Burkholderiaceae > Paraburkholderia. Next base: position 67,725 of record NZ_SCNV01000012.1, on the reverse strand, counting down.
CGAAAAGGCCGTTCGTCGCGGCAGGCGCCCGGAGAAGCGCGGCAAGCGCGTGAGGGGCCAGCGAACAGCAAGGCCAGCTTCGTGCATGCAGGCGAACGGCCCTGCCGAAGCGACGCGCAGGCAGACCATTTACCGCTACGGGAGTTGCAATCACCATGGGCCAACCAATCGAGAAACGTTTCTTTCTGGGCACGGCGCGCGTCGTCTGCCTGACACTGCTTGTCGCGGCACTGGCGGTAGTCGCCATCGACGTGACCGAAATTTCCGTGGATGCGCGCAGCAACCCGGCGGCGATCGACCCCGGCGTCGCCGCTGCCGAGGTGCTGGCGCGCATTCCCGGCTCCGAGAACGCCAACGACCTGCTCTCCGGTTCGCCCGACAACGGCTTGCAGGTGCCCAATACCGAAGGCCTCGTGATTCCGCCGCCCTTGAAGGCCGCCTTGCAGAGCGACGGGGCCAGTCAGCCGGTGCTCGGCACGTGGCTCGGCAACGTGCCGGCGGCCGAGCGCCAGGGGTTTCTGAACGAGCTGTCCGTGGTGGTCGCGCAGGCGGCCCGGCACGCCGCGTCATGGGAATGGGACAACCGCCAGCGTTATGTCGCGGCGGCGATGACCGAATATGCGCGCCTGAAAATCGACCGCATCGACGCGCTGCAAAACGAAGCCGCCAGTCTCGCCGGGCGCGACCAGCGCTACATGATTTCGGCTGCGGTGCTGGTGGCGGTGATCGGCCTGCTGACGTTGCTGCTTATCCTGCTGGCGATCGAGCGCAATACCCGGCCGCGCGTCGCCGCCGGGGCGTGATGGGATGTAATGCGCGATCTAATGCGGGAGGTGATGCGGAATGTAATGCCGGACGTGATGCGGGATGTGCCGCGGCGTAATGCGAAGCTGCGCGGTGCGAAGCTGCGCGGTGCGGCCCATGCCCTTCGTCCGCGCCGCGCTACTCGCCGATCCACGAGCCCCGCAGATCGCTGTCGTGCAGCAGTTGCAGCAAGGTGCCCGCCGGACGGCTAAGCCGTTTCGCGGCGAGCGCGATGAATTCCACCACCGGCAGCACCGGCAGGCTGGCGTTGTTGACCGGCGGCGCGAGCCCGCGTGCGGCCAGGTACTGCGGCCGCACGGTGATGCCCAGCCCGCCGCGCGCCGCGGCAATGCAGCCCGAGTGACTGCTGCTCGTGCACACCACCTGCCAGCTATAGCCCGCTTCGGCGAGCGCATCCAGCACCACTGCCCGCGTCACGCTCGGCTCGGCCACGAGAATCAGCGGTAGCGGCTGCGTCATGTCCACCAGCGTGCCGGTGCGCGCCAGCCACTCGAGCCGCCCCGTGAAGAGCGCGACGCCGCGCCGGTCGCCCAGACGGCGCTTGCCGACCAGCAGGTCGATCGAGCCGGCATCCAGCAGTTCGTAGAGCTTGCCGGTCATGCCGATGGTGATCTCCAGTTCCACATCGGGATGCGCGTTGCGAAACGCCGCGAGCACAGTGGGCAGCGGCCCGAGCGCGACGTCGTCCGAGGAGCCGAGGCGCACCCGGCCTTTCAGGCGCGGCGCGCGAAACTGCGACTCGGCACGCTTGATGGCCTGCAGGATCACGCTGGCATGGGCCAGCATCGCCTCGCCGTCGGGCGTCAGGGCGAGCGAATGGGTATCGCGCACGAACACGCGCCGGCCGATCTCGTGTTCCAGACGGCGGATGTGCTCGCTCACGCTCGACTGCGTGAGGCCGAGCTGCCGCCCCGCCTCCGTAAAGCTATGGCATGCGGCGACAGTGGCAAAGGTCTTGAGCCAGATGGGATTGAGCATGCCTCATTGTTATCGGCAATGCCGATAACAGTCAATGCCCCTAGTGGGGTTCCCGATTGACCCGCATGTCAATATCATGTCGGCATACCCCACGATTGCCTTGCGTATTGCTTTGCGTAATGCCTGTCCGGCCTGCCCGGCCCTGCTGTCATGCTGCAGTGCAAGACGTCGAGGCAGCTCCGCTTGCCGAGAAGTTCACATGAGTAAGGATTCAAATCTAAGCGCGTTGCTCTGGATCGTCGCTGCCGGTTTTTTCATGCAGTCGCTCGATACCACGATCGTCAACACGGCCTTGCCGTCCATCGCCCACAGCCTGCACGAAAGGCCGCTGGCGATGCAGCCGGTGATCGTCGCCTACACGCTCACCATGGCCATGCTCACGCCCGCTTCGGGCTGGCTCGCCGACCGCTTCGGCACGCGCCGGGTCTATTTCGCAGCAATCCTGATCTTCGTGCTCGGCTCGCTATGCTGCTCGAGCGCCCACACACTGGGACAACTGGTGATCGCGCGGGTGCTGCAAGGCGTCGGCGGTTCGATGCTGCTGCCCATCGGGCGTCTCGCGGTGCTGCGCAGCGTGTCCGGCGAGCAGTATGTGTCGGCGCTGGCGTTCGTCTCCGTGGCCGGACAGATCGGGCCGATCGTCGGGCCGACGCTCGGCGGCTGGTTCGTCCAGGCGATCTCCTGGCACTGGATTTTCCTGATCAATGTGCCGATCGGCGCCATTGGCCTGTTCGCCGTGCATCGCTACCTGCCGCGCAGCACCACCTCGGCCGCGCCGCCCTTCGATCTGGCCGGTTGCGCGCTGCTCTCGCTGTGCATGATCGCCTTCTCGCTCGCCGTGGATACGCCGGTGCAGACGCATCGCGCCGCCTGGGCCACGGGCCTGTTCGTGCTCGGTCTCGCCGCCGCGTTCGCCTACGTGCCCTATGCAAAGCGCCGCGCCAACCCGCTCTTCAAGCTCAAACTGTTTAGTGAGCCTAACTTCAGCGTCGGGCTGATCGGCAATCTGGTGTGCCGGATCGGTTCGAGCGCCGTGCCGTTCCTGCTGCCCTTGCTGATGCAATTGCAGCTCGGCTACACGCCGCTGCACTCCGGCATGATGATGTTGCCGGCGGCGCTTGCAGGCACCGTCTCCAAGCGCTGGATCGCACCGCTTATCCGGCGCTACGGCTACGACACGTTCCTGCTCGTCAACACCGTGGTGGTGGGCTCGGCGATTGTCGCGTTCGCGCTGATCTCGCGGGGCACGCCGCTCGCCGTGGAAATTGCCGTGCTCGCGGTGTTCGGCGCAGCCAATTCGATGCAGTTCGCGGCCATGAACAGCGTGACGCTCAAAGGGCTCTCGCATGAGGATGCCGGCAGCGGCAACAGCCTGTTCTCGATGGTGCAGATGCTGGCCATGGGGCTTGGCGTGTCGATTGGCGGCGGGCTGGTCAATCTGTTCTCCGCGCAACTCGGCTCGGCGGCGCTCGGCTTCCGCTTGAGCTTCGTGTGCGTCGGGGTGATTACGCTGGTGTCGGCGCTGGTGTTTCGCCGGCTTGAAGAAGCGCCGCCGGCCCCGGCCGGGGTGGGACACGCGGCGCCCAGCGCGGGGCGCTGAGGCCGCGATCGTCCCGGCGTGTGGCCCGCGGGGCTTCGCCCCAGGCGTTAACGGATGTGATCGCCGAACAGGCCGAGCAAGCCGATGATGATCAGGTACAGCGCCACGATGAAGTTGAGCAGGCGTGGCACCGCGAGAATCAGAATGCCGGCGATCAGCGCCGCGAGCGGGCCTACGTTCGTCACGATATGCATGTTTTTTTCTCCTGGATCGACAGCGAAAAATGCCGCACGGATGCAGCGTGTTCGCCCGCATGGCGGCGAACGTGGCGTGAACGGCTGCTGGAGCCGCCTGGCTCGCATGTAGCACGCATGCAGTAAATCAGGCAGCAATCCGCGTGCCTGTGAGCCCTTCGCCGGGGAGTGTAACCTCGGCCTGCCCCCGGCCGCAAAAGCGGGGTGATTGAGCGGGCGCAGCACGCAAGCGCCGCCCATCTGCTAACCTGACTGCTCTCCCACTAGAGCGTCCTCAGGCGCGTTTCTCATGCCTATCCGGCCCACTGTTGCGCGTCAACTCGCCACCCGTGCCACGCTTGCCGCAGTCCTTGCTTTTCCCTGCGCCGCCTTCTCCCAGGTGCAGGCAGTCACCAACGAACCGGTCAACCTGATGGCCGGCCCCGGCGACGATTATCCGGTCGTGGCCGGCCTCGCGCCCAATCAGCCGGTCGAAGTAATGGGCTGCGTGAGCACCTATGAATGGTGCGACGTGGCGCTCGACGACGTGCGCGGCTGGATCTACGGCGGCGCCCTCACCTATCCGTATGAAGGCAACTATGTGCCGCTGCTCGGCTACGGCGCGGTAATCGGCTTGCCGGTGGTGGTGTTCTCGTTCGACACCTACTGGGACCGCTACTATCGCGGCCGCCCGTGGTACGGCGATCGCGATCGCTGGCGCCATGTCGGCCCGCCCGGCTATCAGGGCCGTCCTTATCAGGCGCCGCCGCAACAGGCGCAGCCATACCGCCCGCCTGGCCAGCCCTATCCGAACGGCGGCGGTTCGTATGCGCCGCCGGTGCAGGGACAGGCACAGTCACAGGGCCAGCCGGTGTACCGGCCGAATGCCGGTCCGATACCGCCGCGCGGCGCACAACCGCAGGCTCAAGGGCAACCGCAGGGACAACCACAAGGACAACCGCAGCAACAGTTCGGCGGCCGTCCGCCGGTTCAGGAGCGTGCGCAGCCACAGCAACAACCGCAGGGACGCGGGCAGCAGAACGAGGGGCGCCGCGAGCCGCAACAGTCGCAATGATCGCGTGGCCGTGCGGCCACCTCCATGCCCGCGGCCGGGATGCAGTCACGCCCGCGGGCGGCAGTGAGCCCCGGCGCGTGTGACGAAGATTCGGTATGCTGGCCGGTGTATTGCGGCGTGTGTGGCAGCGTATGTGGCAGCATGTGCGGCCTGCACGCGCTCGTGCCTGTCACACGGCTGATCTTCTCATTGCATGGAGTCCATCTTGTCCAACGAACCCAACCCATCCCCGGCGCACGCCCAAAACGACATCGATCCGGACGTGCTCGACCTCGCGCACGAGGTCTTCGAAGCGGCGCGGCGCGGCGATTCGGCCGTGCTCGCCGCGGTCATCCAGAAAGGCGTGCCGCCGAATCTGCGCAACGAGAAAGGCGACAGCCTGCTGATGCTGGCGAGCTATCACGGCCATGCCGATGCGGTGCGCACACTGATCGAACACGGCGCGGACCCGGACCTGCGCAACGACAACGGGCAGAGCCCAATTGCCGGCGCAGCGTTCAAGGGCTTCAGGGACGTGGTCGCTGCCTTGCTCGCGGCAGGCGCGGACGTCGAAGGGGCGTCGCCCGACGGCCGCACTGCCCTGATGATTGCGGCAATGTTCAACCGCACCGAGATCGTCGAGCTGCTGATCGCGCATGGCGCCAATCCACAGGCGCGCGACGCGTCCGGTGTTACGCCGCTCGACGCCGCCACGCGTATGGGCGCGCCCGATACGCCGGCGCAGTTGTCGAAGGCGCGGTCCTGAGGCAAGAGGCGAACACCCGTGGCCAGGCTGCGCGATGACCAGATCGCCGCGCAGGCGCTCATGCGCCTTGCGTGGGACGCATGGGTGCCGCGCGAAAGGCTCAGGGTGACGGTGCAACAGGGGCGAATCACGCTAGCCGGTCAGGTGGAGCGGGACGAGCAGAAAGCCGCGGCGCTGGAGGATGTCGGGCGCTTGTTCGGGGTACGCTCGGTGTCCGACCGCATTACCGTCGGGCGCGGCGGCAAGGGGACTAAAGGCTTTAAAGATCCGAAAGAAGTTAAGTCTCCTAAGGGTAATAAACGCCTCCAATAAATGCCCCAAGCCAGATAAGCCGGCACGCACGATATGAGCCGCTGGATAGCGCGCGCAGTCCGGCCGCTGGTGCGCAATCACGCGCGGGCGCGAGCGGCCTTCTCGAACACCTCGACCCACTTGCGATACTGCCCGCCAATCCGCTGTGCGGCCTCCGCGCGGCTCACCTTGCCGGCTTCATAGTCGGCGACGGCATCGAAAAAGCTGGTCCGGCCGACCGCGAAACCGATGAAACCGTCGACCTGTGCCGCCGTTTCGAGCCAGTCGATCACCTTCTGCTCGTCCGCTCCACGGCCCAGCACGATGCAACTGACGTGAGCGCGCCCGCCGCGCCGGGTGGCCGCAACGACGCGCTCGCAGTCCTCGCGGCGGTCGAGCCCCTCGATTTTCCACACCGCCGGCTCGACACCGGCATCCTGCAACGCGGTGATGGCGTCGCACATCAGTTGCGGGCGCAGTTGCAGGTCGTAGGCCGCGCCGTCGCCCTTGACGCTTTTCAGTTGCTCATCGGTGGCCGGCACCAGCAGCTCGAACATCAGGAGCCGCCCCTTGCCGAGGCAATAGTCCGACAAACGCTCCAGACGCTCGGCCTGACGGCGGTTCATCTCGGCGTCGTCAGCCGGGTTGTAGCGGACCAGCACCTTGACGAAGGTCGCATCGACCGCCTCGATATGCGCGGCGAATTCCTCGCCGTATTCGAAGTGGAATTCATGCGAACCGCTCTGCTCGACCGAGGCCGCGGTGACGTAACCGCGCTCGCGTGCGTCGCGCAAGATTCGTGCCCCGAACGCCTCGTCCACCAGCACACCGGCGCTTTGCTTCGGAATGCCCTGCAGGGCGGCGGCGAGAAAGCCTTCGTAGATCAGTTGCTTGCTGTCTTCCACCTTGGCCTGTTGCGCGGCGTCGAGCGGAAACTTGAAGTGGAACATGCTGCTCACGTAGGAGTTGCGGTGATCGAACGGCAGCAGATAGAGTGGTTGATCGTAACCCGATGGCATGACGAGATCCTCCGTTGGGCGCTTGCGCACGGGTTGCGTCTGCGCCAGTCAATAATCATAGTGCGCAGCGGTTGTGGCGGCCAGATGAGAGGCGCCGCTGCCTGGCTGCTGCCTCGCCGCTGCCTGCACCGGTCCGCCAGGCGCCGCGGACGCCGGGACCCGCGGCGGCCTCGCCGCGTGGCCTGCCGCCAACGGCTACGCGAAATGCGTACCAGGCGGCGCCCAGAGCGGAGCGCCGGACGGAAAACACTCCGCGCACGCCGCGTCCTACACGCCCGACACGGAAAGGGCCCCCATATCCATGCTGGCCAGCTCGCCGATATGCTCGATCGTCACATCGGCGGGCGGGTAGTTGGCAAGCGCGGCCGGATCGTGCGCGTAATGCCCCTGGCGTGGAAAGACCGTTGTCAAACGCTCCCCCCAGATCCGCTTCATGGCGGCGAGGATGCGCAGCTTGTCGTCGATCATCACGTAGCGCCGCGCCGGGTAGCGCTGCGCGACCTCGTCGAGCATCTGCTCCTTGTGGATGTAGATCAGCACCCGCCCTTCCACCGCATCCCAGAGCCCCGCCTGCTTGATCTTGCGGGGCTGGAATACCACGTCGCCGTCGGAAAGGATCACGGTGGGGCCAAGCGTGCGCAAGCGCGCCAAGGCCTCGAGCGCGCCGGGATACAGGCGGGTGGCGAACGGATAATCGATCAGGAACGACGACATCAGCATCAGCCGCGTGTCGCACTGACGCTCAGTTCGATAGCGTTGCAGCGCGCCGAGGTAATCGGCGTAGCCCAGCTCGCTGCGCAGGGTTTCGAAGATTTCCCAGTAACGGTCGCTGCTCGCGGCGCCGAACTCCTCAGTCAGGTGGGCGCGCAGATCCGCCACCACCAGATCGTTCTCCAGCAAGGTGTTGTCGCAGTCGAGCAGGAATACGACTTCTTCAGACGCGCTCATACGAAAGATCCCTCCGCCATAAAGGTGTCCGGTAGCTTCAGCCGCTATCGATCATACTCGCGCCCACTTCGCAGCGCCGTAGACGCTCGCATGGGCGTTCACCGGGCGCCGCGCGCCGCGGGCTTGCCTCGGTATTCCCACGCATTGCGCCGCCGCGGCCTGTCGTGCGACATTGCCTTGAGCCAATCACGCGCTCAGCCGTCAATCCAACAAAACCTTTAAAACAAGAGGCGCTCATGTCCACACAGAAGGCGGCCGAAATCGCCGCCCGGTTCGACCGGCTGCCCCCCTCGCGCACGGTCTGGACCATGGTGATCCTGATCTCGCTGGGCGGCGTATTCGAGTTCTACGACCTGTTCTTCACCGGCTATGTCGCCCCCGGCATGGTCGAATCGGGGCTCTTCAAGCCCGAATCACTCGGCTTCTTCGCGGCGCTCAAGCCGCTCGCGGTGGCCGGTTTCGGCACTTTCGTGTTTGCCACCTTCGCGGGACTGTGGATCGGTACGGTCGCGTTCGGCTTCGTGGCGGACCGCTTCGGGCGCCGTATGGTGTTCACCTGGTCGCTGATCTGGTACATGGTCTGCACGATCATCATGGCGTTTCAGACCTCGGGCTTTGCGCTCGATATCTGGCGCCTGATTGCCGGGATCGGCATCGGCGTGGAGCTGGTCACCATCGACACCTACATTTCCGAGCTGATCCCCAGCGGCGAGCGCGGCCGCGCGTATGCGGTCAACCAGTTCATCACCTTTTCGGTCGTGCCGGTGGTGGCGTTCCTCGCCTATGTGTTGAAGGGCACCCAGCCACTCGGCCTCGAATACTGGCGGGTGGTGATCCTGATCGGCTCGGTTGGCGCGGTGATTGTCTGGATTCTGCGCCGCAAGATCCCCGAGAGCCCGCGCTGGCTCGCCCGCCACGGCCGGATCGAGGAGGCTGAGCGGATTGTCGCCGACATCGAGCGCCGGGTTGCGGCCGAGAAAGGCGTGGTGCTCGCCGCGCCCCAGCCGGTTGTGGCGGAACAGGCCGGCACCGGTTCATACCGCGAGATTTTCGGGCCGGGCTATCGCACCCGCACGCTGATTCTGTCGATCTTCAACATGGCCCAGGTGATCGGCTTTTATGGCTTCGCCGCCTGGGTGCCGACCCTGCTGATCCATCGCGGCATTCACGTGACGGCGAGCCTCGGCTACGCCTTTGTGATCGCCATCGCCAATCCGTTCGGACCGCTGCTCGGCGTCTGGTTTGCCGACAAGCTCGAACGCAAGACGCAGATCTGCGGCGGGCTGATCACCATGGCGGTGGTGATTGCCGTGTTCGCCCAGGCCTCCGAGCCGTGGCTCCTGATCGTGCTCGGCGTGCTCTTCACGCTCGCCGCCAACATCATGTCCTACGCCTACCACGGCTACCAGGCCGAGCTGTTTCCGACTCGCGTTCGCGCCCGGGCCATCGGCTTCGTGTACTCGTGGAGCCGCATCTCCGCGGCGTTCGCGGGGCTTGCCATCGGCATCCTGCTGCATGGCTATGGCGTGCCGGGGGTGGCGGTGTTCATCGGTGTCTCGATGCTGGTGGGGATCTGCATGATCCTGCTCGGACCGTCGACGCGCGGCCGCTCGCTGGAGTCGATCAGTCATTGAGGCTTTGAGCCCAAAAAAGAAAGGCCCGGTAACGTGCCGGGCCTGCAAAGGTCGCCCACCGCAAAGGGCAAGGGGCAACTGGACGTGACTCGTGAAGCAGTCAGGGTTCAGACCAGAGGCTTCAAACTACAGGCTTCAATGTATTCACTGCGCCTTAAAGGCAGCTTAAGCGCGTAGCTTAAATGTGCAACACAAGCGCGCAACACAAGCGCACAGCATAAGCGCGCGCCGTATTCCTGCGTGACCTGCGCTTCGCCGCCTCATCCCCTTCATCGCCCTTATCACCCTCATGCGCGCCACCTGCGGCTTAAGCGATGTTTAAGCCTGACTTCCTACGCTGTTCATGTGCCGGCGCCACGACGCGCAACGCAAGTGAAGCGCAAGCGAGTGCCGGACGCCGCCGGCCTGGGTCAGACGCATACAGCGGCTGCCCCGCTCTCGTGAACTGTACGAAGGAGATCATCATGAACAGGAAAACCATGTGGCAAGTGACGGCGGGCGTGCTCGCGACAGTCTGCAGCCTGCAATTTGCCTGGGCCGCGCAACCCGGCCTGCCGCCGAACCAGCATGCCGGCGCGATTACGTATTTGTCAGGCGGCGTCGGCAGCGATCAGTCTGCGGCAATCAAGGAAGCCATGCATAATTATCCCCTCACGCTCGAATTCGTCGGTATGACGCATGACGGCAACGAGTACCTGGCGGACATCCCCGTACGGATCGCCGACACGCACGGCAACAACGTTCTGAAGGCCAACGCAAACGGTCCGTTCATGTTGTTGTCGCTGCCGCAGGGGCACTACACGATTACTGCCACGCATGACGGCAAAACTGAACAGCGGGCTGTGAACATTGCATCGGCAACCCACGCCCGCGAGATGTTTACATGGCCAATGTAGAGGGGACCACTACGCGTCCCGGCCGTTGCCTCGCAGCCGTCACGGGCTGACGCCGCAACGGCATGAACCAGGGGACGCGCAGTCATGACCGAACGTGAAAACTCCAGCACCCTCGCGGGCGAAAGCCAGGTGTCCCCAGCCTCAACCACGAACCACGCCCCGGCCACGCAGCGCCGCGCGGGATCGATGCGTACGCTGTGGGTCGTGCTGCTGACGCTGCCGGTGACGATCGCGGCCCTTGCGATCGCCATCGAGGTGTTTGGCCTTCTGTTGCGCCTGGGCGGGCAGTAAGCGGTCGCGCGTACCGAAGCACTCTCAGGCGCCACCAGGCAACCCAAAGCACCATCAGCCACTCTGCGGCGCCCCGGCGCACGCCGAAGCAGCTCATCGCGCCGCCGCGCCACCCCACCGCGCTCAAAAAATAAAGCCCGTATTGATGAATTTCGACGTGTGGTCCGAGACGATCGCATCGAGCAGCGCCTTGCTGCTGTCGGTCTGCTTCGCGGCCACCATCGAGCGGATCGAGAAGGCCCGCAGCGCGTCCGTGACGGACAAGGTGCCCTCGGCCGAATCCTTGCGGCCGGCAAACGGAAACACATCGGGCCCGCGCTGGCACTGGCAGTTGATATTCACGCGGCACACCTGGTTGACGAGCGGGTCGACCAGTTCGCCGATCACCACCGGGTCCGAGCCGAAGATGCTGACCTGCTGGCCGTGGTCCGAGGTGGTCACATAGTCGAGTGCGGTTTCGAGGTCGTCGAATGGCGTCACCGGAATGATCGGCCCGAACTGCTCCTCGCGGTACAGCATCATGCCTTCGGTCACCGGATACACCACCGCCGGGTAGAACAGCGTCTTGCAGAACACCCCGCCGTCCGCGTTGACGACCTGCGCCCCCTTGGCTTTCGCATCGTCGATCGCCTCGGTCATGTAGGCGGTGCGGTGCAGGCCCGGCAGCGGCGTGATCGACACGCCCGGCTCCCACGGCATGCCCACTTTCAGCCTGGCCAGTTCCGCCGAAAAGCGTTCGAGAAACGCGTCGACGATCGAGCGGTGCACGATCAGCATTTTCAGCGCCGTGCAGCGCTGGCCGTTAAACGACAGTGCGCCGAGCAGGCACTCCTTGACGGCCAGATCGAGGTCCGCATCGGGCAGGACGATGGCCGCGTTCTTGGCGTCGAGGCCGAGCACCGCGCGCAGCCGGTGCGACTTCGGATGCTGCTTCTTCAGATGGTCGGCCACCTTGCTGGAGCCGATCAGCGCGAGCACATTGATCTTGCCGGAGGCGAGCATATGCGGCACGACCACCGCGCCCGGCGCATAGATGGTGTTGATCACGCCCTTCGGGAACGCGTCGCGAAACGCTTCGAGCAGCGGGTAGAACAGCAGCGTGCCGTACTGGGGCGGCTTGAACACCACCGTGTTGCCCATCAGCAGCGCCGGGATCAAGGTGGCGAAAGTCTCGTTGAGCGGATAGTTGTACGGCCCCATGCACAGCACGACACCCAGAGGGGTGCGGCGAATCTGCCCAATCGTGCCTTCGGCGATCACAAAGCGCGAATTGCCGTTGTCGAGTTCCTTGAGGGCGTCGATGGTGGCCAGCATGTAGGTGATGGTCCGGTCGAACTCCTTTTGCGAGTCCGCGAGGCTCTTGCCGATCTCCCACATGATGAGGTTCACGATCAGGCTGCGCTGCGCCGCCATGCGTTTGATGAAATCCTGCATGCAGGCAATGCGCTGCGCGACCGTCATGGTCGGCCATTCGCCGCGGCCAGAATCGTAAGCCTGCACGGCTGCGTCGAGCGCGGCGTCGCTCTCCACCTCGCCCATCACCGGGTAGCTGCCGATCTCCATCTGCTCGACGCCGCCATCGGCCTGCTGCACGCACACCGGCGACAGCACGGTCTTGCAGGCGCCGTCCCAGCTGCGCAGCTCGCCGTTCACGAGCGAGACGCGCTGGTGAATCGGCGCGGCGAGACGTGCCGGCTCGGGAATCGCGTCGGCGGTGGGAAACAGATGCTGGAGGCTTTCAACAGAGATCGTCGACATGGGCTGGCCTTCGGTGGTTGGGCGTCATGGCATGAACGCGCTACTTCGCGTGGAGCGTCGGGGCCGCGGTTCGAACGCTGCGGCCCTCCCAGTCTAGCGAAACATCCGCCATCCTGTGGCGGAGCTGGAGCAGCGCTCACGTGCCCGCCGGACCTGCGCCGGGCTGGACATCAGGCTGGACACAAGACCGCACGCCGGGCCGCCCGGGCGCAGATCCGCCGCAGGCCCGGTGCGGTCCTAGTCGAAAGCGAGTTCGGCGTCGATCTGCTGGCCGAGCGCCAGCACCGAGCCGAAGCCCGCCAGCACGATCGCATTCTGGCCGAAGGTCAGCGCACCGCCGACCCGCGCATCGGCGCGGTACGCGCTCATGGTGTCGAGCGGCTCGTTCGGCCAATCGGGATCGGGCATGCCGCTCGCCTGGTCGAGCGTGGGAATCGGGCAGCGCGCGCAAGGCTTGACGAGCTGAAGCTGCACCGTTTCGTCGCGCGCCCAGACGGTCAGATTCTCTACGTAGTCTTCTTCGTAGGCGTCGAGACCCGCTACCACGAGGTTGGGCCGGAAGCGGTTCATCGGCACCGGCGGCGCGCCCTTGCCGGTGATGCGCCGGTTCAGGTCGACGAGCGAGGCCTCGCCGATCACGAGCAGCGGAAAACCGTCGGCAAACTGCGTGATGGCCGGCGTATCGCCGGTCCAGCGCGGGTCCACCACGCGCCGCCCGGCCGGATCGAAGCGCGCGAGCCGCGCGGGTTCGCCAAGGAACGTGGAAAACCAGGCCGCCGTGTGCTCACCCGTGTCCCACGCCGACGTGCGGTCTTTCCAGACGGTGGCGGTGAGCGCCGCGGGCCGCTCGAGCGCCGTCACGGCGAGCGGAGTGCGCAACTCGGGCATGCCGGGCGCCGTGATCAGCAGTTCGTCATCGCCCAGCGTGACCCGGATCAAGGCGAGCCGCCCGTGGCTGCGCTGCGTCAGCATCATTCCGCCCGGGTCGGTCACCATCCAGTTGCGGTCGTATTCGAGACCCGTGGGCATCAGCCGGGCTTCTTGCAGCGCGATCCCGGCGCAGGATTTGATGGGGTAGACGTATAGGCTGCTGACGGCTGGCATGGCTGGTCTGAGGATCTGTTATTTATATCTGACGATTGTAATGCGCTGGCTCGCATTGCGCTGCCGGCCGCAAGGCATGATCCGCCCTCGCCCCTTTCCGGTCGTTGCGGCTGTCGTTGTGACTATGGCTGCCACTGTCACCGGCTTGCAACACCGTGCAATATATTGCCCCGCTGAGGCCCGGACCTTTGTTTCCGCCGTTACACGAAGACGCGCCTGGACGTAAAATTCCCCGGCGCGGCGTCGCCGCGCAATCACGGCGGGCATAGCGGCATGCCCCCGGGCTGCCGATATCTGCTTGCGCGGCCCCTACCTCGCCCATAAGGCGCAGCGGGTCCGCGCACTGGCACGCGTTTGCGGCGGAAAGCCTCGCCGCCGAACCACCCGACACACTCGAAGCGCTGCCGCCCCATGCGGCGCAGCGCCTCGCGCCGCGCGGTTCATGCACCTTACAGCATGCGCATCGGCACGGCGGAGGGTCGAGGGCGTGCGTCACTGGATAGCTCTTGTAGAAGAATCCTTACCATCACCGAAACAGGAAATTCATTATGCTGACGAAATCCGTACTGACCGTTGCCGAAACGACGCAGATTCTCGACGCCGCACGCGCCGAGGCCGAGAAGAACAAGTGGGCCGTCGCGATCGCGGTGGTCGACGACGGCGGGCATCCGCTCAGCCTGCTGCGTCTGGACGGCTGCGCGCCGATCGGCGCGTACATCGCCACCGAGAAAGCCCGCACCGCCGCGCTCGGCCGCCGCGAATCGAAGGTCTACGAAGACATGATCAACGGCGGGCGCACGGCATTCCTGAGCGCGCCGCTCGTCGGCACGCTGGAAGGCGGCGTGCCGGTGATCGTCGATGGCCAGGTGATAGGTGCAGTGGGTGTGTCCGGCGTGAAGGCCGATCAGGATGCACAGGTGGCCAAGGCGGGCGCCGCCGTGCTGGCCGGATAAAACTGCGGAGAAACCCAGCGCATAAAGCCTGGCCGCGCTACACGAGGCAGCCCCCTCGGTGTCACGCGCTATCCCGGCACATGCCCAGCCAGGATTGATCGGCAGGCAGCAGCGGAACTCAGCAAGAGGCAGCAAGAGGCACCACCACGCAGCACCCAGCAGCACAAGGCCTCGAGCCTTACAGGAACAGGCCGGTGGCCCCACACCGGCCCAGCCAATTCAGATGGAGCAGTCCATGACTCAAATGACCAAGCGAAGCGGACTGCAGGTAGCCGCGAATCTCGACCAGTTTGTCGAACAGGAAGCCCTGCCGGGCACCGGTGTCGACAGCGCCGCCTTCTGGGCAGGTTTCGACGCGCTGGTGCACGACCTCGCGCCGAAGAACCGTGCGCTGCTGGCCGAGCGCGATCGCCTGCAGAGCGAACTCGATCAGTGGCATCGCGCCCATCCGGGCCCGGTGCGCGATCTGCGCGCTTACCGCAGCTTCCTCGAAAGCATCGGCTATATCGTGCCGGTGCCCGCCAGCGTCAGCGCCACGACCGACCACGTGGACCGCGAAATCGCCGAACAGGCCGGCCCGCAACTGGTCGTGCCGCTATCGAACCAGCGCTATGCCCTGAACGCCGCCAATGCGCGCTGGGGCAGCCTGTACGACGCGCTGTACGGCACCGACGCGATTCCCGAGACCGATGGCGCCGAAAAGCAGGCCGCCTTCAACCCGGTGCGCGGCGCGCGCGTGATCGCCCGCGCCCGCGCGTTCCTCGACGAAGCCGCGCCGCTCGCGCAAGGCTCGCATGTGGACGCCACCGGCTATCGGGTCGAAAACGGCGCGCTCGTGGTTGCCCTGAAGAACGGCAGCACCGCCCTGAAGACGCCCACGCAGTTCATCGGCTATCAGGGCGAGGCCGCCGCGCCCTCCGCCGTGCTGCTCAAGCACAATGGCCTGCACTTCGAGATCCAGATCGACGCCGGCGATGCGATCGGCAAGACCGACGCGGCGCACGTCAAGGACGTGCTGATGGAAGCGGCGGTAAGCACGATCATCGACTGCGAAGACTCGGTGGCGGCCGTCGATGCCGACGACAAGGTCCAGCTCTACCGCAACTGGCTCGGCCTGATGAACGGCGATCTCGCCGAACAGGTGACGAAGAACGGCAAGACCTTCACGCGCCGCCTGAACGCCGATCGCGAATACACCGGCGCGGACGGCTCGCAGATCAAGCTGCATGGCCGCTCGCTGCTGTTTATCCGCAATGTCGGCCATCTGATGACCAACCCGGCCGTGCTCGATCGAGACGGCAACGAGATTCCCGAAGGCATTCTCGACGCGGTGCTGACCACGCTGTGCGCGCTGCACGACCGCCAGCACAAGCTCAATTCGCGCACCGGCTCGATCTATATCGTCAAGCCGAAAATGCACGGCCCGGCTGAAGTGGCGTTTGCGAGCGAACTGTTCGCGCGCGTCGAGGACCTGCTCGGCCTTGCCCGCAACACGATCAAGATGGGCATCATGGACGAGGAGCGCCGCACCAGCGTCAACCTCGCCGCGTGTATCGCCGAAGCGTCGGCGCGGGTGGCGTTCATCAACACGGGCTTCCTCGACCGCACCGGCGACGAGATGCATACCGCCATGGAAGCCGGCCCGATGCTGCGCAAGGGCGAGATGAAATCGACCGCGTGGATCGGCGCTTACGAGCGCAGCAACGTGCTGGTGGGGCTGGCTGCCGGCCTGCGCGGCCGCGCGCAGATCGGCAAAGGCATGTGGGCAATGCCGGACCTGATGCATGCGATGCTCGAACAGAAGATCGCGCATCCGAAGGCCGGCGCCAATACCGCCTGGGTGCCCTCGCCGACCGCAGCCACGCTGCACGCGCTGCACTATCACCAGGTGGACGTGCAGGCGGTCCAGAAAGAACTCGAAAAGATCGATCTGGCGAGCGTGCGCGACGAACTGCTGGATGGACTGCTGACGATTCCGGTCGTCGAAAAGGCCGGCTGGAATGCCGACGAGATTCGCCAGGAAGTCGAGAACAACGCGCAAGGCATTCTCGGCTATGTGGTGCGCTGGGTCGACCAGGGCGTGGGCTGCTCGAAGGTGCCGGACATCAACAACATCGGCCTGATGGAAGACCGCGCGACGCTGCGCATTTCCAGCCAGCATATCGCCAACTGGCTGTATCACGGCGTGGTGACGCGCGAACTGGTGGAGGAAACGTTCGCACGGATGGCCAAGGTGGTGGACCAGCAGAATGCCGGCGATCCGCACTACAAGCCGATGGCGCCGGATTTCGACAGATCGCTCGCGTTCAAGGCGGCCTGTGCGCTGGTGTTCGAAGGACGGGCGCAGCCGAGCGGCTACACCGAGCCGCTGCTGCACAAATTCCGGCTTGAGGTGAAGAAGGTTTGACGAAGGTCTGACGCCGGCCGTGGTTTAGCCGAAGCGTGAAGAATCCGACGGGCGCCGTTTCGACACGGCGCCCGTTTTTCATGGGAACGCATGTATCCCGCCACCCGCGCGTGGCACACTATCAGCGTTATCCGTGAGGTGGCCCATCATGGAACGCATCTTCCTGAACCGCGCGGCAGCCGGCCGCGCGCTCGCCCGCTCCCTGCAAGCCTATGCGCAGCGGCCCGGCGTGGTCGTGCTCGCGCTGCCGCGCGGCGGGGTTCCGGTCGGTTTCGAAGTCGCCATGGCACTGCATGCGCCGCTCGACGTGCTGATGGTGCGCAAGCTCGGCGTGCCGTGGCAAAGCGAGCTCGCCATGGGCGCGATCGCCTCCGGCGGCGCACTGCATGTCGACCGGCGACTCATGCGCGAAGCAGGCGTGAGCGACGTCCAGTTCGAATCCGTGCTCGCCGAGGCGCAGCGTGAACTGGCGAGGCGCGAGGCGCTATACCGCGAGTACCGGCCGGCGGCTGATGTCGCGGGCCGGATCGCGATTGTGGTCGACGACGGCATGGCGACCGGCGCCACCCTGCTTGCCGCGCTGCGCGCCTTGCGCGCACTGGGCGAGCAGGCACCGGCGAAGCTCGTCGCCGCGCTTCCGGTGGCGCCGGTGGATGCCGGACGCCGCCTCGGCGACGCCGCCGACGAGTTCGTCTGTGCCATGACGCCGCAAGTCTTCTTCAGCGTCGGTCAGTTCTACCAGGATTTCGGCGAAACCACCGACGACGACGTGCGGGCCCTGCTCGGCGCTGCTTTCACGCCGCCGCTGCCGTGAGGTGCAGCGGCAGATAGGCCTGCAGATACTCCTCGAACTCCGCCTGCACTTCCGGATGGCGCAGCGCGAACTCGACGGTCGCCTTCAGATAGCCGAGCTTGCTGCCGCAATCGAAACGCGTGCCGAAGTAACGGTAAGCCAGCACCTGCTCTTCGGCGAGCAGCGACTGCACCGCATCGGTCAACTGCAGCTCGCCGCCCGCGCCCGGCTTCAGCGCGCGGATATGCTTGAAGATCGTCGGCATCAGCACGTAGCGGCCTACCACGCCGAGATTCGACGGCGCCTTGTCCGGCGCCGGCTTTTCGACGATGCCCGACAGCTTGATCACGTCCTCTTCCCACTCGCGGCCGTCGACCACGCCGTATGAACGGCTGTCTTCGCGCGCGATGGTTTCCACGCCGATCACCGAGCTGTGATAGTGGTTGAACACGTCGACCAGTTGCTTCATCACCGGCTGCGTGCTGTGCAGCAGGTCGTCAGCGAGAATCACGGCAAACGGGCTGTCGCCCACCAGTTTCTCCGCGCACAGCACCGCGTGGCCGAGGCCCAGCGCCGTCGCCTGGCGCACGTAGAAGCAGTCGACATTGGCCGGCTTGATGCTGCGCACCAGTTCCAGCAATTGCTCCTTGCCGCGTGCCTCGAGTTCGGCTTCGATCTCGTAGGACTTGTCGAAGTGGTCTTCAATGGCGCGCTTGCTGCGGCCCGTCACGAAGATCATCTCGGTGATGCCGGCCGCAATGGCTTCTTCCACGGCGTACTGGATCAGCGGCTTATCGACGATGGGCAGCATTTCCTTGGGGCTCGCCTTGGTGGCCGGCAAGAACCGGGTCCCGAGACCTGCCACAGGAAACACGGCTTTGGTGACTTTCAGCATGGTATGCGTTCCCACGTCAGTTGATGAATGTATGCGGCTTGCCGACGCGCTTTGCCTGGCAGGCGCCGAATCAATTTCATCGAAATCATCAGTGAAATCTAATTCACGTTTCGACAAAATTAAAGCTATTCGTATGAAAAAATACTCGCTGGACTGATTTATTGGTGACGCATGGAATTTCAGGAAACAATTACGCAAAAAATGAACCGCCTGGCGTAATTTTTACGGGCATTCCGGCGCTTCGGTGCTGCCGGAATGCCATTTAAGATGCCGCACTAGACGGCGCGTTCCTCGTTCTCGTCGACCGGCGGCAGTTTGCCCGGATTGATCCGGAAGCGGCCGATCGGTTCATTGCGCAGCGCCTCGCGGTAGGCCGACGCGGCGACAAGGATCAGGAGCACGGCAATGCCGGCGAGCAGATGCAGGTTCATGACTCCACCTCTGGTCAGAAGAATCTGGGTGTCAAATTATCATGAAAAAATCAACAAATAATTCACTAATAAAACCGTTCCGTCGCGAATTACAAGTAGAAACATATTTAATTTGTTTACGACCTTATCCGTGATTTTTTTATGCATTTCTTACTTCTGCCCTGCTCTAGCATGTGCATGCGGCTGCCGGCGCGCGTGACCCTCATGGCGCACGCGCAGCAGCACACCCACCCATCATGAAAAGGACCGCGCATGAGCGATTCAGCATTCGATGCCAGCGGCGCATCCCTGCCCGCCGCCCTCTCTCGCGAGGCCCGGGCGCAGCGCGAGGCGCGCGTGGACGGCGCCGGCAAGGAGCACGTGATCGATGCGATGCGCGGTTTCGCTGCCCTGCTGGTCGCCTACTTTCATTGCCGCCAGGTCGCCTGGGTCGGCATGGAGAGCTTTCACCATAGCGTCGGACATGCATTGAGCCTGAGCACGATCGCGGCGTACCTGACCTTTCCGATTGCGTGGGGTTCGGCCGGCGTGCCGATCTTTTTCGTCATCAGCGGGTATTGCATTCATCGCGGCGGCGCGTTACGGCTCGCGCAAAACCCGAACTTCCGGCTCGATACGCCCAATTTCTGGGCACGCCGCTTTGCCCGCATCTATCCGGTGCTGCTGGCCGCGCTGCTGCTGACCTGCGCGCTCGACTGGGTCAGCCTGCAGTTGCCGCCCGTCAGTCACAAAGTGCGCGAGATCGGCCTGCATGCGTTCCTCGTCAACCTGTTTTCGCTGCAAGGGGTGGCCGGCAAGACCTATGGGTCCAACGGTGCGCTTTGGACGCTCTCGCTCGAAGTGCAGTTCTATGCGATCTATCCGTTGCTGTTTGCGCTGCGGCGCCGGCTCGGCATGACGCCGGTGCTTGCGCTGGTGGCGCTCGTCAATATCGTCTCGGCGTATGCGCTGGAGCGGCACGATATCCAGTTCTTCACCTCATACTGGTTCTCGTGGACGCTCGGCGCGTGGATCGCTGACGCGCGGGCCCAGGCGGACACCGGGGGCAACGCAGGCAATGCAGGTAATGTGAGGCCAGCCTCCAACTGGCTGTACGCCGCTGCGGCAGCGCTGATTGCGCTGGGCTGCGTGGCGTTCCATTTCGGCCAGTACGGCGCGTTCCAGTTCTGGGCGCTGGGTTTCGCTTGCTACCTCTATCGGGCGCTCGAGCGGCCGCGTGCAGGTCGGGCGCGTGTCTCCGCGCTTTCCCCTGTTGCGCGGGTGCTGTCGCGCTTCGGCGATTTCAGCTTTTCGCTCTACCTGATCCATCTGCCGATTTTCGTGCTGCTGTCGTCGCTGCTGTATCGCTCGGCGCTGCAGATGTCAATCTGGCCGTCGTTCGGCTTCATGCTGGTGGCCGTGCCGGTTGCCTGTGTGTTCTACCGGCTGGTCGAGCTGCCGGCGATGAAGTGGTCCGCGAGCCTCAAGCCGAAGAAGCGCGCCTCTACAGGCGCGGCGCGGGCGTCGTAAGAGGTCGTAAGAGCCGTCAGTCAAAAGGCAAAAGGGCCGCAGTTGTCCGGACTGCGGCCCTTTTGCTGACCACGCATTACATCCTGTTTTCAAACCACCCGATGCCCGCCCCCTGACGCCCGCGTTACCGGCCTGCCACGTCCTTCAGAATGCGGTCCACGCCTTCGACATAGGCCTTCGTACCGAACCGGCCAATCGCGCTCTGATAGCCGTTTCTGACGAGCCGCTCGCGCAGGGCGGTATCGCTGCGCAGCTCGGCCAGCGCATCGGCCAGCGCATGCGCGTCGCCTGGCGTGCACAACACGCCGTTCACGCCGTCTTCGACGATTTCCAGCACGCCGCCGGCGCGCGCCGCGACCACCGGACGCTGCGCCAGCATCCCTTCGACGATCACGCGGCCAAACGGCTCCGGCGTAATCGAGGTATGCGCAATCGCGTCGACCGCGCACATGCATGCTGCGATGTCGTGCTGGAAGCCCAGAAAATGTACGCGCCCGGCCAAGCCGTGCCTGGCAACCAGCTCGCGCAATTCCAGCTCGTAGGAATCTTCGCCGAACAGCGGCGCGCCCACCAGCACCGCGTGCATATGCGGATTGAGCACCATCGCTTCGAGCAGCACGTGCTGGCCCTTCCAGCGCGCGAGGCGGCTGAACGAACCGACGAGGAAGGCATCCTGCGGAAGCCGCAGGCGGGCGCGCAGCGTCGCGGCCGGCACCTCGCGCAGCGCGTCGAACGGGGCTGCTGAAATACCGTTGAAGACCACGTCGATATGCTTTTCCTTGAACCCGGTCAGCTCGGCAAAGGCGCGCGCCGATGCAGCGGAATTGGCAATCACGTGCGCAAGGCCGAATTTCGCGCACCACTTGATGATCCGCAGTTGCTTGCCGCCGAAATGCTCAGGGCTCACGATATCGCGCAGGTGCCACACCACCGGGCGCCGCGCGAGACGCCCGGCGAGCGCGCCGATTACCATCGCGCGCTGGGTGTTCGCATAGATCACCTCGGCATGCCGGGCACGTGCGACGGTCGCGCGCACGAGTGCCGCCACGCCCTTGAGCGCCTGGCCGAGCGGCGGCGTGCGGCCCTGCTTGCGCACCTCGCGCAGGGCGCCCGAGTCGAGTACGCGCACGTTCACGCCGGCCGTATCGAGCGCCGTGCGGAACGGTCCGTCGTCGAACAGCACGACTTCGATGCGCGCGCGCAGCGCCTTGACGATTTCGAGCAGCGACAGCTCCGCGCCGCCGAGCACGCCGCTCTGGTCGAGCGCCAGCACACGTGGCGCGCCGGCGCTTGACCCGGCTGCGGCAGGCGGCGCCACATACGGCTCATAAGCCGGCAGCGTTGCACCCTGCAAGGCCGGCACGGCGGCCCGCACATGCGCGAAGAAGCGCTCGCGGAAATGCGCCGCCGAGAAACGCTCGGCGTTGGCGCGGCAATCGGCAGCGGCGAAGCGGCTCGCGTGGGTGTCGAAATCCTCGACCGCGGCGATGATCGACTCGGCGCGCTGCTCATCGAAGAACATCCCCGTCGGACGCGGGCCCGACAGGTCGCGCACGGTTTCGAGCGCCCCACCCTTGCCGTAGGCGATCACGGGCGTGCCGCAGGCCTGCGCCTCGACCACCGAGATGCCGAAGTCCTCTTCAGCCGCAAACACAAACGCCTTGGCGCGCTGCATCTTTTCCTGCAGCACCTTGAACGGCTGATAGCCCATGATCTCGACATTCGGCGTCGCCCTGGCGCGAACCTTCTGCATGTCGGGACCATCGCCGATCACCACGAGGCGCCGCTCCGGCATACGCGCAAACGCTTCGACGATCAGGTCGATCTTCTTGTACGGCACCATCCGCGAGGCGGTCAGATAGAAATCTTCCTTCTGCTCGTGCAGCACAAACGCGTCGACGTCCACCGGCGGAAAGATCACGTGCGCGTCGCGCTGATACACCTTGCGGATGCGCCGGGCGATGAATTGCGAGTTGGCAACAAAAGTGTCCACCGAGTTGGCAGTACGAATATCCCAGTTGCGGATGTAATGAAGAATCATCCGCGCCAGCGCGGACTTCGGCCCGTTGGTCAGCTTCGACTGTTGCAGATACTGATGCTGCAGATCCCACGCATAACGGATCGGCGAATGCACATAGCTGATATGCACCTGGTCGGGCCCGGTCAGCACGCCTTTGGCAACGGCGTGACTGCTCGAAATCACCACGTCGTATGCCGACACGTCGAGCTGCTCGATGGCAATCGGCATCAAGGGCAGATAGGCGCGGTACTTGCTGCGGGCCTTCGGCAGCTTCTGGATAAACGAGGTCGTCGCCCGCTTGCCGCGCAGAAAGCTGCGGTCGTCGAGAAAATCGACCACGCTGAACAGGTCCGCATCCGGAAAGCATGCAACGATCTGTTCGAGCACCCGCTCGGCGCCCGCATAGGTGACGAGCCAGTCGTGCACGATCGCCACCCGCACATTCCTGTCCAGTCGCGGCGCACGCCGGGGCGGTGCGAGCGGTGCTGGCGGCGTGGTGAGTTCGGCCAGCGCGCTGCGCTGGCTGGGCCGCAATACGGCCTCATCAAGGACATCCTGGTTCATGCGCTTTTCCTCGGATTCAGTCGCAACTTCAGTCGCAACAGCAGCGAACGCGCAAGATCGCGCAAAGCGGGCGTCATCGTGATCGACCACGCCACATTGGCGGCCACTACCACCGCGCCTGCAGCGATCGCCAGCGAAAAACTGGGCAGGAAACCGGCAAGCCACAGGCTCACCAGCAAAAACGCGAGATGCGCGAACATGTCGAGCGCAATCGGCCGGGCGCGAATCGCCGACAGCCACAGCAGCACGCCGTAGTCGAACAGCGCGCGGCCTGCGACCGCCACCGCCGCGCCAGTCAGGCCGAAATACTTGATGCCGAACCACAGCGCGGCGGCAAAGAGCGGCAATTCGAACAGGCCGACGCGTGCGGCAACCGCCGGATTGACCTGCGACTGGATCATGATGCGCGACACATTGGCCTGCCCGATCAGCCACACGGAGACGATCAGGATGCGGCCCACGGGCGCGGCCACCGTCGCGATCTCGCTGCCGACCCACACATGCAGGAACGGTCCGAGCACGAACATCGCCACCAGCGCCACCGGTGTGAATGCGCCATTGAGAAATTCGAGCGACTGCTGCACGATCAGGTCCGCATGATCGCGGCCTACCGCGGACAGGCGCGGAAACAGCGTGCGCGCGAGCGCGGTCGGCACGATATTCAGGCGCGTGACAAGGTTCTGCGGCACCGTGTAGAAGGTCACGAAGCGCGCGCCGAGGCCGGTGCCGAGAAACACCTTGTCGAGCGAGTCGGCAACCATCGAGGTCACGCTCGCAATCAGCATCCAGCCGCCGAAGTTGAAGAGCCCCACGGCGACGCCGAGCTGCGGCGGCAGGATGCGGCGCAGATTGAGCACCTTGAGCGCCGAGCGTCCCAGCAGCCCTGCTGCAATCAGCCGCGCCACCACCGCCGCGGCCAGCACGTTCTGCAGGCTCGGTCCCATCAGCCAGGCCGCGCCGAGCGGCAGCAACTGAAACAGGAAGGTGCCGAGGGTCTGATTGGTGTTGTAAATGCCAAAGCGCTCGGCGCCGTTGATCGCCCCCGCGAACACCCACGAAACGTTGGCAATTGGAATCGCAATCGCCAGCCACGGCAGCGCCATATACACCTCGTGCTGCAATTCGGGTGACACCTTGGTGAAATACGCGGTGTAAAGAAAAGCGCCGAAATAAATCACCAGGCCGCCAATGACGCCCGTCACCAGATTGAGCCAGGTCGCGCTCCAGAACACGCGGGCGCTCTCATCGGCATCATTCGAGGCGAGCGCCTTCGAAATATGGTTTTGCGCCGCCATGCTCATGCCGAGATCCAGGATCGAGAAATAGCCGATCAGGGTCCAGACGAGCGCAATCACGCCATAGCGTTCGACGCCCAGCAGCCGGATATAGGACGGCACTGTGACGAGCGAAACGAAGGTCGGCAGCACCAGACCAAAGAAATTGATGGCTACGTTCTTGAGAATGCCTTTGTCCATCGGATGCCTTTTGATTCAGCGATGCGGATTCAGCGATGCGGCGCGCAACGCGATGCACGCCCCGTAGCAACGCCGGGTGATGCGATGCGATGAGGTGAAGTCCACTGCGAGTAAAGCACGTAAAAAATGGGCGCCGCTCGCCATAAATCGACAGAAAAATAATTCGCGGCACGATGCATGTCATGCATCGAAATATCCAGCCGCGAAAAATAAATCAAATTGCCATTAAGCCGGCTTCCAGCGGTACATCATCACTTTGCCGCGGGCGTCCTCTTCCACGAATACGAGGTATTCGCCGTTGCTGCGGCGGTAGGCGCTCACGCCGTTCGGCACGTCGACCCAGCCCGAGGCCTTGCCCACCTCGGGCCCCGGCCGGATCACACCGACTTCCTTGCCGCTGTCCTTGTCGAACACATGCACGGCGCCGACCGGCTCGACCGCGAACACGTATTGCCCCTCCACGGTGAGCCCGATGATGGTGACGACCGGCTTGGCCTGGGTTTCCCACGGCAGCGTGATCGAGTAACGCAGGACCGGCTTGCCGCTCGACCAGTTGTCGTAGCGCACCAGCACGCGGCCCACCTCTTTCCAGAAGGCACGATCGACCGGCATGTCGGCCGTATAACCTGTCACATAGAGCGAGTCGGTCTGCGGCACGTACACCGCGCGGCGCAGTTCGGTGAAGGGCTGCGGGACCGGATAGGTGGTCATGTCCGAGTAGGCGTAGACCGGGTTGCCCTTTGCGTCGAGGCCGCCAAAATGCAGCCGGTAGATGCCCTTGTTCACGTTGGTGCGCCAGATATCGCCGTTGCTGTCGATCCACCAGCCCCAGCCGCCGGCGATGCGCGCGCCGCTCGTGTTCGGCGTGAACCCGTCGCTCGTGAATTTTCCGTCGCCGTTCACGTCGCGCCAGATCCATTCGCCGCCGGGCGGCGCGTTCGGCACCCCCGCCACGCCGCGCTCGCGCCCCGCAATGAGGCCCGAAGGGATCGCCGTCTCGCCGTCATGCGCGGCGTCGAAACGATAGATCTTCAGATGGTCCGCATACATGTCAGTCAGATAGAGAAACGTATGCCCCTTCAGTTGCCGGGCAATCGGCAAACCGGGCCACATGTCGGTATGAAATACCGGATCGTCGGGATACCTGAAACGGTTCGAGAGGAACCCTACGTATTTCCAGTCCTGTCCCGCCGGTTTCGACAGATCGAGCTGAAAGCGCTTGTTGCCGGTGTAGACGCTGTCCGGGCGCGCCGGGTCCATCCACGCGCCATCGACGAACAGCAGCCCTTGCACCTGCCAGAGCCGCTTGCCATCCGGGGCGTAGCTTTCGAGCGTAGCGCCGAGTCCCGCGCCGATGGGCGCGTAATGCGGGCCGATGCCGTTGGTGGCGACATAGACGTTGTCGTGCGCGTCGACGCCGACGCCGGTCAGTCCGTTAAAGCGCTGCGGCCCCGGCTGGCCGGCCACGCCCGCGAAGATGCCGCCGCGTTCGCCGAGCGTGCCCGACGCCACGTAACGCCCACCGTCCTTGCTGAAGAACAGCACCTGCTGGCGCGGGCCGTTGTCGGCAACCAGCACGCGGCCGTGCGCGTCTAGCGCGATGTCCACCGGCACCGAATCGGCCGGTAACGGCAGCGTGTCGGCGAGAAGCTGGCCGCTCGCCGAATAATGCGCGACGTGCGGCGTGGCGTCGGTGAGCGCGCCGGTGATGACCCATAACGTGCCGTCGGCGGCGAGCGCCATCTTCCCCGGCTCGTGCACGGTCCACTGCGCCTTATGTTGCATCGATTCCGCGTCATAGACCTCAATACGGTTTTGCGCGGTGTTCGACACGTAGAGCGTCGTGTCGCTGGCCGCGAGACCCTGGATGTCCGCGTGGGCGCCCGCGGGCACCTCGTTCACCATCAGGAAGCCTGCCGCCAGTTGCGCGTGCGGGTCGAGCGCGCCATTGGGCAGCGTGAGCGCAGGTTGGAACAGCGCGCTCAGTTTCGGATCTTCAATCTTGCGCCGCGAGACGCCGAACCACTGCTTGCCCTTTTGCGGCCAGATGCCCGGCCCGACCAGATGCCCCCGCTCGTTGCCCATCGCAATGGCGAGGAAAACATAATGCCGGTTCACCGCAACCGCATTGCCGCCGCCCGCGCCCCAGCCATGCGTGCCGCCCGCGAAGCCGAGCATCTTGCCGTTTTCATAGGTGCTCGCCTCGGCGCCGCTCTCGTCCCATGGTGCATTGGTGTAGACCTTGCCGTCCGGCGACACGGCAATCGCCGTGATATTGATCTGCGTCCATGAGCCGTCGCCGAAACCGAAGGTGTTACCGATCCATGAGGTCTGCGCATTCAGCGCCGTTTCCGCCGAGGCAGCGCAGGCTGCAAAAGAAAGACAGACGCCCAGCAGTTTCGCGAAGCTAAAACGGGCCAAGGTGTTCCTCCAGTCAAGGGTTACCGGGCCACCTTACCTGCGAAAAGTGTCATGAAGAAAATCGAAAATAATTCAGAAAATATTCGCCGGATATCGGTGAATCAACATTTTGATTTTTGAAAATCGCGTCCTGATTTTTCAATCTACCGGTTCTTTTCATTCGCGTTTTTTCATCAATTTCTTTTCCTTAGAATGAATCCCACTTCCGCTGCCTCCGCGATTTGCACTTGCTCACCATGGATGGTTCATGACAGTTAGCGCCTTGCCTGCCTCGCCTTCTCACTCACGCCGCATCCTGCAGCTCGACGGCTTGCGCGCCATTGCCGTGCTGGCAGTATTCGCGCAGCATGCGCTGAAGGCGCCGCTATGGATGGGCGTCGATCTGTTTTTCGTCTTGAGCGGCTTTCTGATCAGCGGCATCCTGCTGGAACGCAAGGCCCGTCAGCAATCCTATTTCGGCTATTTCTATGCACGCCGGATTCGCCGCATTCTGCCGCCGTATCTGCTGCTGATGGCGGTGTCCTCGCTGCTGTTCGGATTCGGCTGGGCGCAGCACTGGGAGTGGTATGCGTTCTTTGCGACCAACATCGGCGATGCGCTCGGCCAGAGCGGGCATGACAGCCTGAATGTGCTGTGGTCGCTCGCCGTCGAAGAGCAGTTCTACATAGTCTGGCCGTTCGTGATCCTGCTGCTGCCCGAGCGCGCCCTGGCGTGGGTCGCCGCTGCGTTGATCGTCGCGGTGCCCGTGCTGCGTGCCGTGGCGACGCCGTGGTTCGACACGTTCTGGCCGATCTACTACCTCACACCGTTCCGCATGGATCTGCTGGCGGCCGGCGCGCTGCTCGCCGTGGCCCTGCGGCGCAACCCCAACGCACTGCAACCGTTCAGGCCGCTTGCGATACTCGGTTTTTTCGCGGCGCTGGCCGTGCTGGCCTGGCTGCATATTCACTACCCGCGCTTTCGCGCCGAGAACACGCCGCTTTCGAATGCGGCGCTGTATAGCGTTTCGCTGGTGCTGTGCACCTCGATCGTCGTCATCGCCTTGCAAAGCCAGGGCATCGTCAAGCGCCTGTTGTGCAATCCGGTGCTGGTCTATATCGGCACGATCAGCTACACGATCTATCTGATCCATCTGAGCATCCTGTACACGCTGTGGCCGCTGCATATGAACCGCTTTGCAACCGCCGCGCTTGCGCTGGCTATCACGCTTGCCTACGCCAGCGCGACGTGGTTCGCTTTCGAGCGGCGTCTGATCCACGGGCCGGCCTCCGGTGCGCGACGCAGTGCCGTGCCCCTGGGCCGCGCGTCGCAGGCGCCGCAGTCGCGCGCATGAAGCTCGCGCACAGGCTTCGCGGCGCCGCGGGCGCCCTGCTGATCGCTGCGGCATGCGGCCCCGCCGGCGCGGAGGCGCCGCCGACGCAGCGGGCCAGCGAGCCGCCTCATGCCGCAACCGCCGCGGCGCAGGTCGTGATCGAAGCCTACGGCGACTCGACGACGCTCGGCATTTCCTGCAGCGAGGGGCATTGCGGCCCACGCCCGCAGAACGCGGTCGCTTATCTGCAGGACGCCTTGCATGCCAGCTTCGGCGAGCGCGTGAGTGTGGTCAACCTCGGCGTGGGCGGCACGATGGCCTACCAGTTGCGCGACGGCACGGACCGCGCCCACAGTCTGCCGTGGGCACAACGGCTGGCGGCATCGGACGCGCAGATCGTGACGATCAACTACGGCATCAACGAGGTGATGCATAACCAGACGCCCGAGCAGTTTTATGAGGCGGAAACCGCACTGGTGAAAACCGCGCTCGCGCTCGGCAAACAGCCGGTGCTGCAGACTTCGAACCCCATGCCCGACGGCAGGCTCAATGCGCGCCTGGCGGCGATGGTGGCGATGACCCGCCGGGTTGCCGCCGAACAGCACGTGCCGCTGGTCGATCAGTACGCGTACATCGCGGGGTTGCCGGACTGGCAAACCATGATGTCCGACGGAGCGCATCCGAAGCCTGAGTTGTACCGGCTCAAGGCCGGACAGGATTTCCGCGTGGTCGATCCGCTGGTGCGGCGGCTGCTTGCCGCTTCGTCGTAACCGATCGTGCTTTTCCCTTATCTCCTGACTCTTTTTACCGTCACTTTTACCGTTACCCAAGGCGACCTATGAGCAACCAACGCAAAGCGATTATCACCGGCGTATCCGGCCAGGACGGCGCGTATCTGGCGAAACTGCTGCTCGACAAGGGCTACCAGGTGACCGGCACCTATCGGCGCACCAGCTCCGTCAACTTCTGGCGCATGAATGAGCTGGGGATTGCCGGGCATCCCAGCTTGCGGCTGGTCGAGCACGATCTGACCGATTTCGGGTCGACCTTGAGGCTGCTTGAAGGGTCGCAGGCCGACGAGCTGTATAACCTGGCGGCCCAGAGCTTTGTGGGCGTGTCGTTCGATCAGCCGGTTACGACGGCCGAGGTGACCGGTATCGGGGCGCTGAACCTGCTTGAAGGGATTCGCATTCTGAGCCCGAAGACGCGCTACTACCAGGCCTCGACCTCCGAAATGTTCGGCAAGGTGCAGGCTGTGCCGCAGCGCGAAGATACGCCGTTCTATCCGCGCAGCCCCTATGGCGTCGCCAAGCTGTTTGCTCACTGGACGACGATCAATTATCGCGAGTCGTATGGAATCTTTGCCAGTAGCGGGATTCTGTTCAATCACGAGTCGCCGCTGCGCGGGCGTGAGTTCGTGACCCGCAAGATCACGGATACCGTGGCCAAGATCAAGCTTGGCAAGCAGGATGCGCTCGAGCTGGGCAATCTCGACGCCAAGCGGGATTGGGGCTTTGCGCTCGAATATGTCGAGGGGATGTGGCGCATGCTGCAGGTCGATGAGCCCGATACCTTCGTGCTTGCGACCAACCGGACCGAGACTGTGCGGGACTTTGTGCGGATGGCGTTTTCGGCGGCCGGCTATCAGCTTGAATGGTCCGGCAAGGAACAGCGGGAAATCGGCATTGACGTCGCTACCGGCAAGACGCTTGTTCGTGTGAACCCGAAGTTTTATCGGCCTGCTGAGGTGGACCTTCTGATCGGCTGTGCGGACAAGGCCAAGGCCAAGCTCGGGTGGGAGCCGCAGACCGGGCTCGAACAGCTTTGCAAGATGATGGTGGCTGCCGATCTTACGCGCAACCAGGAGCATGAGACGTTTTAACGTTCCTCGTTTTGATGTTCCTCGCTTTAATGTTCCTGTCTTCCGCCCGCGCGGCGCTTTCTTGAGGAGGCGCCGCGCGGGCCTTTGTTGAGCCCCCGTTTGACTTCGACTCTGCCCGGCTCCTCATTCGATGCTGACATGAAACACGGTCGCATGGACATCCTTCAACAGTGCCCGGTGCCCCAGGCCTCCCTTGGGCACGGGCCGATAAGCCCCGGAAGCGAGCAGCCCGAGCACGGTGCCGGCGCGACTGAGCCTCGCCGTGGCGGCGCTGTAGAGATTGGCGCGGCGCAGTAGCCGATCTCCAAGCTTTCGATAGTAAACGGTTGCAACGGCGGCGCGTTGCTGGATCTGCGTGGGCGCCTCCCGCAACACCTCGCGCAACTTGTCCGCCCGCGCCAATGCCGAGGTTCCCATCCTGCGATAGTGCGTCTGGCCGGCGGCTTTGGCCATCTTGACCTGCTCTCCCATGTCCCTGTCAGGCGACACGCCGCAAGCGTTGGCGTCATGTTGACGGTAAAGCGCGAGTTGGTCCTCGATCGCCACCATTTTCCCTAGCGACGTCGCGACAAACCAGGCCCAGGTATCGTGCGACATCGGATAGCCCGGGTCGACCGGATGCTCGGGCCGGTCGTGCCAGTCGATATAGTCGTAGATCGAGCGCCGCACGACGGTCGACATGCCGAACAGAACGTACCAGGGATTGGTGGTCAGCGGGTCATAGACGCCGCGATGGGACCAGTGGTTAGCGGTGTTGTCGGCGCGCGCCTTGAGATCCGCATCAACCACTTGCACCGCGTGAACCACCAGCATCACTTCGGGGTCCGCGAACTCTCTTGCGACTCGCTCCAGCTTGTCGTCCGCCCATACGTCGTCCTGATCGCAAAACGCAACGAAATCGCCACGGCAAAGCGATATGGCCTTGAAGAAATTCTCGTGAAATCCCAAACGCCGTTCGTTGCGCACCACGCGGACTGGAAACGGGACGCGGCGCGAAAACTCGACCACGATATCGTACGTGCCGCTGTCCGGGCTGTCGTCGCTGATCACCAGTTCGAACGGGGGGAGCGTCTGCCGGGCGATACTGTCCAGTTGCTCGCGGATAAAGCGCTCGCCCTTATAGGCGGCCATCGCGATCGAAATTTTCATGGTAGTCCGTCTCCTGAAAGGCGCCGGATTGCGGAAATTGCCGCCCGTTTCGAACCACACATGGACGGCATATCGCCGCAGCGCTGACTAAAGAAACTAAAGAACCGTTTCCGTCGGCGCTCACTTGCGGGCGGGTCGTGCCGTGAGCGCTTCTGTCTGCCGCCCGGCGCGACTGGAAAATATCGATCTGGCAATCAGCATCAGATGATAGTAGAAGCGCACACTGAAGCCGTACTGATACGCGGACAGGTGCCTGAATGCGATCCCCAGTCCCTTGAGCGGCGCGGCATTCTTCGAATAGACCGAAACGACAATCGGCACGAGCCGGCGCAACGCGAGTGCGCGAGCAGGCTCAACCTGGCGCTCGAGCACGAGGCTCGTGACGAACGCATAGGCCGAAACCGATGCCGCATTCGTCGAGCCGCGGGTGCTCGCCGATATCGATACATTCGTCTTGCGGTAGTACGACACGTATTCGTTCAGGTAGTAAACCTGCTTCGCCGCAAGGCACAGCTCGACGCCAAAGACGAAGTCGCAACACGTCCCGTAATGTTCCTTGTAGCTGATCCGCTTGACGAGATCGGCATTCGCGAGCCAGCCGTTGTTCGGGAACATCTGGATCAAACCGGTCCGGCCCGGCACCTGCTGCAGACCCTCCGTGCTTTTCGTTCTATGAAAATCGGCGTTGAGCCTGTCGCTGACAGCACGGTCGACATGCCCCGCGTGATCGACTTCATACTGATCGGCGAAGGCAACGTCCAGACCGGGATGACGCTCCCATAGCGAAACCAGCCGCTCGACACCGTCTTC
Organism: Burkholderia sp. 4M9327F10; assembly: GCF_005503145.1. GTDB lineage: Bacteria > Pseudomonadota > Gammaproteobacteria > Burkholderiales > Burkholderiaceae > Paraburkholderia. Next base: position 35,767 of record NZ_SCNV01000012.1, on the reverse strand, counting down.
AGCGAGGTAATCGTCGTCGTGGATCAACAGGATCTTGTCGCCGCTCGCGCGCGCGAACAGGCTGGCGACGTTGCGCGCCTGGCCGAGCGGCGGTTCGTTTTTCAGGTAGCGGATGCGCGGGTCGTGCTGGTATTGCGCTGCCATCAGCCGCTGGGTCCGGTCGTCCTTCGAATCGTCGCCAATCACGATCTCGATGTTCGCGTGCGTCTGCGCGAGGCACGAATCGATGCATTGGACGATCAACTCCGGGCGATTGCACGTCGGCAGGCAGATGGAGACTTTGAAGGGGGACGTCATGGCTTCACCTTGATTTTCAGAAGAGGCACGGCAGCCGGTTCTCTCTGCGTATGCATTCACACACGGTGGTATCTAGCAAGCTAGGCTAAAAAAACTCAAAAAAAACTGCTTTATAAATCGAAAAATCGACCGTGTTCGCAACCAGGGTGTCGCCGGCATTTCCCGTCTGGATGCCGGTACGTCAATGCACCTCGCCCGAGGCGATCGCTTCGCTATAGACCGCTGCTACCCGCTTCGCGATCACCGAATTGTCGAAATTCGCCCGCGCATAAGCGCGGCAGGCCTGCGCATCCGGCAGCTTCAAGGTGCCGTCAAGCGCAGCCCCCAGGCCTTCGGCAATCGCCGCGGCACCCGTGGCCGGCAGCACCAGATCCGGCGACAAGCCCGCGACGGCTTCCGGCAGGCCGCCCACCGGCGTCACCAGCACCGGCGTGCCCGAGGCCAGCGATTCCACCGTAATCAGCCCGAATCCCTCCAGCGCCACGGTCGGCACCACGCTAATCGTCGCCGCGCGATACAGCGCCGCCAGATGCTGATCCGGCACGAAGCCCAGCAACTTGACGTTGTTGTCGAGGCCAGCCTCGCTGATGCGCGCCTGCAACTCTTCCTGCAAGCGCCCCTTCCCCGCTATCAGCAGCAGCACGTCCGGCACCCGCTTTTTCAGCAGCTTCACCGCATCGATCAGATCCTCCAGCCCCATGCGCCGCACCAGACGCCGCACCGCCAGCACGATTGGACGCCCCTGCGGCAACTGCAGCTTCAGCCGCGCTTCGGCCGGTGTGATCGGCAGGTTGAACTGGTCCACATTCACGCAGCCAGGCACCACACGTACCCGCTCCGGCGAAATCCCATAACGCGACGTCAGGATCTTGCCGAATGCGTCGGACAACACAATCAGCCGCGACGAACGCGCGTAGACCGACTGCTCCAGATAACGCTTGGCGCGCTGGCCGAACGAGTCCGCGCCTTCGACGTGGCTCTCATCGGCCCACGGCCCCTGGAAATGCGACACCTGCGGGATGCCGCGCGTCACATCGAGGCCCGGAAAGGTATAGAGTGCAAAGTGCGAGGAAATCACATCGGGGCGCTGCCGCGTAATCTCGCGGCGCAGGGCGCGGCGGGCTGCCATCAGGCGCAGCGGCAGCGATTGCGCCGCCGAGCCGAAACCCTGGATCGCGCCGTCCGTGTCCTGTGCGACGCGCGCCGAGCCGGCGACCACGCCACGTACCGCCACGCCCGCGCCCGGCAATGCGCCCACCAGCGAGTAGTACATGCGGTCCAGGCCGCCCGCGCGCTCGGGGAACCAGTGCATGCCGATTTGCAACGATTTGATGGAGCTGGCTTTCATGGCGGTTTCTCTCGTGTGGCGTGAAGTTTCGGTTGAACCAATATGGGTGGCGGCGTTCATTTGGCCACCGTGTAGTCGGCCGCACTGGTGGCGCCGGCCCGCTGGCGGTCTTTGCGCTGCCCCGCCAGTTGCCGGTACAGCGCAATGTACTGTGCCGCCATGCGCGCCCAGCCGAAGCCGGTTGCAAGCTCCTTGGCGGCGATGCCCATCGCGCGGCGTACATCGCCGGAGTCCGCGAGCCGCGCAATGGCGCCCGCCAATGCCTTCGGATCGTCCGGATCGTCGAGCACGATGCCGCACTCGGGCGTGATGATCTCCGCCCCGCCCGCCGTGCGCGCCGTGACGACCGGCAGGCCCGCTGCCATCGCTTCGAGCAGCGACAGGCTCATTGCTTCGTAGCGCGAAGGAAACACGAAGGCGTCGACCGAGTGCATCAGCACCGGCATCTCCTTTACCAGCCCGAGGAAATGCACCCGGTCGGCAATGCCCAGTGCGCGCGCCTGTTCCGGGTAGGGACTCCCCGGCAGGTAGCCCGCTACCGCGATATGCACGTTGGGCGGCAAATGGCGCAAAGCCTCCAGAACCGTGCCGAGATTCTTGCGCGGCGTGCGCAGATCGCCCACGAACAGCAGCAGAAACGCGTCGGCGGGAAGATTGAATTTCGCGCGGTCGCCTTGCGCGGCAGAAAAACCCCGCGTATCGACGCCGTTATAGATCACGTCGACGCGGTTGTCCGGCGTCAGGCCGATCGCGCGGATCTCGTCAGCCACCTTTTGCGACACCGCCGTAATCACCCGCGAGCGGCGGTATGCCCAGCGCTCGAGCGTCGCATTCGTCCGCGTATAGACGAACTGATAGGCCGACCACAACCCCTTCGTCAGACCGAACGGGTAGTACTTGCTGCCGAACCAGCCGCTATGCACGAAGTGCGCGGTATTCACATCGGCCGGCACCCATGTGATAAAGCCGTTGACGTGCAGCACGTCGTAATCGCTGCGGTGGGTGCGCAACCACAGCGCGCTTTTGAAGGCGAATACCTGCTGGCGCAACAGGTTGGTCGGCCACCAGCGGCCGATTTTCATCGGCACCCAGCGCACGTTCGGATGGGCGAGCAACTCAGGGGCCACGTGCGAGGCGACGAGCGTGACAGCGATATTCTCGTCGAGGGCCGCACGCGCGATCTCGTGGTTGACGCGACCCTGGCCGTCGTTATGGCGCACGACATGCGTGACAATGGCGACTCTCAATCAGGTGCCTCCGTGCAGAATAAGCTCTCGCCTGCGCTGCTGTTTCTGCCAGTGCGCGGCGGAGAGGATCGAAAAAAGGCTGATGAAAAGCAGGAGCCCGCCCGTGCCCACCAGCGAATTGGTGAACACCAGCATCGCGAAGATCGCGAGCGCGAGGCTCACCGAGGAGGACACGAATTTGTCGTCGCGCAGCTTGAACGAGGCGAGCATCGCCCGCACCATCAGCCACAGGATGCCGGAGAGGTACAGCAGCGTGCCCGGCCAGCCGAGCACGAACGGGATGTTCATCACGCCGCTATCGAAGTTGCCGTATTGGCCAAGCTGGCCGCCGTCGTTCGACAGCTTCGTCGAGGTGCCGGTCGCGCCCATGCCCTCGCCCGAGACGTCCGTAAACGCCTTCTTCGCAAAGGTTGCGTAGAACTGGTTGCGCGCGGCGTAGCTCTGGTCGTCCTTGAGATTGACGATACTGTTCAGGCGCGCCTGCATCCGCTCGGCCACCGGCCCCACCGCCAGCAACGGCACACACAGGCCGGCCAGCAGGATCGCACTGCCGATAATGCGCAGACGTATGCGGTTGTTGGATTTGGCCAGTTGCACCAGCATGGCGACCACCCAGCCGCCCCACGTCGAGCGCACGAGGCTCAGGCCGAAGGCAAAGAAGCCCAGCACGGCGGCAATCCAGCGCACGCGGTGATTCGCGGCCATCACGTAGACCATGGCGCCCATCATCGCGAAGGCAAACGGGCCCGACGAGTTCATCGTGCTGAACACGCGTACGCCCATCGGTACGGGATCGCCTTGCGAGTTCATCTGCGAGCCGAGCATCCAGAGCGCATCCCACGGCGGCATGATCACAAACTGCACCAGCCCGTAAGCGCCCATCACCAGCATGCCCCAGATGAAGGTATTGACGATGGTGTCGCGATACTCGGGATAGTTGCGCGTATTCGCCATGATGTGAAAGCCGATCAGGATCGGATAGAGCCAGTTGGCGAGGTCATAGGTCGCGGCGAGCGGTCCGCTCGAAACGACGCCGACCATGTATGCGTAGGCCAGCCCCGCCAGAATCAGCAGCACCGGCAAGCCGCGCCGCTGCCCCAGCAACGGGTAGTGGCGGATCAGGCCGAGGCCGCTGATCATCGTCACCGCGAGCGGCGCAATCTGGATCAGGCTGGTGGGCGTAAAGCCGCCCTTCGACCAGTCGGCGAGCCGCCGCACTTCGGGGCTCAGGAACCATAGCCACCACATGAAGCCGACATAACGCGCTGGACTTCTGAAATACAGCCACAGCCCGGTCATGGTGGCGAGTACCGGGAAGGCGAGCGTCAGCACCGAGCCCTGATGCGCCGCCACCAGCAGCGCGGTGATGAACCACAGCAGCGCGGGCGGCCCCCATTCCAGCGGATCGCCCTTGGGACGGCGCAGAGCGCCGCTTGCGGCTCGCGTAATCGTCGACATCGCTTAGAGGCCCCCGCGGGACTGGCCCGAAGTCTGCACCCCGGTCCGCACTTCGGCGAGCGCCTCCGTGCGTCCGTGCGGCGCCATGCGCCGGCGCAACAGGTCTTCGGTGATGCGCACGTGCTGCATGGCGAAATGGCGCGTCGTCAGGTCGCGTGAGAGCAGTTGTTCCGTAGCCGCCTGTGCCTGGCGCAACGCTTCGTGTGGCGCGGCAACCAGGCGGTCGACCGCCTCGCGCATGGCTTGCGGATCGAACGGCTGCACGTACGACACAGCCCGGCGCGAGAAGTAGTCGTCGAGCGCGCCCACGTTGGTGACGACCATCGGCTTGCCGAGCGCCGCGGCTTCGAGCATGACCGTGATGCCGGAGGCGTGCGAGTTCGGCCGCAGCGGCACCAGCACCAGATCGGCCCAGTCGTATAGCTCGCGGGCTTTCTTCAGGCCCGTGGCGGGCGCGATATCCACATTCGGTGCGTGCAACTGCGCAGGGATCTTGCGCCGCGTTGCGAGCCTGACGTGGTAGCGCGGATCGTTGCCGAACGCCTTGATGAGCGTTTCCCAGTCGCGATCGCGGTCATTGCCGATGGCGGCAATCCGCACCGGCGTATGAGCCTGCCATTCGCCCGGCGTCTGCACCGGGAAATCGATAGTGTTCAGGCCGTAGTACACATGGGTCGCCTTGCGGCCCAGATAGCGCAGGCACAGCGCGGCGTTTTCGCTTGCCAGCGTGGTCAGCACGTCGGCGCGCGCAATCAGCTTGCGATACAGCCAGCGCCGCAGCATTCCGTAGCCGGGCCACTTGTCGAGCAGCCACACGCTTTGTGCAAGCAGCAACGGCGGCGCCTTGCGGCGGCCGCTCAGCAGCAGCACCAGCGCAACCGACAGATACTCGTGCTCGGTATGCGTCCAGATCACGTCCGAGCGCAGAATCTCGGCGCGGTTGCGCCACGTGTGGATCAGGTCGAAACCGAGCACGGCCTTCAGGCCGCGGCGCAGCAGCCGCACCGGCGCGCTTTCGCGCGCATCCTGCGAATAGGTCAGCGCGAACTCGTCCGATTCGGCATGGTGATAGCCGTACAGGCAGCCGATATTCTCGCCCTTGCGATAAAAGCGCGGATCGGCGCCGTAAAACAGATGCACGTGGACTTTTGTGCTCATTCAGACTCCGGCCTGCAAAGTGACGCGGGTTGAAAAGGTCCCGGCGCAAGCGGCCCGCCGCCGGTGCAATCACCGGGGCAACCGCCTGGCGAGCGCTGCGCGGTCACGTCACGGCGCTTCATGAGGCCGCCGCGCGGCGCGCCTCGTTGGCGCCCGTGCGCACCGCACGCCAGCGCGAAAGCCGCGTGCGGCCCTGCTTCGAGAGGAGCGCGAGCACCACGTGCGCGAAGCCGGGATAGGCCCGTGTGCCGACCAGCGTGTACCACCACCAGGCAGCCTCGCGCCGCAGCGGCGGCAACTGGTCGCGCAGGATCAGATGCAGGTTGTAGGCGGCATTGCGCACGGCCATCATGGTCTGCGCGTCGCGGCGGTCTTCGTCGAAGCGCTCGGCGGGGTAATGATCGACCGCCACGCGCGGATCGTAGACGAGCTTCCAGCCGGCATGCTTCACGCTCATGCTGAACGCCATGTCGTTATGCGCCTGGGCGCCGGCGCCGCGCAGCCGCGCGTCGAAACGGATAGCGCCGATCGCCGCGCGCCGGTAGCTCATGTTGGCGCCCTTGAGCAGATCCACCTCGCGGGCGCCGCCCACGCCCAGATGGTGGTTGCCGATGATCTTGCCCGATGCCTGAACCTTGCCGACCAGCGGCCGTTCGCCGTCGAGCACGCGGCCTTTCTCGTGCACCCAGTCCCGGCCGCCGAGCGCACCCAGGCGTGGATCGTTCCCGAACGCGGCGGCGATCCGCTCCAGCCAGTCGGGGCGCGGCGCGGCATCGTCGTCGGTGATGGCGACCACGTCGCCGTTTGCCGCGTCGAGTCCGCGATTGAGCGCGGCAACCTGCCCCGGCGCTTCGACCAGCGCCACGGAAAGCCGCAGCGCGCCCTTGACCGCCGGGTCGCGCAGGCAGGCATGGGTCGCGCTATCGTCGGGACGCGCCACCACCACCACTTCGTCCGGCGCGCGCGACTGGCGTTGCAGGGCGCCGAGGCAGCGCGTCAGATCGGCTGGGCGGCGAAAGGTGGGAACCAGTACCGTTACTTTCATCGCATCATGCTCCGTTGTCGGGTCGTGGCTGCTTGCCGGGTTGCTCATGCACTGAGGTATTCCTGCACGGCCGCGTAGCTACGGTCGTAGCCGCCGCGTGCGCGTTGCGGAATCGCATTGAAAATCCCGCCCTGCACATGCACGCCGGCCGCCTTCAGCCGCTTGAGGGAATCGGCGATCTCCGCTTCGCTATGCACACCTGAGCGAATCACGAAGAAGGTCGAGCCTGCGTATCCGCCGATAATCGACGCGTCGGTCACGGCCAGCACCGGCGGCGTGTCGATCAGGATCACGTCGTAACGCTTGGCAAGACCTTCGAGGTATTGCGGCAGGCGCGGCGACATCAGCAGTTCCGACGGATTGGGCGGACGGTGGCCACACGAGATGAAGCTCAGGCCTTCGATATCGGTGGCGCGGATCGCTTCCTCCAGCGAGATCTGGCCGCTCAGCAGCTCGGACAGTCCGTTGATCTGGGTGCCGCCTAGGTAGCGCTCAAGCGCACCGCGCCGCATATCGCCGTCGATCATCAGCACACGCTTGCCCGAATGCGCGAGCAGCACAGCGAGGTTGACGGTCAGAAAGCTCTTGCCGACGCCGGGCATCGGCCCGGTGAGCATGACGATGCGGTTGCGCGCATCCATCATCGTGAACTGCATGGACGTGCGCAGCCCGCGCAGGCTTTCGATACAGACGTCCTTGGGGCGCGCGTCGGCCAGCACCGAGCTGAGGCGGTTGCCGCCACGCTCGACGGCATGCTCCAGCACGGCCTGCTCCGAGGAGAGCGGCACGAGCCCGAAGATCGGCAGATGGAACATGCGCTCGACGCGCTCCGGATCGTCGATGCCCTTGAACATATTGCGGCGCAGGAACACGAAGCCGGTCCCGACGATCAGGCCCAGCATCACGGCCGCCGACAGGATCATCGCCTTCTTGGGCTTGACCGGCGTGCCCGGACGCAGCGCGAGGTCGACGATATGCACATTGCCACCGGTGCCGGCCCGCTGCACCGACAACTCCTGAATCCGGTTGAGCAGCAGCACGTAGATGTCTTCGGCCACCTTGGCGTCACGCTGCAACTGCACGGCCTTCACTTCGGTGGCCGGCAGATTGCGGAAGCGGTCGCTGTACTTGTCGCGCTGCGCCTGAAGGTCGGCCATCTGCTCGCGGGCCGCCTTGATGAGCGGATGCTCGTCGCCGTAGCGCTCTTCGAGCGAAGCGATCTGCAGGCGCTGGGCGGCGACCTGCTGTTCATACTGGATACTGCCCTCCAGGTAGACCTTCGCCTCGTCGCTCGCATCGATCGAACCGGACTCGCGCTGGTATGCGGTGAGCGCCGCTTCCGCGCGTTCGAGGTCGCTCTTCAGGCGCGGCTCCTCGGTCCTGAGGAACTCGAGCATATTCGTCGCATCGGTCTGCTTGGCGGCGATGTGCTGGCGCAGATACGACTGGGCCAGTGCGTTAGCGATAAAAGCCGCATGCGCCGGGTCCTTGTCCTCCAGCGAAATCTCGATCACGCCGGTCTGCTTGCCCTGCTCCTCGACCTTGATGGCCGACTGGAAGCCGCTGATGGCGTCGAGCTCATTGGCGCGCGTCACAATGAATTCCGTGCCCGGCCGCGCGACCAGCTTCTTGACCAGAATCGTCACGCCGCCGCCCTGCTCGGTCTGGCCCGTCACGCCGCGCAGCAACAGCCTGCCGTCCGGGTCGCGCAGTTCGTATGTCGTATCGGACAGCGCGGTCATCACCATCTTCTTGCCTTCGAGCGCCGGCGTGACCTCGACCGAGTCGACGTCGGCCACTTCGCCGCCCCATGCGTAATCCTTGAGGCCGAGCCACGGACGGCCCGGCACGCCAGGCGTGGCGAGGCGTGCTGCGAGACTGCCCAGCACCGGGAAGGTCTTCGGCGTGACCGAGAAGTCCAGCTTGCAGTCGCGCACCACCGGGCCGATCACCGCGCGGCTCTGGATCATCGCAATCTCGGCGTCGGTGGGCAGCGAAGTCTGGCCGCTCGAAATCACCGCACCCGTCTGCGTTTGCGTGAGGGCCTGCGAGTTGTTGTCGGACTCCTCCACCCGTATGTACGCATCGGCCGAGTAGATCGGCTTGGCGATGAAGCAGTAAAGGCCGGCAATCGCCACGATCGTCACCGCGATGGCAAGCAGCCACCAGATGTCGTCGAGAATCACCTGCAGTAGTTGACCGAGGACGACGTCCTCTTCTTCGGTCTTGGCCGGTACGGCCATATATGACGGATTCAGTTGAGTGCTCACAATTCGATCCCGGTTGGGTCGCCTCGGACCCCGCGCTGTGCAGTGCTTCGCATCGCGCAGGGCCGTCGGCGGGTTCACGCGACTAGTTCGTCAGTTCCTTGATATAGAACACCGACTGGATCGCCGGCAGCACCTGCTGGATGACGCGGTTGAAAGTCGTCGAAAGCGCCGTGCCGACGTAGACCACGTCCAGCGGCTGCAGTTGGAACTTCGACGACAGCATGATGGCGTTCGGCTGGGTCATATCGAGGCGATAGACTTCCGGCGTGGTCGGATGGTCTTTCATGCCGCGCAGCACGTAGATCTGGCGCGGGTTCGCGTCGGTGTCGAGAATCCCGGTGGCCTGGGTCAGCGCATCGGCAATCGTCAGGCGGCCTCTTAGCATCGACACCGCCTGCGGCGTCTTCACCTCGCCCATCACGAACACGCGGCTGTCCACACGGTCCGGCACATTGACAATGTCGCCGGCCTGCAGCATCACGTTCTGCCGCACGTCGCCGCGGTCGAGCACGCTATCGGCGTCAAGCACATAAAGCTGGTTGTTGCGGGTGAGGCGCACGCGCTGGATATCCGCAATCGAGGTGCTGCCGCCCGAGCGCGTGATCGCGTCCAGCAGCGTGAGCGGGACGTCGCTGATCGCGAGCGGCCCCGGCGTCTTCACTTCGCCCGTGACCTGTACCTTCTGGCTGCGGAACGACAGCACCCGCACATCCACCTGCGGATTGCGGATATACGGCACCAGACGCGTCGCCAGTTCGTTGCGGATATCCGCCACCGTCTTGCCAGCCGCCTGCACGCGTCCGACGAACGGGAAGTAAATCGTGCCGTCGGGTCCAACCGTCTGGCCGTAGGGGTCGGCCTGACCCGGCAACGCCGTGGTATATGGCTGCTGCACGGCGCCTGCCAGCGTCTGCGTCGTGTTGTCGCCAGTCGACAGCGTGCTGCCGTTCGGCGTCGTCAATTCGGGGTGGTCCCATACGGTGATGCCGAGAATGTCCTGCGGCGCCACGCGATAGACGTACTGGGACGGGTCGGCGTATTTGGCGGGCGGCAGCGGACGCTGCTCCGCGGCAGCCTGCTGCGCCGCGTTCTGCGCCGCGACCAGATCGCCGTCGATCAGATGGACCTGATACGTCTGGGCCGGCTTGTTCGACGAATCCTCTTTCAGGCTCGAGGTGTCGAGATAGTTACCGGGAGCGGTGGCGCAGGCCGACAGAAAAGCCGTCAGCAAAAGAGCAACAGTAAAATTTCGATTCAGCATATTTTGTTCAGCCATCCCGTGACCAGGTCTTCAATGAGCACAAGGCTCGCGCGATACTCGTTTTCCGCCCTGCCATACGGGTCGATGACGTCGGCCTCGGTGGCGAGCGGAAAGACCTTGCCGCACGAGGTCGGCTCAAGCGCCTCGACATCTTTCACCTGGCGGTGCTCCGTGACGAGGATCAGGTCCGCATCGCGCACGATCTGACGATCGAGGCGCCGCGACTGGTGCATGCCCGGCGTGATGCCGCGCTCGGCAAGCAGGCGCCGCATCATCGGGTCCATGCCCCAGCCGTCGACCGCGCGAATGCCCGCCGAATGAAAGCGGATTGCTCGCCGCGCGTGCCCTTCGGACTCCACAGCGCTGCGTTGACGCGCCCTGAAAAGCCACTCGGCTGCGGGCGAACGGCACACATTGGCACGACACACAATCAGTACGTTGGCTAACATAGGCAGACTCCTTATGGAGGTCACTGCGCGGCAGCGGCACCGGCAGAACGGGCCGCGTGACTGGGGTGCTGCGGGTGATTCAGGGCGTGCGCGGCGGCTGCGTGCCTCGCGCCCTGCGCGTACTGGCGGCCAATCGCGTGATACTCGATGGCGAGTTCCTGCATGGCTTCCGGCTCGTACAGGTTGCGGCCGTCGAAGATCAGCGGTGTTCTCAGGTGCTGCTTGAGGCTGTCGAAATCGGGGCTCTTGAAGACCTTCCATTCGGTGAGGATCACAAGCGCGTCGGCGCCGCGCGCCACGTCCATCTCTTCGCTCTCGAAGGTCAGCCGTGCGTGCTGTTGCGGCGCGTGCTGCAGGTCGAGCGCGAAAACGCGCTTGGCCTCGTCGACCGCGACCGGGTCATAAGCCTTCACACGCGCGCCGCGCTTGAGCAGCTCGGCGATCAGCGGCCGGCTCGGCGCTTCGCGCATGTCGTCGGTATTGGGCTTGAACGCCAGGCCCCATACGCCGAACGTGCGGCCGGACAGATCCTCGCCGAGGCGCTCGACGATCTTGTGCGCGAGAATCTTCTTCTGCGTTTCGTTCACGGCTTCCACCGCCTCCAGAATCCGCAGGCCCTGGTCGTGCTCGACGGCCGTGTTGATCAGCGCCTGCACATCTTTCGGGAAGCACGAGCCGCCATAGCCGCAGCCCGCATAGAGAAAGTCGTAGCCGATGCGCGGGTCCGAGCCGATGCCGCGCCGCACTGCTTCGATATCCGCGCCGACCCGGTCGGCCAGATTCGCCAGCTCGTTCATGAACGAAATGCGCGTGGCGAGCATCGCATTGGCGGCGTACTTGGTGAACTCCGCGGAGCGCACGTCCATGTACAGCGTGCGTTCGCGGTTGCGGTTGAACGGCGCGTAGACGCGCTTCATCAGCTCGCGGGCCTTCTCGCCGGGCACGTCCTCGTCGCAGCCGAGCACGATGCGGTCGGGCCGCGTAAAGTCTTCGACGGCCGCGCCTTCCTTGAGGAACTCGGGATTGGACACCACCGAGAACATATGCTGCGCGCCGCGCGCCGCCAGTTCTTCGGCAATCACGCCGTGCACCCGCACGGCGGTGCCCACCGGCACGGTCGACTTGTCGACGATCACCTTGAAGCCGTTCATATGGCGGCCAATGTTGCGCGCGGCCGCCAGCACGTATTGCAGGTCGGCCGAGCCGTCTTCGTCGGAGGGCGTACCCACCGCGATGAACTGGATATCGCCGTGCGCCACGGCAGCGGCCACGTCGGTGGAAAACGTCAGGCGCCCGGCCTTGCGGTTGCGCGCGATGATCTCCTGCAGGCCCGGCTCGTGGATCGGTACGCCGCCATTGTTCAGCACGTCGATCTTGCGCTGGTCGAGGTCGAGACAGAACACGTCGTTGCCGATGTCGGCAAGACACGCGCCCGTCACGAGACCCACATAGCCGCTACCAATGATCGTCACGTTCATGAATTACACCTCGGAGAGTTGAATGTTTCAGTAGGCGTTGCTGCCGACAAAGCCCTTCCACAGCGTCAGCACGACGATCTTGATGTCGAGCCAGAAGGTCCAGTTCTGCATGTAGTACAGGTCGAGCTTGACGCGTCCCATCATCTTCTCGATGCGGTCGGTCTCGCCGCGAAAGCCGTTGATCTGGGCCCAGCCGGTGATGCCGGGCTTGATGCGGTAGCGGTGCATGTAGCCCTTCACCAGATCCTTGTAGATGTCGTCGTGTTCGAGCGCATGCGGACGCGGCCCCACCACCGACATCTCGCCGCGCAGCACGTTGATGAACTGCGGCAGCTCGTCGAGACTCGTGCGGCGCAGGAAAGCGCCCACGGCCGTGATGCGCGGATCGCGCCGCGTCGCCTGGGTGACCTTGCCGGCCGTCTCGGCATGCACCTTCATCGAGCGGAACTTGTAGATCTCGAACTGGTTGCCGTCGATGCCCTTGCGCTTCTGGCGAAAGAACACCGGTCCCGGCGAGGACAGCTTCACCGCCACCGCGATCACCAGCATCAGCGGCGCCAGCGCCGTCAACGCACCGAACGCGAACAGGCGGTCGAACACGCGCTTGGGCAGCACCCGCAGATCGGTGATCGGCGAGGCCGCGAGATTGATGGCCGGCACGCCGAGCAGATCGACCATCGGCTGGTTGAACAGCGTCAGGCTGCGCACGTCGGGGATGAAGCGGATGTTCACGAAGTCGTTGCGCAGCTCCATCACGAAGCGGTGAATCGTCTTCTCCTTCGAGATCGGCAAGGCGAGCCACAGCTCCTTGATGGCGCGGGCGCGCACCGACTGGATCATCGCGGCGAAGTCGCGCTCCACCGGCACGCCTTCGACGGTCTGGGCCGCATCCGGGTCCTGGTACGGATCGATGAGCGTGTCCTCGTCGTACACCATCACCGGGCTGAAACCGGCTTCCGGACGGTTGCGCATCGTCTCGATCAGGAACTTGCCGTAGGGCGCGCCGCCGACAATCGCCACCGCCTTGTGATTGAAGCCCTCGCGGCGCAGCCCCTTGAGGACCGTGTAGACCAGTGTCTTGGTGACGATCAGCAGCACGATCGTGGCGGCGGCCCAATACAGCAGCCACAGCCGCGACAGCAGGTCCGAGCGGTGCAGGCTGAAGCTGATCAGCACGCCGGTGGTTTCCACCATCACCCAGCCGCCGCAGACGCGAAACAGCAGGTCCATCAGCGGCTTGCCGCGCCACGACTGATAGATGCCCAGCGCGGGAAAGAACACCACCACCAGCAGACAGTCGAACGCCAGCGAAATGCTCTGCATGTCGTCCAGCCACAGCCACTTGCCGTTATGCAGCGCGGCTGCGAGCACGGCGCCGAAAGCGACCATGGCGATGTCGATGATTCTCGATAGAACGCTCAGCATGCTCGGCACCCCAGTTCGTCAGTCAAGTTCTATCCATGAAGTAAGCGGGCATCTGCACCGCGAATAACGCATCGGCAACCGGCATTCAGATTGCGCGCACCACGCAACTGGCCATTAACGGTTGCTTCGCCTGTGGCTCCCGCTTTCCGGTCAATTCAAAAAGCACGAACCCGAATGAGTGAATACCCGTACAAGCCTAGATAAGGCGGCATTAAAATTCGCACTGCAAGATCGCAAAAAATCTCAAAATGTATCGGTCAAAAGTGCCTGGTTTTTTGCAGATTTTTTCGGCACTTTTTCCCTGTTCAATCCACTCGTGGAGCCCATTGCGGGATGGCAATCCCGCGTCGCGCATGCTTTTTAGGCAAAGTTTGCACGCGACGGGATCTATGCGTGCGGCCCCTTTTTTTCGCATATCGCCCGCCGGAATGATTTCGGATATTTTTTTCGCGATTATTTTTCTATTTTTCTGCTGCGCTGCAATAAAACAGAAATTATTCAGACGTTTTTTATTCCGGTCTTTGAATACTTTTTTAGAACTTCTATTTAACGCGCTTTTATTGGCTATTTACGCCGTGATACAAATCGATGCACTCACCCAGCCCCGAGGAGTACATCACCATGACAGCAACGGTCACGGCTTCCGTCGCCGACACCCGGCCCGGCGCCGCCGCATCCCTGAAGGTCAAGCTGAAGGTTCATCCCGTCATCCTGGCGGGCGGCTCCGGCACCCGTCTGTGGCCGATGTCGCGTGAGCAATATCCGAAGCAGCTGATCGGCTTGCTGGGCGCCGAGTCACTGCTACAGTCCACGACTCGGCGCCTCGATGCGCTGGAGACCGGGCATCCGCTCGCCGATCAACTGATCGTGGTCGCCAATGAAGAACACCGCTTCACCACCGCCGAACAACTGCGCACGAGCGGCAAGGCGAGCCGGCTGATCCTCGAACCCGCCGGCCGCGACACCGCGCCGGCCTTGACGGTGGCGGCGCTCTCGATTGCCGCGCAGGACGAGGACGGCATCATGGTGGTGATGCCCGCCGACCATGCCGTGACCGACACCGAAGCGTTCCACGCCGCGGTTTCCGCCGGCGTGCAGCACGCCTATGAAGGCCATATCGTCACCATGGGCATCGTGCCGACCCATGCGGAAACCGGCTACGGCTATATCCGCCTGGGCGCCCCGCTCGGCCGCGACGGCGGGCTTGCGGCGCACCGGCTCGACCGCTTCGTCGAAAAGCCGCACCTAGAGCTCGCGCAGCGCTATGTGGAATCTCAGGAGTACTGGTGGAACAGCGGCATCTTCATCATGCGCGCCTCGACCTGGCTCAAGGCGATCCGGCATTTTCAGCCCGGCATCCTCGACGCCTGCGAAGCCGCCTATGCGGGCGGCAAGGCGGACGGCGATTTCTTCCGCCTGCATCGCGAGTCCTTTAGCGCCTCGCCCTCGAACTCGATCGACTACGCGGTGATGGAACAGCTCGGCAGCGCGCCGTCGATCGCCACCGGCGTGGTGGTGCCGCTGCGTGCCGGCTGGTCGGACGTGGGCTCGTGGGACGCGATATGGCAGATCCTGCCAAAGGACGAAGAAGACAACGTGGCGCGCGGCAACGTGATGTTCGAAGGCTCCGCGTCTACCTTCGCGCATTCGGAAGGCCGCCTGATCGCCTGCGTCGGCACCCAGGACCTGGTGATTGTCGAAACCGCCGATGCCGTGCTGGTGGCCGACAAATCACGGGTCCAGGACGTGAAAAAGATCGTCGGCCGGATTCGCGCCCAGGGCGGCGCGCAGGCGGCGAACCACCGCAAGGTGCACCGCCCGTGGGGCCACTACGACTCCGTGGACAGCGGCGAGCGCTTCCAGGTGAAACGCATTGTCGTCAATCCGGGAGCGCGGCTCTCGTTGCAGATGCATCATCACCGCGCGGAACACTGGATCGTCGTGCGCGGCACGGCGCTCGTCACACGGGGTGAAGAGCGCTTTATCGTCTCCGAAAACGAGTCAGCTTATATACCGCTTGGGACAACTCACCGTCTCGAGAATCCCGGCAAGATGCCGCTGGAGATGATCGAGGTGCAGTCCGGCTCCTATCTCGGCGAAGACGACATCGTGCGCTTCGACGATACCTACGGACGGCAATGATCCCAACGGGGACACACATGCTGGCGTTGCTGGCCCTGCGGCGGGTGCTCCTGCCGGCCGCGGGCGGCTCGCTGGCTCACCCTGCGTGGGAAATGAGCTCTGGCGAGAACGGGAAGCGTTCCGAACGATCGGCATTGGCATCGGCCGTGTCGCCCGGATAACGGCGCAGCGGCGCGCGCAGTGCGCCGACCGGGCCGTGCATCGGTCCGTGCAGCTGCGTATTCACCGGCCCCGTCAAGGGATGCCCCGCCAGCTGGCCGCCAGGATGAGCCGCTGCGCTCACCGGCGCATCCGCGCGCACCCCGGCCGAACTGACCGTGGGCGTGCCCGGCATGCTGCGCGCAGCCGGCAGGGGCCGTGCGTAGCCATGCGGCGCTGCTGCGCTTGCGGCTGTGCTTGTGACTGCACCCGCGGCTGAATTCGCGGCCGCACTCACGGTGAGGCACTGGCGATCGATCCATTGGCGCGCCCACTCCAGCGCATAGTCCTGCGCCGTATCGGGGTTCACGAAGCGCGGGCCGACGAGGCCCGAGCGCTCGACACGCCGGCCGTCTTTCTCGATCTCCGCCCAGGCGCGATACATCGAGTTCGGCACACGCTCCGCCGCGACATAGATGACATAGCCGCGCCGGTCGGCAATCTGCATGCCGGGCACCGAATAGCTCATGGGCAGCGGCCGTTGCGGATGATCGTAGTGCCGGTGCCTGACGTTGCCGAGTTCGGCCGCACGGCGCACGGCCGGTTCCGTGCGCACGGCATCGTGCGGTACCGGCGCCGTGCCGGACAACTGGCGCGTCATGTCCGCAAGCGGATCGAGCGAGCGCCAGCCTTGCATGACGCCGGCCGGCGTTTGCCACGACTCGGGACTCTTCCACGACACGCCGCGCACGCTGTCGTCGCGCGCGCTGACCGTCTCCGGCTGCGCAGCGGGCCTGGCCGGCGCCGGCGGCGTGGCCTGCGGCACGTAGACAAAGGTGCGGCCCGTCTGCGACAGCAGGCGGACCATTTCGTTGAGCGTACCGTTCAGTTGCCATTCCTCGAAACGGCGACGGCAGGTTGGACCCGACGGATAGCGTCCTGGCAGCTTCGACCAGGGCTCACCCGTGCTCAGGATCCACAGGACAGCATTTGCCACGATGCGTGGCTCGGCGCGCGGCCGGCCTCGTCGATTTAGACGGACCGCCGGCTCATCGGAAACGAGCGCCGCGAGTAGCACCCATTCGTCATTGCTTAGCTCATCGAAAAACATGCGGTTCTCCACGCAGCCTGGCCAGGCTGCGGCTTTGGGCGACTCACGAATTCAGCGTGCACGATTCGTGTAGCGCCCCCGGTTGCACAAATATGTATTTACGTTCCGGCCAGATCGCGTTTGCCGCACTGCGTTAGTGCGAACCTTCCCCACCGCGAAGCACAAAACGTGGTCTCACTCGTGCATTGGAGAAATTGTGCAGGAAGCATACCACCACCAGGGTTTGCATGAATATGACAAAGACAAGTGTTACTGACGGAAACAAACTGGTACTTTTCGTAGCGTTGAATTTCCAATAGCCGCGGCAGAAATTCCTGCAGTGGCGGCAGCATATCCGGCCATCGCACAGACCATGCGGGTGAAATGGCCGCGTTATTTCAGAAAAATGAAACCAAAAAAGTTTTTATGGCCTTTTGATACCCTTCTGATTCCCTTCCGATGCGCCGCTGTTGCCCTTCCGATGACCGGACGAACCGCTCAACGCACCGGATTCGCAGCCTGCTCGCCCACTACCGTGAGCCACGGACGCACCCGCCAGCGGGTCACCAGACCCTCCCGCACATAAGGATCGGCGTTTGCAAACGCTTCAGCCGCGGCCGGCGAATCGCCTGTAAAGAGCAGCACCGCGTTGTCGGTCGGCTCGCCGAGCGCGCCGCCCAGTTGCAGCTCGCCACGGCCGGCCGCCGCCCACGCCAGCTTCAGATGCTCCTCGCGCCAGGCAGGACGACGTTCGAGATAGTCATTGGTCAGATCATAGATCAGTAAGTAGTGCATGGTTATGCCTCGTGAGTTTGAGAACAACAAATTCTGATTTTAGTCAATAGCGTCAATATTGCGGCATTACATTAGCTGCGGAATTTTGTGCCGATTTATTATTCGTATCCGATCAAATTCCCGTTATAAGAATGAATGCATTTTCCTATGGCTTCGAAGCGGCATGAGGCCATTGAAAGGTTGCGATGGTGCCCGGTCATTCATTATGGATTCCATACTATTTATGCGCTTTGCCGTGTCCTGCCGCGCCCTGCCGCACGCTGCCGGGAATCGACGCATGCCTTTAAGCGGCCCCCAACCCAGGGAAGGCCCTGCCTGCCGGCTGTCAACCAGCCAACGCCGCCATCCGTTTTACCTGACAGTTTTGCCATAATAACGGCGGCGATGGGCAAACGGATGCCTAAGACGCCACTAAGACGCCCCTGAGACGCCACTAAGACGCCCGGTTGTACGACTCCCAACAACAGTTTTCACCACAGATGGAGTGTCCCATGAAGATCCAGTCCGCTCTCGCTGCCCTCGTCCTCGGCGCCGTGCTGGCCGCACCGGCTTACGCCCAGAACAGCCAGCAGTCGAAGATGACCGCCTGTAACCAGCAGGCCGGCGACAAGAAAGGCGACGACCGCAAGGCCTTCATGAAGTCGTGCCTGTCCGGGTCCGCACCCGCCGCTGCGCCCATGACCCAGCAAGAAAAGATGAAGGCCTGCAACACGCAGGCCGCCGGCAAGAAGGGCGACGATCGCAAGGCCTTCATGTCGACCTGCCTGAGCAACAAGAGCTAGGCGGCCCGCCGCAGATGCCGGGCGCTGCCGCCCGGCATCCACCGCCCCGCCCGTTTCCCACCTTTCAGCCTCCGTTCGACGAAGCGCAGCATTTTCTTCTATGATGGCTGCGGAGACGGCCCATCTATAAAACCATGCGCCATCGGGCCGCCATCTTGTCGTTGATGCCATTGCGCATCGAACGGAGGCAAGAATGGTATGGAGACATAAAAACCGCTGGTTCAGGCGGTGGCTGGTCGTCATCGTCTTTTGGGCGGTGCCGGTCGCGATCGTCGCGGTGCGCGAGATTCAGGAGGAGATGGCCTATAACGCCGTCGACCTCGAGCGCGCGCTGACCACATGGGAATTCACCGACGCCCAACGCGCCGCCGGCGCCCCGGCCCGCTGCCACGGCGAGCCCGATGAGGCCCGCGCGGCCGGCTGCCCGGCCGCGGTGCTGGCCGCCAACGCGCCCCGTCAGCAGGAAGCGCGCGACGAATATGCGTTGCGCCGTACCACCCTGTTCGCCTATCTGTGGCACGCGTTCGTCGGCTACTGGGTCGTGCCGGCCATCACGCTGTTTCTCATTGGCGCGCTGATCGGCGGCATTCGCCGTGCGCTGCGGCGGCCGCCCACCGTCAAGAGCACGCCCAATCAGTAGATCATCCATGCCGGCCGCGGCGCGCGCCTCGCGTCTCGCGCTGCCGGCAGGCCCTGGACCCTTAGGCCTTTAGGCCTTTAGCCCCTTAGACCGCGCCTGCTGCAGCCCATGCGCCGGCTCGCCGCAAGGCTGCGGCATCTGCGCAACACATGCGCACAATTCTTTCAAATTATTTTCAATTGCGCCGCGCCCGCAGAAAATCGGTAAAAAACGCCCGATGGAACGCCCGTTGGGTATCGTTGCACGCTTGCGCAGCGCTGCCCCTTTTGTTGCAAAAAACCACCGCACTGGCGGCTCGCACGCCAGCTCAACGAGCGGGTGAAAATCGGTCAAAGTTACCCCGGCGAGTTCGGACAATCAGCCTCAAACGCCCGCCCCACAAGGCTTTCGCGTTGCCTCCGAGCGCCCTCTCGGTGCGAGCCTGTGATATAACCTGCTGGCAGCCCGGTCATTCACAACGAGGTTGCGCCCAGGAACCATGACGGAGAAAAACGATGCAAAGACGAAACTTCATGCTGAAGACCACCGCCGCGCTCGCTTTCGGGGGCCTTGCACTCGCGGGATGCACTACTTCGTCGGGCACCCCCGATAACGCCTCAACCAACGCGTCCAAACGCCAGTCGATCGATGCCAGCGTCGACGGCACGATGTCGCGCCTCTTCCAGACGGTGCCCGGTTCGCGTGAGCTCGTGTCGAAGGCGCGTGGCCTGCTCGTGTTCCCGTCGGTGCTGCAAGCCGGGTTTATCGTCGGCGGCCAGTATGGCGAGGGCTCGCTGCGGGTCGGCGACGCTACCGTCGGCTACTACAGCACGGTCTCAGGGTCGTTCGGCCTGCAGGCCGGCGCGCAGTCCAAGGCCATCATCTTCCTGTTCATGACACAGGACTCACTCGACAAATTCCGCAATACCGACGGCTGGTCGGCCGGTGGCGACGCCTCGGTGGCCCTCGTCAAGATGGGCGCCAACGGCGCAATCGACACCACCACCGCCACCGCGCCGGTCGAAGTGTTCGTATTGACCAACGCCGGCCTGATGGGCGACATCTCGATCAACGGTACGAAGGTCTCGCGCCTGAATATCTAGGCACTGGCCCGGGGCGGGGCTCCGCATGCGGATCTGCGTGGGGGTTTGCATGCGGGCCTGAAGGCCCGCGCCAGCCTGTTCGCCCGTGCGGCTTAACGCGGCGTAGTCGTATCGATCACCTTGAAGCGCGAACGCTTCTGCGCCCGGATCACCGACTGATAAGCGTCGACATACTGCTGAGCCATCCGGTGCGAAGTGAAGCGCTCCTCGAAGCGCTCGCGCACGCCTGCACGCGGAACCTTGTGCAGCCGGTTCACGGCCGCGACTGCACCGATCTCGTCTTCGACGATATAGCCCGTCACACCGTCCTCCAGCACCTCCGGCACGGCGCCGCGGTTGAAGCCGATCACGGGCGTGCCGCAGGCCATGGCCTCGATCATGACGAGGCCGAACGGTTCCGGCCAGTCGATCGGGAACAGCAACGCGTGTGCGCCCGAGAGGAATTCGGCCTTCTGGTTGTCGGCAATCTCGCCGATGAATTCGACATACGGCAGATCGAGCAGCGGCTTGATCTCGCGTTCGAAGTATTCGAGGTCCGCGGAATCGACCTTCGCCGCGATGCGGATCGGCAGGCCGCAGCGGCCGGCGATGCGAATCGCCGTATCGACGCGTTTCTCCGGCGAGATGCGGCCGAGAAATGCCAGATACTTCTGCTCGACCGGCTGCGGCGTGTACAGCTTCTCAGGCAGCCCGTGATAAACCGTGGTCAGCCATTTGGCCTGCGGCAGCGGCTGGCGCTGCGAGTTCGAAATCGAAATCACCGGCGCGGTGTTGAAGGTGTCGAATACCGGCTGTTGCTCGGGCAAATCGAGCCGGCCATGCAGCGTGGTGACGAACGGCGTGTCCTGGCGCTTGAACACCGAAAACGAGTAGTAGTCCATGTGAAAATGGAGCACGTCGAACGAGTCGGCCTGGCGGCGCACCAGTTCCATCAGCAGCATATGCGGTGCGATCCGGTCGCGAATGCCGGGGTCGAGGCGCAGCGCCCGTGGCCACACGGCCTCCAGTTTCGCGGTGGTAACCGAGTCGCCGCTGGCGAACAGCGTCACATCGTGCCCAAGGTCGACCAGCGCCTCGGTGATATACGACACGACCCGCTCGGTGCCACCGTAAAGCTTGGGTGGCACCGATTCGGTCAAGGGGGCGATCTGAGCAATTCTCATTGTTTGTCTCCGTATTGACGGCGTGACATCGCGCGGCGCGGTGGCCGCCGCGCGGCCCGCCGACGCTTTGGGCCGGCCAGCCTGGTTAGCCGGCCTGCCTGGCTGACCCGCCTGGCCAGCTCGGCCAGCTCGGCTAGCTTGGTTGGCCAGCTTACGTAGCTTACTAACCGTCGATTATGGCCTGGTTATTGCCTCGGTTGTTCTGCCGATTGTGAGTCCGATTCTTCCTCAATACGCGCGAAAAATCCTCAAGCCTTGCAATTCCTGCTCGCTGTTACAGTCAGGAAACATCCCCGCCGGCCGCTACGCCTCAGCGTGCCGGCCATTTCCAGGGCGGCAGATCGAACTGGTCCGCATCGGCAATGCGGGTCGCACCGAGTTCCTTCTCGAGCACGATGGAATGACTGCCGTCCTCCCGCTCGAGCGCTGCAATCAGGCGCGCCGCGTGCGACACCACCAGCACCTGCGAATGGCGCGAGGCGTGCGCAATCAGCCGGGCCAGCGCCGGCAACAGGTCGGGATGCAGGCTGGTTTCCGGTTCGTTCAGCACCAGCACGGCGGGCGGGCGCGGCGTCAGCAAGGCGGCCACCAGCAACAGATAACGCAAGGTGCCGTCGGAGAGTTCCGCGCCCTTTAGCGGGCGGAGCAGCCCGTGCTGATGCATCGTCACCTCGAAGCGGCCGTCGAGGTTGACGATGTCGACGCTCGCGCCAGGGAACGCGTCGTCGATGGCGGCGTCGAGCGCGGCCGGATTGCCGATCTCGCGGATCGTCTGCAGCGCCGCCGCCAGATCGGCGCCGTCGTCGCTCAGCACCGGCGTATGCGTGCCGATCTGCGGCAGCCGCACAGGCGACTCGGTATCGGTGCGGAAGTGATCGTAGAAGCGCCACGAGCGAATCTGTTCGCGCACCGCGATCATTTCCGGCGCGCCGCGCGGGTCGGAGAACTCCGTCATCATGCTGTCGAAGCTGGCCACCGGCTGCGGGATGGTCTGCCACTCGCCGCTTTCGTCGCGCGTGCGGATCGATGCGCCCTGGCGGTCCACCAGCAGCGCCGAAGGCCGCAGCAACGGACCGTTCCAGATGCATTCGCGCTTGATAACCGGGTCGAGCATGAAGGCCGAGGTGCCCGGCGCGATCAGCGGCAGGCCGAGGTCGATCGCATAGCCGAACTGGTCCCCGGCGAAGCCGAGCCGCAGGCTGACCGGCTCTTTGCGGCGCCCGCCTTGCACCGGCTCATCGCCCGTCAGCATGCCGCGCGAGAAACGTTCGGGGCCGGCCCAGAGCGTCGACGGCAGGCCGCCTTCGCGCGCCAGCGTGGCAATCACGCCGCCGCGCGCCGTCAGCGCGAGCAGCCGCAAGGCGCGGTAGACGCTCGACTTGCCGCTGCCGTTGGGCCCGGTGACGATATTCAGTTGCGCGAGCGGCACGATCAGTTCGCGCAACGAACGGTAGTTGGCAATCGCAAGCGTCGTCAGCATCAGGACGACCGCCCCGCATCGTCCGCGCCATGCGGCGGCACACTGCGCAAGTCGCCGAGGAACGAGTCGCGCCACACGCCCAGATCGTTCTTGCGCAAGGCCTCCATATTGATCTCGTGGCGGCGCTGGCGAGCCTCCAGCGGCATTGACAGCGCGCGTTGCAAGGCTTCGCACATGCCCACCGCATCGTGCGGATTCACCAGCAGCGCGCCCGTCAGTTCCGCCGCCGCGCCGGCGAAGACCGAGAGCACCAGTACGCCCGGATCGTCCGGGTTCTGGGCGGCCACATACTCCTTGGCGACCAGATTCATGCCGTCGTGCAAGGGCGTGACAAAGCCGATCTGCGACTCGCGGAACAACGACATCAGCTTCCAGCGGTCATAGCGTTGATTCAGATAGCGGATCGGCGTGTAGTCGAGGCCCGAATAGCGGCCATTGATGCGCCCTGCCTCGTATTCGAGATCCTGGCGGATCTGCTGGTAGGTGGCGACGTCCGAGCGCGTCGGCGGCGCAATCTGCACCAGCGTGACATTGCCGCGCCATTCCGGCGAGCGCTCCAGCAGATGTTCGAAGGCGCGAAACCGTTCGACGAGACCCTTCGAGTAGTCGAGCCGGTCGACGCTCATGATCAGCTTGCGGCCTTCAAGGCTCTGCTTCAGGTCCAGCACATGCTGGCGGCTCTCGTAGCGCTGCGCCTGCTCGGCGATTTCGTCGGGAAACACCCCGATCCGGTAGACGCCCGTGCGCAGTTTGCGGCCAAAAGCCTCGGCATGACCGTCAGGGCTGACGCTGCCGCGCGCGTGGCGCACCACGTAGTCGTGAAATGCGAGCTGGTCGGTAGCGGTCTGGAAACCCAGCAGGTCGTAGCAGCACAGTGACTTCACCAGCTCTTCGTGCGGTGGGATATTCAGCAGGATCTGCGGGGCGGGAAACGGGATATGCAGAAAGAAGCCGATGCGGTTCGTCACGCCTTCGGAGCGCAGCGCTTCGGCGAATGGAATCAGGTGGTAGTCGTGCACCCAGATCACGTCGTCCGGTTCGAGCAGCTTGATGAGCCGGTGCGCAAGCCATGCGTTGACGCGCCGGTAGCCGGCGTATTCGTCGCGCTCGTAGCGCGCGAGATCGTTGCGATAGTGGAAGACCGGCCATAGCGTGGCGTTTGAAAAACCACGGTAGTACTGATCGTAGTCCTTGCGCGTGAGTCCGACGGTGGCGAAGGTCACCGCGCCTTCCTGTTCCAGTGTGGGGCCGGCATTGGCGACGGTCTCGCTAACCACGTCGCCGCTCCAGCCGAACCACACGCCGCCCGCGTCCTTCAGGGCGCCGAATACACCGACGGCCAGCCCGCCGGCCGACCCTTTCGTCTCCGTCGGCGTGGCCACGCGATTCGACACGACGACCAGTCTGCCCATGTCCGTTGTCCTCCTCGGTTCAAGCGGCGCCAGCGCGGGCGCGCCGCGCTGGTTCGCTGTACACAATGACAGTTCGACCGGCGGCGGGGAGGATCAGTTGCAGGCCCGATGCAAGCCAGACCTTAAGGCGAACAATCCGCAGCGAACCTACTCGCCGCTCCTACACGGAAACGCCTTGCCGAGTCCCAACGAAATGGCGGTGCTGGCGTTATAGCCCGCCACGTTCGGATTCTCGGCAATGTACTTGCGCACCGCATCCGTCAACTGCTGCGAACGGGCGTCCTGCGGCAGGCAGAAATACTGGCCGACCCTTGGACCGGTGGTGCCGCCGATCGCGTCGATCGTGTTGAAGACGCCGTCGGCCGCGCCTTCGATATACGCAGCGCATGCACTGCGCGACGCCACATCCGTTTTCTCGCACAGCTTGTTGAGGTCGCCTCCCGTAAACGCGGCTGCCGTTAGCGGTACGGCAAGCGCGCTGGCGCAAATCAAGGCCCGCAGCATGGTGATCCTTCCAGGGTGATGATCGAGCGGTCTGATGCCGCATAGAAACGGCGCGCCCCAAAGCGCGCCGTAGTCGTTATTCTGCACTGTTTTGCCACAAGATGCGGCATGCCCGGCTGCTTACTTCTGCTGCATCTGCTGCATGCGCGCCGTCAGCCCTTCGACGACGTCCGGTTCCTTGTACTGTTTGGCAAAGTCGAGCGCGTTCATGCCGATCTGGTTCTTCACGTTCAGGTCCGCGCCGTTGTCGAGCAGCAGTTTTACGGTCGACACGTGGCCGCCGCGTGCCGCCATCATCAGCGGCGTGGTGCCGTTCGGCGAGCCGGCGTCGACATAAGCCGAATGGTCGAGCAGCAGTTTCACGATGTCGTCGTGACCGTTGGCAGCCGCGTAGTGCAGCGGCGCCCAGCCCTTCTTGTTGACCTCGGCGTCCTTCGAGATCAACAGTTGCACCATCTCGATGTCGCCGTTGAGCGAGGCCAGCATCATGGCGTTCTCGCCGGCCTTGTCCGTGATCTCGATGTTGGTCTTCGGGTTGGCGACCAGCGCGGCCGCCACCTTGTCCGACTTCTCACGCGCGGCCAGCACCAGCAGCGGCATGCCCTGGTCGTCGGTCGAATTCGGGTCCATGCCGTTCGCGATCTGCTTGTTGACCTCTTTCACATCGTCGAACTTGACTGCCTTGATCAGCGTGTCAATCGGCGCCGCATGGGCCGGCAGCGCGGCAAACGCCGTGCAGGCGAAGCCGCCGGCCAGTGCGAGGCGCGAGATCCGGGCGGCGGCGCGCCGCAGGGACACGAGCGCATGCGTGCGCTCGCCAGCGGAGGAAAACGCGCTCTGAACGTGGCCTTGCGTGGGAATCTGGGTCAGGTATTTATTCATATTTAACTTGAGGAATCGTCCCTATCCTATTGATAATATTCAATTTCAACATTCAGGCGCCGCTGGGTGCGGGAATCCTGAAGAGCCGGAAGAAGTTTTCCGTGGTGGCGGCGGCCAGCGCCGCATCCGGCATCTCGCGTTGTTGCGCGATGAAGCGTCCGACATAACTTACGTACGCAGGTTCATTCGGCTTGCCGCGATACGGCACCGGCGCGAGGTACGGCGAGTCGGTTTCGATCAGCAGACGTTCGAGCGGCACGCGCCGCGCCACGTCCTGCACGTCGGTAGCGCTCTTGAACGTGACGATGCCCGAGAGCGAAATATGGAAATTCTGCGCCAGCGCCTGCTCGGCGATCGCCCACGGCTCAGTGAAGCAATGCATCACGCCGCCCGGCTCGCCCGCGCGCTCCTCGGCCATGATCCGCAGCGTGTCCTCGGCGGAAGAACGGGTATGGATGATCAGCGGCTTGCCGGTGGCATGCGCGGCGCGGATATGGGTGCGGAAACGCTCGCGCTGCCATTCCATGTCGGCAATGGTGCGGCCTTCGAGACGGTAGTAGTCGAGGCCCGTCTCACCAATGGCTACCACCTTCGGATGCCGGGCCAGCTCGACCAGTTGCGCGACGCTCGGCTCCTGCGCGTCTTCATGATCCGGGTGCACCCCGACCGAGGCGTAGACGTTCTCGTAGGCCTCGGCCACCGCTAGCACGGACGGCAGGCTTTCGAGGTCGACGGACACGCACAGCGCATGCGTGACCGAGTGGGTGCGCATGTTTTCGATGACCTGCGGCAGGCGCTCGGCGAGTCCTTCGAAGTTGATATGACAGTGCGAATCGACAAACATGATGATGTCCTGCGGTGAATCCGGTAAGTGTCTAGGGGTTGGCGTGATCGAGCCGGCGGCCGAGGATCAGCAGGTCGCGCTCGACGCCGTCCAGCACGGCGACGCGCGGCAGCGCGCCCCAGTCGGCAAAGCCGAAGCCGCGGAACAGGCGCAGGCTCGCTTCATTGTGGCCGAAAATGAAGCCGAGCACGGTATCGATGGCGAGCTTCGGCGCGACGGCCAGCGCCGCGGCCAGCAACTGCTTGCCGAGCCCTTTGCCGCGCGCCGCCTCGTCCAGATAGATGCTGACTTCGGCGGTGTGCTGATAAGCCGGCCGGCCGTAGAAATCCGAAAAACTCAGCCAGGCGATCACCCGGCCGCCCTCTTCAACCACCCACAGCGGGCGCTTTTGCGGACCGTGCGCGTGAAACCAGCCCAGCCGGCTGTCGACGCTCACCGGCTCCAGGTCCGCCGTCACCAGGCGCGACGGCACGGTCGAGTTGTAGATGGCGACGATGGCGGGCAGATCGTCGAGCGTGGCATCGCGGTATGAAAGACTCATGGTGGCGGGTGTGTCAGGTGTCGGGTCTGAAAGGTCAGGCTTGGGGCCGGTGAAATGACGAAACGGCGAACGAAAAACGAACGAAACTGCGAGGGACGCGGCACAGTGGCGCTGCGGCACGCCGTTGCGGTTGCCGCCCGCCAGCAGTCGCCACGGGCGAAACGCAGACGCACGCCACGCTTGCTGTGCGGCAGCGGCAGCGGCAGCGGCAGCGGCAGCGGCAGCGGCAGCGAGCTTAGGCGAACAGGTCGCGATAGCCGATAAACAGCTCCTCGAAGACCAGCCGGGCGTTCAGCGGATGGTTTTCCACCGCCCGCTGGCGGGTCACGGTCTTGATGAAGCGGGCGAACGCGGTGGCGTCCGCCTGAGCGGCGCAGCGGTCCAGCGCGGCCGCGGCCTGCGGAAAGTAGCGCGGCGCGCCGGCCGTGCGCTGCGCCAGCAGATCGTACAGCCAGCGCTGCAGCCAGCCCAGCACCAGCGGCACCGGCAGCTTCTGCAGCGCCTCGGCGCAGGCAAACGCGTCGCAGCCGGGGCCGGCGGCGAGCTGCTTGAGGGTCCAGTCGCGCAGCGTGCGGTTCTCGTCGCTCGCCAGCGCCAGCGCTGTGAGCGGCGCGCCGCCCGCCTCGGCGAGCAACGCGGCGGCATCGGCGACGCCCTGCGCGGCAAGCCATGGCGTGGCCACCTCGGGCGTAGGCGCCGTCATCGGCCACTGGCGGCAGCGGCTGATGATGGTGGGCAGCAGACGGTCGATGCGCGCCGACACCAGCAGAAACACCACGCCGGCCGGTGGTTCCTCGAGCGTTTTCAGCAGCGCATTGGAGGCCGCGACGTTGAGCGCCTCGGCCGGCGCCAGCACCACGACGCGTGCGCCGCCGCGATGCGAGCCGACGCCGCAAAAATCCAGCAGCGCACGCACCTGTTCGATCTTGATTTCCTTGCTGGGTGTGCGGGTCTTTTTGGCGTCGTCGGCGTCGGCCTTGTCGGCTTTCTCGTCCGCGGCCGCCGCGTTGGCGAGGCCCGCTTCGGCGGCCAGCGCCTCCGGCACGACGATCCGGTAGTCCGGATGGTTGCCCTGTACGAACCAGTTGCAGGCGGCACAGGCGCCGCACGGCTCGCCGTTCGGCAATTGCGCCTCGCACAACAGGCCTTGCGCCAGATGCTGCGCAAAGCGCAGCTTGCCGATTCCCGCCTGCCCATGGAGCAGCAGCGCGTGCGGCCAATGCTCACGCAGTTGCTGAAGGCGGTTCCAGTCATCGGCTTGCCACGGATACATCATCGTTTCTCTTTGAATTCAATCGGTTGAGCGCGCCTGCTCAAGCATGAAACGAGCTGGCGCGTCGTTATAATGACTGTTTATATTTATTTAAAATCAGAGCGTTGCAATCAACTCTTCAAGTTTTTTCTGAATCTGCGCGATGCTCTGCGAAGAGTCGATGATAGCGAACCGGTACGGCGCCTCTTCGGCACGGCGCAGATATTCGGCGCGCGTGCGGGTGAAAAACGCGTCCGATTCGCTCTCGAAGCGGTCCGGCTCGCGCGCCGAGCTGCGGCGCTCGCTGGCGGTGTCCGGCGGGATGTCGAACAGCAGCGTCAGGTCCGGCTGGAAGCCGCCCTGCACCCAGCGCTCGAGCGTCTCCAGCTTGTCGCGCGGCAGGCCACGGCCGCCCCCCTGATAGGCAAAGGTCGCGTCGCTGAAGCGGTCCGAGAGCACCCAGTCGCCGCGCGCCAGCGCCGGCTCGATCACCTCGGCCAAGTGCTCGCGGCGCGCCGCGAACATCAGCAGCGCCTCGGTTTCGAGGTCCATTTTCTGGTGCAGCAGGATCTCGCGCAGCGACTCGCCGAGCCTGGTGCCGCCCGGCTCGCGCGTCATGACGACCGTGCGGCCGCTCGCTGCAATGTGCGCTTCCAGGCGCTCGCGAAACCATGCGAGATGGGTGGTCTTGCCCGCTCCGTCAATGCCTTCGAACGTGATGAATTTGCCCCGCGCCATCATTGCCCTCGAATATATTTGTCGACGGCCTTGTTGTGATCGCCGAGTGTGTCAGAAAAGATACTGCTGCCGTCGCCGCGCGACACGAAGTACAGCGCGGTGGTCTGTGCCGGGTTGAGCGCCGCCTGTAGCGACGCAACGCCCGGCAGTGAAATTGGGGTCGGCGGTAAGCCCATTCGTGTATAGGTGTTGTAGGGTGTATCGGTCTGCAGGTCGCGCTTGTGCAAGTGGCCCGTGTAGCCGTCGCCCATTCCGTAGATCACGGTGGGGTCGGTCTGCAGCGGCATGCCCACGCGCAGCCGGTTGGCGAACACGGCCGCCACCATGGGCCGGTCCGACGCCTTGCCGGTTTCCTTTTCGATGATCGACGCCATCGTCAACGCATCGTAAGGGGTCTTGTACGGCAAGCCCGGCGCGCGCGCCATCCAGGCCTCGTCAAGGCGCTCGCGCATCAGATGATAAGCCCGGCGGTAAATATCGAGGTCGCTGGTGTTTTTGTCGAACAGGTAGGTGTCCGGGAAAAACAGCCCTTCGCCATTGCCGATCGAGGCTTCCGGCGCGCCGAGCGCGCTCAGAAGGTCGGCGTCGCTCATGCCGGCGGTATCGTGCTTGACCGCCGGATTGGCGTCCAGCTCGGCGCGCATGCGCTTGAAGGTCCAGCCTTCGATGATGGTGGCGACGTACTCGTTGACGTCGCCGCGGGCGATCTTCTGCAGCACTTCATACGGCGTCACGCCGCTCTTGAACTCGTAGTTGCCCGATTTGAGCTCGCTTTGCAGGCCGAGCAGCCGCGTCATGATGACGAACAGCTCCGGCTCGACCGGCACGCCGCCGCGATTCAACTGCAAGGTGACGCTGCGCAGGCTGCTATGCGGTTTGACGGTGACGTCGAGCTCCGGGGGTGTCAGGGTGATCGGGGTGTTGGCCCAGTGATATCCGCCGGCAACGGCAGCGGCTGCCAGCGCAACGACGATCGTGCTGGCAATGAGACATTTCTTCAGGAGGGACATGGAAACATGGCTGGGGTGAAGTCCATATAATACTTGCTTGCCCTAGCTAAAGTCAGAATTGACTGCTCTCCGAATCCATGAATGCACCGCTTGCTTCCGCTCCGGCCACCGTTGCTGCCGCTGCGCCGGTCACGCTTCCCCTGCTGCCGCGCCCCGCGCAAGAGGAGTTCGCTGCTGCTCTCGAGCATGGCGCCTACATGCCGCTCGCGCAGTTCGGCGTGATCGATGCGACCGGCGACGACGCGGCCAGCTTCCTGCACGGCCAGTTGACCAACGATACGCTGCATCTGGATGCGGCCAATGCGCGTCTGGCCGGCTACTGCTCGGCCAAGGGGCGTCTGCTGGCGTCGTTTCTGAGCTGGCGCAGCGGCGGGACGATCCGTCTGCTGGTGTCGAAAGACCTGCAGGCGGCCGTGCAGAAGCGCCTGTCGATGTTCGTGCTGCGCGCCAAGGCGAAGCTCGCGGACGCGACCGGCGAGACGGCCGTGGTGGGTCTTGCGGGCGATGTGCGCAAGGCCTTGTCGGGCGTGTTCGACGCACTGCCGGACGGCGTGCACGTGAAAGTGGACGGCCCCGCGGGTTCGCTGATCCGCGTGCCCGACGCGCTTGGGCGGCTGCGCTACCTGTGGGTCGGGCCGAAAGCCGAAGTCGAAGCGCGCCTCGCGCTGTTCGACGGCAAGCTCACGCGCGCCTCGGCGGCGGTGTGGGACTGGCTCGATATCCGCGCCGGTGAGCCGCGCATCACGCAGCCGGTCGTGGAGCAATTCGTGCCGCAGATGGTCAATTTCGACGTGCTCGGCGGCGTGAATTTTCGCAAGGGCTGCTATCCGGGGCAGGAGGTTGTCGCACGCAGCCAGTATCGCGGCACGATCAAGCGGCGTACGTCGCTCGCCAACGTGGCCGGCGAACTCGCTACGGTCACGCCCGGCGCGGAGCTGTTTCATTCGGACGATCCGGGCCAGCCCTGTGGCATGGTGGTGAACGCCGCGTCGGCGCCGGAGGGCGGCGTGGATGTGCTCATCGAGGTCAAGCTCACGGCGCTGGAGGCCGGATCGGTTCACCTCGGCGCGGCCGATGGCCCACTGCTGACCCTCCTCGCGTTGCCCTATACGCTGCCGACTGAGGTTTGAGGCGGCCTGGCGTTGGTCCGTCCACGCGGCAGGTAGGCATCGTGCGCAGTTCGATCTCCTCGAACGCCATGAGCGCCGACCGGAAGCTCGCAGCGTTGTGCGTTGCCGCTCGCCCTCACCCCACCGTGGGAGACTCCCCCCGATGTGCCTGATCGTCTTTGACTGGCGGCCCGACGCGGCCGACGGGCCGCTCTTCACGCTCGCCGCCAACCGCGACGAGTTCTTTCGCCGCACCGCCGAGCCGATGCACTGGTGGTCCGAGGCGCCGGGTCTGCTGGCTGGACGCGATCTGGTGGGCGGCGGCACATGGCTCGGCATGACGCGCGACGGCCGCTTCGCGGCGCTGACGAACTACCGGGCGCCGCACGAGATGCGCGCCGATGCGCCCACGCGCGGCACGCTGGTGAGCAACTGGCTGCTGGGCGAGCCGTCTGCCGAAAGCACGCCGCTCGCCTACCTGCAACGGGTTGCACAGGACGGCGAGATCTACAACGGCTTCAATCTGCTGGTCGGCGACTGGTCGCGGCGTGAACTCGGCTGGTACTGCAACCGCTCTGCCGCGGCGCCGGCCTTGCTCGCGGCGGGCACGCACGGCATCTCGAATGCCGTGCTCGATACGCCGTGGCCCAAACTCGCGCGCAAGCGGACCGAGTTGAGCGCACTGCTGGCAAACGACCCGCTCGCGCCGCTCGAACGGCTGATCGAACTGATGCGCGACCCTCGCCTTGCCCGTGACGGCGAATTGCCGTCCACCGGAATTCCACTGGAACGCGAACGGGTGCTGTCGGCGGCCTTTATCGAATCGCCCGATTACGGGACGCGCGGCACCACGGCCTTGCGAGTGGTGGCCAACGCCACGCATGGCGAGCATCTGAGCGCCGCCGTTGCAGAGCGTAGCGACGACAACGGCTCGCATCGCGTGGTCCGTCCCGGGGATTTCGAGCGTAGCTTCGCCTTTAATATCGAGCGCTGAGGCGTGGCGCTCGCGGCTGCGGTCTGCGTCTCGACGTAGGTCTGGGTCCGGCCCACATCCGGACCAGTCCGCCCTTCAGTCCGAACCGAGGCCGAACGCCGAGCGCAGCGCCCTCACCGCGTCGGCATGCGCCTGTGCGACCTCCGGGACAAAGCCGCCCATCTTGAAGAACTCGTGGATCATGCCGGCGTAGCGCATCAGCGTGACGTCATTGCCCGCCTCGCGCAGCTTCTCTGCGTACGCGATGCCTTCATCGCTGAGCGGATCGTATTGCGCCGTCGCAATCCAGGCCGGCGCCAGCCCGTCAAAGGCCGGTGCGCCGCGCCGGCCGTCGAGCGGCGCGAAACGCCAGTCTTCGCGGTCTCCCGGCTCGCGCAGGTACTGCCCAAAAAACCACTGGATCGTGTCGCCCGACAGCAGATAGCCGTCAGCAAGCCGGGCATGCGAGTCGGTCTGTTGATGCGCCGTCGTGCCCGGATAGATCAGCAGTTGCAGGGCCGGTTTGGGCAGGCCCGCGTCTCGCGCCAGCACCGCGCAGACCGCGGCGAGCGTGCCACCGGCACTGTCACCGCCGAGGGCGATCCGTCGCGTGTCGATGCCATGCTCGGCGGCGCTGGCGTGCAGCCAGCTCAGCGCATCGAAGGCGTCGTTCACGGCAGTGGGAAATTTATGCTCCGGTGCGAGCCGGTAATCGACCGACAGCACCGCGCATTGCGCGTCGCGCGCGAACATCCGGCACAACGCGTCATGGGTGTCGACGCTGCCGACCGTAAAGCCGCCCCCGTGGTAATAGACGAGTGCCGGCGCAGGCTGTGCCCAGCTCGGCTCGACCGGCTGGTAGAGCCGGGCACGGATTGAAGCGCCATCGCGCGCCGGCACCGGAAGATCCTCGACGCAGAACATCGGCGCGCTCGCCACTTCGAGAATCGGCGCGCTCTTCTCATAGGAGGCGCGCGCTTCCTGCGCGGTGAGTTCGTGATACGGCGGGCGCTTCGCCCGCGAGATCATGTCGAGCACCAGCTCGATCTTCGGATTCAGCGGCATCGTCAAGCAGTCGGCGCAGGTGCGCCGCCGGGTGGATCAAGCGCCGTATCATGCCATGAAGCCTGTGGGGTGCGGGCCGTCGCATTGCCTGCGGCCGGCCCCCTTGGCATTCTCACGTCCCCTTGCCGCCTGGCGCCGCTCACCCGGACTTCGTCCCGCGACTCACTTTCCCTCGCTCGCCGCCTTGACCTCGGGCTTGAGCGAGAGCGGATCGGTCGGATTGCGCTGCTGCTCGATGTCCTCATGACGCAGATGCACGGTCGGCAGGATCGCCGGATGCGTGAGAATGTAGAAGCGCCGTGCTCCGATTGCCTCGAACGTCAGCTCCGCGACGTCCTGCGCGCTTAGCTTACCCGACTGCACGGCCCGCTGCAGTTGCTTGCCGGCGGCCAGTTGCGAGCGGGTGGGCGCCGTGTCGTTGCGCAGGGCGTCGGGACGGGCTCGTTCGGCGTCGGCGATGCCGGTCGGGACGAACGCCGGGCACAGCAGCGAGCAGCCCACCTGGCCGCCCGCGTTCTGCAGGTCGTGGTACAGCGTCTCCGTCAGCGACACGACCGCGTGCTTCGAGGCGTTGTAGATTCCCATCGCCGGTGGCGACAGCAGCCCCGCCACCGACGCCGTATTGACGATATGCGCCGGCTCGTTCTGCCGCAGCATGATCGGCGTGAAAACACGCACGCCGTGCGCAACGCCCATCACGTTGACGCCGAACACCCATTCCCAGTCGTTGGCCGTGCTCTCCCAAAGAAAGCCGCCCGCGCCCACACCGGCGTTGTTGAACAGCAGATGGATCTTGCCGAAGGCATCGAGCGCCGCGAGCGCGAGCGCCTCGACCTGGCTTGCGTCCGATACGTCGGTCGGCACGCCGATCGCGTCCGCGCCGGCCGCACGCAGGGCCTCGATTGTCTGCGCGAGCGCCGTGTCGTCGACATCGGCCAGCACGAGCTTCATGCCAAGAGCCGCGCCCTTGTCCGCGAACGCGCGCCCGAAGCCGCTCGCCGCGCCGGTGATCACGGCCACTTTGCCTTCGAACTGGAACATCAGGTGTCTCCGCTGGTTGCTTGATATTTACAACGGCTGCCGACCGCGCGGCGTCAGATCAGCTTGACGAGCTGCTTGCCGAAGTTCTTGCCTTTGAGCAACCCGAGAAACGCCTCGGGTGCCTGCTCGAGTCCCTGTGCGATGGTTTCCCGGTAATGCAGTTTCTTTTGCGCCACCAGCGTGCCGAGCTGCGTCAGCGCTTCGGGCCACACATCCAGATGCTCGGTGACGATAAAGCCCTGCACCAGCAAGCGCTGCGTGAGCAGCAAGGCCGGGTGCCTGAGCGGCAACGGCTCGCCGTCATAGTTGGCGATCATCCCGCACAGCGCGATGCGCCCGAACGCGTTCATTCGCGCAAGCGCCGCGTCGAGCACCGCGCCGCCGACATTCTCAAAGTAGCCGTCGACCCCGTTCGGCGTGGCGGCTTTCAGGTCCTGATAGAGGTTGCCGGCCTTGTAGTCGACACAGGCATCGAAGCCGAGCGTCTCGACGACATAGCGGCACTTGTGCTCGCCGCCGGCAATGCCGACCGCACGCGCACCGGCCAGCTTCGCCAGTTGCCCGACGACGCTGCCGACCGCCCCGCTCGCCGCGCTGACCACCACGGTCTGGCCGGCCTGCGGCGCGATGATCCGGTTCAACCCATACCAGGCGGTGACGCCGGGCATGCCCACGGCGCCCAGGTAGGCGGAAAGCGGCACATGCGTGTCGTCGACCTTATGCACGCCGGTGCCGTCGGAAGTGCCGAACTCCTGCCAGCCGAACGCCGCGACAACCTTGTCGCCCAGCGCGAATTTCGGATGCTTCGACTCCACGACTTCGCCCACGGTGCCGCCGATCATCACTTCATTGAGCGGCTGCGGCGCGGCGTAGGATTTGCTGTCGTTCATGCGGCCGCGCATATACGGATCGAGCGACAGGTAGTGATTGCGCACGCGGAACTGGCCTTGCGCGAGCGGTTCCAGCGGTGTTTCGACGAGCCGGAAATTATCCTGTGTGGCGGCGCCTTGCGGGCGCGAGGCGAGCAGGAACTGGCGGTTGATCTGGGTCATGACGGGCGTCTCCATGCTTGTTGGTTAGGGCATGCCGGGGCGTGGCACTGCCGGACGCGCACGGCGGCACGTCCGGCGCTGCATTCAGCCATCGCTGGGACCGGGTTTGGCCGCGGGGTCGCTGCGCAAACGCTGATGCGTCACCTCGCGGCCCACGGCGAGGCGCCGCATGTACTTGAAGGTACCGAGCGCCTTGGCGACGAAATGGCCTTCGCTGTCGCGGATCTCGCCTTCGCAATAGGCCATCGTGGTCGAACGGTGCAGCACGCGTGCGGTGGCGCGCAGCTCGCCGCGTCCCGGCTGCATGAAGTTGACTTTCATCTCCACGGTGACCACACCCACGCCGTCGCCGGCAAGACTGCGGGCGGCCATCGCGAGGGCCACGTCGGCAAGCGTCATCGTCACGCCACCGTGGGCCACGGCCCAGGTGTTCAGATGGCCGGGAGCGAGCGGCAGCGCTACTTCGCTGGCGCCGTCCGCCGCCGAGACCAGTTGCACGCCGAGGTGGTCGACGAAGGGGCTTTCGAGCACGGGTAGCGCGTTGGGAGCAGCGGCGGCAGCGGGTGAGGCTGCGGCGGGTTGGCCCGCCCCAGGAT
>NZ_SCNV01000129.1 GCF_005503145.1 Burkholderia sp. 4M9327F10 | reverse complement strand
CACATACCAGTCGACACGTAGTGCTTGATTGTGGCTGGTTCCCTTCTATTCTTACCTTGGTATATAGACCAGTAGTGTAGAAGAATGGCCGGTGATCTTCGACTCCGTCCCCGCTTCTTTCTACGGCACCTGCCCACAGAGACCGGTGCCGCGCTGATTGTTGATCAGCAGGGGCAGGCGCAGCTTGAGTTGAGCTGGTTTATGCGTGAACTGGAAGAACAATACGCAGCGACCACGATGCGATCTTATGCCGCCGTTCTGATTCGTTACTTTTCGTGGCTGGCGGTCCGACATCTGTCTTGGAACGTAGAGTCCGGTACCGCTCGAGCCCAGTTTGAGCGGTTTCTTTGTGATGAACTCGGCTGCCAGTTGCGACTTCATCGTCACGGATTCATCTTGCTGACGATGACCCGCGAGAACAGCAGCCAGGTAGGTCATGTGCTGGCCGCAGTACGCCACTTCTATGCGTTTGCCATTCGCAAACACCTGTACCTGCCACCTCACCCGCTTGAGCGGATTCAAGGTGCTGCAACCGCGCCCTCCCCACTGGAATTTCCCGCCACGGACGTTCCAGCAATGCCCGCAGTGAGTGGCGTTGAACCGACTCAGCTACCCCGGGACAGATTGACGAACGCCTACTACGTCCTGTCCAACGGCATCTGGGTTCCCCGAGTCATCGATGACCCCGATTTCCCGCGCCAAGTCTTCGCGGCTGGAGCCGCATTGGGGTGGCCCTTTCGGGATCGCCTCATCACACGACTGCTTTTTGAAACAGGCGCCCGCGTTAGCGAAATTTGCGGCCTTACTCTTGCTGATTGGCTTGGCCGCGGCGGACGCACGGAGGCGTCTGCATTCAGCAAAGGAAGTGCAGGGCGACGCGTCAAGGTCGTGCGCTTCAGCGAAACAACCGCCACATGGCTACGTCAGTATTTTGATCACGAGCGTCGGGCGGATGATCCCGAGCACCAGCGTCTCAACGACTATCGGGACCACGTCGATTCACAATTGTGGCAGCACATCCCCTTGTTCCTGACGCGGTTACATACAGCGATGTCGCCAGATGCCTATCGGGATCAGGCGTGGCGCCCGGCGTGCCGGTTGAGGGGAATACAAGCCAACGTGC
This sequence comes from Burkholderia sp. 4M9327F10, assembly GCF_005503145.1. Taxonomy (GTDB): domain Bacteria; phylum Pseudomonadota; class Gammaproteobacteria; order Burkholderiales; family Burkholderiaceae; genus Paraburkholderia. The sequence goes on along the minus strand of NZ_SCNV01000129.1, from coordinate 3,166 downwards.
ATCAGGCACGGCATTGGTATGTCACGACGGCTCTGCAAGAAATCGATACGTTGGTTTCGGACGCTGCTGAACGTAAGCGCCGCGTCCGCGCATTGATTGTGTATATGGGATGGCGGAGCGGTGCCGCCACCCTTGAGGGCTATGACCATCACCTCGACCAGCTACGTCATGCCGAGATACATGGCCAGCTTCAAGCAAAGCTGGATCAGGCGTTACGGCGACCGCCAACAACACCGCGCGATCGGGAGGCGATGCCAATCATCTGGAGCCAGCTACCGCATGATCCCGATTGGCAGTTGTTGCGTCGTTTAGGGCGGCAGTCCGATGAGCCGCCGCTGGGCTAACGCCGTCCCTCCTGACCTCCAAACCATGGACGGGCTGCCGGATCTGCCCGACGAGATTCGCTGCGCGCCTTACACTGAATTTGATGTCGCCGTGCATGACGGCCAGTACCGCGTCGCACCCATCGCAGTCCGATATCTCTATCGGAACGTCTATGGTTGTTCTTGGTATCCCCACCTTGCATTAGCTGTGCTGCTTCTAGCCGCGCAGCGGCACGATCAGGCGACGGTATATTCCTTGGTGGCCGTGTTGCATGGCGGGCTGCGGCGTTTGTTTGGTTCGCCCATACTGGCGTCCCGTTTGCCCAGCATGGACGCTTTGGGCCAGGTAATTGACGAGGCCCTGCACCTGTATCTAGCTGGAGAGCTTGGGCAATCGACTGATGCGACGCGCTTAATGTTTTACCAGCGCTACCAATCTGCCTGCAGCGTCGAACAAGGCTGGCTGCAAAACTTGCCGCCCGACCAGCAGCAGGTATATCGGCCGTGGTTGTTGCCGCCGGCTAATCGTGCGTTGCACGCGCCGGTGATTGACATGGCAGCGCACGAGCGTGAACGCGAGCAGCGGCGCAAAGAAGAAACCGACGCATTGATGCCTGCCTATCCTGAGTTGCGGAGTGAGGCGCATCTTCGATGGAACTGGTTTTCCAAGTTCAGGCAGGCATATCGGCAAGCTGTAGCGCAGTGCGCCAACAACATCGGTCCTGTCGAATACGACTATACCGATGGCGATCGACTGTGGCACTTGAGAATCTGGACCGTTGAAGCCCTGAGAAAAGGGCCCTTGGCTTCGTTTTGCGGCCAACATCAACCTCCGGATGGCCAACACCTGCTTGAAGTTGTGGACGTGATCGCGCTACCAGAGCGGCGGCAGGTCGATCCAAGCGTAGCCCTCTGGTTTGCTGACATCATCCGCCACACCGCGGCGCCTGACTCCAATCCGGATGCGAAAGCGTGGCGCGAGAGCTGGGGATACGTTACCACCACATTTCGAACGAACCATGCCGACCTCCTGATGAGCAGCTACCACGTGTTCATTCACGCAGCACAGCAAACGCTGGGGCACCCGCTACTGTCAGTGGACGCGGCGTATTACGGCATGACTTTCGGCTTGATGGCGGTCGACGTCTTCACGACCACCGGCGCACGTTTAAACGAAGTCATGCAAATCAGCTTGAGCCCAGATTGCCTCGTGCGGCTCAAGCTGCCGTCAATTCAAACGTCTCCGACAACGTCGTCCATGCCGCGTATCCGGTACGTGTTGAGGATGATCCCCAAAGGGGAGCGTAAAGATCAGAGACATGATTATTTTATTGGTACCGAGACGAAACGCCTTCTTGCCCGTACGGCACTGATGCTTGCCGAACACTACTGCCTGAAGCAAAGCGAGCCGTTGCCAACCGTACCGTTTAACCAGCTACATCGACGTGCTCATCGATTCAAACCTGCGCCGTACCTATTTCAGTTGGGTGGTCGCCACTTGAGCGGCGAAGCAATCACAAGTTGTGTTCGATTCCTGTTGCACGGGATGGCGCTTCGTACGACATCCGGCCGAATCATCACGCTTCGGGCGCATTTGCTCCGCCACGGCTTTGCGACGCACGCCGTACAGGTCGAAAAGATCCCGGTCGACATTGTCGGGGCCTGGCTCCACCAGAAGAGTGTGCCGGTCACCGAGTACTACTCGCAGGCCACGGAAACCATGATCGCGGACGCGGCCGACCTTTACCTGCTCCGAATTGCCCGATCAATTGATGTCGAACAGGCCGTGGCGCGCTCGCCACATACGCTGCAGCAACTCTACGACGAGGCGGTCTCCAAGACCGGCACGCTTGCCAACGTAGTCGGTGGCCATTGCACGAGTCACGGCCTGTGTAAGGTTCAGTTTGCGTGTGTTGGGTGCGCTGCGAAGGTCCCGGACCCAGCACAGCGTGCGCAGGTGGAGCATAGGCGCACTTGGGCGGAGCGCGAACTTGTCTATAACCGTGAGCAAGGCCTTCTGCCCGAGGTGTCTCGGCTTCAACATTTGATCGAAGCAGCAAACAGCGAGCTTCGAGAAATGGACCTGATTGACCAATATCGCGCAGCTGAACCACCGCTCGAGGAGATGCACGATGCCCCAAGCTCGCCCGTGGTTGAAGAAGCTCCACCAACGCCGTCGCGACCGAACGGTCGCACTCGTAAAAAGCGCCCTTCGAACACTTCGACGTAATGCCGAGCGGATCTCGATCACCTCTATCGTCCGGGCAACGCGCGAGGTTGACCCGGAAGGGGATGGGATCAGCGCAACCACGTTACTCAACAATCCAATCGCGTACGAACTTTACGCAAAGGCTCGGACATGGCAGCCTCCGCACAGGCGAAAGATCCAGCCGGCCATCGATACAACCATCCTTCCGCCTCCGGCGAAACTTGAGCGTAACCTCGAAGCTGCGCGACATCGCTTGACCAAGCTGACGAAGAGCACCCTAATCGTGAGACTCCTCACGATCGAACAGGCATACGCAACGCTTTATCGTGCAGCGATGATCGAGCAAGCACGGAACGTCGATAAGTGGATAACCCTGCAATCGGACAGCTTATCCACAGAAGCACTGAACAACCCTGTGGATAAATGAGACGAAACCCTTGCCTCATCGGTCATTCGCTGGCGTAGCTATTTCGTGAGCACCGTGCCAATTCTGTACGCAGCCCTTCGACACTGCGCAGCGATTCAGTACGAAGAAGAAAAAATCGACACGCACGCTGACGGATACCCGCTACTGGCGCATAGTAAGTCCCCCCAATTATGGGGTACGCAGCCATTTCTCTACAGTCCGCTATAA
>NZ_SCNV01000128.1 GCF_005503145.1 Burkholderia sp. 4M9327F10 | reverse complement strand
TGTTTTGTTATCGGTTTATTAGCGTTGCCCCTGTGCGGGGCGGCACCTACTTTTCTTTGCCGCCGCAAAGAAAAGTAGGCAAAAGAAAGCGGGCTCACACCGCCAGCTCGTAGTGAGCCATCCCGGTCCGCCACCGGGAACGGCCCAAGACAAGACCTGCCCTCGCACCACAACCGATAGTGACAAAGCCATCATCCGCTCCAGCGTTGCGCTTCGCGCCCCGCCGTTCGGCATAACTCCCTCCACCCACGCCTCAGCCTAATCATCATCATCCACCGCACCGCACCGCACCGCCACCGCCACCGCCGAACCCGAACCCGAACCTCGAACGTGAGGGTTTATTTAGTGAACCGGACTGCGGCGCACGGAGTGCGCTCGCGGGATGAATGAGTCCTTTGTCACTTACCTGTGCGGTGCGGGGGCAGGTCTTGTCTTCGGACCACTCCGGGTGAGCACAAGAGGTGGACACCTACGAGCTGGCGGTGTGAGCCCGCTTTCTTTTGCCTACTTTTCTTTGCGGCGGCAAAGAAAAGTAGGTGCCGCCCCGCACAGGGGCAACGCCAATAGACCGATAACACAACAAGGAAAGGCCAACACCATAAGAACAACAACCAAAACCAAAACGCCGCAGGCAAAAATCAAACCCTACCGCCCAAGATAAGACTCAACCACACCTTCATCCCTCTTAACCTCATCAAGCGTGCCATGAGCGAGAACACGCCCTTCAGCCATAACAGTAACCTTCCCGGAGTCACCCGAAAGCGCAGCCACAAACTCCATATCATGCTCAACAACCATCATCGAACAAGTCCCCCGAAGATGATTAAGAAGCTCCGCCAACTGCATGGTCTCATCATCGGTCATCCCAGCCGCAGGCTCATCAAGCAAGAGAAGCGCCGGCTGCTGCATAAGCAACATCCCAATCTCGAGCCGCTGCTTCTGCCCATGAGAAAGCTCACCGGCGAGTCTTCGAGCCTCACCCTCCAGCCGGATCAACGCGAGCGTCTCTTCAATCCGCGCTTGTGCCTCGCGATCGAGCCGCGCCCGCAATGAGGGCCACCATCCTTTGTCAGCCTTCATCGCCAGTTCAAGGTTCTCCCAAACCGGATGTTGCTCGAACACCGTCGGTTTCTGGAACTTGCGCCCAATCCCCGCGCGTGCGATCGATGGTTCATTCATCCGCGTCAGGTCGATCGTCTGCCCGAGAAACACCTTGCCCGAATCGGGCTCGGTTTTCCCGGTAATCACGTCCATCATCGTCGTCTTGCCGGCGCCGTTCGGCCCGATGATGCAACGCAACTCCCCCGCATCGATGGATAGCGTCAGCGCATTCAAGGCCCGGAATCCGTCGAAGCTGACCGTTACATCCTCCAGATACAGAATCGTTCCATGCGATACGTCAATCTCGCCGGGCGTTACCACACGTCCGAAATCGGGCACGCCGCTTAGCGAGCGCTCAGCAGGTTCTTCAGGTAAAGCCAGGTCAGGCACCATCGGATTTTCGTTCATGTGCGGTTCCTCTTGCGCATCGCGAGGTCGATCAACCCCATGATGCCGTTCGGCAGCAGCAACGGCACCAGCACAAAGATCAAGCCAAGGAAGAACAGCCAGTATTCAGGGAAATTCGCCGTGAAAAAGCTCTTTGCGCCATTCACCGCAAACGCGCCGATAATCGGCCCAATCAGCGTGCCGCGGCCGCCCACCGCCACCCAGATCGCCATCTCGATCGAGTTGCCCGGCGACATTTCGCCCGGATTGATAATTCCGACCTGCGGCACGTACAGCGCGCCGGCAACCCCGCACAGCACCGCCGACACGGTCCAGATAAACAGCTTGTAGCCAAGCGGGCTGTAGCCGAGGAACATCAACCGCGTTTCACCGTCGCGCACCGCTGTGACCACACGGCCGAGCTTCGAGGTCACAATCGCCCGTGCACCGAGGAACGCCAGCACCAACACCGCAAACGTAATCAGAAAGAGCGCCGTGCGCGTGCCCGGATGGGTGATCGGGAAGCCGCCGATCCGCTTGAAGTCGGTAAAACCGTTGTTGCCGCCAAAGCCGGTTTCGTTGCGATAGAACAGCAGCATCGCGGCGAACGTCAGCGCCTGTGTGATGATCGAGAGGTACACGCCCTTCACCCGCGAGCGGAACGTGAAGAAGCCGAATACCCATGCCACCACGGCCGGCACCAGCACCACCAGCAGCAGCGCGTACCAGAGGTGCTGCGTGCCTTCCCAGTACCATGGCAGCGCGTGCCAGTTGAGGAACACCATGAAGTCGGGCAGATCGCTCTGATAGACACCGTCATGGCCGATCGCGCGCATCAGGTACATGCCGATCGCGTAGCCGCCTAGCGCGAAGAACAGCGCGTGTCCGAGGCTCAGGATGCCGCAGTAGCCCCATACGAGGTCGAGCGCCAGCGCGCCGATTGCATAGCACATGAATTTGCCCAACAGCGTCATCATGTACGCGGAGAGGTGAAGCGCACTCGTTTCCGGCAACACCAGCGCCGAGAACGGCACGCCCAGGCCGATCGCGATGATCAGCGCAATCAGTGCAAGCCATGCGGGCCGCGACAGCAACGCGGGCCGCGGCGGCAAGCCGAGCGCGAAGCCGCTCTGCGCCCCGCGTTCGGCGCCCGGCGACGTTCCGGGTGAGGTAACGGAAGCGGAGGAGGTTGCTGATGTCATCTCATGCCTCCGCGCTGCGGCCCTTCAGGGCGAACATGCCTTGCGGCCGCTTCTGGATGAACAGCACGATCAGCACCAGCACGGCGATCTTCGCCAGCACGGCGCCCCAGAACGGTTCGATCGCCTTGCTGACGAGCCCGAGTCCGAAGCCGCCAATCACCGTTCCAGCCAGTTGGCCGACGCCGCCCAGCACCACCGCCATGAACGAATCGATGATGTAGCTCTGACCGAGATCCGGCCCGACGTTGCCGATCTGCGAGAGTGCACAACCGCCCAGTCCCGCGATGCCGGCGCCGAAAGCAAAGGCGTACGAATCGACGCGCGCGGTCTTCACGCCGACGCAGGCCGCCATGCGGCGGTTTTGCGTGACGGCGCGCACGAACAGGCCGAGCCGCGTCTTGGTGAGTACGGCCCATGCGATGCCCACCACGATCAGTGAGAACGCCAGAATCGCGAGCCGGTTGTACGGCAGGATCAGGCTGGGCATCACGGTGACGCCGCCGCTCATCCACGCCGGATTTTCCACTTGAACGTTTTGCGCGCCGAAGATCATCCGCGTGGCCTGGATCAGGATCAGGCTCACGCCGAAGGTCGTCAGCAGTGTTTCCAGGGGACGGCCGTACAGGTGTCTGAGGACTAGCCGCTCCAGCACCATGCCCACCAGCGCTGCGGCGACGAACGAGGCTGGCACGGCGAGCAGCGGGTACCAGTTGAACGCGCCCGGCGCGTAGTGCTGAAACAGGTTCTGCACGACATAGGTCGCATACGCGCCGATCATCAGGAATTCGCCGTGCGCCATGTTGATCACGCCAATCAGGCCGTACGTGATGGCGAGCCCCAATGCGGCAAGCAGCAGCACGCTGCCGAGCGACAGCCCGGCGAACAGCGTGCCGGCAATCTGGCTGCGGCGTTGGATCGCGTCGAGTTCGTCGATGCCGGCTTGGGCCGCGGCGCGCACACGCGCGTCGCTTTCCACGAAGGTGCCGTCCGCTTTCTTCGCGACGAGCGGCCGCAACAGTTCGTTCATGTCCAGATCGTGGCGCGCGGCCACCAGTTTCACCGCTTCGAGGCGCGTGGCCGGATCGCTGTTGTGCAAGGCCGTCATCGCCCATAACGTGTCGAGGCGCTGCTTCAGGACCGGGTCGGTTTCTTTTGCGCGCTGTGCGTCGATCTGCGGCTTCATCGAAGGATCCGGGTTTTGCAGCAGCGCGTTAATCGCCGCGCGGCGTGTTTCCAGATCCGGCGAGTCCAGTTGCGAGCCCGACAGGGCGCCTGAGACCTTCGAGCGCAACAGGTTGTTCAACGTGACGGGCTGCGCATCGGGGGCGCTGACAGTTTTGCCGGTGAGCGCATCTTTGGTCGTGTCGCCGTCCTGAATCAGCACTTCGCCGGAGTCAGTGGTAAGCGCATTGTCCTGGGAGAGCGCCTTGAGCAACGCTTGGGACGGTGCGTCGTGGTTGGCAATCAGCTTGTCGATGGCGGCGGACTTCGCATCGAAGTCATCGCCGGCAAGCGGCGCGATATCGGCAGGTGTCAGCGCGAAGGCTGCGAGCGGCTCGAACGCAAGCAGCGCCAGTAGTGCGATGGCGAGCGTGCCGATGCTGCGCCTTGCTCGCCTCAGAATGGGAAACGCCATGGTGCCCTTTGAAAATTAACCGGCACGGCGGTGCGGCATCGAACTGTCAAGGATGCCGCACCGTCGAGCCGCTATATACGCGGGTGTATCGCCCCGCCGGCTTTACCTTTGCTACGCAGCGGGACGATCAGGTGCGCACGAGGCGCACCCTTCGTTACATCAGGCAACCCGTGAGCGGCGCAGGAAAGCCGGAATCGAACTGACCACGTCCGGCTTGCCCGCGTTGCCGGCGATATACGGGCTCCACGGCTGCGCGCGGATAGCCGTCTTGGTCCGCCA
>NZ_SCNV01000127.1 GCF_005503145.1 Burkholderia sp. 4M9327F10 | reverse complement strand
GTCATCCCCCAACCCGGCGTCTGTCCCCCAGCCAGCTTCGTCGTCGGCTGTTGCGCTGTCTGCCGTCGCCCTCGCCGAACTCAAGACCACCGTGCAAAACACGATCGAGCAGACGATGACGGCGCGTCGGCATTCCGTCCCCGTACGGGCGCGCGCGCCTGCCGCGCCGGCTGCGACCAATGTCTTTTACGACAATCACGGCGAAGTAACGGTCAACAATCTTGCGACCGAGCGCGGTGCGGGCGATGCCCTGCGTGTGAATGCGCGTGAAGGGACGGATTGCGCGCCGGGCAGCGCGTGCGCAACGCCACGCGCCGCGACCATTGACAGGCTCACGACCCGCACGACGACATCAGTTTCGACAACCTCGTCGGCAGCAGCATCCGCGACCTTGGGGGCTGCAGCCGGCGTATCTCGCTAGCGTGGGCGCGTGCAACAATCCGCGCAGCGCAGGGAAGCGTCGGACAGCGCACTGGCCCACGGGATTGTGATGGGTCTCGTCCTCATCGAAGGCACGCGATTCCGAAAAGCTCGTGTGCACCGCCGTGTGCGTCCTTCGCCCGACGGTTATCCGCGTACGAAGGGCCGTGGGCTGATGCAAATCCGACAATCGCTCGTCTGATCTAACGTGCGGACACTGGCCAAGCTGAGCCGGACGACCAGACATCGTGCCGGATAAAGTCCAGACTGCTACGGGAGCGTTGGATGACGGGAATCGCCTTTTGAGTCGATTACTTGACGAACCCTCGCTACCTTCTCTCCGCGTCGATCCGCTCCACTTCACCTTGCCAGTGCTTTTCTTGGTCGGCGTCATTGGCATTCATCGCGCGAAGCACGTTATTCACCGCCTCTATCTTGGCTCGCCTCAAGTTCGCCTTGACGCGAAGCGTTTCATAATCGCCATAGTCCACGGATTTATAGGCTCCACCCAACACTGAGTGTGCATAGATTCTGTACATCTCAGTGGCGATGATGGCTGCCTGCTCGCCATCCATGCCTTCGCTTTCCAACGCGAGTACAAACGCATGCGTGTCCATTGAACATCCTTATCGCAGTTCATTCAGTTCGGCAGGTGACACCAACACAGCCCACTCCCATGTCGCGGAACCTGCGGGCCATTTTGACGTCCACGTCCTTCCCCAAAAGGAGGATTGCATACCAACCCTGACAGCCTTAAATGTATCCATGATCGAACACACATCGTCATAGCGAAGCCAGCCGCTCTGTCGGTGAATGCGCACCAGCCCTGAATGCGGGCGGCCCCACTGAAGTCTTTATATGGGCGCGTGACGGGCCGACGCCACTCTGGCAGCCGGAACACCGTCTGCATCTCGGCACAGAACTGCCCCAGCTCGTTCAGCGCTTCATCTAAACGGCCCCGGATCTCCTTCTTCATTCGGGATCACTTCCAGATGTGTAAAAGGATGCCCATGGCGAGCCCGATAGCGACCGCAGCGGACCAGATTTGGTTGCGCAGGCCGGACACGGCAATGGTCAAGTCCTGCTTCGTCGCAAGCTGGTCGATCGAGGTCCCCTCGTTGATGCACTCGGCCAACGCTTCAGCCGCTTCCTGGGTCATGCCGCCCTTGGTTTGCATGCGCCGTGCAAATTTGAGAGTGTCGATCATGCTCTTCTCCGTTGTGTCAGCTAACAGCAGGGTGGTCTCACAGACCAGGCTGCCGTGCCAGCGCGACTGCTTGGTTGATGCGGTGGATCGTGTCGGCATGCGTGCTGCGGAAATACAGGCTGGTGTCCTGGTGCTCGCCGAACACCGTGACGATCGCACGGGCTTCATCAAGCGTGAAGACGGCCTGCAAGCGGTTGCGAGCGTTGCGAGCTTCGAACGCCGGGCGGGGTAGCATCCCCTTAGCCATCCACCGGTAGAGCACCTGGAGGTCCCGGTTTAATGCCTGCGCCAGCTCGTCGATCATGACCGTTTTCGCGCTGCCACGCGCTACGCCGTTCTGCTCGATGTCGCGCGTCTTCGCGAAGGCGTCAAGCATCGGGAGATTACGCCGGCAGTCCTCGCCCTCACTCACCTCGAATCCGGCAGCGCGACGCGCTTCGAACTGCGTCTGTCGCGCGCGTTGTAAAACCTCGGTCCGATAGGTCGGGGCGTCCTGATACCGCTGGCGACGACGAGCGTTGCGTTCCTCGCCCCAGTAGCGATCCTTCTTCAAATCTGTAGGAGCCGTTGTGGTAGTTCCCATGCGCCCTCCTAGTTTGTCTGGATGCAACTATGACATAGCAATGGGACATATGTTAAATATTTCGCATACCTAATTTTTTCGCCCGGTTTCAAAATCTGTGTATTCACCTCTCCGACAACATCGCTACGCGCGCAACTACACGATTGGCTGGCAGCTAAAAGCGCATCAGTCGCCAGCCTCGAATGCGCGTGCCGCCGCCAAACCCGTTATAGGGGCGCGTGACGAGCCGGTGCCATTGGGGCAACCGGAACACCGTCTGCGACCTATCAAAGATAAGGGTGACGAACTGGAAACGATGCACGACGGGCTCTATGTCATTCGCACCTCCCAACTGTCAGCCCATGTCATGCGATGTCTTGTGAGGTTTGCTATAGGCAGCCACCGCTCACGCACATCGGTAAACGAATCTAGGCTTGCATGCGTGTTCTTAAGAGCGTGCAACCGGTTTCAAAATCCGCATAAAAAAGACGGCAACGCTCATTTGAGATGTCATAGATGACTGTGAGCGGTGAGACCATCGCTCCAGTTCTTAGCCCGCCCCAAGATTCCATATCGGCGTTGCGTCGACGCCAAGGTCTTCGATTATCAAGCGCGCCGCTACCAACAATTCGACTCGATCATGGGTAGACAGATTCCCTAAGAAGCTTCTGACGTAGCGCGACGCGTCGGACAGCGCCCTATCGCCACAAGCCTGCCCCTGCTCCGCTCGCCAGCGGACGCTATCGAGAAACTGAGTGCGTGCTTCTCGCGGAAGCCGGGCACTGACGAGATAGCTGCGTGCTTCACTCGTCGTCAGTTGAATTCGCTTGAACTCAATCCCGAGGAATTCAATCCCGTCTCGTAAGTCACGCGGCTCTTCCCAGTCGATTCGCAAGGGCCCCGCCGGATGCCTTTCAAAAAACTGCTGAAAACGGCACACTTGTGCACTCACATCGTCTTGCGACTCTCCCAGCACAAACAGGTCGTCGCCGTAAGAAAACACGCGGCCAGGCGGTAACGGCGGCAACCCTGCTTCGACTAGCCAGTAAGCGACAAGCGGTGATGAGGCTGCGCCTTGTGGCAGAGCCAGCGAGGGTCCGGATGCAAACGACTCGTCACATCTCCGTAGGTAATGCTCATATCTTCGGTGGGCTCTTTCTCTCTGGTCGATTGCCTCCTTTACGTCGATTGCTACAGTGTGTTGAATGACCTTGGGCGTGAGTGGCAACACCTCGTGCGCCAAGTTAAGTCGTATGTTGTCAAAGCAGTTCCGAATATCGACCTTCGCGCAGTGAGTCAGCAGAGGGTTGTCTTTGAGCATTTGCGTGATCGTCTCCACGACGGTCGACATACCTCCGCCATACGAAGCCTGTCCGCGATACATACGAAACGAAGCCGCAGCCAGTGCCGCGTCCACCAATCGCTGACGCGTGAAACGTGCGATTCCGAACGTGTAGAACGTCCGCCAACGGCCGTCGCCTTTTGACTTGCCTCTGCGATAAAACGGCTCCAAGCAAGGGACCGAAGGATCAAGCGACTACTGCAGCATTTCGCCGCCCTCTTCCTGATCTCTCCATCGTGCGTAGAACGTCGCCTCGCGCTCGGGCAAAGTCTGAAATCGGAATGGCCCTTTGCCACCGAGCCACGTTTCGTGGAGAACATGGAAGTGGACCAAACGTGACCGCAAAAAGGTCTTCACCGCTTCCCTTAGTGCTCGCTTAGGCCGCTCGGTCGTCAGACACAATGACTCTTGCCGAACGCCCTCGATCAATTCCCCGTAGCGCTTAGCGCAACGCCGACGCCATTGTTGAAAATTAGGATCGCATCGGTAGCCATAAACCAGCGGACTGAGACCACGGTCCCGCACAAGCCTGGGAATGATACGAGGCGGTTGCCAAGTCGATCTGGCTGCATGCTGGGGAGAAAGCAACCTGTTCGCCGACGCGCCACGCGATTCCGCCGGGATGATTGTTGACCGAGTATCGGCAATGGAGCGAGGCGTGATGATCATTTGCTCACCTCATACTGAGAGACCGAGTCGCCCCCGGTGCTCAGCCGAGAGTCGATCCAGCGACCAATATCCTCCTGACGCCATGCAACCGCCCGGCGACCGATACGCACTGGAGCAGGAAAACTCCCGCTTTTGATCATGACGTAGATGGAGCTTTTGCGGAGGCCTGTAAGCCCGCAGACATCAGGCAGCCGGTAAAGACGCAGTCCGAATGGCTCCATTGTGGGAAATCGCACGGCGGCAACAAGAGGGGTGGATTTTGAAACCAGTTGCAAAACGCGGTATTCGATGCGGAGATGCACCGTGGCGTTGAACTTTGATGGGGGATGCGCGCGAACGCATTTCCGTACGTTTTCCGTACGACGGCAACAGAAAGGTTATCCTATTCGCCAACCTCCTGCTTTATATATGCTTTATGGCGCGCCCGGCTGGGATCGAACCAGCAACCCCTGCCTTCGGAGGGCAGTACTCTATCCATTGAGCTACGGGCGCTTCGACACGCGAAAGCGCCACGAAAGCAGCGCCAAAGCGAGACCGAGAGGATACCCGGTTTCCGTCAACCCGTCCACCTGCCGCCTTGACAAAGCCCCGCCCAACACCTGTCTCTTATA
>NZ_SCNV01000126.1 GCF_005503145.1 Burkholderia sp. 4M9327F10 | reverse complement strand
TGCCATCGTTACGCGCAAGAGAAAAACGATGGACATCAGCCTGAGCCTTGAAAATACTGGAATCGCCAGTCTGCGGGACGTCCATCAGATTAGAAGAAAAAGTGGACAGAACGACCGTCGGAGTGTCCATCTTCCGCCGCAAGTTTCGCATGGCGTAACGACCCGATCTAGCGCGGCTGCAAGGGCAGGACGCTACCGCCACGCAGCTCGGCCAGTTCTTTGCGCAGGCTGAAGACCTGACGCAGCAGTGCGAGTTCACGAGCCAGCGACTCGTCCAGCTGTGCCTGCAGATCTTTCGTGTTGCCCTTCGCGCGGTTCAGACGGTCGGTCAGTTCGAGCTTCGGGCGCTCGGCTACTGCGTTGGCCGCGTCGATTGCTTCGATCAGCTCGGTAAACTGCGGGCGCGACTTCTTGATGCTGCCCTTCTTGCGACCCGCCTCGATCGCCACGGTGTCGTTGTTGATACGCGCACCCTTGCGCTTCTTCAGCCGCTCGAGGGCGGCATAGTAGTCGGTCATGGTGTCGCTCATGTTCCCTCCGGTTTGATCAGTTTCTCTTGCGCCTCACTCAGTCGTTGCAGCGTCTGCGCCTCAATCCGGAATTCGACGCTCGCGCCGTCGACAGCGCGCAGCTTCTCGACCGTAGCCTGCTGCGATTTGATCACGCGCTGAAGCTTCGACGGTACGACCACGAGGTTACGGCAGTTCGATTCAAGGCAATCCAGACGCATCCAGTCGAGCGGCGTCGACTTGCACTGCTCGACGCTGGCACAGCCGCCCAGCACGGTCTCGCGGTACGCCAGTTCGCCCTTCTCGAACATCGTGACCGTCTGCTCGCGCGAGTAGACCGACACAGGCGACGCCTGCACGGCACGACTCTGCGTCCACGCTGCGTGTCCGCCGAACAACCGCTCGTCAGAGAACAGCACCTGCTCGGCGTACGCAAGGTACTCGGACAGGCCCTGCGTCTCGGCCCATTCCTTCGCGAAGTGAGTCTTATCGGTGTCGATGAAGCTCTTCGCGAACGCCGAGCCACGAGCGTAGTACAGGCTCATCTCCTGTGTGATGTGCTGCAACTGACGCTTGAGCGTCGGCAGTGTCACGAGACCGCTGCGGTGCGCGTACAGCGCGAGCGTGCGGCGAAGCTGATGACGCGTGAACGGCCACTGCTGCCCGAGCGCGTACTTCGGCTCGTCTTCCCACGCGCGGTGCATGTCGACACGTTTCAGTTCAGCGATGTCCTCGACCGTGATCGTCGGGAAGACTCGCTTGCGAAAGGCTTCGATATCAATATGTACGGTACTCGTCGCCCGGTTTGCCACGTACCCATAACGCAGACCCATCCGACAGAACAGCAGGTGCGAACCGTCCGTCCATTCGGCGTAACCTTGAACGCCGTGCGCACGGTGCGCCTCGCCCGACAGCCGTTGCGCGAGCCTGACGGCGCGAGCAGCGAGCGGGCTGGTCACCCAGCATGCGCGCTTGGGACGCCCGCCCGACAGCTTGGTCGTGATGCCCTCGATGGTGTAGTGGGTCACGCCATCCAGACGGGTCTCTCTCAGACAGTCGTACGGCAGGTTCTCTGTTTCCATCGCGCGCATGCCGGTGAACGACAGGATGACGAGTTGGCACAGCGCGCTGATCGACGCCACAAGCGCCGCCACGATATAAGGAGAGTCCTTGCACCCGAAGTGCGCAGCAGCCGTTACCAGTGCCGCGGAGACGCCCGGATTCTCGCCAGCGTACACGCGTGCGAGGTAGTCCGACAGAACGTCGGCGATGCCCTCAGCGACGCCGAGGTCGTACCCACAGGTCGACAGGAAGTGCTGGTAGATCCGCGTTGGGATGACTGGGTATTGTGAGCTTCCAGCGCGTTGTGCGAAGCGTTCGAGCAAAGGCTCATGCAGTTGGGCCAGCGGCACGCGCAGCCCTGTGGTCTCGACGCCCAGACGGTGAAGCTTCACCAGAATTGAATGAAGGCGTTGGGCCTTCATCTCCATCCCAGCTTGCGCCGCATAGTCCAGGACAACGGAGACGTTGGACAACCCCTCGTAGAGCGTAAGCTGACGTTCGGCGGCAAAGGACGTGAATTCCTTCAGGTAAACTGAACGAGATTGAAGCGTACTGGACGCCGGTACCGTATCGGTTGCTTCGTGCATCAGAAAGTACATAACCTGCTTCCACTGACGCGTAGTCGCATCTGAAACGGCGCGGCTCACACCGTCAGGCAGGTGCCCCCTGAAATGGATATGCGTGCGTCGCGGTCCAATCGTATATGCACGGATGTCCCAGGCGTCGTCACCAAACAGCGAAACGGCGTTCCCAGCCTTGTCGCGTGTGACAACCGTATCGTCTTCGACCCGATACCAGTCGGGGCGCTCAGCGCTCGGCGCGATCAGCGTGTTATTCATGCCACTCCCAGTTCGTAAAGCTGGTCGAGCTTGGCCGACCAGAAGGCGTCCAGATTCCCGTTAATATCAACCTCCTGCTCGATCTGGTAGACCAGTGTGGCGTCGCGCTTGCGTAGTTCGTCCAGCAGGAAGTCGACGCGCCGCAGCACCGCGCCGAATGATCTGTCGTACTGCTTGATCGAATCGGCACGCCCGCTCACGAGCCTGACGCAGTGACGGCAGCTCAGCAGTTTGCGGATGTCGGCGGCGTCAGCGTGCACGCGGTACTGGTCGCAGAAGAGACATCCTTCGGTCGAGCGGCAGTCAGGCTGTACGGTGACCGACGCTGCGATCGGCGCAGGTTTGTGGAATTCGATGCAGACGCCCACCGCGCTCTTGATGCTGCCCGCTGGGTCGTTGCCGGGCTTCAGCACGGTCTTCTCGACCGAAGCGAGGAACGCGCCCATCTCAGCCTTGTGTGCGGCGTCCGTGCCGTTCGAGTACGAGCGCAGCGCCGTGTCCAACGAGTGTCCCATCAGCTTGGCTGCGACGACAGGGCCGTGGTTGCTCACCGCCCAATCCTGCTTCGCCGCACGCCACTCACGTGCGCTAATGCGCGGCAGCACGATCCCGAGCGTGTCGAGTCGATCGTAAAGCCGAGCCAGAAATTGAGATGGGAGATCCATTAGCCGTCGTAGCTGTGCGTAATGCCCGACTACAATGAACAATGTGTCGCAGTCTGCGTCCTGCACCAGATACTCGCGCAACGCCAGATATGCCTTGAGCTTTGGCATGAAGCCCAGCGAGACGGTGAAGGTGACATCCCTCCCGCCTGAACGGTACTTGATCTCGCGAAACTTCTGACGCACGGCCGACGCAACTTGCAGGCTTGCGGCAAGCTCCGGGCTCCACTTCATGGCCAGAAGCTGTGCGAGATTGACGCCCGTTTCGGCCAGAAACAGCGCAGCGAAGCACAAGGCCGCCATCGAAGCGTGCGAGCGCCGGATCGGCGACTGCGTGTCCTCGTTCGCCGCCGCAAGATGTTTAGCCGTTAATCTGGCGATGGCCCACGAGCGCTGGCGAGGATTTTTAGCTCCTGCCATGCGCGTCGTGAGTTCTTCCCGGGCGCGCGGCTGCCCCGTCTCCAGATTCCAGCCAAGCAAGCCGTGCGAGTCGTCGCCTTCACTACGGTCGTGTGTGTGCGGAACAAGGCAAAGACTCTCGCCTCGCGCCGTGGTCACTCGGACCGGGTACGGCTTGAAGTCGAGCACCAGCGTGCTGATGCTGCTGAAGAGCGCGTCAGCCCACGCGAGCAAGGCGGCTTGTGCCTCGGCGTCAGGCACAGCCGTCGGCACTGACGCATGCTGTTGGTGGCGCAGCACCCTTACATCGGCGCAGAAGTCGTCGTTTCTAAAGAACTCGCGTAGCGTCGACAGCAGATTACGCTGATTGTGGCCGACGGAATTGCGGTTCAGGTTGCCCAGCGCGACCTGTTCGCGCTTCTCACGGAAGTAGTCATGAACCGCCTCCGCCGTAGCCTGCTCGTCACAGAGCACCTGATGCAAGCCCTGCCTGTCGGCCCAGTTGACGAAATCAAGCACGACGCGCAGAGCAATGTAGATCGTATTCGGACGCATCGCGCCAAGGGTTATACGCTCGGAAAGCTGCGTCATCAGAAGGCGCACGACCTTGGTACGTTCGCTGCTGAAGCTTGTGTGGTCAAAAGTGCGTCGCGTGCGCTGCGGGCTCGACGTGTCACGCGTCAGGTAGCAGATCTGCCCGATATCGGAACGGTTGTTAATGCCTTCCCACTTGAGCAGCGCGCGCTCGGGGTGCAGCAGCGTCGTGCCCTCCGCGAGCGGCATGCGTACTTCGTCGTACTGGCGGCTCATGCTGCCACCGCAGTGTCCAGGGTGCGCGTGACTAGCGTCGATAGGTGCGCGCCCCAGCCGTCCTGGACGGCGTCGAACAGCTTGCGATTCTCGCGGTAGCTGAGGTAGCCCTCGGTCGTGGACAGCCGCGCGTGCCACATCAACTGCCGCAACTGATCGAGCGCCCGCGTGTACTTCGTCTCATTCGCTGTCATCGCGTCGACCATGTTCAGTCCGAAGGTTGCGCGGAGGTCGTGGAAGCTGAACTCGTACCTGGGGTTGCCGAGCTGTACGCGCATCATGGGCAACAGCTCGTCCTTGATGAACTGGCGCACGGCCTGACCAGTCTTGACGTGGCGGCGCACCTGCGGGCCAGTGCTGACCGGGCCGCGCGACTCACGATTCTCGTAGAGCGGCGCACCGCGATGGCTGAGAAAGAGCGACTGGTCGGGGTGGTCGCCGCCGTCTGCCAGTTGGCGACGCTTGCGAGCACGTTCGCTGTGCACGTAGATGTATAGCCGCTCGTAGAAACTGCGCGGCAGGTGCAACACGCCCTTGACACCGCCCTTCGTGTCGATGCCCGTACCCGGCCCGCAGGCGAGACGGATGTCGTCGCCGTGAAACTCGCCCGGCTTGCGCATTACGTGTTTCGCGCGCACGGTCAGTACCGTCTGGATGCGAGCGCCCGTCAAAAGCGCGAACAGATGAACGAGCGTCATCTCGGTGTTGCCGAGAGCGGCTAACGATTCAAGCAGCACCGACTGCTCGGAAGAGGGGAGCGGGCGCAGGCGACTGCCGTCCTGAATGCGATCGTCCCACGGGTCTTCTGCGCGCCGACCGCTGATCGACAGGTCGGTGGTCTTGACCTCGACCACGCTGCCGAAGCCCTTCTGGTCCTTGAACTCGATGAAACGGTCAGACTCGACCCACGGCGCGTTCGCGGGCCTGAAGCCTGCTTCGGTCATGAGCCAGCGATAGAAGCGCACCGCAGCGCCCATACGACGCTTGGCGACGCCCGGAGACAGTTCTCCCGACTGCACGGCCAGCTTGATCGAGGCGCTATAGCGGTATGTCGGACGTTGCCGCTTGTTCACGGGGAACGTCAGCCAGTCGATATCCTCATCATCCAGATAACGACGGAACGCCGCCAGATCGTCTGCGACGCTCGCGAATGTCAGCATGTTGGGCGACGACTTCGACTCCATCATATCGATGAGCCAGACGTTCGCCTCAGCCCACGGCGCGCCGTCAGCGAGCCGGACAACAGGGAAGAGAGGGAAGGTGCCTGCGATCCATTGCGGGCGTGCGTCGCGGCGCTTGCCGGTGTCGGGGTTTGCGAGCGGAACCGTGTGATAGATGGTGCCGCCCTCGGGCGTGGTGATGCTGACCGGCGTCGCGCCGGGAGTGTCGCGGTCAACGACCTCGGTCAGTGCCAGTTGCCGGATGGTGGTTCGTCTTGCCGTCATCGCCCAGATCCTCATACCGTGTTCGTGGCCGTTTTAAAACAGCCTGAGAGTATCGGCAAATCGTTCTTGGCTTGCGCATAC
>NZ_SCNV01000125.1 GCF_005503145.1 Burkholderia sp. 4M9327F10 | reverse complement strand
ACCTGGGTCTCGCTGCACCACGGCGGCGGGGTGGGCATGGGCTTTAGCCAGCATTCGGGCGTGGTGATCGTTGCGGACGGCACGGATGCGGCCAGACAGCGTCTGGGCCGCGTGCTGTTCAACGATCCGGCCACCGGCGTGATGCGGCATGCGGACGCCGGCTACGAACTCGCGCAGGAAACCGCGCGTGAGGCGGGGCTCAACCTGCCGATGCTGGGCCGTTGATCGTGACGCGGAGCATGCCCATCGACACGGCGGATACGCTCAATGCGGCGGCTGTGGATACCGGGACCACCGGTGCCGCGGCTGTGGTTGCCAAACAGGTTGCCACGCAGGCCGCGGCACAGACCACCACACAGCCCGCCGGCGTCACCTTGCTGCGCGGCGCCGATCTGGTGGCGGCGCCGTGGAAGAACGGCGGCGGTGTCACCCGCGAGGTGGCCGCCTATCCGCAAGGCGCGAGCCTCGATGCGTTCCTCTGGCGCGTGAGCATCGCGGATGTCGCGCAAGCCGGGCCGTTCTCGCGTTTCGAGGGCATCGACCGGACGCTGGTGCTGCTCTCGGGTGCGGGTATGCTGCTCGATGAGGCAGGTGGGCCGCCCCACGCGCTGACGCAACCGCTCGACATGGCGCACTTTGCCGGCGAGACTGCAATCGACGCGCGGCTTGTCGACGGCGCCACGCGCGATTTCAACCTGATGGTGCGGCGTGGTGCGGCAAGGGGCGAGGTCGAGGTATGGCAAGGCGAAGATGCAAAGCGGGATTTCGCGCCGTTGCACGCGCTTTCCGCTGACGTCGCTCTGCTGTTTTGCACTTCGGGTTCGCTGCAGGTGACATTGGGCAGTGGCGCGGCCATCACGCTCACGACCGACGACACACTGCGTATCGACGCGCCACAGGCGCTCGACTGCAGGCTGAGCGGCACGGGCGCGTTGCTCGCCATCCGCCTGCATTACGCCTGAATTCACGGACCCTTCAACGAGCACGCGATGAAGCAAACCGTTTGGCATCATCTCAAGCTTTGCCCACAGGGCGACCCGAATCACACGCTGGCCGACGCCGCGCTCGCTGTGCGCGACGGCCACATTGCATGGCTCGGCGCGGCGAGCGACCTGCCGGCGGAGTACGCTGCCTGGCCGCGCGAGGACCTCGGCGGCGCGTGGGTCACGCCGGGTCTCGTCGACTGTCATACGCATCTGGTCTACGGCGGCCAGCGCGCCGACGAGTTCGCCCAGCGTCTCGCCGGTGTCAGCTACGAAGAGATCGCACGGCAGGGCGGCGGCATTGTCTCGACGGTGCGCGCCACACGCGCCGCCGACGAAGCGACCCTCTTGCGTCAGGCGGCGGCACGGCTCGAACCGCTGCTGGCTGAAGGCGTCACCGCCATCGAAATCAAATCCGGCTACGGCCTCGATCTCGCCAGCGAGCGCAAGATGCTGCGGGTCGCGCGCCGCCTCGGTGAGCAGTATCCGGTGTCGGTGTATACGACGTTTCTCGGCGCGCATGCGTTGCCGCTGGAATTCGCCGGCCGGGCCGACGATTACATCACGGAAATCTGCGAGCGCATGCTGCCCGCGCTGGCCGATGAGGGCCTGGTCGATGCGGTCGATGTGTTCTGCGAGCGCATTGGTTTTTCGCTCGCGCAAAGCGAGCGGGTGTTCGCGGCGGCCGAGCGCTACAAGCTGCCGGTGAAGATGCATGCGGAGCAGTTGTCGAACAGCGGTGGCACGGCGCTGGCGGCGCGGCATCGCGCCCTGTCGGCGGATCATCTCGAGTTTCTCGACGAAGCAGGGGTGGCCGCGATGAAGGAAAGCGGCACGGTCGCCGTGCTTTTGCCCGGCGCGTATTACTTCATCCGTGAGACGCAGTTGCCGCCGCTCGAACTGCTGCGCCGTTACGAAGTGCCCATCGCCATTTCCACCGACAGCAACCCCGGCACGTCGCCCGCCACTTCGCTGCTGCTGATGATGAACATGGCGACCACGCTGTTTCGCATGACGGTGCCCGAAGTGCTGCAAGGCGTGACGCAGCACGCGGCGCGCGCGCTCGGCCAGGCGGATCGCCACGGCACGCTGGCGGTCGGCCGGGCGGCCGATTTCGCCGTGTGGCCGGTCGACACGCTGGCCGAACTGGCTTACTGGATCGGCCGTCCGCTGTGCGCGCGCGTGGTCCGCGCGGGCGAGACGGTCTACACGCGGCACGATGCCGTGCAACAACTATCGGGTGCACGGCGTGGCTAAGCCTCGGGCTAAACCTCGTTAAGCTGGTTTAGCGCCCACGTCGAACCCCTGGCAAGGTCTGAAGATGACTGACTTGAATCAAGCGCCGGCTGCATTGTCTGCTCATACGTCCACGGATGCGCCCGCTCTTGCGTCTGCCGCGAACCACGCCCTGTTCGCCGAGCATGCCTGGCTTCCCGATGGCTGGCGGCGCAACGTCCTGCTGCAATGGGACGCCACCGGCACGCTGACGCATGTGAGTCCCGACACCACGGCTGTGCCGGCGGGCGTGGCGCACGCCGCGGGTCCGGTGTTGCCGGGCATGCCGAATCTGCATTCGCATGCGTTTCAGCGCGCGATGGCGGGCCTCACCGAATATCGCGCGAACGCCACCGACAATTTCTGGAGCTGGCGCGACCTGATGTACCGCTTTGCCGCGAAGATCACGCCGCAAGGGCTGGCCGCCGTCGCGCAATGGCTGTACATCGAGATGCTGAAGGCGGGCTATACCTCGGTGTGTGAATTCCACTACGTGCACCACACGCCCGATGGCAGCCGCTACGGCAACCCGGCCGAGCTGGCCGAGCGGGTCGTGGATGCGGCGCACGCGAGCGGCATCGGCATGACGATGCTGCCGGTGCTGTACCAATACAGCGGCTTCGGCGCCCGTGAGCCGCGCGCCGACCAGCAGCGCTTCATCAATACGCCGGAGAGCCTGCTCGATCTGCTGGGCACGCTGCGCGCGGCGCGCCCGGAAAACACGGCCTTGCGCTACGGCGTCGCGCCGCATTCGTTGCGGGCGGTTTCGGAGCGCTCGCTGCGCACGCTGCTCGACGGTCTGGATACGGATCTGCCCGGCGCGCCGGTGCATATCCATATCGCCGAACAGACGGCGGAAGTCGACGCCTGCCTCGAAACGGAAGGCGCGCGGCCGGTGCAATGGCTGCTCGAGCGCTTCCACGTCGATTCCCGCTGGTGTCTCGTGCATGCGACCCACGTCGATGCCGACGAAACCCGCGCGCTCGCCCGAAGCGGCGCGGTGGCGGGCCTGTGCCTGACGACCGAGGCCAATCTCGGCGACGGCATTTTCCCGGCGCATGCCTACCTCGACCAGCAAGGGCGCTTCGGCATCGGTTCGGACAGCCATATCGGCGTCGACTGGCGCGCCGAGCTGCGGCTGCTGGAATACGGCCAGCGCCTGTCGCGCCGGCAGCGCAACGTGCTGGCCTCGGAACAGGCGCCGTTTGTCGCCGACCGCCTGTTCGCCGCCGCGCTCGACGGCGGTGCGCATGCCACCGGCCGCGCGGTGAACGGCCTGAAGGCAGGGCAGCGCGCCGACTGGCTGGTGCTGGATGCGGCACACTCGAACATTGCCGAACACGCGTCGCAATCGTGGCTGTCGGGCATCGTATTCTGCGAACATGGCGAGACTCCGATTCGCGATGTGTACACCGGCGGCGAGAAGGTCGTCGACAACCGTCGGCATCGCGATGAAGAGCGTGCGTACGCGCAGTACCGGGCGGCGCTCGCGGAGTTGCTCAAATGAGCTGGTCAAATGAGCTGCTCAAATGAGCTGCTCAAATGAGCCGCCTCAATGAGCTACGCCGCGGGCTTGATCTGTCCGCTTGAGCGGCTGGATCAAGCCATGCGGCTGGCCTGCCCGGTTGCCTGACTCAGTTACCAAAATTATCGACTCGGGTAAGCTGTTGCTATCCCACCCCGATCCCACTGATTCCGGACTGATATGACTGCTTCGAACACTCCACCGGTTTTCTCGTTGCATGAGGGAACCCTGCCGCTACTGATTTCGATTCCCCACGTAGGCACGCGCATTCCCGACGATATCGCCGCGACGATGACGCCCGCCGCCCTGCGCACCGAAGACTGCGACTGGCATCTCGACCGCCTGTACGCCTTTGCACGGGACCTTGGCGCCTCGATCCTGACGCCGAGCCACGCGCGCTACGTAATCGACCTGAACCGCCCGCCCGACGGCGCGAATCTGTACCCGGGCCAGGACACGACGGGCCTGCTGCCGGTCGACACCTTCGACAAGGAACCGCTGTATCTCGAAGGGCACCTGCCCGACGAGGCCGAGACCGCGCGCCGCCGCGATATTTACTGGAAGCCGTATCACGAGGCGCTGAGCGCTCATCTGGCGGCGCTGAAGGCGCGGCACGGCAAGGTGCTGCTGTGGGAGGCGCATTCGATCCGCTCTCATGTGCCGCGTTTCTTCGAGGGACGCCTGACGGATTTCAACTTCGGCACCTCGAATGGCGCGAGTGCCGTGGCGGGGCTGGCAGAGGCGCTGGCCGGAATGGTCGAGCGTCACGGCGGCTACACGGCGATCGCCAATGGCCGCTTCAAGGGCGGCTATATCACGCGCGAATACGGGCAACCCGCCGAGGGCGTGCATGCCGTGCAGCTCGAGCTGACGCAGATTACATATATGGAAGAGCAGATGCCGTATGCGTATGACGAAACGCTCGCGGCACAGGTCCAGCCGCTGTTGCAGGCGCTGGTGAAGACGGCGCTGGAGCACGTCGCAGCCGCCTGAGGCGGGCTTCAGCATCCGCACCCAGAGGCGGATACACACGGAAATACACACGCAAATACAGACGCGGCATGGACTGTGCCGCGTCTGCACCCGGCATCAATGGCAGTGCCGCTCCCAGTGTCCATGCACGTGGACCTTATGGCACACGCGATGGTGGTAGTGGTCGTCCGCGTGGGCTGGCGCGGTGGCGCCCAGGGCGACGAGGAGCGCCGCGCAGGCAAGAATCGCTTTCTTCATCATATTTCCCTTTTTTCATGGGTGGGGGCAAAGTCCTTCGCCAGCACCTCCAAGCACGATACGTGCCGCAAACGTGTGAACAATGCCACGCGGCATGCTCCATCGGCCATGCGTTGCCACGCCCCGCGTGGCGTCCCTCTCGAGTCTCACAAGCGGGCTCACCGCTCAGGAACGTAGCCGGGCGCAGTCTGTCAACATAGGGGACGTATGTGGCGCGACCGTGTTCCGGCCAGACGTTATGTGACGCCGGACCCGTGCGGACATACCGGTTGCGTGCCGCACGGCGAAGCGACTACCCTTTCATCACAATGACGCACGCGGGCTGCGAGCCCGCCGAGACGTCACAGACTAATCGGGCGAGAAGAGATGGAAGACCCAGCAATGGAAGATTCCGACGAGTCCCAGCTTCCGGTCTGGCGGGCAAATCTGGTGGTGTTGACCCAGGAAGTGGGTGCGGCCGCGCGTCTCGCGCGGATGATGACGTTCTCCGCGAGCTATCTGAAACTGATGCTGTCCGGTCAGCGTGAATTCAGCGAGGAGTTCGTGCGCGGCATCGAAGCGGTGACGGGCCTGCCCAACGGCTGGATGAACACGCCGCACGCGGCGCACGAGATTCCCGCCAACGCACGCGAGGCGATCGACAACGAAACGCCGCTCGCGCGGTTTCGCGGCACGGCGTACCCGGTGCGCAAGAAAACGGTGTTGCGCCCGCCTGAGCCGATCTTCGGCCAGCCGGCCCCGGCGCGCCGCGCGGAGGAGGAGAGCTTCGACGCCGAGGCGCACCGGCGGCAGGTTCATTTTCGCCAGGTGCGCGATCTGGCGGTGCAGGACGTGCGCCGTTTCGAGCGGCATCTGACGAGCCCGCCGGTCGAACTGGCCGCCCTGCGGGCCAAGGTGGAAGACGTGATCGCTGCCGCCGAACTGGATGATACCGATCACGCCGATCTCACCGGCCGGCTCGAGCAGATCGAAAAACACCGCCATCTGCTGCTGCGGCATGTGGAGAAACTACAGGCGCTGCTGGTACGGCTGGGCGAGAGCGAGTGAGGCGGCAGCGGGCAGGCGCCTCGGGAGCAAAACGCCCCCGAAACGCCCCCGAAA
>NZ_SCNV01000124.1 GCF_005503145.1 Burkholderia sp. 4M9327F10 | reverse complement strand
GGGCAGTGGCGGGCTTGATGGGCGTGACGGGCAAGCGATGCAGCGCATGGCCCGCCACGCCGATGCGAACCGGCGATCTTTGCTACATTCACACAGATGCCCGGTTCGCGTTCTGGGCGCGGCAGGCGCCGCGCGGCTCATGGCTAGCGAACCCCGCAAACTGAACAACCCAACCTCCAAGAGACAAAGCGATGCGAATTCTAGTAGTAGGTGCAGGTGCGGTGGGCGGCTACTTCGGCGGCCGCCTCGCTCACGCCGGACGTGACGTTACCTTCCTCGTGCGCGCAGCACGTGCCGAGGAGCTGCGCCGGGCCGGCCTCGTCATCAGGAGCCCGCGCGGCGACCTCACGCTGCGTGACGTCAAGACCGTGCAGGCAGGCGAGAGCGCGGCGCCGTTCGATCTGGTGGTGCTGAGCTGCAAGGCCTATAACCTTGACGACGCGATTGCTTCGTTCGAGCCGCTGGTCGGCCCGTCCACGCAGATCCTGCCGTTGCTCAACGGCATGCGCCACATCGACGTTCTCAGCCAGAAGTTCGGTGCGGCTCGCGTGCTGGGCGGTCAATGCGTGATTGCGGCGACGCTTAACCGCGAACGCGAGATCGTCCATCTCAATGATATGCATGCGCTTGCCTTCGGCGAGCTGGAAGGCGGAGTGTCGGAGCGCGTGCGCGCAATTGGCGAACTCATGTCCGGCGCCGGTTTCGATGTGTCGACGAGCGAGCACATCCTGCTGGGCATGTGGGAAAAATGGGTGTTTCTGGCGACGCTGGCGGCCAGCACGTGTCTGTTCCGCGGCTCGGTGGGCGATATTCTGAGCGCTCCGGACGGCCGGCGCGTGATCGAAGGACTGCTCGGAGAATGCCGTGCGGTGGCGCAGCACAATGGCTTTACGATGGGGCCGAATTTCGATGCTCGCGCCAATCAGACGCTCTTTACGCCTTCGCCACTGACGGCTTCGATGCTGCGCGACGTCGAGAATCACTCGCGCACAGAAGCCGACCATATTCTCGGCGACCTGATCCAACGCGGCGGCACGGCCCAGCAGCGCGATGCCGGGTTGTCGTTGCTGCGGATTGCCTATAGTCATCTGAAGGCCTACGAGGCTCGTCAGGCGCGTAGCGCATAAGCGGCGTGGCGTAGGGTAGGGCCTTAGGGCCACAGGATTGCCGCGCGTTCCAAGGCAACGCCTTGCCATGCAGTAGAATCGATCACGCCGCGCATGCCGCGGCGGACGTTCAACAGGAGGCGGGATGCCGAGTCCAACGGGATCGGTGGTGGCGCTGAGTTCGGCGTCGGCGACGACGTTTTCGATCGGTATCGTGTATCTCGGCTACTGGGGGATCCACGAGCCTTCGCCGTGGAAGTTCGTCGATGCACTGGTGGTGCTGTTCGCCCTCGGCGGCTTCGCCTGCCTCGGCCTCGTGCCGTGGATGGCGACCCGCTCGGTCGAGCCCGAAAGCAGCGACGCCGGGATTCGCGTAGCCCGGCGTCTGTTCCTGAGTGGCGTGAGCGCGATCTGGCTTTCGGTCGCGCTCTCCATCGTCTCTATCGTCACCTGACCCGGCAGCTTACTGCTCGATCTGCCGGTTCCAGCGCGTATCCCACTGCGCGCGGTGTGCGTTGATCGCGTCCCAGTCCACCACCGTTACCTTGTGCAGCAGGTCTTCGACATTGCCCAGGCTCTGTTGCATCGCAGGCGGCATCTTCGCGAGGCGGTTGGTGGGAATCTGCTTGCCGACCTCGGCTGCCTTGGTCTGTGCCGGCGCCGACACCAGGAACTGCGCAAGCTTCTGGGCAAGCGCCGGGTCCGGGTTGTTGTTGACCACACACAGGTCCACCAGCAGCAGCACCGGACCTTCCTTCGGATTCACATAAGCCACCGGCAGCCCCTTGTCCTGCAGATCGCTGACACCGGTCGGTGTGAGTGGGAACAGACCGGCTTCGCCCGTTTGCACCATTTCCGAAATCTTGGCGGAGTTCGGGATGTATTCGATCACGTTCGGCCCGACGGTGCTGGACCATTTCGTGAAGGCGGGTTCGACGTTCTGTTCGCTACCGCCCATCAGACGATTGATCGCGAGAAAGCCATGCAGCCCGAACGTACTGCTCGATTCGGACTGGAACACCACCTTGCCCTTGTATTTCGGATCCGCGAAGTCCATCCATGAAGTCGGCGGCGCCCAGCCCTTTTCGGCGAACAGCTTCTTGTTATAGGCAATGCCGGTCATGCCGAGCTGCACGCCCGCGCCCATATCGTCTTTCATGCGCGCAAACGGGTAGAGCTCCTTGAGCACGGGGGCGTCGTCGAGCTTTTGGCACACACCCATGCTGACGGCGCGCGCCATCACGCCATCGTCGAGAAACACCACATGAATCTGCGGATTGGCCTTGTTGGCGAGCAGCTTGGCGAGAATGTCGGACGACGTGCCCGGCACCACGACCACCTTCACGTTGTTGGCCTTCTCGAAGTCGGGCAGTACCTGGCTCGTATAAGCCTTCTCCATCGGACCGCCGTTCATGCCGATGTAGATCGTTTTGGTCTGCGACCACGCGGGTGCCGCAGCGCCGAATGCGCACAATGCAGCGAGCGCCGCGATGGTTCTGAACAGTTTCATGGTGGATCTCCTGGGTTTGACTAGAGAGCGTGCAGGCTAGGGGTAGAGACGGTGGCGAAGCGATCGATCGCAAACGCCTCGAGCGGTGTGGCTGTCGAACCGTGCACCACAAGGTCGGCGAGCACTTCGCCGACGCCGGGCGCGAGCAGGAAGCCGCCGCCCGAAAAACCGAACGCATGCAAGAGGCGCGGCACGGCACGGCTCGCGCCGATCACCGGATTGCTGTCTGGCGTTTCGCCTTCGACGCCGCTCCATGTGCGAATCAGCAGCGCGCCGCGCAGCGCGGGCAACAGCGCGCAGGCATCGCGCATGACGGCGCGGGTGGTGTCGGTGGAGGGCTGGCCGTATTCGCCGTCACCCTGTCCGCGGCCGCCGCCGACCACGCAGTTGCCGCGGGCCACTTGCCGCGCGTAGACGCCGCCGCCATACACGCCGAGGTTGTGCGTGATAAAGAGCGGCAGCGGCTCGGTGACCCACATGTTCGGGTAGATCGGCTTCATCGGCACGGTTTCGCCAAACGAAGCCGCGATCCTGTTGGCCCATGCCCCGGCCGAATTGATCAGCCAGTCCGAGGTGAAATGCAGCTCGCCCGCGCGTAGCTGGAAACGCGTACCGTCATGGCTGATTTCGCTGAGTTCGGTCTGCTCGCGGATGTCCGCCCCGGCCGCGCGCGCGGCGCGAGCGAAGGCCGGCGAGACGAGGCGCGGATTGGCATGGCCGTCGCTCGCGCACAGCGAGCCGCCGATCGCCGCAGTGCCCAGCCACGGGTAACGGCGCCGGAATGTCTCGCCGCCAAGCAGTTGCGCTTCGAGCCCGTGCTCGCGCGCCATCTGCGCCCAGCGTTCGAGCGCGGCGAGATCGCTTTCTTTGCGCGCGAGACGCAAATGGCCGGAGACGACGAACTCGCCGTCGATGCCGATCAGTTCGGGCAGGCGGTCCCAGACGCGCCGCGCCCGCATGGCGAGCGGCATCTGTTCGGCCGGGCGTCCCTGGCAGCGCACGCCGCCGTAGTTGACGCCGCTCGCCTGGGCGCCGCAAAAGCGCCGCTCGAACAGGCCGACGCGCAAGCCGGCTTTGGCCAGTGCAAGTGCGCTCGATGCGCCTACCAGACCACCACCGGCAATCGCAACGTCGTAGTGCAGCGGCTTATTCATCGCGAGCCTCCTCCGGAATCGCGGCGACGCCGTCGGCATAAAGAGCGGGCGAGATGGGAATCGGTTTGACCGGCGGCTGGCTGCGCAAGCGGCCGACCGCTTCGAGCGGCTTGCCGGTTTCCGCGCTCAGGAGGGCCAGCGCCGCTTCGCCGCACATGCGGCCCTGGCAGCGGCCCATGCCGACGCGAGTCAGTGCCTTGAGGCGGTTGATCTCGCTTGCCGCGCCGCTGCGGATGCAGTGGCGCAGTGTTTTTGCATCGACTTCCTCGCAACGGCACACGGTCATCCCGTCGGGCCATTGCGACGCGCAATCGGCAGGGGGTGTGAACGCGGTTTCGATGCCTTGGCGGAAGATCGCAATACGTTGCAGGCGACGCTCGAGCGAAGCCACGTCAGGCAGGTTCGCGCCGCGCGGATGAGCGATGCTCAGATCGTCGAGCACCGCGAGGGTGGTGCGGCGTCCCGCCAGCTCGGCGGCATCGGCTCCGGCAATTCCTGCGCCGTCGCCGGCCAGGTAAATGCCCGGCACCGAACTGCGTCCGGCTGCATCGAGTTCAGGAAGCCAGCAGCGGTTCTGCGCATCGAAGCGGAAGCGGCAGCCGGCCAGATCGGCGAGCTGGGTCTCGGGGCGCAGGCCGAAGCCGAGGCCAACGGCGTCGCAGGCAAGCGTTTCGCTGTCCGCGCTGCGGCGGGAGGCCTGCCAACGGATGGCCCTGACATGAAGCTCACCGTCGATGCCGGCGAGCTTCACATCGCGCTCGATACGCACGCCGCGAGCCTGCAGCCAGCCCATGTAGTAAAGCCCCTTCGCCAGCGTGGCGGGCTGGCGCGCGAGTTTCGGCGCCGCCGCGATCTGCTGTGACAGGGCGCTGGTGTCGAGCACAGCCGCGATTTGCGCGCCGGCTTTCACATACTGGTAGGCGACCAGGTACAGCAAAGGCCCCGTGCCCGCGAGCACGACGCGCCGGCCGATCGCGCAGCCCTGCGATTTCAGCGCGACCTGCGCGCCGCCCAGCGTGTACACGCCGGGCAGGGTCCAGCCGGGCACCGGCAGCACGCGGTCGGTGGCGCCGCTGGCGATGATCAGGTGCGAGAACGGCACGCCAATCTCGCGTCCTGCGTGCAACGTGTCGAGCCGGCCTCGCCCGCAGGCCCAGGCGAGCGTATCGGGCCGGTAGTCGAGATGGGGCAGCAGGGTGGCCATCGTCGTGTGCAGCGCATCGGCCTTGCGGGCTTCGAAGCCATACAGCGCTTGCTTCGAGCGTTCGAAGCTGGCATTTGCGGGTGGCTGGCGATAGATCTGCCCGCCCCAGCGGGCATTTTCGTCGAGCACGACCGGCCGCACGCCTGCCGCGACGAGCGTTTCGGCGGCACGCACGCCTGCCGGTCCAGCGCCGACGATTACTACGCGTGGTTGCTGGGTCATGGCGCGGTTCCGTCGGGGCTGGTGGTGCTTGCGGCGCTGATGATGCTTGCGGCGCCGGCGGCCAAGCCCGCGTTGACATCCCACGCAGCGCCGCGCGTGACAATGCGCATCCCTTCGGCCAGCAGGGTCGAACAGGCCCGCAGGCGGGTGCCGTCTTCGCTGCGCACCCAACAGTCCTGGCAAGCGCCGATCAGGCAGAAACCGGCGCGCGGCTCGCCGCTGAATTCGCTTTGACGCACTTGCCGCTGCTGCGTCAGGATCGCAGTCAGGACGGTGTCGCCATTCAATGCGCTGACCGTCCGGCCGTCGAGCACGAACGTCAGCGGCATGCGCCGCAGTTCCGCGATGCGCACGAACTGCGGACCGCGCTCGTCGGAGGAATCAGGTGGATATGAAATGCCGGGCATAGGAGGCAGGGCAGAGGAAGTCATCAGTGCTGGCCGATCAGAATGCGGTTGAGTCCATACACGCGGTCGAGCAGCAGCATCGCGCCGGCGGTGATGAAGATCACCAGCGCGGACACCGAGGCCATCATCGGATCGATCGATTCGGTCGCATACATGTACATGCGCACCGGTAGCGTGACGGTTTGCGGCGAGGTGACGAAGATCGACATCGTCAGTTCGTCGAAGCTGTTGATGAAGGCGAGCAGCCAGCCGCCGGTGATGCCGGGCAGGATCATCGGGAAGGTGATGCGGCGGAAGGTGGTCCACGCACCTGCGCCGAGCGACGCCGCGGCGTGCTCGACGCTGCGGTCGAGGCCGCTCACCGAGGCGAGCACGAGCCGCATGACGAACGGCGTGATGATGATCATGTGCGCGAGCACCAGCCACGCAAACGAGCCGGTCGCGCCGATCAGCGCAAAAAAGCGCAGCAGCGCGATGCCCAGCACGAGGCCGGGAATCACCAGCGGCGAGAGCAACAGGCCGTTCAGGAAGCCGCGCCCCGGAAAGCGCGCCCGGCCGATCGCCAGCGCGGCCGGCAGCGCAACGATGAGCGACAGCGTGGCGGACGCGAAGGCGAGCTTCAGGCTGTTGAAGAACGCCGAGATAAAGTCGGGATAGTCGAGGATGGCGCGGAACCAGCGCAGCGAGAAACCGTGGGTCGGCAGCGTCAGGGTTTCGTCC
>NZ_SCNV01000123.1 GCF_005503145.1 Burkholderia sp. 4M9327F10 | reverse complement strand
AACTGGATCTTGCGGCGCCGCCGCCGTCCGCGCCGCTGGTCGCGCCGCACGTGATCCCGGCGACGCCGGCGGCGCAGCGCCGGCATGCCGGTGCGCAGGATGGGCAGGGGCAGCAGGGTGGGGCGGGCTATTCGGGCAACGGGCTGCGCGAGCTGGTCAACTGGGCGGTGCGGCAGATCCGCGCGCAGCTCGATCTCACCGAAGACGAGCGCCGGCAACTGGCCGGCACCACCCCGCACGCGTTCCGGCATACGTTCGGCACCCAGGCGGCCGTCGACGTGCCACTCGACGTCGTGCAGCAGGTACTCGGCCATGCGTCGCTGCAGACCACCACGATCTATGTGCAGGCGGAACGGAAGCGCGTGCGGCGCGAACTCGCCGGCTACTACCAGCGGATGACCGGCGCCGGCACGCCGCGGTCCGAACCCGACTAGCCGCGAACCCGGCCCGATCCGTCCCGCCTGCGCGACGCCGCATCAGGGACCGTCATCGCGGATGACGACAGCGACGAAAAGGGCCAGCGTGCGAAGCAGGCCGGATCCCGGGTGCGGCGCGCCCGGCCTGTCACTGGGCTGGACGCCACAAGGTTTGACACGCGCCGAATTAGCCAGCTTTTCCTACCCTGCTTGCGTGATTGCGCTGACCGACAATTCACTACACTCATCGTGTTGACTTCCGGGCGACGGCAGCGTGGTACCCATCGTCAACAACCCGAGCCCCCTGAGGACGCGTACCGCATGAGCGGGACGATCGGATGTCATGACCGGAATCGGCGTGCCTCAGACAGAGATAGATGAAGAGTAAGGAAGAGTAAGGAAGAGGATGGACGCCCAGAAAGCTACGCTGTTTCAGATGGTCGACGGCAACAAGCAGTTCCGCATACCGATTTATCAGCGCGCCTACAGTTGGCGCCAGGAGCAGTGCTCCCGGCTCCTCGACGACGTGCTGACCATCGCCTCGGCTACGTCAGGCGCGTCGCACTTCCTGGGGTCGGTGGTGTACGTGGCCGACGGCAACTTCATGGCCGCGGGCGTGAACGCGCTTCTGGTCATCGACGGACAGCAGAGACTTACCACATTGGGTCTGATGCTGCTGGCGCTGCGCAGGCTCGCTCTTGACGGCAGGGACGTCGGGATGACGCCCAAAAGCATCGGCAATCTCTATCTGTTCAACGCCAACGAGGAGGAGAACTCGGAGAACTTCATTAAACTCCGGCTCACCCGTTCGGACAATGAGACCTACCGGAAAATCTGCAGGGACATCCCCCTCGGAGACGGGGACGACAACCGGATTCTGGCGAATTACCGTTATTTTCTGGACGCTTTCGAATCTGGCAGGGTCGATCCCAGGGAGGCCTACCAGGGCATCCAGAGGCTCCAGCTGGTCTACATCGCCCTCGAACTCGGAAAGGACAACCCGCAACTGATTTTTGAGAGCATGAACTCGACCGGGCTCGATCTCGCCCAGGCCGATCTCGTACGCAACTTCGTCCTGATGGGCCTTCCGCACGCCCTCCAGGAGAAGATTTATCACCAGCACTGGTTCCCGATGGAGAAGCATTTCGGCCACCAATACCGGGACAGGTTCGACAGTTTCATGCGCACCTACCTGACCGTGCGATCCGGCTCGATCCCGCGCGAGGACCAGGTCTATTCCGCCTTCAAGAAGCATGTCATGGCGCTGCCGGAAGGCTCCGGGGAAGGCGCCCACCGCATGGAGACTGTGGCGGCCGATCTTTATGAACAGGCCGGCTTCTACGCGCGCATTGCCTTCGGAGCGGAATCCGATCCCGACCTGAGGGCGGCGTTCCACGACATCGCGACCCTGCGGGCAGACGTGGCTCACCCATTCCTGCTCGAACTGTATTCGGACTGGCAGAAGGGGAGCCTCACGCGCGATGAGCTCCTGAATCTGGTGCGTCTGACGGAGAGTTACGTTTTCCGCCGGTTCCTTTGCGGCATACCGACGAACTCGATGAACAAGACCTTTGCCGGTCTGGCGAAAGGGATAGACAGGACGCGCTACCATCGCAGCGCGCAGGCCGAGTTTCTCAAACTGACTGGTTACCGCAAATTCCCGGGCGACGCCGAGGTTGTCCAGATGCTCGCCGACCGGGACGTCTACAACACGCCACGCTGCGCCTTCCTGCTCGAGCGCCTGGAAAACTCGTACCATCCGAAAGAGTCCATCAAGGCCGCCACCTTCACCATCGAGCACGTCATGCCGCAAACGCTCTCCGAAGAATGGAAGGATGCGCTGGGCGAGCAGGCCGAAGCCGTCCACCAGCGTCATCTGCACACGCTGGGAAACCTGACGCTGACCGGCTACAACAGCGAACTCAGTTGCAAGCCGTTCAAGACGAAACTCGAGATGGCGGAAGGCGGTTTCCTCTCCAGTCCGCTGGCGCTCAACACGTTCATCCGGCAGCAGGTAGCATGGGGCGAGAAGGAAATCTGCGTCCGAGGCCACACCCTTGCCACCATGGTCTGCGGGCTCTGGCCCGCCCCAGAATCCTCGGCACTGGCAGAGTTCGCGGAACCCGAGGCGGTCGCCGGAAGTGCCTATACCCTTGACAGTTACCCCCAACTTTCCGGCCCAGTCCGGCAACTCTACGATCTGCTCGAGGAAAGGATTCTGGCGCTGCATCCGGGTGCCAGAAGGGAGTGCAGGAAACTCTATGTGGCGTTCAAACTGGACACCAATTTTGTGGATGTCATTCCCCAGTTGTCCAAACTGTTGCTGGTCGTCAACCTGCGTTTCGACCAGATTGACGATCCCAGGGGATGGTGCCGGGACATTACCGGTCTGGGCCGCTGGGGCAACGGAGATGTCGAGGTCGCCCTGACCGGGCCGTCGCAGCTTGACTACGTGGCCGGGCTGATCGAGCAGTCCCTCTCCGTCCAGGTTCAGGAGTGATGCGTGCCCAGACGTTCTGAAGCTTCCATGCCCAGCACCACCTGTCCGACCGGACACCTGACGGAAGCGTTGTGCCCGGGGCTGGCGGAACCCGATGGCGCGTTTCTACCGGGTCGGTTCCTGCCCATTTCTGCGCGTCGCCGTGAGACTCTGTGCGACGACCTGCGGATCTGCTCCCGGGCCGGCCCGCGGATTCGCTTACGCTCAGGATCAACACGCTGATTCCGACTTTCCCGAGTGAATACCCCGGATCAAACCGTCGGATCGCGTGCAGAAAGTACGAGAATCCCGCTCACACATCGTGACATTCTTCAAGGAGGCCGCAACCATGTGGCTCATCACACCCGTCGGCTTTTTCAGCATTGTGCAAAAGCCCACCGACCAGCAGGCCGGAACGCTCACCGTTCGG
The DNA here is from genome assembly GCF_005503145.1 of Burkholderia sp. 4M9327F10. Lineage (GTDB taxonomy): Bacteria > Pseudomonadota > Gammaproteobacteria > Burkholderiales > Burkholderiaceae > Paraburkholderia. The sequence continues at coordinate 3,425 of NZ_SCNV01000123.1, read as the reverse complement.
GCCAGGGTGCGCGGCGACCTGGAGGCGTTGCGCGAGCATTTCCTGCCAGGCCTGGGCGACATGAGCGAGAGTCCGGGCAATGACTATCGCTTTCGCGCCGTTGCCCCGCGCGACGAGGTGGCGGCAGCGCTGGGCAGCATGATCCAGGGGCTGGACTATTCCAACTTCAAGTCCGAAGTTGCCCGGGTGCAGGGCACCGGGCGGGCACACCTTTACCACCAGGTGTGGGACGTGCTTCACAAGTTGCAGGTCGAGGGGAAGAAACAGGCGCCGGTGGGTCCAACCTATCACCCGCGCCACGATGAAAACGGCAAGCTGGTCGAAATCAGGAGCCCCAGCAGGGCGACGTCGCTCGAAACCTGGCATGAGCCGACCGCCATTGCCCGCGTGATTCCGGGCGGCCCGATGCCGAAGGTGGTCAGCGGCGTGGCAGTGAAGTCCTGGGCAGATTTTCCGAAGACCGCGAAAGGCTGGGAGGAACTCGCAGCAAGCTCATGCGTCGATGAGCCCGCGTTTCAAGTGCCGGCAGGCTACAGGAAAGCCGCTGGAGTTGTGTTGCGCGAGCCCGACGGCCGGGTCTGGGTCGTGGCACCAAGCAATGGCTACGCGGGCTACAAGGCAACGTTCCCGAAGGGCACGATGGACGGCAAGTCGGCGCAGGCGACCGCGATGACTGAAGCGTTCGAGGAGTCAGGGCTGCAGGTGCGGTTGCTTCGGCATCTGACCGATGTGAAGCGCACCCAGAGTTACACCCGCTATTTTCTCGCCGAGCGCATCGGGGGCGACCCGGCCGACATGGGCTGGGAGAGTCAGGCAGTGATGCTGGTGCCGATCGGGCAGTTGCGTCAGGTACTCAACAGCCAGTACGACATCCCGGTAATCGAGGCCGTGAAAAATGCCTGATCGGAGCAGATACGGCTTGTGCAGCGCCTGCGGCAAGCCGCTTGCCGCGCTTCACTACGCTTTTGCATTGCATCGCCATTCGATTACGTACGCCGGGACCGGCGAAACGCCAAACGAGCAGGGTCGATTGCATATCGATGCCATCGTCAAGCAGGTCCAGTTTTGCAGCAAGGATTGCTGCGAAGCGCAACTGCCTGAACTTCTGGAGGCGCACGGACTTCCGAGCAGCCTGCAAGGTAATCAGGTTGATGCAGGGCCGATCCATCCCTGTGTCCCTTGCGGCAAGCCCGTCAACATGTCCGAGCCCCATGGTGCCTGGGTCCGGGCCAAACAATCCTACGCGCGCCGTTGCGACAACTCGGGCATCACAGCCGAATGGCTCGATGTGATGGCCGTGGTCTGCGATTCCTGCGCGGGCATGAAGGCATCGGTCACCACGGCGGAGAAGGCTCCGAGGACCGACGAACGACCTGGTACCGTCTTGAATGCTTAGCCGACGATGCACGAGACCTAGTCGTCAGTGGGCGCGCCATACCCGCGCGTTGCGACATACGGGGTGCCCTTCTATGTGCAGGCGGAAAGACGTGCGTGAGCGGCACGCCTGTGACGAGAGCCCGTATGCGGCCAACGCGCTCGCGCGTCTTGTGCGCACGGCGCACGCCCGGCTCACGGACGCGCTCGCGGCCGACGGGACCCTGTCGGCGGAGGCGATTGCGCGGCTCAACGCGACGTCCGCGCACGCGTTCCGGCACACCTTCGGCACCGGCGCGGTCGCCCGCGACATGCCGGTCGACGTGCCGCAGCAGATCCTCGGTCACGCGTCGCTGCAGACCATCTCAATCTACGTGCGCGCCGGCCAGCAGCGCATGCTCGAGGCGGCCGCCCGCTATTACGCGGGCGATGACGGGAAGGAGCAGTCCAGACCGGAGAATCAGCTAAACCCAACGCAGCCCGAAGAGGTCACGGCTGCGGAAAATCACGCCTCCAGCCACTGATCGGAACAGCGCCATGCATATTCTTCGACTCAATCTGCGCGACGCCCGTGAACCGCGTTTCACGGGCGCGGAGTGGCGAAGTCCTGCCGGGTGCCGAGTCTCAGCAGCCCGCCACCCCGCCGACGGAATTGTCGGGCGCAGTTTACGTATTTCTCCAACAATAATCTCCAAAAAACCATGAAACTAGCTGTCTTGCATTTGAGCGATATCCATTTCCACGGGGACGACGACGCAGTTTTCAAGCGCTCCGCAGAAATAGCTGAGTCCGTGTTTCCTGCTGTCAGAGAAGCTGACGCCTTTCTTATCGCTGTCACCGGCGACATCGCTTTCGGCGGTCAAAAGGAGCAGTATGAGACCGCCCAAAGATTCATTTCTGCGATCCGGGATCGTCTGTCATCGGAGACTCGCGCGCCTGGGCACATCATCATGGTGCCCGGAAATCACGACTGCGTACTGAAGCCCGAGAACGAGATTCGTGAAATTGTTATCGACAAAATAGCCACGAAGCCATCGGAAGCAGAGAAGCCGGCGTTGGTCGAAACGTGCGTCAGCGTCCAGGCAGAATTTTTCCAATTCCAACGGACAGTTGAAGACCTGTCACCGATTTTCGAATCTCCCCTTTGGCGCGAATATGAAATCAAGGTCCAGAGCGTGACGATCCGGGTTTCCGGCCTCAACGTGGCATGGATGTCAAGGCTGCCGGAGAATCCTGGCACCCTTGTGTTTCCGCTGCAGCAATTCGACGAACAACTCTCCTCTAACTCCGATCTTCGTCTAGCGCTCTTGCATCAACCATACAACTGGCATCAGCAACGCTCGTACCACGAACTGAAGGCCAGTCTGCAACGGAATTCTGATGCTGTCTTGAGTGGGCACGAACACCGCGGCAGTTCTGGCATGATCGTCGACGAACATGCGGGGCCTTCGCTATATTTTGAAGCAGGGGCTCTTCAACCTCACCATGGCGAAGGCACTCCGGCGTACGCGGTATACCGGTTTGACACAACCGCAGCCACCGTTGTCGTTGACCGGTTCGAAATCGAAGTTGGTGGCATTCGGCCTGACGATGAATCTGCCGTCTACAGTCTTCCCTCGCGGGCGGAAAAACACACCCAATACCTTGACTTCACGACAGATTGGGCCGCTGACCTCAATAGCCCGGGCGGTTATTTCACCCATCCGGACAAAGCGGAAATCGTGATAAACGACCTTTTCGTCTTTCCAGACCTGAATGATGTGGAGGAAAGCCAACCGACCCGTCTGGCCGAGAAATCAGCGGAGACTCTCCTTCCAGAATTGCAGGCAGGTGGCAAGTTTCTGCTATTGGGTGATGAGCGTGCAGGAAAGACGACCCTGCTTTTCACATACATTAGGCGCTTGAACGATCTGGGTTTTGCCGCGGTGTATGTCAAGGCCAGTGAATTTAGCAAAATCCGCAACGCAGACGACGTGGGACCGCGGCTGGACCGCCTGATTGAAAACCAATATCAACGGCCGGAGATGGTCAATCGGGTATCCAAACACAAG
>NZ_SCNV01000122.1 GCF_005503145.1 Burkholderia sp. 4M9327F10 | reverse complement strand
TTCGTGGCACAGCGCTCATCCACCCCACTCCGCACTTCGTGCGTCGCGGATGGGTATGCTCGGGAAACCGGGGCCACACAGCTACGCAGCAAATGGTCCTGCGGGTGCGGGTGCGGGTGCGGGTGCGGGTGCGCTTAAAAGCATACTCGCGGTACGGCCTTACGGAGAATCGGCGGGCCAAGAATAGTTAGAATACCTACGGAGTTTGCCGAGGGCGTTATGCCCTTCGGCGGAGCGCGCAGCGCAACGCTGGAACGGATGAGCGCTTTGTCACTAACGGGTGTGATGTGAGGGGGGTCTTGTCTTGGGCCGTTCCCCGTAGCAAACCGGGATGGCTCACTAAGAGCTAGCGGTTGCAGCCCGCTTTCTTTTGCCTACTTTTCTTTGCGGCGGCAAAGAAAAGTAGGTGCCGCCCCGCACAGGGGCAACGCCAATAGACCGATAAGAAAGCAAGGAAAGGCCAACACCTTAGTAAAACCAACCAAACACCAAAACGCTGCAAGCAAAAAAAAACTAAACAACAACACCAGGCACCCCCCTACCGTGCCACCGCACAACAAGAACCCTACCGCAATAACAAAGCACCCCGGCAAAGCCAATAGTAACGCCCATACCCACAGGCGAAACCCCTTCCCAAAGCCCAACGGCGAGGCTAGCGCCGGCCCCCAGCGCCAGCTGAACAGCTCCAAAAACCGCCGCAGCGGCCCCAGCATTATGCGGATACCGATGCATCAAATCGGTCGTGCAATTGGCCGACAACAACCCCACCACCCCAACCACAAAAAACAATCCCGCAACGATCGACCACAACCCACCCCACCCGGTCAAACACACCAAAGCAACAAACAGCGACGCCACACAACTGACCATCGCCGAAAACGAAATGATCGCCAGCGACCCCAGGCGTCCAATCAGCCGTGTGTTCATGAAATTCCCGAACATGATGCCGACGATATTCAGCGCAAACAAAAATCCATAGTGCTGCGCAGAAACATGGAAGTACTCGATGTACACAAATGGCGTCGCGGTGATGTACGCAAACATCGATGCAAACGCCATCCCGCCGCACAACATATGCCCCCAGGCCACCGGGTCGCGCAGCAACTTGCCATACGCGCCGAACGATTGCAGCACCTCCGAATGCTTGCGCTTCTCAGGCGGCCACGTTTCCGGCACCTTCAGGTAAGCCGTCACCGCGCACACCGTGCCGAATAGCGTCAAGGCGACGAACACCACCCGCCAGCCGCCCAGCAACAACAGTTGCCCGCCAATCAGCGGCGCCAGCAACGGCCCGATCGACGTCACAATCGACAGCATCGATAACACGCGCGCCGCATCGGCCGACTCGTGCGCATCGCGCGCAATCGCCCGCGCTAGCACCGACGCGGCGCCCGCCCCGAGTGCCTGCACGAAGCGGAATGTCACCAGCGAACCGATCGAAAACGACAGGCCGCACGCGACGCTCGCCAGCGCATACATGATGATCCCGCCCAGCAGCACGGGCCGGCGGCCAAACGAATCGGACAGCGGGCCGTACAACAGCATCCCGACCGAAAAGCCCAGCATGAAACTCGTCAGCGTCGTCTGCGCGGCGCCGGTGCTGACGAGGAACGCCTGCGCAATCGAAGGCAGGCTCGGCAGGTACATATCAATGGAAATCGGCCCGCACGCGGCCAGCGCGCCAAGCAACAGGATCAGCCGGCCATCGGGCCGGCGTCGGGTGACGTGAGACATGGGAATCCGGAAGAAGCAGCCAGTCCAGACAGGTATCGGACTGCGGGAAACGCTGAAAGCAGCAACATTGGTAGCCTCAATTGTACTTGACGGTCAATGACACGTCGTACGCTCGCCCAGGCAGCAGGTAGCGCGCCGGCCGGCAGCGCGCAGCGGGCGGTCAACGCGGCTTGCCGGACAATCGGTTAAGCTGCCGCCTGAGCCTTCACTTGCCCATCCAACTCGCCCGCCCTCACACCGTCATGACCGCCTTCCTGCTGATCTGGAGCCCCAAGAAATGGCCTTGGCCGGAACTGCCCGACGTGGCCAAACGCGTCGCCGCCGGTGAAGCGGTGACCGATGTGTGGGGCTGCGGCGTCGCCCGCAGCATCCTGCCGGGCGACCGCGTGTTCCTTCATCGCGTCACCCAGGAGCCCAGGGGCGTGTTCGGCTCCGGTTACGTCACGCGGGCGCCCTACGAAGTGCCCGACGCGAACTCCAAGCGCGGTTTTCGCCTATGCATCGACTTCGTCTATGACTGGCTGGTCGACGCTCATCAGGAGGTTGTCATCAGCCGCGACGCGTTGCGCGTGCATCCCTTCTCCGTCCAGACCTGGGACGCGCAATCCTCCGGCACCTCCATCAAGCCCATGGCTGAGGGTCCGCTGGAGAAGCGCTGGGCCGAACTGACCGGCAAGCGCAAACCGCCACCGCTCGCCGCGCCCAGCGGGCCGACGCACTCTTCCAAGGTTTCGGCCCATGCCGCCGCGGCAAAACGAGCCGCGCCAAAGGCCAAACCCGCGTCATAGCGCGGCCCATAGCCCATAACCAGCGTGCCGCTGCAGGGGCCGCCCGTGCGGACGCCCCTCAGGCCCGGCGCCGGGACAATTCACCACGCCCCCCTCCCGCCCCGCCGCGGGCCGACTCCGCGCGAGTCCGGTACAATTTCAGATAACCATTCAGCCGCCGCGCAGCGGGCGGACAGGCCGGGAGAAACCCCGGCCCCCGGTCGGTCCAGCGCGCCTCCCTGCATCCCTATCAGGCAGGTCCAACGTCCATGTCCAGCAATTCCCGGAACGAAGCTCTTTTCGAACGCGCCCAGCGCACCATCCCCGGCGGCGTCAACTCGCCCGTGCGCGCCTTCCGTTCGGTCGGCGGCACGCCGCGCTTTATCGAGCGCGCGCAAGGTGCTTACTTCTGGGACGCGGACGGCCAGCGCTATATCGACTACATCGGCTCCTGGGGCCCGATGATCCTCGGCCACGTCCATCCGGAAGTGCTTGAAGCCGTGCAGAAAGTGCTCGCCAACGGTTTCTCGTTCGGCGCACCGACTGAATCCGAAGTCGAGATCGCCGAGGAAATCTGCAAGCTGGTGCCCTCGATCGAGCAGGTCCGCATGGTGTCGAGCGGCACGGAAGCGACCATGAGTGCGCTGCGTCTTGCGCGCGGCTTCACCAACCGCAGCCGTATCGTCAAGTTTGAAGGTTGCTATCACGGTCACGCGGACAGCCTGCTGGTCAAGGCCGGCTCTGGTCTGCTGACGTTCGGCAACCCGACTTCGGCGGGCGTGCCGGTGGATATTGCCAAGCACACCACCGTCCTCGAATACAACAACGTCAGCGCGCTCGAAGAAGCGTTCAAGGCCTTCGGCAACGAGATCGCTTCGGTGATCGTCGAGCCGGTGGCGGGCAACATGAATCTCGTGCGCGCCACGCCTGAGTTCCTGCAGGCGCTGCGCCGCCTGTGCAGCGAATACGGCGCCGTGCTGATTTTCGATGAAGTGATGTGCGGCTTCCGCGTGGCCCTCGGCGGCGCGCAGCAGGTTTACGGCATCACGCCGGACCTCACGTGTCTTGGCAAGGTGATCGGCGGCGGCATGCCGGCTGCCGCGTTCGGCGGCCGCCGCGACATCATGGCCCACCTCGCGCCGCTCGGCGGCGTCTACCAGGCGGGCACGCTGTCGGGCAACCCGATTGCCGTGGCGGCCGGCCTGAAGACGCTGCAACTGATCCAGGCCCCGGGCTTCTACGACACGCTCGCCGCTCGCACCACGCGTCTCGTGGAAGGTCTCGGCAACGCGGCTCGCGAAGCGAAAGTGCCGTTCGCGGCCGACTCGCTCGGCGGCATGTTCGGCCTCTACTTCACGGACAAGATTCCCACGAGCTTTGCCGAAGTCACGACGAGCGACGTGCCGCGCTTCAACGCGTTCTTCCACAAGATGCTCGACGCGGGCGTGTACTTCGCGCCGTCGGCCTATGAGGCTGGGTTCGTGTCGATCGCGCACGACGACGCGATCATCGACGCCACGATCGACGCCGCGCGCAGCGCCTTCGCAGCACTGGCGGTTTGAAGCGCACGCATCGCCACGCCACGGGACAGCACCAGCCAGCACCACTCGCCACGCACTAGCACTTAACAGACGCCGATGTTCTCGCAAACCGATTTCGTCCATATGGAACGCGCGCTCGCTCTGGCGAAGCGCGGCATGTACACGACCGATCCGAACCCGCGGGTCGGCTGCGTGCTGGTCAAGAACGGCGCAGTGATCGGTGAAGGCTTTACGCAGCCCGCCGGGCAGGACCACGCCGAAGTGCGGGCGCTGAAGGATGCGCGCTCACGCGGCCATGACCTGCGCGGCGCCACCGCCTACGTGACGCTCGAGCCATGCAGCCACTTCGGCCGCACGCCGCCGTGCGCCAACGCGCTGATCGAGGCGCAAGTGGAACGCGTGGTGGCGGCCATGGAAGACCCGAACCCGCAGGTGTCGGGACGCGGCCTGAAAATGCTGCGCGATGCCGGCATCGAAGTGCGCTGCGGCCTGCTCGCCAACGAAGCGCATGAACTGAACATTGGTTTCGTGTCGCGCATGACGCGCGGCCGGCCGTGGGTGCGCATGAAAGTGGCCGCCACGCTCGACGGCCGCACCGGGCTGCCCTCAGGCGAAAGCCAATGGATCACCGGCGAGGCCGCACGCGCCGACGGCCACGCATGGCGTGCTCGCGCGTCGGCGATTCTGACCGGCATCGGCACGGTGAGGGAAGACGATCCGCGCATGACTGTGCGCGCGGTCGACACGCCGCGCCAGCCGCAACGCGTGCTCGTCGACAGTCAGCTCGATGTGCCGCCCAGCGCGCAGATTCTGGCCGGTGCGCCGACGCTGATCTTCTGTGGCAACCTCGACGAACGCCACGCTGAACGCGCCAACGCACTGCGCGAGCGCGGCGCGGAGATCGTGCCCATGGCAAACGCGGCAGGCAAGGTCGATCTGCCTGCCATGTTGAAGGCGCTCGGCGAGCGCCATGTGAATGAACTGCATGTCGAAGCGGGCTACAAGCTGAACGGCTCGTTGCTGCGTGAAGGCTGCGTCGACGAACTGCTGGTCTATCTGGCGCCGAGCCTGCTCGGAACTGATTCGATGGGCATGTTCAACCTCGTTGCGCCGCCTACGCTCGAAGGCCGTGTCTTACTGAACTTCCACTCCGTCGACCGGATTGGCGACGACTTGCGGATTCTGGCGCGCTTTGCACCGCAATCCCCTTCTCATTGAACAAGGAACCAGCACGATGTTTACCGGAATCGTCGCGGCAGTTGGCCGCATCGAGTCAGTCAAGCCCCTCGGCAACGACGGGGATGCTGGCGTACGCCTGAACGTCATCGCAGGCGGCCTCGATCTCGAGGACGTGCAGCTTGGCGACAGCATCACGATTCAGGGCGCCTGCATGACCGTGGTGGCCAAGACTTCCAACTCGTTCGAAGTGGATGTGTCGCGCGAGAGCCTGAATTGCACAGCCGGTTTGGGTGAGCCGGGCGAGGTGAATCTCGAGAAGGCGCTGCGTGCGCATGACCGGCTCGGCGGGCATATCGTGTCGGGGCATGTGGATGGGCTCGGCACGGTGACGCATTTCGCGCCGGTTGGCGAGTCGCATGAACTGCGCGTGCTGGCGCCGCGGGAGATTGGACGTTATCTGGCGTACAAGGGCTCGATTACGGTCAATGGCGTGAGCTTGACTGTTAACTCGGTGAAGGACCGCGATGATGGTTGTGAATTCTCGATCAATCTGATTCCTCATACCGTTCAGGTCACGGCGCTGAAGCACCTGCGTGAGGGGGCGAAGGTTAATCTGGAGATCGATTTGATCGCGCGGTATGTGGAGCGGATGCTTAGCACGTCTCAGGACGGCCATAGCCCGTTGAAATAATTCAAATTCTGGCGAGTTGATCGTCTATCATCGGTCACCCCACCCATATGGACTACCGAGTCAGCTACGAGCACAGCCTGAAAAGCGCTCCTGATGCGTTCATCGTGCAGGTTCCATCGCAGCTCGTGGAAGGGATCCCTGACGACATCCCTCGCGCGCTCCTGCCCGAGTACATCACCGAACTCATCCTGAGCCGCTCGCCGACGATGGGCAAAATCCGCAACCTTCGCGTTCTCTAAGCGCCGGGTGGAATGCCCGCAAGTGCGAGCTGTGCATCGAGCAGAGGTCGACTCATGTTGGCCGAAGCCACCGCCGTCATGTTGATGATCCGGCGCACGGTCGCAGCCGGCGTCAGGATGTGCACCGGCTTCTCTGCGCCAAGCAGGAACGGCCCCACCGTCACACCTTCCCCGCCGATCATCTTCAGCAGGTTGTACGTGATGTTGGCGGCTTCCACGTTCGGCATGATCAGCAGATTGGCTTCGCCCGTGAGCGTCGTGCCCGGGAACGCGGCCTTGCGGACCACTTCCGACAAGGCTGCGTCGCCGTGCATTTCGCCGTCGATCTCGAGCGCCGGCGCGCGTTGCGCAATCAGCTTGCGTGCTTCGGCCATGCGTTGCGACGAAGCCGACGGCACGCCGCCGCGAACACCGGACGCATCACCATGCCGGTACGGTAGACGGTGGTGCCGAGTTCTTCGCGATACGCGTCCACGTCCTTGATCGGACGAGTGGCGATGATCGCGTCCGGCCGCACCTTCTTTGCCTCTTCCGGGCGGATTTCCGGTTCCGGATTGGCCAGCGCGAGAATCAGCGGCTGGGTGCCCATTTCCGCGACCATCTCCGGCTTCAGCACGCCGGCGCTCGAGCAGCCGAGGAA
>NZ_SCNV01000121.1 GCF_005503145.1 Burkholderia sp. 4M9327F10 | reverse complement strand
GCTGCTGCCCGACGAAGCGAAACGCCCCGCGCGGCGAGCGCGCTCACCGAGCTGCTGCAGGCAGCGAGGCTGGAGGGGATGGCACGCGCCGGGGCAAGTCCGCGGGACGCGGCGCAGTCCCAAGAGCGGGGGTGCATGTTCACCGGGACGCGAGGTCGTCAGCTTGCGTGACGGGCGCAGCCTGGCGCGCAAGATGCCGCGTACCGGCTGGATTGCAGCAGCGGTACCAGAAGCGACAACGCCGGCACTCGGCCGGCGTCGGAATCAGATGACAATCTAACGAAACTAGAAGACAGGGAAATGGTTGAACAGGTCCGGCGTGGGAAACGGTGCCAGCGGTTTATCCTCGGTGTCCGCGTCCTCTGAGCGCCCCTCCAGCTGCGGACCCGAATTGTCGTCCGCGATCTTGATGAAGCCGCGATCAAGGGCGCCGACGATGATCCGCCTTTTGTCCTCGTCTGTTTCGACGGGGAGACCCTCTATCAACTCCCTGACATCGAAGTTGAAGCCCGACCCCTCGCCTTTCGCATACGAAGTCGTGAACCAGTATTCCATCGGCCCCTGGTCGACGTCATCATCAAGATAGCGGCGATACACCTTCACGCCGTTGTGTTCCGCGAACAGCTCCGGACTGACGAAAATCTGCTGGTACGGCATGGTTTCTCCTTTCGAGCAATATCACTGCATGGTGTTCACGCCCGCCAGACTGCGGGCGTCTTTAATCAGGCCGCCATCGCGAACAGATCGAGCTGGCTTAGCGGCTGGGCCATCGAAACCGCTTGCGCTGTGGGAACGTGTGCCGGCTCTTCCTGTTCAACAGATTCGAAATCGCAGACCACAACCTCACACACCGGCGAGACACCGTGCCAATCGCCCCGATACGTCTCCGTGTCGATTCCGCAATTGGCCTCAAGCGATATCGCCGTTTGATCCAGGAATTTCCGGCACTTTTCAGCGATGCTCTCCTGATAGTCCCGCTGTCCCGAATAGCGAAAGGGTGCGGACATCTGCGGGACAATGAACGTACCCCATCGCGCGATGCGCGACGCCAGTTCGATTACCTTGTATTCGAACTCCGCGCCCTTGTAACGGCCGCAGTAACCGTCTGCTCTCACGCGGCCAAAGGGTGGATTAGAAATCACCGCGTCGAACCGGTCGAACTCTTTCCACCAGTCGCCGAATACGTCCGCGTGAATCCAGACCGCATCGGGCACTACCTTTCGACCAACGCGCACATATTCCGCGCAGCGCTCGACGCATACGATTGATTTCGCTTTTCCTTCGCAGGCATACGCGAGGGAGCCGATCCCGGCGCACAGGTCGACAATCGAGTCACAACCGCTCGGCACTTCGATGGAAAAATCGCGGGCGAGACCCCACGGCGTGAAAAACGCACCCATCGCGCTGTTATCGTGATTCGCCCCTTCCTGAAAATTTTCGAGTACGAACAGACGTTCATCCTCCGTCAATCGACGGTCAAGGGCGACAAGCCGGTTCACTTCTGCCATCGCCTTAGTTTGTGCCTTAGTCAGTTTCATATGCTTCCCCGTAGGATGTTCAATCGGCGGCCACGTCATCGCGCGGCCTGCGCTTTTTCAGTTGATGCGTCGCGCCCTACCAAGGCCGTAGAAACCACCGACGCCGAGAATGTCCGCCGCCATGTCTGCCAGCGCGAAAAGACTTGGACCGCCCGGGTATTCGCAATGCCACTCACCGAGCAGCGAAAACGAGACAGGCTCCCTCGGGCGCTCGAAGTCAGCACGCAGATACGCACCCGGTGCCGGGCCAGTAAAAAACGAACCGGCTACCTCGATGCGATCGAATTTGTAGGGGTAGATGCACTGCTGGTAATCGCTCACTTCTTCTGCTTTGATCATTGCGCGTCCTTAAAGCTGACCGGGCCCCTAGATTCCGAGTCCCGGCGTAAAAGATGTTTCTGCTGAGTCGGCGGCGTCTCTCGCCGTTGCCGCCGTTCCCCTGAGTTCGTCGTCCCGCGATCAAAGGAGACGCGGCCGTAGCTGGGTCAAGGATTCAAGCGCGGGGTGCTGGGGCGGGATGGAGCGCAGCGACTGACACGGCCTCGCGCGCCTTGACGCAGCGCAGGACGTGGCTACGATCGCGAGAAAAGGACGGCGAACGAGGGGGACGGGAATTCGGCACTGAGAGCTGCTGCCCGACGAGGCGAAACGCCCCGCGCGGCGAGCGCGCTTACCGAGCTGCTGCAGGCAGCGAGGCTGGAGGGGATGGCACGCGCCGGGGCAAGTCCGCGGGACGCGGCGCAGTCCCAAGAGCGGGGGTGTATGTTCACCGGGACGTGAGGTCGTCAGCTTGTGTGACAGGCATAGCCTGGCGCGCAAGGTGCCGCGTCCCGGCTAGATCGCTGCGCGGTACCGGAAACAGAAACGCCGGCACTCGGCCGGCGTCGATGGTTATCCCGCGCGCGAGTGGCTACTGAGTCGTCGCCTGAGATGGATAGGTAACGTGGATTTTTCCGTCCGGCGTGAGCGTGAACTCACCCGGGCCTGCGTAGCCTGCGGGCTTCGTCGGCTCGTAAATGTAAATCGCACCGGGTTTCATGTTTCGTTGCGCCTGGGTTTGTGGTGGCTGCGTCTGAGCACAGGCGGAAAGCACGATAACAGCGGCAATCAGGGCGACACGGTATGCGGTGGCAAGCATATTTCTCTCTCTTCGTTGGCGGCCGCGCAAGCACGGCCGCATGCTGTTTAAACGTCGATCGTCAACAGAACGGTCCGAACATTCGTGCCAGATTCTACAAACGTTCCCTCCGGCAGTTCTTCCCACGTACCGCCTCGAGCTTCAACAAGCGGCAAAAGCTTTTCGTTCTGTCGTGGGCCATTCGCACAGATCGCAACCAGACGTGCGCCCGGTTTCATAAAGTCCAGTGCATGTGAAATATGCGCGATATCCTGACCATTGGCGAAAGGCGGATTAATGATGATTCGGTCGAACAGGCCCAGCTCGTCGCCGCACTCCAGAAAGTCGGCGCATACGACCTTTATATCGTCGTGTGACGCTGCGAGCGTCCGAGAAAGCGCGTGATTTATCTCGACGGCAGTAACGGTGATGGTGGTGCGGTCGACCGCTTCGAAAATCGCGTTGATGATGCGGCCGGTTCCTGCGCTGAACTCGCCAACCGAATCCCCCTCCTCGATCGCCGCCTCTTCCACCATACGCGCCGCTAGGGCGGACGGTGTCGGGAACAGTTGCGGCGCGCTGACTACCTGCACACCGGCCCGCAGCAATTCGCGCAAGCGGTCGAAATCCTCTCCCTTTTCCCGTGTCTCGACCGGGGCCGCCGGCTCGGCCATGCGCGATTCAACGCTTGACGGCTCGCGCTGGCTTTCGATCCTGACCGCCTCGGGCGTGTTGCTTTCCACCGCGGGCGGGTCGACGCGCTTCTGGTCCGTGATGTACACCTGAGCCAACCGGTAGCCGTCTCCCGCGACCAACGCACGGCGAATGCGGTGCGCGCCGTGCTTGTCGTCGGCGGCGATCTTCCGGACGCTCTTGTAGTCGTCCGGGCGGTTCTTCCACTGCGCAGCAGTCATTTCGAGAAAGCCCTCGCCGGGGTAGTTCGTGAGTGGAGACAGTTTCTTTGTGGCCTTCACGGCTGCCGCGTCTGTGGCTTCGGGTTCGCGGTATCCCTTCACCTCTTCGATTCCATACTTCCACTCATTGCGCCAATGAACGACGGCGGGCGCGCTCGTGGTAACGCTATTGATGCGACCGCTTGCACGATTGACCCGGATCACGACCAGCCATTCGCCGCCGACAAGCACGCGCCCGCCCGGCTTGATGTCGTGGTGGTCTGACGCAATGCCGCCGTTCTCGTCCAGCATGGCGCGCTCATATGCAAGCCGGTTTTCCAGGTGCATGATCCAGCGCTGACGCCAGGCTATGGTTTGCCTATGGACTGGAATGCAATGTTCGCGCGCCTGCTCGACGGTCATTTTTTCGTCGGCCAACATCGAATAGACCGACGTCCCCCAGGTCTTTCCTTCCTCGTAGATGGATACGTGGTCAAACGCTGCGATCTGTTTCGCCTGTTCCAGCGTGAGGCCCTCGGTCTGCCACTTCGTGAGGTTCTCGCTTGCCTCGGCGCTCTCCCGCCGATGTTTGCGGAGGTCTGCCTCCAGTGTCTTGATGCGACGGTGGCGCACGTCTGGCTTTTGCTTGTATTCCGCGTGGCGACGTGCCCCGGTTGCGCGACGCGTCCAGTATTCGGATGTTTCCCAAAGATTGACGGCACGACGCATGCCGTTTTCGATGCGCTCAGCGTCACGGCGCGCGTGGCGCTCGCTGTGATGGCCAACGAGGATAGGCTGTCCGAGCGGGATATGATCCGCGATAGCGGCGACGGCTTCACGCGCCGTGTGCGCTTCGCTCGCGCGCTTTTCGCTGTAGTCCTCGAACCGGTCTGCCCTGTCTTCTGCCCGATCAACTAGCGTGGTGTCCTCGTCGCCAACCTCGCCGCAAAGTTCAAGCAGCAGATCCTCGCGCGACGGCGACCACGCCGGAGCTACGAAAAGATCCTGTTTCGGTGCAAAACGGAAACCTGCTTCGTGAACGCGTTTGTACAGGCCATCGTCCAGACGCGAAGTCGAGTAGAGCCGCAGCTTATTGTCTTCGGGTGAATAGGTGGCGCTGAGATTTTGCATCTAAAGTTCTCCTTACAGGTTGAGCTGACCGGGCCCCTAGATTCCGAGTCCCGGCGTGAAAGATGTTTCTGCTGAGTCGGCGGCGTCTCTCGCCGTTGCCGCCGTTCCCCTGAGTTCGTCGTCCCGCGATCAAAGGAGACGCGGACGGAGCTGGGTCAAGGATTCAAGCGCGGGGTGTGGGGCGGGATGGAGCGCAGCGACTGACACGGCCCCGCGCGCCTTGACGCAGCGCAGGACGTGGCTACGATCGCGAGAAAAGGACGGCGAACGAGGGGGACGGGAATTCGGCACAGAGAGCCGCTGCCCGACGAAGCGAAACGCCCCGCGCGGCGAGCGCGCTCACCGAGCTGCTGCAGGCAGCGAGGCTGGAGGGGATGGCACGCGCCGGGGCAAGTCCGCGGGACGCGGCGCAGTCCCAAGAGCGGGGGTGCATGTTCACCGGGACGCGAGGTCGTCAGCTTGCGTGACGGGCGCAGCCTGGCGCGCAAGGTGCCGCGTCCCGGCTGGATTGCAGCGGCGATACCAGAAGCGACAACGCCGGCACTCGGCCGGCGTCGCTGGGCGATCACGCAAAGGCAAGCTGCCCCTGCGTCGCGCTTACCGGCTGAAGTGCGGGAGCAACCTCTGGCGCGGCCGTCTCGGGCACGTCCCACGTGAGCACGTCGCGCATCGAACCGACGCGATAGCGCACGCTATCGGCGTCTTCGCCTTTGATGTCCGAAAACAGGAACGTGAATTCATCCGCCGCCTGGTCGCGTTCGCCGATGAGGCCGAGACCTCGGGCCAGTTCATCCACCGCGCGACGGTGATGATCCTCCTTGCACGCGGTGCGGCGCACAGTAATGCGCGTGTCCTTGGGCAACGGCGCCGCATTCCTCAGCGCTTCACGCACGACCGGTATCGTTGCCTTCGCAAAGCCGGGTTGAACCAGTTCACGCTCAAGCGCCGGTCCGGTCACATACTGTGCAAGCGCGGAATAAGCCCATACGCCGTCTGACCACTTGCCGTCATCGCCTGCGACGAGTCGCACGTCTGCGTCGATGGCGAAGCAACGCGGAGACGGCAGGTCTATCTCCCGCGCAGAAACATTGCGCACGGGCGGGACGTCGATAGGTACCGTGCCAGTGTCGCTGTGAGTGAATACACGCCACGGCGACAGTTCACCGTCGACGCCATAGATCGCACGTAGCAAGCCGGTGTCGCCGTAGAGCGTCGCCGTAATACCTTCATTCCTGATTACGTCGAAGCGGTCTGCCAGTCCTGCACGCTGCAGGACGGATAACACCCTTTCGTTGGCATCCTCGGGCAGCGCCGCACGCCAGCCGGTTTCAAATTTCAGCGTCACGACAACGTCGCGCATCTGGACCGGACGATTCAGTTCCTGCTTCCACGATTCGATGTAGTTCTCCGGCTTAATGTCGCCGCTACGGCTCTGCAACATGCCGCCGCAACAGTCGGATGCACCTACAAATGCCCGCCGCAAAACTTCCTCCCGCGTGCCGAACGCGAATGCGCTCCAGTGGTCGGTGTGCGGATAGCAATTTTTTTCGTATGATCGCTCAAAAAGGATGTAGAGCAGCTCTCCCTCGTTCGAGCGGAAAGCGGCTGCACATTTGCCGGTGGTAACAGTTGCGCCCATGTGTGACTCCTCAAAAAGTTGCTGGTTTAGACGTTGAACGAGATTGCAACGAACGGCGCGTGCGATTCGATGTGTAGCGATACCTTCGGTTCAGCGCGCGGGCCGATCATGTCGGGCGACACGAAACCAATCCCCTCGATCAGCGAGTAACCCGATATCGTTGCGAATTCCCGTTGTACCGTTGCTTCGAGTACGAGAATCATCGGTATTCCCCTTGGTGTTTGCCCGCCGTAGCGTGCGCAGTTGTTATGCAGCGCGTCGCGCCAAGTAGTCGCAACGTGCCACTGCGATAGACAGTCCGTCCGAATCCAGTGAGTACGCGCTCTCGACCGTTGCATGCGTAGTCCCGGACACGCAGACCGCATACGACTTCTGGCGGCGGTCGCGCAAGACAAATACCTTGCCGTTTTCATGGACGATGTCTTCTTCCCTGTACATGGGTTTCTCCGCGCGGTTTTTAAAAGCTGACCGGGCCCCTAGATTCCGAGTCCCGGCGTGAAAGATGTTTCTGCTGAGTCGGCGGCGCCTCTCGCCGTTGCCGCCGTTCCCCTGAGTTCGTCGTCCCGCGATCAAAGGAGACACGGCCGCAGCTGGGTCAAGGATTCAAGCGC
>NZ_SCNV01000120.1 GCF_005503145.1 Burkholderia sp. 4M9327F10 | reverse complement strand
ATCGACCGCATCTTCCTTGAACTGCTCCGAGAATTCCCGTCTTCCCATCTGACACCTCTCTGTCTGGCTATAAGTCTACCTTTTGAGGTGTCCAGGTTCATTAGGCCACTACATCCATCCCACTCCGCACTTCGTGCGTCGCGGAGGGGGATGCTCGGGAAAGCGGGGCCGCCAGGGTGTGTGGCAATGGGTGTGCCTGCAATAGCGGGGCGCGAGGACGCTTAGTGAAGAGCACACCAAGGTAGCGCGCTACGGGCATTCGGCGTACAGGCGGTACCGGGCTGTTGGAAGGCGGGGGAAAGATAGTTAGAATGCCTACATAATTTGCCGAATGGGCCATACCCTTCGGCGGGGCGCGTAGCGCGACGCTGGAGCGGATGAGCGCTGTGTCACTAACGGGGAGAACGCGAGGACGGGTCTTGTCTTGGGCCGTTCCCGGTAGCAGACCGGGATGGCTCACTACCGGCTGGCGGTTGCAGCCCGCTTTCTTTTGCCTACTTTTCTTTGCGGCGGCAAAGAAAAGTAGGTGCCGCCCCGCACAGGGGCAACGCTAATAGACCACTAAGACAACAAGGAAAGGCCAACACCGCAAGAACACCACCCAAAGCGCCGCGCAGGCAAAAAAAACCACTCACCCAGCTAGAGCAACCCCCACCACCCGAACCCTTTCCCTCTGCACAGCATCCTTAATAAGCTCAGGCTTGCCAACAAACCCTTTAGCAATAGCCCCAGCATCAACAGCCCGCGCAGCGACGAGCGCCACCCGAAGCCGCTCAGCCTGAGGATACTCCCTCGCCTCAAACCCAAGCCGCCCGCGGGCATCAGCTTCGCAAGCCTGCAAAGCCTCAGCAAACCGCCCAGGTTTCCGAATCGCATCACACCGCTCCAGCAGCCGCACAACCCCCGCGGCCCCTGTCTTCATCACGCGATGAATATTCCCATGCTCCCGCGCAACCAGAAGCGCCAGATCCCGGCACTCATTCGGCACCCGCAGCCTCTCACATAAAGGCTTGAGCAAATCCACACTCCGCCCTTCATGCCCGATATGCCGCGGCAACACATCCTCCGGCGTCGTCGCCTTCCCTAGATCATGCGTGAGCGCGGCAAACCGCACCGCCAGCGCATAACCCTGCGCCGCCGCGTGATCCACCACCATCATCACGTGCACCCCCGTATCCACCTCGGGATGGTAATCCGCCCGCTGCGGCACGCCGAACATCGCATCGATCTCCGGCAAAATCCGCGCTAGCGCCCCGCATTCGCGCAGCACCGCAAACATCCGCGAGGGGCGTCGCTCCATCAAGCCGCGTGACACCTCCTGCCACACCCGCTCCGCAACCAGTGCGTCCACCTCGCCCGCAGTCACCATCTTGCGCATCAGGTCCATCGTTTCCGGTGCGACCGTGAAGTCGGTGAAACGCGCCGCAAACCGGGCTACCCGCAGGATGCGCACGGGGTCTTCCAGGAACGCATCGCTCACATGACGGAAGACCCGTGCCTGCAGATCAGCCTGGCCGTTGAACGGGTCGACCACCGGGCCAGTCAGTGCGCCATCCGGCCGAAGTTCGCGCGCCATCGCGTTGATCGTCAGGTCGCGCCGCGCGAGATCTTCCTCGAGCGTCACGTCCGGGGCATAGAAGAACTGGAAGCCGTGGTAGCCGGCCGCCGTCTTGCGCTCGGTGCGCGCAAGCGCATACTCCTCGTGCGTCTGCGGATGCAGAAACACCGGAAAATCTTTGCCGACCGGCCGGTAGCCTTGTGCCACCATCTGCTCAGGCGTCGCGCCCACCACCACGTAGTCGCGGTCCTGAACCGGCACGCCCAGCAACTCGTCGCGAATCGCTCCGCCTACTGCGTAGATATTCATGCGCACGTATCGTATGCAGGGATCACATGCGGCTCGCGCTGCGCATCCTCAATCCACGCGCGCACAGCCGGCAATTCCGTCACGCGCCGCGCGTAGGCCGCCGCCGTGTCGGACAACGCCGGTTTCCAGGTGTTGAAGCGCATCACCACCGGCGCATACATCGCGTCCGCGATACTGAACTCGCCGAACAGGAACGGCCCGCCATATTGCGCGAGACAGCCGCTCCAGATCTCCTCGATGCGCGCGATATCGGCCAGCGTGCCCGGTGTAGCGCCCTGGCCTGGAAACGATGCGCGGATGTTCATCCACATGTTCGTGCGCAGCTCGCCAAAGCCCGAATGCATTTCGGCGCTAATGCTGCGCGCCACGCCACGTGCCACCGCATCGCGTGGCCACAAAGCGTGCTGCGGAAAACGTTCGGCCAACGTCTCGGCAATCGCCAGCGAATCCCACACCGAGAGTCCGTCGCCGGCAGCGAGGTAGGGCACCTTGCCCGACGGCGAATGCGCGAGGATCGCGGCCTTCGAGCCGGGTTCGCCCAGTTCGACACACACTTCCTCGAACGGAATGCCGAAGTGCTTCAACAACACCCACGGCCGCATCGACCACGAAGAATAGTTCTTGTCACCGATCAGAAGTTTCATGCTTCAGTCAAAGAGAAAGGACAGGTTTAACGCCCCGCGCTGGCGCGGAACGTGTTGAAGCGCGAGCGCAGCGACGCGCCGGTCAGATACACAGGGGCAATCGTTTCGATGCTCGCGGGCTCGACACCCAGTTCCGGCGCGAGCGGCCCGCTCAACACGCTTGGCACCTTCATCGAATCGAGATTGTCGCGCGAAATCACCGGCTCGCCCGGCGCCATCTCGAAGGTCAGTGCCTGTAACCGCGCCAGTGCATCTGGCAACCGGATGATCCGCGCATGGCGGCCGATCACTTCACCGCAATACTTCACCAGTTGTTCGAGCGTATAGACCGTCGGGCCGCCCAGTTCGTAGGTGCGGCCGTTCGCGGCATCGAGATCGAGCACGTTGACGATCGCCTTCGCGACATCGGCCACGTACACCGGCTGGAACTGCACGTCCGGACAGGCCAGCGGAATCATCGGGAATACGCGCGGCAAGAACGCGAACTGGTTGAGAAACCTGTCCTCGGGGCCGAACAGGATTGAAGGCCGGAAAATCGTCGTCGCCAGCGTCGATGCGTGCACGGCCTTTTCGCCGTCGCCCTTGGAGCGCAAATACATGCTCGGCCCCTTCGGGTCCGCACCGATCGCGCTGATATGAATCAACCGGTGCACGCCCTTGCCTTCGCAGGCCGCAACGATTTTCGTCGGCAACTCGACGTGCGCCTTGGCGAACCCAGGACCGTATGGCGAGCCGCGCCCGTCATGCAGAATGCCGACCAGGTTGATCACCGCGTCGGCATTCTCGACGAAGCGCGCGAGCTGAACCGGATCGAACACATCGGTTTCGATCACGTCGATAGGCAGCAAAGTAAGGTGGCGCGCGTTGTAGCGGCGGCGGGTGGCAATGCGGACGTCTTTGCCGAGCTCGACGAGCGCGTTGACGAGATGGCTGCCGATAAAACCGGAGCCGCCGATGATCGCAATGGCTTGATGTCGCATTTCCGACTCCCTGGTGGAAGCCGCGGCAACGGCTGGAGTGAGGCGCCGCCGCGAGGCACGCGGCGGCACGACGCTTACGGCGCGATATAACCGAGGCGCGCCTTCAGCGATTGCGGACGGCCTTCGAACAGTGCCGCGTAGTAGACCGTATTGGACAGCACATTCTTGACGTAGTCGCGGGTCTCGTTGAACGGAATCGTCTCCGCGAAGATCGCTCCTTCCACCGGACGTGCCAACCCTTCGCGCCAGGCCTTCGGACGGCCCGGTCCGGCGTTGTAGCCGGCGGTGGCGAGCACAGCGGACCCGTCGAACTGATTGTAGATCATCGAAAGATAGTTGGTGCCGAGCAGGATGTTGGTATTGATGTCGTTCATCTGCTCACGCGAGATCGGGCCCAGGCCGATTTTCTTCGCCACCAGTTGCGCCGTGCCCGGCATCAACTGCATCAGGCCGCTCGCGCCTACATCCGAACGCGCGTTCATGATGAAGCGCGACTCCTGGCGGATCAGCCCATACGCCCACTCGACATCGAGACCGTTCGACTGCGCGTCGCGCTCCACGATATCGCGGAACGGCGACAGGTAACGCAGCGAGAAATCGTGTTCGGCCTTGGTGCGATCTGCCGTGTTGACCGTGCGGTCATACAGTTCGATGCGGCGCGCGTACTCGGCGACGGCCAGCAACTGGCGGTCGCTCATGGTGCGCAGCGGCCAGTTCCACTCGCGGTTGCCTTCGAGCCGCAGGTTGAGCTGGTAGAAGCGCTGGGCGAGCGCGAAGCCCGGTGTGTTGGCCGCCTGCTGGACCTCGGCGTCCGTCACCGTGGTCTTCGGCGGCACCGTGATCTTCTGGCCCAGTTCCTCCAGGGCGAGTTGCCCGTAGAAGTTGAAGCCCGAAGAAATCGATTCGAATTCCTGGTTGGCCTCGGCGGTATCGCCCGCCTGCTTCAGCGCGCGAGCGTGCCAGTAGACCCAGGACGGCTGGCTGCGCAACGAGGCCGGCATCTGCTCGATCGACCAGCGCACCATCGTCCAGTCGCCGGCCAGCAGCGCGCTACGCGTGCGCCATTCGTAAGCCGGATTGGACAGCAACGGCGCATTCGCCGACAGCCGGTACCAGTCCACGGCGGTCCCCATCTGCTTGGTGGCCGCCTGATAGGCAATCGTGCCCCAGCCGATCGCGCGTTCCGGCGAGCTCAGCGACGGCGCAACAGAAGCAAAGGTGGCCGCGGCCATGGCCGGGTCGTTGCGCGCCATGCGCGTAATCGCCAGCAGGGCCAGTTGATGCGACTGCGCATCGGGCCCGACGCCGCGCGCCAGCAGCAACGGCGGCGTGCTCGCCGCCTGATCGAACAGCACCGGGTCGGGACGCTGGTTGCCGAGCGCGTCGACCAGCTTGCTGCCGGCGCTGGTGTAGTTCTGCTCGTAAGCGAGGCGGATCTGCTGCCAGACGTCGTCTGTGCTGAACTGCTGATTGATGGCAAGCGCCGTGATCAGGTCGACGCAGCCGTCGCCATACCATTTCGGATCGGTCAGCAAGGCACGGGCGTCGTTCGCCACGTTCTCACCGTGCGCCGCACGCGATTCCAGCGCGTAGCACTTGACCTGCGTGTCGTCGTTCAGCACGAAGCGCGCATATTGCTGGTCGAAGTTATTCCAGTCGTGACGTGCGCCGAGCACCACCAGGTAGTCGTTGCGCAGCCGGTCGGCGATCGCCTGGCCGTCGTACTTCTGCAGGAACGACAGCACCGGCGCATCCGGCGCATCGACGCGCGGATGCCCGCTCGAATCGAACAACTGCGGCTTGAGCTGGAAGTACTCCAGATAGGACGGCGCCGGATAGTCCGGAATCATCGCCGCCAGTTGAGCGGCTCGCGCAGCATCGTTATTGCGCGCCGCTTCGCGCAGCTGCACGAAAATCTGGTCGTCATTGGAGAGTTGCGAAAGCGGGACAGGCTTGCCGGCAGAGGCCGTGCTGCACGCCACGAGCGCCGCAGCGGCAAGGGCAAGACCGACCGCGCGATATACTCGAAAAAGGCTTTTTGACATCGTTGTTTCTGGAGCGCAAATTGAACCCAAGCATAGCACGCAACCCCCTTGCGGAATCGAAAAACGCGCTCCGGAAAACACTGCTGAAAACACGCCTGCATGCGGCTCTCGAGCCCGCTGCCGAGGAGGCGCTAAGCCGCCGCCTGCTCGATACATTGAAATTTCATGAACCTGCTTGCGTGGGGTTTTACTGGCCGCTGCCGGGCGAGTTCGACGCGCGTGCGTCAATCGCCATCTGGCTCGCGCAGGATGCGCATCGGCAAGCCAGCCTGCCGGTGGTCACGAACCGCGGCGAGGCGCTGCAATTCCATGCGTGGACACCGGACACGCCGATGAAAACCGGCCACCACCGGATTCCCGAACCCGCCACGCAGATTGTCGTCACGCCCGACCTGCTGTTCGTGCCGTGTGTCGGCTTCGACGCCGACGGCTACCGGCTCGGCTACGGCGGCGGCTATTACGACCGCACGCTGGCGGCATGGCCCGGCGCAACGCGGCCGGTCACGGTCGGTGTGGCCTACGAAGCCTGCCGCATCGACGCGCTGCACCGCGAAGCCCACGACATCCCGCTCGACCTGATCGTCACCGAAGCCGGCTGCTACCCCCTGCCGGCATAGGCAGCACCACTGGCACTGCCAACCAGGCCAGCGGAGCCAGCGGGTCAGTCATCACAACGACGCCGCTGCCCGCGCCGCCGTGTCGTAGAGCCCGGAGGCGTTGCGCATCAACTGCGCGGCCTCGCCGATCTGCTCATTCGTCAGACCGCTCTCCCTGAGCGTGGCGATCAGGCAGCTTTCGCGCACCTCGCGGTACTTGAGGCACAGGTTGCGCCCAGCCTCGGTGGCGGAAAAGAACACTTCCTTGCCGGTCTTTTCGCTTTTTACATACCCTCTAGCTACCAGCTTCTTCAACGCGTAGGTGGCAACGTGCGTGTCCTCGATGTTGAGAACGAAGCAGATATCGGCAAGCTTCTTGCGGCGCTCGCGGTGGCTGACGTGATGCAGCAACGACACTTCGATGGCGGTCATGTCCTTTTCGCCCGCCGCCGACATGCATCGCACCATCCAGCGATTGAACGCGTTGCTCGCCATGATGAGCCCGTACTCCAGCTCGGACAGCTCCGCGCTCGATTCAGACACGAGATGTTCCGACGAGACGATTTTGGTGGGTTGGCGCGACATGACGGGTGTTCTCAGTACAGGAATTTCTTGAGAGCGCAGTGTACGCCGAGCGCCCCGAAATGGATGCCTGGAAAAAACTCTTATTGATAAATTGTCGATATTTTATTGAGAATGTACTCTATGCATCTCAGGTAACGTTCCTGGCGCAGATAACCAGTCATGAGCGGTGCATAGCGCAGGTTTGCACCTTTACAGGTTTTCCGACCCGAATGAAGCAGCAATGACCCAACCACGAATCTTTCAGTTCGGCGATGCCGCACTCGTCTGCGAGGCACCCGCACCGGCCACGCTCGCCTGCCAGCGGCGCGTCTGGGCCGCTGCCGCCGCGGCGAGCGACTGGCCGCACGTGCTCGAGGTGGTGCCCGGCATGAACAACCTGACCATTGTGTTCGATCCGCTGGAAGCGGATAGCGCCGCGCTCGCCAGCCAGTTGCAGGCAGCGTGGGAGGCCGGCGGCGACGCGCCGGCTGCCGGCCGCGAGGTCGAGATCCCGGTGCAATACGGCGGCGAGTTCGGCCCGGACCTCCAGGTCGTGGCGAGCCACACCGGTCTGTCGGCCGAAGAGGTGGTGCAGCGGCACACGGCCGGAGAATACGTGGTGTTTTTCCTCGGCTTCCAGCCCGGCTTCGCCTATATGGGCGGCCTCGAAGAAGCCCTGCACACGCCGCGCCGCGCGTCGCCGCGGCTTGAAGTGCCGGCCGGATCGGTGGGTATCGGCGGCGAGCAGACCGGCGTCTATCCGGCCACCTCGCCGGGCGGCTGGCAACTGATCGGCCGCACCGCCGCGCCCTTGTTCGATCC
>NZ_SCNV01000011.1 GCF_005503145.1 Burkholderia sp. 4M9327F10 | reverse complement strand
AAATCTCCATGCGTACGTGCGGTCGATGCCGCAGCCGTGCTCACCTCATTGTCCGCCGGTGCGGCGTAAAGGAAGTTGCTGCTGCGGTCAAAGGATCGTCGCATGGACGTGCCGCAGCGCAAACCAAGCAATGGAGATTTGGATATGACGGACATGCGCGCAGCACCCGTCACGCAAGGCGCACGCTTACTTCTTCGTTTTGATTTTGTCCGCGGCGGCGAGCCGCGCGAGGCCGGCTCCGGCGCGGCCGGCGTCGGCCTGCCCGGCCTCAGGAGCAGACGGCGGCTCCGGCGCGGCGGGCGGCGTGCCGGCGTGCGTGCCGCCGAGCTTCCTTTCCATGATCGCCGCGACGCGGTCGCCCAGATAGTCGCCGGAGGCCTCTTCGAGCGCGCGGTTCATTTCGGTTTCGACCAGCACCATCGCCAGCGGCCGGATGCGCCAGATGGCGTCGGCGAGCGCCGGCACCTCGGCGGGCGGCGGCAGGGCGTCGGCCTCATAGCGGTCGAGCTGGCGCACCACCAGGTCGACCAGCGCCTTGGCGACCGCATTGAAATGCGGTCGCGAGATCCGCACGGCGTCCAGCAGGTCGTTGAGCGCAATGCCCTCGTTTGCCATGGTCGCAGCCGCCGATAGCGCAGTGGGGCTATTGGTGACGAACGACAGGCCCTTGCGTTCGAGCAGGCCAAGCTCGACCGCCTTGGATAGCGCACCGGGCGAAGCCTTGTTGCCGAACATCTGCAGCAATTCAACCAGCGAATATCGGGTCGGACGCTCGTGCGACCAGCGGCTGCCGATCGCCGTTTCCAGACCGAGAATCGAGCGCAGGTCGTGACCTTCGTCAACCGCCATGATCAGGTCCTGGATGTTGGCGAGCGTGTAGCCGCGCGCGAGCAGGTGGTTGATGAGCTTCAGGCGCGACACGTGAGTGTCGTCGTACACGCCGACCCGGCCGCGCTTCTCCGGCGGCGCGAGCAGGCCGCGGTCCTGATAGGCGCGCACGTTGCGCACGGTGCTGTCCGTCACCCGCGCGAGCTCGTCGACGGTGTATTCGTTGCGCGGCTCAGGAGGCGCGGGGGAGGCAGGGGGGAGCGTTTTCGGCATGGGGGGATTTTAACGCGACGGCAGGGCCGCATCCCCGACGCCTAGCGTGCGCTGCATCAGCGTGGTATCGAGCCAGCGCCCGTGCTTGAAGCCGACCGCCTTCAGCGTGCCGACCAGCTCGAAGCCGAGGCTGCGATGCAGCGATAGCGAGCCGCCGCTGCCGCCGTCCGCGATCACCGCCACCATCTGCCGCCACGGGCCCGTTTCGCAGCGGGCGATCAGCGCTTCGAGCAGGATCCGGCCAAGGCCGCGGCCGCGAAACGCGTTGTCGATATAGATCGAATCCTCAATCGTATTGCGATAGGCGGCGCGCGGCCGGTATGGCGTGGCGTAGCAATAGCCCGCAATCGTGCCGTCGATCTCGGCAACCATGTACGGCAGGCCGTGGCTCAACACGGATGCGAGGCGCCCGCGCAGGTCGTCCACGGATGGCGGCGTCTCTTCGAAGGATGCGACACCGTGCAGCACGTGGTGCGCGTAGATGGCCTGGATGGCGGGCAAGTCGGCTTCGCTCGCGTCGCGCAGCAAGGGCGCGGCGGACGGTTCGATTGACGGATGGGTGCCGGTCGGTGTGACGCTGCTCATAGGTGTTCCTGTTGTTGCCCAAGGGTGCCCGGGGTGTCCGGGGTGTCCGGAGTTGCTCCGGAAACATTTCACTATGCCTTTGGTTCGCGTGGAATTGAAGCGGCTCAAAAATGGCGCGGGCGTATCCCCGCTATCACGCTGGCCGCGCTATATCGCATCGTCCGCATCGCGCACGGCCTCTGCCAGTGCCTCGGCCACCGCCTGCACGCGCGGCGAGCGCCGCACGTCCGGGTGCACCGCGAGCCAGATTTCGCGCTCCACGTCGCAGGCCGGCTGCGTGGCGATCTGCTGCAACGTGCTGCCGCCATTGACGATAAAGCGCGGCAGCAGTGCAACGCCCATGCCCGCCTGGCAGGCACGGTGGATCGAGACGAGATCGTTGGCGACCAGGGCAAACGGGCGGTCCTGCGCGAAGCTCACGAGCCATTGCTGTTGCGGCGCTTCCGCGAGCGTTTCGTTGTAGCCGATGAATTCCCATTGCTCGCAGGGCCGCGACGCCCATTCGGGGGTTCCGTACAAGGCAAAGCGCATCGTGCCGAGCCGTCGCGCTGCGAGCCCCGCTTCCTGAGGGCGCGACAGCCGTACCGAGAGGTCCGCTTCACGGCGAAACAGGTTGGCGGCTCGCGTTTCGCCCACCACGTCCAGCAAGACAGCCGGATAGTCGCGCCGGAACGTGGCGAGGCGCGGCACCAGAAAATGACTGCCGAACACCGGCGGCACCGACAGGCGCACCGTGCCGTGCAGCGTGAGCGCGCCACGTGCGGCCCGCGCGAAGCCGTGCGCCTCTTCTTCGATGCGCCCGGCGCGTTCCACCAGCGCGCTGCCTTCCTCGGTCAGCGGCCAGCCGCGCGGCAGGCGGTCGAACAGGCGCACGCCCAGCGCCTGCTCCATGGCGTCGATGCGCCGGGCCACGGTCGAATGCTGGACGCCCAGCGTGCGGGCCGCTTCGGACAGGCTGCCGCCGCGCGCCACCGAGAGGAAATAGCGGATGTCGTCCCACTGTAACGCGGCAACGGACTTCGGCAGATCGGTCGAATTTTGCACAGGAGTTGACGATGAATGGGGGATTCCATTCGATTATGCTCGAAACCTACACTCGCTTGTCAGCCATTAACGGAATGAGGGAGTGCAGCAATGAGACAGCAGAGCGCCTATCAGATCGGCATAGAAGCCTACGGCGACGCGAGTGCGCTGCGCGGCTTCGCGCAAGACGTGCCGCCGCCCGCAGCGGGGGAGGTGCAGATCAGGCAGACGGCGGTTGGCGTGAACTTCGTCGACATTTACTTTCGCACGGGGCTGCACCGTTTGCCGCAGTTGCCTGGCGTGCTGGGCGCCGAAGCGGCCGGCGTGGTGGCGGCGCTCGGCGCCGGGGTGAGCGGCTGGCAGATCGGCGAGCGGGTCGCCTATGCGGGGCTGCCGATGGGCAGCTACACGAACCTGCGCAACGTGCCTGCCCAACGGCTGCTGCGCCTGCCTGCCGGCGTGCCGGAAGAAACCGCGGCGGCCGCGCTGTTGCGCGGCGCGACCAGCTACATGCTGCTGCATCGCGTGCGGGAGATCAAACCGGGCGACACGGTGCTCGTCCATGCCGCAGCAGGCGGCCTCGGGCTGATTCTCGTGCAGTGGGCGAAGGCGCTGGGCGCGCGGGTGATCGGCACGGTCGGCACGCCCGCCAAGGCGGCGCTGGCGCGCGCGCATGGTCTCGATCAGGCGGTGCTGTATCGCGACGAGGATTTTGTCGAAGCGGCGCGCGAGTTCGGCGGCGGAGCAGGCGTCGATTTCGCCGTTGACGGCATCGGCGGCGCGACCTTGCGGCGCACGCTCGGTGCGGTGAAACCATTCGGCGTGGTGGCCAGCATCGGTGAGGCCGAGGGGGCGATCGAACCCATTACGCTGGACGAGATCGGGCCCGCCCGCTCGATCGCACTCGCGCGGCCCAGCGTGCTGGGGATGATGATGCGGGACATCGACGCCTATCGAGTGGCGGCGCAGCAGGTGTTCGCGCGGGTCGAGGCTGGCTTGCACGTCGAGGTGGGCGAGCGCTTGCCGCTCGACGACGCGCAGCAGGCGCACCGTCGGATGGAAACCGGGCAGACCACGGGATCAGTGATTCTGATTCCTTGAGTGACGTGCGCGGTGAGCGCAGGTTCGCCTCCGCGGCCACCGCGCACGTCTGCCGGGCACAGGCAGCAGCGTATCGGGCTCAGCTATGCGAATAGATGTCCGGATTGGACACGTGATGCGGCCGGCGTTTGTGATGCGTGGCCGCATGTGCCGGCCTGGTCCTGGACGGAGCCTGGGCGTGCTGCGGCTGGGCGCTTTGCGAGGAGCGCGCGTTTGCCCCATTCGCCGGATGCGGCGTGGTCTGGCCTTCGCCGAACGTAAAGGTCTGCGAGGTTTGCGCATGCGTGCCGACGGACAACAGCAGGGCCGCGCACCCCAGACAGGTTGAAAACTTCATGAATCCTCCTTCTGAACGAGCGCGTGAGCATACCGCAACGCGCGGGATAGCCGCGCGTTTTGCCTCGCGCCCTCAGCCGTCTTGCGCCGGAAACACCGGTTCGCCGAGCGTCAGCATCAGCCGGTTCGCCCACGCGAAAATCGCAATTGCATGCGTCAGGTCGAGAATCTCCGGCTCGCTGAGCCCATGCGCTGCGAGTTGCCTGATGGCCTCGGCATTCACGGCTTCGGGACGCTCGGCCAGCTCGATCGCATAGCTGATGATGGCTCGTTCACGCGCGGTTGTCCCGGCACTCGCGGGGTCCTCGAAAACCTGCTCGATGGCGTCCTTGCGCCTGGCCAGTTGTTCGAAACGTTGCGCATGCACCGACGCGCAATACACGCAGCCGTTGACACGCGAGACCACGGTGCTCGCCAGCTCGCGCTCCGCGCGCGGCAGACCGCCTGGCGCATACATGATGGCGTTGAAGACGCCGGAGCGTTGCCGCAGGATTTCGGCCTGCTGCACGAGCAACAGATAGTAGTCGGAGGTCTTCGCCTTCGGGTGGCTCTCTTCGAGGACGGCGACCTGCTCGGGCGTGGCTTCGTCAAGGCGTACCGTGTCGAGCCATGCGCTCCAGCCCAGCGTATCGAAGGTAAAACCGTGAGACTGGCTCATGCTGCCTCCTGAGGCGCCGGCGGGGTATATGCGTCGCGTAGCGCCTTAACGCCCGCAATGACACGCAATTGATAGGTGACGAACGCAATCAGCTGCGACAGCGCGACGATGCCGCGCGTCGAAATGCCGGCTTCTTCGAGGGCCCGCAGATGTTGTGGGCGCGCTTCGACGGGCGTCAGCGTGAGCAGCTTCACGTGCGCGAGGATTGCGATCAGACGGGCGTTGGCCGTAGCGTCGAGCGTGCCTGCTTCGATTGCGGCCAGTGTGTCCGCTAGCGGCGCAGTGCGGGTGCTCGAGCCGGCGCCCGCGGCGATCAGCCGCCCGGCGTAGGTATCGGCCAGTTCGTCAGCGCGTGACAGGCGCGCGACGTACCACGCGGCAAACAGGCGCTCACGCAACGACAGGTCCGGCAGTGCCGGGTCGAACAGCGCTTCTTCGCTGCGCTGGGTGTGGGTCACGACCTTGTCGCGGGCGTGCCGGATAGCGGTAATCGCATGATCGGCGCGCAGGCCGGCCAGCACGT
This sequence comes from Burkholderia sp. 4M9327F10, assembly GCF_005503145.1. Lineage (GTDB taxonomy): Bacteria > Pseudomonadota > Gammaproteobacteria > Burkholderiales > Burkholderiaceae > Paraburkholderia. Next base: position 162,787 of record NZ_SCNV01000011.1, on the reverse strand, counting down.
CGATCGTGTCGTGCGAGGGCCTGGAGGAAGAGGAAAGCTCAGCCATGGCGGCTCCGTTTTGTTTCAATGGAAATTCAGGCGTGCGAAGCACAGTCCGCACATCCGCTGTGCAGACTCAATCCTGCTGATCCAGCGGCACCGCGGGATTCGATTCTGCAAACGGCGCTGCGTCAGCGTCAGTCCATTCGTCGCCTTGCAGTTCAGCGGTCGAAAAGGCGAGCAGCGCTTCGTAATGCCACTCGCGGTCCGCGTCGAACAGACGGCTGGCGATGCCACGCGCGAGACGCTGCGCGCCTTCGCTGATGGCCGGAATGTCGCCCGACAGCTTGCCGTGACTCAGGCTCGCCGCATGATTGAAGCAGTGAATCTGCGCAAGCGCGGCGCAGGTGCCGGGTTCGCGCTCCTGAAACACGTAGGCTGCCCCGAGGTCGGGCGACTCCGCGAGTTCGTCCATCGGCAACGCGGGATCGGCACGATAGCGGTCCTTCCAGCGGCGCACATACGAAGCGAAGGGGGCGAACTCGGGGCGCGTCGAGATATCCGAATGAAAGCCTGTCGCGAAGATCAGGAAGTCGAGGTTGTAGAGGCCTTTCGGCGTGGTCACTTCGAGCGTATCCGCGTGCTCTTTCAGGGCAACGATGGGACTGCCGAGGTGAAAGCGCGCGCTCTCATGGCGCGAAACACGCAGCACGCTGTCGCGCGGCGGCGGGGTTTGCGAGGCAAGCGAATAGTGCAGGAAGCGCCATTTCGTGGCGTCGTCGAGATCGGCGAAGCCGTGCACGAGCCCCGGACTGCCGATACCGGTCAGTTTGTTGATACGCGGAATGTCGTTGCGGCGGATAAACAGGTCGACGCTGGCCGCGCCTGTTTCCAGCGCCGTGGCCGCGTTGTCGAAGGCGGACGCCCCTGCGCCGACCACGCCGACGCGCTTGCCGCGTAGCGCCGCGAAATCGATGGCATCGGCGGAATGGGCCCGCAGGTGGGGCGCAACACGCTGCGCGAACGCAGGCACATAAGGGCCGCCCAGGCCGTCGCGGCCGGTGGCGAGTACCACATGCCGCGCCAGCACGGTGCGCTGCGTGCCCTGCGTGTTCAGATCGAGCGCGAGCAGGCCGTCGTCGCGGGGACGCAGCGCGACGAGTTCGGTGTGGTTTTGCACCGGCAACGCCAGCACCTTGCGATACCAGCGCAGATAGTCCATCCACTGCGTGCGGGGTATCTTGTAGAGCGCCTCCCATGCCGGGCGCCCGAATTGCGCCTCGTACCAGGCGCGGAACGTCAGCGCCGGCAGGCGCAGTGCAGGGCCGGTGAGCACCTTCGGCGAGCGCAGCGTTTCCATGCGCGCGTAGGTGACCCACGGACCTTCGCCGCCGGTCGGCGCACGGTCGAATATCTGCTGATTGTCGATGCCGAGCCAGCGCAGTTCCGCTGATGCGGTGAGGCCAGCCATGCCGCCGCCGATGATCGCGACGTCGAGAACACGCTCCGAGTCCACGAAACGCGGCGGCACCCATGACGCGGGCGGCAGTTCGAGCCAGCGCAGGTCTTCGCGCAGACGGTGTTCGAGAGCGTCGAGTGACGTCATGCAGGAATCTCCAGATTTTTCGGACGGGCGCGGGATACACGCAATTCGCGCTGCAGCAGCGCGTCGTGCTGGCCGGCGTCGTGCAGCACGACACCTTCGAGCAAGGCGAGCGTCGCGTCCTGAATGGCTTGCAACAGGGCGTCGACAGCCGGGCGGCGCGGCTTGCCCGCCGGCGTGACGGCGCCAAAGTAAAACGGAATCACGCTTTCGAGCGGACGGGCGACCACACCTTCGATGGCGAGTCCGAGACCCGTCGCCGGATCGACGATTGCGACACCTGTTCCCGCGCGGGCCGCCATCACGGCGTTCAACGATGCATTGGTTTCCAGAAACACCTCGGCCTGAATGCGCGCGGCGGCGAACGCGGCGTCGATCCGATGACGCAGACGGTAGCGATTCGCCACGGTCACGATGCGCCGTTGCGCCAGATCGCGCAGGGCAATGCGCGGTTGTGCCGCGAGCGGATCGTCCGCCGGAAATACCGCCACGCACGGCGCCTCGGCGATCCAGTGAACGTCGATCCCCGCGTGGCCGACGGGCAAGGTCACGAGGCCGATATCGGCGGTGCGCGTGAGCACTTCATGCACGATGTGCTCGGCCGAGAGACTGCGCAACTGAAACTGCGCAACCTTCTCGTCAGCGGGGACGGCGGCAATTGCGCCGGGCACGATCGCGGCAGCCAGCGCAGCCGTGGCGGCAATACGGACGGGTTCCGCTTCGCCTAGCCCAATCGCGCGAGCCCGTTGCTCGATGGTCTTCAGGCCGATCAGCGAGCGCTCCACCTCCTCGTACAGCAGAAAGGCGCGATGCGTCGGCGTGACACGCGGTCCGTTGCGGTTGAACAGCGCGTAGCCAAGATCCGCCTCCAGCTCCTGGATCTGCCGCGTGACCGCCGGTTGCGAACGCTCCAGCAAGCGGCCGGCACCGGTGATGCTGCCGGCCGACATGACCGCCGAAAACGCTTCGAGTTGATGTAGCTCCATGAGTCGCCCAAGCCATTCTGTTTGCGCATTGTAGGGGCGTCTGAATGCGTGATTTATATAATCAATTTCGATATCGACAGTGGAAAAAATGCGAAGCGAATCGCCGGGCGCTGCTGAAGCGGCGAGAATTTTTCCGCGCCACGGTTGCTCGTGTGCCAAAAAAATTGAGTCTTATCAATCGCTTGGGCAGGGCGACGTGGCGCCGGTTGTTGAATCACCTTGTCCTCCGCGTGCGACATGCCGGTCCCTTTGCCCTGCAACGTGATAACCATATTCCCAAAACTTCGTTGGTTCGCCGGAATTCAGCATGGTTTCATGGCCGCACTTTGAAGACGATCGCTGAGGGCACCATGAAGGACGTAAAAGAGCAGACGCGCAACACGTGGTTGCGTACGCTCAGGGCACTGCCGCTGATTGCTGCGGCATGGGGTATCACGGGTTTCGCGGCGAGTACCGCAGCGCACGCTGCCGAGGCAAGCGGCGAGCCGTATCTGGTCGGCGTGAGCGGTCCGCTGACGGGGCAGGACGGGCAATACGGCACGCAATGGAAGCGCGGTTTCGATCTCGCGCTGGAGCAGATCAACAGCCAGGGCGGCATCAAGGGCCGCCCGCTCGCGTATGACTTCGAGGATAGCCGCGGCGATCCGGGGCAAGCCGTTTCGATTGCGCAGAAGTTTGTCGGCGACTCGCGCATTCTGCTGGAACTGGGCGACCTGTCGAGCACCACCTCGATGGCCGCCTCGCCGATCTATCAGCGAGGCAAGCTCGTGCAATTCGGTTTCACCAACTCGCACCCTGACTTCACGAAGGGCGGCGACTATATGTGGAGCACGGCATTGAGCCAGGCCGAAGAGCAGCCGTTGCTCGCGCGCTATGCGACGAAGGATCTCGGCTTCAAGCGCATTGCGGTGCTGTATCTGAACACGGACTGGGGCCGTACCAGCAAGGACATTTTCGCCAAGGCCGCCGCCGAAAACGGCGCACAGGTCGTCGAGGCCGAAGGTTATCAGCCGAACGAAAAGGACTTCCGCGCCACGCTCGTGCGCGTGAACGAAGCGAAACCCGATTCGATCGTGCTGATTTCGTACTATGCGGACGGTGCGCAGATCGTGCGTCAGGCGCGCTCGTCCGGTTTGAACCAGCCGATTGCCGCGGTGGGCTCGATCTATTCGCCGAAATTCCTCGAACTAGGCGGGGAAGCGGTAAACGGTGTGTACACCGAATCGAATTTCTTCCCCGGTGACAAGCGTGCGCAAGTGCAGGACTTCGTGCAGCGCTACCGCGCGAAATATCATGCCGATCCCGACACGTTCGCGGCGCGCGCCTACGACGCCATGATCCTCTCGGCGGAACTGCTGCGCCGCTACGGCGTGACGCGCCAGGCGGTGCACGACGGGCTGAGCCAGATCCATGACGTGCCGAGCCTGATCTTCGGCCAGATGAAATTCGATCCGCAGACGCGCCGCGTGGCGGGGGCGACGAGCGTCTACCTGGTCGTCAAGGACAATCAGTTCACGCAGTGGGATGGCGTGAAGCCGGTCCTGGCATCGAAATAACGCCTGCATGGCTGCATGTTTCACCGGATGAATCGCTATGGCGTCCTGGCTTGACTACACGATCAACGGACTGATTGTCGGCAACATCTATGCGTTGCTGGCGGTCGGTCTGGCGTTGATCTTCGGCGTGTCGCATCTGATCAATTTTGCGCACGGCTCGGTGTATATGATCGGCGGCTTTATCGGCTGGCTGTGTCTCACGCACCTCGGCTTGCCCTTGCCGCTTGCCCTGCTGGTGGTGGCGGTGGGCTGCGCGCTGCTGGGGATCGTGATCGAGCGGATCGGTCTGCGGCCGCTGCAAGGCTCGGCGCGCATCGCGCCCTTGCTCGCCACTATCGGCATCAGCTTCGTGCTCGACCAGTCCGCGCAGTTGATCTTCGGCGCGGACCCGCGTGCCGTGCCGAGCACGCTGCCCGACTGGCACGTGAGTATCGGCGGCGCGACAATCGGTTCGCTGGACCTGCTGATCGCCGGCATCGGCATCAGCGCGGCAGCGGTGCTGTATGTATTCCTGCGTTTCACGCGGCTCGGCTGGGCCGTGCGCGCGACCGCACAGGATCGCGACGCCGCCCAGCAAATGGGCGTCAACGTGAATGGCGTGAACCAGGCGGTGTTTGCCATTGCCTGCGCGTTGGGTGGGGTGAGCGGCTTGCTGGTGGGCATGTACTACAACAGCATCGATCCGGCGATGGGTTTTCAGGCCACCCTCAAGGGCGTGGTCGCGCTGCTGATCGGCGGTCTTGGCAACGTGCCGGGGGCGATCGTGGGCAGCCTGTTGCTGGGTCTCGTCGAGAGCTACGGCGTGGCGATCTTCGGCACCAGCTATCGCGATCTGTTCGCGTTCGTCCTGCTGCTGGTGTTTCTGGTGTGGCGTCCCAATGGCCTCTTCAGCCGCAGCCGCCGTTTGCCGTCCGAGCCGTTGACCGGGACCTTCCTCGCGGCGGGGAAGGCGCTGCGGGTGCCACGCCCAGTCGCTGCGGCGCTCGCGCTGGTGGCGATTGTGCTGCCGTTTGCCGCGCCGTCGTCTTATCTCCTGCAAACCCTCACCAATGCCTGGTTGTACGGAATGCTGGCGCTGAGCCTGACGCTGGTGGCGGGAACCGTCGGGCAGATCTCGCTGGGCCACGCGGCGCTGCTGCTGATCGGTGCGTATGCTTCAGCCTTGCTGTCGCTGCACCTCGGTTGGTCGCCGGCTGTGACGATACTCTGCGCCGGGCTGATTACCGCTGCGCTCGGCACCTTGCTGGTGTATCCGGCGTTCCGCTTGCGCGGGCATTATGTGTCGATTGCGACGCTCGGGATCGGCGAGGTGGTGAGCCTTGTGATTCTCAACTGGGATAGCCTGACGCGCGGGCCGCTCGGCATCAGCGGCATTGCGCCGCTCTCGCTGTTCGGCTGGGCGCCCGATAGCGCACGCGCCGTCTACTGGTTTGCACTTGCGGTGCTGATCGTGCTCGCGCTGCTGCAGACGCGCCTGCTCGGCTCGCACCTGGGCCGCACGCTACGGGCGATCCGCGAAGACGAAGTGGCGGCGCGCTCGTACGGCATTCGCCCGAATCGCTACAAGGCCATGGCGTTCGCTTTCGGCGGCCTTGCCGCGGGCATCAGCGGCGGCATCTCCGCGCATCTGTACAGCTACATCAACAACACCACCTTCGACTCGCAAGTCTCCATTCTGGCGCTGACCATGGTGATTCTCGGTGGCCTCGGCAATGTGCTGGGCGGTATTGTCGGCGCGGTGGCGCTGATCGGGCTGCCGGAGATTTTCCGCTGGGCCGCGGACTACCGCATGCTGATTTACGGTGTCGTGCTGTTGCTGCTGGTGCGCTTCCGGCCGCAGGGCCTGCTCGGCACGGTATGACGGAGACGGCCATGACCCAGAATCTTCTCGACGTGCGCGGCGTGACGCGGCGTTTCGACGGCCTGACCGCGGTGGACCAGATCGACCTGTCGATTGCCGCGGGGCAACTCGTGAGCGTGATCGGCCCAAACGGCGCGGGCAAGTCGACGCTGTTCAACCTGATCACCGGCCTGGATACGCCCGATGGCGGCAGCGTGCAGTTCGACGGGCGCGATGTCACCGGCGTGCGGCCGGATGTGCTCGCAGGGCTTGGCCTTGCGCGCACGTTTCAGCACGGACGCGTGTTCGGCAACCTGAGCGTGCTCGATAACGTGCTGGTGGGCGCTCATTCCCGGTTGCGCGCCACCCGCGCCGGCTGGCCGGTGGTCGGCGCAATCGCCGAGCTGCTGCGCGCACTGCTGGGTCCGGCCTCACTGCGCCGCGAGGACGAGGCCTTGCGCGCCGAGGTGCGCGAGATCGTCGCGGGTTTCGGCGAGCGGCTGCTGCCACGTCTCGATCAACCGGCCCACAGCCTGTCGTATGCGAACCGGCGGCGCGTCGAAATTGCCCGGGCGCTGGCTTTGCATCCACGCCTTCTGCTGCTCGACGAACCCACCGCCGGCATGAACGAATCCGAGACCGCCGAGATGCTGGTACTGATCCAGCAACTGAAGGAGCGCGGCCTGACCATCCTGCTGATCGAGCACAAGCTCGACATGGTGATGCAACTGTCAGATCGCGTGATCGTGCTCGACAACGGCAAGAAGATCGCCGAGGGTCTGCCGCGCGACGTGCGCAACGATCCGCGCGTGATCGAAGCGTATCTGGGACACCGCAATGTCGGCGGCGCGGCGGCGCAGCCCTCGGGCGTGCCCAGGATTGAACTGCAGGAAGCACGGCCATGAGCGAAACACTGCTAAAACTCGAGCACATCGAGACGTTTTACGGTCCGGTCCAGGTTCATTTCGACGTCAACTTCGAAGTGCGGCGCGGGCAGATTGTCAGCCTGCTCGGCGGCAACGCGAGCGGCAAGTCGACCACGATGAAACTCATCCTGGGTCTGCACAAGCCGCGCTCAGGCAATATCACGTTCGAGGGCGAGCCGATCACCGCGCTCGCCACGCCGCAGATCGTGCGCCGTGGGGTTGGCTCGGTGCCGGAGGCGCGCCGGCTGTTCGGTGACATGACGGTGCGCGAAAACCTGCTGATGGGCGCCTATACGCGCCGCGACCGCGCGGCAATCGGCGAGGACTATGAGCGGGTGCTGGGACTGTTTCCGCGCGTGAAGGAGCGTCTCACGCAGCGCGCCGGAACCCTCTCAGGCGGCGAACAGCAGATGCTGGCCATGGCGCGCGCGCTGATGAGCCGCCCGAAGCTGATCTGCATGGACGAGCCGACCATGGGCCTGTCGCCGTTGTACGTCGACAAGGTGCTGGAGCTGATCCACACCATCAACCAGCAAGGCGTGACGTTCTTCATGGTCGAGCAGAACGCTAGCCTTGCGCTGGAGATTGCGCACTACGGCTATGTGCTGCAAACCGGCCGCGTCGTGCTGCAGGGCGAGGCGAGCGCGCTGCTCGGCGACGAGCGGATTCGCGATGCCTACCTCGGTGGCGACGCGCTGGCGGCGGCGAGTACCGCCGCTTAGGGCGGTGGAGATTGCGGCTGCCTGGGGCGGCAGCCGTTAGCGGCGGCAGCGAGAGGCGGTAAGCCGCGCGTTGGCAGGGACAGAGATGCGAGCGGATCATCTCGCCTACCTGCGCGCCTACCTGCGCGCCCGCCTGCACGCTGCTAGCCGGCTCGTTGCCGCACCGGCACCGTTCGGGCAAACCGTCTTGCCCCTGCCACGCAGGCCACCACGATCACCGTAACGACGATCATCACCGGCGGCACCTGTTCGTGCAGCAGCACGCCTGCCAGCACCAGCCCAAAGAAGGGCTGCAGCAACTGCAGTTGTCCGACGCTGGCGATGCCGCCCAACGCGAGGCCGCGATACCAGAACACGAAGCCGATCAGCATGCTGAAGAGCGACACATAGGCGAGCCCCCACAGCGCAGCCTGACTGACCCCTTCGAACGACGCGGGCCACGCCCACCACGTGAGCGGCAGCATCACCGGCAGCGACAACACCAGCGCCCACGAGATCACCTGCCAGCCGCCGAGGCGCCGTGAGAGCCGCGCGCCTTCCGCATAGCCGAGCCCGCAGACGACGATTGCGGCCAGCATCAACGTGTCGCCGAGCGGCGACGCGTTGACCCCGTTGCGCACCGCGAAGGCGATGACCGCGCAACTGCCGAGCGCTGAAAACAGCCAGAACGCCGCTTGCGGACGCTCGCCGCCGCGCAGCACGCCGAAGATCGCTGTCGAGAGCGGCAGCAGACCGATGAACACGACCGCATGCGCCGACGTGATATGGCGCAGGGCCAGTGCGGTCAGCAAGGGAAAGCCGACCACCACGCCGAGTGCGACGACCACAAGCGGCACCAGGTCGCGCCGGGCCGGGCGAGTCTCGCGAAACACCAGCAGCAGGATGAGCCCGAGCGTGCCTGCGATGGTCGCGCGGGCGACGGTCAGGAAGATCGGATCGAGCCCCTGCACGGCGATCCGGGTGGCCGGCAGCGAGCCGCTGAAGATCAGCACGCCTAGCAGGCCGCTGAGCCAGCCGTTGGCGGCCCGAGCGTTCGCGGCCTGGCCGTTGGTGGACGTTTGCATCGAGAATTCCATAAGCGGGATAAAACGCCCAGCATCCTCCGCTCCGGCCAAAAGTGTAAGCTACGGATCAGTACAATTCATGCAAACTGTACCGAACCTGGAGCAGTACAGATGGCGGATGCAAGCAGAAACAATCGCAACAATGCGGACGACCCGGGCGTGCCGCGTACCCGGGTCGAGGTCGTGATGGACGCCTTGCGCGAGCGCATCGCGAGCCGCGCGCTGATGCCGGGGGCACGTGTGCCGTCGATCCGCGTCATGACGGAAACGCTCGGCGTGTCGAAATCGACGGTGGTCGAGGCCTACGAACGGCTCGTCGCGGAAGGTGCGATCGTCGCGCGGCGCGGCTCCGGGTTTTTCGTCTCTGGCCATGCACCGCCGCTCGCGCTGGCCGATCTCGGGCCGCGCCTCGACCGGGCGGTCGACCCGCTCTGGCTCACGCGGCAGTCGCTCGAAGCGGGGCAGAAGGTGCTGAAGCCCGGTTGCGGCTGGCTACCTGCGGCCTGGCTGCCGGAGGACGGCGTGCGGCGGGCGTTGCGCGCGGTGGCACGCGATCTGCACGCGCCGCTCGCCGACTACGCCACACCGCCTGGCTTGCCCGCGCTGCGTCAGCAACTCGCCTGGCGGCTTGCCCAGCATGGCGTCGATGCGCCGCCCGAGCAGATCGTCCTGACCGACGGCGGCACGCACGCGCTCGACCTCGTATGCCGCTTCCTGCTCGAACCGGGCGACACCGTGCTGATCGACGATCCGTGCTACTTCAACTTTCAGGCCTTGCTGCGCGCTCACCGCGCCCGCATCGTGAGCGTGCCCTATACACCGAACGGGCCGGATCTCGCCGCCTTCGAGCGGGCGCTTGCCGAGCATCGTCCACGCCTCTATGTGACCAACTCGGCCATCCACAATCCCACCGGCGCAACGCTCGCGCCAGCGGTGGCGCATCGTCTGCTGAAGCTGGCCGGCGAGCACAACCTGCTGATCGTCGAGGACGACATCTTTGCCGACTTCGAGGACGAGGCCGCACCTCGCCTTGCCGCATTCGACGGGCTCGCACGCGTGGTGTCGATCGGGAGTTTTTCGAAGACACTGTCGGCGGCAGTGCGCTGCGGTTACATTGCGGCACGCGCGGACTGGATCGAGCCGCTGGTCGACCTGAAGCTCGCGACCACCTTCGGCAATGGGCAACTGGCGGCAAGCGTCGTGCATCGCCTGCTGGTGGACGGTACCTACCGGCGGCATCTCGAAGGGCTGAGGGCGAAGCTCGCCGACGCGATGGGCGAAACCATCCGCCGTCTGACTCAAGCGGGGCTGGAAGTGTGGACCCGGCCGCGCGCCGGCATGTTCGTCTGGGCGCGGCTGCCGGGTGAGCTGGACGCAAGCGAGATTGCCCGCCACGCGCTGGCCGACAACGTCGTGCTGGCGCCGGGCAATGTGTTCAGCGTCGCGCAGTCGGCGGCGGGGTACCTGCGCTTTAATGTCTCCCAGTGCAACCGGCCGAAGGCCTACGAGGCGTTGCTGCGCGCCATGGACCTCGCGCAGACGCACGCGTGATGTAACGGGCGGTGAGTGCGGCAGCCGCGCTGGGGCGCGAGCGCAGCAACCGCATTCACTTGCACAGCATCAGCACACGCGCCTCATCCGAGCAATTCGATTTCGGCTGCACCTTGTCGGCGGTTTCCGCGGGAGCCGCGTTCGTCATTCCTGCGGTACGGCGGGCAACGCATGCACGCAGATGTTTTTCCACCGGCGCATAGTATTGCCACCCTTTGCCGAGACTCGGCAATTCCATCTTCACCTGCTTCCACTTGGGATGGCCGTGCTCCTGCAGGTTATCGAAATTGGTGCATAGCGAGTCTGCGAAGCGATCGAGATTGACGACCGTATCGCGCAAGCCGTAGTCATACGTGACCAGAAAGGCCTTCACCGTGAAGGTCGGCACATCGTCTTTCAGCCAGTTCGGATAGCTGGCCGTGTGAATGATCGCCGGGAAATAGGTCTGCTTCGCACGCGCCGTTTCGGGCGCGTTGGGATCGACCCGCAGCAGGCGGAGCTGCTGCAGCAACTCCGGGTTCATGTCGGTAAACAGCTTGGCGGGCTGGCCGACCACGATCACCGCCACATCGACTTTCTTGACGATCAGCGCGGCAAGCGCGTCCTCGTTGCTCAGGTGCTGGGCGTTCTGATCGGCAATCGGCTCACCGAACATCAGGTGATAAATCGTGTTGGCGGACTGCGCCGTGCCGCTGCCGAGCAGGCCGACACTGATGTTCTTGTCCTTGATTTCGTTGATGGTCTTGAGCGGCGAGTCGGCCCGCACCACGAAATTGATCTCCTCGTCGTAGAGCGGCATGATGAGCCGCAACGGACGGATCGCCTGGCCTGCGTCGGCATTGCCTGCGTTGGCCATGTCGACATAGGCCTGATAGACGTCGGACTGCACCAGTGCGAGCTTCACGCCCGGTTCGAAGCGCAGGCGCTGGACGTTTTCCGCCGAGCCTTTCGAGGCAATCACATCGAGACCGATGCCGGCCGGCTCGGCGACCCATTTCGCGAGATCCGCGCCGATCTGGATGTAGGTGCCGCGTTCGGGACCGGTGACGATCTTGTAGTGCGCATAGTCGGCCAGCGCGATCGATGACGCCAGCATCATCCCGAGCCACCCCGCCAGAATTGTCTTGAGCATGGTCTTTCCACCTATCAGTCCGGTTTGAACAGGCTTCGCGCGACGAGCCGCGCGAAGCATCGGCGAATCAGTTATGCAACTTCAAGGTCTTGCGTCTTGCGAGATGCCTAAGGACTGCTTTCGAACGACTGGATCGGGACCTGCTCAATGCGCCGGCGGCGCACCCGAGGCGGGCGCATTGCGCCAGCCCGATTGCGCGATGGCCCGGGCCTGTGCGTCGAGACTGCCGGGCGCCGGGTTTGGCGATTTTTCAGTAACGACGGGCGCCGCTTGCGCGGAAGGCGGCGGCTGCGGCACCGTCGGGTTGCGCGCGAGCGCCGTGTTATGGCTGCCGAGCGGCGCCCAGCCGGTCTGTACGATCGCCTGCTGCAGCAGCGTTCTGGCTTCCGGGCTGCCGCTATCGACGGCGAGGGCATCGCTCGCGCTATGCTCCACGCAGTTCCACAAATGGTCCTTGATGCACACGTGCGCGGTCTGCAGGGCAGCGTCGCGGCGTTGCTCGAGCGGTGTGAGTTCGTGCTGGATCATTTTCGCGTCGGCGCTGTCGGGTTCCATCAGGAACGCGGCGTTGACGGCGGCCTGCGCGTTGGACAGATCGTGCGCGTCTTCGTAAGCGCGGGCTGCATGCAGGCTTTCGGAGAGGTCGTGGTAATGCGGCACGACGGCCGCCTGAACCACCGCCGGCGCAGTCGCGGCCGGGCGGCTGGCGGCGTGCGTGCCGGTCCCGCCAGGTGCGGCGGGCTGTGGTGTGTACGGGGCGATTGTGCCGGTCGTTGATTTGGTGTCCTGCTCATCGTATGCGGATGGAGCAGCGTGGTGATCGCCTAGCAGTGAATATGCGCCATAACCTAGTATGACGACGCCAAGCGCGATCAGGCCGCGTGTGAGCAGCCAGCGCGAGGTCAGCGCCGAGCCGAGCGGCAGATGGCTGAGCGGAGGAATCGGCGTATCCGGCGAGGCGAGATTCGGCCCAGCCGGATCGCCGTGGCTATCCGCGGGAAGCGGCCGGTGCAGCGCTCCCGCGGCGCCCGGAAAGCGTGCGTGAGCGGGGGCGGCGAGCGGATGGGGCGCACCGCAGTAAGGGCACAGGTCGGCTGGCTGATACAGCGCTCCGCCGCAGCGCTGGCATGGCGCCGGGAAGCTTTGGCCTGAAGTACTCTGGGTGGACATGCTGTGACCCACCTGCGATAGGCTATGCCGTTACGGCATGCTCCGGATCGTGGTCGAGGCAGCCTCTTGCCGCTGCACGAATTGCGATCCACATGCGCTGGAGAGCAGCGCGTGCAACGCTGAAAAATTGCGGCGCCGCCATGAACAATATGTGAGCTTTCGCAGTGAACGTCAATCGACGTTCGCCCCTACCGCGTGTGCGACGACACATTCGCGGCAGAGCGAAATGCTGCACCTGTCGGCAGAACGAACGGAAGGGAGATTTTTTGCACATTGCCGGCGAGCGCGCGCCCGCAGGCGCCGGCCGGCAGATTGATCGGATGAAACGCTTCGCGCAACGCCGCATGGAGATGCGGCCTCGCGAAACGCGGATTTCAATGCTTGCGCAACGGATGATCCTTCAGCAGCCAGGCGAGCGCGAACGCCAGCACAACGACACACGCGGCCGAGAGATACACCGTATGCAAGGCGCCGGCAAACGCCTGCAGATAGTCGTCGCGCAGTGCAGCGGGCAACTGGTGAATCACTGCAGGTCCAAGCGAGCGCGGTAATTCGGTGTCCGGTGGAATCAAGGTTTGCAGACGTGCGGCGAGCCCGTTCGAAAACACCGCGCCGAAGGCCGCGACACCTACGGAACCGCCAATTGAACGAAACAGCGTGGCGCCCGAAGTCGCGACACCCATATGCCTGAATTCCACCGTGTTCTGTACAGCAAGAATCAGCACTTGCATCACCATGCCGAGGCCGAGACCCAGGATGCCCATGTAGAGATACATCACATGAATCGGCGTGGAAATCTGCAACCGGGCCAGCAGTATCATCGCTACGCACACGAGGAAGGTGCCGCCGATCGGGAACATGCGGTATTTGCCGATCTTGCTGATGATGCGCCCGGTGATCACCGACATCACCAGCAGCCCACCCATCATTGGCAGCATCTGCATGCCGGCCTCCGAAGGCGTCGATCCCTTGACGACCTGCAGGTAGAGCGGAATGAACGTGACCGAGCCGAACAGCGAAACGCCGATGATGAAACCGATCAGGCTGCTCAGCAAAAACGTGCGCTGGCGGAACAGCTCGAGGGGCATGATGGGTTCGGCCGCGATCCGTTCTTCGTAGATGAAGCCGGCAATGCAGACGAGGCCCATGATCAGCGTGCACCACAGTTGCGGCGACGACCATGGCAGGATCGTGCCGCCCTGGCTCGTGAACAGGATGATGCAGGTGAGCGCCCCGGCGAGAAAGGCCGCGCCCATGTAGTCGATGGTGTGCCTGATATGGGCCGTGTGCGGCTTGAACACGGCGCCGATCACCGCCAGTGCGACGATGCCGAGCGGCAGGTTGATATAGAAGATCCAGCGCCACGACAGATGCTCGACCAGAAAGCCGCCGAGCAGCGGACCGATTACCGTGGCGAGACCGAACACGCCGCCGAACACACCCTGGAAGCGGCCACGCTCGGCGGGCGGAATCACGTCGGCAATTGCCGCCATGGTCACCACCAGCAGGCCGCCGCCGCCGAGACCTTGCAGCGCGCGCAGCAGGATCAACTGGGTCATGTTCTGCGCGATGCCGCATAACGCCGAACCGGCGAGGAACAGCACGATGGCCGCCTGCAGCACGATCTTGCGGCCGAACAGGTCGCCGAACTTGCCATACAGCGGCACGACGATGGTGGAGGTCAGCAGGTAGGCGGTGACGACCCAGGACAGGTTGTTGAGCCCGCCCAGATCACCGACGATGGTGGGCAGCGCGGTAGAGACGATAGTCTGGTCGAGCGCGGCGAGCAGCATCACCAGCAGCAGGGCTGGGAACAGGAGGCGAATGGGCGGGTGCTGGGGAGCACTCGCGAGTTCGCTCACGGTAGTGGTGGGTTGATCCATGGACTGGGCGGCCTGTGATCGGAGAGAGAAGAGGTATTGAAATTAATTAACTCGGAGATTAATATATGCGACATCTCACGATTCGTCAAATGGAAAGCAAATGGCTACTGCACCGTCGGCACCGTCGGCACCGTCCGATCCGCGTCCGCTGAAAACGGCGGGCCGCCGCCGCTCGGGCGAGACGGGACAAGGTGGCGAGGGGAGCGCGAAGCGCGCCGACCCTCCGGCCACGGCAGGCAAACGCAAGAGCGCCGGGGTAAAGAAGGCGCCGGCCGCCAAGGCCCTTGTGAATGAAGCCGTCCCGCCGCGCCGCCCCGGCAGGCCGTCGGGCAGCGCACGCGGCCCGGAGCAGCGCGCCCGCCTGCTCGATGCGGCGCTCGAACTGTTTGCGCGCCAGGGCATCGTCGATACGACGCTGGGCGCGATCGCGCGGGAGGCCGGCGTCACGTCGGCGATGGTTCACTACTACTTCAAGACGCGCGACCAGTTGCTCGATGTGCTGATCGACGAGCGTTTTCTGCCGTTGCGCACAGCCATGGGGGGGCCGTTCGAGGCGTATCCGGACGACCCGGTAGCGGCCGTTACGCAGCTTGCACGCGGCCTGGTAAAGGTAGCAGTGGAGAATCCGTGGTTTCCGGCGCTGTGGGTGCGCGAAGTGATCAGCGAGGGCGGTCTGTTACGCCAGCGCATGCACGAACGCTTCGGCCATTCCCACCACAAGGCCTCGCTTGCGCGGATCGAACAGTGGCAGAAAGAGGGGCGCCTCAACACGGACCTGGAGCCGTCGCTGGTGTTTCTGACGCTGCTCGGCCTGACCATCCTGCCGCTTGCCACCTCCAAGATGTGGCGCAACGACCCGGTGCGGCGCAGCCTGACGCCGGACGATATTGCCCGTCATGCGGTGGCGCTGCTGGTCAATGGTTTGGCTGTGCGGCCGGAAAAAAGCTAGCACGCAGTTGCAGGCAGTCACGGCGGACAGGGGGGCTGGCGCGTATGGCCCCCTCGCTCATGATCCGGCGAGAGTTTCAGCAGGCTTCGGCGAGGCGCAGCGCGCTGTCCACGAGCGGCAGGAGTTCTTCGGCCCGGCTGGCTTCTCCCGCAGCTTGCGCAGCGGACAGAAAGCCGGTCGTCCAGAGGGCGTTATAGAAATGGATCGCGCGCAGTGCGTCGGCTGTGGGAGCCGCGCAGCGGATCAGTTCTTCACCATAGAAATCGCCGGCGTGGCCCACGTCGGCGGCGATATGGGCGAGCGTCGTGCCAATCGCCATCAGCGGATCGCCATAGCAGACAAAATCGACATCGATGATGCCGCATAGCGCGCCATGCTCGACCATGACGTTCTTGATCGTCAGGTCGTCGAGGAAGCAGGTGGGCCGCAGCGCGTCGAAATACGGTTCGACGGCGAGCCGCACCGCGCGCAAGCGGGCCCGCACATGGTCGATGGCCGGCGCGTCGGCTGCCGGCACGTCGTTCGACGGCGCGCCGAACAGGTCGGTCCAGCGCGCCGAGTTGGCGTTCCGGCCGATCGGCGCCCAGCCGAAGCCGTTGCTTTGCGGCAGGCTGGCTACGCGGTGCTGATAGTCCGTCACCGTCTGCGCCAGCAGTGTCATCTGCGCTTCGGACATCTGCGCAAGTTCGTACTGCAGATCATGTCCCGGCACCCACTCGAGCATGATGAACCCGCCGCCTTGCGGCATGGCGCCGGACGCCAGCACCTGCGGCACCGGGAGTCCCAGCTTGCGCAAGGCATCGAGGTTGTGACGGGTGAAGCCGAATGCGCCGTTGCGGCGATTCATGCGCACCGCTACGCTGCGGCCGTCGACCAGTTGCACCCGGAAAACCGCGTTGCCGCTTTGCGTGAGGGCCTGACGACGAATGAACAGGGGCGTGCTGTGAAGGGCTGCCTGCGTCAGTGCAGCGACCTCGTCCTCGCCGATCGGCGCCGTGGAGTCGACGGCGGCCGTTGGGGGTTCGTGGGGAGCGTCGGGGACGCCGCTGCGATCTTGTGTATCAGGCAATTTGTCTCACCGAAACGGCAACCGTGAAGATGAAGAAAGACGCAGCGGGGTGAGGGGCCGCCAGCGACTGGCCAGGATCGTGTGGGAGGATCGGGGCCGCGCCCATGGTCGCGGCGTGTGCCACAACATAAGGGGTCGCGATCATTAAATCCGGCCGGAATGCGCGTAGCAACGCGCAGATGTTGCACAGTGTTACAAGGGGGAAGTGTCTGGAAGGACTGGAAGGATGGAGGCAGGCGCGCCTGTAAGCTCAATTGCCTAAGGCATGGACTTCGTGACGGTCCAGATTACAAGGGGCGTATCGGGCGGGTTGTTGGCAGATGAAATCTGCCTGGCTGATCGGTAACGTCTGGAAACATGTGGAAAGGTCGCGCTGCGGCGAGGGCCACACCGGCCCTCACCGCAGCGAAAGCACAGTGTCAGCTTGAGCGGTTCTTTTTCCACTCGTCATACGCAGCCCGGGTCGCCTCGTTGGGCGGATAGGTGCCGGGCAAAGCGGCGCCTGCGCGAATGCGTTCGGTCAGAAATTCTTCCAGTTGCTCCTGCTCGGCGGCCGCTTGCGCGACCTCGGCGGCCATCTCGCGCGGCACCACAACGATGCCGTCCGCGTCGCCGACGATCACATCGCCGGGAAATACGGCGACGCCGCCGCAGCCGATCGGTACGTTGATATCGATTGCGTGATGGCGGATCAGATTCGGCGGCGCGCTCGCTCCGGCGCAGAACACCGGCAGGCCGAGTGCGGCGATGGTCGTGCTGTCGCGCACCGGCCCGTCCGACACCATGCCGGCCACGCCGCGCACCTGCAGGCGCTGCGTGAGAATCGAGCCGAACGAGGCGCTGTTGCGCTCGCCGCGGCAGTCCTGCACGAGCACATGGCCGGCCGGAATCGTTTCGACGCATTTGCGCTGCGCGTACTCGGGATTCGCAAACAGTTCGAGCACGTCGATATCTTCGCGCGAGGGGATATTGCGCAGCGTGAACGCGGGCCCCACGAGGTTGGGGCCGGTGTGCCCGGCAAGCGGCGCAACGCCCTGCATGAAGGTGTTGCGCAGGCCGCGCTTGAAAAGCTGGGTGGTCAGCGTGGCCGTGCTGACATGGCGGAGGGCTTCGAGCGTAACAGGGTCGAGTTCGTGCATCGTGAGATCGGTTCTGGTCGGGTTGGAAAGAGGCTTACTTCAATGGAGGATTGAGCTTGGGCTCCAGTCTGCCACTATCGGGCAGCGGTTCGCTCGGGGCCGGGTTGGCGCGCCGGTAATTCGCCGACAGCACGCCCCAGCGGCGCGCCCAGATGGCGGTCAGGATAGGAGTAAGCAGCGAGGTCACGACCACCGAGGTCGCGACGAGCGCCGTCGCTGCGGGCGCGACCGCAGCGTAACGCGGTTCGATGCCGGCGATGATCTGCGGCACGGCCACCGCCGCGCCCGCAGTCGATGCCGCGCCGATGCCAGCCGTGCCATTGCCGCGGGCGAGAAAGATATCGGCCAGCACGAGCGTGGTGCCGGTGATGAGAATCACGCAGACGCCGATCAGCACACCCAGCAGCCCAGTATTCAGGATGACGCGAAAATCGAGGTTGTTACCGAGTGCGAACGCAAAGAACGGCACCATGACCGCCACGGCCTGACCGAAGAAGTGCCGCAATTCGCTATCCAGATTGCCGAGCGCGAAGCCGATCAGAAACGGCAGCAGCGCTCCCGCCAGCGTCGCATACGGAAAGCTGGCAAGCCCGGCAATGCCGAGTGTGACCATGGTCATGAAAGGCCCCGATTCGAGCGACATCAGGCAGAATGCGCCCGCTTCTTCCGGCGTGCCGTATTGCTGCATCAGCGCCATATACAGGCCGCCGTTGGTCTCGTTCATGACGCAGATGACGGTGAGCACCGACAGCCCGGTGAGAAAACCCGACGTGATGCCGCCCGGCGGCAGGAAGTGCGAGGCGATCACGCCTGCGATGGCCGCCGTGGCCACCTTGGTGACGACCAGCACGCCGCTCTTGCGCAGCACGATGGGGGTGGCTTTCAGGCTGATGCTCGCGCCCATGCAGAAGAACCATACGGCGAGGATCGGCAGCGTGCCGGTAATCAGGGCATTGGTGAACGAGCCGAAGAACTTGCCGGCGTGCGGTGCGAAGGTATGGACGCAGGCGCCGAGCAGCAGCGGGACCAGCATCAATCCGCCGGGAATACGGTCGATCGCTTTCTTGATCTTCATGCAGGGTGCTCCTCCACGGACAGTCTGTCCGATCGGTTCATTGTCGTTGTCGCGATCGGCCGGAGTCCGTGAGGCTCACGGGTGGAAGGGCATTGAGCATCGCAGCCGATGCACGCCACGGTCGTCTCGCCAGGAAAGAAATTTAGCACTGGCGAGTGCGCTCTCCCGCAAATTCGTCACGCTTTGAAGTCATCGTTTACACCTAAGTGAGACAGGCAAAAATGGCATGGCGTCAGGCAGATTTTGCACTGTGACGTTGCGTGACACTTCTTGTGCGAGATGCGGCGGTAGTGCCGGTGCCGTGCGAGCGGCCCGTGACGCAGAATCCGCAATCCGGAACCACAAGGCATGACACGTGCTACATGGGGAGCGGCTGAACGCGGCTGAACGTTTTCTGACCGAAGGATTGCAACTCGTCGCGCAAAACCGAGCCGGACCTTGCGGACATCGGTTGATCGACTGGCGATCGACTGCAAGCGTGCGGAGTCGAATGTCCGGGCTAAATGGCGCGAGGCAATCGGCGCGATACAATGGCCGCGTTATCTGGCCCGACCTGCGGGCCTAACCTGCTTTTTAGCAACAACGCAATATGAACGGAGTGTTGAGACTCGATCAGGCAACGATCGTGCTCGTCGAGGATGACCCGCAGAGCCGGGAATCGCTGACGCTGTTGCTTGAATCGGAGGGTGCGCATGTCGTCGCAGTGGCGGATGCGGAAGAGGGCGTCGAAGCGGCGCTCCGCCTGTTACCCGATGCGGTGGTGTGCGATCTCGAGCTGCCCTGTATGGACGGCTTTTACCTGATCCAGCGGCTTCGCGATCACGAGATTCGCGGCGAACATGCACCGGCCGTTGCTGTGGCGCTTACCGGCCATACCGACGACGCCTACCGCTTGCGCAGCATCGGCGAGGGCTTCCAGCATTTCATGACCAAACCGGCCAGGCCGGACGAACTGGTAGCCTTGCTCCACGACGCGATCGACGCCCGCGCGGCGGGTTGAGGCGGCCGGTTGAGGCCGCGGGTTGAAGCCGATCGAGGCCGGTTGGGACCGATTCGGGCCGATTGAAGGCCGGCCGGGGCCGCCTAGCCTCTCAGGCGTTGCCGCCTGCGGCTGCGGCTGCCGCTGCCGCTGCCGTGCCTGCTTCAGCCGCCTGGCACGCGGAGCACAAGCCCTTCAGCTCGATTTCCTCGCTGGCGAGCCGATAGCCCGCGTCTTCGATCTGCGCGACCAGCGCCTGGCGCAGCTTCGGCTGGTGCAGCTCGGTCACGTTGCCGCACTGCTGGCACACCACCAGAATGCCGTGCTGACATTGCGTCAGATCGTGGCAGACGGTGAAGGCGTTGATCGATTCGATCCGGTGCACGAGCCCTGCGGACAGCAGGAAATCGAGCGCCCGGTACACCGTGGGCGGCGCCGAGCCCGGATGGATCTGGCGCATGTCGTCCAGCAGCGAATACGCCTTGGTGGCGCGTCCCGAGGTCAGCAGCAGTTCCAGCACCTTGCGCCGGATCGGCGTGAGTTTCTCGCCGCGCTCGCGACAATATTCCTCTGCCAGCACCAGCGCGGCTTCCGGTGACGCGGCGTGAGTATGCCCGTGGTCATGCGCGTCGCCGTGTGCATGATCGTCCACATGGGTATGCGGATGCTCGTGCACAGCGGCTCGCGTTTTATCGCGCGCGCTTTCTCTTGCGGGGGCGGCTTTTACGGCGACCGCGGAGGGCTTTGCATTCTTCATAAGCTGATTATAAGGTCCATCGCGATTCGGCGTGACGGCTTGATGTCCACGCTATGGGATGCGCCGTGATTCGACCGTTCCGCCTCAAGCGCCTCGCCAGCCGTCCAGCGCCGCGCGGATTTCCGCCACCACATGGGTCCAGTCGCCGCGCACGTTCTGCCGGAACAGCCGCACCCCCGGATACCACGGGCTGTCGTTGCGCTTCAGTTGCCAGCGCCAGTCGGGCGTGAACGGCAGCGCAATCCAGACCGGTTTGCCGAGCGCGCCCGCCAGATGCGCGACGGCGCTATCCACGCTGATTACCAGGTCGAGGTGCGCGATCAGTCCTGCCGTGTCCGCGAAGGATTCAAGGCGCCCGGCCACGTCCAGCAGCGCGCCGCGTTGCGCGAGCGAGGTGAAGCTCGCGCGGTCGCCGTCGCGCACCACCTTTTGCAGCGAGACGAAGCTCGCTTTGGCTTCGAACAGTGGGGCGAGTTGTGCCAGCGCGATCGAGCGATTGCGGTCGTTCACATGCCCCGGGTTGCCGGACCATACAATGCCGACACGGGACCGGCGCGTGGAGTCACTGTCCGTGTCATGCGCCGTGTCGAACAGCGTGTTCCACTGCGCGATGCGGGCGGCGTCGGCGCCCAGATAGGGAACCGCTGCGGCGAGGTCGGCCGCGCGGACCTTCAGCGCGAACGCGAGACTCATGGTCGGGCAGTGGTAGTCGAACGGCGGAACCGGCGCGCTTTCGCCGATCACCTCGGCGACTCCCGGATACCTGCGCAACAGCGGCAGCAGGGCGTCCTGCACCCGCAACACCACGCGGGCACCGGCGGCGCTCAGCCGGTCGGTGAAGCGCACGAACTGCAGCGTGTCGCCGAACCCCTGCTCGTGGTGGACGAACACCGTCTTGCCGGCAAGGGGTTGTGCGCCGGTCCACAGCGTCGCCGGGTCGAACCCGTGGCTGGCGGTGCCGTCGCGCCAGCGCCATTCGTATTCGCGCCAGCCGTGCTCGAATTCGCCAAGCAGGAGATTGGTTTGTGCGCGATTGGTGCGCGCGCCGGCGTCGTTCGGATCGATCGAGAGGGCCTTCTTGAACTGCAGCAGGGCGTCATCAAAACGGTGCAGGTCGCGCAGCGCCACACCGACGTTGACGTAAGCCTGCCCAAAGTTAGGCTTGAGGGCGATGGCCTTGCGGTATGCCGCCAGTTCTTCATCGTAGCGGCCCATCGCGCCGAGCAGGCTGCCCTTGTTGTAATGCACCTCGGCGAGCTGCGGATGGCGCGCGGTGAGGCGCTCGAAGTAGCGCAGCGCGCGGTCGTTTTCGCCGAGCTTCGTGAGCGAGAGCGCCGCGCCGTGTAACGACTGCACGTGATCCGGCGCCCGCTCGAGGCAACGCTCGAACAGCGCGACCGCGTCAGCATGACGGCCGGCCAGTTGGCATACATGCGCGGCGAAGTAAATCTGCTCGGGCGAAGCCGTCATGTTCTGCAACGCGCGTGTTACATAGTCCGCGGCGCGCTGATGATCGCCCTGTTTGGCGGCGATATAGCCGAGCCCTTCGAGCGCTTCGCCGTGGTCCGGTTGCAGTGCGAGGATGCCGTGCAGCAGGTCTGCTGCTTCCGTCAGTTGCCCAGTGCTGAATTTCTGCTGTGCCGTGGCGAGCGTGGTAGTGATGTCCTGATTCAGGTGCGGTGCCGCGTGATGTTGCCCGTTCATACGTTGTCCAGCTTTACCGCGAAGCCGCGTTGCACGCCGGGGCGCGCGAACAGCGTGTCGTACCAGCGCCGCACGTTGGGGTAGCTGGCGAGGTCGACCTTATGGCGTTCGTGCCGCCAGGCCCAGCCGAGAATTGCGAAATCGGCCACCGAGAGTTCGCCCGCGACGAATTCCGCCTCCGCGAGCCGCCGGTCGAGCACGCCATAGAGGCGATGCGTTTCGTCCGAGAAGCGCTTCAGGCCGTAGCGGCGGTCGGCTTCTGCTTCGAGCGCGGCGAAGTGGTGCACCTGGCCGGGCATCGGACCGAAGCCGCCCATCTGCCACATCAGCCATTCGAGCACTGGCACGCGCTCGCGCAGGCTGGCCGGCAGGAACTTGCCGGTCTTTTCGCCCAGATAGAGCAGGATCGCGCCCGATTCGAACACGCTGACCGGCGCGCCCGCGCCGCCCGCTGCGCCGGCCGCACCCGGGACGCCGCCCGCGACCGGCGGCCCGTCCGGATCGACGATGGCCGGAATCTTGTTGTTCGGGCTGATGCGCAGAAATTCGGGCTGGAACTGCTCCCCCTTGCCGATGTTGACCGGAACCACCGTGTAGGGCAGTTCCATCTCTTCGAGGGCGACGCTGACCTTGCGGCCATTTGGCGTGCCCCAGGCGTAAAGCGTGATTGTCATGTCAGGTGTGGGGCGTTCAGGTCAGCGGAAAGTCGACGTACTTTTTGAAGCCGGCGCGGGTGGCGAGGCGCGAGTACCAGCGCTCGAGGTTCGGCAGCGGCAGACGCTCGATGCCTTCCAGTCCGAACCAGCGTTTCGCGTAAGCGCCGATCACGAGGTCGGCCAGCGAGCATTTTTCGCCTTCGAGGAAGAAGCGGCCTTGCAGATGCGCGTCGACCAGTTTCCACAGCACTGCGACGGCGGCGAAGTCCGTGGCGAGTTTGGCCGTGTCGCGCTCAGCGGCCGGCGTGCGCACGAGTGCCCAGAAGACCGGACGCTCGGCGGGTTGCAGGGTGGATAGCGACCAGTCGAGCCAGCGGTCGATGCTCGCGCGCTGCCTGGGTTCCGGCGGATAGAGCGGGCTCGCCGGGGCGTATTGCATGACCAGATAGCGCAGGATCGAGTTCGACTCCCACAACACGAAGTCGCCGTCGACCAGGGTCGGAACGCGAGCGTTGGGATTCATTGCCAGGTATTCCGGCTCGTTGTTGCGGCCGAACTGCATGCCCGCATCAATGCGCTCGTACGGCAGCACGAGTTCGTCGCAACACCACAGCACTTTCTGAACGTTGACCGAGTTGGCGCGTCCCCAGATCGTAATCATCCGGCAAATCCTCATTTCATGGTTGGCAAGCCGCACGTGGGCGCGGCGTTCAAGCAGCAACGATACACGAAGCACCTTGTAATTACCTTCTGCCGATTGGCCGATGCCGGAACCGCAAGGTCGTTGCGTACAATGGGCACACCCGAATACGACGAGGCATCGCATGGCCCGCATTGTCCCCGACGACTGGAAGAACCTCGCTGCCACCGGCGCCGCCGCGCGCGAACGCGAAACCCTTGCGCTGCTGGAAAGCGCCTTGCCCGACGCTTACACCGTGTATCACGGGGTGCACTGGACGCGGCTCAACCAGGGCTTCTCGGTGTTCGGGGAAGCGGACTTTGTGATTGTCAGCCCGTCCGGGCGCGTGATGATCGTCGAGCAGAAAACCGGCTTTTTGCGCGAGACGCCCAAGGGGCTCGTCAAGGTCTACCTGCAGACCGAGCGCAATGTGGCAATCGCGCTGGCGCGCACTATCGAAGGCATGCATCGGCGGTTTACCGCGGCCTTCGGCGCTGGCACGTATTTCATCGAGGAACTGCTTTACTGCCCCGATCACGTCGTCAAGGACGCGGCGATTGCCGGCGTCAACCCGGCGCGAATTGTCGACGCGACCCGCAAGGAGCGGCTTGCCGCCGTCATTCGCGAGGCGTTGCCGGCCGACGAGCCGCGCCTTGCCTGCGCCGCGAAGATTCACCACTTTCTCGCCGACGAACTGGCCTTGACCCCGGACGCCAGCGCACTGGTCGGCCAGGCGGGCACGCTCGTCACGCGTCTGGCCGGCGGTCTTGCCACGTGGGCGCGGCGCCTCGAATTCACGCCGTTCCGTCTGCGGGTGGCCGGCACGGCCGGCTCAGGCAAGACGCAACTGGCCGTGCAGGTGATGAAGGACGCGGTAGCGCGCGGCCAGCGGCCGTTATACGTGTGCTTCAACCGGCCGCTCGCCGACCATATCGCGCGGGTGGCGCCGCCCGAAGCGAAAGTGGCGAACTATCACCAGTTGTGCGACTGGATTGCCCGCGACGGCGGCTGCAACCCCGACTTCCAGGCCGACGATATCTTCAATCAGCTCGAACAGATTTTCGTCGACACGCCGATCGACGCGCGCTGGCAGTTCGATGTCTTGATCGTCGACGAAGGGCAGGATTTCCAGCAGCCGTGGGTCGCCGCGCTCGAACGGCTGTTGCGCCCGGGCGCGGCATGGTGGTGGCTGGAGGATCCGCTGCAGAACCTCTATATGCGCGCGCCGGTCGACCTGCCGGGTTGGACCACGCTCAAGGAGACGACGAACTACCGCAGCCCGCGCGACATTCTCGACTACGTGCGCGACGTGGTGGGCGCCGAGGTGCCGTTTGCGGCGGCGCTGGCCTCGGGCAGCCCGTTCGACGGCTCCGACCTGTCGCTCTCCACTTACGACGCCGCGCACGCGGCCGAAGGCTGTATCGACGCCACCAAGCGCGCGATTACCCAGGCGCTCTCGCTAGGGTTCCGCAAGCAGGACATTGCCGTGTTGTCGTTCCGCGGCCGCGAAAATTCCGTGCTGAGCTCACTGGACCAGCTCGGACCGCACCGCGTGCGCAGCTTCACCGGCAAGTACGACCTGTTCGGCAATCCGGAGTATCGCGAGGGCGACGTGCTGCTGGAATCGATCTACCGCTTCAAGGGCCAGTCGGCGCCCTGCGTGATCCTGACCGAGGTCGATTTCGAAACCTTCGACGAGCGCAGCGCCCGCAAGCTGTTCGTCGGCGCCACGCGGGCGACCATGAAGCTGATCATGGTGGCCTCGCAGCGCGCGGCGCGCCATCTGCGCCTCGCGGACGGCAAGGAGTGAGCGGTGTCAGGGCGCGCTTCGGGGCTTTTTGCAGCACGTCCGTTTGGCGATATCATGCGGGCGGTCCGGCCATTGCGCGCCGGCAAAAAAGACAAAAAAACAGATGAAAAAGGCCGTTGAAATGCACTACTACAAGAAAGGCGCGCGATGGATCGCGTGCCTCGCCATGGCGCTCGGGGCGGGGTTTGCCCAGGCTGCGCCGCTCGCGCTCGACGTGTCGGGCGCGATCGCCAGCATCAATGATCCGTCGCACAAGGTTTATCACGTCACGGAGGCACAGCTTCTGGCACTGCCGGTTCATTCGATTACCACCTCGACCACATGGACGCCCCGTTCGACCTTCTCAGGTCCGTTGCTCGCGGATATCCTGAAGCTGGTGGGCGCGCACGGCAGCCAGATCGAGGTGCGCACGCTCGATGACTATGCGGAAACCATTCCTGTGTCGGATTGCGACCGCTATGGGGTCATCGTCGCGTACAGCATGAACGGCAAGCGTTTAAAGGTCAGCGACTTCGGACCGCTGTTTATTATCTATCCGCGCGACGCCTTTCCCACGGAACTCTCGGGCGCCGACGCGGACTCGAAATTTGTATGGCAAATCAAGGGCTTGATCGTCAAGTAATGCCGCACCGGCTGCGGCGCTGGCTGCTGGCGGCCGTTTGGGCCACCGCGCTCGCCGCGCCGCTTGCAGCGATTGGCTATCTGATGTACGCCAACCTGCTCAACCCGCGCTCCACGCAGTTGCTCACGGGCACGTACGACGGCTACTACTGGGACGCCGCGCAGTTGCAGATCGCCTACGCGCGACTGGAGAACCAGTTGCTGCTGTACCGCGGCGGCACCGATGTCGACTATCCGCGGCTGCAGTTGCGCTACGAAGTGCTGCAGTCGAAGCTGCATGTGATGGCCGGCTCCACGCGCATGCTGGTAAGCCAGCTCGCTTTGCTGCAGCGGCAGGAGAGCGAAATCCACACGCTCGAGGTGATGCTGGACAAGCTCGAGCCCGAATTCGATGCGTTGCCGCGCGATCCGCGCCAGGCGGACCAGATTGTCGCCGAGTTGCGTGCACACTGGCAGGAGGTCAACGATCTCGCCTTGACGCGCCGTTTTGCCGACGTCGCCGACCGCGAAGCGCTCAGCCGCGACTTTATCGACAAGCGGCGCATGCTGTTTGCCGCGGGGTTCATGCTGGTGCTGCTGTCGGCCGCCGCTACGCTGCTGCTGGTAGTGAACGGCCGGCGCCGTAGCCGCCTGATCCGCCAGCAGCGCGCCGCCCTCGAAGCAGAGCACCAGGCGACCCGCGCTGCGCGCGAGGCCAGCCTCGCGAAAGACGCTTTTCTCGGCATGATCAGCCATGAGTTGCGCACGCCGCTGCACGCGATCGTGTCGTCGATCGAACTGCTGGGCTTTAACTTCCAGTCCGAAGCCGACCGCAAGGTGATCCAGAGGCTCGAAAGCGCGGCGCGGCATCTGGAAGCGCAAATGCGCGACCTGACCGACTACGCGCGCCTTGGCGCCGGCAAGCTCGAACTGCGTTATGAGCAATTCGAGCCGCGCGAGCTGCTGGCGTCGATCGTCGACGAGCACATGCCGGCCGCGCACGCCCGCGGGCTTGCGCTCGAAAGCGAGGCGAGCGGCCTGACCGGACCGGTCGACTCCGATCCGCATCGGATCCGTCAGATCGTCAGCAACCTCGTGACCAACGCGATTCGCTACACCGAGAAGGGTTCGGTGCGGGTGCGGCTCGCGCAGCGGCTGGCGGTGCTGACCATCGTGGTGAGCGACACCGGGCCGGGCGTGCCGCCCAAGCAGTTGCCGTTGATGTTCAAGGAATTCACCCAGCTCGACGGCTCGCGTACGCGGCGTTTCGAGGGAGCGGGCATGGGTCTCGCGATCGTGCAGGGGCTACTGAAGCTGTTCGGCGGCAGCGTCGCGGTGGAAAGCGAGGTGGGCCAGGGTACCACCTTTACGGTGACGATTCCGGTGGGGCCGGTCGAGCCGGCCGTGCCGCCCGATGCGACGGCGGCGAGCGCGCAGGACCGCGAGCGCTCACAGGTGCTGATCGTCGACGACAACGGCCTGATTCGCGAGTCGCTGTGGGAAATGATTACGCATATGGGCTACGAGGCGACCGCTGTGGCGAATGCCAAAGATGCGCTGGCGTGGCTCGACCTGCGGCGCTGCGACGTGATGTTGCTGGACCTGCACATGCCGGATCAGGATGGCTACGCGTTCTTCGCGGAATTCAGCGCCCGCAGCGGACCGTCTTCCGGCGCACCCGTGATTGCGATCAGCGCTTATGCACCGGAGGCGCCGCCCGCCGACACGGCGCCATTCTTCGAGTACCTCGTGAAGCCGGTGCACTACGAGGAATTGCGCGGTGCGCTGCAACGGGCGCTGGCTGCGCAGCACGGTTTGACAGGCGGCTCGATGCTGGCGTGATGCTGGCTTGATGCCGATATCACGCCGCGCTTTCCGCCCGGTCCGATGCCGGGAGCGCCAAAAGCAAACGCCTAGGCGCGGTTCAGCCGCTTCGACAGGTCGGCCACGAGAATGGCCATGCGCGCGGGCTTCTCATAACACGCCACGTTGTAATCGCGGATGATCTCGCTGATCTCGGACTCGCTGGCCTTGCCGGTCAGCAGTTCGCCGGTCAGCACGAACACGGGCGCGTCCGGATTCTCCGAAGCGCGCACCGCGCGAATTGCCGCCGCGGAGGTCTGCGTGCCGAACAGCCAGTCGATCACCACGCCGTCGAACACCTGGGTCTGCAACTGCTCGACGAACGCGGCCAGACCGTAGATGGCCACCGCGCCGAAGCCGCTGCGATCGAGATAGTCGCGCAGGTTGTCGGCCGAGGCCTGGTCGTCGTCGACCACCGCGATCAGCGGCTTGTCGGCTTCCGCGCGGCGCGGATAGATTTCAATCTTGTGAACTTCGAAGGCGCTTTGATAGAGCGCGCCATCGTGACGCGTGACACGCCATTGCCCCTGCTTCGAATAGGCGACGAATTCGGGGCGGCTGCCCGGTTCCAGTGCCGCGCCAACCCAGGCAGTGCAGGCGAGTTCGATGCCGCCGATGGAGAACACGGCTTCCTGGGCGATGGCGCCCACCATGCCGGGGTCGAGCGATTGCGCGCCGAACAGTTGCGCGGCCGGCTCGCCGAACACCTCGGCGACTTTCTTGATCTGCGATAACGTCCACGGACTGTTGCCGCGGAGTTTGCGGTGCCCTTGAGAAAAACTCAGGTCGAGAATGCGGCACAACTCCGTGGTCTGCTGCCGCTTACCAATGCCGTGACGGCTCATCAACTCGCGCACGCGTTCCGCGACTGCGATGGAGTCAGGTGAGGTTGCTTCGTTGGCCATGCTGCGTGGTGGTCCGTCTTTATAAATGTGTCGGGTGTAGGACGCGATAAGGCTTGACAGCGATGCTTCGCACCGCTTTCTTTGCGAGCCGACCGGCCACGCATGGGAGAGCAAATGTACAGCAAAAAAACGCGGCGTTGCTGCTTTCGCACAGCCGCAGCGGGATGCCGCGGGTCTGCTCGGGCAGCAGCCTCGAGCCGGTTGGGCGGCGAGGTTAAGCCATATGTGCGTTGCGTATTTTACCGGGGAAAACGGCAGCGACTTGTAATGAAGTGTGATCCATTGTGGTCTTTCATGCGAGCATAGCGCGATTGCTTTTGCGAGCACCTTTCCAGACAACCTGATGCCCTTCATGAAACACGACATTATTCGTCATACCGGCGTGCCGTATTACTCGCAATGGGGAAGTCCCGAATGGGTGCGGCCCATCGTCGAAGACGACGCGGACCCTTGTGACGACCCCGCATGGCAACGCAGCGGCTTTACCGAGCCGGACCATTACCGTTTCTGGGCGCAGCGCCTGTGCGGCCTGACCTGCCTGGAATCGGCGCTCGACTTCTGGGGCATCGGACACGCACCGCGCGCGGCCTTGCTCGACGAAGCGCTGCGCCACGAGGTGTACCGGATGCGCGAGGACGGTGGCGTCGACGGACTGATTTACCGGCCGTTCGCGAGTTGGACCGAGCGCGCCTTCGGCTTGCGGGTGCAGGTGTGGCCCGAGGCCACGCTGGAGGAAATGGCCGCGCGGCTTGACAGCGACACGCTGGCGATCGTTTCGGTGAGCGCGGAAATCCGCTATCCGGATGCGCCGAATGCCCAGCGCGGCGGCCATCTGATCCTGCTGCATGGGCGCGATGCCGAGGGCGTGTGGTTTCACAATCCGTCGGGCATCGCGCCGTATCAAAGCGATGTCTATCTGCCGTTTGCAACCATGGCGCGCTTTTACGCTGGGCGCGGCTTGACGCTGACCCGCGCGGCTCGCTGAACGGGATGGTCAGGGCAGCAGGCGCATGCCCGTTCAGCAGGCCCGAATTCTGCTGAGGGACAGGCGGGTGGTGCGCAATTGGCACCGCGGATCGACCTGCTAACCCGGAGCCTCAATGAAACGATACCAAGCTTTCTTCGCCATCGGTTTCCTTGCGCTGATGGCGGTCAGCGAAACGAGCGCCGACACTCGCGACGAGCAGGAAAAGGCCTGCCGCAGCGACGCGATGCATTTTTGCAGCGAGGACATTCCCAACAAGGACAAAATCACCGCCTGCATGAAGCAGCACATCAGCGAACTGAGCCCGGCTTGCCGCGCGATGTTCAAGCAGGGCGGACACGCCTCCGGCAACGCCAGCAAAGATTCGGCGCAGTAAGCGCGCCATGTCTGGCCGAGGCCCTAAACTTCACTTCGGCGCGATATCGCGCCGCACCCGCATGATGTGCTGCTCGACGTAGAACGCGGCCGCGTCCGCGTCGCCGCCGACAATCGCCTCATAGATCAGCCGGTGTTCCGAGACATACAGGCGGATTCGCCCGGCATCGTAAATGCCGTCGTCCTTGAGCCGTTTCCAGAGCGGCTGGTCCATGGTCTTCGCCACTTCGTCGGCGATCTTCACCAGCAGGGCGTCGCCCGTCATCATCGCAAGCTGGCGGTGAAACAGGCGGTCGCTGTTGTTCCAGAGCACGCGCTGCGCCGGGTCGCTCACGTCCACAATCGAATCCATCTGCGCGAGGTAGTGCTCGGCCAGCTCGTCGCGCTGCGCATGCGCCGCCGCGCGCCGGGCAATAGCCGGTTCGAGGATCAGACGCACATCCAGCGTGGAGCTCGGGCTGAAGTCCGGATCGGCCAGCGAAGCGGGTTGCAGCGGCGCCGCGGCCAGACGCTGCGGCGCGTCCGCGCAGACATAGGTGCCCGAGTTGCGCCGCGTGATTACAAGCCCTTCGTTCTGCAGCGCGCCGATCGCCTCGCGTACCGCCGGGCGTCCCACGTTGAAATGCGCGGCCAGTTCGCGCTCCGAGGGCAAGCGCGCTTCCGCGGCGAACTGGCCGCTGCGGATTTCGGCGCGAATGCGCTCGGCAACCTGCTCGTAGATCTGCTTCGGGCGAAACGTGTTTTCCATAGGTGGGGGCGGGTGATCTCGATCTGAACCAGATTGCTTTCAGAATATTGAAATTGGTTGAAACAAAACCAAAGCTGGTCTACATTTTGATCCAGTATAGAACAGATGGAGACAACAGGATGGTTCTTATCGATGCATTTTCGGCCGTTGCGCCGTACGCGAAAGAGGCTCGCCAGGCGTTATGAAACTGAATCGCGTCATCAGCACGGTCGAGGTGCACACCGGCGGCGAACCGTTCCGGATCGTCACCAGCGGACTGCCGAAGTTTCCCGGCAAGACGCTTGTCGAGCGGCGCAGCTGGCTCAAGGAGCATCAGGACCATCTGCGCCGCGCGCTCATGTTCGAGCCGCGCGGCCATGCGGATATGTACGGCGGCTACCTCACCGAGCCGGTGAGCGAGGGCGCCGACTTCGGCATCATCTTCGTGCACAACGAAGGCTATAGCGACCATTGCGGCCACGGTGTGATCGCGCTGGCGACTGCGGCGGTGGCGCTCGGCTGGGTCGAGCGGACCGAGCCGGAGACGCGCGTAGGCATCGACGCGCCATGCGGTTTTATCGAAGCCTTCGTCAAGTGGGACGGCGATCATGCGGGCGGTGTGCGCTTCGTCAACGTGCCTTCGTTTATCTGGCAGCGCGACGTGACGGTGCATACGCCGGGCTTCGGAGCCGTGACCGGCGATATCGCCTTCGGCGGTGCGTTCTACTTCTACACCTCAGGCAAGCCATTCGATCTGAACGTGCGCGAGGCGGAAGTGGACCGCCTGATCGAGTTCGGCGCGCAAGTGAAGCGCGCGGCTAATGAGGCGTTCAAGGTCGTGCATCCCCATATCCCCGAAATCAACCATATCTACGGCACGATTATCGACAACGTACCGCGCCATGCGGGGTCCACCCAGGCCAATTGCTGCGTGTTCGCCGACCGTGAGGTGGACCGTTCGCCAACCGGCTCGGGGACGGCGGGGCGGGTCGCGCAACTGTATCTGCGCGGCGAACTGGGACGCGACGAGACGCTCGTCAACGAATCGGTGATCGGCACGATTTTCCGCGGTCGTGTGTTGTCCGAAACGAAACTCGAGCGCTTCGACGCGGTGATTCCGGAAATCGAGGGCGATGCGCATATTTGCGGCTTCGCGAACTGGATCGTCGATGAGCGCGATCCGCTAACGTATGGTTTTCTCGTGCGCTGAAGGGCGCACGCCGACGGAGCACCATCCATGACCCAGCCGGCCACGCCGATCTTCGATGCCGCCGCCACCGCGCGGCTCACGCCCTACGCCGCACTGGTGGAGGCGCTCAAAGGCGCGCTAATCGACTATGCACAGCAACGCATTGCGAGCCCGGAGCGGCTCGTCGTGCCGCTGAACGAGGGCGGCGTGATGCTCTCGATGCCCGCCACGGCGAGCGACCTCGCCATTCACAAGCTGGTCAACGTGTGTCCCGCCAACGGTCCGCGCGGCCTCGCCACGATCCACGGCCAGGTGATGGCCTTCGACGCCGACACCGGCGCGACACTGTTTATTCTCGATGGTCCGACGGTGACCGGACGGCGCACAGCGGCCATGTCGATGCTCGGGGTGCAGACCTTCAAGGGTGCTGCGTCGGGCCGCGGCGCGCCGCGTGAGTTTCTGCTGATCGGCACCGGGACCCAGGCCGCGAACCATCTTGAGGCGATCGGCGAACTGTTTCCCGAGGCGCTGGTGCACGTGAAGGCCAGTTCCCCGGCGAAAGCTCAGGCGTTTTGCGACGCGCATCGCGGCCGTGCCCGGCAGTTGCAGCCACTCGTGGATGCCGTGGCGCCCGCTTCCGTGGACGTGGTGATCGCCCTCACCACCAGCAGGCAGGCCGTCTACGAGGAAGCGCCGCGCGCTGAGCGTCTGGTGATCGGCGTCGGCGCATTCACCCCGGCGATGCTGGAGATCGGCGCACGCACCGTGCATGGCAGCGCATTGTTCGTCGACGACCTGGCGGGCGCTCGCCACGAAGCCGGCGATCTGATCCAGGCGGGTGTCGATTGGGCAAACGTGACCGGTATTGCGGCGGTAGTTGGCGGGACCGTGGCGCCGCCGGCGGGTAGCACGCCCGTGCTATTCAAGAGCGTGGGCTGTGCGGCATGGGACCTCGGCGCCTGCCGGGTGGCCCGTCGTGCTTTGCAGGGCGCCTGAAGCGCAAAAATTTTCGTGGCTGTCAGCCGCGCGTCGCGTGCAAACAATCCAAAAACGTTGCACCATAGGCGTTTCTCAGAAAATGCCGGTCTCCGGCATTTTTGCCCTTTCGCGTCGCCTTGCGCGACGCCTTTCACGACGGTGACACCGCGCCATGATTACCCAACACGCTTCTGCCACCCCTGAGTTGCCGCTCGACATGATCATCTTCGGCGGTACGGGTGACCTGTCGTTTCGCAAGCTGCTGCCGGCGCTATACATGGCGCATCTGCACTGCAATCTGCCGCCGGAAACCCGCATTCTCACGATTGGCCGCAAGCCCTGGTCGCGTGAGGAATACATCACCGAATTCATGGAATTGAAGGCCAAGCCCTTCATCGAAAAGAAGGCGTTCGATGCCGCCGCGTGGGACAAATTCCTTGCGCTGTTCGAATACGTGCGCATGAACGTCGACTCGGTGGAGGACTATCAGAACCTGAAGGAAGCCTCGCGTCCCGGCGTGCGGCGCGTGTTCTATCTGGCAACCTCGCCGGACCTGTTCACGAACATCTGCGACAACCTGTCGGCAGCCGGTCTGGTGGACGAGCACTCGCGCGTGGTGCTGGAAAAGCCGCTGGGTCACGACCTGGCCTCGGCGCAGGATATCAATAACGACGTCGGCCGCCATTTCAACGAAGCGCAGATTTACCGGATCGACCACTACCTCGGCAAGGAAACCGTGCAGAACCTGATGGTGCTGCGCTTCGGCAACGCGATTTTCGGCCCGCTGTGGCAGGCGCCGTATATCAAGAGCGTGCAGATCACGGTGGCGGAGGCGGTCGGTGTGGGCAGCCGCGCGGGCTTCTATGACAAGACCGGCGCATTGCGCGACATGGTGCAGAACCACTTGCTGCAGTTGCTGTGCATTGTCGCCATGGAACCGCCGGTGTCGCTCGACCCGGATGCGGTGCGCGACGAAAAGCTCAAGGTGCTGCGCTCGCTGCGCCCCATGACAGCTGACGATATCGCCCGGGACACCGTGCGCGGCCAGTACACGGCCGGCGCGGTGGACGGCGAGGCAGTCAAGGGCTATCTGGAAGAAGACAATGTGCCGGCCAACAGCCGCGCGGAAACCTTCGTTGCGCTGCGCGCACAGATCAACAACTGGCGCTGGGCCAATGTGCCGTTTTATCTGCGCACCGGCAAGCGGCTGCAGAAGAAGATCTCGGAGATCGTTATCGAGTTCTCCGAAATGCCGTTCTCGATCATTCCGAGCGGCCCGCATCACTATGGCAACCGCCTCGTGATTCAACTGCAGCCGGAAGAGTCGATCCAGTTGCAGATGCTGGCCAAGGAGCCGGGCAGCGGCATGCACATGCTGCCGGTTAACCTGAATCTCGATCTGCAGCAGGCCTTCACGGAGCGGCGCGCGGAAGCCTACGAGCGTCTGTTGATCGACGTGATTCGCGGGCGTCTGACACACTTCATGCGCCGTGACGAACTGGAAGCAGCATGGGCCTGGGCGGAGCCGATTCTGGACGGCTGGCAGAAATCGGGCGAGCGGCCGCGTAATTACACGGCCGGCACGTTCGGCCCGGCAGCGTCTACGGCCCTGATGGCGCGGGAAAATACCGTTTGGGCGGAGGAGTCGCAGTAAGCGGCTTGAGTCTGGGTTAGTGCTTCAGATTGCGAGGGCGGCTCCGGTATCGGGCCGCCCTCGTTGCTTCGGGCGTAATGCTTAAGTGTACTTAGTAGATATCCACACGCCCAGGAAACGTCTCGTCGAATACCGCGGCGTCCTCGGCCGGCACGGCGCCGCGCTGCTCGCGGAACATCACGGGCGGCACGCCGAACTGCTTGCGAAATTCACGGCCCAGGTGGGAGGCGTCGGAGAAACCACAGCTCGACGCGATATCGGCCACGGTGCGATCCGAGCTGGTCAGCAGCCACGCGGCGGTGCGCAGACGCACCTGCTTGGCGAAGGCCTGCGGACTGCGGCCGGTTTCCGCCTTGAAGAGCCGCTCCAGCTGGCGCGGCGACATATCGAGCTTGCAGGCCAGTTCTTCGAGCGGCAGCGCGCGCCCCACGTGCTGCTCCATCAGCAGGATCGCCCGCTTGACCTTGGGATGCGTAGCCGGCGCGAGGCCCGGCGGATGCGGCTGCGGCGCGTTGCCTTTCTGCATTTCCCCGACCAGCAGGATGCGCAGTGCCTTCTGTACGGTGGCGTGTTCGAAGTGCCGCAACAGGATCGCAGCGGCGACATCGATGGAGGCCCGCCCGCCCGAGCAGGTGATGCGCCGCCGGTCGATCACGAACAGGCGGTCGGCAATCAGCGCATCCGGATTCACCGACGGAAAGCGCTCGACAAAATCCCAGTAGTGAAACCAGCTTACGCAGATGCGGTGCTCGTCCAGCACACCGGCGCGCATCAGCGCAAACACCCCGGTGCAGATGCCGACCAGCGTGGTGGCGCCGCGTGCGGCCTGGCGGATGAACTGCAGCGTCTCGTCGTTCGCCTGCGGTCCGGAGTGCAGCAGGCCGCCTACCACCACCACGTAATCGAACGGTTCGGCCGTTTCGAAGGTTTCCCATGGCGTGATCTGGATGCCGCAACTGGCGCGCACCGGCGCCAGCGTGTCGCCGATCACGCTCCACGAACAGCGCACCGGCTTGCTGTAGTCGCCTTCGTCCGCGGACAGCCGCAGCATGTCGACGAAGCCGGAAAACGCCGTCAGCGTGAAATTCGGCAGCAGCACGATGCCGAAACGGATGCGCTCCTTGGGGACGCCGTCGATGGAGGTCAGCGGTAACGGTTCTGCGGTTTTCATGGTGCGGCAGCGCCAGGGTGCGTCATGGAGAGAAAGCAAGCCAAAGCAGGGCTAAAAGGCTAGAGGGCCGGAGGGTCGGCCGGTCGGCCGGTCGTGGTTTTACGCAGGAGCGCTGTGCGTTGCAGCCGGCAGCCACGCGCGCGGGCGCCGGCGCGCGATGCCCCTAGCGTCGCTGATCCGCGCCGCAGCCACTTGCGCTTTTCCGCCGCGAACCATCGCAGAAGCGAACCGCCGCCAGGCCTGATGGGCCGGTGGCGTCGTCATCCCAACGCGATGGCGCTTTTGTTCTATCGGCCAATTTTACGCGCTGGTGTACTGACGCCATACAGGAGATTGCGCGGAAAGTTCGCGCCGACGCCCGGACCGGAGGAGCCGCCGCCATCGAGGCGGCAATCCCCCGGCCGGCAAACCGACCCCTTACCACCAGGCAGCCCCCATGAACGTCAGCGTCTTCGATCTGTTCAAGATCGGCATCGGCCCGTCGAGTTCGCACACGGTCGGCCCGATGATCGCCGCGTGCCGCTTCGCCTCGCATATCGAAGATGCCAACCTGCTCGCCTTCGTGCGGCGCGTCAAGGTCGAGCTGTATGGCTCGCTGGGCGCCACCGGCAAGGGCCACGGTACGGACAAGGCGGTGCTGCTCGGCCTCGAAGGGCATCTGCCCGATACGATCGATCCCGACCTGATCGAGCCGCGTCTCGCGCAGATTCGCGCGGAGAAGGCGCTGTTGCTGCTCGGCAAGCACCGCGTGCAGTACGACGAGAAGGAGCATCTGTCGTTCTTCCGTAAGCTGATGGCGGGCACCGGCGTGGTTCATCCGAATGGAATGCGCTTTCAGGCATTCGACGAAAACGGCCAGCTGCTGGTGGAGAAGGAGTATTACTCGGTCGGCGGCGGGTTTGTGGTGAACCGCGAAGGCGATCGCGTCAACGGCGTGCGTGCGGGCGGCGAGGTGCCTTGGCCGTTTCGCACCGGCGACGATCTGATGCGGGTGTGCCGCGAAAGCGGACTCTCGATAGCGGAGATAACGATGGCCAACGAGTGCGCCTCGCGTTCGCCCGCCGAGGTCCGCGAGGGTCTGCTTGCGATCTGGCGCACCATGGCCGCCTGCGTCGAGCGCGGCTGCAAGGTGCGCGGCGACCTGCCCGGCCCGATGCGCGTCAAGCGCCGTGCCGCGGATCTCTCCAGCAACCTGCGCCTGCGCTCCGAGGAATCGTTGCGCGATCCGCTCTCGATGCTCGACTGGGTCAACCTGTATGCGATGGCCGTCAACGAAGAGAACGCCGCCGGCGGGCGCGTCGTGACGGCGCCGACCAACGGTGCGGCCGGCGTGATTCCGGCGGTGCTGCATTACTACGTGAAGTTCGTGCCGGGTTCGAACGAGGACGGCATCGTCACCTTCCTCCTGACCGCTGCCGCCATCGGCATCATCTACAAGGAAACCGCCTCGATTTCCGGCGCCGAAGTGGGCTGCCAGGGTGAGGTGGGCGTGGCCTGCTCGATGGCCGCGGCGGCGCTCGCCGCCGTCATGGGCGGCACACCGCCGCAAGTCGAAAACGCCGCCGAGATCGGCATGGAGCACAACCTGGGCATGACCTGCGACCCGGTGGGCGGCCTCGTGCAGATTCCCTGCATCGAGCGCAATGCGATGGGCGCGATCAAGGCGCTCAACGCGTCGCGCATGGCATTGAAGGGCGATGGCCAGCACTACGTGTCGCTCGACAACGTGATCAAGACGATGCGCGAAACCGGCGCCGACATGAAGACCAAATACAAGGAGACGTCGCGCGGTGGTCTCGCCGTGAACGTCATCGAATGCTAAAGAGAGGACTTACCCCATGAGCCGCTATTCGATATTCAGTTTGTTCCGCAACGGGTTGTCGTATCACGAGAACTGGGAGCGGCAGTGGAGAAGCCCGGAGCCGAAGCGCGAGTACGACGTGGTGATCGTCGGCGGCGGCGGCCACGGTCTCGCGACCGCGTATTACCTCGCCAAGGAACATGGCGTGCGCAATATCGCGATTCTCGAGAAGGGCTGGATAGGCGGCGGCAATACCGCGCGCAATACCACCATCGTGCGCTCGAATTACCTGTGGGACGAATCGGCCGCGCTGTACGAGAAGGCCATGAAGCTGTGGGAAGGGTTGTCGCAGGACCTCAACTACAACGTGATGTTCAGTCAGCGCGGTGTGCTCAATCTGGCCCATACGCTGCAGGACGTGCGCGACACCGAGCGCCGGGTGAATGCGAACCGCCTGAACGGCGTGGACGCCGAGTTCATCACACCCGAGCAGATCAAGGAAATCGAGCCGACGATCAACCTCAACAGCCGCTATCCGGTGCTCGGCGCGTCGATTCAGCGCCGCGCCGGCGTGGCGCGCCACGATGCGGTGGCGTGGGGCTTCGCACGCGGCGCGGACCAGCATGGCGTCGACATCATCCAGAACTGCCAGGTCACAGGCATTCGCCGCGAAGGCGGCGCGGTGACGGGCGTCGATACGGTCAAGGGCTTTATCAAGGCAAAAAAAGTGGCGGTGGTCGCAGCCGGCAATACCTCGACGCTCGCAGATATGGCCGGCGTGCGCCTGCCGCTGGAGAGCCATCCGCTGCAGGCACTGGTGTCCGAGCCGATCAAGCCGGTGGTCAACACCGTGATCATGTCGAACGCGGTGCATGCGTATATCAGCCAGTCCGACAAGGGCGACCTGGTGATCGGCGCGGGCGTCGATCAGTACACGGGCTTCGGCCAGCGCGGCAGCTTCAACATCATCGAAGGCACGCTGCAGGCGATCGTGGAAATGTTCCCGGTGTTCTCGCGGGTCCGGATGAACCGGCAGTGGGGCGGCATTGTGGATGTCTCGCCGGACGCCTGCCCGATCATCAGCAAGACCGACGTGAAGGGGCTGTACTTCAACTGCGGCTGGGGCACGGGCGGCTTCAAGGCGACGCCGGGTTCGGGCTGGGTGTTCGCGCATACGATCGCCAACGACGCGCCGCATCCCTTGAACGCGCCGTTCTCGCTGGACCGTTTTTACACCGGCCATCTGATCGACGAACACGGCGCTGCCGCTGTGGCCCACTAACGCTCATCCACTGCATTGGAGACCGACATGCTACTGATCGAATGCCCGTGGTGCGGGCCGCGCGCCGAATCTGAATTCTCGTGCGGCGGCGAAGCCGATATCGCCCGTCCGCTCGAAACCGAAAAACTGACCGACAAGGAATGGGGCGACTACCTGTTCATGCGCAAGAACCCGCGCGGCGTGCACCGCGAGCAATGGCTGCATACCCAGGGCTGCCGCCGCTGGTTCATGGCCACACGCGATACGGTGTCCTATCAGATTCTCGGCTATGAAACCTTTGGCGCTTCGACCTCAGGGTCCGCCAGCCACTCGACCACCCACGACGCTCACGAGGGCAACAAGCAATGAGCCAGAAAGACCGCCTCGGCGCCGGTGGGCGCATCAATCGCGCGATTCCGCTGACCTTCACGTTCAACGGCCGCACCTATCAGGGCTTCCAGGGCGACACGCTCGCCTCGGCGCTGCTCGCGAACGGCGTGCACTTTGTGGCGCGCAGTTTCAAGTATCACCGGCCGCGCGGCATCGTCACGGCGGGCGTCGAGGAACCGAATGCCGTAGTGCAGCTCGAACGCGGTGCGTATACCGTGCCGAATGCGCGGGCCACGGAAGTGGAGTTGTACCAGGGGCTGGTGGCGACGAGCGTGAATGCCGAGCCGAGTCTCGAACACGACCGCATGGCGATCAACCAGAAGTTTTCGCGCTTCCTGCCGGCCGGTTTCTACTACAAGACCTTCATGTGGCCGCGTAAATGGTGGCCGAAGTACGAAGACAAGATTCGCGAGGCGGCGGGTCTCGGCAAGTCGCCTGAAGTGCCTGATGCGGACCGTTACGACAAGTGCTTTGCCCATTGCGACGTGCTGGTGGTGGGCGGCGGCCCGACCGGGCTGGCGGCGGCCCATGCGGCGGGCCTCTCGGGTGCGCGTGTGCTGCTGGTCGACGATCAGCGCGAGCTTGGCGGCAGTCTGCTGTCGAGCCGTGCGGAAATTGATGGCCGTGCCGCCTCGCACTGGGTCGAAAAAATCGAGGCGGAACTGCGGCAGATGCCGGAGGTGACCATCTTGAGCCGCAGCACTGCGTTCGGCTATCAGGACCACAACCTCGTCACCGTGACGCAGCGTTTGACCGACCATCTGCCGGTGTCGATGCGCAAGGGTACGCGTGAGCTGCTGTGGAAAGTCCGCGCCAAGCGCGTGATTCTCGCCACCGGTGCACACGAGCGTCCGATCGTGTTCGGCAATAACGATCTGCCGGGTGTGATGCTGGCCTCGGCGGTGTCGACGTATATCCATCGCTACGGTGTGTTGCCGGGCCGCGAGGCCGTGGTGTTCACAAACAACGACGACGGCTATCAATGCGCGCTGGACCTGAAGACCTGCGGCGCCAAGGTGACGGTGGTCGATCCGCGTGCGCAAGGCAACGGTGCGTTGCCGGCCGCTGCGCGCCGCCACGGCGTGAAGATCCTGAACAACGCTGTCGTGACAGCCGCACACGGCAAACTGCGAGTAGCGTCAGTGGAAGTGGCCGCGTATGCGAACGGCAAGGTGGGCGGGAAGCAGCCTGATCTCGCGTGCGATCTGCTCGCCATGTCCGGCGGCTGGAGTCCGGTGCTGCACCTGTTTGCGCAATCGGGCG
This sequence comes from Burkholderia sp. 4M9327F10, assembly GCF_005503145.1. Lineage (GTDB taxonomy): Bacteria > Pseudomonadota > Gammaproteobacteria > Burkholderiales > Burkholderiaceae > Paraburkholderia. The sequence goes on along the minus strand of NZ_SCNV01000011.1, from coordinate 122,396 downwards.
GCAAGGCGCACTGGAACGACGAGAAGGTGTGCTTCGTGCCGGGCAAGGCGGTGCAGCCGGAAGTCAGCGTCGGCTCGGCAGCCGGTGAATTCAGCCTGGCGCGTGGCCTGCGCTTTGCGGTGGATGCCGGTGTCGAGGCAGTGAAATCGCTCGGTTTTGAAGTGACGCGTCCGCAGGCGCCGCAGGTTGCGGAGATTGCCGAAGCGCCGTTGCAGCCGCTGTGGCTGGTCGGCAGCCGCGAGGCGGCGGCGCGTGGCCCGAAGCAGTTCGTGGACTTCCAGAACGACGTGTCCGCAGCCGATATTCTGCTGGCCGCACGCGAGGGCTTCGAGTCGGTCGAGCACGTCAAGCGCTATACGGCGATGGGCTTCGGCACGGATCAGGGCAAGCTCGGCAATATCAACGGCATGGCGATTCTCGCGGACGCACTCGGCAAGACGATTCCCGAAACCGGTACGACGACCTTCCGGCCCAACTACACGCCGGTGACATTCGGCGCGTTTGCCGGCCGCGAACTGGGCGATCTGCTCGATCCGATCCGCAAGACCTGCATTCACGAATGGCACGTCGAGAACGGCGCGGCATTCGAGGACGTGGGTAACTGGAAGCGTCCGTGGTACTACCCGAAGAAGGGCGAGGACCTGCACGCGGCGGTGGCGCGCGAGTGCCTCGCCGTGCGCAACAGCGTGGGCATTCTCGATGCGTCGACGCTCGGCAAGATCGACATTCAGGGTCCCGACGCGGCGCAACTGCTCAACTGGGTTTATACGAACCCGTGGAGCAAGCTCGAAGTCGGCAAATGCCGCTACGGCCTGATGCTCGACGAAAACGGCATGGTGTTCGACGACGGCGTCACCGTGCGCCTTGCCGAACAGCATTACATGATGACCACCACGACCGGCGGCGCGGCGCGCGTGCTGACGTGGCTCGAACGCTGGCTGCAGACCGAGTGGCCGAACCTGAAGGTGCGGCTCGCCTCGGTGACGGACCACTGGGCCACTTTCGCAGTGGTTGGACCGAAGAGCCGCAAGGTGCTGCAGAAGGTGTGCAGCGACATTGATTTCGCCAATGCGGCTTTCCCGTTCATGTCGTATCGCGAAGGCACGGTAGCCGGCGTTGGGGCGCGTGTGATGCGCATCAGTTTCTCGGGCGAACTGGCTTACGAAGTGAACGTGCCGGCCAATCTGGGGCGCGCCGTGTGGGAAGCGCTGATGGCCGCCGGCGCCGAATTCGACATCACGCCGTACGGCACCGAAACGATGCACGTGCTGCGCGCGGAGAAGGGCTACATCATCGTCGGCCAGGACACGGACGGTTCGATCACGCCGTATGACCTCGGCATGGGCGGGCTGGTGGCGAAGTCGAAAGACTGCCTCGGCAAGCGCTCGTTGACGCGTTCGGATACGGCGAAGGAAGGGCGCAAGCAGTTCGTCGGCTTGCTCACCGATGACGCTTCGTTCGTGCTGCCGGAAGGTGGCCAGATCGTCGCGAAGCCGCTCGTCAATCACCAGTTCGGCGATATTGCGCCGATGATCGGCCACGTCACCTCGAGCTATTACAGCCCGATCCTGAAGCGCTCGATTGCGCTTGCCGTCATCAAGGGTGGCCTCGACAAGATGGGCGAGAGCGTCACCATCCCGCTTGCGGATGGCAAGCAGATTGCCGCAAAGATTGCCAGCCCGGTTTTCTACGACACCGAAGGAGTGCGTCAACATGTGGAATGAAGCAAGAAGCAATGCGCCGGGCGCGCCTTCGGCACTCGTGCAGCGCGCGGCCGGCGAGGTGTGGCAGGAGTCGCCGCTGGCGGGCGTGGGCGATCTGCTGAAGGCACACCAGGCCGGTGCGTCGAAGAAGTTCAGCTTGAGCGAGCGGCCGTTTCGCGAGCTCGTCAATCTGCGCGGCGAGGCGAGCGATCCGGCCTTCGCCGGTGCGGTGGAAAGCGTGACCGGTTGCCTGCCGCCCGCCAAACCGAACACGGTGGCGCGCGGTAACGGCTACGACGTGCTGTGGCTCGGCCCGGACGAGTGGCTGGTGCGCTCGCATCAGCCACAGGGCGCGGCGCTCGAGGCGAAACTGAGGCAGGCGCTGGCGGGGCAGTTCGCCTCGGCGGTGGATATCGGCAGCGGCTATACGGTGCTCGAAGTGAGCGGCGAGAAAGTGCGCGAGGTGCTGGCGCGCGGCTGTCCGCTCGATCTTCATCCCCGCGTGTTCGCTCCGGGGCAATGTGCGCAGAGCCATTACTTCAAGGCTTCTATCGTGCTGGTTCCGCTCAGCGGCGACAGCTTCGAACTGGTCGTGCGCCGCAGCTTTGCCGACTACTTCTGCCGGATCATGCTCGACGCGGCCGAGCCGCTGCTATCGTGAAGCCCTATGAAGACGCGCTGGCGCCGTTTTCCGCACCGCCGCGCCACGGGCGCGGCTGGCGCGTGTTGATCGACGAGCTGGTGGTCGCGACGCGCATCGGCCTGCATGCGCACGAGTACGCCGCACCGCAACCGGTCGTGATCGATGCCAGCCTGATTTACCGCGGCGAGCCGTCGGAGGAGGGGGCGCACGCGATGATCGACTATGAGCGCTATTGCGAGCGCGTCAGCGCGTTTCTGGCGGACAAGCCGCATACGCGGCTGCTGGAGACCCTGGCCGTCGAACTGGCGGAACTGTCGTTTCGCGAGTGGCCCGCGCTCGACGCGCTTACGCTTGCGCTGCACAAGCCGAAAATCCGCGAAGGCACGCGCCGCATTGGCGTTGAACTGGATTGGACGCGAGCGGACTACGACGCCTTGCGCGCCCGCGTCAGCGTGCAGGCTGTCGTGGCGGCGCGCTAGCCGGGCCGCTCTGGCACAACGAGGAACGAGGAACGAGGCGAATACCCATGCCGCGCGCCCACACCGCTGAGCTTCTGAAGCGCGCCTATGAAGCGGGCGATAGCGCCGCTGCGCTCGCCTTGCTGGAGCAAAGCATGGCGCTCGGGCACCGGCGCATCGCCTTGCTGCGCTATCTGCAGGCGCGGCATTTACACGCCGCGCTCGATGCCCGTCACCACGAGTATGTGCGCGAAATAGCCGAGCGTATGAGCCCGCCGACGCTGGCGCGCCTCGTGAACGAGGCGCGCGTGCGAGCCGCCCGCGGCGCTCGTGGATCTCGCGACGCTTGTGAAGCCGAGGTTACGGCAGCGAGATCGTCAGATTGGCCGATTGCGGACCGAGCTTGATGATCTGCGAGTACGGCGCGAGCGTATGCAGTGTCGTGTCGCGCAGATAGTTGTTCAGGCCCAGGTAAGCCAACAACCCCACCAGCGCAAACACCGCGCCGATGCTCCACAGCGGCACCTCGCGCTTCAGGCGGTGCGCCACCTGGTCCGGCAGCGGCCAGTGCGGCGCGAACTGCGCGCGCTTGCCCTTCATATGCGCGATTTCGTCGCCGATCCGCGCCGTCAGATACGCGAGCTTCTCCGGCCCTTCCAGCAGGTACTTGCCCTGAAAGCCGAGCAGCAGGCACATATGAAACACCTCGAGCGATTGCAGGCGCGCCGCACCCTGTGCGCGGCATTCTTCGAGGTAGTGGAAGAACTTCTCGCCCGCGAGCTGCTCGCCGAACAGGATCAGTTGCAGCGGCCGGCGCTCCCACTCCGTGCGGATCTTGAACGTCGATGAGAGCACGCATTCGTCGACCGCCGCGCAAAACGCAAACTTCGACGCATACACGTCGTCGGCCGAGGCGTTGAGTTTTTTCGCGCCGCGCTCGAAATCCCCCAGAAACTGCTGGATGCGCTGGCTGAATTCCGCGGCGTCGCCCGGCTCGCGGCCGTTCTTCAGCAGGAACAGCATGAAGAAGCCGTCGTACAGCAGATCGAGCAGCGAGCGCACCTGGTAGGAGGGCTCGACCGTCGGGGCGGGCGTGGCGGCCGGCGTGGGGCCGCCAAAGAGGGAGGGCGCGTAGCTCATGATGTAACCGCGATCAGTTCGAGTTTGAGATCGTTGATTCCAGAGGGCGTGTAGATCATTGCCGACTGGGCCTGCAGCATGCGGTCATACAGCGCGCCGCGCGATTCAAAGGAGAAGTAGCAGGCGCCGGGGCGCACCGGAATGGCGGGCGGCACCTGCGGCGTATAGACCAGGCGCACACCGGGCATGGCCGAGAGCACCAGCTTGTCGACGTCGTCCGGCGCGCCCACCTTGAAGCGTGCCGGTACCGCTTCGACCAGCTCGACCGTGGGCATATCGGCCGACACCGCGATATAGAACATCGTCTTGTCGTCGATCTTGCCGGAATCGAGGCGGCCCACATGGAACGACGGCCGCACTTCGTCGAGGGCAATCGCGAAGTAACGCGTGGAGATCACCGTTTCCAGCAGATCGCGCAGGATCGTATCGAGGCGGGCGAAGCCAGGACCCGGATCGTCGTGACGATAGGGCGGCAGGTCGGCGAGCGCGTAGCCCTTCGAGAAGGTCATCAACTGGCCGGCGAGACGCAGCAGTTCCTGGAACAGCCGCTCCGGATGCAGCGCCGCATGCTGGTACAGGTGGGCGAGCGACGCAAACGCCGCGCTTGCGGTATGCAGCAGCCAGAACGAGGCGATATCGCCCGAGCGGAATTCGATGATGTTCTTGGTGGGCTCGCGGTGGAAGCCGTACAGCGCGTTCACCTTGGCCTGCAGCGCGTCGATCAGCTGGCGCAGGCGCTGATGCAGGATCGGCGAAGCCTCGATGGCGAGCGAGGGCGGCACGAAGCTGTCGTCGAACTCGAAGCCCGAGGTCGCAGTGCGGCGCACCCGCGCCAGCGGCACCGAGAGCAGCTGGTCGCGCGGCTCGCTATGGGCGATCAGCTTGACGCTGGTTTTCAGGAATGTGACGTCGGCTTCCGCCGCGTCCGTGAAATGATCGGCCACCGGCGCCTGTTCGCTGATGTAACGCGCGACGAAGCCTGCGTTGCTGTCGGGCGAGTAGTTGGCGCCGGTCTCGCGCAGCGGATGCAGCGCCAGATAAAAGGTAAATTCGTTGATGCCGTCGGGCAGCGTGTCGAGCGCGATGGGCGGCGGCAGATCGTCCGCCTGCGGGGCCGAATACAGCGCGCCGTCCGGAAACACCAGCGACAGTTCGCTCACGCGCAGCACATTGCTGCCGAGCGCATCGCGGTCGAAGCGCACCGAGCGCACGCCCCAGTTGTAGGGCTGGATAGCCTGAATCGATTCGAACAGGCGCGCCTCATGGTAGGCGTCCTGACGCTGAAAATGCTGCGGCCTCAAAAACAGGCCTTCCCCCCAGAGCACCTTTGCGGAATAACTCATCTCAAACCTGTTATATGCGTCAAGCGGGTTGCGTGCCCGGTGATAGCCAATTCGGGCTCGGCAATTGTTAAATCAACAAAAACGGTTAAATCGCCATTCAAACGCATCTTATGCCCGCCTTATCCGCAACTGACCGAGGACAGCATATTCAGCGATTGAACGGGCAATCCCTGTTCAGGCGGGATCACAGTGCCGTTCGTAACAGTCATTGCGCAGTTATGCAGGCCGACCATTATGCCGGATTTCTCGGACTTCGCCGGGTCGAAGGCGAATTTCCAACGCTGCATAGCCGGATCGCGGAATAGCGCGACGATACCGAATGCCTGCGCTTCACGCGAGACTTTCTCGGTGACCGTGTAGTGCTGGCCGGGAATCAATGTGACTTCGCGCACGCCGAGCAAATCGCCGCCCAAGGTGCTTTTCTCCTTGTCGGGGTCCGTGAAGGTGTCAAACGGCGCCTGCTGGAATGAGGTCGGGTCTTTCAGCACATACAGCCGCACGACCAGCGCCAGCGGTTTCTGGTCGGTCGCGGCGTTCAGGTTCTGCGCGGCATACAGCGTCAGCCCGATATTGCGCGGCGGCTTCTGGGCGTCCGGCACGTCGGGCTTGCTGATGCCGGTGGCCTGCAGGGCGGCGGAGGCAGCCGACCCCAGCACCGGCAGGGCCGCGGCGCAACCGGCGAGGGCCGTGCAGGCAGCCAGCAACGATGCATAGCGAATAAAATGCAAATTCATTTACCCCGATCGGTTCTTTGCCGATCGCCCCCCGGTCAAATCGCCATTAACTTAAACCGAATCGGCGCAGTGCCGTCAATCTATGCAAAATGCATTGATTGCTCGCGCTACACCGTCCGAATGCCCGGAAAATTTTTCCACCCCAAAGAACACCGGACATTTCGCCCGGAAACTATTTCTTATTTGTGTGCTTGCCTGATGCGCTCACCGTTTTTTCATGCAATGCTTTGTTACACGAAAGTTGAATTATCAAAAATTGCCCTGTACTATACCCGCGCACTTGAAGCAAAGCAAAACTCCGGTTTCTCCTTGAATTAAAAAACTCGCACGTCGGTGAAAAAGCGATGAAAGAGCGTCTCTTTGTAAAACTATCAGGGGTGGTGTTGGCATGTGGCGTGATGGCCGGATGCGCAACCCAGGGCAACAATGTCGCGACCACGCCGGAGGCTTTTAACAAGTCGCTGGCCGACGCCGATACGGTAGCCAAGTCGGGTGACCAGGATCGCGCCATCGCGCTTTATCAGGCGTTATCCAAAACCGACCCGACGCGCGAAGAGCCGTGGTCGCGCATTGCGCAGATCCAGTTCACGCAGGGCCACTACGGCCAGGCCATCGTCGCCGCGCAGGAAGCCTTGCAGCGCGATCAGACCGATCGCCAGGCGAAGAGCGTGCTGGCGGTTGCCGGCCTGCGGGTGGCTACGCAGTCGCTCGGCGAACTGCGTCAGGACGCCTCGCTCGCGGGCGATGCGAAGACCGACGCGCAAGCGCTCGCCAAAGAACTGCGCGACACGCTCGGCGAGGCAACCTTGTTCCCGCCTGACGACTCCGACAAGCCGGTGGTCAAGAAGAAGCGTTACGTGAAACGCGTGACGAAGAAGCCGGACGCAACGGATGTTGCCAGCAGCAGTCCCGCGGCTACCACGGCGGCTGCACCGGGCACGGCTGCGGCGCCCGCTGCGCCTGCTACACCGGCCACATCGGCTGCACCGCCTGCCAAGGCAGCACAAAGCGGTGGCGCGTCCGACCCGTTCAGCGCACTTCGCTAATTCACACGCAAGACCACCTGCTTCAGGGAGCCGACGATGGCGAAGAAAGAAAGTATTCAAAAACGTTTGCAAAAAGTACGGCCGCCGCGCGTTCAATTGACCTATGAGGTCGAACGTGGCGACGCGATCGAGATCAAGGAGCTGCCGTTTGTCGTCGGCGTGGTGGCCGACCTCGCGGGGCAATCGGAGGTGGAGCAGCCGAAGCTACGTGACCGCAAGTTCGTGAATATCGACCGCGACAATTTTGACGACGTGATGAAAGGCATCGAACCGCGCGCCGCCTTCCAGGTGGAAAATCGCCTGAGCGAAACAGGCGGCAAGTTTGCCGTGGATCTGCGCTTTCGTTCCATGGCCGACTTCAACCCGGACGAAGTGGTCTCGCAGATCGACCCGCTGCGCCGCCTGCTCGAGGCGCGCTCGAAACTGGCCGATCTGCGCAACAAGCTTGCCGGTAACGACAAGCTCGAAGACCTGCTGAGCGAAGTGCTGACCAATACCCAGCAACTGCAGGCCCTCGCGAAGAGCCAGGGTGAGGCGGCAGAACAGCACGGCAGCGCGCCGGATAAAGACCAGCAGGGCGAATAAGTACGGGGTGTGAGATGAACCAGCAAACGGCAGCAGCCCAACTCGCCAGCCCGCAAGGCGGCGCTGAGACCACGCTGCTCGACGAGATCGTCGAGAAGAGCAAGGTGGCGAAGTCCGACTCGGAGCACGCGCGCGCGAAAGACCTGATCGGCGAGCTCGTGCATCAGGTGCTCGACGGCACGGTGATCGTATCGGACAACCTCTCGGCGACTATCGACGCCCGCGTGGCCGAGCTCGACCGCCTGATCTCCGCGCAACTGAGCGCGGTGATGCATGCCCCGGAATTCCAGCGCCTCGAAGGCACGTGGCGCGGTCTCGACTACCTGTGCAAGGAAAGCAACACCGGCGCGACCGTCAAGATCAAGGCGCTGCATGCGCCCAAGCGCGATCTGGTGCGCGACTTCAAGAACGCGATTGAGTTCGACCAGAGCGCGCTCTTCAAGAAGGTCTACGAAGAAGAGTTCGGCACCTTCGGCGGCGCGCCGTTCGGCACGATCATCGGCGACTTCGAAGTGACGCGCCAGCCGGAAGACGTTTATTTCATCGAGCAGATGGCGCACGTCGCCGCGGCGGCGCACGCACCGTTCATCGCCTCGGCTTCGCCGGAACTGCTGGGCCTCGAGTCGTTTGCCGACCTAGGCAAGCCGCGCGATCTCGGCAAGGTGTTCGATACGGTCGAATACGCCAAGTGGAAGTCGTTCCGCGACTCCGAAGATTCGCGCTATGTCGGTTTGACGCTGCCGCGCTTCCTCGGCCGTCTGCCGTTCAATCCGAAGGACGGCGCGACGGCGGAAGGCTTTAACTTCGTCGAAGACGTGGACGGCACGGATCACAGCAAGTATCTGTGGTGCAACGCGGCGTGGGCCTTTGCGGCACGTCTGACCGCGGCGTTCGACGATTTCGGCTGGTGCGCGGCGATCCGCGGCGTGGAAGGCGGCGGCCTGGTCGAAGACCTGCCCACCCACACGTTCAAGACCGACGACGGTGAAGTGGCGCTGAAGTGCCCGACTGAAATCGCCATTACCGACCGCCGCGAAAAGGAATTGAGCGACCTCGGCTTCATTCCGCTGGTGCATTGCAAGAACTCGGACTACGCCGCGTTCTTCGCCGCCCAGTCGGTCCAGAAGCCGAAGAAGTACAGCACCGATAGCGCGAACGCGAACGCCGTGCTGTCAGCGCAGTTGCAGTACATCTTCTCGGTATCGCGCGTGGCGCATTACCTGAAGGCGATGATGCGCGACAAGATCGGCAGCTTTGCGTCGGCACAGAACGTCGAAGTGTTCCTGAACCGCTGGATCTCGCAGTACGTGCTGCTCGACGACAACGCCACTCAGGAACAGAAAGCGCAGTTTCCGCTGCGCGAGGCATCCATACAGGTTTCGGAGATTCCAGGCAAACCCGGTTCGTACCGTTCGGTCGCGTTTCTGCGCCCGCACTTCCAGCTGGACGAGCTGTCGATCTCTTTGCGACTTGTTGCTGATCTGCCGAAGCCGGCAAATTCATAAACGTAGCCAGTATGCCTGGGCTGGCCGTCCGGGCTGGCTGTAAAAACCACCTCTTTGGGGAGTCGATGAGTTATGAAGGACATCTATTTAAAATTCGGCAATCCGGCGATCAAGGGCGAGTCCGCCGATAAGGATCACCAGGGTTGGATCGAAATCGATTCGTGGAATCACTCGATCACGCAACCGCGTTCGGCAACGGCTTCGACGGCCGGCGGCCATACGGCGGAGCGCTGCGAGCACGGCGACATGATCTTCACGAAAGACATCGACGTGGTCAGCCCGCTGATTTATCAACACGCCTCGGGCGGCACGACGTTCGACGAAGTCACGGTCGACTTCATGCGTTCGGACGGCGAAGGCAACCGGATCAAGTATCTGGAAGTCAAGCTGAAGTACGTCATCATCTCGAGCGTTGCACCGAGCGTCGGCGCGGTTAGCTCGGGCAACGGCACGGCTGATGCCACGGGCATTTCCTTGCCGAACGAACAGTTCTCGCTGAAGTACGCTGCCGTGCAGTGGAAGTACACGCAGCAGAAGATCGGCGGCAACCAGGGCGGTAACGCGCAAGGCGCGTGGAGCCTGACGAAGAACGACAAGACGTACGCAGTCTGAGGTCCGGGCGCGGCGGCCGTACTTGACCCGCGGGCGCCGCGCCCCGTTTTGCAGCGCTTCTCTGGCACCTGATGAAACGATTCGAACCGAGCTTTCTCGACAAGCTGTTCGACGACGAACCGCATTTGCCGGCGTCCCCGGCGATGCGGCAATTGTCACTGGACGAACTGAAGGCGACCGTCGCGCGCGACGTCGAGGCAATCCTGAACACCCGGATCGCCTTGACCGAACACGAGCTGGCGGCGCTTCCCGAGTGTCAGCAATCGGTCTTGACGTACGGTCTGAACGACTTCGCGGGCCTGAGCCTGGCGAGCCACTACGACCGTACGTTCATCTGCAAATCGATTCAGCAGGCGATAGCACGGCATGAGCCGCGCTTAAAGCAGGTGGCGGTCACACTCGAATTGAACGAACAGTCGACCAATGCGCTGTATTTCGGCATTCAGGCGCTGCTGGTCGTGCATCCGGCAGAAGAACCGGTGAGTTTCGATGCGATGCTGCAGCCCTCGACGCTGCAGTATTCCGTAACGCGCGCACGCGCGAAGCTTTAACACCGCTTGCTGGCCACCGTTACGCGCAACGGCGGCGCGCAGGTATCAGGTCCGGGGATAGGTTGATGGAAGAACTGCTGCCGTATTACGAGCGCGAACTGGCATTTTTGCGGCGCTACTCGAACGATTTCGCGGACCGGTACCCGAAGATCGCTGCGCGCCTCGCGATGTCCGGCGAGCACTGCGAAGACCCGCACGTCGAACGGATGATCGAATCGTTCGCGCTGCTCGGCGCGCGCATCAACAAGAAACTCGACGACGATTACCCCGAATTCACCGAAGCACTGCTCGAAGTGCTTTATCCGCACTACCTGCGGCCGTTCCCGTCGTGTTCGATCGCCCAGTTGGGCACGTCCAGCGCCTTTAGTCATATGACCGAGCCGGCCACGATCGAACGTGGCACGGAGCTGAAGTCGCGCCCCATCCGCGGCGTGCAATGCCGCTTCCGCACGGCCTACGATGTCACGCTGGCGCCGATCCGCATTTCCGAGGCCAGGTACACCTCAGTGGCAATGGCGCCAAGCGCAACGGTGTTGCCGGCCAACGCCTCGGCGATGGTCTCGATCACCTTCGAATCGACCGCGCCGCAACTGGATCTGGGCGCCCTGAAGCTCAGCACGCTGCGTGCTCACCTGCATGGCGAGCAATCGTTTATCGCGGGCCTGACCGATTGCCTGTTCGTCAATGCGATGGCCACCTATGTCGAGGCCGACCGGCGCGGCGTATGGACCGCGCTGCGCGCGTCGCCGCTCGCACAGGCCGGCTTCGACGAAGAAGATTCGTTGATCGACTACCCGGCCAAATCGCACCCGGCGTACCGGCTGCTCACCGAATACTTCGCCTTTCCCGACAAATTCAATTTCGTCGATTTCGATCTGGCGGCGATGACGCGTGCGAGCGGCCGTTGCCAGCGCCTGACGCTGCATGTCGTGCTCAAGGACGTGCGCAACGATTCGCATGTCGCGCGCCTGCTGGATTCGTTGTCGGCGCAGCACTTCCGGCTGTTCTGCACGCCGGTGGTCAACCTGTTCCAGCAGCACGGCGAACCGATCCGCCTGAGTCATCAGGCCGTTTCGTATCCGGTGATCGCCGAAGGGCGCCGTGCCTTTGCTTACGAGGTGTACTCGATCGATTCGGTGAAGCTCGTCCGTCAGCAGGCGCACGAAGAAACGGTGATCGAATTCAGGCCGTTTTACTCGCTGCATCACGGCGAACGGCAGCGCGCCGGGCATTACTGGTTCGCGCGCCGCAACGATTGGGTGGCCCAGAAAAGCCCGGGCTACGAAACCGAAATCTCGATCGTCGATATCGACTTCGAACCGGCTGCGCCGCAAACCGACACGCTGAGCCTCGATCTGACCTGCACCAATCGCGACCTGCCGGCAGGGCTTGCCATGGGGATCGAAGGCGGCGACCTGTTTCTGGAAGGCGGCTCGCTGACCAGCAATATCTCCATGCTGCGCCGGCCCACGCCGAGCGTGCGCTTCGAGCGTGGCCGCGCGGTGCATTGGCGTCTGATCTCGCACCTGGCGCTCAATCACGTCTCGCTCGCGAGCAGCGGCCTCGCGGCGCTCAAGGAGATGATGGTGCTGTACGACGTGCGGCGCACGGCGGTGTCGGCGCGGCATATCGACGGGCTGGTCGGCATCGAGCAGCGCGCGGCCGTGCAATGGCTGCCGGGCAAACCGTTCGCTACCTTCGTGCGCGGCATGGAGATCCGCCTGACGATCGACGAGGACCATTTTGTGGGCACGAGTCTCGCGTCGTTCGTGCGTGTGATCGACACGTTTTTTGGGCTGTACGTGCACCTGAACAGCTTTGTGCAACTGGTCGTCGTGTCGAAGCGCACCGGCGAGGAGATCTTGCGATGCAAACCCCGCAGCGGCGAATCGATCCTGGCGTAGTCGAGCAACTGCTCGACGAGCCGCACCGCTTCGAGTTTTTTCAGGCGGTGCGGATTCTCGAGAAGTGGTTCGGCAAGGAGCATTCCACGCGCCCCGGGGAGATCGTGGCGCAGCGCATTGCGTTTCGCAACACGCTCTCGCTCGGTTTCCCGCCGAGCGAGTTACATGGCGCCCAGTCTTACGACGAACAGGGCGTGGCGCTCAAGGACAAGCCGCAACGGACTACAGCGGTGGAGGACGGCACGCTTGGGCGCGTCGATCTCACGCCGGCATTTTTCGGGCTGCTGGGCGGGCAGGGCGCGCTGCCGCTGCACTATACCGAGCAGATCATTGCCCGCGAGCAGTTGCGGCGCGACCGTGCGGCGCGCGAGTTTTTCGACGTGTTCTCCAACCGGGCAACCGCGCTGTTCTACGCGGCGTGGAAGAAGTACCGGCTGCCGTTTCACTACGAGCTGGACCGTGACGAGCGCTATCTGCCGTTGCTGCTGGCGCTCGCCGGCGTGGCCGATGACGACACCCGCGGCAGTCTGCAGGAAGGCGACGGCGCGCTGTTCGACGAGGCGATTGCCGGTTATGCGCTCGCGGCGCGGCATCGGCCGGTGTCGGCCGCTTACCTGCAACGCACGCTCTCGGAGTATTTCCAGGTGCCGGTGCGCGTCGACCAGTTTGTCGGCAAATGGTATGACGTGCCGCGCGATCAGTTGACGGTGCTCGGCAGCTACAACGCAACGCTCGGCGCCACGGCGCTCGCCGGCGAACGGGTCTGGCAGCGCGACATGCGCGCACGCCTCGTGATCGGCCCGCTGCGCAAGAAGGACTACGAGGCTTTCCTGCCCGGCGCCGAACGCGCTATTGCCTTGGAACGGATGTTGACGCTGCTTGCCGGAGTGACGCTCGAATACGAGGTCTCGCTGGTACTGCGCCGCGCCGAGGTGGGTTCGATCCAGCTTGGGCAAGGTGCGCGGCTCGGCTGGGATGCGTTTCTGTGCACGCACGACGCCGACCGCGACCGCGCCGATGCCCGTTACGAGCTGCACGTGATTCACTGAATATAACGACGTGTCGCGAGAGATCGCGAAACAGCGTGAAGCAACACGAGACGTCAAGACACCAACAGGACCTGGACCGCACGACATGAGCACGCCCCTCAAGACCCTGATCGCGAAACTGAATCCGACCTGCCGCCAGGCGACCGAGCGCGCGGCGAGCCATTGCCTGTCGCGTGGTCACTACGAGGTGGATCTCGAGCATCTGTTTCTGGCCTTGCTCGACGAGCCGGCAAGCGACGCGTCGCTGGTGCTGCGCGCGAGCCGTATCGATGCTCATGGGCTGCGCGCCGACCTCGAACGTGAGCTGCAACGCCTGAAGACCGGCAATGCGCGCACGCCGGTGTTTTCCGTGCATCTGATTGCGCTGTTCGAACAGGCCTGGCTGGTGGCGTCGCTCGATTCGCAGATTGGCCGTATCCGCTCGGGGCATCTGCTGCTTGCCTTGCTGAGCGCGCCGGATCTGGCGCAGTTTGCACAACGGATGTCGCCCTTGTTCCGCGACGTCCGCCTGACCGATCTCAAGCACAAGTTCGATGAGCTGACGGCCGGCTCGTGCGAAGTGGAGCGCAAAGCGGACGTGTCCTCTGCGGAGGACGGCGAAGGTGACGGCGATCTGCGGCCGGTGCAAAGCGGCGGCCTGTCGAAGACCCCCGCGCTCGATACGTACACCACCAACCTCACGCAACGGGCGCGTGACGGCCATATCGATCCGGTGATTGGCCGCGAGGCGGAAATTCGCCAGACCATCGACATCCTGATGCGCCGCCGCCAGAACAATCCGATCATGACGGGCGAAGCGGGCGTCGGCAAGACCGCCGTGGTTGAAGGCCTGGCGCTGCGCATTGCGGCCGATGACGTGCCCGCGCCACTGAAAGGCGTGGCCTTGCATGTGCTCGATATGGGGCTGTTGCAGGCCGGTGCGAGCGTCAAGGGCGAATTCGAAAACCGCCTGAAGAACGTGATCGACGAGGTCAAGAAGAGCGCGCATCCGATCATCCTGTTTATCGACGAAGCGCATACGATCATCGGCGCAGGCGGACAGGCCGGGCAGAACGACGCGGCAAACCTGCTGAAGCCGGCGCTTGCGCGCGGCGAACTGCGTACGATTGCCGCCACCACGTGGAGCGAGTACAAGAAGTACTTCGAGAAAGATGCGGCGCTGGCGCGGCGCTTTCAGGTCGTGAAGATCGAGGAGCCGAATGAGACGCTGGCGGCGTCCATGCTGCGTGGTATGGCCGCCTTGATGGAAAAGCACTTCAACGTGCGTGTGCTGGACGACGCGATTACCGAAGCCGTGCGGCTGTCGCATCGCTATATCAGCGGGCGGCAATTGCCCGACAAGGCGATCAGCGTGCTCGATACGGCCTGCGCGAAGGTGGCGCTGGCGCATAGCTCGACACCCGCGGCAATCGACGATGCCAGGAAGCGGATCGAACGGATCGACGCGGAAGTGGCCGCGCTCGAGCGTGAAGCGGCGAGCGGCGCGCAGCACGACGAGCGGCTTGGCGAACTGCGCAGCCTGCGCGAGACGGACGTGACCGCGCTGGCTGCCGGCGAAGCGCGCTATGAGAACGAGCGCGCGCTGGTATCGGAGATCGGTGAACTGCGGGCGCAGATCGACGCCGCCCGTGGCGGCAGCGCCGACGCTGACCAGGCGGAAAAGGCCGCGAGCGCGCGTAAGACCCTGGCGGCGCGCGTGAGCGAACTGCACGCGCTGCAAGGCGGCCAGCCGATGGTGCCGTTGCAGGTCGACGGCCACGTGGTCGCCGAGATCGTCGCGTCGTGGACCGGCATTCCCCTGGGGCGCATGGTCAAGGACGAGATTCAGACCGTGCTGAACCTGCAGCCGCTGCTGGGCGCCCGCGTGATTGGCCAGGACCATGCGCTCGAAGCGATTGCCCAGCGCGTGCGAACCGCAAGCGCGAACCTCGAAGACCCGAACAAGCCGCGTGGCGTGTTCATGTTCGTCGGCCCGTCGGGCGTCGGCAAGACGGAAACAGCGCTGGCGCTGGCCGATATCCTGTATGGCGGCGAACGCAAGATGGTCACGATCAACATGAGCGAGTATCAGGAGGCGCACAGCGTCTCCGGTCTGAAGGGCTCGCCGCCGGGTTACGTGGGCTATGGGGAAGGCGGCGTGCTGACCGAAGCGGTGCGCCGCAATCCGTATTCCGTCGTGCTGCTCGACGAGGTGGAGAAGGCCCACCCGGACGTGCTCGAAATGTTCTTCCAGGTGTTCGACAAGGGCACCATGGATGACGCGGAAGGCCGCGAGATCGACTTCCGCAATACCTTGATCATTCTGACCTCGAACGTCGGCTCGCAGGCCGTCATGCAAGCCTGTCTGAACAAGAGTGCCGAAGAGTTGCCGGACGCCGATGCGCTGGCCGAAACGTTGCGCCCGCAACTGTACAAGGCCTTCAAGCCGGCCTTCCTCGGGCGCATGAAAGTGGTGCCGTACTATCCGATTTCCGACGATGTGCTCGCCGAGATTATCGAATTGAAGCTTGAACGGATTCGCCGGCGTATCGAGACGAACCACAAGGCGACGTTCGAATGGGACGAATCGCTCGTAGACGCTGTGCTGGCCCGTTGCACGGAGGTGGATTCCGGCGCGCGCAACGTCGATCACATCCTGAACGGCACACTGCTGCCCGAAGTGGCGCAACAGGTGCTGGAGCGGATTGCGGACGGTACGGCGCTCGAACGCATTGCGGTGCGGGCGAGCGAGGCCGGTGAATTCGAATATACGGTGGTTTGAGGTGCGTGCCTTGACGCGCGGACCTGACTGTTGCAACGCCTCATCAGGCACTTATCGCTTTCTGCCATGCTAATGCCCGCTCATATCAACACGCTGCTGGAACCGATCAGCGAAAGCTCGCCTTGCGGCGACGACATGCTGTTCTCCGCCGACTTCGACGCGATCCAGAACGCGCGCCGTTTCGACGACCCATCGCTCGATCAGGGCGAGTGGGTCACGGACATCAAGGAGGCGAACTGGCCGTTCGTCGTCGAGCGCAGCACGAATCTGCTCAAGACGCAGACCAAGGACTTGCGGCTCGCGGTGTGGCTCACGGAGGGGCTGGCGATCGAGGAGGGCGTGACAGGCCTCACCGATGGCTATGGGCTGATCACCGGGCTTTCGGAGCGCTATTGGGAGCATCTGCACCCGCTGCCGGAAGGCGATGACGCGGAGTACCGGCTCGGCAATGTCGCATGGCTGGTGGGGCGCACAGCGGAGTTGCTGCGCGCCATGCCGCTCACGGGTGCGCCGGGCGACGCTTACAGCACGGTCGATTGGGAAGTGGCGACGCACGTCGCGCAGGCCGTGAAGCGCGACCCCGACCACGCCGACGATATCGCGCGCGGCAAGCCGTCGATCGAGCAGATCGAGGCGTCGAAGCGCGCCACGCCGGCGCCGTTCTACTCAGGCTTGCTGGCGGACCTGAAGGCGTTCGAAGCGGCCATGCTCGCGCTCGAGCAGGAACTGGACCGGCGCGCGGGTGATGCGGCGCCGAGTTTTCGACAGGCGAAGGACGCGTACGAAGGGGTGTACCGGCTCGCCGAGCGCTTTGCGCGCGAACAGGGTGTGACGGCCGAAGCTGCCGCGCCGAAAGTGCAGAAGCCGGAGAGCAGTGAGCTTTCCGAACGTACTGAACCGAGTTTCAAGACCTCACCGCAACGGGAGGAACCCGTGTTGACGAGTGTATCAACGAATGCGCCTGGGAGCAGCGCCGGCATCCAGAACCGGGCCCAGGCGGTGGCGCAGTTGCGCGCGGTGGCCCGCTTCTTTCGCAGTACCGAGCCGCATAGCCCCGCGGCGTATCTGGCCGACAAGGCGGCGGAATGGGCGGAGATGCCCCTGCATCAATGGCTGTCTACGGTGGTCAAGGACGATGGCTCGCTCGCCCATATTCGGGAGCTGCTGGGGGTGAAGCCGGAGGCGGGGCAGTAAAAAGGCTGTAAAAATTTCCCGGCGACCATCAAGAAACTCCTTTTCGTGCCGATATCCACGGCAACGAAAGCACCTTGTCCGTCCAGAGATCTAGCGATCCGGCGCGGAGTGAGGGAGCAAGGAGATGAGATGGCGTTTGCGACAGTTACGTTCCCCCGGCAGCGGCAAAACTCAGATAACGATAACGTTAGCGTTCGCGGCGGTATGGCGAAGGCGGCGGTCCGTCGCCGGCCCGGTTTTGTTGCGATGCGGCAGATTTTTGCCCGTATCACGCTGGTGGCGCTGATCGGTAGCCTGGCCGGTTGCAGCGACAGCATGTCTGAGACCGACGTTCAATTTGTCATTGGCGCCATGCCGCCACAGTTCCAGTCGATGCGCATGTACCTCACCGCGCCCGAAAACGCCGCGCCGTTCGGCAGTTCCGCGCATGCGGCGGTGAAGCTTCAACAGGGTTGCGAGGCGGTGCTAACGGTGCCCGGCGGCCAGAAGCGTGAGGCTGTGATTCTGGAGAGCCAATCGGCGGCGACATTCGACCTCGATGCCGTGCGCACCGCCGACGGCTGGAATGTCACCTCGGATGGACTCGCGCCGCCGGGTGACCATCCCGTGGAGTTTCGCACCCAGTTCACCAACTGCGTGAGTGCGATTGAGGATAAGTACCGGTCCGAGCCGGAGCCGGCGCCGTTTTCGGGGGCGACGGTGTTTAAGTGAGGGGCGCGTCGCCGGAGCGTGGCTTCGCCGAACCAGGCAGAAGGCCGTTTCGATGCCCGGCAAGGCATAAATTGAGGGTGCAATCGCAGTGCTATGATAAGCAAAGCTCCCTTCAATTGATCCGCCTGCTATTGGCTGTTTAGGAACGCGATGTCTCTCCCAACCACGGCGCTGTTGCACGCAATCGACGCCGACAAGACGAAGCTCGACGCTGCGCGTCCGCTCCCGGTTCATACGCTCGCGTCGTTGCGCGAGAAGCTGACGCTGGAATGGACTTATCACTCGAACGCCATTGAGGGCAACACGCTCACGCTGCGTGAGACGAAGGTCGTGCTCGAGGGCATCACGGTGGGCGGCAAGTCGTTGCGCGAGCATTTCGAGGCCACGAACCATCGGGACGCGATTCTCTACGTCGAGGCAATCGTCGCGAAGAACGAGGCGCTTAGCGAATGGCAGATCAGGAACATTCACAGCCTGGTTCTGAAAAGCATCGACGACAAGGAAGCGGGCCGTTATCGTCAGGAAAACGTCGTGATCGCGGGTGCGAGCACCACGCCGCCCGATTTCCTTCATCTGCCCGAGGAAATGAAGTCGCTCGTTGAGTGGTACGAACAGGCGGACCAACTGCATCCGGTCGAACGCGCCGCCGAACTGCATACCCGTTTCGTCAAAATCCACCCGTTTGTCGACGGCAATGGCCGCACGGGCCGCCTGCTGCTCAACTTCGAGTTGATGAAGGCCGGCTATCCACCGGCGATCATCCAGAAAGAGGACAGGCTGGAGTATTACGACTCGCTGGACGAAGCGTGCGTGAGCGGGGATTACGGCGGCATCACGCAGCTAGTAGGGAACTCGGTGCAGCGTTCGCTGGACACCTACCTGAGCGTGCTGGGCCTACGCAACTAGCGCCGCCGAGCCCCTCCAGTCACGCGCCGCCGCTTGTCCCACCCAACCCGGCGCGAAACTCGATCCGCCGGTTCCGTGCGCGACCATCGTTCGTGTCGTTGGACGCAATCGGCTGGTCCGGTCCAACGCCGGTGGTCGTCAGCTTCTGCGGCGAGATTCCCTTCGCCACCAGGTAGCCCTTGACCGCATCCGCACGCGCCTGGCTCAGCGCGATATTCGACGTGCGATTCCCCGAGTTATCGGTGTGCCCGATAATCTCCACCGTGTTGTTGGTCATCGTCAGCAGCACCGCCGCCATCTGATCGAGAATCGCCTTGCCCTGCGGCGTCAGCGTCGCGCTGCCGGTTTCAAACTCGATCGTGCGGTTGGCCAGCGTCTGATCGAGCAGCCCCTGTTGCGACGCGCTCACACGCAAGCCGTTCTTGATCGTATAAGTCGGGTTGAGCGCGTTCGCCATGTCGCTTGCCAGTTGCTGGCGCTGCGCTTCGTTATTCACTTCGCCCTTGACGTCCACCTGGGTGCCGTCGATCTTCAACTGCCCCTTGCTGATCTGTTTCAACTGCGGCCCGATCAGTTTCTGCACGTTGGCGGCCCAGTTCGGCGGCGTAGCGACGTCGCCCACCTCGATCTGATCGACCACATTGCCGGCGCCATAGGTATCGCGCAAGCGTTGCAGGACCGCCGCCTTGGTGGCTTCGTCCGGCACCTTGCCGCCTGCCACCACCTGGCCCGGCGTCGCATTGGCAGGGGCGGGCATCTGCGTGACCGCTCCCGTGCCCGTGCTTATGCCGCCGGCAGAAGCCGTGCCGCTTCCCGACGCCTGCGCCGGCAGGATCGTCGTATGGATCTGGATGCCGCTGTTGTCGACCGGTGTGACGCTTGCGGGCCCGACGCTGTCGGCAAACGCGCTAGCGCCGCCCAATACGCCAGCGAGCAATGCAGCCACGAGCGCCGTAACCGGAACCAGCTGGCTTCGGTCCGAGCGGCGTGTCGTCAAACGTTCAGGATTGCTGTGCATCGTCTCACTCCCCGGAGAATGCTTCGCGGAACGTGTCGATACTGACGCGCAGCGACAGTTGCGGTTGGTCGAGGTAACTGACGAGCTTGCTGATGCCATGGTCGTTTTGTGCGTGTTCGTCGATCCACTCGGGGTCGTCGATATCGATGTTATGTGCTGCATAGGCCTGCGGGTCCACCACGCTGTGCAGCGTTTTCGCCGAGGCGCCGTTAAAGCCGATCACGAGCCGTTCGCGCTGCGCAATCGTGCCGATAAAAATCGCCAGCTCGAAATCGGCCCGTGCGACGAACGGCGCGATCAGTTCGAGCCAGAACGCGGCGACGAGGCTGCGGTAGAACGGATCGTTCGGCAGCGGCAAGGTCAGTCCGCGTTCGAGATGCGACGAGCCGCTGTTCATCACCGGCCGCAGCAGCGAACCGAGCGCCAGCATTGCGCCGCGCAGCCGCACCGGATGGCCGTTGGCGAGCAGCATCTGTTCGAGGCCGGCCAGCGTCTGGTGCTCGACGAAATCGTTAAAGGTGCCGTCATGCGGATTGCCTGGGCCGCCGCCGACTTCGATCGGCACCTGGGTGTCGCCGAGCGCCTGCAGCGCACCGCTGGGCTCGGCCTCGCCCAGCAGCGGCCGCATCTGCGAGGCAACCCGTGACCACAGGCGCGCGAAGGCGAGCGGGCTGCGCGCGAGGAAGGTCAGCGGCCGTTCGACTTCAAGCGCAGTCGCGGCAAGAAACGGAAAGCGCCGCGACGACTGGTCGTGGCTCGCCATCATATGGCCGGCAATCGCCAGCTTGCTGCGCGAGCCGAGGAATGCAAAATGCAGCGGCCGGGCGTTTTCGTAGACGATCTTCCAGCGCGGATCGTTGGTCAGCAGTTCCATGGTTTCGGCGAGCCAGCGGTCGAGCGTTTGCAGCAACTGCGGGTTATGCGCGCTTTTGACGAAATCGCCACGTGACGGAATCTTGCCGAAGTAGGCGATTTGCGCCTGGATGGTTTGCGTCATTGCGCACCCCCTGTGTTCGAGTTCGCAGTCGTGGCGGCGTTCGGGTTCGCCTGCATCGAGGTGGAGCCCGAAGCGGAACCCGAGGTGGCGCCACCGGCGGCTCCAGAGGCGCCGGTCTGCGTTGCATTCACCGAATTCGCCGCCGCGCTCACGTCCGCCACCGAGGACGGCAGCTTGAGGCCGCGCAGGCTCTGCTGCTGCGGCGCGTCGCCGCCGCCGCTCGACGGCTGCGAGGTGCTGATGATGCGCATGCTCACCGCCACGCTCACGTTGCCCTGCGTCCACGACAGATCGAACGTGCCGTCCGGCTGGCGCTTGCGCTGCGCCGAATTGATCAGCTTCTCGAGACCGTAGCGGCCCGGCTCGTTGACGAGCTGGATCGTGCGGCCGTCGAAGGTCGTTGCCGACAGCGTGGCGCCCGGCGAGCCGGACGGATTCGGCCAGACGAAGTTGGTCCATTGCGGCGGCGTATTGCGGTAACGCAGTTGCTGGCCGTCGATCGCCAACGTGTATTCGGTCGTCCCGCTGCTCGGCTGCGGCAGGATCTGGAACACCGTCTGCGGCTCCGACGAGCCGCCCTGAGCCGCACCCGCGGCGCCGCCCGAGAGCGGGGCCACCCAGCGGGCGAAGCCGCTCGTGAAGTCAGGCGTCAGCGCGAGGCCCATGTCGCCCCATGTGCGTGCCGTCAGCGTATCGCCGCGGCGCACCGCGAGCGGCCCGAGCGTGGTGCCGACAAACTTTGCCACTGCGCCGTCCGGGCCGAACACCTGGGCGATTTCGTTCGCACCGGCTTCGACCTTGGCATCACCCGAGAACGGGTACTTGCTGGCGAGCGAGGTCTGGAACGGCTGATACACCTGCGCATTCCACACCTTGTTGACTTCGACGCTGGCCGGCTGGATCACCACCGCGAACGCCTGCATCAGCGGGCGCACCAGCAGCGGGCGCAGACCCTTGCGTTGCGAGTCGGTCAGGCCGGTGAGCATCTGCTCGTCGACGTACTTCAGCGAATCCGCGAGTTCCGAGCCGTTGCCGTCGAGCGTCTGCTGCATCAGCTGGCGCGCGCCCGGTCCCGGGTCGCCCTGGTTCTTGATCACGTTAAAGCGCGTGCGGACCTTCGACAGCGTGTCCATATAGCCTTGCAGCATCGAGCCGTTGTCCTGCTTGACGACGATCCGCCCGAGCCCTGCAAACTCCTGGCCGATCGGTCCCATCGGCATGTCGACCGGGTTGCCGTTGATGTCGATATTGGCCGTGACCGGGGCGGCCGGCGTATGCGAGAACCAGCGCGTGAACCAGCTCGTCACGCCGCTTTGCGCGCCCTTCACAGCCGCGCTCGCGAGCGACGGGTTGTCCCACGAAGTCTGGTCGTAAGCGGTTTCGAGCACCTTGCGGATCGGCGAATCCTGCGGGTCGCCGAGGCGGTTCATCGCATCCACGGCCTGGTTGAACGTGCCGAAGTTCTGCACCGCAATGCCTTGCATGAACTTCTGCCAGTGCATTGCATACTCGGTCTTGTACATCGTCACCAGCGCTTTCTGGATCTGCTCCGGGCTGCCTTCGAGCGTCAGGTCGTCATGCGCCGAGGTGTTGAGCACCCAGTCCTTCGCCTGCAGTTCCTTGGTCGCGGCATCGCGAATCGCCGGCTGCACGTACTGGAACCAGGCGTCACGCGTGAACGTGCCGGGGATCGCATAGCTGCCCGCAATCAGGCCGGTGTTGTTGTCCCCGACAATGCGGGCGATCGTCATTGGCGCGAAACGGGTCGAGGCGCGCGCCTTGATCTCTTCGTAGACGCGTTGGCGGGCCGGCATGCCGCGCACCACGCGGCGCAGGTTCTCGCGGGTCTGGTCGACGAGCGCGAGGTTCTGGTCGATCATCGGCCAGTCGTCGTCCGAGACGCGCGACAGGTAGAACGTGATCATCCTCTCGGCGCTGCGGATCATCTCGTCGCGCGGCATGTTGCCCCGGTTGGTTTCAAGCCAGCCGCGCCAGAAGCGCGCCACCTGATCGGTCAGGTGGGCCGTTTCGACGTGACGCTTGTCGCCCAGCATCAGGTAGGTCTTGAGCGCGTTGTAGGCGTCTTCCACGTTGGTGGGGGAGGCGTCGCTATAGAGACCGCCCTGGCTCGTGGCGACCATCGCGGACGCGCGCGAAGACACGGGGATGGCGCCCGAGTCCGGTGTGCGCGTCATCGGCGCGAGCTGTTCCGGATGCGAGTTGACGTCTTTGAGGAAGCCTTCGAGATTTTGCGCGACCGGGTCCAGCATGATCTGCCGCACGCCGTTGTAATACTCGGTCAGCAAGTGCTGCTCGAGACGGTCGCCCTGATAGAGGCCGAGCGACACCGCCAGCGGCCGCTCGCGGCGGAACTGCTCGAGCTGGTCGATGCGGTCTTCAAGAATATCCATGGCCTGCAGGCGCGATTGCAGGTCGTTGCGGTTCTGCTGCAGACGCACCACGTTGTCGAGGTCGGCCTGCACGTTCGAGGTGAGCTGCTGATTGTTGACGGTCGACCAGGTCCAGCCGCCCAGCGCCAATGCGAGCACCGCGACGAAGCCGAAGAACGTCGCATAGCGCATGCGCGTCTTGGCCGGGCTGGCAAACTGCTTGACGGTCTGGCGGTCGGCAAAAATGACTTTCGAGAACAGATCGCGCAGGAAGAAGCCGTTCTTCGAGATCGCGCTTTGCGGCTTGGGGAGGCCGGCGCCATCGAGACCGAAGCGGGTGGCGATGCGTTGCGCCGCGGCGCTGTTGGTTTCGCCTTCCTGCAGCGCGCTCGTGAAGTAGAAGCCGCGGAAAATCGGCTTGTACTGGAACGGGTTGGTTTCGAACAGCGTGGCGAGGAACGAGCGCAGCGCCGGCTTGATGGTCGAAAATTCGAGCGGGAAGCTCAGTTGCCCCGGCGACAGTTTATTGCCGCGGTTGATAGACATCTGCGCCACGCTGATTTCCTTCAGGCCGTCGTACAGCTCTTCGAAGCGCTCGTCGAACAGCGCCACCACATCGCGCTTTTCGTCCGGCTCATAGGGCAGGGTGGCGCCCCATACGCGGTCATACTCGTGACGTTCGCTGCCGCTGAAGAATTCCGTGAAGCCCGTAATCAGGTCGGTCTTCGTGAACATCACGTAGACCGGGGCGAACACTTCGAGCTTCTCGGTCAGCTCCTGCACCCGCTGGCGCAGGTTCTTCGCCAGATTGATGGCGAATTCCGGCTTGCTGCCGGTCAGCTCGGCAATGCTTGCCGTGACGATGATGCCGTTGATCGGCGCTTTCGGACGGTGGCGTTTGAGCAGGCTCAGAAAGCCCAGCCATTCCGTGCGGTCTTCCTCGTGCACCGAGTAACGGCCTGCGGTGTCGAGCAGAATGCCTTCGGTCGTGAAGAACCAGTCGCAGTTGCGGGTGCCGCCAATGCCGTGGATCACCGCGTTGTTCTTGTCCGCGAAGGGAAATTGCAGACCCGAGTTCAGCACCGCGCTGCTCTTGCCGGCCGCCGGGTTGCCGATCACGATGTACCACGGCAACTCGTACAGTGCCGCGCCGCCCGAGACCTGGCCGATCTTGGAGGTCTTGATGGTCTTGACCGCGTCGACGAGACGGGTGCGCAGCGCGTCCAGCTCCGCCTGGCGGGCCGGCGTGGCAGCGCTCGTTGCCTCGGTCTGCTTTTCGGCCTGCTGTTCGAGCATCTCGCCGAGCTTGCGGTTGGCGCGCCGCGCGGCGAGCCTGCGCACGAGCCAGATCAGGAACCACAGGACCAGCACCGCGCCGAGCACGATGGCGGGCCAGATCGGGTCGATCTGCAAGGTGTCGGCCGCGATGAACAGCACGGCGGCTAGCGCGATCACCCCGATGATCGAGAGCGTTCGAGAGTGGGTCAAGCCGTTGAGGAAGCGTTGCATAGGCCGTTCAGGTCTGGATGTTATGGGTAGCGTGTGGAAGGACGATCAGCGCTCTCGCGTTCGCGGGCGTCGGCAAGCGTGGCGGCATTCCGTTTTGAGTTGGGATGGGATGAAGCGCTGCGCCCCGGCGTGGCCAGACGCAGATGCGAAATAGATAAGGAGAAGGGCCCGTCAGCGAAGTCGTGACTAAAGGGCTGCAATGCGGGCTGCAATGCGGGCCGCAATGCAGGTTGTAATGCGGGCTGTAACTGTAATGCCGGCTGCAATACAAGCGGCAATGCGGGCTGTGAGGCGGCCTGTAGCGAGAGCTGTAATGAAAAGCCAGCGCCGACATGATCGGCCTTGCCGCCGAAAAGGTTAAATGAAAGCCCCATGCAAACCCCATTATTTGCCGCTTTGTGCCGCTTAATGCCGCCCGAGTACGAAGCCGGGTTTGTGATATTCAACGTGCCCAAGATCCATCAATTTCCAGCGGCCCCCCCACACCAGGCCGCATTGCTCGGCGACCTGGCCGTATAACTGATAGCCTCGCATGGCCCACGGATCTTTTTCTGAAATCACAAGCTTGCCGTCGCGCAAAAACGCATTGTCCGCCGCTAGCCCGTATTGGTGATAGCTTTGAAACGCTGCGGCATTGGTGACACCCCCCATTTGCGCCAGCCGGTTTTGCCGCTCCGGGCTGCGATAGCCTTCCAGCAGGGCCATTTCATAGCCATATTGTTCGTGCATGATTTTGTAGACGAGCAATAAACGGGTTCTGAAATCGGCATCGAGCAGATTCCAGTCGCGGCTTGCATCCTGCAGCGCCGGGCGAACCTGCTCCACTTCCTGCGTTGCAAATACTTCGGGCGGCAGTGCGGGCGGTGGGACGAGCTGCTCGCCGTTCAGCAGCGCGGCAATTTTCTCGTCCGGAACCCGTACTGTGTCGTCGTATTGGAAAAACTGACGACCGCGCAATGCGATCGCCACCAATGGCGGCGTCGCAAGAATACCTGCGGTAGTTAAAATCAGCAAGCGCCGCTTTACGAGTAAATTTTGCATATCGACTACTGTCGATTGCGAAATTTTTGCCGAGCGACTTAATTGCCCACGCGCACGCGCTACACCATAAGATGCATTGCGCATAAATCGGCCTTGCAAATTCCGCACAATGGCCAGTATTGAAGATCGCACAGGCGGCAATAGCAGCATGGCTGCGATCAGCACGGCGATGGCGAAATAAGCGACGAGTACGACGGCAATCAAAGGTAACCCCGGGAAATTGGAAACAATTGTATTTTGTAATGCTTGCTCTTAGAATCAGGCCTGCTCGAAGACGAGCCGAAACGTATTATCACGGCGAAATAAACCAGGATTCAATGAGACAGTGAATGAGTGCGCCGGACAGCTCGAATTCCAAAGCCCCGCCTAGCCTGCTACCCGATACGGCACAAGGCTCACAAGCCAATGGCTCGCGGATTCTCGCGAACCTCGAAGGCCGCGTTGCGCCGCCCACGGACAAGCCGCGCCGCTCGAAGGCGCCGGCCGTGCTGGTGGCGCTGCTGGTGGTCGCCGCCGGCGGCTGGGGTGCATGGCACCTGCAGCAGCGCGCCCGTAACGGGCACGCTGAGGTAGCCGCTGCGCCGGCCCCCGAGGTTGCGCAGGCCGCCGCGTCCGCCGCAGGCGCCAGTTCTACCCAGGCGTTGGCGAAAGCCGCACCTGCCGAGAGTGCCTCCGCGTCGCAAGCGGCCACTATCGTGGCGGACGACACCGATAACAAGGATTCCAAACCATCTGCTGAAGCAGCCGCTTCGACGGCTGGCGGGATTGACGACAATCGCCTTTCGCGGGCGCTCGCCAATGGCGCCGAGGTGAGCGGCGCGTCGGCGCCGGCAACGGAAGCGGCGAGCGGCGCAAAGCCGGCTGCAACCGCAGCCAGCCACGCGCATCACGAAACCGCGACGGCGCACGCGAAGCACGATGCGGCGAATACTCGCCACGCCAGTGCGACCGCGGTCGCGCAGGAAAAGAAGGACAAGCAACGCACGGCGCATAACGCTCCCGCTGGATCGAAGGACGATCCTGATGCGGACCTGCTGGCGGCGCTGGTTGCGCGCACCAAGCCGGCTACGCCGAAAGCCGATACGACCAAGGTCAGCGCTGCCACGGGCAATCCGAAGCTTGCCGAGCAGGTAAAGGAGTGCGGCACGCGTGGTTTCTTCGAAGACCAGTTGTGCCGCTGGCGTGTGTGTGAGGGGCACTGGGGCAAGGATCCCTCCTGCCCAGGCGCGGCTGCCCAGCAGCCCAATAAGGAACCGTAAGGCGGCGGCCTGAAAAAAGCGGGCGGTGGCGCGTGATAAGCGCAACCGCCCGTCTGTCAACCCATCCGCTACGAACCCCGCGGATTCAAGCCTGGTTCAGATTCGGCTCAAGCCGGATGCAGCCCGCGCAACAACTGCCGCACTCGCGACAGATCCTGGTCGACGTGCTCGGCCTGCTCGAACAGCACCGCCAGCCAGTCCACAAAAGCCCGCACGCGCGGCGAGACGACCCGGTTCTTCACGTACGCCACTGAAACCGTCATCGGGATTGGCTTCCATTGCGGCAGGACTTCCCGCAACTGGCCCGAATCGAGGTACGGTTGCGCCGCGATGCGCGCCGGCTGGATCAGCCCGAGCCCTTGCAGGCCGCAGGTCAGGTAAGCCTGCTCGTCGCTGACCTTGACGAAGCCATTCACCTTCACGTTGAGCGCACTGCCGCCGACCTCGAAATCGAAGTCCACCGCGCGTCCGTTATGCGGCGACAGGCAGTTGACGGCGACGTGCCGCGCAAGGTCGTCCAGATCTTGCGGCATGCCATGGCGCTCCAGGTAGTCCGGACTCGCGCACGTCACGTGTTCGATTGTGCCGAGCCGGCGCGCCGCGAGACCCGAGTCGGGCAGCTCGCCGAGCTGGATGCTGCAGTCCACCGCCTCGGCGACCAGATCCACCGCACGGTTGCTGACGCCAATCGCGAGGTCGATGTTCGGATACAGCTCATGAAAATCGTCGAGTGCCGGCAACACCAGCGCAGTCGCCACGGCGCTGGGCATTTCGACGCGCAGGCGGCCGCTCAGGTTGTCGGTGGAATGGCGCAGGCTCGCTTCCATCTCATCGATGTCGGCAAGAATCTGTGCACAACGTTCGTAGTACGCAGCACCTTCCGCCGTCAGGCTGAGGCGGCGCGTGGTGCGCACCAGCAGGGTCGTGCCGAGCATGGCTTCCAGATTCTGAACTAGCGTCGTCGCCGTGGCGCGCGGCATGTCGAGCGATTGCGCGGCGCGCGTGAAACTATTGGTATCGACGATACGGATAAAAGTGCGCATCGCCTGAATACGGTCAATCACGGGCAATCTCCTATGCAAACGGGACAATCCGAATAAAGGACGTACAGCCAACGTGCCTTGTCCCGTTGGGAAGGCGCGTCGGCATGACGATGCAAGGCGGGAGCAGGGCAGGCCGCCGCAGCGGGCGCGGCCTGTGCATCACGCGTGGCGGGTGTTGAACCCGCCGGCGTGACGACCTGTGGAACTACCGGGGTGAAGCCTGGGGTAAAACGACCGGCAGTTACTTCCGGAGCGAGTCGAGATCAATCACAAAGCGATACTTCACATCGCTCTTCAACATCCGCTCATACGCATCGTTAATCTTTTGCATCGGAATCAGTTCGATATCCGATGTAATGCCGTGCTCGCCGCAAAAATCGAGCATTTCCTGCGTTTCAGCAATGCCGCCGATCAGCGAACCCGCCAGACGGCGGCGCTTGAAGATCAGGTTGAACACCTGCGGCGACGGGTGATCGTGTTCCGGTGCACCGACCAGCGTCATCGTGCCGTCCCGGCGCAGCAGGTTCAGGAACGGGTTGAGGTCGTGCGGGGCCGCGACCGTGTTGATGATCAGATCGAAGCTGTTCGCATGGGCTTCCATCTCCTGCGGGTTCTTCGAAATCACCACCTCATGGGCGCCGAGACGTTTCGCATCTTCGATCTTCGACTGCGAGGTCGTGAACAGCACGACGTGCGCGCCCATTGCACGGGCAAGCTTCACACCCATGTGGCCGAGACCGCCCAGGCCGACGATGCCGACCTTCTTGCCGGGACCCGCGCCCCATTGGCGCAGCGGCGAGTAGGTGGTGATACCGGCGCACAGCAGCGGCGCCACGCCGGCCGGATCGAGATTCTCCGGTACGCGCAGCACGAACGCTTCGTCGACGACCAGTTGGGTCGAATAGCCGCCGAACGTGAGGTCGCCGCTCACGCGGTCCACGCCGTTATAGGTGGGGACAAAGCCGTTCTCGCAATACTGTTCGAGACCTTCGGCGCAACTCGGGCAGGTGCGGCACGAGTCGACGAGGCAGCCTACGCCGACCAGATCGCCGGCCTTGTAGCGCGCGACGTCCGAGCCGACCGCCGTGACGCGGCCGACGATTTCGTGCCCCGGCACGACCGGATACACGGAGTTCTTCCATTCGTTGCGGGCTTGATGCAGATCCGAATGGCAGACACCGCAAAACAGCACTTCCATTTGCACGTCATTGGCGCGCAGTTCGCGGCGCTGGAATTCAAATGGGGCGAGCTTGGACTGCGCATCGCTCGCAGCATAGGCATAGGTCGTGGTCATGAGTGCTCCTGCAAATAGAGGGGTGGCATCAGGCGCCGCCGCAAGCGCTGGGCTTGCGTGGGCCTCCCGGGTGTCAGCGCGGCAATCGGGTGATCCGGCAGGGTTCCCATCGTAGGCGGTGGCTTATACCTGGGGAATACCTGAATGTCTTGAAGATTTGCCTATTTCTCCTGGCTGCGAGCGCTATAGGCCGTTTGGTGCTAAATTTCAAGCCTTATTCTCTGCCGAATCTATAGGCATTGTCATGCAAACGACTCATTCATCCCGTCCACCCGTCAGTCCGGCGCAGCAGCGCATGGTCGAACTGTTCGATATTCTTGCGCCGTCCGAGGGCTTTACGCAGTCGTGTCTGGAGGGCGTCAAGCTGATGCGCGCGAGCCAGCCCATGTCGCGCAGGCCGGTGCTCTACGAGCCGAGCATCGTGATTGTTTGTCAGGGCAGAAAACGCGGCTTCATCGGCGAGCAGACCTACCTGTACGACGCGCAGCAGTATCTGGTGCTGTCGGTGCCGCTACCGTTCGAGTGCGAGACCGAGGCGAGTGCGGAGGAGCCATTTCTGGGCATCTCCGTGCAGGTCGACTTGGCGGTGGTCGCAGAGTTGCTGATGGTGTTGAACGAGACCCATGGCGCCACGCATACCGAGCCGCGCGGCATTTATTCCACGCCGCTGGACCGGGTCATGAGCAATGCGGTGCAGCGCTTGCTCGAGGCGCTGGCTTCGCCGGTCGATGCCAAGGTTCTCGCGCCGGCCATCATGCGCGAGATCTGCTATCGCGTGCTGACCGGTGAGCAGGGCGATGCGATTCGCGCGGCGCTCACGCACCAGCACCACTTCGGGCGCATTGCCAAGGCGTTGCGGCGCATTCATGCCGATTATCAGGGCGAACTCGACGTGGATACGCTGGCGCGTGAGGCCGGCATGAGCCTTGCGGTGTTTCACTCGCAGTTCAAGGGCGTGACCTCGACCTCGCCGATGCAATATGTGAAGACCACGCGGCTGCATCATGCGCGGCTCTTGATGGTGCAGGACGGTCTGAATGCGGGTGCGGCGGCGGCGCGGGTCGGTTATGAGAGCGCGTCGCAGTTTAGCCGCGAGTTCAAGCGCCTGTTCGGGCTGAGCCCCATGGACGAAGTGAAGCGCATGCGCGCGGCGTTCGATCCATCGCCGCCGCGCGCGGTGCCGCCGGCGCCGAAGTATGTGACTGCGGGGTGATGCCTGCCGGGGCGGTGCGGTTTGCGTAGCGGCTTTCTCGCAGCGGTTGCGTGCCCAGGTTCAACGCGCCAGTCAGTTCATTCAGGCTCGTGGCAGCATACGCAGAGTTTGTTGCCATCAGGATCGCGGAAGTAGGCGCCGTAGTAGTGCGCGTGATACTGCGGGCGCAGACCCGGTGGCCCTTCGCACCTGCCGCCGTGAGCCAGCGCCGTGCCATGCGCGCGTTCGACGCCGGCGCGATCCGGCGCCAGCAGGGCGAGCATCTGACCGTTGCCGGCGCTTGCCGGATTGCCGTCGTAGGGCCGGCCGATCACAAAGAGCGGCCGGGGTTGCCCGCCCGCCATCCAGCCGGCCCAGCCTGTATCCGCGTCACGGAACTTGAGCTTGAGGTTCAGTCCGTCCATCAGAGCGGCGTAGAAACCGAAAGCGCGCTCGAAGTCGGTGATGCCGACGAATACGTGGGAAAGCATCTCGCGCTCCTGTCGATATGAAGCTAGTTGGTGTGACGTTAGCCACCGTGCATGTTACGCGGTGTTTCCTCGTGACTCAGCGCAAGACCGGTAACGTCAATACCAGAATGATTGGGCAACTGGTTAGCTTTTGAGCACCAGACTAGGATGGCGTCACTCACCTCTCCTGGAGACATAGAAACATGAAGCGCTTCCATATCGCTCTTGCCGTTGCCGATCTCAATGCATCGATTGCCGACTATAGCGAACGCCTCGGCCAGCGCCCCACCGCGGTCGTGCCTGGCCGCTACGCGATGTGGCGCACCGATCTGCTCAACTTCTCGATCAACGAGACGCCCGAAAAAGCAGGCCAGCTTCGGCATGTCGGGTTCGAGGACGATAGCGCCCAAGGCTATTCCAGCAGTGTGGACATCAACGGTCTCGAATGGGAGCTGTTCCCGGCGCAGGAACAGGATCGCCGGATCGTCGCCAGCTATGGCAAGGCTGTGCTCACAACAGATTGACCTTGCCGGTGGCCAGATCGTAAACCCCGCCGACCACTTTTACTTTGCCATCCTTCACATAGTGGCCGATGATCGGCTTCGACACGCTCAGGCGGTTGGCATTGAGCCGCACGTTCTCGACGGTGGCGCTGGCTTTCAGGTCGGCGTCTTTATGCAACTGGGCGATCGCCACTGCGGGCTTGATCGAGCGCACCAGGTCAGGCAGATGGCCCGGCAGTACAACGCCTTTCTGAATCGCGTCGACGGTGGCGCTCACAGCGCCGCAGTTGGTATGGCCGAGCACCACGATGAGCGGCACCTGCAAAAACTTCACACCATACTCGAGGCTCGCGAGTCCATCCTCGTTGACGAAGTTGCCCGCCACCCGCACCACGAAGAGATCGCCCGGCCCCTGATCGAATGCGAGTTCCGGGGCGACGCGCGAGTCCGCGCAACTGACGATTGCGGCGATCGGATACTGCGCCGTGACACGGCTCGCGCGGCCAGCCGAGTAGTCCTTGTTGGCCGGCGCATTGGCTGCGTAGCGCGCGTTGCCGTCCATGAGACGCGCGAGCGCCTCGTCTGGGGCGATCGCGTTGGGGGCGTTCGGGTCGGCGGGCTCGGCGGCATCCGCTTCGCCAGTGGCGAAGCGGGCCAGCGTCAACGACGCGGCACCCGCGAGCAGCAACTGGCGGCGTGCCGCGGACGGCAGAAGAGGGGCACACATGGTTCGTCTCCTTGCGAGAAGGACTTCGGCGTTCAGGCGACAGATAGAACCAGAGTGCGGGGGAGCCGTCGCGCGAGGCCACCCGGGCCGGCAGGTGTCAGTCGTTCACGCCACCCGGCCCCTGGTTCGCGTAGTGCGCACGCTTTTCTTCATACATCAGCAAATCTGCCCGCTGTATGGTGGTCTCGAGCCGTTCGCCTTGCTGGCAGGTTGCCGCACCCATCGAAAAGCTCAGCACCGAACCCGGGTAGAACTGGTTGTTCAGCTCGACCAGTTGCCGGATCGTGTCGATCATCGCCGCGCCGCCATGCTCGTCGGTACTGGGCATCAGGATGGCGAATTCGTCGCCGCCGATACGCGCCGCGTGAAACGGCGACTCCATCGCTTTCGCCAGCACCTCGCCGGCACGCCGCAACAGCGCGTCGCCTGCCGCGTGACCGAGCTGATCGTTGATCCGTTTCAGGCCGTTCAGGTCGGCCATGATCACGGTCACGGGGAACGGGCCCTTGCGTTCGAGCCGGTTCAGTTCGTCGACATAGAACGAGCGGTTGCGCAGCTTGGTCAGTACGTCGTGCTTGCCGAGAAACTCCAGATAGGCCTCGGCTTTCTTGCGCGCGGTGATATCGGTGAGCGCGACCAGCACGAGGTCCCAGTTCTGCTCATGGCCCGGCAACACCGAGAATTGCAGATGCACGTGAACCTCGCTGCCGTCCAGCGAATAGTTGAGGACTTCGCGCTGCTGGAACAGCTTGCCGTCCCACAGGTCGATAAGCTGCTCGCGGAAATGCGGCCGCATGTCGTCGCGGAACACATCCTGCAGGTGCGACAGCAGCGTCGCTTTGTCCGGCGCCGCAAACATGGCAAGCGTGTGCCGGTTCACGTCGAGCACGTGAATTTCCTGCATGCAGCGATCGACGAACTCCGGGTGCACATCAGTGAACACGCGGAAGTCGGCGATGCCGGCCGCCCGTGCTTCGTTGAGCAGGCGTTTGACCGCGCTGAAATCTTCCACCCACAGCGACACCGGTGAGTCTTCGAACAGACCGCGTGCGTATTGCTCAGCCTGTACGAGGCGATGGCGCGCGCCTTCGAGCTCGCTGACATCCTCCAGCGAGACCAGCACGCGGTCCCATTGCGCTTCGTGCCCAGGCAGCACGGCGCCCTTGAGCAGGACGTCGACCCGTCGTCCGCCCAGCGTGTAATTGACCGTCTGGCTCATGAAGCTGTTCTGGCCGGCCCACAACTGGCAAAGCTCTTCGAGGTGGGTCTTCAGCATGTCGTCGCGAAACACCGTGCCGAGATTGCCGGTCAGTGTGGCGAGACTGTCCGCTTCGAACAGGTCGAGCGTCTTGCGGTTGACCTTGACGACGCGGATGCTGTGCGCGCATTGCGCGACCCGCTCGGGATGCTCGCGGAAATGCACGCGCAGATCGGTCACGCCCTCGGCGCGCCAGGTGTCGAACAGGGTGCGTACGCCGCTGAAGTCCTCGAGCCAGAGCGAAACGGGGGCTAGCTCGAACATCTCCGAGTCGTCGCTGGCGGGGGGTATCTCTTGAGCGTTAAGGGAATCCAGCATGACGAATCCGTGGTGAGGGTGTGGCTATTCTAAGACGACTTTGCGGGCGGAGGCTGACCGGTCAATAACGACCTTGGCTGAAGGCAGAGCAGGGGCGGCGTGCTGGCCCCCCAAAGCGCCGCCGGACCCGGCCGGAGGTGTTTGAACCCTTGCCGCATAACGGCAGACAGGGCGGGAACTTGAGCGGGGGCACGCGTCGGGGCGGCCGCCTGCACGGTCGCCGGGCCCTTGTTACACTTTCCGGCGTCGCCGTGTCCCGCCAACGCCGCAGTTTTCCGCAATCCCGCTAATCAACGCATCGAGCCCATGAAACCCACCCTGCTGATTCTGATTCCCTTGAATGACGAGAGCCGTGAGCGTATCGCCGCGGCCTTTGAGTTCATTTACGCGCCGGATCCCGCTTCGCGCACCGCAGCGATCGCGTCGCATGGCGCAACGGTCCGCGCCGTGCTGACCAACGGCACGACTGGCCTGACAGCCGCTGAAGTCGACCAGTTGCCGCAACTCGAATTCATCAGCGCGCTGGGCGCGGGCTACGAAAACCTTCCGCTCGACCACGCCCGCGCGCGCAATATCGCGCTGGTCAACGGCGCGGGGACCAACGATCACTGCGTCGCCGATCATGCGTTCGCGCTGCTGCTTGCCGTGGTGCGCGATGTCCCGCATCTCGATCTGGCGACCCGCCAGGGCGTATGGCGCGATACGCTGCCGATGCAGCCGAACGTGTCGGGCAAGCGGCTGGGCATTCTCGGCCTCGGCAATATCGGCCAGAAGATCGCCCGGCGTGGTGCGGGGTTCGACATGGAGTTGGGCTATCACAACCGCAAGCCGCGCGATGGTGAGCCGATGCGCTACTTCGACAGCGTTACGGCGCTCGCGCAGTGGTGCGATTTTCTGCTGATCGCGACGCCCGGCGGTCCCGGCACGCGGCATCTGATCAACAAGCCTGTGCTTGAGGCGTTGGGGCCGGGCGGCTACATCGTGAATGTGTCGCGCGGGAGTGTTGTGGATACGGCGGCGCTGGCCGACGCGCTCAGGGCGGGAACGATTGCGGGGGCCGGGCTCGACGTGTACGAGGGCGAGCCGCATCCGCCCGAGGCCTTGCTTGAACTACGCAACGTGGTGTTGACGCCGCATGTGGGCGGCAGGTCGCCGGAGGCGATCATGGCCTCGGTGCAGAACTTTATAAATAACGCGACGCGGCATTTTGCAGGCGAACCGGTGTTGACGCCGATCTGAGCGGATTCAACGTGTTCATGTTGTGGCCGGGCGTGCTGCCCGGCGAAGGCGTTCGGCGGTGAGCTTGCGCTTGTGTTCTGCGCAAGTCAATTTCCCTTGGGACACGAATGACGCCCTCG
The DNA here is from genome assembly GCF_005503145.1 of Burkholderia sp. 4M9327F10. Taxonomy (GTDB): domain Bacteria; phylum Pseudomonadota; class Gammaproteobacteria; order Burkholderiales; family Burkholderiaceae; genus Paraburkholderia. The sequence continues at coordinate 87,174 of NZ_SCNV01000011.1, read as the reverse complement.
CATCGGCCGGGGTGTCAATGGCGATGCGTGCGATTAGGCCATGCCTGCTTGCTTTGTTTCGTCAGAGAAATCAAAAAAGTATCGGTGGGTTTCGCTTGCTTCACATTAACCCGCTAATTTATTTAATGAATGTTAAATCACTGTGTCAATTCGCAGGCGTCGACCCTGCTTTTCCGGGGCTAAAAGACGAATCCTGGCGATTCGTGCAGATGCCCAGCCAGCTTGATAGATCTGCAAACCATGGGCGCGGCTGGATTATCTGTATAGGGAAATGTTAAATCCAGATCAATTGCACGGATCGTAAAAAATAAAACAGACGCAAACCTTTGCGTAACTAATGAAAATTGTGCCGCTGCCGTTAAGGCATTTAGATGGCAGGTAATGCCGCAGCCGACCCGGGCCGTTGGAATATGAGAGAGATGTGACAAACAACGAACTATTTTTCTCGATTCAATCGAGGGGACCGGAAAAACATGAACTTTAAAGATATGTCCGTAAAAGCCCGGCTGTACAGCGCTTTTGGGACCTTGACTGTGGTGGTGATGGTGGTGGCGGGGATGTCGTTGAAGTCGCTGAGCGACTCCAACGCGCGCTTTGCCGGTTTCGTGTCCGGCATTGATACGCGTGCCAACATCGCCCAGCAGGTGCGAACCGCGGTCGACCGGCGCGCCATTGCAGCCCGCAACATGGCACTGGTGACGAAGCCGGACGAGTTCCAGTTGGAGAAGGATGCTGAGGCGCAGGCGCAGCAGGATGTCCAGACGAATCTCGCGAAACTCAACCAGTTGATCGCATCCGGCAGCGACGTCAGCGATCAGGCTCGCGACATGGTGAAGGAGATCAACCGGATCGAGGCGGACTACACGCCGGTGGCGCAGGCCATTGTGGCGCTGGCCGTTGCCAACAAACGCGACGAAGCGATCGCGAAGATCGACAACGATTGCCGGCCGCTGCTTGCCGCGCTGGTCAAAGCCACCGACGCCTACGAGGCCTACACCCGCACCCGGGCCGATGAGTTGGTGGAGGCTTCCGCCGATCAATACGCGGTGCAGCGAGGGGTCCTGATTGGTACCTGTGTCGCAGCCGTTGCGCTTTCGTTACTGCTGGGATTTTTGATTGCCCGCGGCCTGATCCGCTCACTGGGCGCCGAACCGGGCGTGCTGGGCGAGCTGGCCCAGCGTGTCGCCAGCGGCGACCTGAGTGCAGTCGCGGGCGCCGCACAGGCCCCAGCGGGCAGCGTGCTGTCGTCGATGGGCCGGATGCAGGCGAGTCTGGTCGAATTGATTGCACGCGTGCGGACGGCGGCGGACAACATCGCCACCGGCTCGAGCCAGATTGCCGCGGGCAATATCGACCTGTCGTCGCGTACCGAACAGCAGGCCTCGTCATTGCAGGAAACCGCGTCGAGCATGGATGAGCTCACCTCGACGGTCAAGCAGAACGCCGAGAACTCGCAGCAGGCGAGCGTGCTGTCGGCGAACGCTTCGGACGTGGCCGTGAAGGGCAATCACGTGGTGAGCCAGGTCGTGCAGACCATGGGCGAGATCAGCACAAGCTCGACCAAGATTGCTGATATCACCAGCATCATCGAAGGCATTGCCTTTCAGACCAACATTCTTGCGCTCAACGCGGCGGTGGAAGCCGCTCGCGCAGGCGAGCAGGGGCGCGGCTTCGCGGTGGTGGCGAGCGAAGTGCGCAGTCTCGCGCAACGTTCGTCGAGTGCGGCGAAGGAGATCAAGGACCTGATCGCCGAATCAGTGGCGAAGATCCAGGGCGGCTCGGAGCGGGCCAGCGAAGCCGGAAAGACGATGTCGGAAGTGACACAGGCGGTGGCGCGTGTCACGGACATCATGGGTGAGATCGCGGCGGCTTCCATCGAGCAGAGCCGAGGGATCGAGCAGGTCAATCAGGCGATCACGCAGATGGACTCGGTCACGCAGCAGAACGCGGCTCTCGTCGAGCAAGCGACTGCGGCGTCAAAATCGCTGGAGGGACAGGGGTATGAATTGAATCAGGCGATTGCGTTTTTCAGGCTATAGCTCAACCAATCAGCTTGAGCCCCGCCGGCAGCGACTCACCGAACACGCGTCCCTCATCGGCCTCGTCGAGTTCGACTGCCTCGCGGACCATCGTGATCCAACTGGCCGGCGCATGCGCGGATTCCAGCCGCTTGACGACGCTTGCCCGCACCTCGTCGGCGAGATCCCGCGAGCGGTCGCCGCTCATCCGTGCGATCTGCACGGCGGCAAACGCGGCCGGTTCGACCTTCTTCCAGTCGAGCGCCAGAATCGTCTCGAGCCATTGCGTCGCGACCTCCGGCGGCACCACGCTGTGCGCGCTGCCATAGAACGGCCGGCGCGCGCCGATGCGGCCGACGGCCCACCAGCCCTGGTGGTTCTCGGCGGGCTTTTTGAGCCGCTCGATCAGCCGCGCGCCCAGTTCGATCTTGCGCTCGGCCGGCACCCGTTCGAGCGACGCTTCAAGGCGCACCATGTCGGCATAGCCGGACTTCGCAGGGTCGAACGGCAGCCTCGCGCGCGAGCTCGCGGCGGACTGCATGAACGCCACCGCGTCGAGCACGTCGAGCTGTTCGCGCTCACCGAGGCCACCGGCGGCGCGCCGCCACAGCGTCCACCATTCCGACCAGACCTGGCTGTCGTTGACGTACTGGATGCCGTCGTCGAAGAGTGTCCATAGTTGCTCGACGCGCCATTCATCGAGCGGATAACCGAAACCTGGGCGCACGCAATAGCCGGCGAGGTTGAGCCAGAGACGCTCGTGGTCCGCCGAACGGCGCCGCCGTTTGGCGCGCTCCCACAGCGCGTTGAAGAGTTCGCGCAGCAGCGCGCTATTCCAGCCCGCACGCGGACCTAGGACCTGCTCCAGTTCGGCCCGGGTGCGCTTGACCTCTTTGGGATCGATTTTCTGCGAACGCGAACCGAAGGCGCGGTCGATCAATTCGAGCGCCTTGGGCAGGGCGGGGTGCGGGGCCTCGCCGGGTACGGTGACTTTGGCCTCGCCGCGGCGCAACTGGAATTCGAGCAGCCAGCGTTGGGCGGTATCACCGGAATCGCCAGCATCCCCGGCATCGCCGGCGTCAATGCAGTGCACCTCCAGCGTACCCACTTCGGTAAGCGAGGCGGCGAGCTGCACCGGTGTCTCGGCGGACTGGCCGGCCTCACGCGGCGCCACCACCGTGGCGATCGGCGGCAGGCGCACGAATTCGCCCAGCGGCAGTTCGGCCAGCTCGCCCGCTTGCCAGCGGGTGTCGGATACAGAGGACACCAGATGAAACTGCACCGGTTGCCCGAGCCGCAGCGCGAACGTGCGCTCGGCCAGATGAATCTCGTGACCTTCTTCCGTGCCGCGCGGCAGCACGCAGACGCCGCGCAGCGTTTGCGCGTCCTCCTCCAGCACGAGGAAATAGCTGCGTGGCGAGCCGCCGCCGATCCGCGGCGAGCGACCGGCCCGCGCGAGCGCATAGGCCACCGCGCCGCGCGCCACCGCTACGTCGGGATTGTCGTTGTGCAGGACATGCAGAGGTTTGCCGCGCCACGTTCCCAGCGTGCCGGAAAGACGTTCGCTGAGCGCATCGGCACGGAACACGCCGCCGTTGAGCAGCAGGGTATCGGGCACGGGCAACGCGCTGTCGTCAGCGGCGGCGGTTGAACCGAGTGCCTCGCGCGACTGTGTCGCGAGCCGCCCGAGAAACGCTGCGACGTGGCGCGTGATCGCCGCGTCGCTCGCATAGGGCAGACCGAATTCGACGATGGCGCCACGCGGGCGCCCCGGCCGTGCATCGGCGGCAACGGCCGGGAAAAAGCCGTCGACGATGATGCGCTCGACTTCCTCGCGGGTGATTTCCGTCGTCCGCGCGCCGCCGATCAGCTTCGAGCCGGCGCCCAGCAGCGTGATCGGCACCGAGGCCGGCGCTGAGGCGCCGAGCAATTGTTCTTTCGCCACCCGACAGCGCTCGACAAGCTGCGATAGGCTCGCCGCCGAGAGCCGCGCCTGCGGCGTCGACAGCCGGCTCTCGGCCAGATGCGCAAGCGCGAGATCCATGTTGTCGCCGCCGAGCATCAGGTGGTTGCCCACGCCGACGCGCGTCAATTGCGGCTGCCCGTCCTGCATCTTCACCTGGATCAGCGTGAAGTCGGTGGTGCCGCCGCCCACGTCGCAGATCAGTACGAGCCGGGTGTCCGCCAGTTCCGTATCGAGCGAGCCGCGATGCCGGAACAGCCAGTCGTAGAAAGCCGCTTGCGGCTCTTCCAGCAGCCGGAGCTTTGGCAACTGCGCCAGGCGCGCCGCTTCGAGCGTCAGCGCGCGAGCGCCGTCGTCGAACGAAGCGGGCACCGTGAGCACCACGTCCTGCTGTTCGAGCGGGGCATGCGGGAAGCGCTGGTTCCAGGCCGAGCGCACATGCGCCAGATAGCTGGCGCTGGCGGTAACGGGGGAGACCTTGTCGACGTCCTCGCCTGCGCCCCACGGCAAAATCGGCGCGGTGCGATCGACCGAGGCATGCGAGAGCCAGCTTTTTGCGCTGGCGACGAGCCGGCCCGGCACCTGGGCGCCGAGGCTGCGCGCAAGCCGCCCGATCACGACCGGCTGGTCAGTGGCCGGGGCAGGGGCAGGCGCGGCTGTGTCGCGGGCGGTGGGAGCGGCGCCCTGGTGGTTAGCCTGACGCGTGGCCCGATTCGCACCCGCTTGCGCCGCAGACCACGGCAGTTGCAGATCGCCCGCGCTCAGTTCCCCCTGCGCCGCGTGATACTGCACCGAGGGCAGCAGCGGCCGCGCTGCGACTTCGCCGGGACTGACGAGCTGATCGATCTCGAAGACGCGGATGTCCTCGGCCCCGGCCTCGGTGTACGCGACCACCGTGTTGCTGGTGCCAAGATCGATCCCGACGAGGTACTGCTTCATCGTGCTCAAGCGTTGGCGTTGCCGCGCACGTCGAACTCGACTTTCCAGCGCTCGCCGGTGCCGCGCGGGATGGCTTCCAGTTCCAGCGTCCCGGCCTCGGTGACGCGCGCATGCAGTTTCACCGGCACGATCTCGCCGGGGCTGCGGCCTTCGGGCGGCAGCGTGGCCTGGATTGCGTCGAGTTCCTGCAGCTCCTCAGGCGACCAGTAATCGAGCAGCGTGCCGACCTGATCCTGACGCCGCACCGACGAGCCGAAGAAGCGGAACTGCACCGGCTCGCCGACCACGAGGCCGAACTCCTGGGCCGGCAGTTCCGCCTCGGTGCCTTCCTCCATGCCGAACGGCGCCACGCACAGCGCTTGCACCGGCGGCTCGAGCCCCGGCACGGCGGGCATGGACGATTCGACCGCAATATAGAAGGCCTGCGCAATGCCGCCGCGAATCCGCACGCCCTGGCCGCGCTTGACATAGCCGTAGTAGGCCGCGCCGCGTGCGACCGCGAGGTCGAGGTCCGCGCCTTCCAGCAGGCGCGCCGGTGCAGCGCCCTCCGCAGCGAGCCAGCCGCTGAGCGTCTGCAAAATGCGCTCGACCAGCAACGGCGACTTGAACACGCCGCCATTGAACAGCACTGCCGTGGGATGCAGAAAGCTCGCGCCTTCCGGCTGCGTGCCTTGCAAGCCTTCGAGTTCGGCAAGCGCGCCCACCTGACGGCCGAGGAACGCCGCCAGATGGCGCGTCACAGCCGCATCCTGGGCGTAGGGCAGACCAAGTTGCGTCAGGCCGACGCGCGCGCGGCTCACCGGACGCGCCGCGCTATCCACTTGCGGGAAGAAGCCTTCGAGGATCGTCTGTGTGAGTTCGGCGCGCGTGAGTTCGGTACGGATCGAGCCGCCGATCAGCTTGGAGCCGCGGCTTGGGACGACGAGCGGCACGGCATCGGTGCTGGCGTCGCTCAGCAGCGTTTCCTTGGCGGCGCGGCACGCGTAGGTCAGTGCGCGCAGTTGCCACGGATCGGCTTGCGTGCCTTGCGCGGCCAGCTTGCGGGCCACCACGTGGGCGAGCGCGAGATCCATGTTGTCGCCGCCGAGCAGGATGTGTTCGCCCACGGCGACGCGGTGCAGTTCGAGGTTGCCTTCGCGCTCGACGACTGCGATCAGCGACAGGTCGGTGGTGCCGCCGCCCACGTCCACGACGAGGATGATGTCGCCCACCTGCACCTGCTTGCGCCACTGGCCGCTACTTTTCTGGATCCAGCTATAAAGCGCCGCCTGCGGTTCCTCCAGCAACGTCATGCCGGTATAGCCGGCGCGCTGCGCGGCTTCGGCGGTCAGTTCGCGGGCAGCCGGATCGAACGAGGCGGGAATCGTGACGGTGATTTCCTGCTCGCTGAAGGGCGCCTCGGGGTGCGCATGGTCCCACGCTTCGCGCAGATGCGTGAGGTAGCGAATCGAGCTTTCGAGCGGCGAGACGCGTGCTACTTCGGGCGGCGCGTCATTGGGCAGGATGGCTGCGCGACGGTCGACGCCCGGGTGGCACAGCCAGCTCTTGGCGCTCGACACGAGCCGGATCGGCGTGGCCGCGCCGCGGCTGCGCGCCATTTCGCCCACTGCGAAGTCGCGTCCGCCGGTCCACGGCAAGCCCAGGTCGAACGGTGCGAGCTCGCTCGGATGCGGCAGATACAGGAACGAGGGCAGCAGCGGCAGGTTGTCGATAGTGGCCGGCGCGGTGAGCTGCGTGATCGGCTGCACTTCGAGGGTGGTCTTTTCGCCGTCGCTGCCGGCGAGGTCGACATACGAGAGCGCGCAATGGGTCGTGCCCAGGTCGATGCCGATCGAGTAGCGCGAATCGCTCATAGCTCCACCTCGGCGGCGGCGATCACCGAGGCGTCGTGGCTCGCGGCCAGCTTCGGCAGACGCACCTCGTCGACGCGCCAGCCGCGATGGCTCAGGCTGCCGGTAAACGGCGCCTTGCCGACCACGTTGCCTGTGAGGCGGACGGCGCTGGCGTCGAAGCCTTCGGGCAGCGTCACGCGGCTGCCTTCGGCTTCCTCGCGCACCGGGCGGATCGTGAAGTGCTCGCGCAGCACCGTGCGGCAACCGCCATGCACGACGCGGGCGGCCGCGCCGATGTCGGCGTCCGAGTAGCCGGCCACATCTTCTTCGATGAAGTCGACAAAGCGCGCATCGCGTTGCAGCAGGCCCAGCAGTTGCAACGCGGCGTCCGGGCTTGCCTGCTTCAGCACCGGGGCAGCCGGCTGCGGCGCAGGGGCCGGCGCGGGCGCGGGTGCGGGTGCTGCAACGGGCGCAGGCGCTGGCGTTGCCGTGACGGGTGCGCCGCTGCGCAGCCGTTGTACGCGGGCGGCGAACTCGCCATCGCCGAGAATGCTGAAGAACGTTCCGACAGCCAGCGAAATCCGGCCGAGGAAAGACACGTTCGTGTCGGTCATGTGTGGCTCCTGAGGGGCTCTGTCAAGGACGAGCTGTCCTCGGGCGACGCCGGATCGAACCGGGGTCGCCGCGGGTGATTCGGTTGCGGATATCGATGCGCGGACCGGCCTCGCGGGTCGGCGGGGTCCGGCATCGGTTGGATTAGCGGCCCGCTTTGGGCACGGCCCATCCGGGCCTCGTCTGCTATTTTACCTTTCGGGCGGCGAGAGGCTTAAGGAGGGCCGCAAGCGGGGGGCGCTGGAAGGGTGGCAGAGCACGCATGAAGAGCGGAAAGTGCCCTACATGTCGCGCGATGCTGCATTGCGGTGCACGGAGAGCGCGGCAGGAAGCGGCAGCGCGGCGGGGCGTCAAGACCGGGAAATTACTCATGAAGCATTGACAACGTCAGCCGATAACATGAGAACGTATTCGTGACTGGCTGGGTCACGCGGCGGTCGGCGCCGCAGTTCACACCCGGGCCATGCCGGTAGCGGATGCAACCGGTCGCAGGTTTGACCGGTACCTCATTTCGAAGCGCGTCTGTGCCGCACGGCAGTGCGTCGTGGTGCACGAGACGGGCTTCATGGCGTCAGGCGCATTTCGCCGGGCTCGTTTCATCAGGCGTCACGACGCTCACCGCGCGTCGTCCACCGCGACCTGATAGCCCGGCGCAGCGTCGGGCGGCTCGTGCGAGGCGAGCGATTCAAGCGCCAGGCCTTTCGTTTCAATTCCCATTACCCATACCGCCAGCGCGGCCACCGCGAACGACAGCGCGCCCAGCGTAAACACGCCGCTCTGGCCGAACAGCGGCAGTACCACGCCGACGGCATACGGTCCGATCAACGAACCGACCCGGCCGATTGCCGACGCAAAGCCCGACCCGGTTGCGCGCGCGCCGGTGCCGTAAAGCTCGGGCGTATAGGTGTAGAGCACGGCCCACATGCCGAACAGGAAGAATTGCATCAGCAGTCCTGCACAGATCAGCAAGCCGACGCTGTCCGCATGCAAGGCGGTTTGTCCGTACAGAAAGGCCATAACCGCGCCGCCCGTGAGCGACGCGATACAGGTGGGTTTGCGCCCCCAGCGCTCGACCAGCCACGCCGCGCACAAAAAGCCGGGCACGCCACCGAGCGAAATCAGCATCGTGTACAGCACCGATTTCGTCACCGCAAAACCGGCTTGCTGCATCAGCGCGCCGAGCCATGAAGTCAGCCCGTAGAAGCCGAGCAGTGCGAAGAACCATAAGAGCCAGACCATGGTGGTGCGCTGCCGGTACGCGGCGCTCCAGATTTCGCGCAATGCGCCGTGTTTGCCTGCCGGTGCGGCCTCGGCCAGCAGGGAAGGCGTGGGCAGCCACGTGAGGCCATTCGACTTCATCACCTTCGCTTCGATGTGCGTAAGAACCGCATCGGCCTCAGCCTGCTTGCCATGATGTTCGAGCCAGCGCGGCGACTCCGGCACGACCCGGCGCACGATCAGCACGAACACGGCCGGAACGGCCAGCAGGGCGAACACGGTGCGCCAGCCGAACTGCGGCAGGACGAAATACGACACGAGTCCCGCGGTAATGAAGCCGAGCGGCCAGAACCCGTCCATTAGCGCCACGAGCCGGCCGCGCGAGGCGGCAGGCACGAACTCGGAGAGCAAGGTCTGCGCAATCGGAAACTCCATGCCCATACCGATGCCGAGCAGCACGCGATAGAAAATCAACGCATCGACCGAATGCGCGGTCGAGCACAGATACGATGCAATACCCCACAGCACCATGCTCCACTGGAACACCGGACGGCGGCCGAAGCGGTCGGCGAGCAGCCCGGCGACGGCCGCACCCAGCACCATGCCGAAGAAGCTTGCGCTCGCAACGAGTCCTGCCATCGCGCTGGAGAGTTTGAACTCGGTCTTGATCGAGCCGAGCACGAAGGTCATCGTGCCGAGGTCGATCGAATCGAAGAAAAACGCTGCGGCAATGATGATGAAAATGGTCCGGTGGTAGCCGGAAAACGGCAGGCGCTCGAGACGCGCAGCGGCACTGGGACGGGCGGAAGACAAATCGCGGGGCGTAGCGGCGCTCGGCATGGCGTCCTCTGAGTGGATGGTTCGGAAACCTTGGCGGACCTCGCTACCCGCTGGGGTTCGAGGCCCGGTTCCATTCAGTAGACTGCGCCATTAATGGCCGACATAGAACGAAATCGGCATTCGAATGGAACGGGCGCGCCATTTGGACCCGTCCCGGGTGACTGCGCGATCTTCGCGTATTTGCGCGCCCGGATGCTCAGACGGCGTGTACGGGCGCCACTTGCGCCTCGCTTGCTGTTGAGCGTGCAGCCGTGCCGCGTGCCGGTGCACCGTTTGCCACGAAGTAGGGCGTATCGACCCGCGCCAGTGCAGCGCGGCCGCGAATCCGGTCGGCGATCTTTTCGGCCATCATGATAGTGGGCGCGTTCAGATTGCCGGTGGTGATGCGCGGCATGATCGACGCGTCCACCACACGCAGCCCTTCGAGGCCATGCACGCGGCCTTCGTTGTCGACCACGGCCATCTCGTCGTAGCCCATCGCGCAGGAACAGGATGGGTGGTAGGCGGTTTCGGCCCGCGCCCGCACGAATGCGTCGATCTCCGCGTCGCTTTGCAGTTCCCCGCCCGGGCTCAACTCGCGGCCGCGGAAGCGGTCGAGCGCCGGCTGGCGGATGATCTCGCGGGTAATCCGGATGGCGTCGCGGAATTCGCGCCAGTCGAGCGCCTCGGCCATGTAGTTGAACAGAATCGACGGATGTTCGCGCGGATCGCGCGAGCGCAGCTTGACGCGTCCACGGCTTGGCGAGCGCATCGAGCCGACGTGCGCCTGGAAGCCGTGCATCTTGATCGCATGGGTGCCGTTGTAGTTGATCGCCACCGGCAGGAAGTGATACTGGATGTTCGGCCACGGATCGTCGTCGCGGGTGCGGATAAAACCGCCTGCTTCGAAGTGGTTGCTCGCGCCGATTCCCGTGCCCCTGAGCATCCATTCGAGTCCGATGGCCGGCTGGTTGTGCAGCAGCAGCGCCGGATAGAGCGAGACCGGTTCCTTGCACTCGTACTGCATGTACATCTCAAGATGGTCCTGCAGATTCTGGCCTACGCCAGGCAAATCGAGCACCAGGGGAATGTCCAGTTCGCGCAGCCACGCGCCGGGGCCTACCCCTGAGCGCTGCAGGATCTGCGGCGAGGCGATCGCGCCGCCGCACAGCAGCACTTCGCGGCTTGCGTAGGCGGCAAGCGAAGTGTTGCCCTGCAGATAGACGACACCGGTGGCGCGCTTGCCGATGAACAGGATGCGGTCGGTGGTGGCGTGCGTGACGATGGTGAGGTTCGGCCGCTGCCGCGCCTGGTCCAGATAGCCGCGCGCCGTGCTGGCGCGCCGTCCGTTGGCCGTCACCGTGCGGTCCATGGGTCCGAAGCCTTCCTGCTGATAGCCGTTCAGGTCGTCGGTGCGCGGATAGCCTGCTTCGACGCCCGCTTCGACCATCGCACCGAACAGCGGATTCGCGCCGGGCTTGCTGGTGGTCACGTGGACGGGACCGTCGCCGCCGTGATAATCGTTCGGGCCGATGTCGCGCGTTTCCGCCTTGCGGAAGTACGGCAGGCAGTCGCGATAGCTCCAGTTTTCCAGGCCTTTGCGCTCGGCCCAGCCGTCGTAATCGAGTGCGTTACCGCGGATGTAACACATCCCGTTGATCAGCGACGAGCCGCCCAGCCCTTTGCCGCGCCCGCATTCCATGCGGCGGTTGTTCATATGCGGCTCGGGCTCGGTTTCGTAGGCCCAGTTGTAGCGCCGTCCCTGCAGCGGATAAGCGAGCGCGGCCGGCATCTGCGTGCGGAAATCGAAACGGTAGTCCGGACCGCCCGCTTCGAGCAGCAGCACAGTGACGCCCGGGTCCTCGGTGAGCCGCGTAGCCAGCACGTTGCCCGCCGAGCCGGCGCCGATCACGATGTAGTCGTACTCCTTCGCTGCCATGCTGCGCCCCTTAGAACACCGGTTGGTAACGGCCCAGTTCGACCTGGATGGACTTGATACGGGTGTAGTGCTCAAGTGTCGTGATGCCGTTCTCGCGTCCCACGCCCGACTGCTTGTAGCCGCCCACCGGCATTTCGGCCGGCGATTCGCCCCATGTATTGATCCAGCAGATGCCGGCTTCGAGGCGATGAATCACCCGGTGTGCGCGTGCGAGGTTTTCGGTCACCACGCCTGCGCCGAGGCCATAGATCGTGTTGTTGGCGCGCGCGATCACTTCGTCCTCGTCGTGGAAGGTGAGCAGGCTCATCACGGGGCCGAAGATTTCCTCACGGACGATCTTCATGTCGTCGCGGCAGTCGGCGAATACGGTGGGCAACACGTACTGCCCGCGTGCAAAATCGCCTTCGACAATCCGCGCGCCGCCTGTCACGAGGCGCGCACCTTCCTGCTTGCCGCTTTCGATGTAGCCGAGCACCTTGTCGAGCTGGATGGCGCTGGCGAGCGGCCCGAAATTGGTTGTGGGGTCCGAGGGCTTGCCGATGCGGATGCGTTTGACCCGTTCGAGAACCTTGGCTTCGAAGACCTGTTGCACCGATTGATGAACGAACACGCGCGTGCCGTTGGTGCAGACTTGACCGCAGCTGAAGAAATTCGCGGTGACGGCGATGTCGGCCGCGCGGTTGAGATCGGCATCTTCGAAGACGATCAGCGGCGACTTGCCGCCGAGTTCCATCGTCACTTCCTTCAATGACGAGGCGCCGGCGAGCGACATCACCTTCTTGCCCGTTTCGACGCCGCCGGTAAACGAAATCTTGGCGATGCCGGGATGCGCGGCGAGCAGCGCGCCGACTTTGCCGTCGCCCTGCACGACGTTGAACACGCCAGGCGGCACGCCCGCTTCCAGATAGATTTCCGCAAGCTTCGAGGCGGACAGCGGCGTGATTTCACTCGGCTTGAAGATCATGGCATTGCCGGCCGCGAGCGCCGGTGCGGACTTCCAGCAGGCAATCTGGACCGGATAGTTCCAGGCGCCGATGCCGGCGGTCACGCCGAGCGGCTCGCGCCGCGTGTAGACAAACGACTCGGCGCGCAGCGGAATCTGCTGGCCTTCGATCGCGGTGGCGAGGCCGGCGTAATACTCGATCACGTCCGCGCCCGTGACGATATCCACCGTGCGGGTTTCGGCGAGCGGCTTGCCGGTGTCGCGCATTTCGAGTTCGGCAAGGGCGTCGTTGCGCTCGCGCAGCAGCTCGACCGCGCGGCGCAGGATGCGCGAGCGTTGCATCGCTGTCAGCGCGGCCCATTGGCGTTGCCCTTCGTGGGCCGATTGCACGGCGCGGTCGATATCCGCGGCGCTCGCCTGCTGGACCGTGGCGAGCTTTTCGCCGGTGGCGGGATCGAAGGTGTCGAAGGTGGCGCCGCTGGTGGCATCCACATACTCGCCGCCGATATAGAGGCGTTGCAGACCGTGAGCGGGTAACAAAGACATCAGGATTCTCCTTGAAAGCGGGCGACGCTGTTTGACGTGACCCTGGGCATCAGGCTTCGGGCGCCAGCAGCATGTCGATGTATTCGTTCGCGAGCCTGAGCGCCGCACGGGTGTCGAACGGCTCGCCCGCGAGCGCGCCGCGCAGCCACAGTCCGTCGATCATCGCGGCGAGGCCGCTGGCTGCGCGCCGGGCCGAGGCGCGCGGGAGTTCCTTCGCAAACTCCGCGCACAGATTCGAAAACAGCCGCCGCGTGTTGACCCGTTGCAGCCGCCGCAGTTGCGGCTCATGCATGCTCTGCGTCCAGAATGCGAGCCAGGTTTTCATGACCGGGCCGCTTACCTGGCTGACGTCGAAATTGGCCGCCACGATGGCCCGCAGACGGGCGCGCGCCTGAGGTCTCGCAACGATTCTGCGGCGCGTTGTTGCCGCCCACAGGTCGCGCAGGATGTGGCGCATGGTGGCTTCGAGCAGACCGTCCTTGTCGCCGAAGTAGTGGCTGACGATGCCGGTTGAAATATTCGCGCGCTGCGCCACCGACGCCAGCGTGGTGCCCGCAAGCCCTGCCTGGTCGATGGTGAGCAGGGTGGCGTCGATCAGTTGCGCGCGGCGCACTTCGCGCATTCCAACTTTAGGCATGGTTCTCTCAGATTCTGGCCGCGATTGCGGTTCGCCTGTTTCGCTCGCAGGTCTGGTCGCAGTTCCGGTTGCGGTCCCGGCGAAAGACTTCACTCTAGCGGTTTTTTATTGATCGTTCAATCAACAAAAACGGCGCTGTGCTTGCGTTGTCGGTTTGGGCCAAGCTCATGTCGGGTTTTGCACACTTGTCGCAGGGGCTCAAGGCATACGCTCGAAGCAGCGGCGTTCGCCGGGTGTCGTGGCGAGACACGCTATCAACCGAGCAGCGTGACAAACATGGAGACGAGACAATGAGCAGCAATCGTGGAGTCGTGTATCTGGGGCAGGGCAAGGTCGAAGTGCGGCCGATCGATTATCCGAAGATGGTCGACCCCAGCGGCCGGCAAATCGGCCACGGCGTGATCCTCAAGGTGGTGTCGACCAACATTTGCGGTTCCGATCAGCACATGGTGCGCGGCCGCACGACCGCGGAGGTCGGGCTGGTGCTCGGCCACGAAATCACGGGCGAGGTGGTCGAGCTGGGCCGCGATGTCGAGACGCTGAAGATCGGCGATCTGGTCTCGGTGCCGTTCAACGTGGCGTGCGGCCGCTGTCAGACCTGCAAGGAGCAGCACACCGGCGTGTGCCTGAACGTGAACCCCGCGCGTGCCGGCGGCGCGTACGGCTACGTGGATATGGGCGGCTGGATCGGCGGCCAGGCCGAATATGTGCTGGTGCCGTATGCGGACTTCAACCTGCTGAAATTCCCGGACCGCGATCGAGCGATGGCCAAGATCCGCGATCTGACCTGCCTGTCCGATATCCTGCCCACCGGTTATCACGGCGCGGTGATGGCGGGTGTGAAGCCGGGGGCCACGGTGTATATCGCAGGTGCGGGGCCGGTGGGGATGGCCGCGGCGGCATCGGCGCGCCTGCTGGGCGCGGCTTGCACGATTGTCGGCGACATGAACGCAGAACGTCTCGAGCATGCCCGTGCGGTGGGATTCGAAACCGTCGACCTGTCGCGCGATGCGACGCTCGGCGAGCAGATCGCGCAGATTCTCGGCAAGCCCGAGGTGGATTGTGCCGTGGATTGCGTGGGCTTCGAGGCGCACGGCCACGGCAGCCATGGTCACCAGGAGGAAGCGCCCGCTACGGTGCTCAATTCGCTGATGGATATCACGCGGGTGGCCGGAGCGATTGGCATTCCCGGCCTCTATGTGACCGACGATCCGGGTGCGGCCGACGCCGCCGCGCGCAAGGGCAGCCTGAGCATCCGTTTCGGCCTGGGCTGGGCCAAGTCACACTCGTTCCATACCGGGCAGACGCCGGTGATGAAGTACAACCGCAACCTGATGCAGGCGATCTTGTGGGACCGTCTGCCGATTGCGGAGATCGTCAATGTGACGGTGGTGTCGCTCGATGAGGCGCCGGAGGGGTATCGCAAGTTCGATGGCGGCGCGCCGCGCAAGTTTGTGATCGACCCGCATGGGTTATTGAAGGCGGCTTGATGGGGCAGTGGGCGGGCGGTGGCGCGCTTGCGACCGGCCGCCCGCCGCAGTGTGGCGTGCAGCGGGCCGGCGCCGCTGCATCTGCCGCACGCCAGCGCGTATCCCATGCGGGGCTTCCAATGCGCGTTAGCGCAGATTCAGCGTCTTGCGGCACCGCCACAACGCAACCAGACTGATCACGCCGAGCAACATCAGATAAAAAGCCGGCGCCAGTTTGCTGCCGGTCGCCTGAATCAGCGAGGCCACAATCAGCGGCGCGAAGCCGCCGAACAGGGTCACGCCAATGTTGTAGCTGATCGCCATGCCGGTCGCCCGCGTTTCGACTGGGAACGTCTCCGCCATCAATGCCGGCAAGGCACCGAAATAGACCGCTTTAAGCAGACCCACCCACGCCATCATCGCCATGAGCGCGCCAAGGCTGGCGTGTTCACCGAGACCCTTGAACACAGGGTAAATGGTCAGTGTGAAGACGATGCCTGACCAGGTCATCAGGCGCACCCGCCCGACCCGGTCGGAGAGGTGGCCGACAAACGGTGTGACGAATGTGAGAATGGCACCCGTGAGCGCTGCCGCGATGAAACCGAAACTCTCGGGAAGGTGAAGCTGGCGGACCGCATAGGTCGGAATGTAAAGAATGACGTAGCTGGTCCCGGTCGAAAGGACCAGCGTGCCGATGGCAAGGAGCATACGGCTCTTCTGGCGCGCAAACACCGCGCTGACCGGCGACTCTTCTGGTTTGGCTTCCTTGAAACTTTGTCCCTCGTGGACGTGCTTGCGCAGATAAAGGCCTACGGGTCCGATCAGGATGCCGAACAAAAACGGCAAGCGCCAGCCCCAGGATTCAAGTGAAGCCGTATCGAGCGTATTCGTCAGGATGACCCCGAACCCCGCTGCGAGCAGGTAGCTCAGGCCCTGGCTTGCGAACTGGAAGCTGGCGATAAAGCCTTTTCGTTCGGGCGCCTGCTCGACCATGAAGGCGGTGGTGCTGCCGAATTCGCCTCCCGCGGAAAATCCCTGGATCAGACGCGCGCAGACGACCGCAATCGGCGCCGCGACGCCTATCGCCGCGTAGCCCGGCATCAAGGCGATGATGGCGGTGCCCAGCATCATCATGACAATCGACACCATCATCGACGCCTTGCGACCGCGCCTATCCGCGTAGGAGCCCAGCACGAGCGCGCCGACCGGCCTGACGAGGTACGAAATGCCAAATGTGCCGAGTGTCACGAGGAGCGACACGGTCGCGTTCGACGCCGGGAAAAACGTCTTGGCGATGGTAGTGGCGAAAAATCCATAGATCAGGATATCGAACCATTCAAGCGCGTTGCCGATCGAGGCGGCCATGATGATCCAGTAAAAACTGGAACGCCTGGTCTCAATCGGAACGGCGTCGGCATCGGTATCGGTTACAGTCGCGGCGGTATGCATTTGACACTCCAGGGGATGGGGGAGTATTCGCTTGGGCAAAAGGGCTTCAGGTCATTTCGCTGGTGAGGTTCTGCTGTCGGCGATGATTTCGAACCATCGAGCCTGTTTCGCCGAGATCCCAGAAGAGGCCGGCCATGATCTGCAGCGCTTCGCGCGCTACGCTCGCAAGCAGATGTTCATTCGGCGCGTGCTGGGAGCAGGCGCCATACGAATGCGGAATCCAGATCGTCGGCATGCCCAGGGTGTCCGCAAAGACGTTATTGGGTATCGAGCCGCCGAGATTCGGCAGCAGGTCCGGTTTCTTCCCAGTTGTTTGCCGCAGCGATCCAAGTGCCCATTCGACCCAGGGATCATCGGGCGGCAGGCGTGTCGCGCCCATCTGTTCGCCGATCTCAATCTCGACCATGCCGAAGCCAAGCCGGTCCAGGTGGCTGCGCAGGAACGCAGCGATGTTGTTGGCGTCGGTGCCCACCACATACCTGAGCTGGCAATGCGCACGCGCGGTTGCGGGAATGGCGCCAACCGGATTGGCGGGGTTTCCGGTCGTGAACGCCAGCACCTCCAGCGCGTTCCAGCCGTAGACGCGCTCCTGAGCGCTCAGGGATGGTTCGCCCCAGTCAGGATCAATGGCGGGATCGTTGGGTCCGCCGCCTACGGCGATATCCCTTAGCGCATGGCGTACGGCCTGCGGAATGCCCTGGGGGCGCAACGGCTCGACGAGAATCCGGCCACGCGCATCGACGATGGACGCAATCGCGTTGGCGAGCACCGTGCCGGGGTTGCGCAGCAGCCCGCCCCAATTGCCCGAGTGGTGGGCGCCGTCGCGCAGGTTGACCGAGAGGGTGAAGTTGACGAGTCCGCGCGAGCCGAGAAAAACGCAGGGTGTGCCGGCGCTGGCGCGAGGGCCGTCGGAAGCAACCAGAAGATCGGCCGCGAGGGTTTCCTTGTGCTGTTCACAGAGCGTCTGGAGTCCGGGCGATCCTGCTTCTTCGCCCATTTCGATAAGCAGCTTGACGTTGAAACCGAGGCGCTGGTTTCTTGCGGCCATGACCTGTTCGAGCGCGGCCAGGTTGATCGTATGTTGGCCCTTGTTATCCGCAGTGCCGCGGCCGTACCAGCGGTCTCCGTCTATGGTGATGTCCCACGGACACATCTGGTTCTTCCATTGGCCCGCGTATCCGCGCACCACGTCGCCGTGTCCATAGATAAGGACGGTGGGCAGGGCAGCGTCTTCGATGCGGGCCGCGAGCAGGAACGGGCCGCCACCTTCAACCGGGTTCGCCACGATGTGCGCTTCGAAGCCGAGCCGTTCGACCGAGGGGCCAAGCTCGCGGTTCAGATAGTCCCAGAGTACGGGCATACCCGAGGCTTCCTGACTCTCGGTTTCCATGCGGACCCTGCGTTCCAGGTCTCGCAGAAAATCGCCCGAATCGAAATATGAAATGGCGTTGTCGATCGCTTTATCGCGTGTCATCATGCTCCTCATCAGCGGGCTTGTACGTTGCTTGCGATTGCTTCGATGAACCAAGCGTACGAAGCCAAAAGCCGTACCACAATTGACTTATTTGCGGCCTCCCTTTTCCAAAAGCGCAAACCAGCGCGTCCTGCATGCACAGCGTCGCTCTTCGTTACTTTCTGGCGGTTGCAAACACGGGCTCGCTAAGCGAAGCGTCCGAGCAATTGCACGTGACGATCTCGGCGATCAGCCGGCAGATTGCGAAGCTGGAAGACGAAGTGGGGTATCCGCTATTCGAGCGGCAGCCGCGCGGCATGGCGCTCTCCAAGGCAGGCGAGCTTCTGGCTGCTCATGTGCGGCGTACCCTGCTTGAGGGCGAGCAGGTGCTCGACGAAATCAAGGCCCTTGCCTCGTTCGATCGAAGCACGATTCGGATTGCCTCGTCGGAGGCTTTTGCGCGGGATATGCTGCCGCGTGTCATCGCACGCTTTCTCGAGAAATCGCCGGGCACGCGCTTCGAGTTGACGGTGACCGCGCCTCAGGACGTGACATTGCGAGTGCGCAACGGCGACGCGGATATCGGCTTGACCTTCAGTGTTGCCCGCGACCCTGAGATCCGCGTCGAGTACGCGCGCAGTGCGCCGATCTATGCGTTGATGCAGCGCACGCATGAACTGGCTGTTCGCAGCAACGTGTCGCTGGCGGACCTGCAACGCTTTCCGATTGCGCTACTCGATCGGAGCACCACGATCCGGCAAATGTTCGACGTGACGTCCAGTCTTGAAGGTCTGCTGTTCGACCCGGTCTTAACCTGCAATAACTCGAGCACGCTGTGCGTTTTTACGCAGCTTTCAGGTGCTGTCTCACTGACGAGCCGATTTACCGTGCAGACGCGGCTGGAGCAGGACGGTCTCGTGGCGATCCCGATCGACCATCCCGGCATGGCGCTGCGCAGCGTACAGATTCAGACCTTGTCTGGGCGCATGTTGTCGGCTGCCTTGAAAGAGTTCGTCCTGCAGTTGATCGAGCAACTGCAGGACGAATCGTGAACGACGTGGTGCGAGGCGTTTCAATGCGTCCGCTCGATGCGGATAGCGGTCAATAGCTGTCTCCCCACTTTTCGGTGAGCGAGGCGCGTAAGGCATCTTCCATGGTGCCGATCATGGCTGCGAGTTGCCGCTGCTGATTGACGTCGGGACGATAGTGGGTAAAGAAGACCCGCTGTCCGACGACTCCGCCAAGCCACTCCAGTGCAGCCACATCCACGGAGCAGAGCAACAGGCGGCAGTCGCGCGGGAGCGGGTCGATAGCCTTTTCGAGCGCATTTTCCAGCTTGCGCGGTCTGGTTTCACTGCACTCGCGTGTAGCGAGCCACTCGGCGTGTGCCGTCGCCGGGTCGTAGAGGTGCAGCAGAGCCACCTGTGGCGAGTTTCCTAACCACGCCACCAGAGCCTCTTCGAACGTGTCCGTCACGCTGTCATCGGTGACGATGCACACCTGGGTGAGCCTTGAAGGCTGGCGGCGCCAATGCCAGGCATGCGTTTCACCACGCAATTGCATAACGTTCTCCATTGCCCACCTCAGACCCGAATGCGCGTTTCGCCTTTGCGACGTATCAGCCGCTGCGGAACAGGAAGCTATAACCGTTCAGCGCCGGCACACCGCCCAGGTGAGCGTAAAGCACCCTTGAGCCGGCGGGGAATTCGCCGAGCCGCACCTTGTCGATCATGCCTTGCATCGACTTGCCTTCGTAGACCGGATCGGTCAACACACCTTCGAGCTTCGCGCACAGGCGGATGGCTTCCAGCGTTCCCTCGCTCGGCAAGCCATATTCCGGGCCGCCGTAGCGTTCGTCGAGCACGATATCTTTCGCCACGATGTCGCGGCCCAGTTCGACCTTCTCGGCGGTTTGCTTCGCAATCCGGAAGATCTGGTCGCGCGTTTGCGCGGGCTTGGCCGAGGCGTCGATGCCGATCACCCGGTCGGCGCGGCCGTCCGCTGCGAAGCCGACCACCATGCCGGCCTGCGTGCTGCCTGTCACCGAGCACACGACGATATAGTCGAACTTGAACCCCAGTTCGGCTTCCTGCTGCCGCACTTCCTCGGCAAAGCCCACAAATCCGAGCCCGCCCAACGGATGATCCGAGCAGCCCGCCGGAATCGCGTACGGTTTGCCGCCGGCCTGGCGCACGCTTTCCAGCGCGTCTTCCCAGCTCTTGCGAAAGCCAATGTCGAAGCCGTCGGCGACCAGGCGCACGTCTGCACCCATGATGCGCGACATCTGGATGTTGCCGACACGGTCATACACCGCATCGGAGTAGTTCACCCAGTTCTCCTGCACGAGCACGCATTTCATGCCCAGATGCGCGGCGACCGCAGCCACCTGGCGCGTCTGGTTCGACTGGATGCCGCCGATCGAAACCAGCGTGTCGCAGCCCTGCGCGATCGCTTCGGGAATCAGATATTCGAGCTTGCGGGTCTTGTTGCCGCCAAACGCGAGGCCGCTGTTGCAGTCTTCGCGTTTCGCGTACAGCTCGACTTTGCCGCCGAGGTGCTGGCTCAGACGCGGCAACGCCTGGATAGGGGTCGGGCCGAAGGTGAGGGCGTGGCGGGGGAATTTCTTCAGATTCATGCAAGGCTCCGGTGAGAAAGAGAGTCTCAGTGTCGACTCGCCCCCAGGCGCTCAACGCCAGAAGGGGTCGCCGTCGATGCTGCGGCAGCCAGCGCCGCGATGAAGTCTATGGTAGAAAAGTTTGGAAGAAACTTGGTTGCGAATAAATTGGCGAATTGCGGCTTTAAATAGGTTGATGGTATTTTTAACCTACATTTGCTTCTTATGAGCCGCTATGTCCGCAAGAAAATTTCGTGCCCCTGCGCCGGAGGCCCGCCAGGCAAGCCCGGAGATAGATCGCGTCGATCGGGCCATCCTGCGGCAGTTGCAACGCGACGCTTCGATCTCGAACGTGGCGCTCGCGTCCAGGGTGAATCTGAGCGCGCCGGCGTGTCTGCGCCGGGTCGAACGGCTCAAGGAGATGGGGCTGATTCGCGGGGTGGTGGCGCTACTCGACGCCAAGGCGCTGGACGCCGGCATGCTGGTGATGATCGGCGTGGTGCTGGACCGTTCGACGCCGGAGTCGTTTGCCGACTTTGAAACAGCCGCGCAGAAGGTGTCGGGCTGTATGGAGTGCCACGTGGTGACGGGCGAGTTCGATTACTTCATGCTGGTGCGCACCAAAGACAGCGAAAGCTTTAACCGGCTTCACGCGGAGCAATTGCTTTATCTGCCGGGTGTGCGGCAGATCCGGTCCTTCGTGGTGCTCAAGGAGATTCTTTCGACCACGAGTATTCCTGTTTAGGCCTAAGGCAACTCAACGCACCTTGATGCCCCCTAAGGCGCTCCAACGTACCCCAAGGTGCTTTGCTATTAACGCCAGTCAGCGCCAGTCCGTCGCCACATCATCGGGATCGACCAGCGTCAGCCCCGACGCGGGCAGCGGCAAGGCCGTCTTGTAGCGCACCTGCTTGAGCGCGAAGCTCGAACGGATGTTCGACACACCGGGGATTTTCGTCAGATGTTCGAGAATGAAGCGCTCGAGCGTCTGCATGTCGGGCATGACCACGCGCAGCAGATAGTCGGCGTCGCCGCTCATCAGATAACACTCCATCACCTCCGGGCGCTCCGAGATAGCCTGCTCGAAGCGCTGCAACGCCTCTTCGACCTGCTTTTCCAGACTCACCTGAATAAACACGTTGATGCGCAGACCGAGCGGCTCGGGATTGAGCAGCGTGACCTGCTGCTTGAACAAGCCCAGCTTTTCGAGCGCCCGCACCCGGTTGAAGCACGGCGTGGGCGACAGGTTGACCGCACGCGCCAGCTCCGAATTGGTGATGCGAGCGTTTTGCTGCAACTGGCTAAGTATCCCGATGTCGATGCGGTCGAGCCGTTTCGGTGGCGTCGTCATAGATGACATATTCCGTAAATGAGGACATGCGCAGAATAAATACACTACCGTAGCTGCGAAGCGCAAGCAAATGAGACGCCTATTTTGTGGCTTGATGGTTAACATCTATCCATCCATTTGTGAACCGAATGCCTCCATGCGGGAGTGATGCCATGACGGATCTGTCGAGCGGTGCGTTGCAGTTGCGGTCCCCGGAACGGGTTGAGGAAGATAGCGATCCCGCGGAAACAGCGGAGTGGCTGGAAGCGCTCGAGGGGGTCGTCGCGCACGTGGGCCATGACCGCGCGCAGTATCTGTTCGACCGGCTCGCGGCCCATGCGCTGTCGCTCGGCGTCGAGTCGTCCCGCGCGCGCATCACGCCCTACGTCAATACGATTCCGCTCGATCAGCAGCCGCGTTATCCGGGCAATCTCGAACTCGAGGAGCGGCTTGCCGCGGCGTTGCGCTGGAATGCACTCGCGATGGTGGTGCGCGCCAACAAGGCCTATGGCGAACTGGGCGGACACATTGCCAGTTACGCGTCGGCGGCGGACCTGTTCGAAGTCGGTTTCAACCATTTCTTTCGCGCGAGCGGTCCCGAAGCAGGCGAGGGCAGCGGTGGCGATCTCGTCTACTTCCAGCCGCACTCGTCGCCGGGCGTCTATGCGCGCGCCTACCTCGAAGGCTTCCTCAGCGAGGAACACCTGCAGCATTACCGGCGTGAAATCGCTGGACCGGGTCTGTGCTCGTATCCGCACCCGTGGCTGATGCCGGACTTCTGGCAGTTTCCAACCGGCTCGATGGGCATTGGCCCGATCAACTCGATTTACCAGGCGCGCTTCATGCGCTATCTGCAGAACCGCGGGCTGGCGCACACCGAAGGCCGCAAGGTATGGGGCTTTTTCGGCGACGGCGAGATGGACGAGCCGGAGTCGCTCGGCGCACTTTCGCTGGCGGCGCGCGAGGGGCTCGACAACCTGGTGTTCGTCATCAACTGCAATCTGCAGCGGCTCGATGGTCCGGTGCGCAGCAACGGCCGCATCATCGACGAGCTGGAGGCCCACTTCACCGGCGCGGGTTGGAACGTGATCAAGGTGGTGTGGGGCTCGGATTGGGATGCGCTGTTCGCTCGCGATCGCACGGGAGCCTTGATGCGTGCGTTCGCCCATACGGTGGACGGCCAGTTCCAGACCTTCTCGGCCAATGACGGTGCGTATAACCGCGCCCGCTTCTTCGGCCAGAACCCGGAGCTCGCCGCACTGGCCGCACAACTGAGCGACGACGAGATCGACCGCCTGCGCCGCGGCGGCCACGACGTGCGCAAGCTGCACGCGGCCTACGCCCGCGCGCTGGCACATCGCGGCCAGCCCACGGTGATCCTCGCCAAGACCATGAAGGGTTTCGGCATGGGCACTTCAGGCCAGGGCCGGATGACGACGCACCAGCAGAAGAAGCTCGATTTCGACGACCTGAAAGCGTTCCGCGACCGCTTCCGTTTGCCGATCCCGGATGAGGACGTCGAACAGGTGAAGTTTTACAAGCCAGCAGCAGACAGCCCGGAAATGCAGTATCTGCATGCACGCCGGGCGGCACTTGGGGGCTATCTGCCCAGAAGGCGGAGAGTCGCAACGAAGGGGCTGATCGTTCCTTCGTTGCAAACCTGGGGGCAATTCGCGCTGGAGGCGAATGGCCGCGAGATGTCCACGACGATGGCGCTGGTGCGCATGCTCACCGCGCTGCTCAAGGATGAACAGATCGGCCGGCGGGTGGTGCCGATCGTCGCCGACGAGGCGCGCACCTTCGGCATGGCCAACATGTTCCGCCAGGTCGGCATCTATTCGCCGCTGGGGCAGTTGTACGAGCCTGAAGACCTCGGCTCGATGCTCTATTACCGCGAGGACATCAACGGGCAGATTCTCGAAGAAGGTATTTCGGAGGCGGGCGCGGTGTCGTCGTGGATTGCCGCGGCAACCTCGTATAGCGTGCATGACCTGCCGATGCTGCCGTTCTACATCTACTACTCGATGTTCGGCTTCCAGCGTATTGGCGACATCATCTGGGCTGCGGCCGATCAACGCGCACGCGGTTTCCTGATTGGCGCCACGTCCGGCAAGACCACGCTCGGCGGGGAGGGGCTGCAGCATCAGGACGGCACGAGCCATCTGGCCGCTTCGACGATTCCGAACTGCCGTGCGTACGATCCGGCTTTCGCTTATGAAGTAGCGGCGATCGTCGATGAGGGCATGCGCGAGATGGTCGAGCAGCAGCGTGACGTGTTCTATTACGTGACGGTGATGAACGAGAACTACGCGCAACCGTCGGTCCCTGAGGGCGATTTGCAGCGTGTGCGCGAAGGGATACTGAAGGGGATTTATCCGCTGTCTTCCGCTGGATCGCAGGAAGAAGCACTTGAAAAAGCACACAACGCAGCACGTGTGCAACTGCTCGGTTCCGGCGCGATTCTCGGCGAGGTGCTCGCGGCGCAGCAGATGCTGAAGGATGAGTGGGGCGTCGCGGCCGCAGTGTGGAGCGTGACCAGCTTCACCGAATTGCAGCGTGACGGCATGGCGGCTGAGCGGCTTGAGCGGCTCGGCGAGGCTGCACCTGCGCCGTATGTCACCACGGCGCTTGCTGCGTCACACGGGCCCGTTATCGCGGCAACGGACTATGTGCGTGCGATTCCCGAACTGATCCGGGCGTATGTGCCGCGCCGTTACGTGACGCTCGGTACCGACGGCTTCGGACGCAGCGACACGCGTGCAGCCTTACGCGAGTTCTTCGAGGTCGACCGCGCATCCATTGTGATCGCGGCGCTGAAGGCGCTCGCGGATGAGGGCGAGATCGCAGCGAGCGTACCCGGCGAGGCGCGGCGGCGTTACGGCAAAGGCGCGCCGGCCGGCCCCGGTTCGTGGGAGCGCTAAGCGTTGCAATAGATACGCTGGCGCGCAATCTGGCGCCCGCCGGACACTACCTCGAACCCGGCTGCTGCAGAAGCCGGAACGAAGACACAGCCTCTTCCAGTTGACGGGCCTGTGCCTCCAGCGACCCGGCTGCCGCGGCCGCCTGTTCGACGAGCGCGGCATTTTGCTGGGTCACTTGCTCCATCTGCGAGACGGCCTGGCCTACCTGCACGATGCCGGTGGTTTGCTCGGCGGATGCCGTGGCGATTTCCTGCACGATTTCCGCCACCCGGCGCACAGCGGCAACGGTTTCGCTGATCGCGCCGCCCGCCTGTGTGACCAGGGAGTTGCCTGCTTCGACCTTGCCGTGCGAGTCGTCGATCAACGCCTTGATTTCCTTCGCGGCGCTCGCGCTGCGCTGCGCCAGCGCGCGCACTTCACTCGCGACGACGGCAAATCCGCGTCCCTGTTCGCCGGCGCGGGCGGCTTCCACCGCGGCGTTCAGCGCAAGGATATTGGTCTGGAACGCAATCCCGTCTATCACGGCAACGATGTCGGCCATCTTC
The DNA here is from genome assembly GCF_005503145.1 of Burkholderia sp. 4M9327F10. GTDB lineage: Bacteria > Pseudomonadota > Gammaproteobacteria > Burkholderiales > Burkholderiaceae > Paraburkholderia. The sequence goes on along the minus strand of NZ_SCNV01000011.1, from coordinate 61,927 downwards.
GCGGAGCTGCTGCTGATTTCATTCATCGTCGCCACGACACCCTGCACGACGTCGCCGCTGCGAATCGCGAGGTCCGCCGCGTTACTGGCGAGCTGTCGAGCCTCGCCTGCATTATCGGAGTTATGCGTCACGGTGGAGGTCAGTTCCTCCATGCTGGCTGCCGTTTCTTCCAATGCGGCCGATTGCTGCTCGGTTCGCGAGGACAGGTCCATATTGCCCGCCGCGATTTCCTGAGCGCCGAGGTTCACCGCGTCCGAGCTGATCCGCACCTGCAGCACCGTGCGCGTCAGCCCCTCCTGCATGCGGGCAATCGCGGCGAACAGGCGGCCCACCTCGTTGTTTCCCGCGGCGGTCTTCGCGCCGATCGTCAGGTCGCCATCGGCAACCCGCCCCAGCAGGCTTGCGGCCTCCGTAAGCGGACGTATGACGTTGCTTCGCAATGCATAGTGAACCGCGACGATCAGACCGAGTGCACACAATACGCCTGCTGCGACCAGCTTGACGATCAGCGCGTAACGGTCCTGTTCGGCGTCCGACTCCTGCTGGGCCAACTGGTTTGCTTGCCGCTGGAATTGCTCCACCGCTGCCGAGTACGCTGCGCCGGAACTGGTGATGTCCTTTGCGTTGATCGCCGCGTAGGCCTCGGGGTTGTTGGCGCGCAATGCTTCAAGCGCCCGCTGCACGATCTGCGCGTGATCGCGGGCGGACTGCAGGATGGTTTGCTGAAGAGCCTCATCCTGGCCGGCAAACGGCGGAGAGTCCGCGAAGGTCTGCAACTGTGCGACCGAGTGCTTCAGGCTTGTCGTGGCGCTGTCGATGGCGCCGGTATTCACGCCGCTGGCGGGATTTTCGCGCGCCGTGCTATAGGCGCGCGTCAGCGCGGCGCGGGCCCGCGTCATGTCCTTATAGGCGTCGTTGAGCAGGATGCAGCGCGCGGAAATCGTATGGACGCGCTCGGTCGACGCGTTGGCGGCGCCCAGCGCGACAATGCCGGCGACTCCACCGCCGACGATCATGGCTGCGAAGGCGGCGAGGATCGCCAGCAAGGCTGTGCGTATGCTTAAGTTCTTCATGTTCGGATCACCGAAAAATGACGTTAACCCCAGCGGCCGGCGCGGATCAGTCACGCGTTAGCGGCTGCAGCCTGCAACCTGCAACCGTGACGCGCGACCGAGCCGCATACCGGCTAGTTGATGTCGACGATCTCGACCCAGGAAGGATTCTTGCCGACCAGAAACGAGCCGAGCCGCACCAGTTCGCCGCTGCCCTGATCGATCCTGTGAACGCTTACCGCATTCGACAACTGGCCTGCCGACAGGAGATAGCGGCCTGACGAATCGATTGCGAACGCACGCGGCTGAGTCTCGGTCGGGTATTGGCCGAAGCTCGTCAGTGCGCCATCCTGAGCGGCGATGCGGTAGCCGATCAAGGTACTCGAGGTGCGCTCCGAAACGTAGAGATACTGGCCGTCGGGCGTAGTGTGGACGTCCGCTGCCCATGGCGTGCCGCCAAAGCCCGAAGGCAAAGCGGAGACCGTCTGTTGAATGGCAAGCGTGCCCTTGTCCGGATCGAACGAGAGGCGCTCGAGCTTGCCGTCGAGCTCGTCCACTACATAGACGACACGTCCATTCGGATGGAACACGAAATGGCGCGGACCGGCCTGGTTGGCGAAGTTCAGGGTTGGCGGGTCGTTCGGTGTGATCGCCCCTGTCGCTGCGTCGAAGCGGCACTGCATGATGATGTCGCCGCCCAGATTGGTCGCGAAGAGCCAGCGGTTCGATGGGTCCGTCTTGATCGCGTGCGCCTTGGGTTTGGTCGGAATGACGAGGTGCGCGGGCTCGACGAGACCGTCGGCGCCAATGCGGCTTTCACTGATCAGATTGCCGCCATACGAGGCGGCCAACAGGTAGCGGCCGGAGCGATCGTTGGAGAGGTTCGCCATGCTCTCCGGCAGGGGACTCGTGCCGATCGGCGTGAGCTTGCCGCTGTCCGGGGCAATACGGAAGCTCTCGACGGAGTACGGTTTCGAGCGCAAGGAGGCAAACAGGTACCGGCGGTCCGGGCTGACCGCGAGCGGCATGACCATGCCGGACACGGGCACATCCTGGATCGTCGACAGTGTGCCGCTGTCCTTGTTCAGTTGCAGTACCGAGATTGTCCGGCTATCCGCGTTCGAAACGTAGACGACGGTGGTAGCAGAGGCCGCGCCAATGCTCATGGCCACGCTCGCCGCGACAGCGGCGCCCCATTTGACGACGGATTGCATCTATAGATCTCCAAAGCAGGTCTGTTATGTGAAGCGGATTGTTATGTGATGCGGACTGCCGACCCCGATACGGGCGAGCCGGGTCGCGCACATTAGTGCAACTTCGTATGGCTCAACTCGCGGCGCGCAACTCGACACGCTTGATATCCTTCACGATCACCAGATAGCCGAACACCGTCAGCAAGGCATGCGCGCCGACAAAAACCAGCGCGCCGTCGAACGAACCGGTCTTGCTGAGGATGTAGCCGATCACGATAGGAGTGACGATCCCGGCGACATTGCCGAACATGTTGAAAATGGCGCCCGAGAGGCCAATAGCGTCGCGTGGCGCCGTGTCCGCGACCACCGCCCACCCTAGCGCACCGATGCCTTTGCCGAAGAAGGCCAGCGCCATCAGGCAGACCACGAGCCAGTCGGCGCTCACATAGTTGCAACCGATCATCGTCACGGACAACAGCATGCCGCCCACAATTGGAATCTTGCGCGCCATGGTCAGCGAGTAGCCACGCTTGATCAGCGCATCCGAGAACACGCCGCCGAGCACCCCGCCGGCAAAACCGCAGATAGCCGGTATGGATGCGACGAAGCCTGCCTGCAGGATCGACATGCCGCGGGCCTGCACGAGGTACAACGGAAACCAGGTGAGAAAGAAATAGGTCAGCACGTTGACGCAGTACTGGCCCAGGTACACGCCGAGCAGCATGCGGTTGCCCAGCAGCTCGCGCATGCGCTTCAGGCTTGCCGGGTTGGCGGGATTGTTGGCCGCATCGCCGGCCGCGTGAGGGCTGCGCTTCTTCGGCGTGTGTATGACCCCGCCGCCTTGCTCGATATAGTCGCGCTCGGCCTGATTGATGCGCGGATGGTCGGCGGGACTTCGCATCACCTTTAGCCAGATCATGGCCAGCGCGATCCCACCGATGCCCATCGCCACGTAGACCTGCTGCCAGCCGAACGCATGCGTGAGCCACGCCATCAGCGGTGTAAAGATGACGGCGGCAAAATACTGGGCCGAATTGAAGACGGCCGATGCCGTGCCGCGTTCCGCAGTGGGAAACCAGCTTGCGACGACCTTGCCGTTGGCGGGAAACGCCGGGGCCTCGGCTATCCCAACGGCGAAACGCAACACGAACAGCGCGACCACGGCCGCAGCGCTGCCCATCATGCCGACGCTACTCTGCAGCAGAGTGAAAAACGACCAGATGAAGATACTGGCCGCGTAGACGCGGCGTGCGCCGAAGCGATCGAGAAGCCAGCCGCTCGGCAATTGCGACAGGACATATGCCCAGCTAAACGCGGAGAAGATGTAGCCCATCTGGACCGGGTCGATGCCGAACGCCTTGCGCATGGCGGTGCCCGTAATCGACAGGGTGGCCCGGTCTGCGTAATTGAAAGTCGTGATGATGAAGATCATCAACAGGATTCCATAACGGACCCGTGTGCGGGCCGTGGCACCGGCAATATGGCTTATTTCCATCGTGGTTCCTGAAAGTCGCTGACTCGGGCGCCACCGATGCTTTATCGCGTACTGCGGCGTGGAATGACGCAGCAGCAGTGCGGAAGCCTCGATGCCCTTCATCTTGTAAAGCAACCACGAGGGTACATATAAAGTTGTCTGTCAACAAACGTTAATGGTTAGGTATTTACCCTTACCACGCGGGGCGGCCCGCCGGTTATGAGAGGGTATCAACACAATGGGGAATATGTCAGTTGTTTTACAACTGATTCTACCTGCATGTGTTTACGACCGGAAAGAATGAGTCTGAAGGCGGCAAAGCGAATCTTTTACGCTTTAAACCGGAAGATTTTCAGGAAATAGAGTTTTTCTAAGGATTTCCTGATTGATTGGTGAGGAAATGACTACATTAATGGCCGGTATTGTCACGGCGCAGAGGACTGCGCGATTGAATACCCGCTGCATTAAAAGAAGCAATTAAGCACGGCTGCCTGCGGCTATTGCCGTATCCGTATTGGCTGGCCGCGTGCGGCTGCTTCGCCGCACGCGATGCAGAGACCGCAACTGTCCTCTTAGACTCTCAGCGCAATGCCGACCGGCGCACCGGCGGGCATGGTGTGCGCAAGCGGTGCAACCTGCTTGCGCCGTTCGCGGGTGGGGGCGGTTCCGAAGGCGTCGCGATAGCTCTTGCTGAAGTGGCACGCGGACTGGAAGCCGCACGCCATGGTGATATGCATGATGGACATATCGGTCTGCAACAGCAGTTCGCGGGCGCGGCGCAAGCGCAAGGTCAGGTAGTAATGCGTCGGCGTCATGCCGAGGTGTTCGCGGAACAGGCGCTGCAACTGGCGCTGCGACATACTGGCGAGCCGCGCAAGTTCTTCGCGCGACAGCGGCTCCTCGATGTTGTTCTCCATCAGCGCAATCACTTCGAACAGCGACTTGTTGGCTGAACCGAGCCGCGCCACCAGCGGCATGCGCTGTTGCGCGTTGGTGTCGCGCACATGTTCGACGATGAACTGCTCGGCAATCTGTGTAACGCGTGCCGTGCCGACGCGCGCTGCAATCAGGTTGAGCATCATGTCGAGCGGCGCGACACCGCCGGTGCAGGTCACGCGGTCACGGTCGATCACAAAGAGTTCCTTGAGGAAACGTGTGTCCGGAAACTCTTCCTTGAGCGCCGACATGTTTTCCCAATGGATCGCACACGCATATCCTGCTAGCAGCCCGGATTTCGCCAGAGCATAGGTGCCGGTGCACAGACTGCCGAGCGCCACGCCTGCGCGTGAAAAACGCCGCAGCGTCGAAAGGTGGGCGGGGGTGGTTTCGCGCTGCACGTCGATGCCGCCGCATACGAACACGATATCGGGCTGGCCGACGCATTCGGCCGGACCCGTGTCGACCGCGAGGCCATTGCTTGCCGTGACCGGGCCGCCTTCCGGGCTGATGATCGACCAGCGGTAGAGCTGCTGTCCGCTCAGGTAGTTCGCCATGCGCAGCACTTCGATCGCATTGGTGAACGCGATCATCGTGAAGTTCGGCAGGGGCATGAAAGCGAAGTGGGACAGCGACGCGGTGCGGTCAGGCGACATGGTGCGGGTGTTCCTTCGGCTCTGTATTGTTGCGGCCGTCGTGGGGAGACGGCTTCGTCATTCTGGGTTCGAGCGCAACAAGCATGCCATACGGCTAAACCCTGGCCTTATCAAGCTGGATGAAAGGGCGGAGTGCGCCGCCGCACCGGGTGTGTGCGGCAAAGGCACTGTTCGCGGGCGCATTGCGCACGCAAGCAGTGCGGACACGCTGCGCTGCAGCAGCCCATTCGCACGAGCGGTCACTTGTCCAAAACGGACTTGAATGGCGGAAAAGGCAAAGAACGCGTCTGAATTCATAAATTGGCGTTTCAGACGAGGGGGAAGAATAGAGCCGTCGGTAGCCGGTGGCAGCAGGCCAGTCAAGGGATTCACGGAGTTTTGCGGGCCGCCTCCATCCATGCATTCCATCCTATTACGGACGCCCCATGTCGAACGCCAACCCTTTCTTTTCGCAGACTCTCGCAGAACGCGACGCGCCGGTGCGCGGCGCAGTGCTTAAGGAGCTCGAGCGGCAACAGTCGCAGGTCGAGCTGATTGCGTCGGAAAACATCGTCTCGCGCGCCGTGCTCGAAGCGCAAGGCTCGGTGCTGACCAACAAGTATGCGGAAGGCTATCCGGGCAAGCGTTACTACGGCGGTTGCGAATTCGCCGACCAGATTGAAACGCTCGCTATCGAGCGCGTCAAGCAACTGTTCAATGCCGGCTATGCCAACGTGCAGCCGCATTCCGGTGCGCAGGCCAATGGCGCAGTGATGCTGGCGTTGACCAAACCGGGCGATACGGTGCTCGGCATGTCGCTCGATGCGGGCGGCCACCTGACCCACGGCGCGAAACCGGCGCTCTCCGGCAAGTGGTTCAACGCGGTTCAGTATGGCGTGGACCGCGAAACGCTGCGTCTCGACTACGACCAGGTTGAAGCGCTCGCGCACGAGCATAAGCCCACGCTGATCATTGCCGGCTTTTCCGCTTACCCGCGGGTGCTCGACTTTGCGCGTTTTCGCGCGATTGCCGACAGCGTCGGCGCGAAGCTGATGGTGGATATGGCGCACATCGCCGGGGTGATTGCGGCGGGCCGGCATCCGAATCCGGTCGAACATGCGCATGTTGTGACTTCGACGACGCATAAGACCTTGCGTGGTCCGCGCGGCGGCTTCGTGCTGACCCATGATGAAGACATCGCGAAGAAGATCAACTCCGCGGTGTTTCCGGGCCTGCAGGGCGGGCCGCTCATGCATGTGATCGCCGGCAAGGCGGTGGCGTTCGGTGAAGCGCTGCAGGATGGCTTCAAGTCGTATATCGACAGCGTGCTTGCCAACGCTCAAGCCTTGGGTGAAGTGCTGAAGGCCGGTGGTGTGGACCTCGTCACGGGCGGCACCGACAACCATCTGCTGCTGGTGGATCTGCGTCCCAAGGGCCTGAAAGGCACTCAGGTCGAGCAGGCGCTGGAGCGCGCCGGCATCACCTGCAACAAGAACGGCATCCCGTTCGATACGGAAAAGCCCACGATCACTTCCGGCATTCGCCTCGGCACGCCCGCGGGCACGACACGCGGCTTTGGCGTGAGCGAGTTCCGCGAGATTGGACGCCTGATTCTCGAAGTATTCGAAGCGCTGCGGGTTTCGCCTGAAGGCGACGCAGCCACCGAGCAGCGCGTGCGCCGCGAGATCTTCGCACTGTGCGAGCGCTTCCCGATCTACTGATTCGCTGTCAGGCCAAACCACGTCACGCCAGGGTCATAGCAGCGTCCCCACACGCCAGCCAGATGGAGCAAACAGAATGAGCAATCTGCACGAGAACAGCATCATCATCGACGGTCTGAACATCTCGCGGTTCGACCGCTCGGTGTTCGAAGACATGCAAAAGGGCGGCATTACCGCGACGAACTGCACGGTATCGGTCTGGGAAAGCTTTGCCAAGACCGTCGACAACATTGCATTGATGAAGCAGCAGATCCGCGAGAACAGCGAACTGCTGACGCTGGTGCGCACCACCGACGACATCCTGCGCGCCAAGAAAGAAAAGCGCACGGGCGTGATTCTCGGCTTCCAGAACGCGCATGCCTTCGAGGACAACCTCGGCTATATCGAAGCCTTCGCCGATATGGGCGTGCGCGTCGTGCAGCTTTGCTACAACACGCAGAACCTGGTCGGCACGGGCTGCTATGAGCGCGACGGCGGCTTGTCCGGATTCGGGCGCGAAGTGATCAGCGAAATGAATCGCGTCGGCATCATGGTCGACCTTTCGCACGTGGGCGGCAACACCTCGTCCGAGGCGATTGCTTTCTCGAAGAAGCCGGTGTGCTACTCGCACTGCCTGCCCTCGGGCCTGAAGGAGCATCCGCGCAACAAGTCGGACGAGCAACTGAGGGAGATTGCCGATGCGGGCGGCTTTGTCGGCGTCACGATGTTCGCGCCGTTCCTCAAGCGCGGCATTGATGCGACCGTGGAGGACTATGTCGAAGCCATCGACTATGTGGTGAACCTGATCGGCGAAGACACCGTGGGGATCGGCTCGGACTTCACGCAAGGCTATACCGTCGACTTCTTCGACTGGATCACGCACGACAAGGGCCGTTATCGCCGGCTGACGAACTTCGGCAAGGTGATCAACCCCGAAGGTATCCGCACCATTGGCGAGTTCCCGAACCTCACCGCGGCAATGGAAAAGGCCGGTTGGAGCGAGACGCGAATCCGCAAGATCATGGGCGAAAACTGGGTGCGTGTGTTCCGCGACGTCTGGGGCGCTTGAGCCAATAACAAATAACCTCTACCCCACGGAGCGCCCCGCCATGCAACCGCAACTGCCTATCGACGTCGATCCGAGCACCGGCGTCTGGACTACCGACTCGCTGCCCATGCTGTACGTGCCGCGACATTTCTTCACCAACAACCACACCGCGGTCGAAGAAGCACTGGGCCGCGACGCCTACGCCGAGATTCTTTACAAGGCCGGCTACAAGTCTGCCTACCACTGGTGCGACAAGGAAGCGAAGCAACACGGCATCAGCGGCATGGCGGTGTTCGAGCACTACCTGAACCGCCTGTCGCAACGCGGCTGGGGCCTCTTCAAGATCGTCGAAGCCGATCCGGCGAATGCCCGTGCGCGGATCGAATTGCATCACTCGTCCTTTGTGCTGGCGCAACCGGGCAAGGAAGGCAAGCTTTGCTACATGTTCGCGGGCTGGTTTGCCGGCGCCATGGATTGGGTCAATGACACCACGGAAGCGGGTAAGGGCGCACCGCGCTCGCGCTCGGCGGAAGTGCAATGCGCGGCCGAACATCACGCGCATTGCGTATTCGAAGTGTCGCCGCTCGCTCATTAAAACCCGCCTTAATCGAACCCCGCCCGAGGTCGTCCGCGATGCGTTACCCGAACCTGTTCAAACCTTTGACGCTGAATCAGTTGACCTTGCGCAACCGCATAGTCAGCACCGCGCATGCCGAGGTCTATGCTGAACCGGGTGGCCTGCCCGGCGACCGCTATATCCGTTACTACGAGGAAAAGGCCAAGGGCGGTGTCGGCCTCGCGGTGTGCGGCGGATCGAGCCCGGTGTCGATCGACAGTCCGCAGGGCTGGTGGAAGTCGGTGAATCTCTCGACCGACAAGATCGTCGATCCGCTCGGACGCCTCGCTGAAGCAATGCACCGGCACGGCGCGAAGATCATGATTCAGGCGACGCATATGGGCCGCCGCTCGGCGTTTCATGGCGAACACTGGCCGCATCTGATGACGCCCTCGGGCGTGCGCGAACCCGTGCACCGCGGCAACGCCAAGATTATCGAAGTCGAGGAAATCCGCCGCATCATCGCGGACTTTGCCGCGGCGGCGAGGCGGGTGAAGCAGGCGGGCATGGACGGCATTGAGATTTCCGCCGCGCACCAGCATCTGATCGATCAGTTCTGGAGCCCGCGTACCAACTTCCGCTCCGATGAATGGGGCGGCAGTTTGCAGAACCGTTTGCGCTTCGGCGTGGAGGTGTTGACCGCCGTGCGTGAAGCCGTTGGACGCGATTTCTGTGTCGGCTTGCGCATGTGCGGCGACGAATTCCACGAGGACGGGCTGGACCACGAACAGTTGAAGGAGATCGCGCAGGCGATGTCCGAGACGGGGCTGATTGACTATATCGGCGTGATCGGTTCGGGTGCGGATACCCACAACACGCTGGCGAACTGCATGCCGCCGATGGCGCTGCCGCCGGAGCCGTTCGTGCATCTCGCAGCGGGGATCAAGTCGGTCGTGAAGCTGCCGGTGATGCACGCGCAGAGCATTCGCGATGCGGGTCAGGCGGAACGGCTGCTCGCCAACGGCATGGTGGATCTAGTCGGCATGACGCGCGCGCAGATTGCCGACCCGCATATGGTCATCAAGATCCGCGACGGACGGGAAGACGAAATCAAGCAGTGTGTGGGCGCGAACTATTGCATCGACCGCCAGTACAACGGTCTTGACGTGCTGTGCGTGCAGAACGCCGCGACCTCGCGTGAAGCGACCATGCCGCATGTGATCGAAAAGACACGCGGGCCGCGCCGCAAGGTGGTGGTGGTCGGCGCCGGGCCGGCGGGGCTCGAGGCGGCACGGGTGGCGCGTTCACGCGGCCATGATGTCGTGCTGTTCGAGAAGAGCGAAGCCGTCGGCGGTCAGATCATGCTGGCCGCGAAGGCGCCGCAGCGCGAACAGATGGCCGGCATTGTCCGCTGGTTCGATATGGAAACGAAACGTCTCGGCGTGGACCGGCGTCTGGGCGTCGCCGCGGATGACAAGATGATTCTCGCTGAGAAGCCGGACATCATCGTGCTTGCCACGGGTGGTTCGAGCTTCACGCAGCAGGTGCCGGCCTGGGGTGTAGACGAAGGCCTTGCGGTCAGCTCGTGGGACATTCTGGCGGGCCGCGTCGAGCCGAAACAGAACGTGCTCGTCTATGACGGCGTAAGCACCCATGCCGGCGCAGGCGTCGCTGACTTCATCGCCAGCCGCGGGTCGAAAGTCGAGATCGTCACGCCCGACGTCAAGGTGGCGGACGACGTCGGCGGCACGACTTTCCCGATTTTCTACCGCCGCCTCTATGCGCAGGGCGTGATCCATACGCCGAACTACTGGCTCGACCGCGTCTACGAAGAGGACGGCAAGAAGATTGCCGTGTTGCGCAACGAATACACCGAGGAGCAGGAGGAGCGTGCCGTCGATCAGGTGGTGATCGAGAACGGCAGCACGCCCAACGACGAACTGTACTGGAAGCTGAAGCCGGAATCGGTGAACCGCGGCCAGGTTGACGTCCACAAGCTGTTTGCAGCCGAGCCGCAGCCCTCGCTTTCGGAAGAGCTGGGCAATGGCCGCTTCCTGCTGTTCCGGGTCGGCGACTGCATCTCGATGCACAACATCCACGGCGCGATTTACGACGCGCTGCGCCTCTGCAAGGACTTCTAACGATGAGCCCGGCGTTTCTCATCACCGCGTTGCTGTGGGTCTCGGTTGCCGGTCTCGCGTTTGCGGTCGCGAAGCGTTCGTCTTACTGGCGGTTGGGACGCGCGACGGCCGCGGGCGCGTTCGGCTGGACCAACCTGCTGACTATCCCGAAGCGCTACTTTGTCGATCTGCATCACGTGGTGGCACGCGATCCGTACATCGCCAAGACGCACGTTGCCACGGCGGGGGGCGCGATTGCCGCGTTTGCGCTGGTGTTTCTCAACTATGGACTGGCGATTTACTCGCCATGGCTCGACAGGCTGATCTTTCTCGCGGCGCTGGTCATGCTGGTGGGGGCGGTGTTCGTCTGGCGCCGGCGTAGTGGGGCGAAAGCGGTGCCGGCGCGCCTGTCGCGCGGTCCGTGGGATACCTTGCCCTGGTTGCTCGGCTCCTTCGCCCTGGGGTTGCTGCTGTTCGTGCTGGTGCCCGCTTCGACGATGTCCGGTGGCCTCGCTGTGATTTTCGCGCTGCTGATTGCAGTGGGCGCGTTTGCCATGACCATGGGTGCCGCGCATGGCGGCCCGATGAAACATGCCTTGGCCGGGCTGTTGCATCTGGCGTTCCATCCACGGCAGGAGCGTTTTGCCGGTCACGCTGAGGTGCGCGCCGATGCGACGCCTCCGACGGCATTGAAAACACCTGTACTCGAACAGAACGAATACGGCGTGGGAAAGCCGGTGGAGTTTCGCTGGAACCAGTTGCTGAGCTTCGATGCCTGCGTGCAGTGCGGCAAGTGCGAAGCAGCATGCCCGGCATTTGCCGCGGGGCAGCCGCTCAATCCAAAGAAGCTGATTCAGGATCTGGTGACCGGCATGGTGGGCGGTTCGGATGCGGCCTACGCCGGCAGCCCGACGCCGGGGCTTACGGTCGGACAGCACATGGGTGCACCGGACCGGTCTATCGTCTCCAGCCTGATCGAAGCCGATACGCTGTGGTCGTGCACCACCTGCCGTGCCTGCGTGCAGGAGTGCCCGATGCTGATCGAGCATGTGGATGCGATTGTGGACATGCGCCGCAATCAGACGCTGGTGCACGGCACCGTGCCGGGCAAGGGCCCGGAAGTGCTGGCGAACCTGCGCGAGACCGGCACGGCAGGCGGCTACGACAAGGCCGCGCGCTACGATTGGGCGGTTGATCTGAATGCGCCGGTCGCACAAGCGGGCAAACCGGTCGACGTATTGCTGGTGGCGGGTGAAGGCGCGTTCGACATGCGTTACCAGCGCACCCTGCGCGCACTGGTGACGGTGTTGAACAAGGCCGGTGTCGACTACGCCGTGCTGGGCGGCGACGAAACCGATACCGGCGACGTTGCGCGGCGCCTCGGCGATGAAGCCACCTTCCAGCGGATGGCGAAGCAACTGGCCGGCACCTTGTCGAAGCTTTCGTTCAAGCGCATCGTTACCGCCGACCCACACGTCATGCATAGCCTGCGCAACGAATATCGTGCCTTGGGCACGCGTTTTGAAGTGCTGCACCACACGAGCCTGATCGCCAGCCTGGTCGCATCCGGCAAGCTATCGCCGAAGGCTGCCGAGACGCTGGCCGAGAAACGCATCACGTATCACGATCCCTGCTATCTGGGCCGCTATAACGGCGAGACGGAAGCGCCGCGGCAACTGCTCAAGTCGATCGGCATCAAGGTGGTCGAGATGGAGCGCAACGGCAAACGTGGCCGCTGCTGCGGCGGAGGCGGCGGTGCGCCTTTGACGGATATCCCCGGCAAGCAGCGCATCCCCGACATCCGGATTGCCGACGCGCGGGCGATTGGCGCCGAGGTGGTTGCGGTGGGCTGCCCGAACTGCACGGCGATGCTCGAAGGCGTGGTCGGTCCACGTCCGGAAGTGCTCGACGTGGCCGAACTCGTTGCCGCGGCGCTGGAGTGAAGCGATGAACACGATCCTCAAACGTATCGATCCGCGCAGGCCGTTCACGATTTCCGCGTCGGGACTCAGGCGTATTACGCTGGGCGCGGTGGTTGACGCAGCGGCTGTGTATGGGGAAGCGCTGGGTGGCTTACAGACCCATGCGCATGGTGGAGTTGTTGCCAGGCCGCGTCGTACCACGCAGGCGCCGCAACACACGTTGCTGGTGGTGGCTCATAGCGATCGCGGTTCGCTTGACGAGCACGCCCGTCAAACGCTGGCGGCCGCTGCTTTGATCGCCGATGCGCAAACCCAGGTTGCGTTGCTGGTGCTCGGTGAACTGAAAGACGACGCTGCCGTCCTCGGCGCCGACAAGATTATCGAGCTGGCGTCGTTCGACCGCCGCACGTTCGCACCGCAAAGCGAGTTGCAGGTGCTGGCGGCGTGCGTCGCGCAGCTTGCGCCCGCGCACATCGTGATGCCCGACAACGCAACTGGCGACGGCGACCTGGGCCGTCGTTACGCGGCCTATGCGAGGGTGAGCGTCGCTACGCATGTAGTTGAAATATCAGGTACGCACGTGGCTACCTATGTGCATGCAAAGAAGTCGTTTGCGACCCGTGCCTTGCCCGACGTCATCCTGCTGGCGGCGGGCGCGGTCGATCCGCGTCTGCCGTTTGTCGGCGCAGGCGAGCGGCTCGACATTCCCTCGCTGGTGACGGGCAACAAGCCGGCCAGCACGGCTTACCGCGACCTGGGCATCGAGGAAATCGACGCCGCTCAGGTTGCACTGGAAGAAGCCGACTTCATTGTCTCAGCCGGCAACGGCGTGACCGATGTCGGTGCGTTCGAGAAGCTGGCGGGCACATTGGGCGCGGCAATCGGCGCGAGCCGGGTGGCCGTCGACAACGGCATGTTCACGCGCGACAAGCAGATCGGCGCCACTGGCAAGACGGTCGAAGCGAGCGTGTATATCGCTTTCGGCATCTCGGGCGCGGTGCAGCATCTGCAGGGCATCAAGGACTGCCGCCACGTGATTGCCATCAATCTCGACGGCAGTGCGCCTATCGTCAAGCGCGCCAACCTGACCATTATCGGCGGCACGCAGACCACCATCGCCTCGTTGATCGAGGCCGTGGGGCTCGCGCGGGCGGCGCGTTCGCAGGCGGCACTACCGCTCACAGAAACGCTTGCCGAGGGAGTCGCAGCATGAGCACGAGCCGCAAACTGACACGGATTGCGGTGCTCGTTTCGGTGGGCCGTCACCCGGTAAGCGGGGTGGCGCGCTACAGCCGCAACGACGCCGCCGCACTCGAAATCGGCCGCACGTTGTCGCGCCAGCATGGTGCGCAACTCGATACGCTGCACGCCGGCGACCCGGCGAACCCGGCGCTGGAAGAGTATCTGGCGCTAGGAGCCGAGCATGTCGAAGTGCTTGCATGTGGCGAGCATGAGGATGCAGCCGCGGCGCTGGCCGCTCGCTTGCAGGACTACGACCTCGTTCTGACCGGCACGTGTGCGGAAGGCGCGTTCGATAGCGGCATGCTGCCATATGAGCTTGCCGATGCGCTCGGTTATCCGCTGGTCGGCGCGGCCGTCGACGTTGCGGTCGACGAGGCGCACGTCACGGTGCGGCAATTTCTGCCGAAAGGTGTTCGTAGGCGTGTTGAGGCCGCGTTACCCGCCGTGGTGGCCGTGCATCCGCTTGCCGGCGTCACGCCGCGCTATGCGTATGCCCGCCAGCGGGCCGGCTCGATCGATACCTCGCATGTCGCGCCGCCTTTGAGCGCCGACGCCGCCGAATGGAGCATTGCCGCCGCACAGCGCAAGCCGGTTCGCCTCGCCGCGCAGGAGAAGCGCTCGGGCCACGCGCGCATGCTCTCGGCGACCACCACCGAGAGCCGTGGCGGCAGCGTCGTAATTGAAGGGACTTCGGTCGAAAAAGCACAAGTGATACTCGGCTATTTGCGCGAGCATCAACTCATCGATTACTGATTTGCGCCGCACCACGGCCCCAGCAATTCCGGAGCACAAGATGAAAGTATCGGCAGACATTCACGCGCTGGTCGACCGGCGCAAGAAGGGTTACAGCCTCGAAGCGCCGTTTTATCTGAGCGAGGACATTTTCGCGCTCGACATGGAAGCGATCTTCCGCAAGCACTGGATTCAGGTCGCAGTCGAGCCGGATATTCCCGAGCCAGGCGACTACACGACCGTTCAGCTCGGCAGCGACTCGATCCTGATCGTGCGCGACGACGACATGCAGGTGAGGGCGTTTCACAACGTCTGCCGCCACCGCGGCGCGCGTCTGTGCAATGAGGACAAGGGCTCGGTCGGCAATATCGTCTGTCCGTATCACAGCTGGACCTACAACCTGACCGGCCAGTTGATGTTTGCCGAGCATATGGGCGAGCAGTTCGACCGCTGCAAGCACAGCCTCAAAACGGTGCATGTGCAGAGCCTTGGCGGTCTGATTTTCATTTGCCTGGCAGAGGAGCCGCCGGTCGACTTCGAGATGATGCGCGCCGCGATGGAGCCTTATCTGTTGCCGCACGATCTGCCGAACTGCAAGATCGCCGCCACGATCGACATCATCGAGAAAGGCAATTGGAAGCTGACGATGGAGAACAATCGCGAGTGCTATCACTGCGTCGCGAACCATCCCGAGCTGACCATTTCGCTTTACGAGTATGGCTTTGGTTATCAGCCGTCTCCGGCCAACGCCGAAGGTATGGCCGCATTCGAGCGCACCTGTCTGGAACGGACCGCGCAGTGGGAAGCGCTGGACCTGCCCTCGGTTGAAGTGGAGCACTTGTCGGATGTGACGGGTTTCCGCACTCAACGCCTGCCGCTCGATCGCAGCGGCGAATCGCAGACGCTCGATGCAAAGGTGGCTTCGAAAAAGCTGCTGGGCGAATTCAAGCAAGCCGATCTGGGCGGTCTGTCATTCTGGACTCAACCGAACTCATGGCACCACTTCATGAGCGATCACATTGTGACGTTCTCGGTGATTCCGCTCTCGGCGGGCGAAACGCTGGTGCGCACGAAATGGCTCGTGCACAAGGATGCGAAGGAAGGCATCGATTACGACGTGAAGAACCTCACCGCCGTATGGAACGCGACCAACGATCAGGATCGCGCGCTGGTGGAGTATTCGCAGCGTGGCGCCGCGAGCAGCGCTTATGAACCGGGGCCGTATTCGCCGTTCACCGAAGGGCTCGTCGAGAAATTCAGCGACTGGTATATCCGGCGCCTCGCAGCACAGATCGACAACTGAAGACTGATTTCACAACCGGATGCCTGGCGGCAGGTGGAGCGAACAATGATGCGGGATGCGGCAACCTTCGAACCCGTTGAAAGCCGGCTGACCCAGCCGCAATTCTGGGGCGCGCTGCCGGCACGCTGGACGAGCGACGTCGAAGAGACGCTCGTCTGCTGCCAGGTCCGTCAGGAAACGCACGACGTGAAGAGCTTTTTCTTCCGTTCACCGGCCGGGCATGCGTTTTCTTTCGAACCGGGCCAGTTCGTGACGCTCGAACTCGAAATTGACGGCGAGACGATCAACCGCTGCTATACGATTTCCTCGTCGCCAACACGCCCGCATACGATTTCAATTACCGTGAAGCGCGTGCCGGGCGGCAAGGTGTCGAACTGGCTGCACGACAATCTGCAAGCCGGTGCGCAAGTACGCGTGCTCGGACCGGCCGGGGAGTTTACCTGCGCGCGGCATCCGGCGCGCAAGTACCTGTTCCTCTCGGCGGGTTCGGGCATTACTCCGCTCATGTCGATGAGCCGCGCACATCACGAGTTGAGCGAAGACCGCGACATTGTGTTCGTCCATAGTGCCCGCACGCCGGACGACATCATCTTTGCGCGCGAACTCGATCTGATTGCAGCCAACCAGAGCAATTTCCGCACGTCGTTCGTGTGTGAGCGGCTTGGTGCGCGAACCAACTGGCCAGGCGTAACGGGGTTTCTGACCCTGCCACTGCTCAAGCTGATTGCACCGGATTTCATGGAGCGCGAGATATTCACTTGCGGTCCAGCGCCCTATATGAAGGCTCTGCGTGACCTGCTCGACGAAGCAGGGTTTGAGCGCAAGCACTACCACGAAGAGAGCTTTTCCTTCGAGACGCTCGTTGAAGCAGCGCCCGAACTGCTTGCGGAAACGGCGCCGGACGCTTTGGATGCAGCGCCCGCGGCGGCCACGTTTGCCGTGAGCTTCACGCGCAGTAACCGGGAAATTGTTTGCGGTACCGATCAGCACGTGCTCGACGCAGCACGGCAGGCTGGTGTGCGTTTGCCAGCATCGTGTACACAAGGGATGTGCGGCACTTGCAAGGTGAAGCTGGTATCGGGCCAGGTGGAGATGAAACACAACGGCGGCATCCGCCAGCGCGAGATCGATCAGGGCATGGTGCTGTTGTGCTGCAGCAAGCCGCTAACGGATCTGGTGGTTGAGAAATAGTCTGCGGAATCAGCGGTGTATGCAGGTCGCATTTAGGCAAACAGGTGTCGCAAAGCTTACTTCGTGGGGATTTCTGGCTGGGGATTCTAAAGACTCACCGCGTGGGCGGGTACAAGGAGATCATCATGAAGGTCATGAAAAAGCGGCTGCTTTGCAGCGCCTTGGGTGCTGTGCTGATTACGATGCTGGGCGCGACCATGACGGCGACTGCGGACACGAAGCCGACCATCAAGATCGGCTACGTGGAGGGGTGGGACGATAGCGTGGCGACGTCGAACGTGGCTGCTGAGGTGATCGAAAAGCGATTGGGTTATCCGGTTCAACTGGTTCCGGTGGCGGCCGGCATCATGTGGCAGGGCGTTGCGCGCGGCGATCTGGATGCGACGCTTTCGGCCTGGTTGCCGGTGACGCAGGGGGCTTACTGGGACCAGTTCAAGACCAAGGTGGCCGATCTCGGGACTAACTTCCCGGACGCGAAGATTGGGCTGATTGTGCCGGCCGATGTGCCGGAGAAGAGTATTAGCGATCTGGCGGAGCACAAGGCGGATTTCGGCGGGCGCATTGTTGGGATTGATGCTGGTGCGGGTGTGATGAAGAAAACCGACGACGCCATCAAGGCTTATAACCTTGACTATCAGTTGATGCCGAGTTCGGGCAGTGCGATGACTGCTGAGCTTGCGCGTTCCATGCATGCTAACAAGCCTGTGATCGTTACGGGGTGGGCGCCGCATTGGATGTTTGCCAAGTGGAAGCTTAAGTTTCTTGATGATCCCAAGAAGGTTTATGGTGAGGCTGAGCATGTCGATAACGTTGTTAACCCTTCGCTTGAGACTAAGGCTGCGCCTGTTGTTGCGTTTTTGAAGAAGTTTCAGTGGAAGCCGGGGGAGATTGATAGCGTCATGCTGGCTACGGAGAATGGGGCTAAGCCTGCGGCGGCGGCAGATGCCTGGATTGCTGCGCACGCTGATAGGGTGGATAGTTGGGTGGGGGGGGCGCAATAACTTTTTTTTGCCTACGGCGTTTTGGTTGGTGTTTATGGGGTGTTGGCCTTTCCTTGTTTTGTTATCGGTCTATTGGCGTTGCCCCTGTGCGGGGCGGCACCTACTTTTCTTTGCCGCCGCAAAGAAAAGTAGGCAAAAGAAAGCGGGCTGCAACCGCCAGCTTGTAGTGAGCCATCCCAGTTTGCCACGGGGAACGGCCCAAGACGAGACCCGCCCTCGCACACTCCCCCTCAGTGACAAAGCACTCATCCGCTCCAGCGTCGCGCTGCGCGCCCCGCTGAAGGGAATGGCACCGATTGCGAGCTATGTAGGTATACTAAATATTACGCTTACTTAACCGGCCTTCCCCTGCAGACCCATCCGCGACGCACGAAGTGCGGAGTGGGGTGGATGAGCGCTGTGTCACGAAGGTGGAGTTTGCGAGGGCAGGTCTCGTCTTGGGCCGTTTCCGGTAGTAAACCTAGATGGCTCACTACCGGCTGGCGGTTGCAGCCCGCTTTCTTTGCTTACTTTCTTTGCGGCGGCAAAGAAAGTAAGTGCCGCCCCGCACAGGGGCAACGCCAATAGACCGAAAACAAAACAAGGAAAGGCCAACACCGCAAGAACACAGCCAGGGGCAACGCCAATAAACCAAAAACAAAGCAAGGAAGCGCCAACACCGCCAGAACACCAACCAAAACGCCGTAGGCAAAAAACCCCCATCAAATCACCACAGTCCTCTCCCCATTAATAAAAACCCTCCTCTCAACAAAAGCCTTAACCGCCCTGGCAAGAGTAATACACTCAACATCCCGCCCCACAGCAAGCAGCCGCTCAGGCCCATAAGAGTGATCAACCCGCTCAACCACCTGCTCAATAATAGGCCCTTCATCAAGATCATCAGTAACGAAATGCGCAGTAGCCCCAATCAACTTAACCCCTCGCGCATACGCCTGATGATAAGGCTTAGCCCCCTTAAACCCCGGCAAGAACGAATGATGAATATTGATCGCCCGCCCAGCAAGCGCCCGGCTGGTTCCGTCTGAAAGAATCTGCATATACCGCGCAAGAATCATCAACTCAGCCCCGCTGGACTCAAAAATCTCCAGCACCTGGGCCTCCTGCGAAGCACGCGTCTCCGCACTAACAGGCAGATGCCGAAACGCCAACCCATGCTGCGCCGCAAGCCCCTCAAGATCAGGGTGATTCGACACCACCCCAACAATGTCCATCTTCAACTCCCCCATCTTCCAGCGGAACAGCAAATCCGCAAGACAGTGTTCGAGCTTCGACACCAGAATCAAAACCTTCGGCCGCACCGCGACATCGTGAATCGCCCATGTCATCTCGAAGTCGGCAGCAATAGGCGCAAACTCGCGCCGCAGCACATCAATCTGCAAAGGCAAGGCGGGCGCGGCTGCCACCCCATGAAACACGCAGCGCACAAAAAACCGCGTACTGATCTCGTCGTCGAAGACCGTCAACTCGTCGATATAGCAATGGTGCCGCTCCAGAAAACCAACAACGGCGGCAACCTGGCCTGCCGCGCTCGGGCACGAGAGGGTCAGGGCGAACTGGTGGGAACGATCGGTGGCGGGCATGCGGGTCCTTGGCTTCAATAGGAAAACCCGCGCTGGCGCAAGCAGAACAGCCGACTGCGCGCGGGAATGCTGAAGTAAATCAGGCCAGATATCCCGCGAATAGAATCGAAACGCCGTGATGCTGGTATCAGTGCGTCAGCGCCTTGTGCTGCGACACATGCACAGCTTCATGCAGCTTCAAGCAGCGTCAGGCGCCGCGCCGCCGCATCGGGCGGATCAGGCGCATTCGTCGAACAGCCATCTCCGGAACAACGGCACCGCCGCGGCCTCTGGCCGAGCCTGGGGACGCACCAGGAAATAGCCACGCGAGGTCACCACCGGCTCGTCGAGCAGTTTGACCAACTGGCCGGTTGCCACCAGTTCGTCGATCAGAGGCGTCCAGCCCAGCGCAATCCCCTGGTTCATCAGCACCGCGTGAATCACCAGCGCGTAACTGTTAAACGTGATGCCGTCCCGGTCCGCAGGCGGATTGAGCCCCTGAGCGGCAAACCAGTCGCTCCATGCCAGCCAGCGCTCCGGTTTGGTCGGTTGCACGTGCAGCAGCGGCAGGCGCACGAGGTCGGCGGCATCGGTCATCTGCGGATGTGCCGCGCGAAACGCGGGTGAGCACACCGGCGTGACTTCCTCGGGGAAGAGCCGCGTCGCGGTGCACGGCGCCCAGTCGCCATCGCCGAAGACGATGGCGATGTCCGCATGGTCGTGGCGTGGGTCGAAAGCTGCTTGCGATGTGACGATCTTCACGTTCACATCCGGCATCAACTGCTTTAGACGTGTGAGCCGCGGCATCAGCCAATAGGTCGCAAAACCGAAATCGGTCAGGATGGTCAGGGCGCCGCTCGCGCGGCGGGCGCGAATGTCGGCGGTGGCTTCGCGCAAGGTGTCGAGGCTCTGGCTGACTGCTTCGAACAGCCGTTCACCTTCGGGCGTGAGCGACACGCCGCGGTGCCCGCGCGCGAACAGCGGTGTGCCGAGGTCTTCTTCCAGTTGCACGACGCGCTGGCTGACCGCCGGCTGGGTGGAGCCGAGTTCGCGCGCCGCGGCCGTAAAGCTGGCGAGTCGCGCTGCCGATTCGAACACCGACAAGGTCTGCATTGGCGGCAAACGGTCCTGTCTCGACATAACTCCCCCTTATGGGCCCATAAGCATTGAGCACCTTCACAGTGCGTTTATGAGCGGCAATAGTGAAGACACTCGCGCATGGCACGGTAAGCCGCAAAGCCGGGCATTCGCCGCGCGGAAATCTTCAAGATTCTAATCGACCCCGCTCATGAGCCTTAACACAAAGCAGAATATCCTTATCTTGATGGCGGACCAGATGACGCCGTTTGCGTTGCGGGCATATGGCCATAAGATTTCGCACACGCCGCGTCTCGATGCGCTCGCCCAGGAAGGGGTTGTGTTCGACTCCGCTTATTGCGCAAGTCCGCTGTGCGCCCCAGCGCGCTTTTCGATGCTGGCGGGCAAATTGCCGTCCAACATAGGTGCCTACGATAACGCCGCCGAATTCCCGGCGCAAACCCTGACGTTTGCGCACTATCTGCGGGCGGCAGGCTATCGCACCATCCTGTCGGGCAAGATGCATTTCTGCGGCCCGGATCAGTTGCACGGTTTCGAGGAGCGGCTCACCACCGACATCTATCCTGCCGACTTCGGCTGGGTGCCCGATTGGTCGCAACCGGAAGTGCGCCCAAGCTGGTATCACAACATGAGCTCGGTGCTCGATGCCGGTCCGTGCGTGCGCACCAATCAGCTCGATTTCGACGATGAAGTCACCTTCACCGCGCGCCAGAAGCTCTTCGACATCGCCCGCGAAAGGCAGGCAGGACGCGATCCGCGGCCGTTCTGCCTGGTGGCCTCGCTCACGCATCCGCACGACCCCTATGCGATTCCCCAGGAGTACTGGGACTTGTACCGCGACGACGAGATCGATCTGCCGCGCACGTCGTTGAGCGCGCAGCAAAGCGATCCGCATTCGCAGCGCTTGCGCGTGGTCTGCGAGACGGATCGTACGCCGCCCACCGTGCAGCAGGTCCGCAATGCGCGCCATGCCTACTATGGAGCGCTGTCGTACGTCGACCGGCAGTTCGGCGCCATTCTGGATGCGCTCGATGCGACGGGTCTCACCGACGACACCATCGTGATCGTCACCTCGGACCACGGGGAGATGCTCGGCGAGCGCGGCCTCTGGTACAAGATGACGTGTCTCGAGGGCGGTATCCGCGTGCCGCTGATCGTGCACGCGCCTAAGCACTTTGCCGCGCATCGCGTGTCGGCCTCGGTATCGCATCTCGATCTGCTGCCGACGCTCGTCGAACTCGCGACCGGTGCGCCGCGCAGCGAGTGGCCGGACCCCGTCGACGGCCGCAGTCTTGTGCCGCATCTGCGAGGCGATGGCGGGCACGATGAGGCGATCGGCGAATATCTGGCCGAAGGCGCGATTGCGCCGTTGGTGATGATCCGGCGGGGCGACTTCAAATACATTCATTCGCCGGTCGATCCCGACCAGCTCTTCAATCTGGCTGCCGATCCGCAAGAGCTCACCAACCTCGCCACCAATCCCGCGTTCGCTGAGTTGCTTGAGTCCTTGCGCGACGAAACCGCTCGCCGCTGGAATCTACCCGCGCTGCACGAAGCCGTCCTGGCCAGCCAGAAGCGGCGCCGCTTCCACTTTGAGGCGACGACGCAGGGCCGCATCCAGTCGTGGGACTGGCAGCCCTTCAGCGACGCCAGCCAGCGCTACATGCGCAACCATATCGAACTCGACACGCTGGAGGCCATGGCGCGCTTTCCGCGTGTCACGCCGTAGCCTCCGCCCACCCGGCACATTGAGCGCACATTGAATCCACCTTGAGCGCAGCGATCGCACCCGACGAACCGAACGAATTGACTGAACCGGAGCCGAGCATGAACAAACGCTGGACCTTATTGTTTTTGACGCTGTTCGCCACGCTGTGCGGCATGACAAGCGTCACGGCTGACGCGGCGGACCCGCAAAGCTGCACGCAGGTCCGCATGGCCGATCCTGGCTGGACCGATATCGACGCGACCAATGCCGTCACTGGCCTGCTCCTGAAGGCCCTCGGCTATCAGCAGAACGTTTCCAATCTGTCCGTGCCGATTACCTATCAGGGCTTGAAGAAAGGGCAGATCGACGTGTTCCTCGGCAACTGGATGCCTGCTCAGGGGCCGCTGGTCAAGCCGTTCATCGAAGAGCATTCGGTGGACGTGTTGCACGCGAACCTGACCAATGCCAAGTTCACGCTGGCGGTGCCGGACTATGTCGCCGCCGCGGGGGTGCATTCGTTCGCCGATCTCGTCAAACATGCCGATCAGTTCGACGACAAGATCTACGGTATCGAGCCGGGGGCGCCGGCTAACCAGAACATCAAGAAAATGATTGCCGACAAGGCGTTTGGTCTCGGCGACTGGAAGCTGGTGGAGTCCAGCGAAACCGGCATGCTGACCCAGGTGGAACGGGCCGTGCGAGACAAAAAGTGGATTGTGTTCCTTGCCTGGGAGCCTCATCTGATGAACACCCGGTTTCATCTCACGTACCTGTCGGGCGGTGACGCGTACTTCGGCCCTAACTATGGAGGCGCGACGGTCAATACGGTCGCCCGTGCGGGCTTCGCAGGGCAGTGCGCGAACCTCGCCAGGCTGTTCCAGCAGGTCACATTCAACGTCGATCTCGAGAATCAGATCATTGCTAACGTGCTGCAAAACAAGGTCGATGTGAATACGGCTGCGCTTCATGCCTTGCAGGCCAACCCGGCGTTGCTGTCAACGTGGTTGAACGGCGTAACGACCATTAACGGTGCAGATGGGTTGCATGCGGTTCAGTCGTCATTAGGACTGCATTAGATTTAACCACTGCCACATCAAGCGCGCTGCACGTCCCCCCAGGCGCGCCCCGTGCTCGCTGCGTTGCAGCACGCCTTTAGCATTTTCCCTTGTTGTCGCAATCAGACCAATCAGCGTCGCCTTTGGTCGAGTTGCCGCAAATATGGGCTTGTACTGTCCCAGCATCGCCGCGTGGGTTTGCGTGGAAATACGCGGCGGGCGCTCTGAAGACAGCGCGTCATTCCAGCAAGATCGGGCAGTTCCGCTGCGGTTGATGCGGAACGCTCTTCCCATCGACAAAGGCAAGAGAGAACGTCACATATGAAAAGAACGAATGCCGCAGCACTGTCTGGTGTAGCCTTTGCGCTTGCCAGTCTTCCCGCCGTGAGTCAGGCCCAAAGCAGCGTGACGCTGTATGGGATTGTCGACGCGGGCATTACCTACGTCAGCAATACCGGTGGCTCGCATGTCGTCAAGTTCGACGACGGCATCGCATACGGCAACCGTATCGGTTTCAAGGGTACGGAGGATCTCGGCGGTGGCCTGTCTGCCGTATTCGTTCTCGAGAGCGGCTTTCACCTGGGTACCGGCAAGCTCGCGTTCGACGGCGCAGAGTTCGGCCGCCAGGCATATGTCGGCCTGAAAAACCAGTGGGGCACGCTGTCGTTCGGCAATCAGCTCGACCTGACCAACGAGATGGTGTCCATTTACAACATCTCGGCCTGGGGCAGCGGCTATGCGATCCACCAGGGCGACTTCGACCGCTTCAATGGCGACCGGCTGCCCAACTCAGTGAAGTTTGTCTCGAACGAATTCGCGGGCTTTACGTTCGGCGGCCTGTATTCGTTTGGCGGTGTCGCGGGCGACTTCCATCAGGACAGCGCCTACAGCCTGGGCGCGCACTATGCGAACGGTCCGTTCACAATGGGCGTGGCCTACACGCAGTTGAACAATCCGTTCGGTATCTACGCATTCGATCCGTATGCGATGATCGGCACGAGCACCTTCCTCGGCCGTCCGACCATTAGCGTCAGTCCAAGCGGCGCGATTACCGATCTGTATGCGAACACGCCGTTCGCCGTCGACAAGCAGGGCACGTTCGGCGTAGGCACCAGCTACGCCATCGGCAATGTGACCTTGAATGTGAACTATACCTACACGACCATCAAGGCATACGGCGAGTCGTCGCACATGCAGGTGGGCGAGGGCGGGGCGAACTGGCAGATCACGCCGGCGTTCAGCGCGATCGGCGGCTACCAGTACACGACCTTCGAAGGGCATCACTGGAACCAGGGCACGCTGGGCCTGCACTACCTGCTGTCGAAACGCACGGACGTGTATATCTCGGGCGACTATCTGAAGGCGTCGAACGGGGTGAATGCGGTGATCGGCTATAGCTTCGCGCCGTCGACCACGAGCACCCAGTCGGATGTGCGGATCGGCATGCGGCATTCGTTCTAGGCGGCGGAGCGGGAAGGACATGGCGGCAGCGGGAACGTGCTTTCCCCGCCGCTTGCCCTGTTGTGCAAGCAGTCAGTTATTTCTGTCTTGACAGAAATAACTGACTGCTCTAAATTTGCCACATGGAACTTACACCGGTCGCACAGCGCTTTGTTCTGCATTGGGGTGAAATGGGCTCACGCTGGGGCGTGAACCGCACCGTCGCGCAGATTCACGCGCTCCTTTACCTCACAGGCCAGCCGCTAACGGCGGAAGACATCGCAGACACGCTCGGCGTGGCGCGCTCTAACGTCAGTACCAGCCTGAAAGAGCTGCAATCGTGGCGGCTCGTACGCATCACCCATGTGATGGGCGATCGGCGCGATCACTTTGAAACCTCCACGGATATCTGGGAACTGTTCAAGCTGATTGTGGAAGGACGCAAGCAGCGCGAGATCGATCCCACGCTCACGGTGCTGCGCGATTGCCTGACGAATCCGGAGATCGAGGACGAAAGCGCCGAGACCCAGAAGCGTATCCGGCAGACGCTGGAATTCATGGAGACGCTTACGACGTGGTCTGACGAGATGCTGCGCATGAAACCGGAGACCTTGATGAAGACGCTAGGCATGGGGGCGAAGATTAGCCGCACCGTGCGCGGCAAGCCGAAACAGGGTTAGGCCGCCAGCAAGAGGTAGAAGGCGGCAAGGAGCGGGCGGAGAACGCCCGTTTTTTTGGTGTGGAAATTTCTGTTGTTACAGAAATAACAGTTAATAATAGCGGAGCGGTTCGATGAGCAAGCGGGGATTTTCGATGCTGCAAGCTGTGTCGGGCAACCTCGCGTCTCCCTTCGCGCACAGCGTTGCAGTAGACGGTGGGGTGGCATCGTGAAGGTCCTCGTTTGCGGCGCACGTGGTTTTCTGGGGGCGGCGATTTGCGAGTGCCTGGTGCAGGCCGGTCACACGGTCGTCGAGGGCGTTCGGGAGCCGCGAACCGTCCACGAGCTTGCGGTCGATTTCAGCCGCGATCTGACGCCTGACGCCTGGCTGCCCAGGCTCGCCGGCATCGATGCGGTGGTCAACGCGGTCGGTATCCTGGTCGAGCGTAAAGGGCAGCGTTTCGCTGATATCCACGAGCAGGCTCCCATTGCGCTCTTCACCGCCTGCAGCGTGGCGGGCGTGCGGCGTGTGGTGCAGGTGTCGGCGCTGGGGGCCGAGCGGGGCGGATCGGCTTACTTCGATAGCAAGCTGGCTGCAGACACGTTTCTGGCTACCCAGCCTGTCGAATGGCAGATCTGCCGGCCTTCGCTGGTATACGGCGCCGAGGGTAAGTCGGCGTCGTTCTTTCGCGCGCTCGCGAGTCTGCCGGTCTGCGTCGTCCCTGCGCAAGGGCGGCAGATGCTGCAACCGATCCATATCGACGATTTCGCGCAAGCGATTCTGCGTCTGCTCGATCCGGCAACGCCGGCGCGGCAGTGTGTCGAACTGGTCGGTGCGACGCGGGTGGCTTACCGCGACATGTTGTCCAGCTATCGCCGCCAGATGGGATTCGAGAGCGCGCGGACGCTGAGCATACCGGCCTGGTTGATCGGCGCCACCGCTGCCATGCTCGACCCGATCCCAGGTGCGATCCTGACGCGCGATACATGGAAGATGCTGCGCGCCGGGAACGTGGGCGACGTTGTGCAAACCGCCTCGCTGCTGCGGCGCCCGCCGAAGGGTGTGGACGGTTTTATCGACGCTGCGCAAGCCCTGCCGATGCGCGAACAGGCACTCGCGCACTGGCGGCCGGGCCTGCTTCGCGGGGTTTTGGCGCTGGTCTGGCTCTGGACCGCGCTGGTCAGCCTGTTCATGTATCCGCTGCATGACAGTCTCGCACTACTGGCCCGGGTACACGTGACGGGACCCGTCGCTACCGCCGCGCTTTACGGCGCTGGCCTGCTCGACCTCGCGTTCGGCGCAGCCACGCTGCTCATGCCCTCCAGACGCTTGTGGTTCGCGCAAGCCGCGCTCATAGCGTTCTACACGGTGGTCATTGCGATTGCCATGCCTGAATTCGTCATTCATCCGTTCGGTCCGCTGCTGAAGAATCTGCCGATTCTCGCGGTCCTGTTTTTACTCGTTGCTGAAGAGAAGACATCGTGAATCTTTATTTCGTGGTCAAGACCCTGCATATCCTGTCGTCGGTGCTGCTGGTGGGAACCGGTTTTGGCACTGCGTTCTATCTGTTCTTTACGAATCGTACGCGCTCGGTTGACGCGATCGCCATCGTTTCGCGTCTGGTGGTCCGGGCCGACTGGTGGTTCACCACGCCCGCTGTGATCTTTCAGCCGCTATCGGGGCTCTGGCTCGCTCATACCGACGGCTGGGCGTGGCAGACACCGTGGCTGATCGCTTCCGTTGCGCTGTATGTCGTGACCGGGTTGTGCTGGCTGCCGGTCGTGTGGCTGCAGATTCGTCTGGCGAAAATGGCGGCGACCGCGGCAGCCCAAGGCGAAGCGCTGCCGGCGCTCTACTGGCAATACGCGAGAATATGGGAAGCGCTCGGCTATCCGGCCTTCGTGGCGATGATCGGGGTGTACTTCCTGATGGTGATCAAGCCGAACTGGTAGGCGTGCCGGTTCTTAATCCAGCGGTGACCGCACGTGGCGAAGACTTTGCGCTCGCCGCCTTGCCCGATGCGACCGCCCCAGTCGCAGCCGTCGCCGCCGCGCTTGCCAACGGGTGCCGGTCGCCACGCGGCGTCGTCCCAAAGCGCGCCCGATACGTCCGTGAAAAATGCGAGGGCGATTCAAACCCGCAGGCCACGCAGATCGACGTGATCGACATATCGGTCTGCTGCAGCAGCTCCCGTGCGCGATTCAGGCGCAGTTGCTGATAAAAATGCGTCGGTGTGTCCTTCAGCGCGGCGCAGAATAGCCGCTCCAGTTGCCGCCGCGTCACGCCAATCTCCCGTGCGAGTTCATTCGGCGCCAGCGGTTCCTCCATATGCTGTTCCATCACGCCGATCACCTGGATCAGCTTGCGGTTATGCACGCCGTAGCGCGCGGCGATCTCCATGCGCTGATGGTCCGAGCGCTGCCGGATCCGGCTCACCACGAACTGTTCCGACACCGCCGATGCCAGCGCCGCCCCATGACTGCGGCCGATCAGGTCGAGCATCATGTCGATCGACGCCGTGCCGCCCGCACACGTAATGCGGTGCTCGCCGATCTCGAACAGCTCCTGACTGGCGGTAAGCGCCGGGTAACGTTCACGAAACGCCGAGAGCGCTTCCCAGTGCACCGTCAGGCTGTCCGCCGGACTCAAGACGCCCGCTTCGGCGAGCACAAAGCTGCCGGTATCGATTCCGCCCAGGGTCGCGCCTGAGCGGTCCAGCCGTTTGAGCCAGTTGCCGAGGCCGCGCGTGTAGCAGGCAAGCGGTTCGAAGCCCGCCACCACAAAAAGCGTGCGCAGCTCTTTCACCGTATCGAAAGCCGCCTCGGCGTTCAGGGAAATACCGTTGCTCGCCGCCACCGGTGCGCCGTCGACGCTGAGGATGTGCCAGCGGTACAGATTCTCGCGGAAGCGGTTCGCAACCCGCAGCGGCTCCACGGCCGACATGAAGCCGATTGCCGAGAAGCCCGGCAGCAACAGGAACGAAATATCTTCGGGCATCGTGCGGCGATGGTTGGGGGACGGGGCAAGCGGTTTGGGGGATGCGCAAAAGCGTAACAAGCGGCGCCCTGGCCGGCAAGGCACGCCAATATTAGCCCACGGGCCGATGCTGCACCGCACCGGCCGTCATGCTGGTTTTCCCTCATGGTCGCGGGCGAGCAAGAACGGGTCGCTGACGGTCGCTTTGCGCAGAATATGCACTTGTACCTTTACATCACACCAGCAGTTCAGATATCCGGCTGGCCGCGCCTTGCGGCCTGATACGAAACACGCAGTGACAAGTGTCCGAAAGGGGGAACCTCATGAAGTCGAGCGTCAAAGCTTTGTCCGTTTGTCTTGCTGCCGCGGTTGCGACCGTGGCTGCGACAGTCGCCGCATTGGCCTTTCCTCAGCCGGTCTTTGCGCAAGACCCGGAGTCGTGCCGCGCCGTGCGTTTTGCCGACATCGGCTGGACCGACATTACGTCGACCACCGCGCTCGCTTCTACCGTCTTCGAAGGGCTCGGCTATCAGCCGGTGACGACGGTCGCTTCCGTGCCCATCTCGTTCGCCGGGCTCAAGACCAAACAGATCGACGTTTCGCTCGGCTACTGGTGGCCGGTGCAGGAGAAGGCCATCACGCCGTTTGTGGATGCCAAGGCAATCAACGTGCTGCAGCCGCCTAACCTGACCGGCGCCAAGGCGACCTTTGCCGTGCCCACCTATGAATACGATGCGGGCCTGAAGACCTTCGCGGATATCGCCAAACATCGCGCCGAGCTCGATGGCAAGATCTACGGCATCGAGCCGGGCAGCAGCGCCAACGCGGCGATCCAGAAAATGATCGCGACCAATCAGTTCGGCCTGGGCGGCTTCAAGCTGATCGAGTCGAGCGAAGCGGGCATGCTGGTGACGGTGGATCGCGCTGTGCGCGACAAGAAGTGGGTGGTGTTTCTGGGCTGGGAGCCGCATCCGATGAACATCACCATCGACATGAAATATCTGAGCGGCAGCGATGGCGCGTTTGGTCCCAACGAGGGCGAAGCCCGTGTCTATACGCTCACGTCGCCGGACTTCCTGACGCGTTGTCCGAACGCGGGCAAGCTGGTGAGCAACCTGCACTTCACGACACAGCTTGAAAACGTGGTCATGCAGTCGGTGATGAACAAGGAAAAACCCGCCGATGCGGCGAAGGCATATCTGAAGAAGAACCCTCAGGTGCTC
Source organism: Burkholderia sp. 4M9327F10 (assembly GCF_005503145.1). Lineage (GTDB taxonomy): Bacteria > Pseudomonadota > Gammaproteobacteria > Burkholderiales > Burkholderiaceae > Paraburkholderia. The sequence continues at coordinate 32,104 of NZ_SCNV01000011.1, read as the reverse complement.
GATGCGTGGCTCGCGGGCGTCAAGACCTATGACGGCAAGGACGGTTTGCCGGCAGTGAAGGCCTACCTTGGTCTGTGATCCTGCTTCGCGTGGGCAGACAAGAAGAAGCATTGAAAGCACAACGAACCAACAGGAATTCGCAAGCATGAATCATGAAGTCATTGTGACCTGCGCGGTCACCGGCGCAGGCGACACCGTCGGCAAGCATCCGGCCATTCCGGTGACGCCGAAGCAGATTGCCGAGGCGGCCATCGAAGCTGCTAAAGCAGGCGCGACCGTTGCGCACTGCCATGTGCGCGATCCGCAAACGGGACGCGGCAGCCGCGACCCGAATCTCTATCGTGAAGTGGTGGACCGCATCCGTTCCTCGGGAACCGACGTCATCATCAACCTCACCGCGGGCATGGGGGGCGATCTGGAGATTGGCCCCGGCGAGGACCCAATGCGCTTTGGGGCGGGCACCGATCTGGTGGGCGGCCTCACGCGTCTGGCGCATGTCGAAGAGTTGCTGCCGGAGATCTGCACGCTGGATTGCGGCACGCTCAATTTCGGCGATGGCGACTACATTTACGTGTCGACGCCGGCGCAACTGCGTGCCGGAGCGAAACGCATCCAGGAACTCGGTGTGAAGCCGGAACTGGAGATCTTCGATACGGGACACCTGTGGTTCGCCAAGCAGTTGCTCAAGGAAGGGCTTCTCGATGCGCCGCCGTTGTTCCAGATTTGCCTGGGCATTCCATGGGGCGCGCCGGCCGATACGACGACGATGAAGGCCATGGCCGACAATCTGCCGCCGGGTGCGCATTGGGCCGGCTTCGGGATCGGCCGCATGCAGATGCCCATGGTCGCTCAGGCCATGCTGCTGGGCGGCCATGTGCGGGTGGGCCTCGAAGACAACATCTGGCTCGACAGGGGCGTGCATGCCACCAACGGCACGCTGGTGCAGCGCGCGGTGGAGATTATCGAGCGGCTCGGCGGCCGGGCGCTGACGCCCGCCGAAGGGCGCAAGAAGCTGGGCTTGCCGGCGCGCGGGGAGCGGCAACTGGAACGCCGCGCCGTCGCACAGTTCGCATAGAAATACACAACTCACAGCGCTTCGCAAAGGATCGTCAGCAATGGCAGTGATCGTCGATATCAAGACATTTGCAGCAATCGGGGCAGGGGTGATTGGCAGCGGCTGGGTGGCGCGTGCGCTCGCCCATGGGCTGGATGTAGTTGCATGGGACCCCGCGCCCGGCGCTCAGAAGCAGTTGCGCGACAACGTCGCGAACGCATGGCCCGCGCTGGAGCGGGTCGGATTGGCGCCGGGCGCATCGCAAGAGCGTCTGAAGTTCGTTAGCACTATTGAGGAATGCGTTGAAAACGCCGACTTCATCCAGGAAAGCGCGCCTGAACGCGAAGAACTGAAGCTCGCCCTGCACGAGCAGATCAGCCGCGCAGCGAAACCGGAGGCGATTATCGGCTCGTCTACGTCGGGTCTGTTGCCGAGCGACTTTTATGCGCGCGCCTTGCATCCCGAGCGCTGCGTAGTGGGGCATCCGTTCAACCCGGTTTATCTGTTGCCGCTTGTCGAAGTGTTAGGTGGCGAGCGCACCGCGCCGGCGGCCATCGAGGCGGCCGTGACGATCTATCGGTCGCTTGGCATGCGGCCGCTGCGGGTGCGCAAGGAAGTGCCGGGCTTTATCGCCGACCGGCTGCTGGAGGCGCTGTGGCGCGAGGCGCTGCATCTGGTCAACGAAGGCGTTGCCACCACCGGGGAGATCGACGATGCGATCCGCTTTGGCGCGGGTATCCGCTGGTCGTTCATGGGCACCTTCCTGACCTACACATTGGCGGGTGGCGATGCGGGGATGCGTCACTTCATGCAGCAGTTCGGTCCGGCGCTCGAGTTGCCATGGACCAAACTGGTGGCGCCGAAGCTGACCGACGAGCTGATCGACCGCGTCGTGGACGGCACGGCCGAACAGGTGGGGCCGCGTTCGATCAAGGAGCTGGAGCGCTACCGCGACGAATGCATTACGAGCGTGCTGGCGGCGATTGGCGAGACCAAGGCGCGTTACGGCCTGCGTCCGGAAGACTGATGCTGCGTGGAGATGCGATGCAGCGCACGTCCAGATGCGCCAACGGTGGATGCAGGGTACGCTAGCGCAAACGTGCTGCCTAAAACGATCCACTGCAGGCAATCCACCGCAGGCAATCCACCGCAGGCAATCCACGGCAAGCAGTCCGCCACAAGCAATCCGCCACGAACCAGGGAGACGCCTGAACATGTCGCATACCTCGCCGCTGCCGGCATACCGCGATACCGTCCGCGCCGAGTGGGTGGATTACAACGGTCATCTGCGCGACGCGTTCTATATGCTGATCTTCAGCTACGCGACCGACGCGCTGATCGACCAGATCGGTCTGCCGGACGTGGTTCGCCGCGCGCGTGGCCGTTCCATCTACACGCTCGAAGCGCATATCAACTATCTGCAGGAGATCAAGCTGGGCGCCCAGGTGCGTGTCGAGATGCGGTTGCTGGCGCATGATGCCAAGCGACTGCATGTCTACCTTGAGATGTTTGCCGACGGCGGCGCGGAACCGGTGGCGGCGAGCGAGCAGATGCTGTTGCATGTGGACACCAGTGGACCACGCTCGGTGGCTTTCGACGAGGATGTCGCCGAGTGCGTGGATCAACTGGCGCGCTCGTGCGCGGCGCTGCCTGCCGCGGCGTGGGCCGGGCGGCTGATTGGGTTGCCCGTGGCAAAGGCGAGCGCGTGAACCGGTCGCGAAGGCAGGCGGAGAAACGCGAGGAGCGGCGCCATGCACGAACCTGAGCCTCGACGTAAGTTTGAACCTGAGCTCGACCCCAAGCTGGAACCCGAAATCGCCGCCTTCGTCGCGCAGACCGAGGCGGTCTATCCCCCCAACACGGCAACGCTGCCAGTCGCGCAGCAGCGTGCAATCTACGATCGCTACGCGGCCGGGCTCACGCCGCCGTTACCCGCGGGTCTGCAGATCGAGAATGGGGGTTTGCGTTCGAATGCCGGTCATGTGATCGCACTGCGTCTGTACCGGCCCGCAGACCGTCCGGCCACACGAGGTACCGTGCTGTATTTTCACGGCGGCGGCTTTGTGATGGGTTCACTGGATAGCCACGAGTTCGCGACCGCGCGGCTTGCGGCAGATACCGGCTTATGTGTGATTGCGGTGGACTACCGGCTTGCGCCTGAACATCGCGCGCCGGCAGCGCATGAGGACTGCTTGGAGGTGACGCTTGCGGCGCTCGCGGGCCGCCTGCCTTTTGCGTCGCTAGCGGCGCCCTTGCTGCTGGCCGGCGATAGCGCCGGTGGCAATCTGGCGGCGAGCGTGGCGATGGTCCTGCGCGATTGTGGCATCGACGGCGTCCGCGGCATGGCGCTGATCTATCCGATGCTGGGCGCCGAGCCACAGTTGCCGGCCCGTGATACCGAAGCCCACGCGCCGATGCTCACGCTAGCGGACGTCCATGCATTCCGGCATCTCTACTGGGGCGATGCACCGCCACCGCCATGGACCTTTCCGCTTCACGCGCAACGTTTCGACGGTCTGCCTGCAACGCTCGCAATCGGCGCGGAACACGATCCGTTGCGCGACGACGCACGTGTTTTCGCAGAACGAATTCATGCGGCCGGTGGGCGCGCTCGGGTATGGATAGGCGAAGGACTCGTGCATGGCTGCTGGCGCGCATTGTCGACCAGCCCAACCGTGCAATATTTGCACGACCTCGTATGCGGCTTTTTGCTGGACGCCGCGCGCCCCAAAACTGACTGACCGGCTAACGACACTGGCCGAACTCACCGCTCACCGGCTCACTACGCCGCCTGCAATTCCCCAACCAGACTGCACAAGGTTTCGACCGAAATCATCGCCGCTGCATTCGACGGTGCCGGGCGCTCGGCCGGTTTGAAGACCGCATCGCCGCGACGGATCTTGCGGCGCGAAACAGCGCAGGTGCCCGACGTGTGCGCCGAGCGCCGGCGCCAGCGTTGTTCGCCGTAGTGACAGCGTCCCGGCTCGACCCAGCGGATCACCAGCGTGGTGTCGGAGCGCTCGAGAATCTCGATGCGTACGCCATTGGCACCGTCAAGGGGCAGGGACTCTATGGTCTTCATTGTCGGCTCCGTATATGTGGTGTGCCGAATGTATTCCTGTGCGAGCCCGAGAGCCATTGTGCGCCAGTTGAAACACTGTTCTCCAAATAGCAACAATGATGCTTGACTTTGCTGATGGAACGAAAAGACGTGGGTTTGCGGGGTGGGGCAGCGCGCAATTCCGATATAGAGCGGATTTTTGCAACGCAGTGTTGATCTCAGCGCGACGTGGGAAGGCGGTGAAACGGAAGGCGCGGCCGCTTCCTTTAAGATGTGAACATTGACGAGCCGAGCCGGAGCTAGTGTAGCCGGTTTGCGTTTTTCCGGTCGGCTCGTGCACATATTTCATAGAGGTCACATGGTCACACGTCCGCCCCCCGTATCCCCCGAACCCGATTCACCGGGGCGCCAGAAAGCGCAGCAGGTGGCCTCCGTCTTACTGTATGTCGGCCTTGTGCTGCTGGCCTTGTGGATCATCCGCGATTTCTTGCCGGCAGTGGGCTGGGCCTGTGTGATCGCGATTGCATTGTGGCCGGTGCTGCGCAAAATCAACGATCGCAAATGGTTGCACGGACGCACGACGCTGATCGCCGCCATCCTGACGCTTGCGATTGCCTTGCTGGTGGTGCTGCCGGTTGCGATAGGGCTCGGTCAGGCGGGCCACGAAGCACACGATCTGATGGAGTGGTTCAAGGGCGTGCAGGAAAAAGGCATCGCCATGCCTGACATCGTTCGGCGCCTGCCGTTCGGCGCGCAGCAGGTGAGTGCGTGGTGGCAGGCAAACCTCGCCCAGCCGCTGCGCGAATCACCTGCCATGAAGGGGCTGCATGGCGAGGCGGTGATGACCTTCGGCCGTCATTTCGGCGCCCGCGCCGTGCGTGGCCTGATGGTGTTCGGTTTCATGCTGGTGACGCTGTTTGTGATTTTTCAGGCGGGGCCGCGTCTGTCCGGGGTCTTGCTCAAAGGGGCGCGACGCGCCTTCGGCGAGAACGGCGCGCAATTGCTCGAGCGCATGGCAGCGGCGGTGCGCGGCACGGTGGCCGGGCTGGTGGTGGTAGGGATCGGCGAGGGCGCGCTGCTGGGTCTCGCCTATGCGGTGGCCGGCGTGCCCCACGCCGCCTTGCTCGGCCTCGTGACGGCGGTCGCCGCCATGCTGCCGTTCTGCGCGCCGCTGGTGTTTTGCGGCGCCGCGCTGTGGCTGTTCGCGCAGGGAACCGTCGCGTGGGCGATCGGCCTTGCGGTGTTCGGCTTTGTTGTCGTGTTTATCGCCGAACACTTCGTGCGGCCGGTGATCATCGGCAGCTCGACCCGCCTGCCGTTTCTGCTGGTGCTGTTCGGCATACTGGGCGGCGCGGAGACCTTCGGGCTGCTGGGGCTTTTTATCGGTCCGGCGTTGATGACGGTGTTGATGGTGCTGTGGACTGACTGGGTGCGATAGCGTTGGTGTCGAGCGGCGCCTTCACGCAAGCCAGTGTGTATTTCAGGGCCGCGGGTAGCAGCGCGCTCCAGACATCCCATGTATGAGCGCCGTCGATAATGCGCAGCGCCGCCGGATTTCCGGCGAAACGCAGGTTGGTATAAAGCACGGAAGCGTCGGCCTGGATAATCAGGTCGTCGTCGCCGGCGCCGATGAAGACCGGCAGCCGGTACGGCCGGCTCATATAGCGCTCCCATTGCGCCGGATAGTTGAGCGCGTGCCACACGTGCGGATCGAACTGATGATCGCCGAACACCCCGACCCGGCGCGCGGCTGACCCGGGCGGCGGTTCATTCGGATAGATCGCGGGGCTCAGCAGCATGGCGCTGCAGAACCGCTCCGGCTGCGTGAGCGCATAGCGCAGTGCGCCGAAACCGCCCATCGAGACGCCGCCAATCATCCGTCCCCCGCGCTGATTCGCCACGGCATACTGCGCTTCGACTTCCGGCAGCAAGTCGTTGAAGAACGCGGTTTCCATTTTCTCCTTGCGATCGACGTACCAGTCGGTGCCGCCTTGCGGCATCACAATCACAACCGCTGGAATCTCCTTGCGTTCGATCAGCGCATCAACGGTGCTCTGCAGATGGCCTTGCGAGAGCCAGTCATTGGCATTGCCGTTGTTGCCGTGCAGGAGGTACAGCACGGGGTAGCGTGCGCCATTGGCGTGATAGCCGGTGGGCAGATAGACGGTATAGGCCCAGTCGCGCTCAAGGGCGGCTGCATGAAAACTGCGGCTCACGACCGTGCTGGCGAACGCGGCGGGGACGACGGCGGCGAATGCGGCAAGCGCAGCCAGGGCGGCGGCAAGAGTGAGAGCGCTGCGCAGTACGTTGAGCACGAACGGCAGCGGAACGGGAGGGGACTGTCTGGACATGAGGGTAAAAACTGAGCGGGTGTGGCGCGCGGGTTCGTTCATTGCTGCGACGGGGGGAGCATTGCCGCGGGCAACCGTGCCTTTCTTTAACTGGACACGCGGCCTGCCGTCCGGGCGGCGCGCACGCTCATCAGGCGCTTGACCGGTTCGGCCAGACGGGCGACGAGGAGTAGCGCGCCAATCGCCGCGGCATCGGTGGCGAGCCCGAGCGGTATGTCGAGATATCCGTCCGTCGCCGTGTACAGCAGCGAATCGGCTACCAGCGAGATCACCGCGCCCGCCACGAAGCACAGCAGCCCCTTGCGGCCGACCATGCCGACCCACGGTAGCCATTGCGCGAGCTTCTTCACCCAGCCGAGCCGGATCAGGTTGGCGACGAGCCATGCAATCGCCAGAAAATTGCCGGCTCTCAGCCACGACAGATTCTGCTTGTAGTTCGCATCGAGCGGAGTATGTTCGATGAAGAGCTTGTAGCAGGCCGCTGCCACGACAATAGCCAATGCAAGCAGGCTGACAAGCCATCCCATGCGGTGCGCGCTGACGCTCTGGTAGACCGGCTGGCAATGCGCCAGCACCCCGAGGACGAATAGCAGTTGCCACGCGAGCGGATTGAAGTCCCATTGCGCGTCTTCGACGGCCGGCAAATAGGCACCCACAGCAGGCGCCGCGGCCCATAGCGCGATACTGCCGGCCAGCAGCCACCAGGGCCGGCTACGCGCGAGCGGCAAGACCAGCGGCACGCTCAGCGCGAAAAACGCATACATGGGCAGTACCGAGGCCAGATAGGGCTGACGCCTGAACAGCAGGACGTCACGCAGCGCGGCGAGCGGCGCATCCATGAAGTCTTCGAGATCGGTGATGGTCAGATTCGGCGCGTCGACGCTGAAGGCGATCAGCACCGCGCTGACCGCGAGCATGAGGCCGGCGGTAACGAGAAAGGCGCGGTAGATTTCGAGCGAACGCCGCAGGAAGCGGTGGCGGGCGGCTGCCTCGGTGCGCCGTGCGGCGAGCGTGGCGTAGGCCGTCGCGGTGGCGAAGCCGCCGAGGAACACGAACACTTCGGCCGCATCGCATAGCGCGTAAGCGTGCAGCGTGACACGCGACAGGATGCTGCCGCCGATATGGTCGACTACGATGATCATCAGGACCAGTCCGCGAAAGAAATCGAGTTCGAGCAGACGGGAGGGTGACTTTTGCATTGCGTATGACGGAAAGCGAGTTTGGCTGGCCGGGTGAGATTTCTTTCGAAATTATTTCATGTAATTACGAAAAGGTGTGCGCGAGCCATGCAAGAGGCGGCGAGGCGGGTTGCCGCAGGCTGTTCGGCCAGGCGTTTTGAGCCGGTTCGTCAGCGTAAACCGAGCCCGGATGAACATCGCAAACTGCCAAGCACAACTGTCAAATTGCGCAATATGCGAATGTGTACGCGTGGACATTTAGCAACGATTTGCGACGGCCTAACTTGTCCCGATGGACGACCCACTAACGGTGTGCAAGCATCGTTTTCACCACTCGTGATCGTTAAAGCCCTAATGTAGTTGCTGCTGAAAAACAAGAAGAGCTGTCTCAAAGTTGGCTAGCCGACAGGCTAATGACTAGAGATTCGGGAGATCTTCATGAAAAAGAACATGATCGCGTTGGCTGTGACCGCAGCCTTCGCTCTGCCTGTGTTCGCGCAGACCAGCATTACGCTGTATGGGGTGATCGACGAAGGTATCAACTACACGAGCAATGCCGGCGACAAGTCCGCCTACCAGCTCGAGAGCGGCTACGCGCAAGGCAGCCGCTGGGGCCTCAAGGGCTCCGAGGATCTCGGCAGCGGGCTGAAGGCAATCTTCGACCTTGAAAACGGTTTCGACGCGAGCACCGGGGCGTTTGGCCAGGGCGGCCGCATGTTCGGCCGTCAGGCGTTTGTCGGCTTGACAGCCGCCAACTACGGCACGGTGACGCTTGGCCGGCAGTACGACTCGGTGGTCGACTATCTGGCGCAGGCCACGGCCAACGGCAACTGGGGCGGCTACCTGCTCTCGCATCCCTACGATAACGACAACACCGACAACTCGTTCCGCGTCAACAACACGATCAAATACGCGAGTCCTGACTTTGCCGGCCTGCAGTTCGGCGGCACCTACAGTTTCAGCAACGACACCAACTTCGCCAACAACCGTCAGTACAGCCTGGGTGGCCAGTACACGAGCGGCGGTCTGCTGGTGACGGGCGCTTACCTGCAGGCCGACAATCCCGGCCTGACGACGAGCGGCTCCATTGCGACCGACGACGCCAATTTCATCTCCGAGCGGCTGCGCATTTTCGGCGGCGGGGTGAACTACACGTTCGGCGGGGCGACAGTCGGCTTCGTCTATACCAACACGAACGTCGGCGAGCCTGCCGCGACCGATACCTCGGCGTATGTCGGCTCGATCACCCCGCCTAACGGCGGCACGCTGACGGCGCTCAAGTTCCAGAACTTCGAGGTGAACGGCAAGTACCAGTTCACGCCGGCCTTCTTTGTGGGCGTGCAGTATGTCTACACCGCGGCCACCATGGATGCCACCTCCGGCAACGAGAACCCGAAATATCACACCTTTGGGCTGATGGCCGACTACAACCTGTCCAAGCGCACGGACTTCTACTTCCAGGCGGCGTACCAGAAAGTGGCCGGCGACAAGACCGACACCGTGCTCGACGACGCGTATATTCCGGGCTCGGCGGGCACGTCGTCGTCGTCGAACCAGTTTGCGGTGCGCGCCGCGATCCGTCACAAGTTCTGAACGGGCGGCGCCCGTGCCGCCCGTGCCTGATGGAAAGGCAAACGGGCTCGTGAACCCAGGGGTTCACGAGCCCGTTGTCCGTTCAGGCGAGGAGGCGGGTTCGGCCTTGCTGTTTAGCGCGGGCCGTAGCTCGGACCCTGGCCGGCGACGCCGTTGGCGGGCGCGCTGGAATGCGCCGGACCCGCTTCGCCGTGCTGCGCGATGGCCGGCGTTGCCGGATGGGCCGACGCCTCAATCGCTGCAGCATCCACACCGTTTGCCGCCAGGCCCGGAACCAGTCCCTGCAGCGAACCACCGGAAAGACCGACCTCCTTGAGCAGGGAGTCGATCAGCGGTGCGTGCGCGCGATAGGCGAGCGCCGCGGACATGGCCTGCTCGGCCAGATTCGTGCCGTTGTGACCGGAACCGCCACCCGCCACGCCGTCCACACCGTTGCTGCCGGCGCCATTGCGGTTCAGGCCGTCGACCTGGATGATCTTGATGCCGTCGATGGCCTTCATCGGCTCGACCGTCTGCTGGATCACGGCCGGCAGCGCCTGCAACAGCGCCAGCTTGAACTTGAGGCTGGTCTGGTCGGACGACAGCGCGTTAATCGCGTCGTTGAGCGCGCGTTGCGCCTCGGCCTCGGCGAGTCCCTTCTTGCGGGCCGCTTCGGCCAGCTCGACGATCGCGGTGGCTTGCATCTGCGCCGCCTCGCGTTCGGCGCGCGCCTGGGTGGTCACGTGCACGGCGGCGGTTTCGGCCTGCTGGGCGGCCTCGATCAGCGCCACCTGCTTGGCGCGGTCGGCTTCCGCCGTGCGGCGGGTGGTTTCCACCAGCTGCTCGGCTTTCACCGCTTCGGCAAGCGCTTCGTTGGCGCGCGCCTGAGCCTGCGATTGCGCCTCCGACTTCGAGGCAATCACAATCGCCTTGTCCTGAGTGGCGATCTCAGTGACCTTGGCCTGTTCAATCGCGGCCATTTGCGTGACCTTGGTCTGCTCGATCTCCTTCACCCGAACTTCGCGCTCGGCTTCCACCTTGCGGGTACGCACCGCCTGCTCGCGCTGGATTTCGGACTCCTGCACCTGGCGCTCCGCCGCAATCCGGCTTTGCTCGGCTTCCTGATGACGCTCGGCTTCATAGGCGGCAATCCGCGCGCTCTGCTCAGCCGTGCGGGTCTTCACCTGCTGCTCCTGCTCGAGCTTCATGAACGATTCCTGCTGCTCGATGGCCAGCTTCTTGGCGAGCGCATCGCGGTTCTTTTCGCGCACCGATACTTCGGTATCCTGCTCGACTTCGTTGCGCTCCTTGCGACGGCGCTCGGTTTCCTGAGTGAGCTTGGTCAGGCCTTCGGCGTCGAACGCGTTGTTCGGGTCGAAGAATTCCTTCGAGGTCTGATTGAAGTTGGTCAGCGACACGCTTTCCAGTTCCAGGCCGTTCTTGGTCAGGTCTTCGGCGACCGTGTTCTGCACGCCCTGGACGAAGTTCTCGCGGGCGTCCTGCAGATCCTGCATGGTCATCTGCGCGGCGGTGGAGCGCAGCGCGTCGACGAACTTGTCGTCGACCAGCGCGCGCAGGTCTTCCGGTGCGTTGGTGCGCTGGCCGAGCGTTTGCGCGGCAGTGGCGACGCCTTCCGAAGTCGGCTTGACGCGCACGAAGAACGCCACCACCACGTCGACGCGCATGCGGTCCTTGGTAATCAGGCTGTCGCGCGAGGAGCGGCTGACTTCAAGCTTCAAGGTGTTCATGTTGATGGCGACGACCTCATGAAACACCGGCAGCACGACCGCGCCGCCGCTCATGATGACCTTCTGCCCACCGAGGCCGGTGCGCACGAACGCGCGCTCGGCCGACGCGCGCACATACAGCCGCGCAAAGATCAGGCCGATCACCGACAGGCCTATCACCACTGCGAGACCAGTGGCACCCCAGAAAAATATGGCATCCATGTTGTTCCTCAACTCCCATGTAATGAAACGGCGTGACAAAGCCGCGGGCGCCGCGCATGCATTGCGCCGGCGATCCCGCAGGTGAACCCGTTACAGCAGATCCGGACGTGGATTGGCAATGGCGCGATACAGCGAGCCGGAGACACGTGAGACGATCAGGACGGTCGAGCCGCGCGCAAAACGCACCTCCGCGTCGTCGGGTTCGATGCGCAGATAGTGCGGCTGACCGTATTCGTCGACGAGACGCGCTTCGGCGGGATTGCCGGACGATGCTTCGCCCGTGACGATCTGCGCCGTGCGTCCGACAAAATCCGCTTCCGACAGCGCCGACGTTTCGTTCTGCGGCAGATAGTGGCCCACCACCGCCGCGCTCTGCCGGACGAAGGGCAGCGCGCCCAGCGCAGCAATGGCCGCGGCCACAGCCGGCGGCAGCATGAAGCCGGCGAGCGCATGCAGCAGCGCTTGCAGCAGCAAGCCGATGATCGCGAAGCCAAGCAGGAACAGGATCAGCAGGATCAGGAGCGGCACGCGCCCCAGATGCAGCCAGCCCAGCAACTGGCCGATCACGCCGGTGTCGGCCCCCGCGCCGGAGTGGTCGATGCCGAAGTGGCTTACCAGCATGCTGCCGGCGTGTTCGGTGAGGCTCAGACCGAACAGCAGCGTGACGCCCTCGAGCGCGCCGATGGCGATCATCAGGCCGATCGCGGCTACGAAGGGCGCATTCCCTGGTAGCAGAAGCGGAGTCATTGTTGTTTTTTTCCCTGAATCAGTGGGTGGGTCACGAGTTTTCGCCGACCGGCCTGTCGCTCGCCGCCTTCAGACGCGCGACGCGTTCGTTGATGCGCTGTTCCTTGTGCAGCGTTTCGAGGCGGCGCAGCAATGAGGGATCGGCGCTCGCGGGGGCGGTTTGCAAACCCGCGAGGCCCGTGGCGCCCGTCATCGTGCGGTTGAAGCCTTGCTCCAGCTGCTCGGCACGAATGCCGGCTGCCGCCCCTGAGACGCCGTCGACGCTGCTCGCGCGTTGCGCTACCGTGCGCGCGGCGATCATTTCCCCAAGCGCCTGCTCCATCTCGGCGCGTTTGGCGCGCAGGCCGAGCAGGTCCGATTCGGCCGCACTGGCATGCTCGATGGCTTCCTGCAGCGCCTGGTTGAGCGTGCCGAGCTGGTCTTCGAGATCGATCTGACGCTCGGCGCCGGCGTGCGTGGCGGCTTCGTCGCCTTGCGCGAGGGCCGTGGCGATGAGCTCATTCAGGCGTTCGATTTCGTTGTTGACGCGGGTGATGGCCTTGGTGGCCTGATGCCGCGCAGCTTCGTGCCGGCCCAGTTCGATGCGTGCCTGGGCGATCACTTCGTCGAACTCGCGCAGGTACTGCTCCAGCACGGCCTGCGGCGTGCGGCTTTCGAGCGAACTGACCAATGCATGCACGTTGGCCGTGAGCAATCGTCTGATGCGGTTACCCAGACGTTCTGTCGTCATGATGCTAGCTCCTGGATAGGGCGGAAAACGGTACTGCTGCGATGAAATGGGCGGAATCGGGCGGCCAAGGCGCTATCCGGGAGGCCGCGCCACCTGGATGACCTGGGTGAGTTCCTGCAACTCCGTCACATAGTGATTCAGGACCGCGGGATCGTAGGTGGGCGGCCTTTGCGTGACGGCGAGCCGCAACAGGCCCAGCAGCATGCGCATGGCCTTGGCGGTCAGGCGCGCTTCGATTTCGCGCGCCACCTCCGCGACCCTTTTGCCGTCCGGCAACGCGGTGATGAGGCTTGCCATCAGCTCCGGCATTTGCGTGGCCAGCAACGTCACGATCTCCGAGTGAGAGTGCGTGGCGTGCTCGTAGGCCTGGGTAGCCTCCAGCAGCGGCCGCACCTGTTCACGCAGCAGGGCAACGCAACTGACGAAATCGTTCTCGCCGGTGGCGCGGCGCTGGGCGTCCGCGATCAGCGCGCGGATCTTGTCGCTGGGGCTGGAGGCGCCTTGCAATTGCAGGCTCGACAACCATGCGAGGTCGTCTTCGGGAATGCGCACGGATACGGTTTGCATGACACAGCACCTGTTTTCGGGTTCGCTGAAAACCAGCTTAGTACAAATGTATGCGTTTGTACACGTTTGCAATTGAAATCTGTGATGCGATGGCGAGGAGGGTTATGTCGCTTGATCGGAGCGGTCGCTCCGGGCTATTTGGTTCAGATATATTACATTTAAATTACGCATCAAATCCTAACAACACTAAGCTGAGTGACCACGCTGGAAGGTTTGCAGGGCCGCCATTTTTAAACTAAACTAATAGAACTTAGTTCAATTGGGGCGTGCTATGCAAACTGTGAATATTCATGAGGCTAAAACCCATTTGTCCCGCCTCGTGGAAGAAGCCGCGCATGGCGAGCCGTTCGTCATTGCGAAGGCCGGCAAGCCGTTGGTCAAGGTGGTTGCCCTGGATACCCCGTTAGAGGGGCAGACCCGGCGTCTCGGATTTATGGCGGGCCAATTCACCGTGCCAGATGATTTTGATCAGATGGGCGCCGAGCAGATCGCGCAAATGTTCGGTGAGGGGCTATGAAATTGTTGCTCGACACGCATCTCCTGCTGTGGGCTGCGGGAGAGCCTCATCGTTTGTCCCCTGAGGCTCGTCGATTGATCGAAGATCGCGCGTACGAACTGTTCTTCAGCGCGGCCAGCTTGTGGGAGGTTGCAATCAAGCGTGGCCTGGGCAGGGAGGACTTTCGAGTCGATCCGCGGCTACTGCGCCGCGGTCTGCTGGATAATGGCTACAGCGAGTTGGTGATTGAGAGTGCGCATGCAGTTGCAGTCGACACGCTGCCGCCAATTCACAAGGATCCGTTTGATCGTATCCTCGTGGCTCAGGCGTGGACGGAAGGTATTACTTTGCTGACGGCAGATCCGCTTGTCGCTCAATACCCGGGACCTGTGCAACGGGTCTAAGCGGGTCGACAACTAGCCAGACAGGTCGATTCTAAAAACAATAAGTAGACCAAAGAATCAACCTCTATATCAGATCAGTTATCTGATTTATATCGGACAAAAAGTGCCTCATTTACTGTCCAACGAGGCGATAATCGCGCGGTTTGCCCGTTGCTAGGGCAGGGACCTGGCAGTTTCAGTACATTCCAAGGCAGTTCAAGCACAGTTCACACGCAATACAGGACTCATCAGATCGACCGCGGCGGCGCCGGTGTTCGCGCCGTCACGCGTCGCCGCTATGCCCGGACCCGCGCGGCCGGGATCGCTTGATTTTCCAACGTGGTCTGGTGTCGCCGGCTCGCATATCCCGTGCAGGCGCGCTCGTGTGCGTCGATCTTGCGTGACCGTCCGCCCCCTGAAGCTGCCGTTGTCGTTCACTAAAGGAGAAGTCCATGGGGAAACTCGACCTTTCGCGTCGCAGTTTTCTGAAGGCCAGCGTAGTAGCGGGTGTCTCGGTGTATCTCGCGCCGATTGGCAGCCGTGCTTTCGCTGCGTTGTTCGAAGAGAAGATTCTGACGCCGGTCCAATGGGACGCGGCTAATGGGCAGCCTAAATTCCGTATCGACGGCATTGCCAAGGTGACCGGTGCGAAAGTGTTCGCGCGCGACGTCCGCGCCGCCGACATGCCGCATTGGCCGAAGCAGCAGTCGCATGCCTTCATTCTGCGCACTACCCAGGCTGATCGTCTCTATGAAGGCTTCGACCTGTCGCTGCTCGGCGACGAGCTGAAGCCTGATCGCATCGTCACGGCCGACGATCTGACGCGCGACGGCCTGATCTTCCCGGCGTTCTATGGCGACGACATGTTGCTGCCGCCAGGCAAGACGCCTGCCTATCTGGGGCAGGCGGTGGCGATCCTGATCTATCACGACTTCGCGCGCTTCCGCTTCGCCAAGGACAAGCTCAAGTTCCACGACGAGATCATTCGCTACGGCGCGCAGACCGGCCCGCTCGAACGCGACCCGTGGGGCACGTTCCGCTTCGTGCGCGTGGGCGGCAAGACGCCTTATGACGACGACACGTTCTCCAGCCTGAAAGACGCGCCGGTGTTCCCGAGCATGATGCGCAAGCACCAGCCGGTCTGGCCGGACGGCAAGGAGCACGGCAAGCTCGACGAGCAGGGCATGTTCTACGCAGGACAGATCCAGCAGGAACTCGACCGGCCGTCGCCGGACTGGCTCGTGATGGAGCGCGAGTACAACACGCAGTCCATCGACACCGCCGCGCTCGAACCCGACAACGCGAACTGCTGGTACGACGCGGCAACGCAATCGCTGCATATGGTGGTGCCGACCCAGGCGCCGGCGGAAGTCGTGGACAGCGCGGCCGGCATGATCGCGAAGTGCGCGTTCCCGGTGAAGAACCTGTTCGTGCACCCATGCTACACGGTGGGCTACGGTTCGAAGGATCACTTCAACGTACCGTTCTACGGCCTCGTCACCGCCATGTACGCGGAAGGCCGTCCAGTGCGGCTCGCCAACGACCGCTAAGAGCAGTTCCAGACTTCGCTGAAGCGCCACGCCTTCAGGATGAACTACCGGATTGCCGTGGACCGGAAGACCGGCCTGCTGCAATCGTTCAAGGCCGAGATGGAGGCGAACGGCGGCGGCCGCTGCAACTTTTCGCCGTCGGTGGCGATGGTCGGCGCGACCGCGGCGCAGTCGATCTACTACTTTCCGAAGAACGACCTGGCGGCGGTGGCGATCGCTTCGCGCGCCATCGACGCCGGTTCTGCGCGCGGCTACGGCACGCTGCAGAGCATGGCGGCCACCGAGATGATGATCGACGAAATCGCCGCGCAACTCGGCGTCGATCCCATCGACTTCCGTCTCAAGAACGCATTGCGCTCGGGCATGAAAAACACCCAGGGGGCAGTGCCGGCCGGGGCGATCCGCGTCGATGAAGTCTTGCAGAAGGCGAAGGCCCATCCGTTGTGGGTCAACCGGGCCAGCAAGAAGCGCGAATTCGAACTGGCGCATCCAGGCAAGCGCTATGGCGTCGGTTTCGCTTGCGTGCAAAAGGACTTCGGCACGGGCGCCGAGACCTCGCTGGCGAAGGTCGAATTCACCGCCGACGGCAAGATCAGCCTGCATCACACGGCGGCCGAAATCGGCACCGGCATGTCGACCTCGCAGGCGATTGCCGTCGCGAAGTGGCTCGGCAAGCCGGCTACCGAGGTGCGCGTCGCCGTCACCGACTGGCCCGATCTGCCGGTCGTCACGAGCGGCGACCCGTACATGATGTCGCAGGCCGATCAGGACAAGCTCTCAGCCAATCCGCGCTGGTCGCCCGGTTATGCGTCGCCGTCGAGCGCGACCAACTCCGCGTTCTATTTCACCCACAGCACGCGCGAGGCGGCACGGGTGGTCTTCAGGCACGGACTGTGGCCGGCGGCCATGTCGATCTGGAGTCAGGGGATCGGCGGCGGGCAAGCCGCGCCGCTGACGGTGCGTATCGAGGACGCGCGCTGGGTCGACGGCAAGCTGTCGGCGGCGGGCCTCCAGGCGCTGCCGTTCGAACAGCTTGCGAAGAAGGCCCACGAACTCGGACTCGTGACGGGTGCAGCGGTGCACGTGTTCAACCGCTGGCAGTGGGCGGAGGCCGAGTTCGAGATTGACGGCAGCGTCGAGCGCCTGCCGCTCGATGGCCTCTCGCTGCGCTACGGCGACAACGCCGGCGCGGACAGGAAGAAGTTGCAGACGACGCCGAATCAGTACCGCGTGCTCGATCGTCAGCGCGTGTTCATTCCGCCGGTGCAGCGTAACAACGCGACGGTCACGTACTACAGCGCAGTCGGCACGCTGGTTGAGCTCGCGGTGCATGAAGCAACCGGCAAGGTGGAACTGCTCACGCATCACTCGATCATGGAGTGCGGCAACCAGATCGCGCCGCAGCTCGTGTCGGGCCAGTTGCAAGGCGGCCTTGCGATGGGCATTGGCCACGCACTGCATGAGTATCTGCCGCTCTATGAAGATGGCCCCGGCAACGGCACGTGGAACTTCAACCGCTACCGGTTGCCGCGTGCAAAGGACGTCGCCGTCTGGACCCAGACCGGCGAAGTGCTGCCGCCGCTCACCGAAACCGATCCGCCCAAGGGCATCGCCGAAGTGGTGATGATCCCGGTGGTCGGTGCGCTCGTGAACGGAATCGCAAACGCGATCGGACATCGTTTTACTGACCTGCCGGTCACTCCGCAAAAAATTCAGGAGGTGCTCGCATGACGGCCCCTAATCAAACTTCCGGTCCGGCGGCTAGCGCCGTGCCGGCTAACGGCGCCAGCGCACCGATCGTGGAACGCCCATTGACGCAATTCAAGGCGCAACCCGTTTCGTTGAAAGTCAACGGCCAGGAAGTGGGGCCGTTGCAAGTGCCCGCAGGTCTGATGATGATCGACCTGCTGCACGAATACCTCGATCTCACCGGTTCGCGGCTTGGCTGCGGGCAGGGCATCTGCCACGCCTGCGTGGTGATTCTCGACAAGCCCGACGGCACCAGCGAGGAAATCCGCACCTGCATTACAGGCGCGAATTTCTTCGACGGCAAGTCGATTCGCACCATTGAAGGCCACGCACAGCGCGACGAGCATGGCGAGGTGGTGGCGCTCTCGCCGATCCAGCAGAAGTTTCTCGAGCACTTCAGTTTTCAGTGCGGCTACTGTACGCCGGGGTTCGTCAATGCCGCGACGGTGCTGATCGAACGTCTGAAGCGTCAACCGGTTGCCAGGGCCAAGGTGGAAGAAACCATCACCGAGGCGCTGAACGATCACATCTGCCGCTGCACGGGCTATGTGCGTTATTACGAGGCGGTCAAGGAAGTAGTGCTGACGATGCCGGGTCTCGTAAAGGACGCCGCATGACGACCCGCCTTCCGACTCTGCTCACTGTGCGCCGTGTTGTGCTGGTGTTGAGCGCCGTGCTGCTGGCGGCGTGTGGCGACCAGCACGACGACACCTCGGCTGCCGCGCTGACCGCCTCGCCTGCCAACACGCCCGCTGACCTGCAAAACGCCGCCGCGGACCGGTTCGCACGCGGCCGTTACCTGGTGAAGGCCGCCGACTGCGCCGCCTGCCACACCGCCGCGGACGGCGCACCGTTCGCCGGTGGCGTGGAGCTCGCTTCGCCGTTCGGCACGTTCTACGGCACCAACATTACGCCGGACAAGGAGCATGGCATCGGCAAATGGAGCGCCGGAGATTTCTACAAGGCCCTGCATGACGGCATGACGCCCGATGGTCCGCTGTATCCCGCGATGCCCTACACGTCGTACCGCCAGATCTCGCGCGCCGATAGCGACGCCATGTACGCGTGGCTCATGGCGCAAAAGCCGGCCGCCGTGCCGAACCGCGAGGCCAAACTGTCGTTCCCGTTCAACATGCGCTTTGCTGTGCGCTTCTGGGACATGCTGTTCCTCAAGGACACCTTACCGGATGCGTCGAAAGGGACATCTGCGGACTGGAACCGCGGGCGCTATCTGGTCAGCGCGCTCGGGCACTGCGCCGAGTGTCACACTCCGCGCGGCAAGCTCGGTCAGCTCGATAACGCTTTGCCGCTCGGCGGCGGCGCGCTTGGCCGGGTAGTCGCGCCGGACATCACGCCGCATGGTCTCGCGGCGCGCGGCTGGAGCGCGGCCGATCTGCAGGCCTTTTTCGCTAGCGGGATTGCGCCGCAAGGCTCGGCCTTCAGCGAGATGTATCCGGTCGTGCACCTGAGCAGCCAGTATCTGAGTCACGACGATCTGCGCGCGATCTCCACCTATCTGCTCGGCGACCAGCCACCGGCTCCGCAGCCGCTGCAGTCTGTCTCGGCAGATGCGGCGCAACTGGCGGCCGGGCGCAATGTTTATCTCGCCGTTTGCGCGGGCTGCCACGGCCGCGACGGCGAAGGCAAGCCGCACGTCGCTGTGCCGATGCACGGCAATTCGACGCTGCGGCAAGGCGATCCGCACAATCTGATTGTGACGATGCTCGACGGGGTCGGCGCGCAGGATTTCCCAGGGCTTGAACGCATGCAGGAGATGCCGGGTTTCGCTGGCCAACTCAGCGATGCGGAACTGGCGCAACTGGCGAGCTATCTGCGCGCCACCTGGGGCGGACAGCCGGCGGACGTGACGGCGGATGCCGTGAAGGCATTGCGCTAGGCGGGGGGGCCGTGTTTTAGCGTGGTGCTGGCCTAGGCCTTGGCTTGAGCGGCATGCACGCGCCGCTTCTTCAACGAGGAAGGAGCCGGGTCAGGGCTGACCCGGCTTCCGCTCGCTTCCACCCGGTCCTCACAATGGCCGCATCTATCCTTGAAATGGGGCCTCGCGGCCTTCAATGCTTGAGGCAGGTGTCGGCGTTCTTCCACGTGCAGGTGTCAAGGCCGGTGTGAATAACCGTTGGCACCGTCTTGCCTGCCGCGAGGTCACGCATGACCATGGCTGCCCGGTAGCCCATTTCCTCCGGCCGCTGACCGACAAGCACATTGACCTTGTGGTCCTTCAGCGCTTGCAGCTCCGGCCCGAGCGTATCGGCCGAGACGATCACGAACTTGCCGCTATTGATCTTGTCCATGATCGGCGCGACCACCTGCGAATAGGCCTGCGGCGCAAACAGCGGCCAGCCACCCTCCAGCACGAAGGCATCGAGACCGGTGGGGTTGGCCGTGAGCGTGTCCTGCATCATCTGGTTCGCCTTGGCGGCGTCGTCGTTCACATAGAGCGGGCAGGCGCTGATCTCATGCCAGCCGTTTTCGCCGTCGAGCTTCGTGATTCCCTTCTTGCCTGAGAGCACGTCGCGCGTACCCTGGGCGCGTTGATTGATATTCTCTGCTGCGGGGTTGCCCATCACGAGGCAGATGTTGCCGCCCTTGGGCATCAGCAGTTTCAACTGCTCGCCGAGCTTGACGCCCAGATCATAGTTGTCGGTGCCGACGTAGCTCTTGCGTAGCGATGCGTCCTTCGGCAGCAGATCGGCGTCCGCGGTAATGACGGGGATCGTCACACTGCGGCGGCGCAACTCTTCCGCCACGGCCGGCGCGTTCGCGGGCGAAATCGCAATTGCCGCCACACCCTTGGTCAGCAGGTCGTCGATGATCTGCACTTCGGCGCTTTCGTCCGCCGCCGTCGCGGGGCCGGTGTAGTAGCAGGTATAGCCCTGCTTGCTGAGCTCCTTGTTGGCCCGGTCGCATCCCTGATGCATGAGGTCGAAGTAGGGGTTGTCGAGCCCCTTCACGACCAGCGCCAGGGTCTTGTCGGCTGCGAATGTGGGGCTGGCCAGCATGGCAAGCGCTCCTGTCGCAGCAAGACACATCAATATCTTCTTCATTGTTGCCTCCTGTGTCCTCCTCGCACGATTGTCGGAATAATCGCAAGGAAAGGCCGCATGCGAGTTTCGACCTCCCCGCGGAATCTCGCGATCCTGTGACACCTGCGCCCGGCAGTTCCGCGCCTTGTCCGGACGCCCCCGGCGCACCGGCCGCAGCGCAGCCGATGCGCCTGAAGACAGTTCAATCTTCTTGCCGCTCGCCGCCGAGCCGGTTGAAAAGCACAGCGACGATGATGAAGGCGCCCACCACCGTTCCTTGCCAGAACGAATCGACGCCGAGCAGGATCAGGCTGTTGCGGATGACTTCGATCAGCGCGGCGCCGACGACGGTCCCAAAGGCGCTGCCGATACCGCCCATCAGATTGGTGCCGCCGATCACGGTCGCTGCGATCACACGCAGTTCGTCGCCCGTGCCGAGGCCTGTCGTCACCGCACCGAGCCAGCCGACTTCGAGGATCGCCGCGACGCCCGCCATCAGTCCGGCGAGCACATAGACCGAGCAGATGATGCGGCGCACCGGAACGCCGGTGAGATTGGCCGCATGACGGTTGCCGCCGACCGCGAAGACGTAGCGGCCCCAGCGCGTCCACGTGAACGCGAACCAGAACAGCAGGGCGAGCACAACGAGGAACCACACCGGATTCGCGACGCCGAGCGTCTTGCCGCCGCCGAGCGCAAGCAGCTTGCTGCCGTCGGGACCGAAATCGAAAATGGTCCGGCTGCCGGAGAACACCAGCGCGAGGCTTCGGCCCATGCTCAGCATGCCGAGCGTCACAACGAACGGCTGCATGTCGAGATAGGCGATCAGCAGACCGTTCACGAGGCCGACGAGCCCCGCGGTCAGGAGTCCCATACCGATGCCGGCCCAGATCGGATAGCCGGCATTCATGACCACCGAGAGGACGATGCCGGAGAGGCCGATTGTCGAGCCGACCGAGATATCGATGCCGCCGGTGACGATCACGGCCATCATCCCAAGCGCGACGATGGCGACGAAGGCAAAGTTGCGCGTGACGTTGAAAAGATTTTGCTGCGTCGCAAAGGTGGAGGTGACGAACGACAGCAGGATGCAGGCGACGACCGTTGCCAGCACGACCCAGAACACCTGGCTGGCGAGAAGTCCCGTCCAGCGGGTATGAGTCTTCGCGGCTTGCGGACTATCGAGCAACGCCGGGATTGAGGTGGGGCGTTCCTGCTGATCGTTCAATTTCGGGACTCCCGTGCGAGTCAGGTTCAGGCGGTGGCGATGGCTCCGGTAATGAGGCCGGTGACTTCCTCCGGAGAAGACGCTTCGGTCTTCTTGTCCGCGACCTTGTGCCCGCGCCGCATGACGACCACGCGGTGGGCGACGGCAAAAACGTCCGGCATGCGGTGGCTGATGAGAATGACCGCGATGCCATGGTCGGAAAGGCGCTGGATAAGGTCGAGCACTTCCGCCACTTGGCGCACGCTGATCGCGGCCGTTGGCTCGTCCATGATGACGAGCCGCGCCTCGGACAGACGCGTGCGGGCGATTGCCACTGCCTGCCGCTGTCCGCCCGACATCTGCCGCACCAGATCGAGGGGGCGCGTCTCGGACTTGAGCTGCCTGAAGAGCTCGCCGGCGCGCCGGTTCATGGCGGCGTGATCGAGAATGCGGATGGGCCCGAAGCCGATTCGTGGCTCACGGCCGAGAAATACATTGGCGGCCGCCGTCAGGTTGTCGCAAAGCGCGAGGTCCTGGTAGACGACTTCAATCCCTTGAGCGCGGGCGTCAACCGGCTTGCTGAAATGCACCGGATTGCCGTCAATGAAGATTTCGCCGTGCGAGGGAGGAAAGTTGCCGGCAATTACCTTGACCAGCGTCGATTTTCCGGCACCGTTGTCGCCCATGAGTCCCACCACCTGGCCCGGCTCCAGACTGAACGTCACGTCGTTCAGGGCGCGGATGGCGCCGAAGTGTTTGGAAACGTCTCTGAGTTCCAGAAGACTCATGGATTGTCGCGTTCGCTCCAGTGGAGCCGCCCATTTTTTGTCGGCCGGGCGACGTGCTGACTAGCTTTTTGTATAGCACAAAGGGGTTTTTTGGCAAGCCAACCTGCAAACGTCTCGCAAGTCACGCGGGTTTTCATCGGGTGAGACGTCGCCCCGCGAGAAACCGCCATAGCCTCAATACCAGGACGTAAGCCGCGATGCTCGCGATGAGCTCGATCATGAGCATGACCGGAATATAGAGGTCATCCGGGTCCCGAATTCCGAGACGGTTCGCTGCCGAGAGCCACGCGTCGAGCTGGCTTTCCGGCATGCGGACAGGGTAAGTATGGACGTAACGGATCGAGAGGAAAAACAGGCCGACGAAGAGGAGCGTTTTCCCTAACCTACGGGCAAGTATCGCCATATGTGATTACCTCGATAGTGCCATAGGCGCGTAATCCCGAGTTGCGGGCTGGTATGGTCGGCGCGTGCAGCAAGGCTTGCCGGATCTTTTCAAAATCGGTATAGCTCGTCAGGGTGATACAGCCAAGCGAAATGCCGCGCCCGCCGGCTGGGTGCAGCCGGAATTGTCCGCGCTGCACACCCTTGACCCAAGTGTAATCGTCGATTTTCCCGCCGTCCCGATAGAGGGCGAACCACTCCGAATGATGGGATGGCGCGCCGGTAATGCTGTTCCACGCGTCCTTTGTGGCAGCCCATGCCTGCGAGCCGAGACCTCCCTCGGGCCGGTCGACGATCCAGTATCGTCCCGCTGGAATCGGACCATTGTCGGGGACGGCAGTACAGCCACCGCGGTTACGATAAATTCCATTGCCCGAAAATGCCATGAAAGTGCCGACACCGTACATGGTCAACGGCGAGAGAGGCGCATTGTTCACGAGAAATTTGCCTTGCAGAGCCATGAGCGTATCTCCCGGCGGTTAACGCTCAGTCCATGCGTCGGAATATTTGATATTGCCGTCCGTATAGTGCCAGGTAATACCCTCGTACATCATCGAAACGGATTCGACATGGTTGAGCGCCGCCGCCAGAGCGAGCTTCGTATTTGCCATACCGGGATTCATGCCGGCGATTTTGACGCCCTCCATAAGCATGATGAAATACACCTCTTCCTTTCCGGCGTCGTTAATGCGATACCATTTGATTTCTGCCGATTTAAGCGTTTGCCCTTTTGATACCGCCTTGTAGAGGTAAGGGCTGGCCGCGTCGAATTCCTTTTCAAACGCTATCGCCGAGTGTATGCGGGAGCCCGTAATTTTCCCGGTGAGGCCGTCGACCGGCAGGTTGACGCCATGACTGAAGCTGATGATTTCTATGCTTCCCTCGCGGCCCGTTACCGTTGATGAGCCTTTAATATCGGCACCGCCATCGTCTTTTAACCACATGTGCGCGGGAATCGGCATGACTCAAATCTCCGTTGGCTATTGATGGATCGTTGAGGAGTCCACAATCTGACATGCCACAAGTCCATTCATCGCTTCTACCGGAGGCGTTATCGGGGCGCAATGGAAGCCTTGCCCCGTTTTTTGACGTGGAACAAACTTTCGCGAAGTTTTGAAGGGTGGCAATGGCGTGTCATGACGGGCGTATCCTGGCGCGGTGCGGTGGCGGTGGCACGTTCGGACGCTACCCTTGGACGACACACATTCGGGCGCGCGATCCACTTTGGTTCGAAATCAGATCCAGCCACCCTCGCGGCGCTCGACAGCTTGCAAGAGCAGGCGAGTCTGTTTGCCTGGCGTCAGAAGCGTGGTGCTATCGGCGACTGGGTCGAAGCGCGGAAGCGCGCCCACTGTACCAGGCGGCGGGCGGGGCCCCGAGCATGCGTGAAACGGCGAGAGAGCAGGTCCCTCTGACCCCAGCACCCTACATGACCCCATCATTCAAGTTTTGTGACAATTTGCCGTTAAGGCAAACGTTATCGCGCGCCACATTCCGCGATACCGATCGTAAGGATTTGTATCAGTGTGTTCGGACGGCTCGTCTTTTGTCCAAGACATTTTACAATTCCGCTTGCATATTAACCGTCTATCTGGCCCTTTTTGCGGTAGAACACCTCATTTTTGAGATATTTGCCGCACAAAGCGTTGGGTGGCAGGCGGGGCACGGGTGATAGCCGCAACGAGGCGGCTCTTTCGTGTCGCGAGATCGCAGCGCTTCGCATGAATGCGCATCGGACGCGACGCGGAAACACTCGGGCTCGCCAGAAACAAGGCAGGAGTCGAATTTGTTGAGAAGTCGTTTCGACAAAACCATGATGGCCAGCGTCGCGGGCGTCTGCGTCGCAGTAGCGATGAGTGGTTGTGTGAATCAGGGGCAACCCGGTCAGCAGGCGGCTGTGGCGGCCTCCGCAGTCCCCGCGGCATCGGCCGCAGCCGCGGCGGCGGCAGCATCGGATGCGGCGGCGACGGCGTCGCAGCAGGCCTCCGCGGCGGTGAGCGCGGCCAAGCTGAAGGCGGCGCAGCCGCTCGTGTATCGCGTCAGACGCGGCGATACGCTGAGCCGCATCGCGCAGCATCACCACTGTAGCGTCCAGAATCTGCTGGCGTGGAACCATCTGAAGCCGTCCACACGGCTGAAGCTGGGACAGGCGCTGCATGTCGCCTCGCCTGAGGCGGTGAAGGAAGCCAACGCAGCAGCAGCGGCCGCAGTCGCCGCTCAGGCTGCAGCGGCAGACGCTGCGGCCAAGGCCGCGGCAGCGGCTAAGGTGGCGGCAGCCGCGGCGGCGGGAGCGAGTTCGGCGGCAAGCGCTTCCGCAAACGCGGCGGCAAGCAATTCCGCAAATGCGGCGGCAAGCCCGGCCGTGGCTGCGTCGGCGGCAGCCGCAGCCTCAGCCTCAGCCAATCCGGCAGCCGCTTCGGCCGCCTCCGTGGCTTCCGCACCCTCAACCGATGCCCCCGCACCCAGTGCCGCCGAAACGCGCCAGGTCGACGCCGAGATGTCGCGTCACGCCAAGCGTGTCGTGCTGGCGTGGCCGGCGCAGGGTAATGTGGTCGAGGGATTCCAGCCGGGGGCGACGCGCGGCATCGAGATTGGCGGCAAGCCGGGCGATCCGGTGCGCGCAGCGGCTGACGGCAAGGTCATGTATGCAGGCACCGGGCTCAACGAATACGGCAGCCTCATCATCGTCCAGCACAACAAGGATTTTCTGACCGCGTATTCGCACAACCGCAAGCTGCTGGTCAAGACCGGCGATATCGTGCGGCAAGGGCAGCAAATCGCGGAGATGGGCGACGAAAACAACTCCCGCGTCTCGGTGCTGTTCGAGGTGCGCCGCGACGGCAAGCCGGTCGATCCGATGCCGTATCTGCCGCCAAGGCAGGGTTGAGCTTGCGCGTGGGGCAGGGTGTGCCGCAGTTCTTGCGGGCCACCGGCCGCGGGCGGCGGGCGTTGGATGGCTGACGCCTACGCCCGATTCCCGACCTGAGGCTTCCGACCCGGGGCTCAACGCCCAAGGCCCGCATAAAGCACTAGCCCCGGAGCTTAAGCATCCGGGGCTAGTGCTTCGTCACACGTATCGGTCTTAGAACGTATCGCCAGGCACCCGCACCCAGCCTTCCATCAGTACCCGCGCGCTGCGGCTCATGATGGCCTTCTTTACGACCCACTCGCCATCCACCTTGCTGGCTTGCGCGCCCACGCGCAGCGTGCCCGACGGGTGGCCGAAGCGCACCGCCTGCCGTTCGCCACCGCCGGCGGCGAGATTCACCAGCGTGCCCGGAATCGCGGCCGCCGTGCCGATGGCAACCGCAGCCGTGCCCATCATGGCGTGGTGCAATTTGCCCATGGACATGGCGCGCACCAGCAGATCGACATCGCCCGCGGCGACCGGCTTGCCGCTCGAAGCCACATACCCGGTCGGCCGCGCGACAAACGCGACCTTCGGCGTATGCTGGCGCGTGGCGATTTCGCCGATATCCTTGATCAGGCCCATGCGCAGGGCGCCGTGCGCGCGAATCGTCTCGAACTTCGCCAGCGCCTTGTCGTCGCTGTTGATCGCGTCCTGCAGTTCGGTGCCTTTATAACCAATCGCTTCGGCATCGACGAAAATCGTCGGAATGCCGGCATTGATCATGGTGGCCTTCAACGTGCCGACGCCCGGCACTTCGAGGTCGTCGATCAGGTTGCCGGTCGGGAACATCGCACCGCCTGCGCCGTCTTCTTCCGCGGCCGGGTCCATAAACTCGAGCTGCACCTCGGCGGCGGGGAAGGTCACGCCATCCAGTTCGAAATCGCCGGTTTCCTGCACCGCGCCATTTGTAATGGGCACGTGTCCGATGATGGTCTTGCCGATATTGGCTTGCCAGATCCGCACGGTGGCCACGCCGTTGTGCGGAACACGGCTCGGGTCCACCAGGCCGGCGCTGATGGCGAACGGTCCGACGGCGGCGGAGAGATTGCCGCAGTTGCCGCTCCAGTCGACAAACGCCTTGTCGATCGACACCTGGCCGAACAGGTAGTCGACGTCGTGATCGGGCCTGCTGCTCTTTGCGACGATCACGGTCTTGCTCGTGCTCGACGTTGCGCCGCCCATGCCGTCAATCTGTTTGCCGTAAGGGTCCGGGCTGCCGATCACGCGCAGCAAAAGCGCATCGCGCGCCGCGCCCGGCGCCTGCGCGGCTTCGGGCAGATCCTGGAGGCGAAAGAACACGCCTTTGCTGGTGCCGCCACGCATGTAAGTGGCGGGAATCCTGATCTGGGGTACGTGTGCCATTGCGTAGTTGTCCTGTCAAGACGCGGGCGGTACGTTGCCGCACCGCCCGCGTATCATCCGCGTATCAAGCGCGACGCACATCATGCCGTGCGTCGGCGTTCCTGTCCTCAGGCAGCGGCCTGCGACGATTCAAGAAAGTCCTGTGCAAAACGTTGCAGCACGCCACCGGCTTCGTAGATCGACACTTCTTCCGCCGTATCGAGACGGCACGTCACCGGCACCTCCACGCGCTCGCCGTTCCTGCGATGGATCACCAGCGTGAGATCGGCACGCGGCGTGCGCTCGCCGATCACATCGAAGGTTTCGGTGCCGTCGATGCCAAGCGTCAGGCGGTTTACCCCCGGCTTGAATTCGAGCGGCAGCACACCCATGCCCACCAGGTTGGTGCGGTGAATCCGCTCGAATCCTTCGGCGACGATCGCCTCCGCGCCGGCGAGGCGCACACCCTTCGCGGCCCAGTCGCGCGACGAACCCTGGCCGTAGTCGGCTCCGGCAATCACGATCAGCGGCTGTTTGCGCTCCATATAGGTTTCGATCGCTTCCCACATGCGCGTGACCTTGCCCTCAGGCTCGATGCGAGCCAGGGAACCGGCCTTCACCTTGCCGTCTTCGAGCACCATCTCGTTCTTCAACGTCGGGTTGGCGAAGGTGGCGCGCTGCGCGGTCAGGTGATCGCCGCGGTGGGTCGCGTACGAGTTGAAGTCTTCCTCCGGCAAGCCCATTTTTGCCAGGTACTCGCCGGAGGCGCTATCCGGCAGGATCGCGTTGGACGGCGACAGGTGGTCGGTGGTGATGTTGTCACCAAGCACCGCGAGCGGGCGCATGCCCGCAAGCGTGCGCTCGCCGGCCAGCGCGCCTTCCCAGTAGGGCGGGCGGCGGATGTATGTGCTCATCGGACGCCAGTCGTACAGCGGGTTGGCGCGCTCGCCGGTGTCGGCCGTGACCGCGAACATCGGTTCGTACACCTTGCGGAATTGCTCCGGCTTTACGCTCGATGCGAAGATCTCGTCGATTTCCGCGTCGGACGGCCAGATGTCCTTGAGCATCACGGGATTGCCGGCGGCATCGGTACCCAGAACATCCTTTTCGATGTCGAAGCGGATCGTGCCGGCAATCGCATAAGCCACGACCAGCGGCGGCGAGGCGAGGAAGGCCTGCTTCGCATACGGGTGAATCCGGCCGTCGAAATTGCGGTTGCCCGACAGCACGGCGGTCGCGTACAGATCGCGCTCGACGACTTCCTTCTGGATCACGGGATCGAGCGCACCCGACATGCCGTTGCACGACGTGCAGGCATACGCGACCACGCCAAAGCCAAGCTGCTCCAGTTCGGGCAGCAGCTTCGCTTCTTCGAGGTACAAGGTGACGGCTTTCGATCCCGGCGCGAGCGAGCTTTTCACCCACGGCTTGCGGGTCAGGCCGCGTTGGTTGGCGTTGCGCGCGAGCAGCCCCGCGGCAATCATGTTGCGCGGATTATTGGTGTTGGTGCAACTTGTGATGGCCGCGATAATCACCGCGCCGTCGGGCATCAGGCCCGGCTCGTTTTCAACCTTGCCGCTGACGCCGCGTGCGGCGAGTTCCGACACCGGCAAACGGCGATGCGGGTTCGACGGGCCCGCGAGCGTGCGCACCACGCTCGACAGGTCGAACTTCAGCACGCGCTCGTATTGCGCGTTTCTCAGGCTGTCGGCCCACAGGCCGGTTTCCTTCGCGTACGTCTCCACCAGCTTGACGAGTTCGTCGTCGCGGCCGGTGAGCTTGAGATACTTGATGGTCTGCTCGTCGATATAGAACATCGCGGCGGTCGCACCAAATTCCGGCGCCATGTTGGCGATGGTGGCGCGGTCGCCCAGCGTCAGCTTTGCTGTGCCTTCGCCGTAAAACTCCAGATAGGCGCCGACCACCTTCTCCTTGCGCAGGAATTCCGTCAACGACAACACCACGTCCGTCGCCGTGATCCCCGGGCCCGGCTTGCCGCTGAGTTCTACCCCCACGATATCCGGCAGGCGCATATACGAAGCGCGCCCCAGCATCACGCTTTCCGCTTCGAGACCGCCCACGCCGATTGCGATCACCCCGAGCGCGTCCACCATCGGCGTGTGCGAATCGGTGCCGACCAGCGTATCCGGAAACGCGACGCCGTCTTTCACCTGCACCACCGGGCTCATCCGCTCCAGGTTGATCTGATGCAGGATGCCGTTGCCGGGCGGAATCACGTCGACGTTCTTGAACGCTTTCTTGGTCCAGTTGATGAAGTCGAAGCGGTCCTCGTTGCGCCGGTCTTCAATCGCGCGGTTCTTGTCGAACGCATCCTGATCGAAGCCGCCGCACTCGACGGCGAGCGAGTGATCCACCACCAGTTGCGTCGGCACGACCGGATTGACCAGCGCCGGGTCGCCGCCTTGCGCGGCGATTGCATCGCGCAGGCCCGCTAGGTCGACGAGCGCGGTCTGGCCGAGAATGTCGTGGCAGACCACGCGCGCCGGGAACCACGGAAAGTCGAGCTCGCGCTTGCGTTCGATGATCTGCCTGAGCGAGGCATCCAGCGCCTCCGGGTCGCAACGGCGCACGAGGTTTTCGGCCAGCACGCGCGAGGTGTACGGCAGCGTGTCATAGGCGCCCGGCTGGATTGCCTCGACCGCCGCGCGCGTGTCGAAGAAGTCCAGCTTGGTGCCTGGCAGGGGTTTGCGGTTTGCAGTGTTCATACCGTGGGGGGAATAAGAATGTAGTGCTCAGGGGGGAGTCTTGCCGGACGTCGCAGGACATAACAGGACGTCACCAGCAATTATCCCCCTTTCCCGATCAGCGTTTCCGGTCAGCGTTTCGCGATCGGCACGAACTTCAGGTTGTCCGGGCCGGTGTAATTCGCGCTCGGCCGGATGATCTTGTTGTCGATGCGCTGCTCGATGATATGCGCGCTCCAGCCCGCCGTACGGGCAATCACGAAGAGCGGCGTGAACATCGCCGTCGGCACGCCCATCATGTGGTACGACACCGCGCTGAACCAGTCCAGGTTCGGGAACATCTTCTTGGCGTCCCACATCACGCTTTCGAGCCGCTCGGCAATCTCGAACAGCTTCGTACTGCCGGCTTCCTTCGAGAGCTTCTTCGCCACTTCCTTGATCACCTTGTTGCGCGGGTCGGAGATCGTGTACACCGGGTGGCCGAAGCCGATCACCACTTCCTTCGCCTCGACGCGGCGGCGGATGTCGGCTTCCGCCTCATCCGGGCTTGGGTAGCGCGACTGGACCTCGAACGCCACCTCGTTGGCGCCGCCGTGCTTCGGGCCGCGCAGCGCGCCGATCGCGCCGGTGAGCGCCGAGTAGATGTCCGAGCCCGTGCCGGCGATCACGCGGCCGGTGAAGGTCGAGGCGTTGAACTCGTGTTCCGCGTACAGGTTCAGCGACGTGTGCATCGCCTCGACCCACGACTTCGACGGCTCCACGCCGTGCAGGAGATGCAGGAAATGGCCGCCGATCGAATCGTCGTCGGTCTCCACCTCGATGCGCTTGCCGTTGTGCGAGTAGTGGTACCAGTACAGCAGCATCGAGCCGAGCGAGGCCATCAGCCGGTCGGCGATATCGCGCGCGCCGGGCAGGTTGTGGTCGTCCTTCTCGGGCAGCACGGTGCCGAGCACCGAGACGCCGGTGCGCATCACGTCCATCGGGTGAGCGGCGGCCGGAATCCATTCCAGCGCGGCCTTGACGTTGGCGGGCAGGCCGCGCAGCGCCTTCAGCTTCGTCTTGTAGG
Organism: Burkholderia sp. 4M9327F10; assembly: GCF_005503145.1. Taxonomy (GTDB): domain Bacteria; phylum Pseudomonadota; class Gammaproteobacteria; order Burkholderiales; family Burkholderiaceae; genus Paraburkholderia. The sequence goes on along the minus strand of NZ_SCNV01000011.1, from coordinate 1,217 downwards.
CGGTCAGTTCAGCCTGGGTGGGCAGCTTTTCGTGCACCAGCAGGTAGGCGATCTCTTCGAATTCACAGGTGCTGGCGATATCGAGGATGTCGTAGCCGCGGTAATGCAGGTCATTGCCGGTCTTACCGACCGTGCACAGGGCGGTGTTGCCGGCCGTCACGCCCGACAGCGCCACGGACTTCTTCGGCTTGAATGCGCCGGCTGCCGGCGTGCTGTTATCTGCTTCGCTCATGGTGTCGTCCTCTTACTCCTGGATGCGGGTTTATTTGTTTGCGGCGAACAGGGCGTCGAGTTTTTCCTCGTACGCGTGATAGCCGAGATACTTGTACAGGTCGGCGCGCGTCTGCATGGTTTCGACGGCGGCCTTTTGCGTGCCGTCGCGCTTGACCGTCTCATAGAAATTGAGCGCCGCGGCGTTCATGGCGCGATACGCACCGCAGCAGTACAGCGCGATATCGACGTTGGCTTCGCGCAGCTCGGTGGTGGTGAAGAACGGCGTGGAACCGAATTCGGTCAGGTTGGCGAGAATCGGCACCTTGACGGCGGCCTTGAAGCGGCGGTAGTCGTCGAGCGATTGCATCGCTTCCGGGAAAATCATGTCCGCGCCGGCTTCCACATAGGCCACCGCGCGTTCGATGGCGGAGTCGATGCCTTCGGCCGCGGCTGCATCGGTGCGCGCCATGATGACGAACTGGTCGTCGGTGCGGGCGTCCACGGCGGCCTTCACGCGGTCCACCATCTCTTCTTTCGCGACCACTTCCTTACCCGGACGGTGCCCGCAGCGCTTTTGTCCGACCTGGTCTTCGAGGTGAACCGCGGCGACGCCGGCCTTGATGAACGAACGTATCGTGCGCGCGATATTGAATGCGCCGCCCCAACCGGTGTCGATATCGACCAGCAGCGGCAGGCCGGTGGCGTCGGTGATGCGGCGGGCGTCGATCAGCACGTCGTCCATGGTGCTGATGCCGAGGTCGGGGATGCCGAGCGAATTGGCGGCGACGCCGCCGCCCGACAGGTAGACCGCCTTGAAGCCGACGGCCTCGGCCATTTTCGCCGCGTAGGCGGTAATGGCGCCGACGACCTGCAGCGGTTGTCCTTCTGCGACTGCCGTGCGGAATTTCGCGCCGGCGCTGACTGGCTGTTTTGCTGAGCTCACGTGTGTCTCCCGGTGATATTGGGACACTGTAGTGCAAGGAGCGGGCCAGTGTGGGGGCGGG
>NZ_SCNV01000119.1 GCF_005503145.1 Burkholderia sp. 4M9327F10 | reverse complement strand
GCGGGTGGGTGGGTGCGTGTGGCGCTCAGTCTAGCAAACGCTCGCGCGGAGGGAAAGCCATTTCCACACAATTCCAACCAAATCAACAGCGATGCGTCATATGACGTTGAGCCCTCTCAGAGTTAGGATTGACAGATTCTCACGCGCCTCATACGAAGTGAATTTTCCGTGACAATATTGCATTTTGCGGCCTTTTGTTGCAATCTATGCCAACACATTTCCACGAATATCAACATTCACCGGCAGGATCCAACCGATGTCTACACCTATTCCTCAACACGCGCGGGTCGTGATCGTCGGCGGCGGCATTGTCGGCTGCTCCGTGGCGTACCACCTGACGAAGATGGGCTGGACCGATGTGGTCCTGCTCGAACAGGGCCAGTTGTCGTGCGGCACCACCTGGCATGCGGCAGGCCTCGTGGGTCAATTGCGCGCCCAGGAAAGCATGACCCGGTTGATCCGCTACTCCACCTCCCTGTATGCCGAACTGGAAGCGGACACCGGCCTCGCCACCGGCTGGAAACAATGCGGCTCGCTGTCGGTCGCCCGCACCGCGGAGCGGATGACGCAGCTCAAGCGCACCGCCGCGGTCGCCCGTGCATATGGTGTGGCTTGTGACGTAATCAGTCCGCGGGAAGCCGGCGACCTGTGGCCCGTCATGCGCACCGACGACCTGCTCGGCGCGGTCTGGCTGCCCGGCGACGGCAAGGCCAACCCGACCGACCTCACCCAGGCCCTCGCCCGCGGCGCCCGCACGCGCGGCGCGCGGATCGTCGAGAACACCCGCGTCACCGCCATTCATACGCGGCAAACGCCCGGCGGCCGTGAAGTGAGCGGCCTCGCGTGGCGCAACAAGGACGGCGCGGAAGGCTCCATCGGCGCGGAGATCGTCGTCAACTGCGCCGGCCAGTGGGCCAAGGCCGTGGGCCGCCTGTGCGACGTCACCGTGCCGTTGCATTCGGCCGAGCACTACTACATCGTCACCGAACGCATTGCCGGCGTGCATCCCGATCTGCCCGTGATGCGCGACCCCGACGGCTTTATCTACTTCAAGGAAGAAGTGGGCGGCCTCGTGATGGGCGGCTTCGAACCGAACGCGAAACCGTGGGGCATGAACGGCATTCCCGAAAATTTCGAATTCCAGCTGCTGCCCGACGACTGGGATCAATTCCAGATCCTGATGGAAAACGCACTGGAGCGCGTACCGGCGCTCGAAACCGCTCAGGTCAGGCAGTTCTATAACGGACCGGAGTCGTTCACACCGGACAACAACTTTATCCTCGGCGAAGCGCCCGAGCTGCGTCGTTTTTTCGTGGGCGCGGGCTTCAATTCGATGGGGATCGCCTCGGCCGGCGGCGCCGGCATGGCGCTCGCCGAATGGATCGTCGCGGGCACGCCGACCATGGACCTGTGGCCGGTCGATATCCGCCGCTTCGCGCGCTTTAACGGCAACGACACGTGGCTGCACGACCGCGTCAAGGAAACGCTCGGCCTGCATTACGCGATGCCCTGGCCGAACCGCGAGCTCGATACCGCGCGCCCGTTCCGCCGCTCGCCGCTGTACCCGATGCTGCGCGACGCGGGCGCGAGCTTCGGCAGCAAGATGGGCTGGGAGCGTCCGAACTTCTTTGCGCCGAGCGTAGCCGAGGCGAAGATCGATTACGCCTTCGGCCAGCAGAACTGGCTGCCGTGGAGCGGCGCCGAACATCGCGCCTGCCGCGAAGGCGTGGCGCTGTTCGACATGACCTCGTTTTCGAAATTCCTCGTCAAGGGACGCGACGCAGAGAGCGTGCTGCAAGGCATCGTGACAAACGATGTGGCGGTGGCGCCGGGCACCACCGTCTATACCGGCATGCTCAACGAGCGCGGCACCTACGAATCGGACTTCACGCTGACGCGCCTTGCAGCCGACCAGTACCTGATCGTGTCAGGTTCGGCGCAGACCACGCGCGACTTCGACTACATCGAAAAATCGATCCCGCACGACAGGCATTGCACGCTCGTGGACGTCACCGGCCAGTATGCCGTGCTGGCAGTAATGGGACCACGTTCACGCGAGCTGCTGCAGAGCATCTCGAAGGCCGACTGGAGCAACGCCGCGTTCCCGTTCGGCCAGAGCCGCGAAGTGGACATCGGCTATGCGACGGTACGCGCCACCCGCCTCACCTATGTCGGCGAGCTGGGCTGGGAGCTGTACGTGCCGGTCGAATTCGCAGCAGGCGTCTACGAGACGCTGCATGGCGCGGGCAAACCGTTCGGCCTCGTCGATGCCGGCTATTACGCCATCGATTCGCTGCGCATCGAGAAAGGCTACCGCGCCTGGGGCCGCGAACTGACGCCCGACTCGAACCCGTTCGAAGCCGGCCTGTCCTTCGCCTGCAAGCTGAACACAGACATTCCGTTCCGTGGCCGCGAGGCCTTGCTCAAGCTGCACGATGAGCCGCTGCGCCGGCGCATGGTAGTGCTCACGGCCGACGGCGCCGCAGACCGCATGCTGTGGGGCGGCGAAGCGATCCTGCGTGACGGCAGGCCCGTGGGTTTCGTCAGTTCGGCCGCGTTCGGCCATACGTTCGGCTGTCCGGTGGCGATGGGCTACATCAACAATCCGGACGGCACGGCCGACACGGCGTATCTGACGAGCGGCCGCTACGAGATCGACGTCGCAGGCGACCTGCTGCCCGCCACCGTTCATCTGAAGGCGCCCTACGACCCGCGTTCGGAACGCGTCAAAAGCTGATCGAAGCGGAACCGTTCATGTCATACCCTGAAAACAGCTCTATCCTGAAGCTGTCGTGTCGCGGCCAGCCGGGCATCGTGCACGCGGTTTCGGTCGCGCCGCGCGAGAGCGGCGCGAATATCGTCGACTCCGCGCAGTTCGGCGAGCGCCGCACCGAGCGTTTTTTCATGCGCGGCGGGCGCCGCGCGCCATGCTCGAGAACACCCCGTCGCGGCGAATCAGCCCATGAAACAACGCGGCGGCCAGATGTCCCAGCACTGTGACAAACAGCAGCAGGGCCAGGTAAGTGTGCAAGGCTCGCAGCAAGGCAAAGAGCCGTATGTCATGCGGCATGATGGCCGGCAAGTGGACGCCACCGAACATCGTCACCGGATAACCCTCGGCTGAGAGCATCGACCAGCCGATCAGCGGCATGGCCAGCATCAGCGCATACAGCACGAGATGCGAGAGCCTCGCTACGGTACGTTGCAATGTCGGCATGTCATTGGGCAACGGCGGACTGCCGCGCCTGAGGCGCAGGCCGATGCGCAGCAGCACCAGCAGCAGGATCGCAATGCCGAGCGGCCGGTGAATCGCGATCAGCGTATCGTGCGCATGCGAGAGCGTCGCGACCATGCCGACCCCGACGAACAGCATCGTGAGAATCAGCAAGGCCATCGTCCAGTGCAGCAGTCTCTGTAGCGGGCTGAAGTGTGCATATGTCGGCTTCATGGCCGGTCTCCGTTCGGCTGTAGCCGGTGCAGGTTGGGATCGAGCGCCTCTTCGCGAGTGCGCCGGTTGTATGAAACCGAATAGGCCGCCGAACGCGCCGCAAGCAACGGATCGTTCGAAGTCCTGATGCCCGCGGGCAGCACGGTCGGATCGAAGTTGACGTCGCGGCACGGGCCGTCGTCCTGCGAAGTCTCGTGCTCGATCACGAGCGTGCCGGCGTCGATCTGCTGACGGCCGTCGGGCCACTGCAGCGTGGCGTCGTCAGTCGGATCTCCGGGTGCGGCCTGCGTCACGATCAGATGCCAGCGTAGCGGACCGGCTTGCAGGCGCGCGGCAAGATCGGCCTGGAGGAAATTCTTTTCGCTGTTCTGCTCATCCGTAACCGGCGCAAACGGCGTTTCAGGCACCATCGCCCAGCGCACCGCATGCCCCTCGCCCTGGGCGTCCACGAAGCGGAACGCATTCACGCTGTAGTACGAACCATTGGCAAAACTCGACGATGGCGCGTGCCCTTTAACCCAGGCCAGAAATGGGTGCGTCTCCGGATTCGCCGCATAAAACGCCTTGAGCGCTGCCGGATCCGGCTTGCCGGTGGCCGGGTCGGGTTTGGCGGCGACCAGTTGCTGATAGAACTGCTCGGGCGTGTGGACCGGAAACACCGGGACAGAATTCATCCCGGTGCGCCACTGCTCGCCGTCGTGCTGCGTGAACAGCAAGGCCAGGCTGCGGATCGGCACGCTGGTGTCGGGCGCGGACGGATTGCCGCCGGGGATCGCAAAACGCCCGATCACAGGGGTGAGTCCCGGCGCAAACACGCCCGCAGTCGAAAGCGCGGCGGCCTTGCCGTTGCTGTCGAAATAGCCCGACACGCAGACGCCTTTTGCGTGGTTGCGGCGAAAACCCGGATGGCTGCCGTTATCCGCTTCGAAGGCGTTGATGATGCGATGCGTGGTCAGGCGCTGCGGCGTAAGCCAGCCGGCCACATAGGCGAAACCGCCTGCCATGGCCAGCACGACGGCGCCGATCGCCGCGAGCCGGCATGGTACGCAAATGCGCTCTGGCGCGGGAAACGAGGGCTTTGTCACGGGTATTCCTCTGACTGTTCAAGCGTTCAGGCGGGTCTACACGGCGGCAAACACAGGTGGTACGAATTTATTCCGGACTCGAAGCAAGCGGACCCGGGGAATAAAGATGCACCGCTCGTGTTAGCAGAGCAACAGGCCATCTCCAGACGCAGCAACCATGAAACCGACTGACCCGCGGCACGACCCGCCACTCTCCGAAACCGACATCCAGGCTTACGCCGACGGACTGCTCACGCCCGAACGCGCCGCCCATTTGCGCCATTACCTCGGCAAGCGCCCCGGTGAGGCGCGCCGGGTGGCCTTTTACGGCAAGCTCAACCAGCAGATCCAGCACGCCTTCCAGTCTACCGACGAACCTCTGGCGGCCGGGCCGGCCGGCAACGGTCTGGGCGGCACGGTTCGAGGCGAACGGCTGCGGATGTGGGTCCGGACCGCCATGCGGCGGCCGCTGCGCGCCACGCTGACGCTGGCCGCCACGCTTGCTCTGGCCCTCGCGGCTGTCAGCGGATGGATGATGGCGTCACAAGTATCCACCGAAGCGCTGGACAACGCCGCCGTGATGGCATTGGCGCAGGCCGCCGGGGAGCACGCTGGGGAACATTCCGGCACTGTGGCTGTGGCGTCGGACCCAGCCGCACCCAACCTCGCCCCGGTCGGCATGCACCTGGTGAGCCACGGGACGTTGACACTTGGACCTTTGGCGCGAGCGTCAGAATATGTCTATCTGAATACCGTATCTGAGCCGATCGTCCTGCTTGTTGCGCCCACCCGGCCGGCCGCCGCGGCCCAGCCGCAGTGGAGCGCGCGGCGGGTCGGCACGCTGCGCCTGCTCACCTGGACCGCCGGCCGTGAGCGTTATGTGCTGGCCGGCGCAGCCGACGCCCGCGGCCTGATGCGTGCCGCCGACTTCATGACAATGCGCTAGGAAGCGAGTGAACCGGGAACAGGTTCTGGTTCGCGTGTTGTCGCGGGAATAAAATGCAAACCGGCGTGTTTGCACCTCAAACGCCATCGATCGCACGAGCGGGCACGCAGCGCCGGGTCGAAGGCACATACAGGTAAGGGCAATGGACATCCGTGATGAATTAATGGAGCACGTCCCGAGGTTGCGCCGCTATGCGAGGGCGCTGATCAACAACCGGGACCTGGCCGACGATCTGGTGCAGGACACGCTGGAGCGCGCATTGGGGCGCACCGCCCTGTTTCAGGCCGGCACCGACCTGCGCGCATGGTTGTTCACCATCATGCATAACGTGTTCGCCAATCAGGCGCGCAAGGCATCGGTGCGGGCGGTGCACGTTTCGGTGGATGACGACAGCGTCGCCGAAAGCGAATTCGCCGTGACGGCGGACGCGACACGCTCGCTGGAAATGCGCGATCTCGACTACGCGCTGCAGCGCTTGCCGGCGGAACAGCGCGAGGTGGTGCTGCTGGTCGGCCTCGAAGAAATGAGCTACGCCGACGTGGCGCTCGCACTGGACGTACCGATCGGCACCGTGATGTCACGCCTGTCACGGGGACGCGAACGGCTCAGGGCTTTGATGGCGGGTACTCAGCCCGGTGCGAAATTACAGGTGGTGCGATGAACGAACAAACTCCGATCGGCGAAGAAGAACTGCACGCGTACGTGGACGGCACGCTGTCCGAGGAACGCCGCGCCCTGGTGGAGCGCGCACTCGAGCAGAACCCCGAACTGGCTTCGCGGGTCAGCGACTATTTTTCCCTGAACAACCTGTTTCACGAGCGCTACGACCGTGTGCTGAGCGAGCCGGTGCCCAGGCGGCTGCAGCCGCCGGCGCCGAAGCGCCGTTGGCTGGACGCGGCGAACTGGCCGCAGTTTGCGGGCATGGCGGCGGCGTTGGTGATGGGGGTCGGAATTGGCATCGGCACGCAGATGGGCAAGGATGTGCCCGGCAGCACGGCGGCGAGCTCGCTGGCGATGGGCGGCAATCCGTCTGACACGCGCCCGGTCAGTGCGGATGCGTCAGATGGGCTGGCCCGTCAGGCAGCGATAGCGCATGTGGTGTATATGCCGGCAGTCCAGGTGCCGGATAGCACCGGTACGGACCAGGATCGGGATTTCGTGCAATGGCTGTCGAACAAGCTTGGTACTGACGTCCATGCGCCGTTGCTCAACAAGAGTGGGTTTGAACTGAGCGGCGGACGCATTTTGCCCGGCGCGGACGGACCGGTCGCGCAGTTCATGTATCGCGGCCCAGGGGACGAGCGCGTGACGCTGTGCATCTCGCATCGCAAGGTGAATTCGAATACCACCGCGTTCAAGCTGTATCAGGACGGGCCGGTGAATGTTTTCTACTGGGTGGATGGGGATTTCGGGTATGCGGTGTCGGGCGGGATCGACCGCAAGGTGCTGCTGCAGCTTTCGCATGATGTTTATGCGCAGTTGACGGCGGCGAAGGGGGGGTAAAAGGTGGGTTGCGTTTGGTACCATATTTTGGTACTATCAACTTCTAATGAAGCGAGCCCACACACGAACCCTCGAACTGATCTTTGCGCACCCTGTTTCTGTCAACGTGAGATGGTCGGACATTGAAGCGCTGTTCATCGAACTCGGTGCAATAGTCACAGAGCGCGAGGGTTCACGGATTGCAGTTGTGCTGTTCGACCAGGTACAGGTCTATCACAGGCCGCATCCCCGGCCCACTACCGATAAGGGCGCAGTGGCCAGCATCCGCAAATGGCTCGAATCAAACGGAATCAAACCATGAACATCCTCACCATCGACAACCATCGCGCGGTCATCAGCTACGACCCGGACACCGATATGCTGCGCGGCGAGTTCCTCGGCCTGAACGGTAGCGCTGACTTCTATGCCAGCGATATCCCCACCCTGAAGGTTGAGGGCGCCAGATCGCTGGCAACGTTTCTTGAGGTCTGCGAGGAAAACGGCATCGATCCGGTGCGCCATTTCTCCGGCCGCTTCAACGCCCGCATCGACCCCGAGCTTCATGCCCGCGCGGTCGAAACGGCTGCGGCTGAGGGGATTAGTCTGAACCAGCTTATCGAGCGCGCTATCGAGCACGAAGTCAGGACGTAAGCACCGCCCTCACCCCACCAC
>NZ_SCNV01000118.1 GCF_005503145.1 Burkholderia sp. 4M9327F10 | reverse complement strand
GGTTCGAGGCGCCGAAGTCGGGGGCCGCGCCGAAACCGGGTGGCGGCGAGCCTGTCGCTCCGCGCGTACCGGGTGCCGCGGGAGAAGCATTTCCGCTAGCCGGCTTCGCGGCAGTCGCGCCTGTTGTTGCTGAGGCGGAGCCGGCGGCCGAACCCGAGCCGGCTTGCGTAGCGGCCGGCTTGGCCCGCTCAGCTTCGCGTTGCTGATGCACCGCGGCCTCCTGCTGCGCAGTCGAAGCCGCCGCGGAGGCGCGTGCCTCGGCGGCGTCGCGTTGCTGCGCCGTGGCTGGGTCCGAGGGTGTGACGGCCGATGCACTAACAGGATCGTCGGTCGACGAGCGGACGGCTGCTTCTTCAGCCGCTGGTGTCGGCGCTTCAGACTGAGGAGGCGTCAGGGACGGCGCATCGGCCGGCAAATCCTTGAGCGGCGACTGGATCGCATCCTCGTGCGAGGTCGGCAAGACGACCTTCGCGGATGCGGGCGCCGTCTCGGGCTTCGGTACTTCAGGCGTTGCGACGTCGGGCTTCGAAACCTCATCCGGCGTGCCGGACGGGGATGGGTTGCCGGGGGTACCGGCATTCTCTGGCTTGTTTTCGCTCATGACTGTCGGACGGGCGCCTTCCACGCAAACGGATGGGTATGGATCGATTATCCGCTACCGGGCGATGCGCGGCAAACCGGCACACAATTGCTGACACTGTTGCGCCACGCAGATCAATCCGCGAGATAACCGCCTTTACTCATGGATCGGGCTGTTCGTCGAAAGTTTCGCGCAACGCGATCTGCAGCGTCGCGTGGATCTTGACGCACCAGCGCCACAGCAACGTCATCAATAGCGCAGCGCACACCAGCACCACGACGAGCAGCCCGGTGGGCGGCAAAATTCCGCCGGAAAGCGCTGCCACCAGGAGAAACACCCCCACCATCGAGACGACCGGCACGAGGTCGGAAATCGCGGAACGGATTGCGTGGCTAAAGCGTCCGGCCTTCGCCGGCTGCACGCTCAACTCGGCGAGCAGCAGTGCCAGCGATTTGGTCTTGCGATACACGGCAACCAGAAACGGCATCGACAGCAACAAGGCCGCGCTCCACAGCACCACGCGTTGCAGGGGTTCGGAGGCAAGCCAATGGGCGAGCAACCTGCTCGCGTAAGGCGCCCCGTACGATACGGCCAGAAAGATCGCCACCACGAGCGCGAGATTCACCGCTATCTGCAGCACGATCCTGCGCGTGATGCCGAAAGGCGTCGGCCCGCCGCCGGCCGGCCGCAAGCTGCCGAGCCACTGTGAATACGTACCGAACACGTTGGCAACGGTGCGTGGCATCGCGTGGCTGAGCCGCTGTGTGAGCGGATCGGCGGCGCGGATCAGGTACGGCGTGAAAAGCGTCGTCAGTGCCGACACCGCCACCGCAATCGGATACAGGAAGGCGCTGGTCACTTTCAGCGTGAGACCGAGCGAGGCAATGATGAAAGAGAACTCGCCGATCTGCGACACGGTCATGCCCACCCGCATCGCCGTGCGTCCATCCTTGCCCGCGAGGAAAGTGCCGAGACCGCAAGAGACGATCTTGCCGACAATCACCGCAACGGTGATGACCGCAATCGGCCATGCATAATCGACCAGCACATGTGGATTGAGCATCAGGCCGATCGTGACGAAGAAGATCGCCGAGAAGGCATCGCGCAACGGCGCAATCAGATGTTCGATGCGGCGCAGATGACGCGACTCCGCCATGATCGCGCCAATCAGGAACGCGCCAAGCGCAATGCTGTAGTCGAGCTTCACCACCAGCAGGCAGAAGCCAAAGCAGAAGCCGAGCACCGATACGAGCAGCATCTCGTCACTGCCCGAACGCGCCACATAGTTGAGCGCGCGCGGCACGACCAGAATGCCGACCACGAGCGACACCGTCATGAAAAGCAGCAGCTTGCCGAGCGTGACGAGTGCGACACCGGCGCTCAACTCGCCGGTCTGCGCAATGCCCGACAAAAGCACCAGCATCGCAATGGCGAGAATGTCCTCGACGATCAGAATCCCGAACACCAGTTGCGCGAAGTTTTCCCGCTTCAGACCCAGCTCGGAGAGCGCCTTGACGATGATGGTGGTCGACGAGATGGCGAGAATCGCGCCGAGGAACAGCGAATCCATCGAACTCCAGCCGAAGGCGCTGCCGATCTCGTAGCCGATCCACAGCATCAGCACGATTTCGGAAAGCGCCGCGACGATTGCCGTCGCCCCGACCTGAAACAGCTTGCGCAAGCTGAACTCCAGCCCGAGCGAAAACATCAGGAACACCACGCCGAGCTCACCGAGCGTCTGGATGGTCTGCTCGTCGTGAATCAGCTGAAACGGCGGCGTGTAAGGCCCGATGATCACGCCCGCGGCGATATAGCCCAGCACCACCGGCTGTTTCAGGCGATGGAACAGCACGGTGACGACGCCGGCGAGCGCCATCACCACCGCCAGGTCCTGAATGAAGCCGATTCCGTGGTGCATAGGCGGAGTTTCCTTACAAAAAGTAATCTAAACGCCCAATAGTAACGCACCTTGGCGACATGCCGTTTTTGCGATCTGGGAGCTGGCGGAATGTTTTTGACACGCTGGACTCTTGTGAAATATCACAATAATATTTGCCGCATATTCAGATGACGGAGTACAGCAATGACGCAGGTATCGTTCAACGTAATCGGCCGCCCGGAGACCGGCGCGCCCTTCACGGTCGAGGTGAACCGCCTGACCATCGCGGGCTGGGCGGGGCGCGACCGCGCCGCGATCGAGCATCACATTGCTGAGCTCGCGGAACTGGGGGTGAAACGGCCTTCGACCACGCCCTGCTTCTACCGCCTCGGCGCGGAACTGCTGACGCAGGCCGGGCAGATCGACGTGATCGGCAACCACTCGAGCGGTGAGGCCGAGTGCGTGCTGGTGCAGTCCGCGGCCGGTCTGCTGGTGACGGTCGGCTCGGACCACACCGACCGTCAGGTCGAGGCCTACGGCGTCACCGTATCGAAGCAAATCTGTCCGAAGCCGCTCGCCCGCGATGCGTGGCGCTTCGACGACGTCGCGGCGCATTGGGACCAGTTGCAGTTGCGCGCCTTTGCGATCGCCGGCGGCGTGCGGCGGCTCTATCAGCAGGGCAGCGTCGCCTCCTTGCTGGCGGCGTCCGACCTGCTCGAACGCGCCCCGCTCGCGGAAGGCGCAGCCATGTTCTGCGGCACGCTCGCGGTTGAAGGCGGCATTGTCGGCATGGCCGACGGCGACGCGCTCGAACTCGAACTCCACGACCCGGTGCTCGACCGCACCCTGCGCCACGCTTACCGCGTGCATACGTTACCCATCGTCGAATGAGGCACTCATGAGCCCTGCCCCGTCACCCGCCACGCTGACCGCCGGCGCGTCCGTCAGCGCTCCTCACGACGCCGCCGTCGAAGCCGCCGCGCTGCGCAAGATCACCTGGCGCATCATGCCGTTCCTGTTCCTCGTCTACGTGCTGTCGTATCTGGACCGCGTCAACATCGGCTACGCGAAACTGCAGTTCACCGGCGATCTCGGGCTGTCGAACACGGCTTACGGGCTCGGTGCAGGCATCTTCTTCTTCGGCTACTTCGTTTTCGAAGTTCCGAGCAATCTGCTGCTAAAGAAATTCGGCGCTCGTGCGACCATCGCCCGCATCACCATGCTGTGGGGCGCGCTCTCGTGCCTGATGATGTTCGTGCGCTCGGAGACGATGTTCTACGTATTGCGCTTCCTGCTCGGCGTGGCGGAAGCCGGACTCGTGCCGGGCGTGGTGCTGTACCTGACCTTCTGGTTTCCCTCGGACCGGCGCGCCCGCATGGTGGCGGTGTTCATGGCAGCGATTCCGGTGGCCGGCATCATCGGCGCGCCGCTCTCGGGCTTCCTGATGTCGGCACTGCATGAAGCGCACGGGCTGCGCGGCTGGCAATGGATGTTCCTGATCGAAGGCATTCCGTCGATCCTCGCCGGCTTCTGGGCGCTGGCAGTACTGCACAATACGCCAGCCGAAGCCGCGTGGCTGAGCGCGGAGGAAAAGCGCGTGGTCCTCGCGAGGCTCACGCGCGAAAACAGCGCCGCGGCCGCGGCCGGCGCCGAGCACAACCTGCGGGCCGCCCTCAGCTCGGGGCGTTTCTGGCTGCTGACGCTGATCTACTTCTGCCTCGTCACCGGTAACGCCGGCTTCTCGTTCTGGCTGCCGCAGATCGTCAAGGATCTCGGCGTCACCAATCTCGTCAGCAACGGCTTTGTGACGGCCATTCCGTATCTGGCCGCCGGCATCGGCATGATCCTGATCGGCCGCTCTTCGGACGTCACAGGCGAGCGGCGCTGGCACTATGCGGTGTGCTGCTTTATCGGCGCGGCCGGGCTCCTCGGCAGCGCTTCGGTGACCAACTCGATCCCGCTGGCGGTGACCGGACTGTCGATCGCCTATATCGGCATCCTCGCGGGATTCGGCATCTTCTGGTCGATGTCGACGACCTTCCTGCAAGGCACCGCGGCCGTGGCCGGCATCGCCGTGATCAACTCGATCGCCAATCTGGCCGGCTACGTGAGTCCGTATGTGCTCGGCGTCGTCAAGGATGCGACGCATAGCGTGACCCTCGGCCTCGTGCTGATCGCCGGGGCGCTGATTGTCGGCGGTCTCGTCACGCTGCTGATGCCGCGGATCAAGGTGCCGCACGCTGTGGCGGAACTGGCGTGACGCTGCCATGCACGCCGCGCTCCACGCTTCGTGGGACGGCCCGTTGCAGGCGCGCGTCCGGATGCCGCCGGAAGCGCCCGGCGGATTGCCGACGGCGGCCGGAAGCCTTGTTCTACAATGCGGGCGAATGAGCTTCACCCTTGGTCCTCATCCGGCCCGCACGCCTTATTCATGACGCTTTTGCAAACTTCCCGCACTCCCACGGCCGCCCGGCAAAACGGCGCGAGCCTCGCCGAACAGGCCTATGAATTCGTCAAGCGCGAAATCATCACCATGCGTTTGCGTCCGAGCGAAGTGCTCAACGAAGCCGAGCTGATGGCGCTGACCGGCATTGGCCGCACCCCCGTGCATCAGGCGCTGCACCGGCTCGTCCATGAAGGCATGCTGACCATCATGCCGCGCAAGGGCATCATGGTCCGCCCGGTCTCGCTCGACGATGTGCTCGCCATCATCGACGTGCGCCTGATCAACGAGGGTCATTGCGTCGAACTGGCGGCGCGCCATGCTCAGGCGCACGATTACGAAGTGATGGAAGCGCTGCTCGAGCGCTCGAAGGTTTGCGTCGCGGCGCATGATGTGGAAGGCATGATGGAAATCGATCGCGAATTCCATCTGGCCATTTCGGCGGCCTCGCGCAATCCGGTGCTGGCCGACATCCTGCGCGGGCTGCATGAGCGTTCGCTGCGTTTCTGGTTTATCTCGCTGTCCGAGCCGCATCATCTCGAGGATGTTCACGAGGAACACCTCGAACTGTTTCGCTTGCTGCGCGAGCGCGATGCCGAAGGCGCCCGCCAGTCGGTGCAGCGCCATATCGAAGCGTTTCGCGCGACGCTGTTCAACCGGATCTGAGCGGATTCCATCGCGAATCCAAATGCAGATCCAAGCGCAGATTCAAGCGCAGATTCAATCGAGTTTGCATCGCCCCTAACCGGACCCGAACGACCATGGCCACTGAATTCACGCCCTTCCCACCGCTCGCCCAGCTTGCCGCTGATCTCACCGCAGGCCGCACCACCAGCCGCAAGCTGGTCGAAATCGCGCTCGAGCGCATCGCCGATCCGGCCGGCCAGGGGTCGAGCGTCTTCATGCATGTCGATGCCGACAGCGCCCGCAGCGCCGCCGACGGGCACGACCGTCTGCGCGCAGCCGGCGCGGTGCTCTCTCCGCTGGCCGGCATCCCGGTCTCGGTGAAGGACCTGTTCGACATTGAAGGCCAGGTCACCCGCGCCGGTTCGCTCGCGCTTGCCGGGGCGGCGCCCGCCACCGCCGATGCAGTGGCCGTGGCCCGTCTCAAGCGGGCGGGTGCGGTGATCGTAGGGCGCACCAATATGAGCGAATTCGCATTTTCCGGGCTCGGGCTGAACCCGCACTACGGCCATCCGCTCTCGCCATACCAGCGCGGCGTGAAAGGCGATGAACGGATTTCAGGCGGCTCGTCCTCGGGTGCGGCGGCGTCGGTGGCTGACGGCATGGCAGCCGTCGCGCTCGGCACCGACACCGGCGGCTCGATCCGCATCCCCGCCGCGCTATGCGGCCTGACCGGCTTCAAGCCGACCGCCGAGCGGATTCCGAAGCAAGGCGGCGTGCCGCTCTCGCCGACGCTCGATTCGTTCGGACCGATCGGCGTATCGGTGGCCTGCTGCGCGCTGGTCGACCGCATGCTGGCCGGGCTGGAGCCGCGCATCCCGGCGGTGCGGCCGCTCGAAGGCGTGCGCCTGGGCGTGCTCACCCACTACGTGACGGACGGCGTCGAGCCGGCCGTGGCCAGCGCCATCGACACCGCGCTCAAGCATCTGGAAGCAGCCGGCGCAATTGTCAGCGAGGTGCGGTTTGCGCCTCTGGACCGGCTGCCGGAGATCAACCGCTTCGGCTTTTCGCCGATCGAGGCCTATGCATGGCACCGGCCGCTGCTGGAAAAGCATCGCGACCAGTACGACCCGCGTGTGCTGACCCGCATCCTCAAGGGCCAGCCGGCCAGCGCCGCCGACTATCTCGACCTCGTAGCCGAGCGCGCCGCCCTGCTGGAAGCGGCTCGCAGCACGCTTTGGCAACGTTTCGACGCGATCGTCGCGCCGACCGTGCCGGTCGTGCCGCCGCGCGTGGCCGACCTCGTGGATGACGACGACACCTTCGGCCGCACCAATGCCTTGATCCTGCGCAATCCGAGCGCGTTTAACTTTCTCGACGCCTGCGCGCTATCGCTGCCCTGCCACCGGCGCGGCGACGCGCCGGTCGGCCTGATGCTGGCAGGCGCGCCGCACGGCGACGACGCGCTGCTGGCGATCGGCCGCGCCGCCGAGGCGGTGCTCAATTCAATTCGTTAGACGAGAAACAGGCAGGCGATGTTCGCGCTAGAATCGCGGGCAGCCGCCCCGCGAACAGCCGCCTCGCTGATAGCGCCCCGCGGATCTCCGACTCACGAACGCCACACGATCCATGAATAACGACAATGCAATGCTGCGCCGCGAGCGCACCCTGCTGGTTCTGCTTGGCCTGATCTGCGTTGCGCTGGTTGCCGGCGCGTTGTACATGCAATATGGGCTGCGCGAAGATCCCTGCCCGCTGTGCATCCTGCAGCGTTACTTCTTCCTGCTGATCGCAATTTTTGCGTTCCTCGGCGCGCGCTTCAACAGCTGGCGCGGCGTCAGGCTGCTCGAAACCCTGGCTGCGCTGTCGGCGCTGGCCGGAATCGTGACCGCCGCCAAGCACGTTTATGTACAGGCCAATCCGGGCTTTAGCTGCGGCTTCGATGCGCTGCAGCCGGTAGTCGACAGCCTGCCGCCCGCTCACTGGCTGCCGGGCGTGTTCAAGGTCGCGGGGCTGTGCGAAACCGCCTATCCGCCGATTTTCGGTATTTCGCTGCCGGGCTGGTCGCTGATCGCCTTTGTCATCGCGTTCGTGCCGCTGGCGCTGAGCCTTGTGCGCAACCGCCGCCGGATCGCCTGAGTCCCGCGCGCGGCCGGGTTGTGACAAGTGAGGGGCCGAGCCGGCTCCTCACTTCCGTTACCAAGATCGCGCCGCGGTTTTGGCCGAAAGTTCGCCCTCATCGTTTTGCCCCATCGTTTCGCCCCCAATTACCCGCGACACCTCCCTCCTGCCGCTCCGCGACGTCCGTCCGCTCACTCGCTGCACCCCGC
>NZ_SCNV01000117.1 GCF_005503145.1 Burkholderia sp. 4M9327F10 | reverse complement strand
GAGCACGACACGGCGCTGATCGACAGCATAAGCGCCGAGGTCGCATATCAAGTCGATCGCCTACGCAATCACCCGTGCATCGCGCTATGGTGCGGCGAGAACGAAGGGCACGCCGTTCATCAGTTCCTTGCGATGCAGGGTACCGAATCCGGTCCTTATCCAGGCGCGCTGATTTTCGACCAGTTGATCCCCGCCATCCTCGAGCGGCTCGATCCTGCCACACCCTACCGTCCCGGCAGCCCGTTCGGCGGGCCGAGCCACAATAGCATGCGTGCCGGTGACGAACATAACTGGACCGTGTGGCACGGTGTTCCCCCGATTCCCGACAAGCTACCTGCTGGCGAACGGGACGGGAGCCCGGTTGGTGTCGCTTATACCCGCTATGCAGAAGATCGTGCGCGGTTCGTCAGCGAATTTGGCATCCAGTCGGCGCCGGCCGCGACCACGCTCGCCCGCTGGCTTGCGCCAGAAGACTACGCGCTTGGTACTCCCGGATTTCTGCATCGCCTCAAGGATCACCCTAAGGACAAGGTCGATGCAATGCTGTTGCCCGTCACGGGACTACCCGCCGACCTTGATCAGTACGTTGATTTCACGCAACTCGTACAAGCGGAGGGGCTCAAGTTCGGCATCGAACATTACCGACGTCGCAAACCACATTGCTCCGGCACGCTGATCTGGCAATTCAATGACTGCTGGCCCGGTATTACGTGGAGTCTCGTCGATTACGACGGCGCCAGAAAACCCAGTTGGTACTATGTTGCGCGCGCCTACTCGCCCGTTCTGGGATCCCTCAAAATAACTGACGATGGCACACTTGAGCTGTGGGTCACCAACGATACACTAAACGAGGTCAAATCGGACGCCACACTGACACTGACCGATTTGTCGGGGCTGACCTTCAATGAGCAGATGATCGAATGGTGCGTCCCGGCCAACGCAAGTGTGGTTGTTTGGCGCAGTACCCGGGCGAAGATCGGGGCAGCACCCAATCGCGTATTGGCTGTGCGTTCGCCACGCTTTCCGGGTAACCGTCTGTTGTTTGGCCCGTTCAAGGAACTCCTCGGTACCGGCGCAGATCCGCGCATCATGATCGAGGATGAGGCAAACGAGATGCTGCGCGTCACGCTGACTGGCACGCACTACCATCCGATCGTGCACCTGCATAGCGACGATCCTGCCGTCAAGTTTAGCGACAACTGCTTCGACCTCGGCAAGCACGAAACACGGACGGTTCGCGTTTTCCGTCCCGGCGCGAAGTTATGCGTCAACGACATACGGCTCGGCAAACTTCCCCGCTAACACGGCATGGAGCGCGGCGCGCTCCATGCAATCTCCCCCGTTGATCGGTGGAGTTCCAAAAGCGTGGATGCCACATCCAGTGCAAGCCCGGCGACCTCATGGGGTAATTGTTCTTTCCATACATGCGCGGAAAGAACGATTACCGCTGAATGTGGAACCGACCTGGGCTGCGTTAACACACAATCGGGAATCAGCGACGCCGCAAATGATGTTCGAGAAAGCGTGAGATGTCGCTGATGCACGCATCGGTTTCCGGCATCCGAAAGCCCATGAAACCATGCGGCATGCCTTCGAATACCCTGAGATCGTTTACGACACCTGCATCGGTCAGCTTGCGTTGAAGGCGTGCACAATCCGACAGCAGCGAATCTCGAGTGCCGGTCGCAATAATCGTCGGGGGCAAATGACTCGGATAACGTGCGTAAATGGGTGAATAATCGGGAGACCGAAGATCAACACGCGCGCCAAGTATCGAGCGAATTGCATCAACCGATGTCGATTCGAGTACATCGTATGGCATCAGCGTGGTGAAAGTATCCCCAGCACCACTCACATCCGTCCACGGCGTCGCAAGTACCATCGCAGCTGGTAGCGGATCGCCAAGTTCGGCAAGTCGAAGCGCACTGCGCAACGCGAGGCCACCACCCGCGGACACACCCATAAGCGCGATTGTACTGGGGGGCCGATGCTGCGCTATCTCTCGGTAGACGGCCACAATTCTCTCCACGTCCGCGGGCGGAGGTGCCTCCCACCACAACGGATAACTGATCGAGAGCACCGGACAACCGAGCGCCGCGGCAACCGGCGTTGCGATCGGAGCCTCGTTTTCGGCAGCGCCGCCGACGTAGCCGCCGCCATGAATGTGCAGCACAATGCGGTTATCGCGGCTTGCGTCGTACCCGTCCGGCTCAAACAGAGTGTGAGCGGCATTGTCGATAACCACAGCTCTACGCTTCGCGGCCCGGAGATTCAGGAACGACTGAAGCGCGCCGTTGTCTCGTAACAGCGCGGTTGCGCTATCGTTGCGCACTTGCCATTCATCGCGCGTGATGGGTGGCGGTGGCGGCGCCGGCAGGTGCCGAAATGCCTCTGCGATGAACTTTGCTTCGGCACTGACTGTTTGCGGGAGCGACGTCCAGACGCCAGTTCGCTCCGTCTTGTTCATCGTCATAAAAGCAGACTCCTGTTCTAAATGGCCGCGCGGCCGATCAGGGTGACAATCATCGGATTCGCGGCTAGCGTGCCGCAGTCACTTCGCTTGGGCGCCGCCTGCGCAACTCGGCGATGATGGCCGTATGGCGCTGTCGATTCAAACGATAGCGGACTAGAAGTAGCGTGCCGATAATCGCGACTATCGCGCTGCCCGGTCCGTAAAAGAATCCGAGCATGTCCAGCGTAGATTGGGAAACGGACACATCGAACCCGTTGCGCCTCGTTTGATCGATCGGAAACGCGATTGCAGTCAGCAGTACACCTGAAAGAAACGTGCCGATGCTGCCTGCTGCCTTGCCAGCGAGCGTCCAGCCGGCGAAGAAAAGCCCTTCGCGGCGTGCGCCGAAAAGATATTCATGCTCGTCCGTGGCATCCGCCATCATCGAATTGAATGCCACGGCTGCCATCGACATCAGCATGCCCGATACAAATGTAGCCGCCGACAACAGCAGCGTCAGTGCTTGTCCCGTCATCGGGAGCCATCCGGCGAGCCTGAGCGAAACTGGACATGCCTGGATCAGGATCCAGCCGCACAATCCGGTCAAAACCGCGGTGCGCTTTTCGATCCGGCCAACCAAAGGAATACAGAATGGTGCACCAACCAACGCGCCAAGCATCAGCGACATCGTGACTTGCTGTGTCTGCCAACTGGTCAGGTGCCAAAAGAAGGTGTTCGCATGCAAGGCAAGCGATTGCGTCATCCCAAACGCGACGAAGAACAATGCAGACGAAGCAAAAAGAATTCTGAACGAGCGATTGCGCATCAGCTCGGACAATTCCCGCGCGATCCGCTTGTTCATCGACGGATGGATCGGCGCTGGATGATGTTGCAGATGGCGCGTCTTCCAGACAGTTCGGATCGCCCAGGCGCTCGCGACCAGCGTCAGCGCACAAAGCGTCAGCGCGAAAGGCGGATAGGCATGCCGTCGCGCGAGCCCACCCGGGCCTTTCAGGAAGACGCCGAAGCCGATGCCAATCCCCACGAGGGCGCCGATCATCCCGGCGGCCCAACGCCACGCCATCACGCGAGAACGCTCCGCGAAATCGTCGGTCAATTCCGCCCCAACGGCGAGGTAGGGAAGATTGAAGAATGACATGCTGACGCGCACCACCACCGACAACGCGATGAGCAACACGAACAGCATTGTTGTGTCGCTCCATTCCGGCAGCGCAAAAACGGCCGCGAAACTCACGCATAGCGGCAGTATTGCCGCCACCATGAAAGGCAGGCGACGCCCCCACCTTGAGCGTAGCCGATCGGACCACGCTCCGATCATCGGATCTGCGATCGCGTCGACGATGAGGCCGATCGATACGGCGAGTCCCGCCAGCGCGGGCGGAATACCACATACCGTCGTCACGTAAAACAACAGGAATGTATTAACGACGTTCGTCATCGCACCATCGACGATCGCGCCGCTCGCGTAGCCCAAGACTATTCCTCTGCCCAACTTCGCGCGGGAGCGTGTGGCCATCATGTTTTCTCCTTCTCGGGGTGGCATAGCCGACCCCATGGTCTCCACCGACTCCATGCACTATCTCCTCACACGCTGGCCCGTGCCACGACGATACGGGCACGCGGCCAAGTCAATTAACAAAACGTACAATCTGTTTGTTTGTCATTGTTTCTTGTTGCGAACTCCTCATGTCCTAACGTCCTTCGCCTCTCACCGTAGCGCTCGTTCCAACTGAGCCGAATCGCATTGACCAGGTCCGCGGACCCGGTACACCCCCCCCCACCCCCCACCCGTCAGTCACGTGCAGCACTCACGCCCGCTTTTTTCGCGCGGGCGTCTTGGCGCTTACGGTGGGATACAACAGGGTCAGCATGTCTCCGAGCACCTTGACCGATTTCTCGATTTCGGTCCGATCCCGCTTGAATAATGCCTCCAGCAGGAGCCCGCGGATTGCTGCGACGAAAACCCGGTGGATCGACTCGCCGTCCGGATGATCCTGCAAACCGGCGGCCTCGAGCCGTTCGATGACCCAGTCGTGCGCACGAACGTCGATTGAATGCTGAATCGTCCGTAGTTTGTCTGCGAGTTCCTCGTCCGAGCGCGATGCAAGCATGATTTCCATCACTGCTGTGCCGGATGGACGGCTCATGATGTCCCACATCGTCGCCGGCAAATCCTGCAACATCTGCGTCGGCGACTTTTTCTCGACAGCCTGTCGGTAACAGCGAGAATCGTCTTCGAACACCGCGTCCACCACTGCCAACATCACATCGGTTTTGGTCGGATACTGGTGCGTCATCGCTCCGCGACTAACCTTTGCCACATCAGCGACCATCGTTACAGTAGTCGCGCTGTAGCCGTACCGATGCAGGCACGCGATCGCGGCAGAAATTACCTTGGATTGCGTTTCGGCACTGCGCTCAGCCTGTGGTTTGCGGGCTCGGCCCGCGTTGCCACGCGTTTCTCCAGTGGTCCGGCTCTCTTTCGACATGTTGTGGATGGCTGTTTGCTTCATAGCTTACAAGTTCAACGTAGCGCAAGATCCATGCGCATGAGACGCAGTCGGTTACTCCGGCGACCACGCCGATGTTTGCGCTGGGAGGACCAGGCACGTCCTGGATACGAATCTCCGTGCATCATGGCAGCGGCGCATTCGCCCTCCCGGCATCCGCACCCGCCACGGACGGACCTCGCATCCCCTCGCTCAGAACGTAATCGTCATTCCAGAGCTCAGTAGCAGCGCAGCCGGATGAGACGGTGCCAGCACGGGTTGAGTTGTGTAAGACACCGAATTTGTCCAGTACACGCCACGCATCACATGAAAGGCATAGGAAAGGGACACCGTATTGCTGCCCTGGATCGCTTGTGCCCCAGTTGCCTCCAGAACATACTGCTGCACATCCTTGCTGATCCATTGATGGGTGTAGCCAAGACTGACCATGTCATACGGGCGCGACGCAAACGGCCCGAGGCTGTAAAGCGTTGCGGTGATGTCACGACTGAATGGATTCTTGCTCTTGTCGGCAATGTCGACCTTGATGTCGGTATAAATGCCTCGGTATGCGTAAAACGAATCGGGTTGCGTGAACTGCTTTGTGAAAGCGAAGTAGAAACCCGAGTTGCCATGCGTCGGACGACCAACTGAATAGTCGAGATAGTCGCTGGTATTGTACAGGGCCCCAGCGCGCACCCACAGGGTGCGTTGATTCGGTTTAGCTTCGACCCGGTACCCGAGTTCATCCATGAACAACGCGCGTGCGCCCTTCACCCCGTTTATCGTAAGGCCAATCGTGTTCTGGTCGGTGTCCGTCTGAAAGCCTTGCGGGCTCATGCTTCGCGTGACCGCGAAGTGATTGTAGAAACGCAGATCCGGCGTGTACAGGCGCAGTTCAAACGTCGGCGCGGGCTTGATGCTCGGTACGCCAACCTCGTAGAACATGCTGCTTGCCGGCCCCAGCGCGGAAGACGCAATTGACGTCCCGAGGTAGCTCCCATAGAAATCATTCGAAGGCGTCGTGAATCCGTACAGCACCCGCACCTGGCGGTTAAGGAACTCCTGCTGGATCGACAGCCCCGAGAAATACGCGCTTCGTACGCCAGCACCGAGATAGCTGGCTTCCGCCCAAGCGCCTGACACGGTCAACTGCGCATTCTGGCCGAAGCCGATGCGTGACAGGTCGTACGTCAAGATCGCGAGCGTCGTCTGATTGTAGGTCGGGCGCTGGCCAACGTAGGATTGCGGCACGCTGTTGCTCGGATGCAGAACGTCATAAGTCAGAGTCGACAGGTTGCCGGCCTGGAACATCCAGCCGGCTTCAGCCATCTTCGGACGAAACCCACCCAGATCGGGCGAAACGCTATCGCAGACACTAGCAAGCGGCGCCTCGGTGCCCTTCGCACGCATCTGATCGTACTCGAGACATTTCGTGCTTTGCGCCGTTCGGGCAATGCTGTCATCAGCTTGCGCGTGCGTGCCGCACAGTGCGAGCGCCATAGCGAAACAGCCGCGGCGCAGCGCCTTCCATACATCGCCCTCGTCCACGCGGCGCGGCTTCTCGCCCGCCATCGCGATCCGAAACTTATTCGCGACGCGCCCCTTGCCTGCTCGACTACCAACAGGCGGCGCCGGCCTCCAAAACCGGATCGTACTCATACGTCAGTGTCTCCATATGTTCGATTTTTTGAACCGGCTCAACCGGTGAAGACACGTTATTCCATTCACAACAAACAGACAAGGCTGTTTTGTTCTTATGCGGGAAATTCCCAAGTCACGCCAGGACATCTTGCTCAACAAGCACTTTACAAACATTCCGGTCTGTTTGTATATTCCCTGATACCAATCCTACACAGTTGCACGGATCTCAACGGAAGAAGGCGCACCGCCGATTCGATCACACGCAGGGAGCTCTGGATCTGCAGACCTTCCAATGATGGAGACATGACCTTGACGCTTCATACTCGCCAGCCTTCGCCTCACCGGGAATTTCTGTGGGGAACCGCCATCTCAGGCCATCAGAGCGAAGGCAACAACCTCAATTCAGACGTTTGGCTCGCAGAACAAGTCAACCCGACCGCTTTCCGTCAGCCGTCACGCGATGCCTGCGACAGCTACCATCGTTACCCCGAGGACATTGCGATCGTCGCCAGCCTGGGCCTCAACTGCTACAGATTCGGCATCGAATGGGCGCGCATTGAGCCCGAACCAGGGCAATTCTCGATGGCGGAACTGGATCGCTATGCGCGGATGGTCGATCAATGTGTCGAATACGGCATCGCGCCGATGCTGACCTACAGCCATTTCACGGTACCGCGCTGGTTCGCAGCGCGCGGAGGATTCGAAGCACCTGACGCGGCCGATCTGTTCGCTAGATTTGCCGACGTCGCTACCCGACGACTCGGTCAACACGTTGCCGCTGCGACTACGTTCAACGAGGCAAATATCCAGCGCCTAATCAGGTTGCTGCTACCGAATCCGTCGGCCCGTCCCTTGATCGACGCAATGCTCGCAGCTTGTGCGAAGCAATGCGGGTCGGCGACGTTCTCGTCGCTGCTGTTCGCTGATGTGGAGGCGACCGAACTCGGTCTCATCGACGCCCACCGTAAAGCAGCGCAGGCGATCAAGGCTGGGCCTGGCGATTTTCCGGTTGGTGTCAGTCTGACTATGCAGGATATCCAAGGCGTCGGCGAAAATCATCTTGCAGGCGTCGTCGTTAATGAGTTGTACGGTCCGTGGCTCGACGTGGCGGCGCACTCAGACTTCATTGGCGTACAAACCTACACACGAGTCCGGATCGACGCTGGCGGTCAGATGTCGCCACCGGCGGGCGCAGAAATGACGGCCGCAGGCTATGAATTTTATCCTCAGGCACTTGGCGGGACCATCCGATTCGCGGCGAAGCGAACTGGCAAACCCGTCTACGTCACCAAAAACGGCATCGCAACAAACGATGACACGCGTCGCATCGCCTATATCGACGCGGCACTGGAAGAGATGCGATGCTGCATCGCGGACGGCATCGACGTGAGGAGCTACATCCACTGGTCGCTTCTCGACAATTTCGAATGGACCTCCGGCTACGGCCAGCACTTCGGCCTCGTCAGCGTCGATCCTGCAACGTTCGCGCGCACGCCGAAGCCGAGCGCCTACCACTTTGGTGAATATGCCCGTCGAGCGCTGTAAGCAGCGCGCGTACGCGATTTTCCGGTTACGTGAACGTGACACGTGTGCAGATAGACCGCTTCTCCTGCTGCTGCAGTCCACCCAAACAACCGTGCGCGATTGAATCAAGGACCAACTCATGACTGCCCCCATACTTGCCGTTCCCGAAGACGTGGGTCTATCGTCCACCGGACTCGACCGCTTGGATGCGACACTCCTCGACTACATAGACCTGTTCTCTTATACACATCT
>NZ_SCNV01000116.1 GCF_005503145.1 Burkholderia sp. 4M9327F10 | reverse complement strand
CACCCACCCGCCGCACCTGCCGGGACCGCCTCAATCTCATGTACCATCGGCGCGAGCACGCCGCTGCCGGCTTTGCCGCGGCCATTGGGTCACGCAGCGAGTCGCGCGCGAGCCGCACGCCAGTCACGCTATTCACTGCCGCCATCGAACCACATCGTCGCCGTCACGCCTGCCCATGAAGTCTTCCACCGGCCGCAAATCTCCCCGCCGACTCGTCGCCCGCTTCGTGGCGATCTCATGGCGCGACCTGGCGGTGTCCTTCGGCCCGATCCTGCTGATCGGCATCGCCGCCATCTGGGTGGCCGTGCGCCTGATCCAGCCGGCCCCGCCTCACACGCTGACCATCACCGCCGGTCCCCAAGGCAGCTCGTTCTGGAATGCCGCGCAAAAGTACAAGGCGATCCTCGCGCGCAACAGCATCACGCTCAACGTGCTGACCTCCGAAGGCTCAGCCGAAAACCTCAAACGCCTCACCGATCCGCACAGCAACGTCGACGTGGGTTTCGTGCAGGACGGCGTCGCCCAGGGACCGGCGCCCGATGGCCTGACCTCGCTCGGCAGCGTGGCCTATGTGCCGCTCGCGATCTTCTATCACGGCCCCACGGTCACCCGGCTCTCCGAATTCAAAGGGCTGCGCCTTGCCATTGGCGCAGAAGGCAGCGGCACGCGCCAACTGGCGCTCGCCCTGCTGAAGGCGAACGGCATCGAGCCGGGCGGCGCCACCAAACTGCTGCCGCTCTCCGGCGACGATGCCGCCAACGCGCTGGTCTCAGGTGAGGTTGACGCGGCATTCCTGACCGGCGATTCGGCCCAGCCGCCGGTGATGGGCAAGCTTTACCGCACGCCCAACGTGCAGTTCTATAACTTCACCCAGGCTGAAGCGTATGCCCGGCGCTTTCCTTACCTGACGCAGATTCATATGCCGATGGGCGCATTCGACCTCGGCAAGAACCTGCCGTCCGTGCCGATCCAGATGGTGGCGCCGACCGAAGAGCTGGTGGCGCGCGACTCGCTGCATCCGGCGCTCTCCGATCTGCTGATCGAAGCGGCCCGCGAGGTGCACGGCAAGGCCAATGTGATGCAGCATGCCGGCGAATTTCCGGCGCCGCTCGCCCACGACTTCCCGATCAGCGACGACGCCGCGCGCTACTACAAGTCGGGCAAGAGCTTCCTGTACCGCGTGCTGCCGTTCTGGATCGCGAGCCTCGCCGACCGCCTGCTGGTGGTCGTGGTGCCGCTGATCGTCGTGCTGGTGCCGGCGTTGCGAGTGGTGCCGTCGCTCTACGCGTGGCGGGTGAAATCGCGTATCTACCGCTGGTACGGTGCGCTGATCGCCATCGAGCGCGGGATGATGGGCGAAACCTCGGCCGAAGAGCGCCAGTCGCTGCTGGAGCGGCTCGACACGATCGAGGACTCCGTCAACGGCCTGAAGATGCCGCTCGCCTACGCCGACCAGTTCTATGTGCTGCGCGAGCATATCGGCTTCGTGCGCGAACGGCTCTCGCATTCACGCGACGCTCAGGCGGAGAGCGGCCGGCCAGACGGACGGGAGACTGACGAGGACACACCGGGCGCCCCTGACAAGCCCTCCGCCACGCCGACCCAGACCGCATAAGCGCAACAGAAAGCAGCCGGCGCGCAACGGAACAGGCAGTGGCGCGGCATTGCGCATTCGCCGTTAGCCCGCTGCGGTACAGAAGGCATCTGGAAACACCTCACCAATGCACACGGCCGCGGCTCCGCGTAAGATCACGTCAGACTGGATGATTTAGCAGACGCGCGTAGCAGAGGTCCATAGCAGGCGCGCGCAGCAGACACATAACCGGCACGCGCGGCAAAGCACGCGTGCCTTGCCCGCTTCGTCCAGATCCGAGCAATCCGGGAGAGACTTATGACCGATGGCATCGACGCCACGCAACCTTTGTGGTTTTACGACTTCGTCTCGCCGTTTACGTACCTGTTGCTCGAGCAACACGAGAAATGGCCAGGCTTTCCGTTCGTCTTCACTCCGGTTGTGCTGAATGACCTGTACCAGCACTGGGGACAGCGGCCCGCTTACGGTGTGCCCCCCAAGCGCGTGTACATGTACCGTCACGCGCTGTTTCGCGCGGACCAGCTCGGCATTCCGTTCAAGATGCCGCCGGCGCATCCGTTCGATTCGACCAAGGCCATGCTGCTGGCGGTCGCGGCCAAGGCCGATATCCACCTTGTGCGGGATATCTTCCGCTTTATCTGGCGCGAGGGACGCGATCCGTCGAGCGAGGAAGGCTTCGCCGCACTGTGCGAGCGGGTCGGCCTGCCGGACGGTCCCGCGCTGATCGAGCAGGAAGAGGTCAAGGCGCAACTGCGCCGCAGCACCAGCGATGCGATTGCCTTGGGCGTGTTCGGCGTGCCCACCTTCTGGCTCAACAACCAGTTGTTCTGGGGCGAAGACGCGCTGCCGATGGTGCTGTACTGCGCCCGCACGCCGAACTGGCTCGATTCGAAGGAAGTGAAACGGATCAGCGCGCTGCCTTCGGGGCTCGAGGCGTGAGTTGCATGCTTGACTGAAAGCTTAACGTCAGAATTTGACAGGCCGATCAGATGTGCTGGCGGCGGGCGGGCGCGGGGCTCGCCCGCCGCCGCAGCCGTTGTGATGCCGGCCATACCGCGCCCGCTATGGCGGGCGCAGGGCAAACGGGCCTAAGGTTATGGACTTCGTGCCCTGCCGCGCGGGCGGTCCGCATGGCCGCTTCGCGCAACGCATTCCCTGAGTCTGATCCGCCCACCTGATCCATGGACGACACCGCCGCCTCCCTCGATATCTGGCTCGTGCGCGTGCTGCGCACGCTGCTCGTCGAGCGCAGCGTGACGCAGACGGCGCTGCGCCTGAACCAGACTCAGCCTGCCATCAGCACGGCGCTGCGCAAGCTGCGCGAGACGCTCAACGATCCGATCCTGGTGCGCGGCAAATCGGGCATGGTGCCGACCGAGTACGGCGCCTCGCTGCTGGCATCGGCGCAACGGGTGCTGCGGGAAGTGGACTTTGTGTCGACGCCGCACGGCGATTTCGATCCGGGCCGCTCGCGGCGCATCTTCCGGGTCGCGGCACCGGACTATCTGAACGATTTTTTCATGCCGACCGTGATCGCGCAGTTTCGCGAAGCGGCGCCGCACGCGCGTCTGGAAATCGATTCGCTCAATCCCACGCTCGACCATGCCGCCGCGCTCGATGCCGGTGAACTGGATCTGGTGATCGGCAACTGGCCGAAGCCCGATGCGCGCTTCGAGAAAAGCGATCTGTTTTCGGATACGGTGGTGTGCCTGATGCGTGCGGATCATCCGCTGGCCCAGGCGCCGATGACTCGGGAAACGTATCTCGCGGCTCCGCACCTCGCGCCGACGCCCTACAGCGGCGCCAGCGGCGGCGCGGTCGATATCGGCTTTGCGCGGGCCCGCGCGGAGCGGCGCATCGTGACCACGCTCCCCTACTTCGGCCTCGTGCCGCAAGTGCTGCTGCAATCGGATCTGATCTTTACGACGACCCGGCGCTTTGCCACGCATTACGCGAACCTGCTGCCGCTTGCCGTGGTGGATGTGCCGATTCCGTTTCCGCGCATCAAGTGCTATCAGTTGTGGCATCCGCAGCCGGACCGGCCGAGCGATATCGGCTGGCTGCGCACGTTGATGTCACAGGTGTCCGAGCGCCTGGTGGCGCACAAGGCACGGGTGAAACGCCCGCCTGCGCTGCAGACGCGAAGCAAGGCGGAACATCAGGACGCCTAGGGCGGCCTAGGCCGCTGGTGCCGCTGAAGCCGCCGGTGCCGCCGGTGCCGCCGGTGCCGCTGGTGCCGCTGGTGCCGCTGCGCAGCCTAGACGCTCGCGCAAAGGTCGTGTGACACGTGCGCCGTGTTGCGCGAACGCACTTGCAGCAGCTCGGCACACACGGCCACCGCGATCGATTGCGGCGCCTTGTCGACGATCCCGGCCACGCCGATTGGGCAAGTCATCTCCACCAGCCGGTCCAGTTCGACGCCGCGCTCGATCAGCCGCCGTTCGAATTTCACGCGCTTGGTCTTCGAGCCGATCATCCCGAAGTAGGTGAAGTCGCGCCGCCGCATGATGCGTGCGGCGAGCGAGAAGTCCAGCGCGTGGTTGTGCGTCATCACCAGAAAATAGGCGCCGGGTGGAGCGCTATCGACGATCGCATCAGGCGTGTCGGTCGGCTCGACCTGCACGTTGGCGGGGACTTCGTCGGGGAACAGCTCGTCGCGCTCATCGACCCATTGCACCACGCACGGCAGGCTTCCAAGCAGCGTGACGAGCGCATGCCCGACATGGCCGGCGCCGAACAGCACGATATGCATTGGCGCCGGGCGCGTCGCAGCATGGCTGCTGCGCCGGCCGACCTGAACGAAAGTAGGTGCGTTCATTGCGAGCATTCCAGTGGGTCGCTTCGGTTATTGACGCTTATTGCCGCTTATAGGCGCTCATTGCCGCGGCGCAGCCGTAGCCGCACGCACCGCGCTCACCGCCTTGAGAATCTCTTCGCTTGTCGCAGGCGCGTTCAGCGGCGGATTGACCTTGTAGTCACCCACGCTCGCCACCGCATCGCGAATCGCAAAGAACACTGAGAACGGCAGCAGCAACGGCGGCTCGCCGGTGGCCTTCGAACGGTGAATGCTGTCCTCCGCATTGCGGTTCTTGAAGAGCCGGACCCGGAAATCGGGCGGCGTGTCGTTGACGGTCGGAATCTTGTAGGTGGACGGCGCATGCGTCATCAGCTTGCCGCCGGCGTTCCACCACAGCTCTTCGGTCGTGAGCCAGCCCATGCCCTGGATGAAGGCGCCTTCCACCTGACCGACATCGAGCGCGGGATTCAGCGAGGCGCCCACGTCATGCAACGCATCGGCGCGCAGCACGCGCATTTCGCCGGTCAGCGTGTCGATCACGACTTCCGAAACCGCGGCGCCATACGAGTAGTAGTAGAACGGGCGGCCCTGCAGCTTCGACTGATCCCAGTACAGCTTCGGCGTCGCATAGAAGCCGTCCGACCAGAGCTGCACGCGCGCCAGATAGGCTTTGGCGATGATCTCTTCGAACGGCAGCACGGCTTCGCCCACCCGCACGCGGTCGTGAGCGAAGCGCACGCTGCCGGCGCTCACCTGGCCCGCGCCGAAACGCTCGGCGGCGAAGGCAGAAAGGCGTTCGCGCAGTTGACGCGCGGCGTCCTGCGCGGCCTTGCCGTTCAGATCGGAGCCTGTCGAAGCGGCCGTGGCCGAGGTGTTCGCCACCTTGCTGGTGTCGGTTGCCGTGACACGCACGCGGTTGAAGCTGATGCCAAGCTCGTGCGCCACAACCTGCGCCACCTTGGTGTTCAGCCCCTGGCCCATCTCCGTGCCGCCGTGGTTCACGAGCACCGAGCCGTCGGTGTAGATATGCACCAGCGCGCCCGCCTGGTTGAAGTGGGTCACGTTGAACGCAATGCCGAACTTCACCGGCGTGAGCGCGAGACCCTTCTTCAGCACTTCGTTGTTCGCATTGAACTCGCGAATCGCGGCGCGGCGCGCGCGGTAGTCGCTGGTCGCTTCGAGTTCGTCGATCAGCTCGTGGATCACGTTGTCTTCGACCACCTGACCATACGGCGTCTGATTGCGCTCGGTCTTGCCGTACAGGTTGCGGCGGCGCACGTCGAGCGAATCCTCGCCGAGCGAGCGCGCGACGTTGTCCATGATGTACTCGATCGCAAACGCGCCTTGCGGGCCGCCGAAGCCGCGGAACGCGGTGTTCGACTGCGTGTTGGTCTTGCCGCAAAAACCGTCGATCGTGACGTCGGACAGCCAGTACGCGTTGTCGAAGTGACACAGCGCACGCGTCATCACTGGGCCGGACAGGTCGGCGGAAAAGCCACAGCGCGAGGTCATGTCCACGGTCACGCCGTCGATCACGCCCTTGTCGTCGTAGCCGACTTCGTAGGTGTAGTGGAAGTCGTGACGCTTGCCGGTGACCATCATGTCGTCGTCGCGGTCCGGGCGCAGTTTCACCGGGCACAGCAGCTTCCAGGCGGCAATCGCGGCGCAGCAGGCGAACAGGCCCGACTGCGATTCCTTGCCGCCGAAGCCTCCGCCCATCCGCCGGCATTCGACCAGCACGCTGTGCGACGGCACGCCGAGCGCATGCGCCACCAGGTGCTGCATTTCGGTCGGGTGCTGGGTCGAGCAGTAGACGTGCATACCGTCGTCGTCCTTCGGCACTGCGTACGAAATCTGCCCTTCCAGGTAGAACTGTTCCTGACCGCCCAGCAGCATTTCACCGGCGTCATGATGCGTGGCACGCGCGATCTTCGCAGCGGCATCGCCACGCGCGAGCTTCATGGGCGGCAGTACGTGCTGGTTGGCGGCGCGGGCCTGCTGCGCGGTGAGAATCGCCGGCAGCTCTTCGTAGACCACGTCGGCGCGGCGCGCCGCGAGGCGGGCCGCTTCGTGCGAGATGGCGACCACGATGAACATCGGCTGGCCGACATACTGCACCACGCCGTCGGCGAGAATCGGGTCATCACCGTGGATGATCGGACCCACGTCGTTGACGCCGGGGATATCTTCGGCCGTGAAAACGGCGACCACACCGGGTGTGGCGCGCACCTTGGCGAGCGACATCGAAACGATCTTCGCATGCGCTTTCGGCGAGAGGCCGAGCGCGGCGTGCAGCGTGCCGGCGAGCACGGGGATGTCGTCGGTGTAGGTCGCGCGGCCGCTCACGTGCAGATGCGCGGATTCATGCGGGCGCGAGACATGCACCTGGGTGAAATCGTCAAACTCCTGAGCGTCTTTCAGGAACGGTTCGGCTTGCTGGTTCATTCGAGTAGTTCTCCGTATCCGTGGGACTGCTTCAGGCGTTCGCGCCGGCGGCTTCGACTGCGCGCACATCGAGTGCGGATTTGGGCAGCGGATTGTGCGGGCGGGTTTCGAGCCAGAAGCGATACAGCGTGTTTTTGGCCGCATCGAGGCGGTAGTTGCTGGTGGCGCGCATGTCGGAGAGCGGGGCGTAATCCTGGCCCAGCGCGATCATCGCCGCCTGTGCGGTGGCTTCGTGCCATTCGGCATCGCGCAGCACCGCCTCGGCATGCGTCGCGCGCTTCGAAGTCGCGGCCATGCCGCCGAAGGCAATGCGCGGCTCGCGGATCGTGTCGCCGTCGGCAATGAACGAAAACGCGGCGCACACCGCCGAGATGTCCGAATCGAAGCGCTTGGAGAGCTTGTAGGTGCGGAATTGCAGGTTCTGGCGCGCGCCGCTGCGAGTCGGCACCTTCAGGCCGACCACGAATTCATGCTCGGCTATGTCCTTCTTCTGGTACGCGAGGTACAGGTCTTCGAGCGGCATCTCCCGCTCGATCTCGCCGCCGCGCACCACCACGTGCGCGCCCAGAGCGATCAGACCGGGCATCGAATCGCCGATCGGCGAGCCGTTGGCAATATTGCCGCCCAGCGTGCCGGCGTTGCGGATCGGCAGCGAGGCGAAGCGCTTCCACATCTCGGTGAGTTCCGGGTAGTGCTTCGCCAGTTCGGCGTATGCCGTCTCGACGCTCACGCCCGCGCCGATCTCGATCCAGTCGTCCGACACCGCAATGCGCTGCAACGCTTCAATCTGGCCGACGTAGACGATGTTGCCCAGCTCACGCATCTGCTTGGTGACCCACAAGCCGATGTCGGTGCTGCCGGCCAGGATCCGCGTGGCCGGTTGCGCGGCCTTGATCTGCGCCAGCGCCTCGACCGTGCGCGGCGCATCGAACTGCTGGCCGGCGAATTCGTAGTGAAAGGTTTCGCCGCGCTTGAGCGTGGCGAGTTTGGCCGACAGCGCGGCAAGGTCCACCGGCGCTTTCGGTGCGGGCGCTTCGAACATGCGCACCGCCGCGTCGACGATCGGCCGGTAGCCGGTGCAGCGGCACAGGTTGCCGGTCAGGGCGTTGCTGATGTCGTCGCGCGAAGGCACCGTGCGGTTGGCGCAGCTATGCTCGTGGCCGTGCTTTTCGTACAGCGACCACATCGACATCACGAAACCCGGCGTACAGAAGCCGCATTGCGAGCCGTGGCATTCGACCATGGCCTCCTGCACCGGATGCAACGTACCGTCCGGCTGGCGCAGGTCCTCGACGGTGAACAGCGCGCGGCCGTCGAGCGTGGGCAGGAACTGGATGCAGGCGTTGACCGCCTTGAAGCTGACGCCGCCTGCTTCGTTGCGCTCGCCGACCACGACCGTGCAGGCGCCGCAGTCGCCTTCCGCACACCCTTCCTTGGTGCCCGTGCAATGCGCATCTTCGCGCAGGTACTGGAGCACCGTGCGGGTGACGGGCGCATCCGTGATCTCGCGGATCGCGTTGCGGTGGTAGAAGCGAATTGGCTGGGTCATGTCTCGTACTCTTGATGAAGAAAACGCCGGGCCGCTCCAAGTTTTATTCACCCCTCTCGGGGGGGCCTCGCGCGAAGCGCGCAGGTTGGGGGCACCTGGCTGTTCTGTGTCCGTGGGGACCATGCTGCAGTGACGGTTCGAACGCTATCACCGTCAATATTTGCAACCCATAGCAGGGAACACATGCGGGACATATCGTTGGAGCGATAAATGGATGAGTTTGGAGCGAAGTCAGCTTATATAGGGTGCGTCTATTTGCGTTATTTTTTTCATAAATGCTTCATTTCGGCCACTCACAAAACAGTCCCAGAGCCCTCGAGGCGCTGCTGCAGCACCAAAACGTCCCTTTATATCGATCCGGCACCGTATTTTCATCGCAAAAACAATTAAGCAATCCCTGCAAGGGAATCGGTTCCATGGGAAAATCATGCCTTCCCGCCGTTTTCAAGTCTCGTTTTCCCCATGTCCGCCGACACAGCCACACCGCGCAGCGAGTTTGCGACCACTCTGCAGATCATTCCGGTCGTCTTTTTCACGTTTATTTGCTACCTGACCATCGGGATTCCGCTGGCGGTGCTGCCGGGCTACGTCCACGACGACCTCGGTTTCAGCGCGATCGTCGCGGGCGCGGCGATCAGCGTGCAGTATCTGGCTACCCTCGCCTCGCGGGCGCTCGCCGGGCGCTCCGCGGACACGCTCGGACCCAAGCGCACGGTGGCGATCGGCCTGATCGGCTGCGGCACGAGCGGTGTGATGCTGCTGCTCGCCGTGTTGTGCGCCCATTGGCCGGCGCTCAGCCTCACGCTGCTGGTGCTGAGCCGGCTGGTGCTCGGGTTCGGCGAAAGCCTGTGCGGGACCGGAGCGATTCTGTGGGGGATCGGGCGGGTGG
>NZ_SCNV01000115.1 GCF_005503145.1 Burkholderia sp. 4M9327F10 | reverse complement strand
CGTTTGAGAAGTGAACAGGAAAGCCAACAGAATCAACGATCTACCAACACCACCCCCGCGCCAGTGCTGGGTTTGCGTACCGCCAGTTATTGCACTGAAAACGAGGGGACCCCTTGTTCGGCGTGTTCCAGCGCCTGCACCGCGAGACGGAGTTCGAGGGGGTGGGCGCGGGGCTCGCACTGTGCCGCGCCATTGCGCAGCGCCACGGCGCAGAGGTTAGCGCGACGGCGGTGCCGGGCGCTGGTTGCACGGTGCGGGTGCAGTGGCCGGTGAACCCTGCAGCCGCCAACGAGCCCTGACGCCGGCCGCAGTGCTGGCTGCTACACCGCTGGTACCAGCGCTGGCTCCATGCACCCCGCCACCTGATTGCGTCCGCCGTTTTTGGCGACGTACAGCGCTGCGTCCGCGGCGTCGATCCACGCCCGCAGGCTGCTGTGGCGGTGGTCGGCCGGGGCCACGCCGATGCTGCTGGTGATGCGCAGTTCGGGCAGGCTGCGCAGGCGCACGCCTTCTGTCTGCTCGCGGATGCGCTGGGCAATGGCCAGGGCGTCGCGCGCATGCATGCCGGGCAGCACGATGGCGAATTCGTCCCCGCCGTAGCGCCCCGCGCAGTCACCGGCGCGCACGTTGCCCCGCACCACATGCGCCAGCGCGCGGATGACCTCATCGCCCACGGTGTGGCCGTAAGCGTCGTTGATCTCCTTGAAATGGTCGATGTCCAGCATCAGCATGCAGGCGGGCTCGTCGGTGGTGTGGTGGCGGCGCAGTGCGGCCTCTGCCTGCTCTTGCCAGTGGCCGCGCCCGAACAGGCCGGTCAGTGCGTCCACGCGGCGCAGTTCGTCCAGCATCTGGTTCTGGCGCGCAGACTGCCGGATGAGCTGGTAGCTCACGGCGCTGACCGACAGCGTGTGCAGCGACATCACCGGCAGACAGGCCACTATCACGCGCATGGAGGTCTCGGGCGCCCAGTGCAGCCCCATGACCGCCGTGCTGGCCACGCGCCACCGGCATCGCCCACACCCGCTGGGCCACGCACGGCGCGCCTGCCGTGCACAACGCCCACCCGCATTTCAGCCACGGCACGGGCGCAGACGCCCATGCGCAGGCCGCAGGCCGGGTGGCACTGGTGCACAACGGCATCATCGAGAACCACGAAGAACTGCGCGCCCGCCTGCAGGCACGCGGCTACGTGTTTGCAAGCCAGACCGACACCGAGGTCATCGCCCACCTGGTGGACAGCCATTACAGCGGCGACCTGTTCGACGCCGTGCGGGCCACCGTGGCCGAACTGCATGGCGCCTACGCCATCGCCGTCATGCACAAGGACGAACCCCACCGCGTGGTGGGCGCACGCGCAGGGTCTCCGTTGATCCTGGGCGTGGGCAAGGACGCAACCGGCGCCTCGTCATCGCGCGAGCACTTTCTGGCCAGCGACGCCATGGCCCTGGCGGGCGTCACTGACCAGATCGTCTATCTGGAAGAGGGCGACCTGGTGGACCTGCAGCTGGGCCGCTACTGGATCGTGGGCAAGGACGGCAATGCGCTGACCACCGGGCAGCGCCCCGTGCGCACCGTGCAGGCCCACAGCGGCGCGGCCGAGCTGGGGCCGTATCGCCACTACATGCAAAAGGAAATCTTCGAGCAGCCCCGCGCGATTGCCGACACGCTGGAAGGCCTGGCCGGCATCGTGCCCGAGCTGTTTGATGGTGCAGGCCAGCATGGCGAGCCCGGCGCGGCTGCCTGGCGCGTGTTCAAGGACATCGACAACGTGTTGATCCTGGCCTGCGGCACCAGCTATTACAGCGGCTGCACCGCCAAATACTGGCTCGAAGAAATCGCGGGCATTCCCACCCAGGTCGAAGTGGCCAGCGAATACCGCTACCGCACCAGCGTGCCCAACCCGCGCACCCTGGTCGTCACCATCAGCCAAAGCGGCGAAACCGCCGACACCCTGGCCGCGCTGCGCCACGCGCAATCCCTGGGCATGCAGCACACGCTCACCATCTGCAACGTCGCCACCAGCGCCATGGTGCGCGAATGCAAGCTCGCCTACATCACCCGCGCCGGGGTCGAGATCGGCGTGGCCAGCACCAAGGCCTTCACCACGCAGCTGGCGGGCCTGTTCTTGCTGACGCTGGCCCTGGCGCAAAGCAAGGGCCGCCTGAGTGAAGAGCAGGAGGCTGCACACCTCAAGGCCATGCGCCACCTGCCCGTGGCCCTGCAGGCCGTGCTGGCGCTCGAACCCCAGCTCATCAGCTGGGCTGAAGACTTTGCGCGCATGGAAAACGCGCTCTTTCTGGGCCGAGGGCTGCATTACCCCATCGCGCTGGAGGGCGCGCTCAAGCTCAAGGAAATCAGCTACATCCACGCTGAAGCCTACCCGGCCGGTGAACTCAAGCACGGCCCCCTGGCCCTGGTGACCAGCGCCATGCCGGTGGTGACGGTGGCGCCCAACGACGCCCTCCTGGAGAAGCTCAAGAGCAACATGCAGGAAGTCCGCGCCCGTGCGGGTGTGCTGTACGTGCTGGCCGATGGCGACACCCGCATCGAAAGCAGTGAGGGCATCCACGTGATTCGCATGCCCGAGCACTACGGCGCATTGAGCCCACTGCTGCATGTCGTGCCGCTGCAGCTGCTTGCGTACCACACGGCCTGTGCGCGGGGGACGGATGTGGACAAGCCCCGCAACTTGGCCAAGAGCGTTACTGTGGAGTGAGCTGTCGAACACCCCGTTTTTTACCAACAACTGACTGATCGATTGGCCAGTTGTTGTTTGCTTTGTGACGCCTCGCCGGTCAGTGTTCAAACCACTGTGCTGAACGCGGGACCGCTGTGATTGCAAGTCAGGGATTGCAATACGCGCAGTGGCGAGGATCTGCCAATGCCCGCGTGGCTTTGCTCATTCTGGACTGGTATTCGCAGCGTGGGCACGACCACACCTCAGCGCGGCAGGATGCGGTAGGCCGTCCGCAGGCAGAGCAGGTAAGCCCCGGTATGCGTTCGGTGACCCAGTAACCCGGGGCGTTGCAGGCTGGGCAGTTCGACTGCAGTCGCTGCAGCAAGTCCTGCGCAGCTTGCTCGATGAGGCGCATGCGGGTGGGGTTGGCAAAGGCCCTCAGGTCCGTCTCCACAAAGACCTGGCGGTTGCGGGCCTGGGCTTGGCAGGCGTCGAAGCAGTGCCGCAGCCGGTCCCAGTCCGCGATGCCTTTGTGCATGCGGGTGTCGTCCTGGCTCTCCGGGCGCATCACCAGCTGTTGCTGCGGGAAGCCCTCGCGCTGCGCAAATGCCTCCACGGCACTCCAGTTATCGCTCAGCAGGTGCCCGCTGCGCGCAGGCCCTTGTGCCATGCCGACGACTTCGATGCCCATGCGGTCGTCCAGCCAGGCGATCAGCTCCACGTTCCAGGGCACCATTCCTGTGAACGGATCGGGACCAAAGCTGCCCTCGCTGGCCAGGCCGGCATCGAGGCCGGAGAGCTCCATGCCCTTGCGGGCTTTGCGCCGTGCTGCATCCAGTTGCGAGCCCGCACGTGCCGTTTCGCGGGTGAAGGTGCCCAGCAGGTCGGTATCGAACCCGCTGACATGTTCAATCGTGCAACCCAGACCCGGCTCCAGCGCGGGCGCGATGACCCGCTCCTTGCCATGCTGGGTCAGCAAGGCGATGCGGCGGTCTGCATAGGGGCGTGCACTGGGGTGCATCACCAGTTCTCCGTGTGCAGCGGCTCCCAGAGACCCTGGTCATAGCGCATCAGGTCGGTGCCTTCCCACCGCCAGAGGTGCAGCCACCCGTGGTCCACCAGTTGCTTGACGACGGCATGTTGATGGATCACTGCGTCGATGGATGGGCGGGGCGCATCAATCACCACGGTCAGCCTCAGTGGTTCGTGCAACCAGCGCTTGCCGTCGTGCACCGACTGCTGCGACAGGCCGATGCGCAGATCACCGCCGTTGCCTTCAAAGACGCCGATGTGTCCGCCCACCACGTTGTGCAGCACCTTGTTGCCACTCCCCAGGCGTGTGGGGGCGCAGGTGGATGCGTGGTACTGCCAGTTGATCCAGTGGGTGACCAGCATGGGCGCGGTCATGAGCGCTTCCAGCAGGCTGCCGTCGGGGTCTCTTTGGGCGTCATAGTCGTGCAGAAAGCTGCGTCCTTGTAGCGCAGCGCCCAGCGTCCTGTGCCGGGGTGCGATGACGAAGGCTGCGTTGCCCGCCAGGCCCCATTCCGGGCGCGTCTGGGCGCCATCGTTGGCGCGCCTTCGCAATTGCTTCAGCAAATCGTCGTGCGGTGTCCGTGGGTCGATGTGCAGGTGCGGTGCTCGTTCTCTGCGGACCTGGTCACTGGCATGGTGTAGCACCGGCTGCAGGCTGTCCCACCGTTGGCGAGCGGCTGGGGGCAGCAGGTCCAGGTCAAAGCCCTCGATCTCATCGGTTGTGGTGTTGTGCAGGGCCGCCACGAAGGTTGTGGACTCCGGAATGGCGATGCCTTGTTCCGCCAGGCCCGTACGCACGGCAGGTTCGTTCAGCAGTTGTGCCAGGCTGCGGGCACTGACTTCGCCGGTCTGGCCGCAGCATGCGCCGCAGTCCAGCGCTGCCGCATGGGCGTTGTTGGCCGACTGGCTGCCATGCCCTACCAGCAGTACCAGGGGCGCCAGATAACCGTCCAGCCCCATGGAGCGCAGCACCCGCGCTGCCAGCGACACCTTGGCGCCGATGTCCAGCCCCGTGAGCTGGGGCCGGCACAGGGGGCGATAGCGCGCAGGCAGGCCTTCCAGTGCATCGTTGGCCCTGGCTTGCCGGGAGGGCCGCAGCCATTGGCCCAGCTTGCCCGCATAGCCCACGCCCGCCGCTTCAACGAACGAGAACGCCGCACCCGGCCAGCGGCTGGCGGACAGCCATTGGTCGGCCAGCGCAAAGCGCCTGGAGCGTGCGTGGATCGCTGCTTCTTGTAGCGTCGCATCGGTCTTCAACGCGCCCGCAGTGGATGGCACGATGCAGTCAGTGGCTTCTACTGCGGGTGCCAACAGGCCCGGCAGGTGGGGCGTGCGAGCGCTGGTGCCCAGCGGTGTGTAGGCGAGGGGCAGGCCAAAAAATCCCGCGAACCCGATGGTCTGTACGGCGGGCCAAATGGCCTCCAGGGACCTCCGCAGTGGCTCGCTGCGCACATCAATACAAAAAGCGGCTTGCACCTCGATCTCGTGCTGGTTGGGCGGGGCACTGCCGGCACCGAGCAGCCGCTGAGCCAGTTGGCGCTGGTAGCCGACTTCCAGAGCTACTTGCCACACTTCGTCGACCAGCAGAGCCTGCTCTGCCCGTTGCAACAAGGCGGGGGCCTGGCCCCAGGCCTGTTGCAGCGCCTGGAAGGCATGGGTGCCTGCGGCATCGTCCTTGCAATGCAGTAGAACCGCACCCCATGCCAGCCGGATCGCCAGCAACTCCCGCAGGTGCGGGTCGGAGGTCTGGTTCAGGTGGGCCTGCCAGCCTAGATAGGCGCACCACGAAGCCCAGCCATTCACCGTCAGCAGCACCGACTCCAGATAGTCTGGCCACACCGCCTTGGGAAGGCGCAGCCTGTGCAGTACCCAGCGTTCGGCGTCTTCCCGGGTGGCGGGCAGAGCCTCCAAGGCCTCGGCGAGGTGTGGCAAGCCCATCAGCAGGCCGATGGAGTGGTCGTGCTGCAGAGTCTCGCGCCAGAACGCATACAGGCCCTCGGACCGCTGGGGCTGCCAGTCCGCCTGTGTCTGGTCGAAATAGGCGGCGCAGGTCTGGCTCACCTGGTGGGTGATTGCCTGGCGCCAGGACAAGCGGGTTTGGCGGTGGGGGTCGTTGTCCAGCACATCGATCAGCAGGGGCAATTGCTCTACGGGCTGGGTGTTGTGTAAGGCCTGTACGCAGTCTTCGGCAGTCAACCCGCAGGCTTGCGCCTGAGGCATCTGGCGGATCGCCTGATCAAGGTCCTGGGCGCTGATGCGTCCTTCCGTCCACGCTTGCAGTTGCCGGTCGCGCCCGGGAAAGACCTGAATGCCGCCCAGCGCTGCCATGCGCGCTGCCACCCGGCGCACCGGCATGCCGATGCGCGCCCAGTGCGGGTTGACTGCAATGGCACGGTCCAGGGGCCAGGCCGGTGCAATGGCTTGGCACGCTTGTGCGCAGGCGGTGTCGATGTCGTTGTGCGAGGCCGGGTGCTGCGCAGCGTGCGTGGGCGCTGGCGCCGCGAGCTCCTCGGTGGGGCAGTCGGTCAGTGATTCCATCATGGGGTTCTCCGGGTGCAGTGCGGTTCAGGGGGCGGCTCTGTGCAACGTGGGGCCTGCTACATGGGGGACCGCGTCACGCGGGGCAGGGGGTGTCCAGGCGGTGGGCCAGATGTACAGGGCCAGCCGGGTGTACGCCTCGTCGATGTAGAACCCTGCATAGCTCCACCTGCGCCAGGTCCGCAGCATGTGGGGCTGCCTCTGCAGCAGTGCCAGAAAGAGGTAAAGGCCTAAAAGTCCGATCAGTGCCAGCCACCCCAGCACGTGCGCCGGAGCATCGCGCAAGCCCAGTGGCACATGGTGGATGGCAACTGCCGCTGCGGTGAGGCCCGCCACCATCACCAGCCCGGCCAGGCTGTGCCAGGCCGCAGTCTTGGCGCTGGCCTGGCCCTGAGGCGACCAGAGCAGCGGTGCCCAGGCCAGTCCCAGCACGGCGGACCACCAGGCGGGCCAGGGCACCTCCGCCGCCACGTTCAGCACCAGCAGCACGGTGGCCGTGGCGGCGACGGGTGCCAGCGCCAGGCTGATGGCTGTGGGCGGGGTTGCGCTGTGCATGGCCTGCAGCCGCGCTTGCCGAACCGCGTTGGATGCCGACAGAAACACATGGGCCTTGTACAGCGAGTGCCCCACGAGGTGCAGCGCAGCCAGCGTGTACAGGCCCAACCCGCATTCGAGCAGCATGAACCCCATCTGCGCCACCGTGGACCAGGCCAGCCTGACCTTGATGCTGATGCGCGTCAGCATGACCATGCCAGCGAGCACGGCTGTACCGAGGCCAAAAACGACCAGCACGACGCGGGCAGCGGCGGCGTTTTCCAGCAAGGGGGCGAACCGTATCAGCACGAACCCGCCCAGGTTGACCACGCCTGCGTGCAGCAGTGCAGACACCGGCGTGGGCGCCTCCATGACCTGGATCAGCCAGCCATGCACGGGCAACAAGGCCGTCCGCAAAATCACGGCCAGGGTCAGCAACACCGCGCTGGCGTGCAGCAACGGGGACATGCCGTCGCGTGCGATGTACGCCCACAACGCCGACAAAGAACCGCTGCCGACTTCCAGCCAGGCCAGTGCCGCCGCACCGACCAGCAATACGTCGGCCACCCTGTCGGCCATCTGTTTTTTGTGGGCGGCCAGGCTGGCAAAAGCCCGGTCGGGGTAGAAGCACAGCAGGTGTTGCAGCGCAATGCCCACCAGAGCCCAGGCGATGGCCAGGACGATCCAGTGGTCTGCCAGCAGCAGCACGTGCACAGCAGCCAGCACACCCGCCAGTGCTGCCATGTAGCGCGGCTGGCCGGGCTCTCCCTCCAGGTACCTCGCAGAAAACGCTGCGATGACGGTGCCCAGCAGTTGCACCAGAACCCCCATGCACAAGCCCATCGGCGATGCCTTGAGCCAGCCAGCGTGGTCCAGCCGGCCGATGCCAGCCATGGCCGCAATCGCCGCCAATACAGAACCTGCCAAGGCGGCACCAGACAGGATCAGCATCCAGCGCCACAACGTGGCAACCGAGCCCTTGTGGCACAGTGCCAGCGCCATGGCGGCCAGCATGAGCATGCCCGGTGCCCATGCGCTGGCGTGGGACAAAACGTGAACAAATGGCATCACTCAACCTCCAGAAACAAGACTGGGGGCGATGATGCTGCGGGGTTATTGTTCTGTAAAATACATTGAAAAGAACAAAAAAATACTAAAAATAGAACAATGAGACTCGATCAACTCAACTTCAACCACCTGTTCTACTTTTGGCGTGTGGCCAAGCTGGGGCACCTTACCCAGGCAGCGCAAGAGCTGCACACGTCCCAGTCTGCGGTGTCCACCCAGATCCGGCAGCTGGAAGAGCGCCTGGGCGAAGAGCTGTTTTTGCGAGAGGGC
The DNA here is from genome assembly GCF_005503145.1 of Burkholderia sp. 4M9327F10. Lineage (GTDB taxonomy): Bacteria > Pseudomonadota > Gammaproteobacteria > Burkholderiales > Burkholderiaceae > Paraburkholderia. The sequence goes on along the minus strand of NZ_SCNV01000115.1, from coordinate 1,270 downwards.
CGCCGCCTGCTGCTGACCGACACCGGGCAACTGGTACTGGCATATGCCGAGAACATCTTCGGACTGGGTCAGGAAATGCTGGGGCGCCTGCAGGGCAGCGCGTCGGGGGTGACCCGGCTGCGCGTGGGCAGTGTGGCAACGTTGTCCCGCAACTACCAGGAAAACTGGATCCGCCCCTTGCTGGCCGACCCGTCCGTGGTTTTGACGCTGGAGTCAGGGCTGCTGGAGGGGCTGATTTCGCGCCTGGTGCAGCACCAGCTGGACGTGGTGCTGGCCAATGAGTCAGTGCCTTCCGACTCCGAGCGCCCCTTGCACTGCCAATTTCTCGGCAGCCAGTCCATCTCGCTGGTCGGCCCTGCCAGCGTGTGGCAATCGCGCTCGTTGCGCATACCTGAAGACCTGGAGGGTATGGAGGTGGCGCTGCCTGGCCCCCGCCATGCACTGCGTGCGCAGTTTGAAGCCCTGTGTGCATCGGCCGGGGTGACGCCCCGATTGCGCGCCGAGGTGGATGACATGGCCATGCTGCGCCTGATCGCCCGTGACAGCGGCTGGCTGACCGTGCTGCCCGAGGTGGTGGTTCAGGACGAGTTGCGCACGGGCATCCTCGTCAAGGTGGGCTACTCCGCCGGGCTGCAGGAGCATTTCTACGCCATCACCACCCGGCATCGGCACCGTATCGAGGTGCTGGAAACCCTGCTGGAACGTTCGTCGGGCCGCATGGGGCCGTCCTGACAGACCTAGGGCAACGCTGAACAAGTCCCTCGCGCACCGCGCACCCCTGCTTTGGGCGGTCTGCCGCGTTGCAAATCCTCGCGATAGCTACGGCTATCGCTGTGGTTTGCGCCTTGCATCCCATCCCAAATCAGGGCGTGCGCCACTGCGGGGACTTATTCGGCGTTGCCCTAGCTGGGATTCGTCAAAAGTTTGCCCCATGAAAAAAGCCCCGCAATGGGGGCTCGTTCATGGGCGATGCAATGTGATGCGGTGCACCGATGACGCCTTCGCTCAGCCGCAGTGGATGCGCCAAGCGGTGGCGTCCGAAACGCCCGCATCGGCTTGCATTACATGGCGTTGCCGATTTCGCCGTGGGAGATCTGGCCTGTGCGAACAGCTTCTGCGGCCTGGGCACGCACGGCAGCGCGGTCGGCGGTGGATTGGGGGTCCCCTCGTTTTCAGTGCAATAAGTGACGGTACGAAAAGCTAGCACTGGCGCGGAGGTGGTGTTGGTAGATCGTTGATTTCATTGACTTTCCTGTTCACTTTCAAATCT
>NZ_SCNV01000114.1 GCF_005503145.1 Burkholderia sp. 4M9327F10 | reverse complement strand
CGAAACTCCCAGAATCTTTATCAGATCGATATTCGTTCTGGGAGTTCTATTACCCGCCAACTAACCGCATCGCCAGGCTAGGCAGCGCCTTACGAACTTCTGCAAGGCAGACTAGGTAATCCGGGGGGCGAGGTCAGACGCTTATCGAGTCACAACTGCATTCGCACACAGAAACGGTGAGGTCGCTCCATATATCGATGATTGAAATGTATGATTGGTTGCCGCCGTTAATCGGCCTCATCGACCGATCATGGTCTACGGATTCGTAATGGCGATCCATTGAGGTATTTTATGTCCTGAAACGACATTTTCCCCTAATTTCAAACAGAGGTCAGCAATTGACGCCCGGCTTACAGTGTTGGTGATGCCCATAACATTTCTCATCGCACTTGCATCGCCGGATAGGTAGGAGTTCGATTTTTCTCTATTGTTGAGAATCGGCGGCAAAATTATTATCGGGATAATAATGCCAGGCGCACCCTCAATATCCGCCAATTGCCTTTCAAAGTCGGCAAAGGGCTTTGCCCAGAATGAACGCTTCGCTACACCAACGATCCATCGAGAAAATAAGCCTTTGATATAACCGGCAGTCGGACCGAGACCCCACGCAGCGATGCTAATGAGTGGTATGGTTTTTTGATTCGCAGGGTGCGTAGCATGTAACTCTCGCAATGCAAATAGCACACTTTCCGTCCCTGTGGAAACCGCTGTGTAGGGGGCAACTTCGGATGCGAGCATTATGTACACCGCATCTGGTGTTATTTTTTTCATCGCACGTAGCATCTTGTCTGCTTCGTGCAATTCGCCAGTGACAACACGCAAGTTTGGGTGCGCGTTCACGGCTGCAGGCAACCGCGACGCATTGCGTACGAAAGCTGTTACAACGTGACCTCGGGAAAGCGCTTGCGTTAGAAAGAGCGAACCCGTTCGGCCCGTAGCACCCAACAGGAAAAAGTGGAGCGGTGTCGCCGTAACGTGGGTCAAGGACTCGCTAGCCGTAGTTCCCAGCATGGAACGGGTGAGAGATGATGGCAAGTCGTGAGCGCGTGGTTTAATCGTCATGGATTTGGCTACAAACCAAGTTAAATTGCTGGTCAAATTTATAGCAAGTTTTCCTGAAGCAGACTGGTGCTATTCGTCACCTGCGACCACATGCTTACTTTCCTTGGAGATGAAGCACTACAAAGTCGCGTACCGCCGCGCGTGCCTGTTTTGCTTCGGCCAGGTCCGGCTCCCAGTTGAATCCGTGCCATCCGCCTTCCATAACGAGCAGTTCGCTTTTTACTCCAGCGCCTTTGATTTTCCAGAACAGGCGAACGCAATTGCTCAGGAGGAGATCGCGCGTGCCAGTCGAGATCACCGTCGGTGGGAAATCGACAGGATAGTCCGCGTACAGGGGGGAAACCTGTGGGCTTGTGGCATCGTCGTCATTGAGGTAATTCTGTTGCATGAGCGCGAGCGAAAGTTTGAGCGGCACCACATCGCGTCCGTCGTTGGCGATACTGGAGTCGCCAACGCCGCTAATGTCGGAGGCAGGTGTATACATGGACAAAGCCGCTGGCATCGGCAGTCCGTCCGCATGTGCGCGTAGAAGCATGGCTAGCATGATCTGTCCGCCAGCGGAACTACTCACGCCGATAATGCGGTTGGCTGCATGCGCTTGCACCATTTCACGATACACAGCGAGACACTCGTTAATTGCGACCGGGAATCGGGCTTCTGGCGCAAGCGTGTAGTCGATCGACCAGACCGGCATGCCGAATTCGGCTGCGGACAGCAGCGCCGTGCGATCTCGCGCTGTCCCCATGACGAACCCACCGCCGTGAATGTTCAAGACTACAAAGCCCTCTAGTCCGTGGGCGATTTTAGGTGGTGTGATGACCAGCACCGGAATGCCGGAGACGGTGAGTCTCGTGAGCTGCAGACCGTGCTCGTTTATAATCTGTTCCTCGATTTTGTCTTCGCCTGCCTGAAACTGCGCACGCATTTTCGGTACATTGGCGGGGCGTGCGAGGTATCGGTAGAGAAACGCCGGCAATCGAATTGTCGGAGTTGCCCGAAGGAAGTCTCGCGCGCCCTTGCTGAGAGACGCAGCCTGCTCGGGCTTGAATACGATGCTCATATTGAGTGAGTCCCTGAAAGTAGATGCTGGTAGTCTGCAAGCATCAAAGATATGCGCTTGGTGCTCGACGAACCGCGAACCCTGTTTTCGCAGAGTTCACGGCCCGCATCTCCGTGTCAAACGTCGCCAAACGGCACGAGAGAATTGGGACCATGTCCATCAACGAGAACATACCGGTTCTAACCTGCTATGTCCGTTGATGTCACGCTCGGGGGCGTCGGCTGAGCCTGAATGATGAGCCATTCACCGGGCAGGTTGCCTTGTCGATGTCGACGGAAGGAATAGCACATACGACAGGTCGAAGATGATTTGCATCTTGTTGCCGACGTTACTGAACCCGGCCGATTACCCGAACGTGCCAGGAACAAGGTTGTCGGGCGTTCTGTACTGTCAGTGCCCAACGTTGCATCTTCTTCCCAGTGGCTCGCCATATTGTCTCGGTCGCGCCGGTCGCCGACTTTTACCGCTTTGCCGTATCGAATGGGCCGTCTACAAACGGCGTGGCAGCGACCGCAAGGTCGGAGCGGGGCATGGACGCTGCAGGCAAAATGCCGACGAGTTGCCTGTCAAAGGGCAAGTGCACCTCAACGATGTGGGAGCCTAACGGGGTAACGCGCTTGCGATCGATGATGTGCTGAGCATTGAAGGGGCATCGCGTTTCCAGAATCGGGCTCGTCATACCTAAAGTGTCGTGGTCGACGCTAGGCCGACGCGAATCGAATGGCGCCACTTTCCAATCCAATCGCGCCAACATAAATGGCGCGATACGATGTTTTTGGCGGACTCTTTACTGCTACGCTGGCGACACCGTCAAGTGGCCTGCGTAGCACCCCGTAGACGCAACCGAGATTCTGACGCATAGCTATGATTGGCCGTGGCGTGCTGTTCGAATGCCGGTGGTCAGGCGATATGTTTCAGGTCGTGACCCGCCGGTCGTTGCTGGTGGCGCTGGAGCATTCACGATCTAGACACGCGTGTGTGTCTAGGTCGCACACTCGCTACGCACCGCGAACCCATTCGATACCTCTTTCCATGATCGTTGACCAGATTTCTTTGCCGGCATCGCTACCTCGGCGCCTTTCGTCGTTCGGCATCGACATGGAACAGTTGCTGCGTCGCGCCGGATTGCCTGCATCGCTTTTTTCGCGCGGCGTTGTGACGTTAACAACACGCCAGTTTTTTGACTTGTGGGTTGCACTGGAGGCATCAGGGGTTGACCGAGATTTTGGCTTGCGCATCGGTGTCCAGCCACCGCCCGATCAGTACGACATCGCGTCGATGGTCGCCCTACACTCGCGGGATGGTGCCGAGGCCATCGGCAAGCTGGCACGCTATAAGCGCCTGGTTTGCCCAGAGGAAATTCTGATCGAGGCGGTAGCCAATGAGGTTCATGTCGAATTCAAATGGCTTCTTGCCGGAGGTCCCGCACCGACCTTTCTGACGGATGCCGCTTTCTCCAGCACAGTACTACTGATATCCCGCGGTATCGGGACAACAGTGAAACCCCTTCGCCTAGAACTTTGCCGCAGTGCGGTGAACGCGGATTTGCTTGTCTCGCATTTTGAGTGCCACATCACTTTCGACGCGCCGCGCGATTTGCTGGTGCTATCCCCCGCACTACTTTCGGAGCCGTTCAAGACGCACAATCTGGAACTACTCGAGCTGATGGTGCCCGCTCTGGAAGCAGCGTTGACGGCCCGGGTCTCTGAGTTACCATGGGTACAAGAGGTACGCCAGGCAGTGGGACGCAATATGCGCGGACGTCGCCCAAGCGTACAGGACATCGCTAGCGAGTTGCTTGTCAGCACGCGTACGCTCCAGCGGCGGCTTGAGGAGGCAGGAACCTCATACCAACAAGTCCTTGATGACGTGCGCCAAGATACGGCGCGATGGTTGCTCGCAACCGATATGCATCCAGCCGAAATCGCGTTCCTGTTGGGCTTCGAGGAGCTTAACTCTTTCAAGCGAGCGTTCAGCGACTGGGAGGGAATGACGCCCAATCGCTGGCGCGCGACGCGAATAGCGCAGTAGGTGGTATCGTCCGTTGGAGTGACTGTCAGAGAGTTCCCGAAATCGAAAACTCGCACGCTTCAACCAGCGCACGCTCGGAAAGCGAAGTGAGCCCGGGAAACGTGGTGAGTCCGTGGGGGGCACCGGCATACTCGGTGATTTGCGAGCGTACGCCGTTCGCCTGGAGTCTCGCGTGGTACCTCCAGCCATCGTCCCGCAGGGGATCGTGTTCGGCCACCTGGATCAGTGTTGCCGGGAGCCCGTTCAGATTGCTCGCCCGTAGCGGTGATACGTACGGGTTGTCTACGGCGGCGCAATCGTCGAGATACCGTCGCGCATACCCCCGCATCGTCGCTGCACTCAGCAGAGGTGCATCCGATTTCTCGTCCATGGAAGGCGAGTCGAACCGGAGATCCAGTGTCGGGCAAATCAGGATCTGCATCGCGATCGGGAGGCCAGGCTGGTTCCTCGCGAGGAGCGTCAGTGCCGCCGCGAGATTCGCGCCTGCACTGTCTCCCGCGACGCCAATCTTGTCCTGGTCGATGCCCAAGCTATCCGCCTCACCGTGCAGCGCTTGCAACGCCGAATGTGCATCGAGCAGCCCGGCAGGAAAGCGGTGCCGCGGGGCGAGTCGGTAGTCGACCGACGCGACGATCGTGCCGGTCCGCGCGGCATAATGACTGCACCACCAGTCAGCCATCCCGGGATCGCCGGACACCCATCCGCCACCATGCAGGTAAAGCAATCCGGATCGCGCCGCGTGCTGCTCTGACGGTACGTAAAGCCGAAGTGGTGGGATGCTCGCTTCACCCGCGCGGACTCGGATATCTACGCCATCCGCTGGTTTGCCGAACACAAGATCGATCAGCCAGTTTCTGGGAAGCGGCTTCTGTCCTGCCACGATGGCGTCGTCGCTCAGTTCGTCGATCTTGTTCTGGCCGGTGGCCTTGAGCAACCAGTCGAGCAGGCGAAGGCGAATCGAGATCGGGGCGGACTCGATCGCGTGGCGTGACACGCGCGGATTGGCGATGCGAGCAATGGCGACCGGCAGCGCAGCGCAAGGCGGCAAGGCCGCTTCACGACGCGTGTCATCGCATGGGTCAGTATTCGGGGACATCGACTTTTCCTTCTGCAACTTCGAGCATCTCCGCCGACAGCGGCTTTTCGCGCAACATGCAAGCGAGCGCAAGCGTCAGGGCCATCAGTACGGCCGCGTAGCGATAGGTCGACGCAAAGGCGTCGAGCATCAAAGGAAGATCGTGACCGGCCGACAGCCGGTTCGTCAGCAGCGCACCGAAGATCGCCGCGCCGAATGCGCCACCCATGGTCTTGAAGAAATTGAGTGCGCCGGTGGCGGAGCCGAGATGCCGCTGATCGACTGCATTCTGTCCGGCAAGAATCACGACCTGGATGAAGCAGCCGATACCGAAGCCGATGACGGTAAGCAGAAGCAGCAGATACCAAAGCGGTGTGCCGAGATTGATCCGGGACAGCGCGTAGAAGCCGGCGCCGGAAAGCAACGCGCCGACGATTGGAAACGACTGGTACCGACCGGTGTGCGCGACACGGCTTCCGGTTACCATCGTCGCGACAATGAGGCCAAACAGGAGTGGGACGATGCTGCCTCCAGCCGCGGATGCCGACAGGCCGAAGATCATCTGCAGCATCATCGGCACGAACAGCATGCAGACGAAGAGTGCCGCGGTCGAAGTGAAAAACAGCCCGGCCGATATCGTAAAGATACTGTTCTTGAAAAGTTCGAGTGGTGTGATGGGCTCCGGCGCCTTGCGCTCGACCCGCAGATAGGCGAGTAGTGCAATCACGCCCAGCAGTGCGAGGGCGGCAACTTGCCACGAATCCCACGAGTAGGTCGTGCCGCCTTCCACGGCGACCAGCAGGAAAGCGGTCGTGTAGATCACGGCGAGTACGGAGCCTGCGACATCCAGCCGCCGCCGTTGTCGTCCGCGGGGCAGTTTGATCTGCGTCGCGATGGCGGCGATCGCGACCAGCCCGATCGGCACGTTGAGCAGAAAGATCCACTGCCAGACCAAGTGATCGACGATCAAGCCCCCGAGTACCGGGCCGAGGATGATGGCTACCGCGGGAATGACGCCGAGCATCGCGTGATAGCGCGCACGTTCGCGAGCCGGCACGAGATCACCCATGATGGCCATGACGAGCGGGCTTAGACCGCCACCACCGATGCCTTGAAGGGCACGAAAGATAATCAGCCAGATCATGCGGGGCGCTGAGGCGCATAGCGCCGATGCGGCGACGAAAATCGCGGTGGAGGCGAGCAGCACGGGTTTCCGTCCGACGATGTCGCCCAGCTTGCCCAGAATCAATGTGGTTACGGCGCTGGTCAGCAGATAGGCGGTGGCGATCCACGGTGCGGCATCGGCATCGCCCAGCGCGCGGCCGATGGGTATCAGTGTCGTGGCGACAATCGTCTGATCCAGCGTGGCGATGAATACCACGAGCATCAAGCAGACCAGCGAAAGAGGCCTGACCGAATTATTGATCGGCTGTTGTACTTGCGAAAGCATGATGATCCCGAGTAATGGGTGTCTCAGATTTGGGCCATGCCGCCGTCGACCGCGAGCACGCTGCCAGTCATGTACGACGAGTCGGAGCTGGCGAGGAACAGCGCAGCTCGAGCAAGTTCATCCGGCGTGGCCCAGCGACCGAGCGGAATGGTGTCGCGGACGTACGAATCGACCTCAGGAATTTCGTAGGCAGCCTGTGTGAGCGGCGTTTTCGTCGCACCGGGACTGAGAACGTTGATACGGACGCGTTTGGACAGCAGGGTGGGATCGTTGGCGAGCGTCCGGGCCAGGCTGCGGACGGCGGCCTTCGTAGCCGCATAGAGCGGATCGCCGAGACGGCCCATGTCGGCCGCAGCCGATCCCGTCAGGACGATGGAGGCGTCGTCGGCGAGCAGAGGCACGGCACGCGCGCAGGTAAAGAACACGCCCTTGAAATTGAGGCCGATGATCGCGTCGAACGACGCCGAATCGGTCTTTTCCCACGGCGGGCAGTGTGACGTGCCGGCGTTCGCGAACAGGATGTCGATCCGTCCATGTCGCTCACCGACCACTTGCATGACGCGCTCGATATCGGCGATGTCCGCCACGTCGGCTTGAATACCGAACGCGCGCGGACCAATCGATAGCGCTGCAGCGTCCAGCTTGTTTGCGTCCCGACCGACGATGGCGACCGATGCACCATGCTGATGCAGGAGCCGGGCCGTTGCATAGCCGATGCCGCTGGAGCCGCCAGTGATGACGGCAACCTTGCCTTGAAGTTTGCGAAATACCTGGTCCATCGATCCCTCCAACCCCATAAGTCAACAATCGATGACTTTAATTCTGGGCTGGTCGTTTGCTGTTGTCAACGGCTGATGACATAATTTGGAAAATTGATCGAAATCACCAGATGAATCAAGGAAGGCGCACATGAGCGTTCTGACGACGAAGTCACCACCCAAGACGCGTAACGCCGCGAGCACGCGCGAGAAGATCCTGGAAGCTGCCAGGGAGTGCTTTTCCAGGCGCAGCTATGAAAATGTCGGGCTTCGGGAAATTGCCGCGGAAGCCGGCGTCGACGCGGCGCTCGTGAGCCGCTATTTCGGGGGCAAGGAGGGGTTGTTTGAGGCGGTGGTGGCCGGCGCCTTCCATGTCGACGAACACCTTCCCGTGTCGGGCGGCTTGGCAGGAGTCGGTGAATTCCTGATTCGGCACATCATGCGCGACTCGGACGACGTAGGTGGGTTCGACCCGCTGCGACTATTGCTGCTGGCCGCGGCCAACCCTGAAACGGCGGCTATCGTTTCGACGCGATTCCAAGAAGAATTCGTCAAGCCTTTGTCGGCCCGTCTGTCCGGCGACGATGCGGAGATCCGAGCGAACGTGATTGCGTCATACGTGATCGGTCTTGCAGCCGCACGCCATCTGCTGCACGCGCCGGGATTTGGTGCGTCGGCGATCGAACGTGTCGTAGCGCTCGCCGGTGGCGCGATCCAGCACTGTGTGGCGCCGGGCGACGCGTAATCCGGGATTCGATCTTGTTCGTACGTGAGCCGACCACATTGACTGATTGGACTGAGCGGGGCTGCAATGCGCACATTCGACATGGGCTTTGCGGGACCGGTGCATGCCGCGCGCCGCGACTTTGCCGAATCCATTCCGTGACCGGTTATCGCGTCACTGTCGGCGGCGGCTAGGGCTCCGTGCTAGCGTGCCCGCTGCTTTTGGCGTTTGGTCGACTCACTACGCGAGAAGAGCGTCAGCGATCAACGCCTGTGTGATTTTCTGCAACGGTGGTGCCGTGAACGACATCAGTTGGATGAGTCCCACGAACACGAGATCATTCGTCGGATCGACCCAGAACCAGGTGCCTGCTGCGCCGTCCCATTGATACGTGCCCGCGCCGACCGGCATGCCTGCGCGCGTCGGATCGACCACCACGGCCCCGTTGTACGCATACGAGAAACCTGGTCGCAGCGTGTAGTGTCCTGTCGTGATGCGTTTGTTCAGTATCGATTCGGCAAGACGCCCGCTCATCTGTTGGTCGATCGCGGTCCGGCTCGCGATGCGTGTTCCATCCAGTTCGCCTTTGTTGAGCAACATCTGTGCGTAGCGCGCATAGTCACATGCCGTGGAGACGAGTCCGGCTCCGCCACTTGCCAGCGATGGCGGTCGATCCCAGTCCTCCTTCATCAGCGGATTCGGATAATTGATAAGGGGCGACTCGCCGTCTCGCGCGTAGAGCGTTGCGAGCCTGTGCCGCTTCTCAGGTGGGGTGTGGAACGCAGTATCTAGCATTCCTAACGGGGCGAAGATCCGCTCTCGCATGAAGTCGGGAAGTGTCAGGCCACTCAACCGCTCGATCAGCGCGCCTTGCAGATCCATCGACAGGCTGTAACGCCAGTTGGTTCCCGGCTGGTAAGCAAGCGGAAGCTGAGCGACCTGCCGAGCGAACGCGCCCAGGTCAGGCGCTTGCCAGATTCCTGCACCTTGATAGAGGGCGTCAACGGGATCGTCAGGATCGGAAAAGGGGGTTCCGTATGCAAACCCGGCGGTATGCGTGAGCAGTTCACCAACGGTCGGCGGATGGTCCAGAGGCGCATTCTGCACTTCGCCGTTAGCGTTCACCCCGGCGTAGACACGGAGCGATTCGAACTCGGGTAGGTGTTTCGCGATGGGATCCTCGGGGCGCCAACGACCTTCGTCATGAAGGATCATCATTGCCGTGCCTGTGACAGGTTTGGTCATCGAGAAAATTCGAAAGAGCGTGTCTTCGCGCATCGGCACGGCGTTCACCAGATCCTGATGACCCATCGCGCGCACGCGGACGAGCCGGCCGTGTCGAGCGATGAGGGTTACGGCACCTGCAAGTGCGCCACGGTCTATGTAGTCGAGGAGTGTCGCATCCAAGCGGTCGAGTCC
>NZ_SCNV01000113.1 GCF_005503145.1 Burkholderia sp. 4M9327F10 | reverse complement strand
AAGAGGCCGGACCGGCACGGTGCTCTGTTTCCGGCCCGTGCCGAGCCCCGCCAGCTCCCAGCTGGCCGGCACCTCGCCATCGGCCGGCACGTAGCGCAGCTGCTCGCGGCGCGCGAGCGCCGCCTCGGCGTTGCGCAGACCCGAGTCGCCCATCAGCAGCAGCGCCGCGGGCGCTGCGCGCCAGCGCGGCCCGGCCGGCCCCAGGCTCGCGCTGCGGTCTTCGGCAAAGCGGCGCACCCGGTGCCACAGGTCGACCGGCAGCGCCCGTTCGATGCGCATCGCGTGCGCACGCGTGACCGTCACCGGATCGTTGACCGCCTGCCACGGGTTGCCGGCCAGGTAATGCACATCGACGAACCAGTCGAACGCGGCACGCAGCGCGCGCACCGCGTAACGCTGGCTGTCCGGGCTCAGGCCGTCCGGCGCGAAGGGTCGCCAGCATGGCGAATCGCGCCGTGTGCGGGGACCGGTAAAGGCCGCCGACGGCACCGCGAGGAAATCCTTGTAGGCCTCGCAGTCGTCGACCGTGAGCGATGACAGCGCCGTGCCGCGCACCGTGACCGCCCATAACAGCAGACGCTCGAGCTCGCGCGTGTAAGCGCGCAACGCCTGCGGGCGGTCGCGGTAGCGGTGCAGCCAGGCCCGTATCGCGTCGAGGTCATGCTGCGCCTGCAGATAGCACAGGCCCGGTGCGCGGTTGCGGCCGCGCGTGCCGTTGCCCTGCGGCCCCTCCCCGCCGGACAGCGCGTGGGGCAGCGCGACCCGCTCGAGCGGCGCCAGCTCGCCGGCGCGCCCGCCGCCGGCCGGGACCAGCGCGACGCGCGCGGCGCCCGCCGGCGCGTCGAGCGGATCGGCGGCATCGACGTCGTCGGCCACCGTGACGCCCAGCGTGCCCGCGTGCCGGCGCAGCCACCCGACCAGCACCCGCGCGCGCAGCAGGCCGATGCGCGGCACGGCCCGCCACCAGCAGCCGCCGCGACGGTTGCAGAAGTCCACCAGTGCGCCGAGCGTCGGGATGCCCTCCCCCACCAGGCGCCGGGCGACCAGCGGGCGGAACCACAGGCCGACCGGGTGCGTGGCGGCCGGCGCCGCGGCGGCCAGCCGGGACGCCTGCTCGACCATCCGCAGCGTGACGGCGGTGAGCTTCGCGCTGCCGTGGTGCCGGGTCGACGCCTTCAGGTGGTCGGCCAGCGCGGACGAGCCGTGCAGGGTTGCGAGGTGCACCAGGTCATCGCGCATCGTGCGCAGGTAGCGCTCGAGCGCGTCGGCGCCCGCCGCATGCGGCGCGGTGTCCGGATCGAAGTACAGCCGCGCGATGGTCGGCAGTGGCACGCGCTGGACGAACGCGCGCAGCGCCGTGAAGTCGGTGCGCGTGTAGCTGCGCGGCGGGGGCAGCGTCAGCTGCTGCGGGCGGTTGGCCATGACGCGGTTCCGGGGCCGGCCGTCAGGCGGGCAGCATCAGGGTCGGGTGGTAGCGCCAGACCTTCGGGTCGGCGCTCAGCAGCGCCATCCCCTCGTGCAGCGCCTGGGCGATCATCAGCCGGTCGAATGGATCGGCGTGGTCCGCATGGGACGGCAGCAGCGCCACCGCCTCCGTATGGTCGCCGGTGACCGGCAGTTCGACGAAACCGGCGAGGCGAAACGCCGAGCGGGCATCGCGTGGATGCACGCGCAGGTTGCCTTTCGCGTGCTTGATGGCGATCTCCCAGATCGAGGCGGCGCTGACCAGCAGCGTATTGACCGGATCCTCGATCAGGGCGGCGGCCCGGGATGACAGCTGGGGCGCGCCTTCGGCGGCCCACAGGGCGATGTGCGTGTCGAGCAGCACCCTCATGGCGTGAGGTCCTGCTGCGCGCTCGCCTCGAAGTCGGCGGTGATCGCGTCGTCCCCGGCGTTGAACGCCTCGACGGTGGCCGGCACCGCGAGGCCGGCGAGCAGGTGCCGCGCGGCACCGATGCGCCGGGGGGCCGCGAACGGCACCAGCCGGGCGACCGGCGCACCGTTGCGGGCGATGATGACCTCGTTTTCCTGGCCGAGCTCGAGCCGCTCGACCAGGCTCGAGAGTTTCGACTTGGCGTCGTGCATGTTGACCGTGAGCATGGACTTCTCCGGATTAGCTAATCAGTGTTAGCTAGTATGCGGGCGCCGGCCACGAAACACAAGCGGCCAGTGCGGGGTGTCCTGCGGCGCTCGACAGCCGGCACCGGCCGGACGTATCGGATCAAAGGGTAAACCCTTAACAAAATGGGCTGGCAGCGCGAGGTAACGCGCTTTCCCGGTATTCAACCCATTAAACCGCATGGTGCTAATAACAGTTATCACCATTGACCAGGGCCAAAAAAACGGCCCGCTTCAGTGGTGTGAGCGCGGACCGGTTCGTGGCGGAGCCGCGACGGGCGGCCAGTTTGCCCGCCAGCCCCGCCGCTGCTCCGTGGGTGGTCACGTGCGTTTGGCACGGACCACCTCTCCATGATAGTCGCTGTTCCGCCGCCCTGCCGGCCTGTCGCCGATAACAATTAGCAGATAAGGCTCCCGGCGGCAAAACGCCCGTTCCCGGCCGCGACGCCACCGCGAAGCCCTCCGGGCGCCCCGCCCTGCGGATGTCGACTCAACCCGGTCTCCTCCCCTGCTGGCGGCGTCGATGCCGTGCCGGTAACAGGAGTTAGCGGCATTGGAGCGGCACAGAAAAACGGCCCGTGCTCTGGTTGTATGAGCGCGGACCGCTTCGTGATGCGTGGCGAAGCACAGACGGGCGGCCCGGCCCGGTTGCCCGCCCCGCCGCGGCTCCGTGTGCAGTCACGGGCCTGAACACGGACCACCTGTCCATCATCGCCGCGGTGGCGCCGCCCTGCCCGGGCCCGTCGACCAGTCCCAGTGCGCTGACACTGCCCGTCCGTTCATCGCGCCGCAAACGGGGCTTGAAAGATTGTACCTAACTATGTACAATTCATTTGCCCACCCTTTTTAGGGTCGACCCTTGGGCCTTGGTAGACGATAAGGCGCGTAACGCCTTCTGAAAGATGTCGTACCCATCAAACTCGGTACGACGAAAACGTTGCCCGGACCGTTGGCGGTGCGGGCGTGAACGTAGATTACCTGGTCCGGCTTGCTGGATCAGGCCAGAGAGATAGATATGAACATCCTGACTTTTAGTGAGGCGCGAGCCGGCTTCAAGCAGGCACTGGATACGGTCTGCAAGGATCACGAGCCGACGGTTATCACCCGGCAGCGCGGTGAGCATGTCGTGATGATTTCGCTGGATGACTTCAACAGCCTGCAGGAAACCCTGCATCTGCTGGGCTCACCGACGAACGCTGATCGGCTGCGCCAGTCCATTGCCGAGTTCAAGGCCGGCAAGACCTTCATGAAGGACTTGCTGAAAAATGACACAACAGAAAAAGACGAAAAACAAAGCCGCAGCAGTAAATAAGTGCAAGGTTGCGTGGAGTACCAACGCGTGGGACGACTACCTGCATTGGCAGAAACACGACCTGTCCATCATGGAAGAGATCAACGGCCTGATCGAGGAAATCTCCCGCGATCCGTTCAGGGGCACCGGGAAACCGGAGCCCCTGAAGGGGGATCTGACAGGGTTCTGGTCCCGGCGGATCACCAAGGCTGACCGCCTCGTGTACATCGTCCAAGACGGCATCATTTATGTGATGCAGTGTCGGCACCACTACTAAAGCAGCACTGGAAAAGCACCGGCAACGGTGCTTTTTTTTGCGGCCACGCTCGCTATCCTGCCTGGCTTGCCTCTGACCGTGGCCGCGCCAGGATCTGCCGGATCACCGCGAGATGGCGCTCGCCAACCTCCACGTGCGCCGTGGCGCGCGCGCCGTCCACCCGCATCGGCGACGGCGGCCGCACTCCGAGCCGCCGGCACAGTCGCGAGACGTACGGCTTGCCCGGCCCCACCCAAGCCTGCGCAGCCGCGGCGAGCGTCGCATCGCCGACCTGGCCGCGCAGCCACGCAAGGATTTGCCGGTCCCGTTCGTTCTGTACGCGCACCAGATGTTCCATGCCGGCCTCCGATCTGTATAAAAACACAGTACTGTGAATATATACAGGTAACGGGTAGTTTTCAACCACGCGCTGGCTATCTGGCGGCTCGTCCCGCTTCTACGCCAGAAATATTGACCAGCGTTGCACTGGGGCGACGAACGAAGGTACCGTTTTTCGCGATCTTAAGAGTTTACTTGAAGTTAACCGGTAGGCCGTTTATTCTTCGGTCAGCCGTGGTTTCTGCAAAAACCGAATAATTCTCAAGTAACCAGGATAGAACCGTGACCGCTAACACCATGCTTAGTGCGCGCCTTCCAGAAGTCGATCAATCCGTTTCCATCGAAACCCTTCTTGGGGTCGCGGCTCAGGCCACAGACATTCTGAGCCAAATTCGCGACGCGATGCTGGAACCATACCCCCGCAAGCATGCACCGATGTTCACGAGCGCTCAGGTGGCGGCGCTTTGCGGACTGGACAAACAGCGTTTCCAGTATCGCACTACCAAGGGTGATCTCCCGGCAGGTAAGTCACGCGGAAGCGGTCGCAGCAAGGAGTTCACACTCGAAGAAGCGATCGCGTGGGTGAGCGAGACTTCCACTCGTGCCAAACGGCCGACCGGCGCGCGAGCGCGCGTGTTGACGGTGGCCAATTTTAAGGGCGGCGTCGCAAAGACGACAACGGCGGTATCGGTGGCTCAAGCGCTTACATTGTTGGGCCGGAAGGTTCTGGTGATTGATTGCGACCCACAAGGGACAACCACGCAGCTGTGTGGATGGGCTCCGGACGCCGAGATAACGGACGAACAAACATTGCTCCCGTTGATCTACGGCGATCAACCCGATCTGTCCTACGCTGTTCAGTCAACGTACTGGCACAACCTCGACCTCATTCCGGCGTCGTCGTCGCTATTCGACGCTGAGTTTGAAATTCCCGCAAAGGTACTGAAGGACAGCACCTTTGAGTTTTGGGAAATCATGAATAGGGGGCTGCACCCGCTCACCGCGCACTATGACGTGGTCATCGTCGACACCCCGCCCGCGCTGAGCTACCTGACGATCAATGCCCTCCTTGCGTCAGACGCGATTCTCCTCCCCTGCCCGCCCGAGGGCTTGGATTTCGCCAGTTCCACGCAGTTCTGGCACTTATTTTCTGACATTGCGAAAAAGCTGCCGGGCGTGCTCCAAACCAAACGCTATGACTTCGTCAACGTGGTGCTGACGAAGTCCAAAAACGATGACGTGTCCCGCGTGGTGAAGGGCTGGCTCCAAAAAGCGTACGGCGATCGCGTGTTGCCAATGGAGATTCCAGAATCGTCCGTGCCAAAGGGAGCATCCGCGCAGCTCTCGACTGTCTACGATCTGTCGAGGCCCGACGGGAGCGCCGCCGCGTACCACCGTTACAAAGAGCCATTGGACCGGCTCGCGGAGCATCTCGACGCGCAATTCATTAGTGCATGGACAAGAGTGGAGGCGTAAATGGGAATCGGTGATCGACTGCTTGCCAAGACAGCAAACGTGGAAGCTAGGGAGGTTCGGCCCGGTGAAACATCTACGACTGCCAGAACGTCGCCGGGCCGGCTCATGGACGCACAGAATCGAATCAATCAAGCAGATGAGCGCTGGAAGGATGCAGAGCAGCGATGGACGAACGCTGAACAGAGGATTAAGGAGCTTGAGGCCCAGGTTGCTGGTCAGGAAGGCGATGAGATCGAGATCGACACGCTTGTCGAGGTAGCCGGCCGGCGTAGAACGCTTTCATCCGAAGCGTACGCCGAACTGAGAAAGAACCTCGAGCAAAACAAGCTTGCAACACCGATTCTCTATAAATCACTCGGGAACGGCAAGAGGGAGCTGATTGCCGGGTACAACCGCGTTGCCATTTATCGCGAGCTTGGCCGCACCAAGATCAGAGGCGTGGCATTTGAGGGAGACACGAAAGAGATTGAGTTTGCCGCTTTGTTCTCGAATCTGCTCGCGCCGTCACTCCCCGATTTCGAGAAGTACCAGCACTTCATCCGTCTGCAAGATATCTCTGGCTTGTCGCGCGATGAAATTGCTGAGAGCACAGGACTCAGTAAGGCTCACGTCACTCGCATTTTCTCTTTCGACATGCTCCCGGCAGAGGCCAAGTTAGCGTTAGCAGCGAGCCCCGACAGACTGGGAAGCAACGCCGCCCAAAAGCTCGCCTCTTTGGCTCAAAACGGTTCCACGGAACAGGTCATCGCTGCCGTAAGGAGATTGGTCGACGACTTTGAATTCACGCAAGAGAAGGCTGTCGCGATGGCGACCCCAGTGAAAGCGAAGAACCAGCAGGCAACGGCCCCGACTGTGATCAAGACCGGGAAGAAGAAGTTTTGCGAAGTGTCTGCCCGAAATGGAGTCGTGGGCGTTCGATTCTTCGGGACCGACAGCGACGCGGCCGCGCAATGGAGTGAAAAGATCGCCGCCTTTATTCGCTCAAACATGGCTACACCAGAGGCGGAGTAGCCGTTTGGCTCCAGTAGAGCCCTCTTAGAAATCAATGACTTAGCGGAGCAGATGGTCGATGAAAAAGTGGACTCTAGTAGAGTCTTTTTGCAAATCAACCACTTAGCCATTCAGGAACGTGCGATGAGAAGCTAACCACCACGTTGTAAAAACAAAAGCCTTCGGCTGGAACCGAAGGCTTTTGAATATTGGGCTTGCTGTCGCTCGCCCTACCGCTGCACTTCCCCGACGCCAATCGGGCAAGCAAGAGACAACTCGAAGTGTAGCGGAACGCGAACGGCAGTCAAGCGTGTGCCATCCATTTTTACGAAATGGACGTGTAGACATGCTTATCGCGCAACACTTCGTTGCCGGCGAGGGAGACATTCGCCCTCAACCGGCAGATCAGGCCGATGTCGTCTCCGATGGCAACGCGCTCGCTGAATTCAGCTGCGACACCACGAACCTGCCATGGATCATCTTTCGCGCCGCGCATCGCGCCGCGCATCTGCACGGCGTTCCTGCCCGTGCGCGCGCCCTGCTCTCGGCCCTCGCCCGCACCGTCGACGCCCGTCACCCTTATGCGGCGATCTACGCGCGCCGTGAGCTGCTGACCGGCCGCGCCATGCAGTCAATGCGCACCTTCTATCGCAGCCTCGATGACCTCGAATCCGCCGGTCTGATTGTCCGCGCGCCCCAGAAACGCTACGGCGAGGCCGGCCTCTTTGGCCGCGCCTACCTTCACCTCTCCGAGAAAGCCGCCCAGCTACTCGGCCTCACCGAACCACCCGCCATGGCCGTGAGCAGCGATCCCGCACCTGCACAGGATGGGGCAGCCGACGCGGCCGCCTTATCCTTGACGCAGCCGTCTGCCAGCGTGGCAGACGGTGCTATATATAAGGATCTTTGCCCTTCTGCTTTTCAAAAGAGACAACCGGGGCAACTGCCAGCGGACCTCGAGCGTCTGCGGGCCCTGGGTTTTCATCAATTCCTGATTTTCAAACTGATGCGCGATGCGAGACAGCACGGCAAGCTGCTCTCCGACGTCGTCGCCGTAGTCTGGGACAACCTGAAGGCCGCCAACCGCCCCATCAACTACCTGCGCAAGCTGCTCAGCACGCCAACCGACTTTGCTCACCAACGCCGTGCCCGACAGGCTGCGATCGAGGCCACGCAACAGGCTCAACGCGAAGCGCATGAAGTGCAGGCCGTGCTCTCGCGCTGCACCGGTCAGACATTCTTCGATGCGACCGGTACCCGCAAGATCGTCATCTCCGCCGACGTATCGACCACGCACGACATCCGCGAAGCGCAGCCCCGAGTGATGGCCGGATCGTGGCAGGCGAACTTCGTCGATGCGCTCCTTGCACGCCGGATTGTCCCGGCGACGCCCGAGTTCGAAGAGCAGTTCGCGACCCGACGCCGTGAACACCAACGTGCCCAGGCGGCGCCATCCCTGCCTCCAGGCACCCAGCCGGATGCACCTTTGCTGACCCGGGTGGGCGACACCCAGCTTGGGATCCTCGCGCGCCTGGTGGGCGCCCGCCGGCCTACGCCAAACGGAATGGCCCAGTCTGCGGATCCAGCGCGTGCGTGAGCCTTGCGAGTCGAAAGAGTCCCGTCACGGGAAGCAATATCCGCGCGCATTGCGGGGCGCGGACGGCTGCCTGTTCACCGCGGTACCCTTGAACGTTAGTCGCGCGGCCGGGTTGTCCTACCGTTCGGGATCTGGCGGACATCGCGTTGCACATGGGAGAGAGATAAGTACTGCTAAAAATACTCCGGCAGATCCGGCTACTCCCGGGTTTCCCAGATCTTGCCCAGCCCTGCTACCTCGCACAGGATTGCCCAGGCCGCGTAGGGGATATGCGATTCCTCGCTTATCCATCGCCGAACCTGCCGGCCGCCGCCTTTCTCGCTTAAGCCCACCAGATCCGCGACCGCCCGCCCGGTTAGCCCCGTGCGACCTATGACCTCACGTATCTCAACACCGGTTGGTTGCTGCCAGCCCTCTACCCACGGCAGCAGACATTCCGGGCGAATGCGTGTGTGGAAGTCGTTATTCATTTTTCCTTTTCCGCTCAGTCTATTTATTAAAGCCACCGTGGGCGCTGCTCGCCTTCCTTGACGTCGAGCGGGCCGACACGGTGCTCACGGGGTGCCCACGCATGGCGATGCAGATCCAGCAGGTCGCGGGCCATGCTCTCGGAATCAGCCGCCGAAAAATGCAGTTCAATCGGCAACTCGCGCGCCGGGTCCCCGTCAATCGCGACGACCAGCGTGATATGGCGATAGCCGGGCGCCTCCGAATGCGTCACATAGCGCGCCTGATAGCGTTCGCCACGAACCGGCGGCGGCTCCGGCACAGGGCGTTTATCCAGATTCCAGCGCGCGATTATCCGCTGCCACCTCTGCTCGCCGTCGGGGAAATATCGATGTACCTCAACGTCCGGACGATGATCGAGCCGCAGCACGGCCATACAGTGCTCGAACAGGTCATCGTCCAGTGCACGTAGCGCCGTGAGATCGAAATGGTAGTCGGTCCCGTTGTACAGGCCCGCGAGAAATTCCGCGACGGTCTCCGCCTGACCGGTGTCGCCTTCGGCCACGTCTACAAGTTGCAGGAGCGAATCGAGGCCGCGGTCACGATCGCCGGCGCGGATCTCCGCTGCACGCTGCGCTGGCGTCTGCCCGCCGTGCGCGTTCGCAAAAAAGTCCGTGATGGTGTGCTGGAACGCCTCGAGGAGGTGCTCGGGCACGTTGCTGGTGATCCGGTGCGTTTTCGGGCGAGGCGGATTGTTCATGGTGCTACCTTGCTGGTCCGGAGTAGGGGACTTCGACCGCGTAACCGCGGTCGGTGATAAAAGGGGCGATGCTGAACGGCACCGGTGCATCGAGCGCATCGACCAGCGCAGCCCGACAACCATGCCGCGGAAATATTCGCTACTGTACCCAACGCCAGTTCCTCGCGTCCGTTTGCGTCAGGCCACAACCATCTGTACCTTGAGACGTGCCTGTGTCCGGCGGCGCCAGCGTAAATCGTTCTGTCTTCCATCTCTGGTCCTGTTGATTCAATCCGTATAGGGGATCGTACGACAGCGCCGGCCCCGGCGGTCCGCAAGCTGATCCTGGATCCAGCCCCCACGGCTTCGCCGCGGAGGAAACACGCAGCCTGCGGCTGCTTGACGACCCCGGCCGTGGTCTGCCTGCGCCGTACCGGATCGTCCCGGCGCTACTGCGCCGCGCCGGCGCTCTCCCCACGCCTGCCGGCGCGGGTCCCCGTGCGCCTCGATCCGGGCGCGCCGGCGCGCGCGTGACGCGTGCGGTTATCCGGGCTCCAGGTTTGGCAGGAAGGGGGTATCCCTACCGGACGGCTGGGACGCGCATTCCGCTGACGCTATTTTCAGCCAGGTATGCGCCTGAATGAAATACCACCGCCGCCCAATGTTTCACGGGCATTTCCTGTACCGGGCGACAGCCCCGGCATGAACCGGGGCCGACATGGACTATTCCTGACGCCGGGCGAGTTGCACCCGCTTGAGTTCGCCCGGCGCGCCGAAGTCGAAGTTCTCGACCGTGAAGTTGTAGCCGTAGCGCTCGATCCCTTCACCGTCCTTGAAATCGTTGTTTGACAGCTTCGCCTCAATGATCAGTTGATCGCCCTTCAGCACGTTTCGCGCGATGGCCTCACCGCGCGAACCAAAGGCGGTGAACTGGATTCTCACCTGACGCTCTTTCGCTTCGCCGGTGCCTTCGTCGCGACCGGCATACTCGTTGGAAATCAGTGTGAATTTCGTCACCTTCGAATCACCGTGATTCGCGAGCACTGGGGCGGCGGCAACACGGCCAGTAAAGAAAAGCTTGTTCATGATTTGTACTCCTGACAGTTTGAATGAAACAGAGGGAAACGTTCGTTAGAATCCTGGCTCGGGTAGGGCAGGTTGCGGGGCACGGGGCGGCACACGATCAAACTCGGAGAGCGCGTTGCGGGCTATCGCGCGCAACTCTTCACGGTGCATGTCGATTGGGTGCCCGTCGCGGTCCAGCATGTTGGCAATCCGGTCGAGTGCTTCGGCGCAGCGCGCGGCGGCATCGGCGGACAAGGCCATGCGGAACAGTTCCGCGCGCACCAGGGAACGATCGCCGTACTGATAGACGGCCAGCAGTGGAAGGAGGGCGGTTAGCCACGTTGGGCGGATGTGAGCGGTATCCATGTCGGTTTCCATAGTGAGGTCATGCCCGGCCCGAAGGCCGGGCGCACCGGTTAGCCGCGCAGGCGGCACAGTTCGCCGGCGAGCACCCAGAGGGCGCGGTTGAGCCTGATGTTCTGGTCAATGCCGGTCACCGCGCGGGTGGTGGTGGCCCGGCCATTCGCATTACGACCGCGCAGGCCGCCGTTGATCATGTTTTCCTGCACGCGATTGAATGTCGTCCACAGGTCCCGTGCGCGATCCTCCATGCGATGCGGTGTCAAAAGTTGCTGCTCAGTGATGGGCGCGGGCTTCTCGTCGTCGTACCGCAGCGCAAGCGCGGCCCGCGCGAAAGCGGTCTGTTCGCCGTCAGTCAATGCCAGACCGGCCATCCCCTCGCGCTGACGGGTCGCTGCCTCAAAGCTGTCGAGCACCTTGAACGCTCCCTCGATCACCTCGCCGACCACGTCGCCCTTATGAGGCACGCGAATATCACCAATGGTGTCTCCGCAGACCATACCGTTCTGGCACACAAACCGGAACATCCCGGCGAGCATCTGGTAGCTGCTGCTGCCATCGTTACGCGCAAGAGAAAAACGATGGACATCAGCCTGAGCCTTGAAAATACTGGAATCGCCAGTCTGCGGGACGTCCATCAGATTAGAAGAAAAAGTGGACAGAACG
>NZ_SCNV01000112.1 GCF_005503145.1 Burkholderia sp. 4M9327F10 | reverse complement strand
GGGCGGGCCTCGCCGCGGCAGCGGGCGCGGCGGGGGTGGTGCGGCCGCGATCGGAAGACACTTTGAGGCCGGCGCTGCGCAGAACGTCGAGCGCCGCACTGGCGCCGCCGGCACGGCGCGGCGCGGCGTCCGCGGCAGGCGCGCTCTCGCGGGCCGCAGGCGTTGCCGGTTCGGCCGGCACGGCCAATTGGGGTGCAGCGGCGCTCGCAACTGGCGTAACCGGCGCCTCGGCGGCCGGCGCGTCAAGGTCCGCAGCGGAAGCAGACGCCGGGTCAGCAGGCGCATCGGCGATAACGGACCCGCTCGTCCCGCTTACCGCTTCATGCTGCGCCAACGTAGCAGGCTCGCGGCTCGGTACGGTTTGCACCGATGCGCTAGCAGCCACTGCTGGACTTTCGGCTTGATCGTCGGCGCTCCCGTTTTCCGTCGCCGGGGTGTCCAGAGCTGCGGAAATCTTTGTGGCGCGGGTTGCCGGTTGCAGCGGCGCGCTAGCCGTTTGCGGATCACGCGAACCTTGATCCGCGTGCTGCACCGTTGCCTGATCCGTTTCGGGAACCGCTTCTTCAGCTCGCACCGCCGCACTCGTGTCAGCGCTGACCGGTTCGGCGTGCGCTGACTGGGCCGGCGCGCTCCCGGCGCTAACCCCCTGCGCCGCCGCAACAGGGGCGGGGCCAGCCGCGCCAGGCGTCGGGCCGACCGCAGCGGCGGTCTGCACTTGCACAGGCGCCAGAGCGCGCGCTGCGGCGGCAACCGGCGCACCGCTGCGCTTCGCCCCGCCTGCGCCCGCCCCACCCGGCTGATGCGCCGCAGCCGTTGCGCCACCGCCACCGCCGGTCGGCGCCGGCTCGAACGCCAGCATGCGCAGCAGCGTCATCGTGAAGCCGGCGTATTCGTCCGGCGCGAGGCCAAGCTCGCTACGGCCGATGGTCGCAATCTGGTAGAACAGCTGCACTTGCTCGGCGCTCAACGCATCGGCGAAGCGCCGCAGATCGGTCGCCTCCGGCCACTCGTCCAGCACCGACGACGGCGCAAACTGCGCCCATGCAATCCGGTGCAGCAAGCTCGCCAGGTCCTGCAGCGCGGTCGAGAACGACAGGCTGCGCAGCGACATTTCGTCGGCCACGGCCAGCACCGCCGCACCGTCGCCATCGGCAAGCGCGTCGAGCAGGCGGATCAGATAACTCTGGTCAAGCGCACCGAGCATGCCACGCACCGCTTCTTCGGTCACCTGGTTGGCCGAATAGGCAATGGCCTGGTCAGTCAGCGACAGCGCATCGCGCATCGAGCCGTCCGCCGAGCGGGCCAGCAGACGCAAAGCCTGGGCTTCGAACGGAACGTGCTCCTCACCGAGAATGCGCTCCAGATGTGCCACGATGTGCCCGGCCGGCATCTGCTTCAGATTGAATTGCAGGCAGCGCGACAGCACGGTGACCGGGATCTTTTGCGGATCGGTGGTCGCGAGAATGAACTTGACGTGCGGCGGCGGCTCTTCCAGCGTCTTCAACATGGCGTTGAACGCGTGGTTCGTGAGCATGTGCACTTCGTCGATCATATAGACCTTGAAGCGCGCATCGACCGGCGCATATACCGCACGCTCCAGCAGCGCAGCCATTTCGTCGACACCGCGATTGCTCGCCGCATCCATCTCCACATAGTCGACAAAACGCCCCTCGTCGATCTCCCGGCACGCGCGGCACACGCCACACGGCGTGGAAGTCACGCCGGTTTCGCAATTGAGCGCCTTGGCGAAGATGCGCGAGAGCGTCGTCTTGCCGACGCCGCGGGTTCCGGTGAACAGATAGGCGTGATGCAGGCGCCCGCCGTCGAGCGCATGCGTGAGCGCGCGCACCACGTGCTCCTGTCCGACGAGCGAAGCGAAATCCTTCGGCCGCCATTTGCGTGCGAGAACTTGATAGGTCATCCGGAAATTGTATCAGTAACGATAGCGCGCCAAGACGAATCGATCAGGTACAGAGGACGCGCCGCAGCCTCATTGAAAATGACCGGCGAATCGATAGCAACAGCAATTGGGATGTGACGCGGGACGCCGGGTGAACCGAGGTTCGCAGATGCGATGCACAGACTCAAGCGACGTAGCAAAGCGCATGAGACCGCGGGCACTGACTAAACCGTGCCGGCAAGTGCCAAACGCTTGGGGACACAACAGAAAAAGCAACAGAAAAAGGAAGGTGACGAGCCCGACCCTCGGCACTGGTGGAAAACGGCTGTGGCTGCTTCGTTCCCGACCTGACCAGGTTGACCGCCCCTCCATGCGAGGAGGCCCGTCACGAAAGATTCTACCATCGGTCGGCGGGCCGCGCGACTGTTAACATGAAGAAAGCATGAACAAAGTCAGGCAGAGGCCCACTTGTGTTCGCGCTCGCCACCACCAGATACGGTGTGTAATCGACGTGGGCACCCAACCGGCGGGGCTTGTCCCTACTGGCTGCATGAGTACTATCACCACGGGCAACGCATAGCAATTTAGGCTAAACTGACGTACGAATGTCCCGTAAAGCCGAGCATTCTGCGCATTCCGGAGCGCTTCGAGAGGATCGCCCGCGAGTGTTTGAGCGCGGCTCCCTTTGCGGCAACGCGAACGGAAGTTTTCTTAGTTTGATGTATCGTGGCGAGCAATCCAGGCGGCCTCGATCCGAGAGAGGTATTCATACATGAGCGAACAAATCAAACATATCAGCGACGCATCGTTCGAACAGGACGTCGTTAAATCCGACAAACCCGTGCTGCTCGACTTCTGGGCTGAGTGGTGCGGTCCGTGCAAGATGATTGCACCGATCCTCGACGAAGTTGCGAAGGACTACGCTGACCGCCTGCAGATCGCCAAGATCAATGTGGACGAGCATCAGTCCACCCCGGTCAAGTTCGGCGTGCGCGGCATCCCCACGCTGATCCTGTTCAAGAACGGCGCAGTCGCGGCCCAGAAGGTCGGCGCCCTGTCGAAGTCGCAACTCACCGCGTTCCTCGACGGCAATCTGTAATTTGCCTTAACCGAAGCACCGGTTCCGCGTGTTGTCGCCTGACAACACGCGCACTGAGAAGATGCTCATGCGCCGCGCTGGCGGAATTTGGCGTGTGCTATGCTAGAATCCGCAAAACGTCGAAAAGACGCTTAAGTCCCTGAGCGGTTCCGCTCACTCTCCTCCCAGATTTCATTTCAGGTCGCACCTTCTCCTGCGGGTTCTCCGTATGCATTTATCCGAGCTTAAGACTCTGCACGTGTCCGAATTGATCGAGATGGCCAATGGCCTCGAGATCGAAAGTGCGAACCGCCTGCGCAAGCAGGAACTGATGTTCGCCATTCTTAAAAAGCGCGCCAAAACTGGCGAAACGATCTTCGGCGACGGCACGCTCGAGGTGCTGCCTGACGGCTTCGGCTTCCTGCGTTCGCCGGAAACCTCGTATCTGGCGAGCACGGACGACATCTATATCAGCCCGTCGCAAATCCGCCGCTTCAACCTGCACACCGGCGACACGATTGAAGGCGAAGTGCGCACGCCGAAAGACGGCGAGCGCTATTTCGCGCTGGTGAAAGTGGACAAGGTCAACGGCCAGCCGCCGGAAGCCTCGAAGCACAAGATCATGTTCGAAAACCTGACGCCGCTGCACCCGAACAAGGTGCTGCTGCTCGAACGTGAGATGCGCGGCGAAGAAAACGTGACCGGCCGCATCATCGACATGATCGCGCCGATCGGCAAGGGCCAGCGCGGCCTGCTGGTCGCCTCGCCGAAGTCCGGCAAGACCGTGATGCTTCAGCATATCGCCCACGCGATCAAGCAGAACCATCCGGATGTGATCCTGTTCGTGCTGCTGATCGACGAACGCCCCGAAGAAGTGACCGAAATGCAGCGTTCGGTGGCCGGCGAAGTGATCGCCTCCACGTTCGACGAACCGGCTGCACGTCACGTCCAGGTCGCCGAAATGGTGATCGAAAAGGCCAAGCGCCTCGTCGAAATGAAGAACGACGTGGTGATCCTGCTGGACTCGATCACGCGTCTCGCGCGCGCCTACAACACGGTTGTGCCGGCCTCGGGCAAGGTGCTGACCGGCGGTGTCGACGCCAACGCGCTGCAGCGCCCGAAGCGCTTCTTCGGCGCGGCACGCAATATCGAAGAAGGTGGCTCGCTCACCATCATCGGTACAGCGCTGATCGAAACCGGCAGCCGCATGGACGACGTGATCTACGAAGAATTCAAGGGCACCGGCAACATGGAAGTGCACCTGGAGCGCCGTCTGGCTGAAAAGCGCGTCTACCCGTCGATCAACCTGAACAAGTCCGGCACACGCCGTGAAGAACTGCTGATCAAGCCCGAGATCCTGCAAAAGATCTGGGTGCTGCGCAAGTTCATCCACGACATGGACGAAGTCGAGGCCATGGAATTCCTGCTCGACAAGATCCGCCAGACCAAGAGCAATTCCGAGTTCTTCGACATGATGCGTCGTGGCGGCGGCAGCTAATAGCTGCCCGATGACAGCCGAATAACCGTCCCACCCGCTCCGCGCATCCTCGGCATACGGCACGCTGTACGCGTTGCCCGCGCCGCAAAACCGCCCGCCTCTATCGCGGGCGGTTTTTTTTCGCCTCGACAATGCGCGCCTGGCGCAAGCGCGCGGCATGGCCACAGCCGCCAATCGGGGCAAGCCGCAACGGAACGCGCTCGTGCAAACATGTACGTGAACGTACACGTTGTACTATAATGCACGTAACCTATCTCAGCCCCATGCCACCATGCCGCAAGACCGGCCCACCCTGCTGACGGTGCGCGACGCCGCCGAGCGCCTGAACGTCACGCCGCGCACGCTGAAGTACTACGAGGAACGCGGCCTCGTTTCCCCCACGCGCAGCGAGGGGCGTTACCGCCTCTACGATGAAAACGATCTCGAACGGTTCGGCCGCATCCTGCGGCTGCGTTCGCTGGGTTTTTCGCTGCACGGGATCACGGAAATGCTCAAGCGCCCGCTCGAACCCACCGAAGGTGGTCACAACCGCTTTTCCAACGACTCGCTCAAAGAGATTCGGGACGCACTCACGCAACAGGTCGGCGCGCTCGACGCGCGGATCGAAGCCATGCGCCGCGAGCTAAAGGAAGCGCAAACCCTGAAGGGCGAGTTGAGCCATGATCTCGACTACGTCGAGCGGCGCCTCGCCGGCGAAAACGCCGAAACACTGCTCAAGCAGCGGCGCGAAGCCCATGCAAAGCGTGCGCAGAAGAAGCCCAAAGCGCAGGACGAATCGGCATGAGCGCTGCTTCGTCGCGTGTGCCGCTCTTTAGCGTGGAGAAGCTGCGCGGCGACTTCTTCCCCTGGGTGCTGGCGGTCGTCACCGGCCTCGACTACTTCGACAACGCGATCTTCTCGTTCTTCACCAGCTATATTGCCGGCGGCGTCAACGCCTCGCCCGACGAACTGGTGTGGTCATCGAGCAGCTATGCCGTAGCCGCCGTGCTCGGCATCCTGCAACAGCAATGGTGGGTCGAGCGCTTCGGCTACCGGCGCTACGTGGCCGGCTGCATGCTGCTCTATTCGGCAGGGGCGGTCGCGGCGGCGCTGTGCGAGACCTCCTTCGAACTCGCCTTCGCGCGCGGCTTTCAGGGCTATTTCATCGGCCCGATGATGGGCACCTGCCGCATCCTGATCCAGATGAGCTTCCCGGCGCGGGAACGTCCCGCCGCCACGCGCGCATTCCTGATCCTGATCGTGCTGAGCAGCGCGCTGGCGCCGCTCGTCGGCGGACAACTCCTCGCGCATTTCCAGTGGCGCGCATTATTCGCCTGTACCGCGCCCGTGGGCGTGCTGTTTGCGGTGCTGGCCCTGCTCGCGCTGCCGGATTCAGGCGGCCGCCTACCCGAAGAGCGCGGCTCGGCACACTTCTGGCCGTATATGATTTTCGCCTTCGCCCAGGGCGCGCTGCAGATTGTCATGCAGCAACTGCGTTTCCAGTTGTTCACCAGTTCGCCGGGACTGATCCTGCTCACCATCCTTGGAATCGGCGCATTGGCCTGGTTCGCCTATCACCAGTGGCATCAGCCGAATCCGCTGGTGCGGCTGCATGCCCTGCGCGAGAAGACCTTCCAGGTCGGCATCGTGCTCTACATGTTCTATTACTATCAGTCGACCGCCTTCAGCTATCTGATTTCACGCTTCCTCGAAAGCGGCCTCGGCTATCCGGTGGAGAACACAGGGCGCCTCACCGGCGTGACCTCGCTCATTTCCGCCAGCGCCCTGTTTGTCTACCTGCGTTATTCGAAGCTGCTGCCGCGCAAGAAATGGATCATCGTGCCGGGCTTCGCCCTCGCCGCCTTCGCCGCGGCGTGGATGACGCGCATGGAGCCCGGCGTCGGCGAAGAGGCGCTGCTGGTGCCACTGCTGCTGCGCGGACTGCTGCTGCTGTTTATCGTGCTGCCGGTTGCCAATCTGACGTTTAGAATCTTCGCTATCGAGGAATTCACGCATGGCTACCGGCTCAAGAACATCGTGCGGCAATTGACGATCTCGTTTGCCACCGCGTCGATGATCATCATCGAGCAGCACCGTCAGGCGCTGCATCAGGCGCGGCTGGCGGAGTTCGTGAATCCGTTCAATCCGGTGTTCCAGAACACGCTTGCCACGCTGACCAGTGGCTTTGCGGCGAGCGGCCGCTCGCTCGCCGAAGCGCATGCACTGGCGATCGGCCAGATCGCGCGGATGGTCGCGCAGCAGGCGAGCTTTCTGACTTCGCTCGACGGTTTCTATTACCTGATTGGCGTAGCGGTCTGCGGCGGGATCTTCGCCGCGTGGCAAAAACAGATCGACTGAGCAATGTTATCGAAACTCTCTAACTGGCTTGACTCGCGGCGCCGCGAGCGCGCGCTGCGCGACTATCCGATTGACGAATCGCTCTGGCAGGCAACGCTTGCCGGCCTGCCGTTTCTCGCCCATCTGGAACCGGCGGACCTCGCGCGGCTGCGCGAGCTGACCAGTCTCTTTATCGCGCAAAAGGAATTCTCCACCGCTCACGACCTGGAGTTGACCGACGCGATGACCGTCGCGATCGCCGCCCAGGCGAGCTTGCCGGTGTTGAACCTGGGGCTTGAGCTGTATCGCGGCTGGGTGGGCGTGATTGTCTATCCGGGCGAATTCGTGATCCGCAAAACGGTCGAGGACGAAGACGGCGTGGTCCATGAAGTCGAGCACGACGCCAGCGGCGAAGCCTGGGAAGGCGGCCCTGTTGTGCTGTCATGGGAAGACGCGCAGATGACTGACGGCGCTGACGCCTACAACGTCGTCATCCACGAGTTCGCTCACAAGATCGACATGCTGAGCGGCGAAACCGACGGCCACCCGCCGCTCTTTCGCCGCTGGCACGCACCGCTCGACCCCGCCGCCTGGGCCGACGTGTTCGACCACGCCTACAATCATTTCTGCGCCAGGGTCGACGCGGTACCCGAGCGCCGCTGGGCGCGTTTCGAGCGGGATTCGCTGATCGACCCGTACGCGGCGGACCATCCATCGGAATTTTTTGCCGTTTGCAGCGAGGCGCTGTTCGTCCAGCCCCACGCCTTTGAGGCGGAATATCCGGAGCTGTACCGGCTGCTGGCCCGCTACTACCGGCAGGATCCAGCGCGGGTGGGCGCGTTGCAGGGGTTAACCGGCTAGCGACGGCTGCGTCAATGGCGGCAGATGTACCGGTGGCGCTGGCTGCGGCTGCGGCTGCGGCTGCGGCTGCCGAAGGCTACCGGCTGTCCGGCCTACCGGGGCAGCCCCTAGCCACGGGGCGGGAACACCTCTCGGCAGCGAAAAAACCTCAGGAAAAATCGTCAACCAACTGATTTTCTGGCATAATCGCGGTTTTTCGACCTTAGGCAAGTGGCTCGCGCCAAAATGCTTTCGCGAATCCAGCGCTTTACAGCGGACAGGGGACGCGGCTGCACGCGGGTTGGCTACCGCCAGACTAAAGGAATTACCATGAAAGAAGGCATTCACCCGAATTACCGCGAAGTCCTGTTCGTTGACATGTCGAACGACTTCAAGTTTGTGACCCGCTCGACCATCCAGACGCGTGAAACTGCCGAATTCAACGGCAAGGAATACCCGCTGGCAAAGATCGAAGTGTCGTCGGAATCGCATCCGTTCTACACCGGTCAGCAAAAGATCATGGACACGGCAGGCCGCGTCGAGAAGTTCAACAAGAAGTTCGGCGCGCGCGCTACCGGCAAGGCAGCCAAGTAATACCCGCCTCGTCGCCGGCTACATGCCGCAGCGAAGCACAAAAGGGCAGCGTAAGCTGCCCTTTTTTGTCGCCAGGCGTTGCGCAATGCGCCGGTTCCGCCGGGCTCCCAAGCGAACCTTCTGCGCATGGTGACAGGACTTCGCACAACGTTGCGCTCCGTTACCGGCCGTGACGCGCTGCGCGCGCCACGTCTACAATGCCGGATGCTGCGAATCGGCCATGCTGCCGGGCACCCTGCCCAGCGCTCGCCGAAGCGCCTATCCGAGATCAACAAATCCGCATGAGATCAGTCGTTCGCCTCACAGCATCCGCCACGAGCGCCCTGCCGCGCTGGCTGTTGCTGACCATCTGTATTGTCTACGCAGCGTTCGGGCTGTTCGGCCGCGATCCGTGGAAGAACGAAGATGCAGCCGGCTTCGGCGTCATGTGGACAATGGCCAACGGCAACGCCCACGACTGGATGCTGCCGAATCTGGTCGGCAAATACCTCACGGACAACGGCCCGCTGGGCTACTGGCTCGGCGCCATTTCGATCCGCGCGCTGGCGCCCTGGGTGGACGCCAGCAATGCCTCGCGCGTCTTCACGGGCCTGATGTTTTGCGGCGCCTGCGCCTTCGTCTGGTACGCCGCCTATCTGCTTGGCCGCCGCCCCGAGGTCCAGCCCTTCAAGTACGCCTTCGGCGGCGAGCCGGAGCCGCGCGACTACGGCCGCACGCTGGCCGATGGCGCGCTGCTGATTCTGCTCGCCTGCTTCGGCCTTGCCGAGCGCGGCCACGAAACCACTCCGCAACTCGCGCAGTTCGCCTGCATCGCGATGCTCGTCTACGGGCTCGTGCGGATGATCGACAAGCCGGTGCAAGGCGCGCTGGTGTGGGGTCTCGCACTGGGCCTGGTGGCGCTCGCGAGCAACCCTGTGCTGGTGGGCGCGCTGCTGGTCGGCACGCTCGTCATGGCCATCGTCGTACCCGAGGCGCGCACGCGCTGGCTGTTGCTTGCCGGCCTGCCGGTCGCCCTGGTGCTGTCGATGGCGTGGCCGGTGGCGGTCCTCTCCGCCTATCCCGTAGACGCCGTCTGGTATCTCAACCAGTGGGTCAGCAGCAGCCTTAACGCCTTTGCCGGCCCGCCCGGCTCGGTGGCGCGCTATGCGCTGAAAAACCTGCCGCTCTTTACCTGGCCCGCCTGGCCTCTGGCGATCTGGGCCTGGGTGAGCTGGTCCGGCCTGCGGCGCGCCCCGCACGTCGCGATTCCGCTGTCGGTCATCGCGCCGCTGCTGGTCCTCGTCGTCCTGCAGAGCCATCAGAC
Organism: Burkholderia sp. 4M9327F10; assembly: GCF_005503145.1. Lineage (GTDB taxonomy): Bacteria > Pseudomonadota > Gammaproteobacteria > Burkholderiales > Burkholderiaceae > Paraburkholderia. The sequence continues at coordinate 2,248 of NZ_SCNV01000112.1, read as the reverse complement.
CAACCTGCTGTTCATGCTGTTGCTGCCGGCGCTCGCCGTGCTGGCCACCTTCGCGCTGCCCACCCTCAATCGCGGCACGATCAACGCAATCGACTGGTTCGCGCTCCTCAGCTTTACGATCCTCGGCAGTACTGTGTGGCTGTTCTGGATTGCGGGTCTCACCGGTTTTCCGGCGCCGCTCGCCCGCAACATGGCCCGTTACGCGCCGGGTTTCGTGCCGCAGTTCAAGCTGCTCTCGTTCGTCTGTGCGGTCGCGGTAACGGTGTGCTGGTTCGTGCTGGTGCGCTGGCGTCTCGCGCGCCATCCGAAAGTGCTGTGGCGCAGCGTGGTGCTGTCCTCGGCCGGGACGACCCTGATGTGGGTACTGGTGATGACGCTGTGGCTGCCCATCGTCAACTACAGCCGAACCTATAAGGACGTGGCCGAGCAGATCGCGAGCCACCTGCCGGACGACTATAGCTGCATCTCGCCGGTGCGTCTCGGCAATGCGCAGATCGCGACGTTTGCCTACTTCGGCCACATGCATTTTGCGTTCGATCAAGACTGCGACGTGATCCTGCGCCAGGACACGCAGGACTACGGCGAACCCAGTTCGATGTCGAACTTCGTCTGGAAGCTGGTGTGGGAAGGCCGCCGCGTCGCCGACCGCGACGAACGCTTCCGTCTCTATGTGCGCATCGACCGGCCCAAGCCGCCCGCCAAACATCGCGCCTGGCGCCCCCGGCAAGCCGCTCCGGCCAATCCGGACTGACGATGCTCGCCGACGTGCGCAAAATCGCCGGGCTCGCATGGCCGGTGCTGATCGGCCAGTTGGCGATCATCGCTTTCGGCGTGATCGATACGGCGATGGTCGGCCGCTACTCGGCGGTCGATCTGGCCGCGCTCGGCCTCGGCTCGTCGATCTACGTCTCGGTCTTTATCGGCCTGACCGGCATCCTCACCGCGCTGCAGCCGATTGCCGCGCAACTCTATGGCGCGCGCCGCTACACCGAGATCGGCGAGCAGGTGCGCCAGTCGCTGTGGCTCGCTCTCGCGCTGATGATGCTCGGCTTCCTGATCCTGTATTTCCCCGGCCCGGTGCTGCATCTGGCCCGGGTGCCGGCGGCGCTCCATGAACGCACGGTCGCGTATCTGCAGATCCTCGCGTTCGGCTTGCCGGCGAGCCTCGTGTTTCGCGTCTACGGGTCGACTGCCAACGCGATCGGCAAACCGCGCCTCGTGATGATCCTGCAGATCTGCGCCTTGCTGCTGAAGGTGCCGCTCAACACCTGGCTCATCTTCGGCGGCCTGGGTGTGCCGGCCCTCGGCGGCCCGGGTTGTGCGCTCGCCACCATCATCATCAACTGGGTGCTGGCGGCGCTCGGCATGCTGTTGCTCACGCGTCTGGACGTGTTCCAGCCGTTCGAAATCTTTAAGCACTTCTGCTGGCCGGTGTGGCGGCTGCAGCTCGCGCAGTTGAAGCTCGGCCTGCCGATGGGGCTTTCGTACCTGATCGAAGTCACCTCGTACACCTTCATGGCGCTGTTTATCGCGCGCTTTGGCACGACCACGCTCGCCGGGCATCAGATCGCCGGCAACGTCGGCGCGGTGCTGTATATGACACCGTTGTCGATCGGCATCGCTACCTCCACGCTCGTCGCCCAGGCGCTCGGTGCGCATCGGCATGATGCGGCGCGCACCCTGTCGCGCCACGGCATCCTGATGGCGGTGATGATCGCCTGCTGCTATGGGGCTATCGTGCTGGTGCTGCGGCCGCTCATCATCGCCGGCTACACGCCGAACGCCCAGGTCATGACGGCGGCCATGCCGCTCGTATTGATCGTGGCGTTCTATCACGTGTTCGACTCGCTGCAGGTGACGACGGCGTTCGTGCTGCGCGCCTACAAGGTAGTGATCGTGCCCACCATTATTTATGCGGTGGCGCTGTGGGGTATGGGGATCGGCGGAGGGTATCTGCTCGGCTTCGATATCGGCGGCGCCGTCCCCGTCTGGCTGACCGGCGCACGCGGCTTCTGGGTCGCCAATATGGCGAGTCTCGCGATTGCCGGCGGCGGGCTGTCGCTCTACTTGCGCACGGTCAGCCGGCGCTATCTGCGGGCAGACCTGGAAGCGCAGGCGGATAGGGTGGCGTAGAGGTGGCGTAGGTGGACGGCACAGGCGGTTGCCACGGTCTCTTATACAACTCTGGCGCCGCAGACGACCCCTTACTTGTTTACGACGCTGTGTCGTGACTAATATACAAAACAAA
>NZ_SCNV01000111.1 GCF_005503145.1 Burkholderia sp. 4M9327F10 | reverse complement strand
GTTCGGAAAGGAGCGTACAAATCGCTTGCACGCAAACCAATTGTGCCGTAATCGAGCCGGGCTGACGAGTGCAGGGTAGGGAGCGCGTATGCAGCGCCTGACGAACGTCAAGCGCTGCTGGGTTGGCAGGAGGCGGACGGCGTTACCGCAGCGCCACGTTTGCACCGTCGTGGCGCATCCGCATTTCAGCTAGCCGGCTTGGTGGGCAGATCGGGCGCGTCCGGTGTTTGCACCCCGAAGCAGCCGCGATAGGTCGCGTAAAGCGAACAATAGAACATGGTGATCAGGATGACGCTGGCAAGCAACATCACGGCGGGCGCGTAGTCGGCGGCGCCGAGCGTCGCCATCAGCGCCATGACCCCGAGCGAGACGGTCATGCTCAAGGCAATCCACAATACCCCGAAGACGATGAAGGCGCCGCGGTTGCGCCAGCAGCTGACCACGCTGAAAAACATCGCTTTCAGAGGCTGTACATCGTGCCACGCTGCGAGGATCGGCGCGAACCAGTACAGCATGGCGACCGGAATAGAAAAGGCAAACGCCGCCAGCATGCCCGACATGATGTTGGTATTGGCGAGCGCTTCGGGGTCCTGCGCCGACGTGCCTAGCGCGAACCGCAGCAGCGTGCCGTCATCGGCGAGCGCGGAACCGGCAAGCACCAGCGCCATCGCGACCACGTAAAGCCCCCCGAGCGCGAGCAGGCGCTTGGCGGCGACTGCACCGTACGAGCGAAAGCCGTCTACCAGGATGGTCGGGAACACCGGCTTGCCAGCAATGGTGTCGCGGCACGCCGCCATGAAGCCGACGGCAACGCCAGGAACGAGCGCGAGCGGCAGCACCCCGCCTACAAAAGGGATCTGCTCGATCAGCGTCACCACCAGCAGATAGGCGAAGATCAGCGTCAGGAAGGCGAGCGGGTTCTTGCGGAACAGCCAGATACCTTGCCGGAACCATACATAACCGGCCTTCGCGGGAACTTCAATTAGTTGCATGGAGTATGGATGCCTGGAAGTGCTACGCCGCAAAGGCGCTCGCGCAGAATGCGCTCGAAATGGCCCGGGTCGTGCGGCTTGAGCAGTTCGGCCGCGCGCGGCAGATAAAAATCATACAGGCGCGAGACCCAGAAGCGGTAAGCGCCTGCGCGCAGCATGTCGCCCCAGTGACGGTTTTCTTCCGGCGTGAACGGGCGCACGGTCTGATAGGCGCGCAACATCGCCTCGACGCGGGCCTCGTCCAGCTTGCCGGTGGCCAGGTCGACGCACCAGTCGTTGACCGTGACCGCCACGTCGAAAAGCCATTTGTCGCAGCCGGCGAAATAAAAGTCGAAGAAACCGCCCAGGCGCACTTCGTGGCCGCTCTCCGGCGCGGCGTGCGCGAACAGGACGTTGTCACGGAACAGGTCGCAATGGCAAGGACCTTCGGGCAGCGCGGCGTAATCCGCCGAGGCAAAAAACGCCTGCTGGTGCGCGAGTTCCGCGCTCAGCAGTTCGCGTTGCGCATCGGCGAGGAACGGCAGCACGGTCGGCACGGTCTCCTGCCACCACGAGAGGCTGCGCAGATTCGGCTGATGACGTGCGTAGTTGCGCCCGGCCAGGTGCATGCGCGCCAGCATCTGCCCCACTTCGATGCAGTGCTCGATCCCCGGCGCCAGTTCCGGCCCGCCCTCGAGCTTGGTCACGATGGCGGCCGGCTTGCCTTGCAGCATGCCGAACAGCGCACCATCCTCGCGCGGCATGGGGTCCGGCACCGGCACGCGGTGCGCTGCCAGATGCTGCATCAGATCGAGATAGAACGGCAATTGCTCTGCCGTCAGCTTTTCGAAAATGGTGAGGACGTATTCGCCGCGCGTCGTCGTCAGAAAGAAGTTGCTGTTTTCAATTCCCGAAGCAATGCCGCGAAACTCGACGACATCGCCGAGGTCGTAATGCCGCATCCATTCTGCGAGTTGGGGTTCGGTAACAGCGGTGAAGACAGCCATGCGGGAAACGTCGGGTCAGGTGGTCGGGCTGGCGCGATGCGGCCAGTGCGGCAAGGTATGGGTAATCAGGGCAAGCAGGACAAACAGGCTGAAGGCCCGGGCGCCGGGCCGCGGTACTGCAGGTCGCGGGCGGGACGAACCGGCGTCCCGCCGCTGGATAAACGATCAGTAGGTCAGGCTAACCGACGGCAGGCGATTGCTCGGATGGGCGCTGCTGTTCGCGCTGGGCGACGTGTCGAGCGGCGCGGTCATCTGATAGCGCGTGCCGAGGTTCGAATGCACGTTGATTTCGACAGGCTTGCCCTTGTCGCGGTATTCCGTGATTTCGGTGCCGTTCGGGCTCTTTTCATAGAAGCTCGGCAGGCGCGGCTGGTTAATCTCGACCTTCGAGCTGACCTCAGCGGCTGGGCGGTTGATCGCGTCCAGGTCCGGCAGGCCGGCCCGTTCGTTGGCGGACATGGGCTGGTCGGCGGGCGGCGGTGCGTCCACGGGCTGGGCAGCCATCGCGGTGTTGGCGATGGCAAGCGCCAACGCAACGGCGACGGGAAGGAGCGGCTTCATGGTGATTCTCCAATAAGGTGCCCCGATTCTAGCAAATCCAACCTTGCTCACGGGCGCGGTAGCCTTATTTTGCGCTGCTTTCGGGCAGCGTGTGCGCGACATGCGCGCAAATTCGCCTGCCCCCACTGGTCCGTCCCCTATGAGCAATCGGGCTAGGTTCCGTGGTAATGTGGATCGATCAATTGAGGCGAATGAAGATGAACAACAACACCAATCAGCGCGCGGTGCAGACACCCGCCAATGACTTTCCGACCGAGGCCTTCGAGGACGCGGCGGACGCCGTGACTCATCTGTCCGCTATCTACGAAGCAAATACCTCTTTCTTACGCGATGCGTTTGCGCGTTACAGGCGTAATGAACCGTTCGAGCGCCGGGTGCGCGCGTGTTATCCGTTCGTCCGGGTGTGCACTGAGGTCAACACGCATATCGACTCACGCCGCTCGTATGGTTTCGTGGCCGGTCCCGGCGTGTTCGAAACCACGGTGACGCGGCCGGATCTGTTTGGTAACTATTATCGCGAGCAGTTGCGGCTGCTGGCGAAGAACCATCATGTGCAGATTGAAGTGGGTGTCTCGGATCAGCCCATTCCGATTCATTTTGCGTTTGCGGAGGGCATCCATCTGGAAGGTGAACTCGATCGCGAGCGCCTGTTCGCGATGCGTGACATCTTCGATACGCCTGATCTGCGGTTTCTCGACGACCGGATCGTCAACGGCACGTACGAGCCAGGTCCGGGCGAGCCTCATCCGCTCGCGCTGTTCACGGCGGCGCGGGTCGATTTCTCGCTGCACCGGTTGAAGCATTACACGGCAACTTCGCCCACGCATTGCCAGAACTACGTGCTGTACACGAACTATCAGTTCTATATCGACGAGTTCGTCAAACTCGGCCGCACGATGATGGCCCATACCGACGACGAGGAACTGCGCGCTTACCGCAGCGAGTACACGTCGTTTGTGGAACCGGGTGATGTGATCACCTATAACGCCAATCTTGGCGAGCAGGCAGACGAAGGCACGCCGCCGCCGCGGCTGCCGCAGATGCCTGCGTATCACCTGAAGCGCGCCGATGGCAGTGGCATCACGATGGTTAACATCGGCGTTGGGCCGTCGAATGCCAAGACCATTACTGACCACATCGCGGTGCTGCGCCCGCATGCGTGGATCATGCTTGGGCACTGTGCGGGGCTGCGCAATACGCAGCGCCTTGGCGACTACGTGCTGGCGCATGGCTATGTGCGTGAAGATCATGTGCTCGATGATGATTTGCCGCTGTGGGTGCCGATCCCGGCGCTGGCGGAGGTGCAGGTGGCGCTGGAGCGTGCAGTCGCACAGGTGACGCAGCTCGACGGTGCTGAGCTTAAGCGCGTGATGCGTACGGGGACGGTGGCGAGTGTTGATAACCGCAACTGGGAACTGCGCGATCATCGTGAGCCTGTGCAGAGGCTGTCGCAAAGCCGCGCGATTGCGCTGGATATGGAAAGTGCGACGATTGCGGCTAACGGTTTCCGGTTTCGGGTGCCTTACGGTACGTTACTTTGCGTGTCGGATAAGCCGCTGCATGGTGAGCTGAAGCTGCCGGGCATGGCGGATCAGTTTTATCGGGCCCAGGTCGATCAGCATTTGCAGATCGGTGTGAAGGCGATGGAGCTGCTGAGGACGAATGGCTTGCACCGGTTGCATAGCCGGAAGCTGCGGAGCTTTGCGGAAGTGGCGTTTCAGTAGTAAAAGCGAAGGGTTATCCGGTGGGGCTTTGCGGGCTCCGCCGGATTGCACCTTAGTTTTCAGGGTGGTCATCGAAGACAGGTGGACCGAGGTCCAGCGTTATTAGGTAGCGCTCATCGTTTGGATGGTCCTGAGAGCGCAAACAGCGGATGTTGAGCGAGACTTGGTACTTGTTGCCGGCCTGCCAGTAACTCGTCGGTGCCGAGCACTTTCGAATCTCAGTCCGACTGGCAGGGGTGTCTCCGATAGGCTGGCTCCCTGTTGCTCGAAATGGTTTCCATCCTCCCTGTCGAAGCTGATTCTGTAAATCAGTGAGGATTGTCATCGCGTCATCAAGCGGTAAAGACGTGACTTGCGGCGATAGCGTCACGGAGTCGACTTTGCCGTTGCTGTCGTAATGTACCGCCAGGAATTTTGCCGCGGGAGTGGCAAAACCATATTGGGGGTCGACAAAACGCAGGCGGGTGGGGCGGTTCACGTAGCCGCCCCAGTTTGCGTTGGGTTCGATTGCAGGCAAGGTTGAATTGGACTGTTGTCGTACCTGCTCGTACGGCTCACCTAGCGCGAGAACAACTACGTCAATTGGCCGCGCTATCGCGTAGATACCCAATAAGACGCTAAGTCCAAGCCCGATGCAAGCGACGAGCCAATGCCAACTGAATTTCCTGAGTGCCATTAGCAACCTCCCTGTGCTATGACGAACAGGGAATTTTCTACAGAATGCCGCTGCATTGGATCGTGCAGGAGATCATCGAAGCGCTGTGCAGCGCGTAGGACAAACGCCATCCGTTGGCCACCATCTGCAAGATTGGCCAAGGGCTGCTTACTGAACATTTCGTATTTTGCATTGGCGCCCGTGATTGTGCACTGATTGACGAGCGTCAGCTGGATTTCCCGCGCCGAGCCGGTTGGAATATTCAATGCCCATGCGAACTGGTTGGCCCGCATCAGCAGAGCGAAGGTCGCATCGTCGTACATGGCCGGTTGCAGGATGTTCATCTGTTCATGCCAAGCCAGCAATTCGACGCTTTTACTAATATTACCTGCATCGATCGCTTCAAATCCCTGCACAACTTGAGGTCTGGCAACGCCAAAGGGAACGCTCGTGGCGATCGGCCACGTGACTGACCCGCCTAACAGTTGCCGCTCTGGCAGACAACGCTTAAACCGCTGTAAGCCGAATTCCTTGTAGAACATATGCAGCGGCCAGATATCGAGGAACAGCGATGCATTGCCTTTGGCGAGCATCTGGTACACCTTCTCCGCGCCGGCGCCATTTGCCTGATCCGGGATCGGCATTCGTGGCGATCCGTAAGGTGCCATTCGTTCGAGCGGAGAGCTTTGTTTTTCCCATTGCCGATAGGCGTCACGCTCCCGGTTCGACTTGCTGATCAGCTCCGCTGCGTTAAGCAAGCCGCAACCGACCTGTTTGGATGCGAATGCGGCTAACCCAGCCCATTGAAAACGCCGGTCGTCTAGCCACAATTGGGCGTAGGCCGCGTTGATGCGCCGGTTACGGACGATCGGATCGTTGGCGGATGCGATTACCTCTGCCTTCTTCTGATAGAAGCGCCAGCAGTTGAGGCAGTCTTGTTTGTCGTCTTCCACACGCTTCTTTGCGGCGGCTTCCTCCTCTTTCCTCCTCGGGTAGCAAATTGGGCACTTCGGGTTGTCGCAGTTCGGCATGAAGCTGGCTCGTTGTTGTTGGCTTTGTTTTTGTTGCGGGCAATATCGACACGGCTGTAAACGTATCAGATATTTTGGACTCCTTTTTTATGGGATAAAACGGGATGATTTGTGAGTAACGAATCAGTGCCTTGCGGGTTTCGCACGCTGGACTCGTCCCCTACACAGCGCAGGGTCAGGCCGACGCGTTCCGCGGCCACCCCCTAAAACTGCCCAAACCCCGTCAACCCAACCAAACTCCCCGCAGCAAGCAACCACAACGGATGAACCCGCGTCTTAAACGCCACCACCGCACACACCGCCGTAATCACCCAAGCAATCAACGTCGTATCCGACGCACGCGCAATCAGTGCCGCACTCGCAGCCACCAGCCCCGCCGTCACCGGCACCAACCCCGCCTGCGCATACTTCCGCCAAGGCCGATCCTTGAACCGCTCCCACGCCTTGAGGGCAAGAATCGTCACAATCGACGACGGCCCGAACTTGGCCACCGAGCTCACCAGCATCCCCGCCCATCCGGCCACGTGCCATCCGACCAACGTAACAACCATAAGATTCGGGCCAGGCGCGGCCTGCGCCAGTGCGAACAGCGCACTAAACTCGCTGGCCGGCATCCAGTGATGCACCTCGACCACCTGGCGCTGCATCTCCGGCAGGATCGTATTGCCGCCGCCAAAGGCGAGCAGCGACAACTGGCTGAAAATGATGGCGAGTGAAATGAGGGTGTCGTTCATCGTGCGGTCCTCGAGGCGAGGTAGATGCTAAGTGGCGTGAGGACAAGCATGGTGGGCAGCAGCGGAAACCGGAGCAGCGCGATCGCCACGAAGCCCAGCAGGGCAATGATCGTAGCCACAGGTTTGCGCCAGAGCGGCAGCACGATCTTCACAGCCATCGAAATCAGCAGTCCTGCCGCAGCGGCCGCGAGCCCCGCAAACAGATGACGGATGTGCGGATCATTCTGCGTGTGCTCGTACAACACGCCCAGGCCGATCACAACCAGCGACGGCCCGGCAATCAACCCAAGTATGCCCGCCAGTGCGCCGGGCAGTCCGCGAAAGCGCATGCCGATCGCCACCGAAAGGTTGATCACATTGCCGCCCGGGAGGAACTGGCACAGGCCGAGCAGATCGGTAAAGTCCGAAGCGCTGAGCCAGCGGCGCTGTTCGACGATCGCGCGCCGCGCCAGCGGCAATGCCCCGCCGAACGAGATCAGCCCGAGGCCAAGAAAGCCGCTGAAAATCTCGCTGACAGTGGGTGGCGGCGCAAGGCCGGCTTCGGCGGCGGAGAGGTTTTGATCCATGTTGTCAGCTATTTTGTCCATGCTGCGGAGGTTAGCGCCGTTTCGCCCGCAGGCAAAACGATTTTTCGGGCGCCGCCTTGTGATCTAGAATCACAAGTATGGTCCGTAATCTTCCTCCCTTTCCTGCGCTACGCGCCTTCGAAGCTGCGGCGCGGCATGACAGTTTCACTGCCGCGGCACACGAGTTGCATGTGACGCACGGTGCAATCAGCCGGCAAGTCGCCGCCTTCGAGGCGTGGGTCGGCGTGCGGGTGTTTCACCGTGTCGGCAAGCGCGTGCGGCTCACCGACGACGGCCGGCGCTATCTGGCAACCGTCCAGGCCGCGTTCGACAGTATCGCCGTCGCAACCAGTCAGCTTCGCGACACTGGCGTGGTGCACGTGCTGCGCGTCAACGCGCTGCCTACGTTCGCGATGAAATGGCTGCTGCCTCGGCTCAACCAGTTTCAGCGCAAGATGCCCAACGTGGAACTGCGATTGTCGACTTCGAACACACCTGTCGAGATGCTGGAAGGTTATGACGTGGCGGTGCGGCGCGGGCCGGCGCATTGGCCGAATTGTGTAAGCGGGCATTTCCTTGGCGAAAGCGAACTGCCGGTGTGCAGTCCCGCGCTGTTGCAGCGCTCGCCGATCAAGGTGGCTGACGATCTCGCACGGCACGTGCTGCTGCATTCGGATACGCGGCCGGACGCGTGGCGCAACTGGCTGACGGCTGCGGGAGTGACGGCAAAATGCCGCAAGAAGCAGTCTTTTGACCACTTCTATCTGGCCTTGCAAGCAGCGGTGGATGGACTGGGCGTCGCGCTCGGGCCACTGCCGATGCTCGCCGATGAACTGGCTTCGGGCCGGCTCGTGACGCCGCTCGAAGGTCCGCGCCTCGATGCGCGCGGTTATTGGTGGGTCGCGCGGCGCGAAGTCGCCCAGGCGCCGCTAGTCGAGCAGTTTTGCCGCTGGCTGCAGGAGCAGGGCGACCAGGAGGACGAACCAGCGTGCGCCTGATTCGCGGTCAAGCTCGCCTGGCCGCTCAGAGACTTGATGCAGGCGCAATACAGACACAATACAGACACAACCCACGCGCAAGACAGCCGGGCGGCAGCCCACCGCCCCACGCCGCTTCAAACATTACAGATAGAACATCCGGTCTTCGTCGGACTTCACCGGATGCGGTTCTCCCTCTTCACGGTCTTCGTAGAACTTCAGTACCGCTTCGAGCACCTGGTCCGGATCGTCGATCACCTGCATCAGGTTCATGTCGTCCGGATTGATGAGGCCCATCGGCACCAGCGAATCCTTGAACCAGCCAAGCAGGCCTTGCCAGAACTCGCCGCCCACCAGGATGATCGGCACGTGGCGCGACTTCTTGGTCTGGATCAGCGTGAGCACTTCGGCGAGTTCGTCCAGCGTGCCGAAGCCGCCCGGCATCACGATCACCGCGTCCGAGTTCTTGACGAACGTGACCTTACGCGTGAAGAAGTGGCGAAAGCGCAGCGAGATGTCCTGCCACTGGTTGCCCGACTGCTCGTGTGGCAGTTCGATGTTCAGGCCCACCGACGGCGCCTTGCCCGCATGCGCGCCCTTGTTGGCCGCTTCCATGATGCCAGGGCCGCCGCCGGAGATCACGGCAAAGCCGGCGTCGGACAGCTTGCGGGCGATCTGCGTGGCGAGTTTGTAATAAGGCGAGGCCGGTTTCAGGCGAGCCGAACCGTAGATGCTGACGGCCGGGCGAATCTCCGAGAGGTACTCGGTCGCCTCAATAAACTCTGCCATAATCGTGAACATCTGCCACGATGCGCGGGCCTTCTTGGCTGTCGCGCGCTCTTGATCTGCGAGCGATCGCAGACTCGGAATCACTTTTCTCTTTGTCATAATGCCTGAAGAACGAGTCCTGGAAACTAAGCTGGGAACTGAGCTGGAAGGAAAGACCCTTCTATTGGTCGACGGTTCGAGTTATCTGTACCGGGCCTACCATGCTATGCCTGATCTGCGCGGGCCCGACGGCGGACCTACGGGCGCGCTCTACGGCATCATCAACATGCTGCGGCGCATGCGCAAGGAAGTCACAGCAGAGTATAGCGCGTGCGTGTTCGACGCCAAGGGCAAAACGTTTCGCGACGACTGGTATCCGGACTATAAGGCCAACCGCCCGTCCATGCCGGAAGACCTCGCGCGGCAGATCGAACCGATCCATGTCGCCGTGCGCGCGCTGGGCTGGCCGCTGCTGATGATCGAAGGCGTTGAGGCCGATGACGTGATCGGCACGTTGAGCGTGGCTGCCGAGAAGCGCGGCATGAACGTGATCGTCTCGACCGGCGACAAGGACCTGGCGCAGCTCGTGACGGAGCACGTCACACTCATCAACACCATGACCAACGAGACGCTCGACCGCGCCGGCGTGCTGGCCAAGTTCGGCGTGCCGCCGGAGCGGATCGTCGACTACCTGTCGCTGATCGGCGATACGGTCGACAACGTGCCCGGCGTCGAAAAGTGCGGTCCCAAGACGGCGATCAAGTGGCTCACGCAGTATGAGACGCTCGACGGCATTGTCGCTCATGCCGATGAAATCAAGGGCGCTGTGGGTGACAACCTGCGTCGTGCGCTGGATTTCCTGCCCATGGCGCGCAAGCTCGTGACCGTGGAAACAGCCTGCGATCTGACGCAGCATCTCACGTCTATTGAAGGAAGCCTCGCCAGCCGGCCCGAAGCGCGCGACGAATTGCGCGACATTTTTGCGCGGCATGGTTTCAAGACCTGGCTGCGTGAAGTCGAAACGGCCGAGGTCGTGGAAGGTCCGGGTGCCGGTGAGGATGTGGCGCCTGTAATCGACGGTGAGCGTCACTACGACACAGTGCAAAGCTGGGAACAGTTCGACACGTGGCTCGCGAAGATCAACGCGGCTGAACTGACCGCCTTCGATACCGAAACCACTTCGCTCGATCCGATGACGGCGAAGCTGGTGGGCATTTCGCTGTCCGTTGAGGCTAACTCCGCCGCGTATATTCCGGTCGGACACCGTGGGCCGGATCATCCGGTGCAGTTGCCGCTCGACGAAGTGCTGGCGAAGTTGAAGCCGTGGCTCGAGAGCGCCGACCACAAGAAGGTCGGCCAGCACATGAAGTACGACGAGCAGGTGTTGGCGAATTACGGCATCGAAATGAACGGCATCGAGCACGACACGCTGCTGCAGTCGTACGTACTCGAATCGCATCGCACGCATGACATGGATAGTCTCGCGCTGCGCCATCTCGGCATCAAGACGATCAAGTACGAAGAGGTGGCAGGCAAGGGCGCCGGGCAGATCGGCTTCGACGAAGTCGCGCTCGAACAGGCCGCCGAGTACGCAGCCGAAGATGCGGACATCACCTTGCGTCTGCATCAGGCTCTCTACCCGCAGGTGGCGGCAGAAGAGGGGCTGAAGCGCGTCTATAGCGAGATCGAGGTTCCCACGTCCCGCGTGTTGCGCAAGATGGAGCGTAACGGCGTGCTGATCGACGCCGAGAAGCTGCGCCAGCAGAGCAATGAAATCGCGGCGCGGTTGATCGAACTGGAAGCCGAGGCCTATGTGCTGGCCGGGGGCGAGTTCAATCTCGGTTCACCGAAGCAGATCGGGCAGATCTTCTTCGAGAAGCTGCAGTTGCCGGTGGTCAAGAAGACGCCGAGCGGCGCGCCCTCGACCGACGAAGAAGTGCTGCAGAAGCTGGCCGAAGATTATCCGCTGCCGAAGCTCCTGCTCGAACACCGCGGCCTGTCGAAGCTGAAGTCCACGTATACCGACAAACTGCCGCGTATGGTGAACACGCAGACAGGCCGCGTGCACACCAACTATGCACAGGCGGTGGCGGTCACCGGGCGGCTCGCTTCGAACGATCCGAACCTGCAGAACATTCCCGTGCGCACCGCCGAAGGCCGGCGCATTCGCGAGGCGTTCATTGCGCCGCCGGGGCACAAGCTGGTTTCCGCGGATTACTCGCAGATCGAACTGCGCATCATGGCGCACATTTCCGGCGATGCCTCGCTGTTGCGCGCGTTCGCTCAGGGCGAGGATATTCACCGCGCCACCGCCGCCGAGATCTTCGGGGTCACGCCGCTTGAAGTCTCGAGCGACCAGCGGCGCGTCGCCAAGGTGATCAACTTCGGTCTGATCTACGGCATGAGCGCGTTCGGCCTTGCTGCCAACCTCGGCATTACGCGCGATGCGGCGAAGCTCTACATTGACCGCTACTTTGCGCGCTATCCCGGCGTGGCCAGCTACATGGACGAAACCCGCGCGAGCGCGAAGTCCAAAGGCTACGTCGAAACCGTGTTTGGCCGCCGCCTGTGGCTGCCGGAAATCAATGGAGGCAATGGGCCGCGCCGCCAGGCTGCCGAGCGCGCCGCGATTAACGCGCCGATGCAGGGCACCGCCGCCGATCTGATCAAGATGTCGATGATCGCCGTGCAGAACTGGCTTGAAGCCTCGAAGGTCGGTACGCGCATGATCATGCAGGTGCACGACGAACTGATCCTCGAAGTGCCGGACAACGAGCTGTCCGAGGTGCGTAAGCGTTTGCCCGAACTGATGTGCGGCGTGGCTGCGCTGAAAGTGCCGCTGGTCGCCGAAGTCGGCGCCGGCGCCAACTGGGAAGAGGCGCACTGAGACGTATTGACGCACACCGGGGCACGCCCGACCTTTCGCGATATCGTCGTGCACATGTCACACATGTGCACGGGCGACTTGTGGCAAACCGTGCTGCGCGCGGACAATCAACGACAGACGGCCCAGCGGGCGTAACGCGGGCCGTCTCGACGCATAACCGATCAGCAAACACGGAGAACTACGATGCATCGATTTATCGTCGTTGGTGGG
>NZ_SCNV01000110.1 GCF_005503145.1 Burkholderia sp. 4M9327F10 | reverse complement strand
GGGACGCGGCGCAGTCCCAAGAGCGGGGGTGCATGTTCACCGGGACGCGAGGTCGTCAGCTTGCGTGACGGGCGCAGCCTGGCGCGCAAGGTGCCGCGTCCCGGCTGGATTGCTACGGCGGTACCGGAAACAGAAACGCCGGCACGTGGCCGGCGCTCGTCGAGCCATTGATCCGCTTACGCGCGGTTGCTGCTGTACACGGCCAGGCCGACGTCAGCCGGTCGCACGAAGATTGACCGGCCGACTACTGAATCATGGTAGCTCGCAATACACGCGAAGCCCTTTCGTGCAAATTCCTCTTCGTTGCTCGCGATCAGACGCTCACGCGTTCCACCTGGCCGGTTCAGTCGGTCGCTTTTATAGAAACGATCCATCGCCTGTGCGATGTCCGCCACCTGACCGATGTGCGTACACGTTTCCCAGTCCGGTTCGTAGAAGCCCCTGCTCTTGCGCGTGGCTTGCTCAGTCTCGAATGCGTCGAGTTCGGCCAGGTACGCCGCATCGGCGAGGTCCACACACCGCGTCAACGATGCCTCTCCATTGAGAATGCGGCGGCTGTCTTCCTTTAGGCGCAGATCGGTATGATCGAGCTGATCGCGTCGCGACAGATCGCGCATGCGCTTCTGGTGGTGCAATCGCTCATAGTGCGATTGGCGGTCGTGCAATTCTTTGGCTGCGTTGGTCATCGTCGTTCCGTCCTGTAATGATATGGCGGTCATACTCAGTGCGTCCTTGATCTGTTACTGGCGTCGTGCATCGCTTAACGCGCTACTGAGGCGCACGACTGCCTCGGGAAGCGGATCGCCGTCGCGATGCACAAAGCTGCGAATTCCCGGATCGACATTTGCGGCGAAGAACTGCAGCGCAACGGCCCGCGCCTCCGCCTCCAGAATTCCTGCCTCCGGATAAAGCTGGTCAAGCGTGCGCAATTGCTTGTGAACCAGACGACCGATATCGCTCCACGTGCGACGTGGCGCACGACGCCACACGGCGAGAGCATCCGTTACGATCGTGTTCAGCAGCACGCGGATCTGCGCGCAGCGCACGGGTTCCTGTGTACGCAATGGCCAGCGCGCCGGAAGTGTGAGGCTGGCGGATATGTGGATTTGCATGATGATTCTCAATCGAAGTGAAGCGCTGGCTGAGCGCTCCACGATTTGTTTAGATAGTGAGCGCCGGGGCGCGGCTGCAGGTCAGAGGTCGCTCCAGGCTACATCCGCAGTGACTTCACGGCCCATCCCAAAGGAGCGCGTAACGGTGTGCTTGATGCGCTCGCGTGTGCCGTCGATAGTCAGCGTGCCCTTGCCGAAGAAGCGCCCGAACAGCGCGCGCTGCTCGGCGGCCAGAAGCGTGCCCTGCCACTTCGCTAGACGGTCACCGGTACGGGCAACGAGAAACAGCGCAAGCCTCGCAGCAAGTTCGAAACGATTAGCCTGCGCGGTCAGAAGCGGCTCGCTGTCTCGCACGACAGGCGCGAGCTTTGCGTCGCGGTAGGTTCGCTTGTACGGCGCGGGGCCATACGAGAGTGCCCAATCGACCGCGTGCTGCACGCGATCGCGCGCTTCGGCGGGAGACCGTGCAACCGTCGAGCCGTATTGCTTCGCATCGCGCATCAGGCGAATGTCGAAGAATTCGCGGCCCGGACGCGGCTCGAATCGCAGCACGTCGATCTGATAGCGCCCACCCTTCGCGGCCCCTTCCCAACGTTCAACCAGTTGCGCGCTCATGCTGCCTCCACACGCTTGCCGAACATGGTCAACGCGATCTTTTCCAATCGTCCGATTGCATCCAGTACGTCGCCTCCGTTTGCCGTGCTTACGACGATGTGATGCGCGGCGTTGCGAGGGCGGCCCGCGAGATCACGGGCTACATGCACCATCGCTACGCCGGCGGCGACGAGCGCACGACGCGCGAATTCCGCAAAGTTCGGGGCCTCGCCCAGCGCTTTGTCATCCTTCATCATCCGGCTGCGGATGCGCTCGATCTTCCGAACCGCCGCACGCATCTCGTCCAGTTCTGCGCCGCAGACATTGCTGAACGCGACGCGACGCCCGAACGATTCCGCGCTGTGGTCACTCACGTTCGCGCGGAATTCGATATTGCCCGCATGTACATAGCCGGTCGCACCGATGACGGCGTGACTCAGTTCGACAATCAATTCCGTTACACAGTGTTCGTGCTGCGCAAAAACAATGGCGTGAATCTCGGGCTTCGGGTGGCGGCGTCGTGTCATTGCATAAGCTCCTGTTTTTTGCTGACCGGGCCCCAAGATTCGGAGCCCATCGTAGGGGTTTCCTTTCGGCGGGCGCTTGTCAGGTTCCAGCGTTGCCGCCGTTCCCCTGAGTTCATCGCCCTGCGACGACGCAAGCCGGTTGAGGCCGTGCGTCAAGGAGGCAAGTGCGGGGTGTTGGGGCGGGCAGGCGCGCAGCGACAACACGGCCCCGCACGCCTTGACGTCAGGCCGAGGCCGGCTAAGGTCGCGGGTATGGGCGATAAGGGGGAATGGACGGCATGCGACCTATGCGATCGCGCGAAAGGCCCGCGCGGGTAGCGCCCCTTCGCGGAGCATCGCGACGCGACTGGATTGGGTGGCCCGCGCCGGGCGAAGCCCTAGAGCGGTCCGCTTCTGTTCACCGGGGCGGGGAATCTGCGAGCGGCGCGTCAGGCGAAGCCTGGCGGGCGGCTCGCCCCGGCCCGGCTGACTGCGGGCGCGGTATCCGGTTTCGCATGCGAAAGAGCGAAGAGCCCTGCAGCTCCTCGCGGCTTGCGATACGGACTATTCGGCGCGCTGCTCGATCAGGTCGAACAGGTTGGCGCCGTCCAGTTCAATGGTCTGCGTACCGGTGAAAAGAGAGTGCGAGACCCGGATTACTTCCGATGGCCCGATCTGTGCGAGTGCTACCAGATCTTCATGGCTGAGCGGCACGTCCAGCGACCCGAATCGGACGATGCCTTGTGGGGGTTTCGCGTGGGTCCACGGCGTCATACTGACGTCCATGGTTGCGATGGTCCGGCCGTTCTTTGCCACGGTATGCGGGCCGGTAACGTAATTGAAGCGCGCCATTTCCTCGCGCAGCTTGCCTTCCGTTACTGCCTTCACTGTCGCGTTGCGCGCGTCGATCAGATAACAGTCGCGACTCGGGCCAGTGTGGAGCGCTGCGTCCAGTTCCTCGTTCATGCGCGGATGTCTGCCGAGCTGCACAAGATGGGTTCCGCTATCGCGAATAACCCAGCCGTACATGCCTGTCGCGTAGGTACGCTGCAGATATGCGCGATCATGCTCATAAAAGTCCACTGTGTAATGTCGCAGGCGCGCGTCCGGCTTTTCGACAATGGCGCGCATGGCGTCGAAAACTCGCGCCACGCGCGACATATGCGCGGAGTTTTTCTTCGCTGCCGTGATGGCTTCGGCGGCGATGGTTTCAGCGGACAACGAAAGTTCGATCTGCATGATGCGCTCCTGTTACGCGAAAAGAGGAAGTTGTGTGCTGACGACGTCTTGCACGTCAGCCGCAAGAACACTGTTGACCCAATCCGGCTTGGTTTTTTCACCGGCCCATGCCTGGGCGAATTCCTTCAAGCAGGCAACGCAGCACTGCGCGCGATATTCATCGCGCTCAACGGGCGCATACACCGCATGGTGAGCGACGCTGCCGTCGCGCGGTGCGCCGCACAGCGTTGCGCCGGCAGCGGGGCCGGTGTGCGTCAGATGGATACGGGACGGCTTTCGCGCTTCGATTGCGTCCTGCTCGACGATCGGCGTCGGCGCAGCGGCGTCCACCTGCTGGTGTCGGTCATACCCTGCGCGCTCTGCCTGCAAGCGCTTCGGGAAACAGACGCCTGGGGCATGCTGGTGGGCATAGAAGTACTCGCCAACTGCGATGCGCTTGTTGTGTCCGAGCCGGTGGCTCGACGCGTGGTTCGCGCGCTGCTCGCTTGTGTAGCGCTGAAAGCCGCGTGTGGCCGGAAAGCGTTTCCTGTATTCCTCAAACGTCATATGCACCCCTCTGGTGGTTTGCGCTGACCGGGCCCCTAGATTCCGAAGTCCCGGCGTAAAAGATGTTTCTGCTGAGTCGGCGGCGTCTCTCGCCGTTGCCGCCGTTCCCCTGAGTTCGTCGTCCCGCGATCAAAGGAGACGCGGCCGTAGCTGGGTCAAGGATTCAAGCGCGGGGTGTGGGGCGGGATGGAGCGACTAGCGACTGACACGGCCCCGCGCGCCTTGACGCAGCGCAGGACGAGGCTACGATCGCGAGAAAAGGACGGCGAAACGAGGGGGACGGGAATTCGGCACTGAGAGCCGTGGCGAAGCGAAACGCCGCGCGGCGAGCGCAACCTCGCGTAGCAAGCGATAGCGCCGCGGAGCGACATTTCGTCGGGGTGCTCGCGAAGAAGAGCGCAGCTCAAGGCGCGTGTTCTACTGTTCCGGGGCGACGATGTGCAACTGGCGTGACAGGCGATCGCCTGGCTCGCGAGTTGCGGCGTCCCGGCTGGATGGCAGTGGATCCAATGGCAAGGTGAGCTTTTTCAGGATCACAAAGTAAAAGGCCCCTGCCCGTCTGCCTGCAGGGGCCTCAAACATCATCGCGCGGTCAGTGTCGGGTCCGCACGTGCGCCGCGTTCAGGATGTCGATCTTCTCCCGCCACCTGCCGGCGGCGTCTGCCGAGTCTGAGCGTCCGGACACAGCTGCGTCTGCGGCACGCAACCGGTAGGTGAGGTAGGAGGTCAGTGGACTGTCACTGTCCAGATGCCCAGCACGTTCAAGATGGTCATGCAGGGCGCCGACGGCATGATGGAGATCCATGAACACGCCGCGACGAGCCAGCTCCATCAGCAACTGCTCG
This sequence comes from Burkholderia sp. 4M9327F10, assembly GCF_005503145.1. GTDB lineage: Bacteria > Pseudomonadota > Gammaproteobacteria > Burkholderiales > Burkholderiaceae > Paraburkholderia. The sequence continues at coordinate 7,907 of NZ_SCNV01000110.1, read as the reverse complement.
GCCGAAGCAGATCGGAGTACGTTGGCCTGAGCATCCGGCGAGGCGGACACCGCACCGTCCGGCACCGGTCCATTCTGCGCGTCGACCAGCTGCGCCGCCTCCGGAAAACGCCGCCGTAAGTGCGGATACTCGGCAAGAGCCGCGGCGCTCGGCAGCTCGTCATCAAACGGCAGGCCGGTCGGCGAATGCGAATAGAGGGCGTTGTTTAGCTCCCTTTCATGGGCCTGCATCAGTCCAGCTACGCCCAGGTGATCAACAAAGCCCAGCCTGGCCCCTCGAAAGAACACTTCGGCCGCCCTGCCGTGATTTTCCAGCGGCTTGAGAAAGGCCTCCCGGCAGAAGGCTTCGAAGATCATCTGTTGCGGCCGCAGCTCTTGCGGCGCGGCGTTGATATATTTCGACATCGGCAGTTCTCCTGTTAAAAATCCCGATTCACTTTCAATGGCGCGTGGGTCTCCGTCATGCCGCTGCAGCCAATTCGATTGAGGGCGAGTCAGTCATACGGGCGCGCTTCATCACATACGAGTGAAGTTGACCCGCAAAAACGGACGCCTATCCTTTTGAAGAGGAGGTGCCGAAATGGGCAAACATCGTACCCCGTACCCGGCGGAATTCCGGGCACAGATGGTCGAGCTGGTAAAGGCCGGGCGAACACCCGAGGAGCTGGAGAAGGAGTTCGAGCCGACCGCGCAGACCATCTACAACTGGCTGGCACAGGCCGGCCGCGATGCGGGCGTGCGCCATGACGGACTGACCACCGCCGAGCGGCAGGAGCTTTCGCGGCTGCGTCGTGAGAATCGTCAGTTGAAGATGGAAAGAGACATCCTCTCTCACGCAGCGGCCTGGTTTGCCCGGGAGACGGGAGCCGTATCGCCGAAGGATACGGATTCATGAGAGCGAACCGGGCCCGCTGGCCCATCGCCACGATGGCGCGGCTGCTCAGGGTCTCCACGAGCGGCTATTACGGGTGGCTGACAAGAGAGCCATCGGCGCATGCATGCAGTGACGCGCAGTTGCTGGCGCGCATCCGCACCCTGCATGCAAGCTCGCGTGGCACATACGGGGCGCCACGTATCCATGTGCAGCTGCGGCGTGATGGAGTGCACGTGGGGCGCAAACGGGTGGCGCGTCTGATGCGTATGGATGGTCTGTGCGGGGCCACCCGCCGGCGCTGGAAGCTCACCACACACCAGCGCGCGGGAGCGCGGCGCGCGCCCGATCTGGTGCGCCGCCACTTCAGCGCCGCCGCGCCGAACGTGCTATGGGTGGCTGATGCCACCTACATTCCGACCGGCGAGGGTTTCCTCTATCTGGCCGTAGTGCTGGATGTATTCAGTCGGCGTATTGTCGGCTGGGCGATGTCGAACCATCTGTACACCGAACTGATGCTACGCGCACTGGACATGGCACTATCGCAGCGGCGGCCCGTGGGCGTGATCCATCATTCGGATCAGGGGTGCCAAGGCGGATTCAACTGGTCGTCGCAACACCTCTAATAATGGAGGTGTTAAATGGGAAGACCACGAGGTTGGGCCTCGCAACGAACAGGGCGGCCGATGATGCCGTCGCCCGGTAGACCTGGCGTTAATCAGTTGGAAACGAAGAAAGCATTCTGGAAATGCATTGCCGAGGGAATGGAGAGCGAAGGCGCCGCTTTGGCGTGCGGCATGTCGCGCCCCCTGGGTCCACGATGGTTCCGTGAAGCGGGAGGCATGGCGCCGATCGAGCTGGCGCCAAGCTCTGGTCGCTACCTGTCGTTCTCCGAGCGCGAAGAACTCGCATTGCTCTTGACTCAAGGTCACGGGGTTCGTGAGATCGCGCGACAGTTGCGTCGCTCGCCTTCGACAATCTCGCGAGAATTGCGGCGGAACGCAGCGACCCGTAGTGGTACGCTAACGTATCGGGCCACAGTCGCTCAATGGAAGGCCGAGCGCGCGGCGGAACGTCCGAAAGCCGCCAAACTGGCAGAGAACGAACAGCTGCGAGCATATGTTCAGAATCGATTAGCCGGAGCGGTTACTGATTCACGAGGCAAGCCGATTGCCGGTCCGAACGTACCGTGGAAGGGACGACGACACGGTCGCCGGGCGGATCGACGCTGGGGTACGTGCTGGAGTCCAGAACAGATCAGTCGTCGCTTGCAAGTCGACTATCCGGACGATATGTCTATGCGGATCTCGCACGAAGCCATTTATCAGGCGCTCTACATTCAGGGCCGGGGAGCTCTACGACGAGAACTGTCCGCGTGTCTGCGTACGGGCCGGGCGCTGCGCGTGCCACGCGCCAGAACGGAACAACGGGGCAAAAGTTTCATCACCTCCGAAGTTATGATCAGTGAGCGTCCGGCAGAAGTTGATGATCGCGCGGTGCCGGGCCACTGGGAAGGCGACCTGATTATCGGCCTGAACAGCTCCGCGATTGGTACGCTGGTTGAACGAACAACCCGCTTCACGATGCTTCTGCATCTTCCTCGCATGCCAGGCCACGGTTCTGGTACGCGACTGAAGAACGGACCAGCGTTAGCGGGGCACGGAGCCGAGGCTGTTCGCAACGCTATCGCCGCGAAGATTGCCAAGCTGCCTGATCATTTGCGCAAATCGCTGACATGGGACCAAGGAGCGGAGCTGGCTCAGCATGCGCAGCTAAAGATCGACACGGGCTTAGAAATTTACTTTTGCGATCCACAAAGCCCGTGGCAGCGCGGAACCGATGAGAACACCAACGGCCTACTTCGACAATACTTTCCCAAAGGCACCGACATCAGCCGATACTCCGAGCGTGAACTCGACGCGGTCGCCAACGCCCTAAACTGCCGACCACGCAAAACTCTCGGATGGAAGACACCTGGAGAAGCGCTAGACGAGTTACTATTCGCGACTTGATGACGGGTGTTGCGACGACTCCTTGAACCTAAGCAATATACGTCGATTGCCTTCGGACGCCGCTGCCGCGAGGCAGGCGTGCAGCCATCGATGGGGACGGCCGGCGACGCCTATGACAACGCGATGTGCGAGTCGTTCTTCGGCACGCTCGAAGCCGAACTGCTGATGCGTGAACACTTCGATACCCATGAGCAGGCGAGGCGGCGCATCTTCTCATTCCTGGAGGGCTGGTACAACGTACGGCGCCTGCACAGCGGTATCGGTTATCGCACACCGCTCGAATTCGAAAGCCTGCATGCGCAGGAGCAAACGCCATCGCAGCGCGGGTTGCCCACCGCCGGGCAGCGTCATGGTCGTGACAGGCGACCCGCCGCCCGGCCGTGGACAACCCGCGACCCAACAGTTCATGGAGGATCAACAACACATTAAACCCAACTGCAAATCTGTCCGTCCAACCGGGTCAACCTCAGAGTAGGCGTCACTAGCTCGGCTCGCCGCCGTGAATAGCGCGTTCTTGTCTTTCTTTAGCACTCGGAGCCATGAGTCGAGATGGGACGCGTGATGCTCGAGCTGGCCGTCTTGCATGCCGATGCGGGCAAGGCAAAAAGCCGCACCGAATTCAGCGACTAGTTCCTCGAACGCGTCTCCGTCGTCGCCAAAGCGCGCGCTGAAGTCACGGGCCAAACGCGAAGAGTGCGCGGTCCAGTGCATCAGTCCGTGGGTGGCAGCGCGATAGAAACTGGACAGATCGGCGAAACGACCGCGTTCCGGCAGGAAACACTCATCAGTGCTCGCCCGGTAGAAAGCGTGTTCTCCTGTTTCTACGACCCGGGCGCCGGTCTGCTTGAGGATATGTTCCGCTACGTCGACCGGTGCGAACTCCTCACAACGCGAGACCGACACAACGCCGTCGATTTCCTCGACGTTAAACACGCTGAACGCCACCGGATCCGGAAAGAACTCAATCTCCCCCGTCTCCGGATCGATGTGCTCCTCCTTGTCGAACCGGACAAGCCGACAGCCCTTCGCACCGCGGCGCACCTGCGCACCGATTGCCTGCGCCTGGTTGTAGGTCATCCACTCGTTGCGGGCAAAGCCCCTCTCTGCCGCTTCGAGCCACAACAGCAGCAAGTTCGCGCCGTTGAACATGTTCTTGGTGGCGTAGTTGACAGGCAGGCCTCCAGACGCGCTGCAGGCCCATAGATTCGCCGGCGACATCCGCCCCGCTTCCATGGCATTCACAAGACGGTCGGTGACTTCCTGCTTCAAGTCGCGCTTGATGGTTTGCTTCAGAGCTTTCATGATTGATGTCGTCCCTTCAGTTCGTGGATCAGGTGGTAGTTCTGGCTACGCATGGACCGGCTTGAGATCAGACAATGAGATCCACGTCTGCGCCGGCGCCCCCGGTTTCACGTCCAGCATGGCAATGCTCGCGGTGTCACCGCTTGGACCGTCGAACAGCTCTTCGATCCGCGCCGGTCGCGCCGGCAGATCAGGCCGCGCCCGGTAGGCAATCTGGACGCTGTCGCCAATGGCGTACACGCCGAGCCGGCGATACAGCGGCGTGCCGTTCGGCTGGAACCCAACCACGTTGTCATCCGGCTTCGCGATTGCCCGGAGATATGCGCCGAGTTGGGACCGCTGATAACCGATACCGCCGTTGGTTTCTTCAACGCACGTGTCCGGAGCCAGACATCCGCTGGTGGACAGGTGCGAGACCGCGGCACGCATAACGCGGCGATATTCTTTGCCGCCGACCAGCAACACACTGCGCGCTTGCGCTGGCCAACCGTCGCACAGGTAGCTGGGAAGATCGCTCAGCATCGCGTCAGCGCGCTCGGTCGACATGCGGTGTTCGTACGGCGCGATAATGGTATCGGCCCGCAGAAAGCCGTGACGTGCCGACAGGATCATGACTTCCGGGCTTGCCTCGTGCCGCACGTTCGCACGGTAAGTGCTATACATCACGCCCCGATAGAGATCGAGCGCTGGTGCCGGCTGCTCCAGCTTCGTCGCGGAACAGGCCATGATGATGAGATGCTTGCTGGTGTGAGTCATTAGAATCCTGACGGATAGTTATGTATCGAATCTGCGTGTACAACGTGCGGCCCGTTCACTCCCACGCCAACTGCATCTGCGTAGAGACCGGGACTGGAACAATGGGGATGCCGGCGCTGCGCGAGTCGAGTGCGTTGTCTTCGTCCCGGAGCGTGTCGGACAGCAGCGCAAACCGGGCACGGTCGGCATCGCTGCGCTTCACTCGAAAATCGGCATCAACAACGTCGTTCACGCGAGCCCACTGGTTCCACGAAAAGTTGCGGCCAAGGCCTACTGTTGTCGAAGTACTCGGGAAGCGGTCCGCGTTGCGTACCAGCTCGTCCCAACTCGCGCCGAATTCAACAGCGTCGAACCGGCTGTGTCGGCCAGTCAGCGCGGTTCGCTCCAGGAGCAACGCGCGCTCGAGGAGGTCGGGATGATTTGCGGCCAGCCAGTACAGCTCCCATCGTTTTGAAGCCGGACAAAAGAAGCACGCTGACTTGACCGGCACCATCTCGGCGCCGAGTGCTTCGGTGATGGCGCGAACGCAGTCGCGGCGAGCCCAGCGCACAAGCTGCAACGGGTAGACGTACTCGAAATCCGCGTCGGATGGCTTCAGCCCTTTCGACCTGCGCATATCGGCGGGGCCGCAGTCGTAGCCGATCAGCTTGATGATTCGCTGGCCCTTGGCTTGAGCCGATACCCACACTGGGTGCGGCGGCCTTGCGTTCGGGCCGGACTTCGCGCCTTTCAGAAACTGGTCCTGTGGGGACTGCTTCCACTTGATGCTGCAGGACTTCATGCCGAATGCCAGCGATGGCAGAGTCTCATTGGCGAGGCAATTTCCATACAGGTCGGAGTAGCCGGTGGACGCGAGAGGAACCTTGCGGCACACGTCGATCAGTGGCCAGTCCCAGGAGCGCAGAACCGCGTTCATGTTGTCGACGTGCGCAATGGTTTCCTCTTTTTCGCCGCCGGTGTCTGCGAAGGTAATGACATCAGGACGAAGGTCAGCGGCACGGAGCGCGACAAGCATCGCGGTGGAGTCAACGCCAGAACCGAAGCACACAGCCAGCGACCGACCGGCCAACGCGTCGTGGAGAGCTTGTCTCTGCGACGGCGACAGCATCGTGTGCAGATTAGCCGTCAGTCCACCGTACCGATGACGCGCCCCGCGCTGCTTGCCAATGTTGTTTTCCATCCTGCCCTCACATTCGTTCAAAGCTGACCGGGCCCCTAGATTCCGAGTCCCGGCGTGAAAGATGTTTCTGCTGAGTCGGCGGCGTCTCTCGCCGTTGCCGCCGTTCCCCTGAGTTCGTCGTCCCGCGATCAAAGGAGACACGGCCGCAGCTGGGTCAAGGATTCAAGCGCGGGGTGTGGGGCGGGATGGAGCGATAGCGACTGACACGGCCCCGCGCGCCTTGACGCAGCGCAGGACGCGGCTACGATCGCGAGAAAAGGACGGCGAAACGAGGGGGACGGGAATTCGGCACTGAGAGCCGTGGCGAAGCGAAACGCCGCGCGGCGAGCGCAACCTCGCGTAGCAAGCGATAGCGCCGCGGAGCGACATTTCGTCGGGGTGGACTGCGCGAAAAGGGCAACGCCCGACTCGCGCTCAAACGATCACCGCCTCGCGAATGCGGGGCGGCTGTAGTGCGCTGATCGGACCCACTGCGTTTTGCCGTCGGTGGATGCAACGTCGTGCGACGCTGCTGATATACAGCGGCACTTCGGATGAAGCGCATCTCTCAATATCAGTTCGCGATCTGTGCAGCGGCGACGCTATACTGTTTCGCTATCTTTCGACATTCACATGACCCAGCAGCTGCCCTATCCCTTCACCGACGCGATCGAGGCGATCCTTCTCGATAAGACTGGCGCACGTGCGCTGCTTCTCGACGTACTCGCTTCGATAGTCCATCCCGACATGGTCTGCAGTCTCTTCGCGCTCCGCTCGATGGCCGAGGCTGACAAGCTGCTCGCACAGCGCTGCATTGAGTACGCGCTCGTCGCCGGCTTAACGCCGCAGGAATCTGCGGCCGTTTATCGATTCATTGAGCCGCGGATCGCGGCCAGGTTCTGATGTCGATATTCGCGTAAGTGAGCGGAAGAAAACTGAAATAAAAATCCTCTGAATAATCCTTGCGTTCAGGGTTTCACCTGGGGTTAAATAACAGTGCTTCGACGCTAATTGCAGCGCACGAAAGCAAAGTTTGTTTCTTCCGAAAAGGCAGTCGGAGGCCCGCTCTAACCAGCGGGCTTTTGGCTTTTTAGGGCGCGTAATTTATGGGCCGTGCGCTGGCACGCGATCTTGTCGCGGCAGCGACGGTCATGATAAATTCACGCTCAGCGCGGCGGTGGCCCGCGCGTATTAGGTCCATCGGCCTCTAGTGGGCGCTACGAACCAGGAGAGCCATCGCGGTAAAAGTTGTGTGGGGATTGCGGACCGAGTCTCACCCGAGCTTTTGATCGGGTTAAAACGGCTTGCCTGAAAGGGCAGGCCGTTTTTCATTGTGGCCGCTGAGATTCGGTCGACCTGCCAGCTACGAATGCAGCTCTGGCCAGCACGTGGTCCGATAGACGCTGATACCTGTTCTCAATGACCCTCTCGCGCCTCAGCTCCCAGGAGCGGCCGGCGACATGCAACCTACCCGTCCCCTTCCGCAATGGTCGCGAAGCCCTCTGTGGCTGTTTGGGCTGGCCGGACACGCCGAAAATCAGCCGGACTCCCCCCTTTCCTGCAAAACTCGGTTTTTTAGCCGTGGTGAAACGTTTCGGTTGCACGGCAAAAGGCGAGCACACGAGCGCGTGGAGCCGGGGTCCGACTTGTCGGGCGCCGGCGATTATCGCGCACTTAGGGGTGCGGGGTGCCGTAGGCGCCCCGTAGCCCTTAGTGCCTGCCGCTCGATGTCCTTGGCTATTGGTCGGTGTTCTTCCAGGCCTGCCCCTGTGGGGCCACGATTTGCTTTTGGGGGGTGTGGCCAGGGC
>NZ_SCNV01000010.1 GCF_005503145.1 Burkholderia sp. 4M9327F10 | reverse complement strand
GTCGCTGTTTGCCGCTACATTAATCTTCGACTGCATACTGGCATTAGATGCTTCTGCGGATCGGCTAAAGGCGGACACTCGGCCCGAACGCACGACGGTCCGCTGTTGGCCGAGGCCGTGTCAAAACGCGCGCTCCAACGGAGGGCTTTCGAAATCGGGTTGCGAGAACGGCCTACAACGGCTTCGGCACGTGTCGGCAATGGTAAAGCGACCCCTCAAAACCTCGAGATTTAGTGTTTTGACACGGCCTCGGCCGACTTGCGCCTGACGCTGCAATTTCGTCTTTCTTGCCGTTCACGTCAAGGCGACTGCAACGCGCTCCCTTAGAAGCTGCGAAATGAATCTCGATACTGACTGGTGATTTTCGGCGGCTGCAAGCCTCACGAGAGCGTGCACGTCTTTCGGCAACCGGGCGGACACGATGCAGGAGGCGTTAGTTGACGATCCCCCGGTAGGATTTGGATTATCCATAGGCATATTACGAACTCGGCGTATCGAGCATGCTGCTTACAATGAAGCCGTTATAGCTGAACGGTCGTTCAGCAAGCTTGGTGATGTAGTGGGCCACGCATGACACATCCTTGGCAGCAGCAAGTGCCTGAACGTCGCACGTGCCTGTTGGGACGATAAATTTCCACAGCGACGGCGCGGACTTCACAAACCAATCGCGGCGCTTCTCGGTCACATACGCTAGCGCATGATAGTGCAGATGACCTGATGCAGGCGCGTACTCTGGATATGCGATAAAGCGGAATAGCTCGTCACGTGGACGATTCTCGAACTGTCTCGATCGAAACAGCCGAGAGCGCACGCCTAGATTCCACTGGCGCATGGGCTTGAAAGCCGATCGTTCTGTATAGGCAGCGTGAAAATTCAGAGTTAGAAAGTGAGTGTGCTCGGCGCTCTTCAGCCATTTGATGTGCGCAAGACGTAGCTCAAGACCGGAGTCTGTTTTTCGGAAGGGATTGATATTCATATAGGTGGCGATCAACGAGGTTCATGCAGGACCTCTCATGCATTAGTCTGTGCATCAGGAGTCGGTTCTTGCATTCAAGCTCGCCTGCAAGAGGGTGATCTTGTAAAGTTTTAGATAAAGCTATGCCAATGCGCGTCGATCAAACGACGAACATGGCGGCGTGGTATTGCCGGATAGGATCACTCCTGCGCGAGGGCGCGGAGGTGTTGGGAATACTCGGCGTCAAGTCGCACGAGTCGCCGGATCGAGTCCGGGTAGGTGGTCACTAAATGTCGGATTCTTTTTGGACGACAGACCTATTTATTCGTAATCCTAAAATGTTTACAACTTTAATGACTAAAACATTGTCAATACTGGTAACCGTTCGAAACCACCGTACCCTGAGCTTGCAGAGGCACATGTTTCAAAATTGAAATCTACCGTAAATTTTGAAATATCTGCGGCGGATACGTAGGCTCGCATTTTCTGGGCGGACGTGCGCCACTTGCTGCGTCGCAGAGTTTCCTCGAAGTGTCCTATTCGACGAACACATGTCAACCCAGCTCAGTCATATGCCACTAGATGTGCCGACGACTGCTTGCGGAGGTGAAGCAGTCGCTGGGTCTGCAATTGCGCGGGACAATAATGGACAGCGCGCGATACTTTCACGACGTCCTGTGAATGAACTGACGTTTCTTAGCTGGTGATCTGCGTACCACATCATGGTTGTGAGTTCGATCTCCATCGCACATCGAACTCGTTACAGGACCATCTATGCCAAGCCCGGCTCCTTTGCAGCCACCTCAACGGGTTTCACGGTAGGCGAACCTTCGATGACATCCCACGCTCGCCGCGCCAGATCAGCAAGAAGCACTTGGCGCCCGTCGATTGTCGTGGCGTTCCAGTTGCCGAATGGGTTCAACTTGGCGACGGCCAGGTCAATTCGCGTGTTAGCCCCGACCTTTGGCCTTTCAGACAGGGAGCGTGTCAGTAGCAGTTGCGACTGGAGGTACACTGGTCGTTTTTTGGAATATGGCTGATTGCCCAAAGAAGCGTTAATGGACTTTTCTGCCAGAACGAGGTTGCCAAGCCGCTGGGCCAATTCGTCAAGATCCCCTTCGCCAAACTCGGACACTGCCTCGTTGCTCGGGTTCTCTGGGAGGATGTGCTCGATTTCGTAGCCGCCACTGATATACCGGCTAAGCCAACGCGTCCCTTCAGTTTCCCCGTAGGCCTCAAGCTCTATAAACTGGGTTAGTTTCGCCAAGATGTAACGTAGGCGGTATTTTTGGACCGAATCCGAGGTCAGGCGGCGCATAGCATCGTCGAATCTGGAAGACAGGCTGGTCCGAGCACTGGCAAACCGGTCCGCGACGAACTCCTCAAATTGTTCGGGGGTCTGTACGCGCCTCAGTTCAGCCGCCCAGCGCGCAAAATCCCTCTCGAAGTCGCGTGTCGGCTCACGGGTGATCACGTAGCAGAAAAAGAGGTTCTCAACCTCCCGACAAAGGCGGTCAAACAAGTCGCTGGAGAGATGTCGGCCGGCAAGCAATAAGATCAAGTGCTGACGCGCAGCTTTGCCACCGAGACATCTCATGTTCTCTAGGAAGCGATTGGCCTTGCCATCCTGGTCTTTGCCTAAGAGGAAATGGTCGTAGGCGGATGCCGTCGCTACCAATTCTTTGGCAAACCCAATGGGATTCTTGGCATAACCACAAACGGCTTCGTTCTTGGTCAGCCAGCCGTAAATCTCATCCTCCCGCAACGTGTCAACGTCGTAGCTGCTGAAGATGAAATAGCGCAGAAACCGTAAGGGCTTCTCGCCCATGGCAAAAATCGTGTCTTGGAGCTCTTTCCACGTGACTTTCAGTTTTTCGAACTGATCTCGGCTGGCCTTCATGAATAACAGGTTCTTGAGCAGATCCATTGAGTCTAGGCCAACGCCTCGATCATTGATCGTTTCAAATACCTTGAGGGCCTTGGCAACATCCTGCGTCTGGATCCGGATAAGCTTGACCCGATTGGTTAGGTAACCGTAGAAAGTCCGCGTCGCATCGACACTCTCGCCGAATTCGCGCTGAAGGAAGCTGCGCGTCACCTGATAGGCATTGTGGATATTTGCCATCGACCGGGTCAGTTGGCCGGTAAGGTGCTTGTCGCAATTTCCTCCCGCGAGCCGTTGCAGCATGTCACCGCTATCTTCGTATTGGAGGTCCAGTCGGTACCGGAAATGGTCCTGACCATTGGCATCTGTGGACGTCGCAGCAATTTGTGGCTCAAGAGCTCCAGGCGGATTTTGCCCGAGTTTTGCTAAATGGTCGCGGATAGCGCACAAGGTGACGTAGAGCGTCGTCAGCCCCGGATAGCATGAGTTCCTCGCCCACAGCACAACCCGGAACCTGTGCGAAGCACCACGGTCGGCGCGACCGTGAGCGTGGGGCGAAACCCAACTCCTGCTATCAGGAGGCCCAACATGTTCCTTTCGACCCAGACCGCATCAGAAGGTCAGATTGCATTTCCCGTTTCGACGGCGCTCTCGCCGGAAGACCTCGCCGCGCTATGGCGGTGTGGGAAATCCGTTTCCATTTCTGGCGGCAAAGTGCACCGACAAACCAGCCTTTCGACCGATTCGCTGTCCGGCTTCGTCTTTGTACGCGTACCACTGCTTCGTTTCAGCTCCGGTGAGGTTCAAAACGCGGATTTCACCGACCGGTATTGCTCGGTCATGGTCGCGTCCATCGCCGTATCAGGCGAAGCCGTGCTCGCGTTTAAATTGCCAAGGCCGTTAAAGGACGGCAAGGCGCTGGACTTCTTGCTGCGCGGTCTTGACGTGACCTATGGCGGCAAAGCTGTCGGGCTGAGCCGTGACACTGAGTTCGGCTTTACCGTGGACGGCGAACGTCAAGTGTTGATCACACGTGATCGCGAACTTGACGAAGCGGCGGTTAACCGTCTGATGTTGCTCGGGCGCGAGAACAGCGCGTTGCAGATCGGGCACGCGGGCTATATCCGCTCGGGCGTCACGGTTGCCCCGGATTCGTTGGTAACGCTGGGGAGCGGCGAATCGCTGGTGCTCGCCGGCCTGGAACCTGATACCGAGATTTTTTGCCCGGTTCACGTTGATTCACGCGCCACAGCGGTTATTCAGTTGTTCGCCGTGGGCGGTCCGGTCGTTCAGTGCCACCACTGCCAACGCGTCTTTCCGGGGCGGGCTAGCCGCCCCAGCTACGATTTCGGCCTGTTCGACCGAACGGTGGAACGGCTCGCGCGCGAGTTGCCGACGGAGGTAACTCGCGACGGACTGGTGTACGACGAGGCGTCTATCGTCTTGCATTCGCATCGTTACCTGCCGACGCTCGACCTAGGTCCGGGTATTACGTTCGTGAAGTCGCCTAAAGGTTCGGGCAAAACCGAGGCGCTGGTTGATCTCGTCGCGCTGTGCAAGAAGCAGCGACTAACGGTGCTCGTCATCGGGCATCGTCGTTCCCTGTTGCAGTCGCTCGCGCACCGGCTCGGCGTGGACAATTATCGGATTCCGAGGCCGCGTGCCATCGGCAGTGATGTTGACGATTACCTGGCGGTCCCGCCCGGCCCGTATTACGCCGTGTGCCTCGACAGCCTCGGGCGGCTGAATCCGAAGACGGATCGCTACGGCGTGGTCATCATCGACGAGTCGGAGCAGGTGTTCGCGCATCTGATCGGGGATACCGTTCGTGAGGAACGGCGTGCGGTGTTTGCGCGGTTGAAATTTTATCTGGATACAGCGGAACACGTCTTCTGTCTTGATGCTGACCTCAACATGATCTCGATGCAGGCCGCCTTCGTCATGATGCAGCCCGAAACGTCCGTGCGGATCGTCATCAACGAGCCAGAAACAGAGTCGCGTCCGTACCACCTGTGCGGCACCAAGGCGCAACTTATCGATGAGATGCTCGGAGACGTTCGGCGTGGGTACAAGTGCTTCGTGGCGACGAACAGCAAACGTCAGGCGCAAGATCTCGAAACGATGCTGGTACGGGAGTTTCCCGGCAGGCGAATTGTCACCGTCACGTCCGGCAATTCGCAGAGCCGTGACGTTCAGCAATTGCTCGGGGCGATTGCAGAGAAGTTTCGTAGCGAAATCGACGTGCTGATCGCGTCTCCCGCGATGGGGACAGGCGTGGATATCACTTTTCTGGGCACGGGTGGTAACCCGGAGGTCGTCGTGGATCGGGTGTTTGGTCTTTTCGAGGCCAATATCACGACCCACTTTGACCTCGACCAGCACCTGATGCGTGTGCGGCACCCCGGCCAGGTGAAGGTCTGGGTGAACCGGACGGAACTGAACTACGAGACGGACGTTGCCTGTCTGATCGGCGAATTGAAACGTTCTCTCGACCGGACGGATCTTCTGGTCCGGTTTGCTGACGACGGCACTCCGGAATATCTGAACGATGATGGATTGACCGGTATCTGGGCGCAGGTTCAGGCGGCGAATCGTGGTTCGAAGAATTCGTTGGCACCGTTGTTTGAAAACCTGCGTGCGCACAATGGCTGGGTCGCTGTAGATGGATTGGCCGGGCAGGATTTCGACAGCATCGCTATACGTTCGCAGGCGGCGTCGAATAAGCTGCGAGCCGCCAAGGCTGCCCGTGCAAACGAACGTGCTCAGCGAATCGCGGCGGCGCGCTCGCTCGGCGAGTCGGAGGCCGAGGAATTGATCGCTCTTGAGAAGGCTGAAAAGCCGCTGACGGCGGAACAGGCGCTGTCGCTCGAACGCTTTCGGATTGAGCGCTTCTACGGCGACGAGATTTCAGAAGAGCTTGTGACATTCGATAACGAAGGCCGTACACGCGAGCAGGTCCGCTTGCTCGAACTCGTTCTTTCTGACGGCAAGGACGCAGCCTGGACAGATCTGTTTGAGCGTCATTCGCAGCTTCTGGGCTTTGATCGCCAGCAGCGGCTTGCCCGGCGCGAACTGCTACGCGAGCTTTTCACGGCGGCGGGCTTGATGCGCGCCGATACGGCGGAATTCGGCCTCGATGCCCGGGTGTCAGCGCGGACGTTGAGCGCCTTTGCGTTGGTGGCGCGCGCGAAGGATCGTCAAATCGATCTTCTGCTCGGAAAGCCGGTTCGCAGGGATCTGGAGAAAAACCCGGTCGGTCAGTTGACGGCGCTTCTCGGAATGGTCGGCCTGGAATTGGAGGAGGCGACGGTCACGCAGCGCGGCGGAAAGAAGACGCGCGAGTACGGGCTCAGGCCGAAAGATTTTAAGCGGATGAGCCAGATTCTGGACGCACGGCGGGCTTGATCGCGCTCGAAGACAGGTAGGGCTATGGTTCGTTTACGAGATGAACGGTCGATCTGTCTTCGAGCGGGCACGGAAGTGGGCCAGCGGCTTGACTCGGTTGGCAAATCTGCCGGCACGGGGCGTGAACAGTTGGCGGCCGGTTTTCGTTGGCTCAACGTTTCACGTCATCGCGGCCGCCGCGTGCGGCAGGTTTATGTTTCCTCTGGCAACTGGTTGATTTAAAATAACTATAACAAAATCAACGAGTTAAATGAATGGATGGCAAAGCGGCAGTTCCATCAGCGGTCGAGTTGCGGCGGCTTCTGACTGTCGCTAGGGCTGGTAAGCAAGGCTTGCGAAATGCGGCGATCGTCAACGTCTCATACCGGCTCGGATTCCGCGCGAAGGAAATGGCAGGCTTGCGAGTTTCTGACCTGATGGACGATCAGCTTCAGTTGCGCGACGAATGCCGCCTGTCGGGCAAAGTCACGAAAGGGGGAAAACCCCGTGTCGCTTATCTTTCGAATTCCCACCTTCGTTCCGCGTTGCTGGACTATCTGCGCTGGCGTCAGGTGCAGGAAGGGATTCTTTTCAATCGCAATGCGGCCCTTTTCAAATCGCAGAAAGGCTCCGGTTTTTCACCGAACACGATGCAGCAGCTTCTGGCACGGCTGCACGACGTGGCAGGAATTCAGGGGGGACGCAGCCATTCGGGGCGGCGCTGGTTCGCCACCGAGTTGATCAGCAAGGGCATCGACCTGAAATCGGTGTCGGTACTCATGGGGCATTCGTCGGTGTCAATGACGGCGCAGTACGCCGAGGACAACCCGCAGAGACTCAAAAAGATTGCGGCATCGCTATGACTGAACGTCAACACGCATTGCCGCTATCGCGCAATTTCTTCTACCTGAACAGGACCAACGTATGACCTCGAAACGTCAACAAGCTGGGAGCGCCACCGCTGTGGGAAGCGAAACGGGCTCGGAAGTGGTCAAGACACGAACCCCGCGGGCTGACACACCCTCCACCAGGGAGCAGGTTGTCGCACTGATGGCGGAACTGAACGCGGAGCGTCAGGGACTGGTCCAGATGACCATCGAGCGACTTACTGCGGGAGGGGCGGTGGACAAGGTCGCAACCCGGCGCATCAAGGCAATCGACGCTCAGAAGCAAAGCCTGCTCGTGGCCCGATTTGTCGGTCTCCTGCGGCAAAATGGCCCGGAGGTTGACGGGCTGGTCGCCCGACTGATGGAGATTTAATGTAACCGACGATCAGCACGTGATGGCCACCGGCAGCCGCGACTTCGAGCGCCCGCCGCGCGCCACGCTGGCCGATCACATCGGCCATGTCGGCGGGCGGTACGGCTGGCGCGGCGGGAAGCGCCGGCGCTGCGACCGGTCTTAACCGGCCATCCGGGACATCGGCCAGGTGGGCGCAGAGCGAGGGCAGGTCGGACGCACCGTAGACATCCACGCCAGGCACGAGCGCCGCTTCCGCTGCGCTCGCCGCCGGCAGATAGAGTTCAGGGGCCCGCTGCGAGTGCTCGGTTTGCGCCTGCGCCACATGGCTGCGCGCCGTCCCGCACGCCATCGCGAAAGCTCCGCGCATGGGACGCAGCGCCCCGCTCAGCGAGAGCTCGCCAGCGAACTCGCGATGCACCAGCGATTCGGCAGGAATCTGCCCGCTCGCGGCGAGGATGCCTAGCGCAATCGGCAGGTCGAAGCGGCCGGATTCCTTGGGCAGGTCCGCGGGGGCGAGATTGACCGTGATACGGCGTACTGGAAAATCGAAGCCGCAGTTCTGCAGCGCGGCGCGCACGCGTTCGCGGCTCTCGCGCACTTCGAGATCGGGAAGACCCACGATCGAAAAAGAGGGCAATCCGTTGGCGAGGTGAACCTCGACCGTTACTTCGGGCGCGCGGCCAGCGGCCGGCGCGCGACTGCGCACCACGGCAAGCGACATGTTTTCTCCCGTCAGACGGCGCGCCGGCGGCGCGCACGACTCCCTAAAACGCTGATGACGTCACGGCTCGCTTGCCGGTGATGTGCAGCATTCAGACGAACCTTAAGACGTGTGAGTCACCGGCAGCTTCTGCTCCAGCTCGGCGACGCGCCGCTCCAGCTCCTCGAGGCGCGCACGCGTGCGCACCAGGACCTGGGTCTGGGTATCGAATTCCTCGCGCGTTACCAGATCGAGTTTTGAGAAGCCCTGCGACAGCATGGCCTTGACGTTGCGTTCGACATCCTTGGCCGGCGAGTTCTTGAGCAGATCGCTCATGCGCGCCTGAAAATCGTTGAAGACGTCGTTCGGTTGTTTCATGGTGTTCCCCTTGGGTGCACAAAAAGTGTGCATGTGTCGTTACGTCTGTGCCCCGGATTTGCGGATGATCGTTTCTGGTGCATGAATGTGACACCCGTCCCGCCGCATGAGCGCGTTTGGTGCGCGCCTTCGAATCCGCAGCCTGCAAACACTCTAGCAACGATCCAGGCGGCGCGCCACCGTCGCCCGCCCACGTTAGCCATCCGGCCAGGGGGCGCGCAAGGCGGCTACCGGCACCGGTTCCAGCCATCAGGACTGTCACATGGCATGCGAGTTGCTGTTACTGCCCGGCGCGCACTGCCGGAAGCTTTTGCCGGCATTGCATCGATACGGCGTGAGCAGCAACCGCGTGTCGACGCAACAGTTCAGGGGAAACAAGGTTACGCAAACGGGTTACGCAACTACAGCGAGGATTTCATGAAACTGATTACCGCAATCATCAAGCCGTTCAAGCTCGATGAGGCGCGCGAAGCCTTGTCGGCAATCGGCGTCTCCGGAATCACGGTGACAGAAGTGAAGGGCTTTGGACGTCAGAAAGGCCACACCGAGCTGTACCGGGGCGCTGAGTATGTGGTCGATTTCCTGCCGAAGGTGAAGATCGAGGCCGCGGTCTCGGACGACATCGTCGAACAGGCGATCGAAGCGCTCGAGCGTGCGGCACGCACCGGCAAGATCGGCGACGGCAAGATTTTCGTCACGCCGATCGAGCAGGTGATTCGGATCCGCACCGGGGAGACCGGGGCGGACGCCCTGTAATTAGAACGATAGATAGCGACTAAGCGACAAGAGGAAACGAAGATGCGCAAATTATTGATGTCCTTGCTGATGGCCGGATCGCTGCTCGCGGGCGGTGTCGGCGCCGCCCTTGCGGACGACGCTTCCGCCCCCGCGGCTGCCTCGGCGCCCGCCGCCGATGCGTCGGCTAGCGCGCCGGCTCCGGACGCTTCGGCCCCGGCTGCCGCCGCATCGGCACCGGCCACTGCCGCCGCCGCACCCGACACATCGGCCGCTGCCGCAGCCGCTGCGCCGGCCGCACCGACCGCGCCGTTCTCGGTCGATTCGTCGAAGATCAACTCCGGCGACACCGCCTGGATGCTGACCTCCACCGCGCTCGTGCTGTTCATGACGATCCCGGGTCTCGCGCTCTTCTACGGCGGCATGGTCCGCAAGAAGAACGTGCTGGCGACGCTGATGCAAAGCTATGCCATCACTTGCGTCGTGACGATCGTCTGGACGGTGATCGGCTATAGCCTCGCGTTCACGCCGGGCGGCTCGTTCATCGGCGGCTTCTCGCGCGTCCTGCTCGCCGGCATGAACTATATCCACGGCGACAAGGCGACTACGCTGACGGTGAGTCACCTGGCGCCGACGATCCCGGAAACGGTCTACTTCGTCTACCAGATGACCTTCGCGATCATCACGCCGGCGCTGATCACCGGTGCCTTTGCTGACCGCATGAAGTTCTCGGCCATGCTGGTGTTCATGACGCTGTGGTCGATCATCGTCTACTCGCCGATCGCTCACATGGTCTGGGAACCGACCGGCTGGCTGTCGGCCGCGGGCATCCTCGACTTCGCAGGCGGCACGGTGGTGCACATCAACGCCGGTATCGCCGGTCTGGTCTGCTGCCTGGTGCTCGGCAAGCGCGTCGGCTACGGCAAGGAAGTCATGGCTCCGCACAACCTCGTGCTGACGCTGATCGGTGCGGCGATGCTGTGGGTGGGCTGGTTCGGCTTCAACGCGGGTTCCGCCGTGGCTGCTGACGGCCGTGCCGGTTTCGCCATGCTGGCGACGCAAGTGGCGACCGCCGCTGCCGCACTCGGCTGGATGTTTGCCGAATGGATCGCCAAGGGCAAGCCGTCGGCACTCGGTATCGCTTCGGGCGCTGTGGCCGGTCTGGTGGCCATTACGCCGGCTTCGGGCTATGTGGGTGTGGCCGGTTCGCTGGTGATCGGTATTGCTGCCGGCGTGATCTGCTTCTGGTCGGCTACGTGGCTCAAGGGCAAGTTCGGCTACGACGACTCGCTCGACTGCTTCGGCGTGCACGGCATCGGCGGTATCGTCGGCGCTCTGCTGACCGGCGTGTTCGCGGTCAAGGACATCGGCGGCGCGGACGGCAGCGTGATCCTGCAGGCCAAGGGCGTGCTGACGACGCTGGTCTACAGCGGCGTGGTGAGCTTCATCCTGCTGAAGGTGATCGACATGGTGATGGGCCTGCGTGTGACGGAAGAAGAAGAGCGCGAAGGCCTGGACGTGGTCCTGCACGGCGAACACGTCGAATAAGGTTTCACGAAGGCTGGGATAGCTTCGGAGGATTTCAGGTTTTACGAATCACGTATCAAGCGCAGCGACTTCGGCCCGCCTTCCGGCGGGCCTTTTTCTTGGTGCGGTCTTTGCTGCTGCGCGCGGATGAATCGCGGTAGACTCATCTTGAGGGGCAATCTCCACGGGCTATAGCGCCGATAGCGAGAAAGCATCCGTCCCTGCTTGCGAATGGAGAAACCGTCCCCAAATGGACGAAGCAATTGCTCTACAATCTTTTTTCTCCAGTCTGCGAGTGATCAATGGTTCCGCACCTAGTTACGGCGTTAAACGGCCCGCTGCTCGATCTCGAGCGGAAGATCCTCGACGCCACGCCCGCCATCGAACGCTGGTTCCGTCTGGAATGGCAGGAGCACACGCCGCCGTTCTACTGCTCGGTCGACCTGCGTAACGCGGGCTTCAAGCTCGCGCCGGTCGACACCAACCTGTTCCCAGGGGCATTCAACAACCTGCCGCAGGAAGTGCTGCCGCTCGCCGTCCAGGCGGCTATGGCCTCGATCGAGAAGATCTGTCCGGACGCGAAGAACCTGCTGGTCATTCCGGAGCGCCACACGCGCAACGCGTTTTATCTGGAGAATGTGGCGCGGCTCGCCACTATCATGCGTCAGGCGGGCCTGAACGTACGTTTCGGCACGCTGGACGAAAGCATTGTCGGCCCGGTCACCATCGCGCTGTCGGATGGCCAGAAGATCGTCCTCGAGCCGCTCGAACGCTCGGCGCGCCGGCTTGGCCTGAAGAATTTCGACCCGTGTTCGATTCTTCTGAACAACGACCTTTCGGGCGGCATTCCGCCGATCCTCGAAAACCTGCACGAGCAGTATCTGCTGCCGCCGCTGCACGCCGCGTGGGCGGTGCGCCGCAAGTCGACGCATTTCTCCTGCTATGACGACGTGGCCAAGAAGTTCGCCAAGATGGTCGAGATCGACCCGTGGATGATCAACCCGTACTTCGCCCACGTGGAAGGCGTGGATTTCCAGGAGCGTACCGGTGAGGAAGCGCTGGCCGAGTCGATCGACGGCGTGCTGAAGAAGATTGCCAGGAAGTACCGCGAGTACGGCATCTCCGAGAAGCCCTACGTGGTGATCAAGTCGGATGCCGGTACCTACGGCATGGGTGTGATGACCGTGCACGACGCCTCGGAAGTCGCCGCGCTCACCAAGCGCGAACGCGCGAAGATGGCGGCCACCAAGGACGGCCTCGAAGTCCACGACGTGATCGTGCAGGAAGGCGTCTACACGTTCGAGCGCATCGGCGAGGAAGTTGCCGAGCCGGTCGTGTACATGATCGACCGCTACGTGGTGGGCGGCTTCTACCGCGTGCACGGCAGCCGCGAGCGCGATCAGAACCTGAACGCCCCTGGCATGCACTTCGTGCCGCTCGGCTTCGAGCATACGGCGCTGCCGGACGCGCACGCGAAGCCGGGGGCGGCGCCGCCGAACCGCTTCTATATGTACGGCGTGGTGGCGCGCCTGGGCTTGCTGGCCGCCTCGGTGGAGCTGGAAAAGACCGATCCGGAAGCCATCCAGGTCTGATTTGCAGACGCAGGCGCCGGGCCCGCTTGGCCCCGGCCCCGCACGGAATAACCCCGGCGCAGCGCACGTGGCTGCGCGGGACCGGCCGACGGGCGGCACGCTGCAGGCCGCCGCCCCTTGTTTAACGCATAATGCCAAGCCCATCAGGGCGCACCAGGACCTCCATGGACATTCTCTTTATCGCCGACCCGCTCGATCGCTTCAAGATCTACAAGGATTCGACCTACGCGATGATGGCCGAGGCGGCCCGGCGCGGCCACACGCTATACGCCTGCGAGCCGCAACATCTGGCGTGGAGCGGCGCGGACGTCGAGGCGAACGTGCAGCGCTTTGCGATTGTCGGCGACGAGGCCGACGGCCATCGTGAGACCTGGTATGCCGCCGATGCCGCCGCGACGCGCACGCTGAAGAGCTTCGGCGCGATCCTGATGCGCAAGGACCCGCCGTTCGACATGGAGTACGTCACGTCGACGTGGCTGCTGGAGCTTGCGGAACGCGGCGGCGCCCGCATCTTCAATAAGCCGCAGGCGATTCGGGATCACTCGGAAAAGCTCGCGATCGGCGAATTCCCTCAGTTCGTGGCGCCGACGCTGGTGACGCGCGACGCCGCAAGGCTGCGCGCGTTTCACGCCGAGCATGGCGACGTGATCCTGAAACCGCTCGACGGCATGGGCGGCATGGGCGTGTTTCGCGTGAAGGCCGACGGCATGAACCTCGGTTCGATCATCGAGATGCTGAGCCACGATGGCGCGCGCTCGGTGATGGCGCAGAAATTCATCCCGGAGATCAAGGACGGCGACAAGCGTATCCTGCTGATCGGTGGCCAGCCGGTGCCGTTTGCGCTCGCGCGCATCCCGCAGGGCAACGAAGTGCGCGGCAATCTCGCCGCGGGTGGCCTTGGTGTTGCGCAGCCGCTGACCGAGCACGACCGCAAGATCGCCGAAACGCTGGCGCCGGTGCTGGCCGCACGCGGCCTGCTGCTGGTGGGGCTCGACGCGATCGGCGACTGGCTCACCGAAGTGAACGTGACGAGCCCGACATGTTTCCGCGAAATCATGGACCAGACCGGTTTCGACGTCGCCGCAATGTTCATTGATGCGCTGGAGCGTGCGGTCGGGTAAATGGTGCGGTGGCAGGCTCGCCTGAAAGGCGTTTGGGCGGCATCAGGCGAACAAGTGGCGTAAGCTCGAAAACGAGCCTGTTACAATGCCCGCTCTTCTGCGGCGGCCCGCATCGGTTAGCATCGCCAACAGGCATGGAGCGCAGGGCCGCGCTGGCAAGACAGGCAGCAGTGGGCACCTAACAGGCGCTCGCGGCCGGGCCGCACAGGCTTGGCGAGCGGGCGCCGGGAGACGCCGATCCGACCCTCTTGACCATCGGCCGGTTGAGGGTGTGACGACTGGGTTGATACCCGGGCCACGGTTCAGGGCCGTTTTTTTGCAGCAAGGCTGACATGGCAGGCATTCTGATCATTGCACACGCCCCCCTCGCAACGGCGCTCAGAGACTGTATCGCGCACGTTTACGGGGGCCTACCGGCCCGCATCGGTGTTATCGACGTGTCGCCGGATTGCGACCCCGCGCAGGTGGTCGCGTTCGCATACTCCGAGATCGAGCGGCTCAAGGAAGAGAACGGCGCGCTGGTGCTGACCGATATGTTCGGCGCGACGCCTTCCAACATTGCCGCGCGGCTCGCCTCGCTGCCGCAGGTGCGCGTGCTGGCCGGCGTGAATCTGCCGATGCTGCTGCGCGCGGTCTGCTATCGCGCCACGCCGCTCGACACACTGGTCGACAAGGCGCTGGCCGGGGCAACCAAAGGCGTGCAGGCCATCGTTCCGGGCACGCCCGCGGCGGTATGCTCGCCCTCGGTTGTGACGGACTGTTCGCCGCCGGTCCTGCCGCCGGAGGCCGATCTCAAGCAAAAGCAGGACTTGACGAGCCCGTAACGGTTTCAGTTTCATCTTTCATAACATCTTTACCCGCGCTTCGGACCATCACATGCTGCAACAGGAAACGACTATCGTGAACAAGCTGGGGCTGCACGCGCGCGCGTCGGCCAAACTGACGCAACTCGCGGGTAACTACCAGGCTGAAATCTGGATGAGCCGCAACGGGCGGCGTATCAACGCGAAGAGCATCATGGGTGTGATGATGCTGGCCGCAGGTATCGGCAGCACGGTGCTGATCGAAACCGAAGGCTCCGATGAAAAAGATGCCATGGACGCACTACTGAAACTGATCGCTGATAAATTCGGCGAAGGTCAGTAACGCGCCGCGCGCACAGCTTCGTTTGTGTCATCACGCCGCGGCTTCCCGCGGCGTTTTTTTTAGCGCGTCACAATCGGCATTACGAGCAGGCTGCGTGTTGCGTTGCACAGCGTCGAAGCCGGCGTTGCATCGCTGCGGAATTTATAATGACGTGCAAGGTCTGAGAGCATTGCAGCGGTCTGCCGCGGCATCACACAACTAGAGGAGGTGCGCGTGTCGTTCACGCTGCATGGAATTCCCGTGTCACGCGGTATTGCCATCGGGCGGGCCTATCTGATCGCCCCGGCTGCACTCGACGTCGACCACTATTTAGTCGAGCCTGCCCAGATCGAGGGCGAGGTCGAGCGTTTCCGCTCGGCTCAGGAAATCGTTCATCAGGAGCTCGATGCATTGCGCAACGATCTCGCGGCGGATGCGCCGAGCGAGATGGGAGCGTTTATCAACGTTCATTCAATGATCCTGAACGACGCCATGCTCGTTCAGGAAACCATCGATCTGATCCGCACGCGCCGCTACAACGTCGAGTGGGCGCTTACCGAGCAGCTCGAGCGCATTTCGCGCCATTTCGACGATATCGAAGACGAATACCTGCGCGAGCGTAAAGCCGATATCCAGCAGGTGGTCGAGCGTGTGCTGAAGGCGCTGGCCGGCGCCACCGCCGGCAGCCTGGTGGACAACGTGCACGGCGCCTGCGACGAGATGATCGTGGTGGCGCACGACATCGCGCCGGCCGACATGATGCAGTTCAAGACGCAGACGTTCCAGGGCTTCGTCACCGACCTGGGCGGCCGCACCTCGCACACGGCGATCGTCGCGCGCAGTCTCGGCATTCCGGCCGCGGTCGGCGTGGCGCATGCGAGCGCGCTGATCCGCCAGGACGACCTGATCATTGTCGACGGCGACCACGGTATTGTGATCGTCGATCCGGCGCCGATCGTGCTCGAGGAGTATTCGTATCGCCAAAGCGAGAAGGCGCTCGAACAGCGCAAGCTGCAACGCCTGAAGTTCTCGCCTACGCAGACGCTGTGCGGCACGCGCATTGAGTTGTGCGCGAACATCGAACTGCCGGACGACGCGAAGGCGGCAGTGGATGCGGGTGCAACCGGCATTGGCCTGTTCCGCACCGAATTCCTGTTCATGAATCACAAGAACAATCTGCCGGCGGAAGAGGAGCAGTTCGAGGCGTACAAGCGCGCTGTGGAGCTGATGAACGGGCTGCCGGTGACGATCCGCACCATCGACGTGGGCGCCGACAAGCCGCTCGATTCGATGAGCGGCGCCGACGGTTACGAGACCGCAGCGAATCCGGCGCTGGGGCTGCGGGCAATCCGCTGGAGCCTGTCCGAGCCGCAGATGTTCCTCACGCAGTTGCGCGCCATCCTGCGTGCGTCGGCGTTCGGCTCGGTGAAAATCCTGATTCCGATGCTTGCGCATGCGCAGGAAATCGACCAGACACTCGACCTGATTCGCGAGGCCAAGCGTCAGCTCGACGACGCCGGGCTTCTGTACGACCCGAACGTGCAGGTCGGCGCGATGATCGAGATTCCGGCGGCGGCGATTGCCTTGCCGCTGTTCCTGAAGCGGCTCGATTTCCTGTCGATCGGCACCAACGATCTGATCCAGTACACGCTGGCGATCGACCGCGCGGACAACGCGGTTGCGCATCTGTACGACCCGCTGCATCCGGCGGTGCTGCATCTGATTGCCTTCACGCTGCGCGAGGCGAAGCGCGCCGGCGTGCCGGTTTCGGTGTGCGGCGAGATGGCGGGCGACCCGGCCCTGACGCGTCTGCTGCTCGGCATGGGGCTCACCGAGTTTTCGATGCACCCGAGCCAGTTGCTGGTCGTCAAGCAGGAAATCCTGCGCTCGCACGTGAAGACGCTGGAGAAGCCGGTGGCGGATGTATTGGCTTCGTTCGAGCCGGAAGAGGTGCAGGCCGCGCTCAAGCGGGTAGCGCTGATCTGAGTCGTTTAATGGCGATGCGCGTCGCCGCACACCAGGCAATCCGGCTGGCGGGCGATGCGCATCGTGTTCCATTCCATCCGCAGCGAATCGAGCATCATCAGGCGTCCCACCAGCGGCGTACCGATGCCCGCAATCACACGCAGCGCCTCGGCCGCCTGCATCGCACCGATGATCCCGACCGTTGGCGCGAACACCCCCATGGTCGAGCAGGCCACTTCTTCGAACGGCTGATCTTCCGGAAACACGCAGGCGTAGCAGGGCGATGCCGCGTCGCGGAAGTCGAAGGTGCTGATTTGCCCGTCGAAGCGCAGCGCCGCCCCTGACACCAGCGGCACCCCATGCGTGTAGCACGCGCGGTTGATGGCGTGGCGGGTTGCAAAGTTATCGGTGCAGTCGAGCACGACCGTGGCGTGCGGTACGGCCGCATCGAGCCACGCATCGTCGACGCGCTGTGTCACCGCATCCACGACCACTTCGGGATTGAGCTGGGCGATTGCGTCGCGGCCGGATTCGACCTTGCTGCGGCCGACGGAGGCCGTCACGTGCAGGATCTGGCGTTGCAGGTTGGTGAGATCGACCGTATCGGCGTCCACCAGTGTCAGCTTGCCCACGCCGGATGCGGCCAGATACATCGCCGCCGGCGAGCCCAACCCTCCGGCGCCTATAACGATTGCATGGGCGTCGAGAAAGCGCTGCTGAGCCTCGATACCGAGTTCGTCGACAAGAATATGGCGGGAATAGCGGAGCAGTTGATCGTCGTTCATGGCGGGGCGCAGGGGTGAATCGCGCGGTGAACCTGGGCGGACCGTCTATAAGGTCAGGTACGGCGCCGCTGCGCGAGTGTTTGTTCTGGTTATTTTAATCGCGCTTAATGAAGCGGGTCTTCGCGGCATGCGCCGCGAAGACCCGTGGGTGAGACTGGCTACTTAGTTGCTTTGCGAGGCCGGAGCCGGTGCGGAAGCCGGTGTGGTGGCCGATGCGCCCGGTACCGGATTGGTCGGCTTGACCGCGACCGGCGCCGAAGCCGATTGCTCCGGCTTGTTCTGCGCCAGACGCCGCTCGGAGAGCGACTTCGATTCCTGCACCGGCTTGCCTTCCAGCTTGTTCAGGCCTTGCTGCAGCATGAAGTCGTCAGCCGAGCCGAACTCGACCGGCTTGCGGTCGCGGTCCTTCTGGCGTTGTTCCGGCGTCTTCTTGTCGTTCTGCTCTTCAAGCACGCGCAACTGGTCCATGCGGTCCTGCTCGCGCTGTTCCTGTTCCTTCTTCTCGTTCGGATCCTGCGTGTTTGCGAGGTGGTTCGAATAGTCCACTTCGCGCGTCACGAGGGCGTCGTCCGGATCGCCGTCTGCGTACTGGTCTACCGCGATATCCGGGCGGATACCCTTGTTCTGGATCGAACGGCCGCTCGGCGTGTAGTAGTACGCCGTGGTCAGGCGCAGCGCGGTGTCGGCCGTCATCGGACGCACCGTTTGCACCGAGCCCTTGCCGAAGGTCGTCTTGCCGACGATCAGCGCACGATGCTGATCCTGCAGCGCACCCGCGACGATTTCCGAAGCCGACGCCGAGTACGCGTTGGTCAGCACGATCATCGGCACGGTCTTGAAGATCGGCGCTTCGTCCTTCAGCGGGTCACTGTCAAACGACGGCAGGCGGTAGTTGTCGTAGGTGTCGCGGTAGACCTGCTTCGAATCCGGGATCTGGCCGTTGGTCGAGACCACCACCGAATCCGGCGGCAGGAAAGCACCTGCTACGCCCACCGCGCTTTGCAGCAGACCGCCGCCGTTGTTGCGCAGGTCGAGGATCAGGCCCTTCAGGTTCGGCTGCTGGCGCGCGATTTCCTGCAGTTTTTCAGCCAGATCCGGCGTGGTGCGTTCCTGGAAGCTGGTGATGCGAATGTACGCATAACCTGGCGCCAGGATCTTCATCTTCACGCTCTGCACCTTGATGATGGCGCGCGTGACGGTGAGCGGGAAGGTGCGGTCGTCGGTCTTGCGGAAGATGGTCAGCGTAACCTTGGTGCCCGGGTCGCCGCGCATCTGCTTGACGGCCTGGTCGAGCGTCATGCCGCGCACCGGCTTGTCGTTGATGCGCGTGATCAGGTCGCCCGGACGGATGCCGGCGCGGAACGCAGGCGTGTCTTCAATCGGCGAGATCACCTTGATCAGGCCGTCTTCCGACGAAATTTCAATACCGAGGCCGGCGAAGCGGCCCTTTGTCTGCTCCTGCAGTTCTTCGTAATCGGTCTTGTCCAGATACGACGAGTGCGGGTCGAGACTCGAGACCATGCCCTTGATGGCGGCGGTGAGGAGCTTTTTGTCGTCGACCGGTTCTACGTATTCATGCTTGATTTGTCCGAAAACTTCGGCAAACAGCCGCAGCTGGTCAAGCGGCAGCGGCGCGACCGCGCTGCTGGCAGGTTGCTGGGCCGAGGCGGAAAGCTGCAATGTTGCAAAAACGCCGGTAGCAAGGCCCGCGGCAATCAGGCCGATATTTTTCAGGTTCTTTCGCATAGAGTCTGTTGCGGTCGGATGCGCGTGGCAGCGTCAATGAGATAGGGACGGACAAGTATAACTGCACACCCGCTCAGGCAGTGCACAGCATAGTAATCGCAGTTCGACAGCGTATGGGGTGCCGGGTTCTGAGGATTTGCCCTGTGGTGTGGAAGAAATGTGCCGTAACTGGAAAGACGGACATCGCGATGTGCGCGCAGGTAGCGTTTTAATGCGTGCCTGGCGGGTTTCTACCAGGGTGCACAGCATGTTTTCGGCAGTTTTGAATTGCGCGTTATGCAGCGAATGCGCAGGCCTGGTATGCGAGGCCGGCCAGTGAGGAGCCCAAATGAGCGGCGCACACGCACCGCCCGAGGGCCTCACTGTGAACCTCGCTGCGGTCTTCAGCCTGCCTTGCCCTGCTTCGCGACGGCGGCCTGGGCCTTGGCGATCGCTTCCGGGTCACCCAGATAGTAGTGCGTGATGGGCTTCAGGTTCTCGTCCAGTTCATACACGAGCGGCACGCCGTTCGGGATGTTCAGGCCGACGATGTCGTCGTCCGAAATGTTGTCGAGGTACTTCACCAGCGCGCGGATCGAGTTGCCGTGCGCCGCGATCAGCACCTTGCGGCCCGATTTGATGGCCGGGGCAATCGATTCGTTCCACATCGGCAGCACGCGCGCCACCGTGTCCTTCAGGCATTCGGTGAGCGGCAACTGTTCGCGCGGCACCTTGGCATAGCGCGGGTCGTTGTAGGCGGTGCGTTCGTCGGACGGATCGAGCGCCGGCGGCGGCGTGTCGTAGCTGCGGCGCCAGACCAGCACCTGTTCGTCGCCGAACTTCGCGGCCGTTTCCGCCTTGTTCAGACCCGACAGTGCGCCGTAGTGGCGCTCGTTCAGGCGCCACGAGTGGACCACCGGCAGGTACATCAGGTCCATCTGGTCCTGCACGTGCCAAAGGGTGCGGATCGCGCGCTTGAGGACCGACGTGTAGGCGATGTCGAACGTATAGCCCGATTCCTTCAGCAGCACGCCAGCCTGCTGCGCTTCACGGTTGCCTTGCTCGGTCAGGTCGACATCGACCCAGCCCGTGAAGCGGTTTTCCTTGTTCCACGTTGATTCGCCGTGGCGGATGAGAACGAGTTTGTACATAAGATGGCCGGTCGGTAGTAAGGAAGCGGTAAAGCGCGGCGTGGTGGCCAAATGGGCCGTCGCCATCGCGTCAAGCGGTTATTTTATAATGGCCGGATTGCCCCATTCCGATTTCTCTCTTTTTCGGCGGATTTTCCGTGAAGTTCTTCACCGATTACACAAACCTTGTACTCATCGCGATCGTCCTCATCTCTGGTGCGTTGCTCCTGTGGCCGGCGATCAGCCGCCGGGGCCGCGGCGGGCTGTCCGCTGCGGCTGCCACCCAGCTGATCAACCGCCGCAACGCCGTGGTGATCGATTTGCGTCCGTCGGCGGAGTTCGCCAACGGTCATCTGCCTTCGGCGCGGCATCTTGAATTTGCCGAGTTGCAGGCGAAGGTTGGCCAGCTCGTGAAGAACAAGAGCAACCCGGTACTGCTGGTGTGCCAGACCGGCCAGCAGTCGAACAAGGCGGTGCGCGTCGTGCAGGACGCGGGCTACGCCGAAGTCCATGTGCTGGAAGGCGGCCTGAACGCCTGGCAGCAGGCCGGCATGCCGGTTGTGAAACAAGGAGCAGCGAAGTGAACAAGGTAATCATGTACAGCACCCAGGTGTGCCCGTATTGCCAGATGGCCGAACGTCTTTTAAAGTCGCGCGGCGTCGAGAACGTCGAAAAGGTGCTGATCGACAAAGATCCGGCCCGGCGTGAAGAAATGATGAGCCGCACGGGTCGCCGTACGGTTCCTCAGGTGTTCATCGGCGAGACGCACGTGGGCGGCTATGATGACCTTTCCGCGCTTGATCGCGCGGGCGGCCTGACGCCGCTGCTCGAAGCCGCTTAAGCGCGCCGCAGCTTGCTGGGCGCGCATGCGGCCTCGGGCAAGCAAGGCAGCACCAAAACAAGCCGATGTGCCGACGCCCGCAGCGGGCGGGGCGCATCGCACCGATCCGGCGCGCCGTGGCAGCATGGCGCGCCGCAATGACCATATCAGGGAAATCCAATCATGTCCGACGAGAATAACCAGCCGTTCTTCAACATCCAGCGCATCTATCTGAAGGACATGTCGCTCGAGCAGCCGAATTCGCCGGCCATCTTCCTCGAGCAGGAAATGCCGTCGGTCGAAGTCGAAGTCGACGTGAAGGCCGAGCGCCTCGCCGACACCGTGTTCGAAATCCTCGTCACGGGTACCGTGACCGCCAAGGTGTCGGACAAGGTCGCGTTCCTGATCGAAGCCAAGCAGGCCGGCATTTTCGATATCCGCAACATCCCGGCTGAGCAGATCGATCCGCTGGTCGGCATCGCCTGCCCGACGATCCTGTTCCCGTACCTGCGCTCGAACATCGCCGACGCGATCACGCGCGCCGGTTTCCCGCCGATCCACCTCGCCGAAATCAACTTCCAGGCCCTGTACGAGCAACGTCTCGCGCAGCTCGGCTCGCAAGACGGCGCGGCGCAGAACGGCGTCACGCACTAAGCCTTGCGCGCAGTGCCGGGTATGAAAGTCGCCGTTCTCGGCGCTGGTGCATGGGGCACCGCTCTCGCGGGCCATCTGGCTGTGCGGCACGATACGGTGCTGTGGGCGCGTGAGCCGGCGCTGGTTGCCGAGCTTGCCGCCGCCCGTGAAAACGCCCGCTATCTGGCGGGCGTTGCTTTGCCGGCCGGGCTTCGCTACGAAGCCGATCTCGAAGCGGCGTTGAGCCACGCGCTCGCCGACGACGCGCTGTGCGTCGTCGCGACGCCGGTGGCCGGTTTGCGCGGGCTGTTTCAGGCCATGCGCGCTGCCGGCAAGGTGCCGGCTCATGTGGTGTGGCTCTGCAAGGGCTTCGAGGCGGATACGCAGTTGCTGCCGCATCAGGTGGTGGCCGCCGAGCTGGCCGGTCACGGCAGCAATGGCGTGCTGTCCGGCCCCAGTTTTGCACGTGAAGTGGGGCAGGGCTTGCCGGTCGCGCTGACCATCGCAAGCGGCTCGGCGGCTTGCCGCGAGCGCACGGTGGCGGCGTTTCACCATGGCGCCATGCGCATCTATACCGGCGACGATGTCGTGGGCGTGGAAGTGGGCGGCGCGGTGAAGAACGTGCTGGCCATCGCGACAGGGATTGCCGACGGCCTGGGTCTGGGTCTCAATGCCCGGGCCGCGCTGATCACGCGCGGGCTGGCCGAAATGTCGCGCCTCGGCGTGACGCTCGGCGGGAGGGCTGAGACCTTTACCGGTCTCACCGGTCTCGGGGACCTGATTCTGACCGCCACCGGCGATCTGTCGCGCAACCGCACGGTGGGCCTGCAACTGGCCGCCGGGCGCACGCTCGACGATATCCTCGGGGCTCTGGGTCATGTGGCCGAAGGGGTGCGTTGTGCGCAAGCCGTGCTGGCCATCGCCCGTGCTCACTCGATCGAGATGCCGATCACCCAGGCCGTTTGCGCCGTACTGTTCGACGGGGTCGCTCCGCGCGATGCGGTTAGCGCACTGCTGCGCCGGGACGCGAAAGCCGAATAGCCGGGGCGGTTCGTTTCGCCCGGTTCTGCTCCATCTCGGTCCGTTTCGTTCTATTTCGCGCTGAACCGTTGTCCTCTCCTCGCTGTCCACGTCTTATCGACGCTTCGGATGGCGAGGTTTTCCATGCTCACATCAGGTCATTGTTCGCTCGAGGCGCGCGTCGTCGATATCACGACGCTGGCGCTCGACGCGATCGTCAACGCGGCCAATAGCTCGCTGCTGGGCGGAGGCGGCGTTGACGGGGCGATTCATCGCGCCGCAGGCCGCGAGCTATTGCGCGAATGCGAAAAGCTCGGCGGCTGCGCGACCGGCGACGCGAAGATCACCGCCGGCTACCGCTTGCCGGCAAAGCATGTGATACATGCGGTGGGGCCGGTCTGGCACGGCGGCGCGCGGGGCGAGGCGGAGCTGCTGGCGTCGTGCTACCGGCGCTCGCTCGAGCTTGCCGGGCAGGTCCGTTGCAAGAGCATCGCGTTTCCCGCAATCAGTTGCGGCATCTACCGTTTTCCGGCGGAGGAAGCGGTCGGCATTGCGGTGAGCGCGGTACTGGAGATGCTGCCGGGCGTACCGTCCATCGAGCATGTGGTGTTTGCCTGCTTCGATGACGCCATGTTCGCGCGCTATCAGGACGTACTAGGCCGTGCCGCCTGATTTCGCCGGGCGGCCCGCGAGTCCGTGTTCCCTCAGGCGCCGCCTTCAAAGCCGGCCTGACGCCAGGCTTCGAACACCACCACCGCAACGGTATTCGACAGATTCAGACTGCGGTTGCCCGGCCGCATCGGCAAGCGCACCCGCTGCTGCGCGGCGAACTGCTCCAGCACGCTATCCGGCAAGCCGCGCGTCTCCGCGCCGAACACGAACCAGTCGCCGGGCAGGAACGCATGGGCATGAAAAGCGCCCGAGCCGCGCGTCGTGAAGGCGAACATGCGTGCCGGGTCCGGCGCTTCCTTCGCGAGGAACGCGGACCAGTTCGCATGCACATGCATCTGCGCGTACTCGTGATAGTCGAGGCCGGCGCGCTTCATCTTGGCGTCGTCGAGCGGGAAGCCGAGCGGTTCGATCAGATGCAGGCGTGCGCCGGTATTGGCGCACAGACGGATGACATTGCCGGTGTTCGGCGGGATTTCGGGTTCGACAAGTACGACGTTAAACATGATGTGAGCCAGTGGAAACCTAGTTTTTCGGCGTGCGCAATGCGACGAAGTTGGTGACGCGCCGCGCGCCGGCTGCCTTTAGCGTGTGCGCGAGGGCTTCGAGCGTGGCGCCGGTGGTCATGACATCGTCGACCACCGCCACGTGCAGGCCGCGCACCGGGCCGATGACCCTGAACGCCCGGCCGACGTTTTGCCGGCGCGCGTCGAGATCGAGCCGCGATTGCGGCGCGGTCTCTATGACGCGTGCGAGCAGGGTAGCGTCGCTTTTTACGTGGAGCGCGCGGGCCAGCGGCTTCGCAATCTGCCACGCCTGGTTATAGCCGCGTTCGACGAGGCGCTTCGCCGCGAGCGGCACCGGCGCCATCACGTCGGGCCAGTCGGATGCGTCCAGCATATCGTCAGCGAGGCGCGCGAGGCGTTGTGCGAATTCGCCGGCGAGTCTTAGCCTGGCGCGAAACTTCAGATTGACTGCAAGGGTATCGAGCGGGGCCCGGTAGTCGGCCAGCGCCAGGGTGGCATCGAACGCCGGTGGTCTCGCGACACAGTCCGCACACCGGTACCCAGCCCGCTTGCTCCACCGCGAACTGGCCAGTGGGACCGCGCAGACCGTGCAACGCAAGCGCATTTCATTCGCATAAGCTTCGTCACACCCCGGGCAGAGCGCATGCTGCGACAGATTGCCGCATAGTGCGCAAAGATTAGGCAGGGCGGCGTGCGCGAGGCGCGGCCATGACGAAGCCAGCCGGGTTGCAAATTCTGCAAGCCGGCCGCAAGGTAAAGAAAGTGACGCCTGAAATCGCATCGATGGGCCGCCCGCGAAAGGCCTCGTTCGCTGAATGAAGGGGAGCGAGCGAGTATACTTCGAGCACTTCGTCCCTGTGACTCCCATGTCCCCATCTTCCGCAAAATC
This sequence comes from Burkholderia sp. 4M9327F10, assembly GCF_005503145.1. Taxonomy (GTDB): domain Bacteria; phylum Pseudomonadota; class Gammaproteobacteria; order Burkholderiales; family Burkholderiaceae; genus Paraburkholderia. The sequence goes on along the minus strand of NZ_SCNV01000010.1, from coordinate 156,261 downwards.
CGGCCGTCCGGCCTATGATTCCCGGCGCCTTCAGCGGATTTTCGACCGCCGCGCGGCGAGCTTCGACGACGTGGCGTTCCTGCCGCGCGAAATTGCGCAGCGCATGCGCGAGCGTCTCGATTACATCAAGGTTACTCCGGCCGCCGTGCTGGACGTAGGCTGCGGCGCCGGCGACGACCTGCCGGGGCTGCGCGAGCGCTTTCCCGAAGCACCGGTGTTCGGCACGGACCTCTCGCATGCCATGCTTACCCGGGCGCTGCGCCATGACGCCGGCGACACGAGCTGGCGGCGCTTCCTGCCGGCTTCGATCGGCAAGGCGCTCGGCGCGCGTGGCCCGCGCTTCGCCCAGGCCGACTTCTCCGCTTTACCCTTTGCGCCTGGCGCATTCGAATTCATCTGGTCAAACCTCGCCTTGCACTGGCACTCGCAACCCGATCTCGTGTTTCCCGAATGGCAACGCGTGCTGAAGGTAGGGGGTCTGCTGATGTTCAGCACGCTCGGTCCCGATACACTCAAGGAACTGCGCGGCGCCTATGCGGAAGTGGAGGCGGCGCACGGCGTGCCGTCGCGCCCGCATGTGATCGATTTCGTGGACATGCACGACCTGGGCGATATGCTGGTTGAAAGCGGCTTCGAGATTCCGGTGATGGACCAGGAGACACTGACCATCACCTATCAGTCGCCGCAATCGCTGCTCGCGGATGTGCGCCGCTGGGGCGCTTACCCGTTCGGGCGCGAGGCGGGGTTGCCGCCGGGCGGTGCTGCGGGAGCGGCCTCGCGACGTCTGTACAAGGCGCTGCTGGCCGCGCTGGAGGCGCGCCGGCGGGCCGATGGAACGCTCGCCTTGACGTTCGAAGTGATCTACGGGCATGCGTGGAAAGCGGTGCCGCGCCTGACCGCCGAAGGTCATGGAATCGTGCGTCTGGAGGACATCGGACGAGGTCCATCAAAGAATCGTTGAGGCGGTAAAGAGGGCATCTGTTATGTCTGAAATTACCGGGATAAAAGTGTTTCCCGGGATGCGTCAAAACGGCGCAAAGGCTTGTCGGGCCGGGCTTGCAGCCCGATAGGGCGTTGCTTGTGGATGCCATTGAACGCGCCTATAATGCGTCAGTTTGTCGCCCGGAGCTCCCACACCCGCGGCGGCAGGCCCGAGGCGCTGGGCAGCAGGAATCGGCGGCACAAAGCAGTAACAGGCAAGGTTAAGAGGCAACTCGCAGGAGACAGCGATGGAGTCATCTGATCTGCTGGCGGAGTCGGAACCGGTTCTCAAGGACTGGACGATGAAACGCAACTGTTCAGTGTCACCGAAGCAGTTCGTATGGTTCTATGTGTCGCTTGCGGTGGTCTCGCTGCTTATTGCTTTCATGCTGGATCTGATCGGCGCGTGGCTGGTGCTGCCGTTCACCGGTATTGAGTTGGTAGCAGTCGGTATCGCTTTTGCAATATACGCGCGTCATGCTGTGGATTACGAACGCATCAGGCTGTTTCCGAACCGGCTCGTCATCGAGCGGGTCAGCGCGGAGCAGGTCACGCAGTTCGAATTCAATCCACGCTGGGTGCGCATCGAGCCGGGCGCAACGCCGCGTGACCACATCAAACTGGTCTCGCGTGGCCAGACGATCATGATCGGGCAACACCTCGCGCAGTATCGGCGCGCGCAATTTGCAGGCGAATTGCGCATGTGGCTCAGGCGTTGCTAGGTGCCCTGAGGCTCGCGCCGTTCAGGGGAGCGCGAGGCAGCCTTCCAGCGGGGTCGAGGGTTTGAATGGAAATTTTGGGTAAGGAAGCTATGAAAACAATCAAGCGAGCCCTCATGGGCGGGCTGGCGCTTACCGGGCTGCTCTTTGCCGGTGCCGCGCTGGCAGTGGGTGACAGTCCTGGCGGCCCCGCCGTCAACGAGATCAACCTCCAGCCGCCTGCAACCGCTATCGCTGAGGAGCTCTATCACCTTCACACCTTCATGTTGATCCTCTGTACGGTGATCTTCGTGGGCGTGTTCGGTGTGATGTTCTATTCGATCTTTGCTCACCGCAAATCGAAAGGCCACAAGGCCGCCCATTTCCACGAAAGCACCACCGTCGAAATTATCTGGACGATTGTCCCGTTCATCATCGTCGTGCTGATGGCGCTGCCCGCCACCCGGACCGTCGTGGCGATGAAAGACACCACCAACTCCGACCTCACGATCAAGGTCACGGGTTATCAGTGGAAGTGGGGCTACGACTATGTGAAGGGTCCGGGCGAGGGCATCAGCTTCCTGTCCACGCTCAGCACGCCGCGTGCCGAAGTGGACGGCACCGAGCCGAAGAGCGACACCTATCTGCAGGAAGTCGACAACCCGCTGGTGGTGCCGGTCGACAAGAAGATCCGCATCATCACCACCGCCAACGACGTGGTCCACTCCTGGTATGTGCCGGCTTTCGGCGTGAAGCAGGATGCGATTCCGGGCTTCGTGCGCGATACGTGGTTCAAGGCTGACAAGGTCGGCACATTCCGCGGCTTCTGTACCGAGCTGTGCGGCAAGGAACACGCGTTCATGCCGGTCGTGGTCGAGGTGCTCTCGGCTGACGATTACGCCAAGTGGGTCGACGACCAGAAGAAGAAAATGGCCGCCGGCGCAGACGATCCCAACAAGACCTACACCCTGGCCGAGTTGATGGAACGCGGCGGCAAGGTCTACGCATCGAACTGCGCGGTCTGCCACCAGCCCACCGGCAAGGGCGCAGGTGCGTTCCCGGCGCTCGACGGCAGCAAGATCGCCAACGGTCCGATCGCCCAGCACGTGAGCATCGTGCTGAAGGGCAAGAATGCGATGCCGTCGTGGGCGCCCACGCTGAACGATGTTGAAATTGCTTCGGTCATCACGTTCGAGCGCAACTCGTGGGGCAACCACACGGGCGACATTCTCCAGCCGAAGCAGGTTGCGGATGCCCGCAACGGCAAGCTGCCGGAAGGCGGCGACCACCTCGCGGACGCTGCAGCAGGCGCGAGCGGCGCCGCCGCAGCAAGCGATGCAGGCGCAGCCAGCGGCGCCGCGGCCCCTGCCGCTTCAGGCGCTTCCGCGGACAGCGCAGCAGCGCTGCCGGCTAACGTCTACTTCGAAACCGGCAAGAGCACGTTGCCGGACGACGCCAAGGCAGCGGTCGCAGCGGCCGCCGATTACGCCCGCGCGCACCCGGACGCGAAGTTCACGCTGTCGGGCTATACGGATGCAACCGGCTCGGCCGACCTCAACGCCAAGCTCGCGAAGAGCCGCGCGGAAGCCGTGCGCGACGCGCTGAAGGCCGCCGGCATTGCCGAAGATCATATTATTTTAAAGAAGCCGGAAACGGTCACTGGCGGCAGCGATCCCAAAGAGGCGCGTCGTGTCCAGATCAGTTCGGCAGCCTGACGTGTTCATGGTCAGCACCGCAGTATTCGCATTAGGAGATAGTCATGTCTAGCGTTGGACACGATGTAGTTGCGGGCCACGAGCACGTACACGGCGACCATGCCCACGGCACGCCGCATGGCTGGCGCCGCTGGCTGTACGCCACCAACCACAAGGATATCGGGACGCTGTACCTGATCTTCTCGTTCACCATGTTCCTCTCCGGGGGCGTGATGGCGCTGATGATCCGTGCCGAGCTGTTCGAGCCGGGCCTGCAGATCATGCGTCCCGAGTTCTTCAACCAGTTGACCACCATGCACGGCCTGATCATGGTGTTCGGCGCGATCATGCCGGCCTTCGTCGGCTTCGCGAACTGGATGGTGCCGCTGCAGATCGGCGCCTCGGACATGGCATTCGCGCGGATGAACAACTTCAGCTTCTGGCTGTTGCCGGTGGCGGCGGTCCTGCTGGTGGGTTCGTTCTTTGCGCCGGGCGGCGCCACGGCGGCCGGCTGGACGCTGTACGCACCGCTCTCCACGCAGATGGGCCCGGGCATGGACTTCGCGATTTTCGCAGTCCACTTGATGGGGGCGTCGTCGATCATGGGCGGCATCAACATCGTCGTGACGATCCTGAACATGCGCGCACCTGGCCTCACGCTGATGAAGATGCCGATGTTCGTGTGGACGTGGCTGATTACCGCTTACCTGCTGATCGCCGTGATGCCGGTTCTGGCCGGTGCGATCACCATGCTGCTGTTCGACCGCCACTTCGGCACGTCGTTCTTCAACGCGGCCGGCGGCGGCGACCCGGTGATGTACCAGCATATTTTCTGGTTCTTCGGGCACCCCGAGGTGTACATCATGATCTTGCCGGCGTTCGGGATCGTGTCGCAGGTGATCCCGGCGTTCGCGCGCAAGCCGCTGTTCGGCTATAGCTCGATGGTGTACGCCACGTCGTCGATCGCCATCCTGTCGTTCATGGTCTGGGCGCACCATATGTTCGCTACCGGCATGCCGGTGACGGGCCAGTTGTTCTTCATGTACGCCACCATGCTGATTGCCGTGCCGACGGGCGTGAAGGTGTTCAACTGGGTGGCCACGATGTGGCGCGGTTCGCTGACGTTCGAAACCCCGATGCTGTTCGCGGTGGGCTTCCTGTTCGTGTTCACGTTCGGCGGACTGACGGGCCTGATGCTCGCCATGGCGCCGCTCGACATCCAGTATCACGGGACTTACTTCGTGGTGGCGCACTTCCACTACGTGCTCGTGGCAGGGTCGCTGTTCGGCCTGTTCTCGGGCTGGTACTACTGGTCGCCGAAATGGACCGGCTGGATGTACAACGAGACGCGCGGCAAGATCCACTTCTGGGCCTCGATGATCTTCTTTAACCTCGCCTTCCTGCCGATGCACTTCGTGGGTCTCGCAGGCATGCCGCGCCGTTACGCAGACTACCCGGCGCAGTTCACCGACTGGAATCAGGTCATCACGATCGGCGCGTTCGGCTTCGGTCTCGCCCAGGTGTACTTCCTGTTTGCAGTGGCGCTGCCGGCATACCGCGGCGGCGGTGAGCTCGAAAAGGCTGGCGACAAGCCGTGGGATGGCGCGACGGGCCTCGAATGGACCGTGCCGAGCCCGGCACCGTTCCACACGTTCGAGCACCCGCCGACAGTCGAGTAACGGTTCGGGAAACTCCAGCATGACCCCGAATCCACAACAACGACGTACGCCCGAGGAAATCCGCGCGGGCAACCGGCGGCTCGGTTTGATCATGCTTGCCATTGCCGCCGCGTTTTTCGTGGGCATCTTCGTCAAACGGAGCTTTTTCTCCTGAATACGCCAGCGCCGGTGACGAGCGGAACGGCGGCACCGGCCAGAGCTGTGACGGCGGTATCCGAGCCAGCCTGACGCGAGACGCGGCAGGCGAAGGAAGAACACGGTAATGAGCAACAACGACGGCAGCGATGAGGGACGCAGCGCTCAGAAGAGCAGCTTCGGGCAGTCGATGAAGGCGGTGTTCTGGGCGTTTTTCGGCGTGCGCAAGCGGCGCGATCTTGAGTCCGATGCAACCCGGCTCAATCCGCTTCACGTGCTGCTGGCGGCGCTGATCTGTGCGGCGATCTTTATCGGCATCCTGATCCTGGTCGTACACGCGGTGGTGGGCTAAACGGGCCGCCCGGGGCGAAATGAGCAACTGAAGCGGCAGCACCGGGCCACAGACGGCCCAGAGATTAGAGTGAAGCGGTGCGGTACCGACGCGCCGCCGAAGAGACAGCCGGGCTAAACCGGGTCAAGCGGAACAACTGGACTGAAGTGGAGAATCAAGAATGAGCGGTCAAAACGAGAGCCCGTACTATTTCGTACCGCACCCGTCGCGGCATCCGATCAGCGCGGCCATCGGGCTGCTGGTCATGCTGTCATCGCTTGCGGCCTGGATCAACGGCGAAAGCTGGGCGCCCATCACGGTGCTCGCCGGCTTGCTGTGGCTGCTCTTCACGTTGTGGCACTGGTTTGGCGACGCGATCTCCGAGTCCGAAGGCGGCATGTATGGCAAGAACGTCGACAAGTCATACCGCTGGAGCATGAGCTGGTTCATCTTCTCCGAAGTCATGTTCTTCGGCGCATTTTTCGGCGCGCTGTTTTACGCTCGCGAAATCGCCATGCATCAACTCGGCAGTCTCGACTACAAGCTGATCTGGCCGGACTTCACCGCTGTGTGGCCCAACATCGGGCCGGCGACGCTGGTGTCGCACTTCAAGTCGATGCAGCCGTGGCCGGTGCCGACCATCAACACGGCGCTGCTGCTGTCCTCGGGTGCGACGCTGACGGTGGCTCACCACGCGCTGCGTGAGAACCATCGCAACAAGACGATTGCATGGCTGGCGGCGACCGTCGTGCTGGGCCTGTGCTTCCTGTTCCTGCAAGGCTTCGAGTACTACCACGCATATAACGAGCTGAACCTCACGCTGGCTTCCGGCGTCTACGGCTCGACGTTCTTCCTGTTGACCGGGTTCCACGGCTTCCACGTGTTTCTCGGCGGCACGATGCTGACGGTGGTGCTGGTGCGCGTGATTCGCGGCCATTTCACAGCGGATCACCACTTCGCGTTTGAAGGCGCGGCCTGGTACTGGCACTTTGTGGACGTGGTGTGGCTTGGGCTGTATGTGGTGGTGTACTGGCTGTAACGCTTTCGGGTCTGCGCGCAGTGCCTGTTACGCGGATTTTTGCTACAGGTCACGAGCAGACGATTGAATTGCTGGTTTCGCTGCAGGTCGCGAAGCCAACGAGTAGTATGCACGACTGACGCAGCGCCGCCCTCGACCCTGTCAGGGCGGCGTTTTGCTTGTGGGGGCCTATTGAGGGCGCCTGTGGGGTGCCTATGGGGCGCCTCTGCGACGCTTACAGGGCGGACCCGAAGCGCCATTGATGCGGAACCGGCGCGCAAATCTGCCGCTGCGCTCTAGCGGCCGTAGGGAATGCCGGTGGACTGGATCCAGCCCATCCAGTGCGCAAACAGGATGAAGAGGAACAGCGAGATCGACAGGCCCACGCGAGTGGCCAGCGACCAGACCATGCGTTTCGTCTTACCCTTGTCGTGCATCATGAAGTACAACGCCGAAGCCATGCTGGCAATGATCAGCGCAAAGGCGATGGGAACGAGAATGTGCATGAAATCAGCCGAAATTCAGGAGCGCGAAGGCAATATGGTTATTATCGCACCGTGCGTGGCGCCCCGTGTTCCGGTGGGGCAGGCGCAATGAAGATCCGCTGGTTGCCGGCGCTGCTGATCCTGATCGTGGTGGCGGTGACGGTGCGTCTCGGGTTCTGGCAGCGTGACCGGGCGCATCAGAAAGAGGCGCTGCAGGCGCACATCACGCAGTTCGAGAACGCGCCGGCTGAGCCGATTGGCAGTGCCCCGATTGCGCTGAAAGACATCGAGTTTCACCGGGTACGTGCGCGCGGCAGTTTTGTCGCCGACAAGGTGGTCTATCTCGACAATCGTCCGTATAACGATCAGCCGGGCTTTTACGTGGTGATGCCCTTTAAACTCGTTGACGGTGGCTATGTGCTGGTCAATCGCGGCTGGTTGCCGCGCAACATTGCCGATCGCACGGTCATCGCGCCGTATGTCACGCCGCCGGGCCAGGTCGAGATCGAGGGGATTGCGCGTGCCGATGCCACCCGCGCATTCGAACTCGGGCAGGGCGGTTCGGCGCCTCATCAGTCGATCCGCCAGAATCTCGATGTGGGCGCCTACGCCGCCGAGACCGGTTTACCGCTGCAGCCGTTCGTGATCCAGCAGTTGAGCGACGACGGCGACAAGCTGGTGCGCGACTGGCCAGCGCCGGATACCGACGTCGAACGCAATTACGGCTACATGCTCCAATGGTGGGGCATGGCCATCGCCGCACTCGCTTTCGGCCTGTACGCCGCACGGCGTGCCGCGAAGAAAGAACATGCGCCGAGTGCCTGATGCACGCCGCGCAATCATTGAAAGAGGTTCTGTAGTGTCGACGCAATCTCCCCGCACGCCGCAAGCCGGCAAATCCGCCGGTCCCGCGGTCATGTCCGGCCAGCCCCGCGGCAAAGGCTCATGGCAACGCGGCCGCTGGATGATGCTGCTGATCGCGCTGATCTGCGCGGCTCCGGTGATCGGCTCGTATTTCACCTATTACGTGATCAAGCCGTCCGGCGGCACCACCAGCTACGGCACGCTCGTCGAACCGCAGCGGCCGATTCCCGACGCGCTCGTGGTGACCGGTGAAGACGGCAAGCCGCTCAAGCTCGCCTCGCTGCGCGGCAAGTGGCTGATGGTTTCGGTCGACAGCAGCGCTTGTGACAAGGCCTGCGTGACCAAGCTGTATTTCATGCGCCAGGTGCGCGCCACGCAAGGGCCGGAGCGTGATCGGGTCGTCGAGGTGTGGTTGCGCACCGACGCCGGTAACGTGGCGGACGTGATCGAGAAAGCCTATCCGGACACACGCAAGCTGATCGCCGATCCGGCTGCACTGGCGGCATGGCTGCCTGTCGACGCCGGCACGACGCTGACCGATCACATCTTCGTGGTCGATCCGAACGGCAATCTGATGATGCGTTTTCCGAAAGATCCGAACCCGAGCAAGATCAAGGGCGATATCACCAAGCTGCTGAAGTGGTCGAGCATCGGCTGATGCGGCGTTTTATCGCACCCCTGGGTGTACCGCGGATCGGACCTCCATAGCACTATTGGCCGCTGCGTTTTCTGTGAGAAGGTAGAGAGATGTATGTATTGCAACTGGGCCTGATCGGCTTGTGCGTTGCGTTGCTGCCGCTGTCCTACGTATGGGTCAGGGCCGACGACAACAAATTCCGCAAGCTGGTCTGGGTCACCACCTTCATGACGCTCGATCTCGTGATGTTCGGCGGCTTCACGCGCCTGACCGACTCGGGGCTCGGCTGTCCTGACTGGCCCGGTTGCTACGGCACGGCCTCGCCGTTTATCGCCCATGCGGCGATTGCCGCTGCTCACCAGGCACTGCCCACAGGCCCGGTCAGCATGACCAAGGCATGGATCGAGATGATTCACCGCTACTTCGCTATGGCAATCGGCGTGCTGATCGTTGCGCAGACAGTGATTGCGTGGGTCGCACGCATCAAGCGCCGCCCGCTGCACGTCTCGCCGTGGTGGCCGACTTCGCTGCTGCTGTTGATTCTCGTGCAGGGCGCGTTCGGTGCGTGGACCGTCACGCTCAAACTGCAACCGGTGATCGTGACGACCCACCTGCTGCTGGGTCTTGCCCTGCTCGGCACGCTCGGCTGGCTGGCGGCGCGCCAGACGCCGCTGCCTGCCTATGAACCCGAGGCTGCCCAGTGGCGCACGGCGGCGCTCGCCGGCCTGGCGCTGCTGGTCGTGCAGATCGCGCTAGGCGGGTGGGTCAGCACCAACTATGCCGTGCTCGCCTGCACGGACTTCCCGACCTGCAACGGCCAGTGGATTCCGCCAATGGATTTCGCGCACGGCTTCCACCTGTGGCGGGCGCTCGGCATGACCGGCGACGGCGAGATGATTACCCAGGATGCGCTGGTGGCAATCCACTGGACCCATCGCACCTTTGCAATTGTGGTGATCGCCTATCTGCTCTGGTTTGCGCTCAAGGTGCGCCGCTTCGAATCGCTGCGGCGGCCGGCTAACGGCGTGTTGCTGGTGGTGCTGATCCAGTTCATCACCGGCCTTTCCAACATCGTCCTGCAATGGCCATTGCCCATTGCAGTCGCCCATAACGGTGGCGCCGCAATCCTGCTGCTCCTGCTCGTTATGCTAAACTTTCGAATCGCTTATAGCCGTCCCGGCCGCGCGGCCTTGCCCGCGCGCGATGCCGCGCCAGCGTGACCCCTCATGGACAGTACAACTCTTTCCCAGACCCCCGGTAGCCGGATCTCCCAGTACATTGCGCTGACCAAGCCGCGGGTCACGCAGCTTGCCGTGTTCTGCGCCGTGATTGGCATGTTCCTCTCCACGCCCGGCATGGTGCCGTGGACCGCGCTGATCGGCGGTACCGTCGGCATCTGGCTGCTGGCCGGTGCAGCGTTTGCCATCAACTGCCTTGTCGAACAGAAGATCGACGCGAAGATGCGCCGTACCTCATGGCGCCCGTCCGCGCGCGGCGAGATCACCACTGCCCAGATCCTGCTGTTTTCCGCTGTGCTCGGCGGCCTCGGCATGTGGACGCTCTATACGTTCGCCAACCCGCTGACCATGTGGCTCACGCTCGCCACCTTCGTCGGCTATGCGGTCATCTACACGCTGCTGCTCAAGCCGGCTACGCCGCAGAACATCGTGATCGGCGGCGCCTCGGGCGCCATGCCGCCGGCGCTCGGCTGGGCCGCGGTCACGGGCCACGTGCCGGGCGACGCCTGGATTCTGGTGCTGATCATCTTCGTGTGGACGCCGCCGCATTTCTGGGCGCTCGCACTGTACCGCCGCAAAGACTACGAAGACGCCGGCCTGCCGATGCTGCCGAACACCCACGGCGAGCAGTACACGCGGCTGCATATTTTCCTGTACTCGGTGATCCTGTTCGCGGTCTCACTGATGCCGTTCATCTCCGGCATGAGCGGCGTTGTCTATCTGGTATCCGCGGTGCTGCTTGGCGCCGTGTTCCTCGGCTACGCGTGGAAAATCTATCGGGAGTACTCCGATACGCTCGCGCGTCAGTTGTTCCGTTACTCGATCATTTATCTGTCGCTGCTATTTGCCGCGCTGTTGATCGATCACTATGCACGCGTCCTGATCGGCGCGTAACACCATGCTTACCCCCCGGCTAGCGCGCGTGGCGCGCGTCGCCTTGATGGCCTGTGCACTCGGCGGCGCGGTATTGGCCTCAGGCTGCGGCAAACCTGCTCCCTCGTTCCAGAACGTCGACATCACCGGCAATACGCAGTTCGGCACCGACTTCGCGTTGCCCGACAGCAGCGGCAAGACGCGCACACTCGCGGACTACAAGGGCAAGGTGGTGGTGCTGTTCTTCGGCTACACGCATTGCCCGGACGTCTGTCCGACCACGATGGCCGAGCTGTCGCAGGCCCTTCAGGAGCTGGGCCCGACTGATGCCAGCCGGGTCCAGGTGCTGTTCGTCACGGTCGATCCCGAGCGGGACACGGCAGCATTGCTGGCGCAGTACGCGCCGGCCTTCAATCCTTCGTTTGTCGGTTTGCGCCCTGCCGATCAGGCGCAGCTCACCAAGGTGACGAAGGATTTCCGCGTCTACTACGCCAAGGTGCCGGGCAAGACGCCCGATAGCTACACGATGGATCACACAGCGGCCAGCTTCGTCTTCGATCCCGACGGCAAGCTGCGGCTCTTTGCTCGCGATGGGCAGGGCGCCGCGCCGTGGGTGCACGATATCAAGCTGTTGCTCGGTTAAGTCCCGGTCACGCGTCTGCTGGGCAGGCGCGTGATGTTCTGTTGTTCTTACTTTCCCGCTCGCTGGTTACCGAAGATTCATGCCGGCACCGGCAGGTTCAGCCCCGGCGCGAGCCGCGTCGCCTTGAATTCGGTCACGTCGTAACGCGCCACTTTCCGCTGCGCGAACGGGTCCGTGGCGAGTAGCGCGTCAAGCTGCTCGCGCTCGAGGTTGATCGCGAGAATGACTCCGCCGTCGCGCGGCACTTTCGGGCCCGCGGCCACGAAGACGCCGGCTTCGAATTGCTCATTGAGAAAAGCACGATGCGCCTCGAGCGCATCGTCGACCTGTTCAAGCGGCACGATATAGGTGAGATTGATGACGTACATGGATAGCCTCGTTTAGGAAGCGTGGCACGCCTCGTGAGCGGCCACAGCCTGGCCATTATCGTTTGGTGTCTGGACCTTTGCACGAGTAAGGCCTTTCCTGACCCGACCGGTCTTGCAGGTTTTCGCCCGAGGCTTGTGCGCTTGTGCGCTTGTGCGGTAAGGCATCGAACCATTGACGCCCCGCCCCTCGCAGCACGCGGAGTATACCCATATGAGATCCCGGTATTTCACATTGCGCGGAGCCTATGAGACCATTTGCGGTCCAGTTGGCGACCCGCACAACGTGCCGCCAGCTTTACACCCGAATCTGACACCGATCAGAAACAGCGAGAACTACATGCAGCGCAGAAACATCCTGAAAGCCCTCTCCGCCGTGGTTGCTACCGCCGCGTTCGCCACCAGCTTCGGCGCTCATGCCGACGACAAGGTCATCAAGGTCGGCACGATCAGCGGTCCCGATGCGCAAATCTGGGCCGTGGCGCAAAAAGTGGCGCAGCGCGAAGGCCTCAACGTGAAGGTCATCGAATTCAACGATTATGTTCAGCCGAACGCCGCACTGGACGCAGGCGACCTGGATGCCAACAGCTTCCAGCACCAGCCGTACCTCGACAGCCAGATCAAGCAGCGCGGCTACAAGATCGTGAACGTCGGTCTGACCTACATTTCTCCGCTCGGCATTTACTCGAAGAAGTTCAAGTCGCTGAAGGACCTGCCGCAGGGCGCGAAGGTCGCGGTGCCGAACGATCCGTCCAATGAGAACCGCGCGTTGCTGCTGCTGCAGGCGCAAGGTCTCATCAAGCTGAAGGCCGGCGCGGGCACGAACGGCAACAGCGCAACGCCGCTCGACATCGCGGACAATCCGAAGAAGCTGAAGCTGGTCGAACTGGACGCCGCGCAACTGCCGCGCTCGCTGTCGGACGTCGACGCCGCCGCGATCAACACCAACTACGCGCTTGCCGGCGGTCTGCAGCCGACCAAGGACGCAATCGCGCTCGAGGATATCCACAGCCCGTACGCGAACCTGATCGCCGTGCGCATTCAGGACAAGGACAAGCCGTGGGTAAAGAAGCTGGTTGCCGCATACCAGTCGGACGACGTGCGCCAGTTCATCAAGACCCAGTTCAAGGGCTCGGTGGTGCCGTCTTTCTAAGCACAGCGGCCGTGCCCGGGTGACGGGCTGAAACACGAAGCGCCATGGGGAATGAACCTGTGGCGCTTTTTTTTTGCCTGCGCGGATGCGCGCAGCCGCAGGCCTTCGTTTTACACAGCGGCCGCCTGCTTGACTGCCACACGAGGCGCAGCGGGCCACCTGGCGCCCGCTATAAATCCCTTTCCCACCGCTCCACCGTCAGTTCCTGGCCGAAGCGCTTCTCGAGCGCCACGCTCGAGCAGACAAAGCCCGCGCGCTCGCAAAGCCGCCGCGACTCGCCAAGCGTCGTCACCGTAGACAGCGTGATCTTGCTGTAGCCCGCGCGCCTCGCAAAGCGCACGCACTCGTCGACCAGTTGCGTGCCGATACCGAGCCGGCGCATGTCGGGCTCGATATACAGCAGCCTGATTCGCGCGACCGTGGTCGAGACGCCGACCACCAGCGCCGAACCGACGATGGCGCTGTCCTGCTCGGCGATCCAGCAAGTCTCGCGCACCGGATCGTGATGCTGGGTGAAATCGGCGACGGTTTTCGCGAGCAGGCCTTCGAAGGTCTGATCCCAGCCGTGCTCGTTTGCAAACAGCAGCGCTTGACGGTGCACCAGCCAGCCGTATTCGCCCGCGCGTGGCGCGCGCAGCGTGATGATGCCGCGGCGCGGCTGATCGTCGAGCAGCCGTTCGACGAGCTTCATCGCGCCTATCAAGGTCTCCTGCGAATTCACTGCGAGCCGTTCCAGCACGGACAGCACTTCGTCGATGGCGGCGGTGTCGAGCGGTTCGTAGGCGGCGTGGCCCTGATCGGTGAGGGCGATCAGCGACTGCCGCGCGTCGCTCTCCGACGGCCGGCGGGTGATCAGGACGCGGCGCTCGAAGCTCGTGAGCAGGCGGCTCAGATAGCCGCTGTCGAGCCCAAGGTTGCGCGCGAGGGCAGTGGCGGTTTGGGCGCGTCCGCGTGCCAGTTCGTGCAGCACGCGCACTTCGGTGAGCGAGAACGCGCTCTTTTGCACACGCTCGTGCAGCGCACCGATGTGTTTCGTGTAGAACCGGTTGAAGTGGCGGACAGCCTCAGCGCGCCGCCGCGCTGCGGAATCGGTCAACGTACTGCTCTCCGGAGGTTCCTGTGGGTTTCATACAGCACTCTATCGGATGCCATCCTATATAAAAACGGCGAAGCCTGCGCGGGGGAGTACAGCGCGCAGATATTGATATTACGAAAGTAAGCCGATGGAGCGGGCTGCTCCGTGCGGTAGCGAACCAGTGGTCCTCTACCCACCATGAAATCGCCTCAAATACGGGTAAATACTGAGCACCTGTAACGCCAGGAAAGTATCGCGTAAAACAGCGGATTTCCTTTCCCATCAAGGCTTTGAGGCCGATCGGCGGGGGATGGAACAACTTTGTTGACTGGTATTATGGTGGTTATATAATGGGCTCTCATTTCGTAGCCCGTGCTCTTCCTTTCGACCCACCTGAGCCATGGAAACACGCTGGTCCGCATTGATGCCTGACGCTCGCAACGTCACGCCGCTCTACCTGCAGCTCGCGCGCAACCTGGCCACGGCCATCCACTGTGGTGTGTGGTCGGCGGGCGAAGCGCTGCCGTCGGAGCGCACGCTGTCGGATGCGATAGGCGTGTCGCGCATTACCGCGCGCAAGGCGATCGAGTTGCTGGTGGAGCAAGGTCTGATCCGGCGCGCGCGCGGCGCGGGCAGCTTCATTACGCCGCGCGTCGAAGATCCGCTGTCGCGGCTCACCGGCTTTACGAAGAAGATGCAACAGCGGGGCTTTCGTCCCGACTCGGTCTGGCTCGAGCGCGGCATCCGCGCGGCGAATCGCGACGAACTGGTGCACCTCGGTTTGTCGCCGGGTGCTGCGGTGACAAGCCTGCGGCGCTTGCGGCGTGCGGACGGCATCGTGATGGCAGTGGAACATTCCGCGCTGCCGGCCGCGATCGTGCCCGACCCGCACGCAATCGGCGTGTCGCTCTATAGTTATCTGGAGCAGCGCGGCATGGCGGTGGTCCGCGCGTTGCAGCACTTTCGGGCCGTCAATGCGACCAGCGAGATTGCTTCGCTGATGGATGTCGAGCCGCGCTCGGCGCTGCTGGTGATCACCCGTATCGGCTATAGCGCCGACCAGCGGGCGATTGAATTGACGGACACCTACTGCCGGGACGATTACTACGACTTTGTCGCGGAACTGCGGCAATAGCGGCGCAACCCGCGCGCCACGCTGAACGGCGCGAATCAGTGACGTATCGCACTACGTATTATCAGAGAGACTCATGCTGACCGGAAACATACTCACCACCGATGGGTGGATTCACGGCACGCTCGAATACGAAAACGGCCGCATCACGTCGCTCACAGGTGAGCGCGTCGATCCGTCCACCAACGAAGCGCCCTATATCCTGCCGGGCTTCATTGATCTGCACGTGCACGGCGGCGGCGGCTCCGACGTCATGGAAGCGGGCGACGCGATCGAGACGATCACGCGCACGCATGCCTGCTACGGCACCACCAGCCTGCTCGCCACCACCATGACCGCACCGCGCGACGAGCTGATGAGCGTGGTCGCGAATCTCGGCGACGTCGCGCGGGTGCGCACTCCGGGCGGCTCGCGGGTGCTCGGCGTTCACCTCGAAGGCCCGTATATCAACCCGGGCAAGCTCGGCGCGCAACCCGATGCCGCGGTGTCCGCCGTACTCGACGAAGTGCTGAAGTACCTGTCCATCGCGCCGATTCGCGTCGTGACGATTGCGCCGGAAATCTCCGGCCATATGGACATCATTTCCGCCATCGCGGCGCGCGGCGTACGCGTGCAGCTCGGCCACTCGCTCGGCACCTACGACGACGCGGTGGCGGCGCTCAAGCACGGCGCGTGCGGCTTCACACACCTGTTCAACGCGATGTCGCCGCTGCATCACCGCAATCCTGGCATGGTCGGTGCGGCGCTCGCGCACGCCGAATATGCCGAGATCATCCCCGATCTGCTGCACGTTCACCCGGGCGCCATTCGTGCTGCGATGCGGGCGATTCCGCGCGTCTATGTGGTGACCGACAGCACCTCGGCCACCGGCATGCCCGACGGCGAATACCGCCTCGGCAGCCAGCATGTCACCAAGTGCCTCGGCGGTGTGCGTCTTGCCGACGGCACGCTCGCCGGCAGCACCCTGACGATGGATCAGGCGCTGCGCAATCTGGTATCGCTCGGCCTGCCTATGGCCGATGTTTCAAATCGTCTGTCGCGTTACGCCGCCGACTATCTCGGCATCGAAGACCGCGGCCGCATCGCGCGCGGTGCGTGGGCCGACATCGTCGTGTTCGATCGTGATCTGGCGTTGACCGCGACGTACGTCGAAGGAGAATCAATTGTCGAATATGCTTAACGAAGCGCTGGCGTCTGCCGAAACGGTCGCCGCGCAACTTGCCGATACCTCGCGCGTTCAGGCGTTGGCGGCCAAACTCGCGGAACAGCCGCGGCATGTCGCCTTGACGGTGGCGCGCGGCAGTTCGGACCACGCGGCGAGTTATTTCGCGAGCCTCACGATGAGCCGCATCGGCGTGCCGGTCGCTTCGCTGCCGATGTCCGTCGCCACGTTGCAGCAGGCGCCGCTGAAGGTCCGCGATCAGCTCGCGCTTGCCTTCTCGCAGTCCGGCAAGAGCCCGGACCTGGTGGGCACGATGGCCGCACTGCGCGAAGCCGGCGCGCTGACCGTGGCGGCGGTGAACGCGCCGCAATCGCCGCTGGCCGATGCCTGCGAGTGGCATCTGCCGCTCGTCGCCGGTCCTGAGTTGAGCGTGGCCGCCACCAAGAGCTATATCGCGATGCTGTCGATTTCCGCGCAACTGGTCGCGCACTGGCAGCAGGACGACGCGCTGCTCGGCGCGCTGCGCAGCCTGCCTGAGGCCCTGCAAGCCGCCGGCAAGCTTGACTGGAGTCAGGCAGTCGAAGAACTGCGCGGCGTCGAGCGCATGATCGTGATCGGCCGCGGCCTCGGTCTCGCGATTGCCCAGGAAGCGGCACTCAAGCTCAAGGAAACCTCGGGCATCCAGGCCGAAGCGTTTTCGAGCGCCGAAGTGCGTCATGGTCCGATGGAACTGATCGATCGAGACTACCCGTTGCTGGTGTTCGCGCCGCGCGGCCCGGAACAGGCCGGTCTGATCCAGCTTGCCCGCGACATGCAGTCGCGCGGTGCGCGCGTGCTGCTCGCCGCGCCGGACGACGTGTCCGAAGCCACCTTGCCGCTCGTCACGACGGCCCATGCGGCGCTTGACCCGATCGCCGCCATCCTTTCCTTTTACGTGATGGCCGCCGGTCTTGCCGCCGCACGCGGACGCAACCCCGATGCGCCGCGCCATCTGAATAAAGTCACCGAAACTCACTGATCGAGAAATCAGATGCGACGTGTCGAGGAGTCCCGCTTGATGAGCCCATCCCAAGGCCATATTGTTTTGCTCGCGCCTATGACCGGCCCGGTCGTGCCGCTCGCGAACGTGCCCGACCCTGTGTTTTCGGGCGGCATGTTTGGAGACGGGATTGGCGTGGATCCGCTGGTAGGCCAACTCGTCGCGCCGTGCGACGGGTTGGTCACGCACCTTGCGCGCACCGGTCATGCTGTGACCCTTGCCACGGCAGACGGGGCGGAGATCCTGCTGCATATCGGTATCGACACGGTCGAGCTGAACGGCCGCGGCTTCACGCCGAAGGTTGCGCAAGGCGCTCATGTGCGCGCCGGCGATCTGCTGATCGAGTTCGACCAGGATCTCGTGGCCCGCAATGCGCCGAGCCTCGTGTCGGTGATTGCGATTGCCAACTCGGACGCCTTCGAGATTGTCGAACGTGCCAAGGGCGGCATGCTGAAGGCCGGCGAAACCCCGCTGCTTTTGCTGCGGCCACGCGCCGGCGCTGCGGCTGAAGCATCACGCCAGGCTACCCATGTGACGGAAGAAGCGCGTCAGAGCGTCACGCTGGCTCACGCCGGCGGTTTGCATGCACGCCCCGCAGCACGCGCCCGTGAGGCTGCGCGCGGTCTCGATGCACGCGTCGAAGTGCGTTATGAAGGACGCAAGGCGCCGATCGAAAGTGTCGTTGGCTTGCTTGGCCTCGGTGCGGGCGAAGGCGCGACAGTCGAAATTCTGGGTGTCGGTCCTCAAGCGGCCGCTGCGGTCGAAGCGGTCGCGCATGAACTGCTGCGCGAGGCGCACGGCGAAGTCGAAGAAAAGCCGGCCCGCCAAAGCTCGCCGGCGCCGCAGCCGGTCGCGCAAACGAGCGGTGCGCCGCTCGCGCCGAACACGCTCGCCGGCGTGTGCGCGGCGCCCGGCATCGCGGTCGGCAAGCTGGTGCGCTGGGACGACGCGGACCTCGACCCGCCCGAAACCGCGAGCGGCACCTCGGCTGCGGAAAGCCGCCTGCTCGACAAGGCACTCGCCACGGTCGACGCGGAACTGAACACAACCGTGCGTGACGCCTCGCAACGCGGCGCACATGGTGAAGCAGGGATTTTCGCGGTGCACCGGGTATTGCTCGAAGACCCGACGCTGCTCGACGCGGCGCGCGATCTGATCAGCCTCGGCAAGAGCGCCGGCTTCGCCTGGCGCGAGGCGATCCGTGCACAGATTGCAGTCCTGACGAAAATCGAGGATGCGCTGCTCGCCGAACGGGCCGCGGATCTGCGCGACCTCGAAAAGCGCGTGCTGCGCGCACTCGGCTATTCGAACAACGCCGCGCGCACGTTGCCGGACGAAGCGGTGCTGGTCGCGGAAGAGTTCACGCCGTCCGATCTGTCGACGCTCGACCGCACACGCGTCACCGCACTCGTGATGGCGCGCGGCGGCGCGACCTCGCACGCTGCGATTCTTGCACGGCAGAGCGGCATTCCGGCGCTGGTGGCGGTGGGTGATGCGCTGCACGCCATTCCCGAAGGCACCCAGGTCGTGGTCGATGCAAGCGCGGGACGAATCGAATTCGCCCCGACCGCGCTCGACGTCGAACGAGCCCGTCTCGAACGCACGCGCCTTGCCGGCGTGCGCGAAGCGAACCGCCGCACGTCGCAACAGGCCGCCGCGACGGCTGACGGCCGCGCGATCGAAGTGGCCGCCAATATCGCCACGCTCGAAGACGCAAAGACGGCCGTCGAGAACGGCGCCGATGCAGTCGGCCTGCTGCGCACGGAACTGCTGTTCATCCACCGCGCGTCGGCGCCGAGCGTCGACGAGCATCGTCAAAGCTATCAGTCGATTGCCGATGCGCTGAGCGGCCGCACCGCGATTATCCGCACGCTGGATGTCGGCGCGGACAAGGAAGTCGATTATCTGACGCTGCCGCCCGAACCGAATCCGGCGCTTGGCCTGCGCGGTATCCGTCTTGCGCAAGTGCGCCCGGACTTGCTCGACGACCAGTTGCGCGGCCTGCTGGCGGTGCAGCCGCTCGGCGCCGTGCGCATCCTGCTGCCAATGGTGACCGACGCAGGCGAACTGATCCGCCTGCGCAAGCGTATCGACGAATTCGCCCGCGAGCAGGGCCGCACCGATCCGATCGAAGTGGGCGTGATGATCGAAGTGCCTTCGGCCGCGCTGCTGGCCGATCAACTGTCGCAACATGCGGACTTCCTGTCGATCGGCACTAACGATCTGACCCAATACACGCTGGCGATGGACCGCTGTCAGCCGGACCTCGCGGCACAGGCCGACGGCTTGCATCCGGCGGTGCTGCGCCTGATTGCGGCGACCGTGCAGGGCGCGAACAAGCACGGCAAATGGGTGGGCGTGTGCGGCGCACTGGCGGGCGATCCGCTGGCCGTCCCGCTGCTCGTCGGCCTGGGCGTGACCGAGCTGTCGGTGGACCCGGTGTCGGTGCCGGGCATCAAGGCGCGAGTGCGCAACCTCAATTATCAGTTGTGCCAGCAACGCGCCCAGGATGCCCTGGCGCTGGAATCGGCACAGGCGGTAAGAGCAGTGAGCCGCGAAACCTGGCCGCTGGACTGAACCCCACATAGTCCACGGCGGAATTTCGCTCAACTACCACGTAAAGCAACGACTCGACAAAGAGACGAAGGATTGGAGGTGTAAATGGATGGGAATCCGTTTCTGAAGGTGCAGCGACTCGGCCGTGCGCTGATGCTGCCGATCGCAGTGCTACCGGTCGCAGGCCTTCTGCTGCGGCTGGGCCAGCCTGATGTGTTCAACATCAAGATGATCGCCGACGCCGGCGGCGCGATTTTCGACAACTTGCCGCTGCTGTTTGCAATCGGCATTGCGGTCGGTTTCGCGAAGGACAACAACGGCGTGGCGGCGCTCGCGGGCGCGATCGGTTACCTGGTCGAAATCGCGGTGATGAAGGACATCAACGACAAGCTCAATATGGGCGTGTTGTCGGGGATCGTGGCCGGTCTTGTGGCCGGGGCGCTGTACAACAAGTACAAGGACATCAAGCTGCCCGAGTACCTCGCGTTCTTCGGAGGGAAACGCTTCGTGCCGATTGTCACGGGGGTGACCTGTCTGGTGATCGGGATTGTGCTCGGTTATGTCTGGCAGCCTGTGCAGTCCGCTATCGACCTGGCCGGCCACTGGCTGACTACCGCGGGCGCGATCGGCGCATTCGTGTTCGGCGTGTTGAACCGCCTGCTGCTGGTTACGGGTCTGCACCACATCCTGAATTCGCTGACGTGGTTCGTGTTTGGCACCTTCACGCCGCCGGGCGGCGGTGCTGCGGTGACGGGCGATCTGCACCGCTTCTTCGCGGGCGATCCGACTGCGGGCACCTTCATGACAGGCTTCTTCCCGGTCATGATGTTCGGTCTGCCGGCAGCGTGTCTCGCGATGTTCCATGAAGCGCCGAAGGAACGCCGCGCGATGGTGGGCGGCCTGCTGTTCTCGATGGCGCTTACCTCATTCCTGACGGGCGTGACCGAGCCGATCGAGTTCAGCTTCATGTTCCTCGCACCGGTGCTGTATGCGATCCACGCGGTGCTGACCGGGCTCTCGCTCGCCATCTGTTCGGCGTTGGGGATTCACCTCGGCTTCACGTTCTCGGCGGGCGCGATCGACTACGTGCTGAACTACGGCCTGTCGACCAAGGGCTGGTGGGCGCTGCCGATCGGCCTGATCTATGCGGTGGTGTACTACGGGCTGTTCCGCTTCTTCATCCGCAAGTTCAATATGGCGACGCCGGGCCGCGAGCCCGCTGCCGCTGAAGAGCAGGTTGAGTCGTTCGAGAAGGGTGGCTTTGTTGCACCGGCTGCGGCTGCCGCCGTGCCGCGTGCGCAGCGTTACATCGCGGCACTGGGTGGCGCAGACAATCTGTCGATCGTGGATGCCTGCACGACGCGTCTGCGTTTGTCGGTGGTGGACCCTAACAAGGTCTCGGAAACGGACCTCAAGACGATCGGCGCGCGTGGTGTGTTGAAGCGCGGTGCGAGCAGTGTGCAGGTGATCATCGGACCGGAAGCGGACATCATCGCCGACGAAATCCGTACGGTGATTGCGCAAGGTGGCGGTGCTGCGGCGAAACCGGCGACAGCGCCCGTAGCGGCCCCGGCTGCGGCGGCGGTTGCCGATGCGCAGGCGGGCCCGCTCGATCCCGATCCGGCGCGCTGGCTTGCTGTGTTCGGCGGTGCGACCAACGTCGTTGAGCTGGATGCGATTGCATCGACGCGCCTGCGCGTGGTGGTGAGCGATCCGACCGCGGTGGATCGTCAGCGCCTCGCTGCGCTCGATGTCGCGTGGATCTCGCCGGATACGTTCCATATCGTCGTCGGCGATGCCGCTGCGCGTTATGCGCAGGTGCTGGCGGCGCGTCTGCCGGCGGCGGGCGCAACGGGTGGGACTTCGCCGCAACCGGCCTGAGTGAGGCCATTCATGTGACAAGGGCGCGGCTCCGAGCGTCACCCTGTCGCAGTGAATGAGGGTTGAGAAAAAAGAGCGGCGCCCTTTGGGGCGCCGCTCTTCGTTTACCGCTCGATACTCGTACGGCTTATGTGCCCGCTCTCGCCGTGTGTCATTCCACCGTGCGCTTCACCGGTGTCTGCACCGGCTGACGCGATTCAAGCCACAGCGCGTTGATGATGCCAAACGAGAGCGCAACGCCAATCCCAAGAATCCAACTGAAATACCACATCATCTGCTCCTGCAAACCGGGTTTCATTTACGCCCGCACCCAAGGCGCGAGACGCCTCAATACATCGTGTGCCGATTCTCTTCAAGCGCAGCCGCCGTCACCTTGCCGCGCATCACCCTATACACCCAGCTCGTATAGATCAGCACAATCGGCAGGAAGATGATCACGGCGATCAGCATGATCTGCAGCGTCATCTGGCTCGACGTTGCGTCCCACACCGTCAGGCTGCTGCGCCCGTCGAGCGAGGACGGCATGATGAACGGGAACATCGAAAAGCCGGCCGTCAGGATCACGCCCACGATCATTAGCCCGCTACAGATGAAGGCGCTCTTCTCAAAGCGCGAGTTCGCAATCAGCAACGCCAGCGCGCTGCCCACCACGCCGATCACCGGTGCGGCGATCATCCATGGATACGTGGAGTAGTTGGTGAGCCACAAGCCGGGAGCCCCGACTACGCTCTTGAGCAGCGGATTGGCGACCGTATCGAGCGGCGCCGCGTCGACAATCTGATAGCCGCCGATCATGGTGGCGATGAACACCCCGGCAAGCACAAACAGCACCACACCGGCGAGAGACGCAATACGCAGCGCCCGCGACGCGCGTTGCGCGATCACACCGTCCGTCTTCATCTTCACGAACGCAGCGCCGTGCGCGGCCAGCATCGATACGCTGACGAGCCCGCACAACACCGCAAACGGGTTGAGCAGTGCGAAGAAGCTGCCGTGATAGGTGACGCGCAGGTCGGTGTCGAACGAGAACGGCACACCTTGCAGCAGATTGCCGAAGGCGACGCCGATCACCAGCGCCGGCACGAAACCGCCGATGAACAGCGCCCAGTCCCACGCATTACGCCAGCGTGGGTCTTCACGTTTGCTGCGGTAGTCGAAGCCCACCGGCCGGAAGAATAGCGAAAACAGCACCAGCAGCATCGCGAAGTAGAAGCCCGAGAACGATGCCGCGTAGACGAGCGGCCAGGCCGCGAACATCGCGCCGCCCGCGGTGATGAACCACACCTGGTTGCCTTCCCACGTCGCGCCAACGGTGTTGACGACAATGCGTCGCTCTGAATCGGTTTTGGCGATGAACGGCAGCAGAATGGCTGTGCCCATGTCGAAGCCGTCGGTGAGGGCAAAGCCGATCAGCAGCACGCCGATCAGGACCCACCAGATCACTTTGAGGGTTGCGTAATCCATGATGATTTTTCCCTTAATACAGCTTGTGCAGTCCGGTGGCGAGTCATGCGGTCGTAGTGTTCAGCGGCTTGGCAGGCTGACCCGGCGGCAATTCGTGGTGGTACCGGCCCGTATGCAGTGACGAGGGCCCGAGCCGCGCGTACTTGAACATCAGCGTAATTTCGATCACGAAGAGCGCCGTGTAGAACACCACGAAGCCGCCAATGCTCAGATACAGGTCGGTAGCGGTCAGGCTCGAAGCCGACAGCGCCGTGGGCAGGATGCCGGCAATGGTCCACGGCTGCCGCCCCAGCTCAGCGACAATCCAGCCGAATTCGGCCGCAATCCATGGCAACGGGATCGCCCATACCGCCCAGCGCAGGAACCAGCGGCGCTTGTCGAGGAGCAGCGAGCGTTGCGCGCAGAACCAGAACGCGAGCACGAAGGTCGCGAGGAACAGCATGCCGAGGCCCACCATCATGCGGAACGAGAAGAACACCGGCAACACCGGTGGAATGGTCTTCTTCGCCGCCTGGGCGATCTGGTCCGGCGTGGCGTCGGTGACGTTGGCGGTGAACTGCTTGAGCATCAGCGCATAGCCGAGATTCTCCCGGTGCAGCGCGAAGGCGGTCTTTGCGTCATCGGTAGCATTGCCTTGCTTGAGCTGCTGCAGCGCGCCGTACGCAATCATCCCGTCCTTGATGCGCAGCTCGTTTTGCGCGATCAGGTCCTTCAGGCCCAGCACCGGCTCGTCAAGCGAGCGCGTCGCTATGATGCCGAGCGCGTAGGGAATCCGGATCGCGTAGTCGGTGCGTTCTTCCTTTTGATTCGGGATGCCGAAGATCGTGAACGGAGCCGGCGCCGGCGCCGTATCCCATTCCGATTCAATCGCGGCGAGTTTGACCTGCTGGACCTCGCCGGTACGGTAGCCGGATTCGTCACCGAGCACGATCACGCAGACGGTCGATGCAAGGCCGAAACCCGCGGCAATCGCAAACGAGCGCAGCGCGAACTCGGTGTCGCGGCGCTTGAGCAGATACCACGACGAGATGCCGAGCACGAACATCGACGCCGTCACATAGCCGGCCGACACCGTATGCACGAACTTGACCTGCGCAACGGGATTGAACAGCACGGCGAAGAGGCTCGACAGTTCCATCCGCATGGTTTCGTAGTTGAATTCGGCGCCCACCGGATTGTTCATCCAGCCGTTGGCGACCAGAATCCACAGCGCGGAGAGGTTCGAGCCCAGTGCGACGAGGAAGGTGACGATCAGATGCTGCACCCGCGACAGACGGTTCCAGCCAAAGAAGAACAGGCCGACGAAGGTCGATTCCAGGAAGAACGCCATCAGCCCTTCGACGGCGAGCGGCACGCCGAAGATGTCGCCCACGTAGTGCGAGTAGTACGACCAGTTGGTGCCGAACTGGAATTCGAGCGTGAGGCCGGTCGTCACGCCCATGGCGAAGTTGATACCGAACAGCTTGCCCCAGAACTGTGTCATGTCCTTGTAGATCTGCTTGCCGGTCATCACGTAGACGGATTCCATGATGACGAGCAGCCAGGACAGGCCGAGCGTCAGGGGGACGAACAGAAAGTGATAAAGCGCCGTCACGGCAAACTGGAGGCGCGAAAGGTCGACGACTTCGCTAACGGGCATGTGGATCACCTTGAGGCGGATTTGAGGCAGGCACCGATAGCAGTGCTTGTGCGACGAGTGCGGGCGGCATGGACATGTTCTCCGCCGCCGGATGATTGAAAAATGCGTACTTGAGAGCCATCAGGAGTGCAAATTTGATGGCAAGTACGATGGCGATATCTCGGCCGAAAGTGGGACCGCGTACCCAGCCGGCGAGTCGCGCGCGCAGGGTGGGGCGAGACGGATTCCTGTCGTGTAGCGTTATGGTCATGATCGGTCGATGGACGACTTCACACCGGGTTATCCGGTCGGATTCAAGCCGCCTATGCGGCTTGGCGAGTGCATAACGATATTAGGATAGGGGCTGGCAGCGCGGAAGTTCGCGACTGTGGCATTGGGTCGCGTCAGCATGCCGTCCGTCTAACTAATACAAGCAAGCTTGCGATACGTCAAGGAAATGGGGCGGGGTTCGCTGCGGCGGAAATGAAAAAGCCCTGCTGTCTTACGAGGGCAGGGCTGATGTCTGACAGGGGCACGGCGCGGGCGCCCGGATGCTTACGTGTAGTCGTTTAATGCGCTACGCATTTTCTTCATGGCGCTCGCTTCAATCTGGCGAATCCGCTCGGCCGACACGCCGAATTCGTCCGCCAGGTCGTGCAGCGTGGAACCGCCCGAGCCGTCGTCTTCCACGTGCAGCCAGCGGGCTTCGATAATCCGGCGGCTGCGTGCGTCCAACGATTCGAGGGCGCTGGCGATGCCGTCGCTTTGCAGCTTGTCGCGCTGGCGCGCGGCCAGCACGGCGGTCGGCTCGCTATGCGAATCGGCCAGATAGGCGATCGGCGCGTACGATTCCTCGCCGTCTTCCACCTGACCTTCCAGCGCGATGTCGCCGCCGGACAGGCGCGTTTCCATCTCGGCCACTTCCTCGCGCTTGACGTTCAGTTCCTTGGCGAGACCGTCGATCTCTTCCGGGGTGAACGCCTGCAAGCCCTGCTTGTGGCTGCGCAGGTTGAAGAACAGCTTGCGCTGCGCCTTGGTGGTGGCGACCTTCACCATGCGCCAGTTGCGCAGGATGTACTCGTGAATCTCGGCCTTGATCCAGTGCATGGCGTACGACACCAGACGCACGTTTTGCTCGGGATCGAAGCGCTTCACGGCCTTCATCAGGCCGATATTGCCTTCCTGGATCAGGTCGGCGTGCGGCAGGCCATAGCCCAGATAGTTGCGCGCGATCGACACCACCAGCCGCAGGTGCGACAGGACGAGGCGGCGCGCAGAATCCAGATTGCCCTGCTCGCGAAATTCAGTGGCGAACTGGCGTTCTTCCGCCGGCGTCAGCATCGGAATCCGGTTCACGGCCTGGATGTAGGCGTCGATATTGCCCAGTTGACCGGGCAGCAGCGAAGAATGCGAGAGCGCCAGTGCACCTGCCGAAGCGGCCTTAGCCGACGACGGGCTCAGAGTACTCGGAAGGGTCATTGCGTTGCTCACGTATAAAACTCCTTGGGGATGAGCCAAAAGCTCAGTCAGACTTCGACTCCAGCGTGGATGTTAGCACTCTGAATAACCGAGTGCTAATACTTAGAGTGCGTGGGGGTATCCTGGTTCCCGCCTGGCTATTGAAATTTGCGTTTCAATAGCATCATACGCCATATGCCGTACGCGCGGGATAGGCGTAGGATCTGCTGTAGATGAGCGATTGCTAACGCAGAATCACCGGTTTTTCGTCGCCCAATACAATAATCTGACGAATTCCAGTTTTCCTATTAGGATTTATTGCTTTTTGCCCCCGGCATGGCGTTCCGGTTCGCCGGCACGGCCGGAGTGGGCGCGGCGTTCGGCAGCCGCCAGCCGTACCTGGCCGGCTACCGGTTTCAGCACAGATCGAACGGCGGTATCAAAGAGCCGAATCCTGGTATAAATTTCAGCCAGCTATCTTTGCAATATAACTTCTGACGACCGAGGCCGCTGTTGGCCCGTCGACCCAAAGGGGCTGAGCAATGGCCGCAAAAGTGATCGAGGCGATTCGTGGACTGGAGCGCGACCGCTTTCGCGCGATGGTCGACGGCAATGGGCCGTTGCTCGACTCGCTGCTCTCCGAGAACGTGAGCTATGTTCACACGAATGGCAAGCGTGAAACGAAGCAGCAGTTTATCGACGGGATCACTGGGGGCCGCCGGCGCTATCGGCAGATCGAGATCCAGTCGCAGGAGGTGCTGCCGGTGGGACGCGAAACCTGCGTCGTCACCGGCCGTGCGCTGATCGAGATGGAGGCGAATAACGGCGCGCTGCTGTTCCCGATTGCCTACACGGCCATCCATGCCCAGCAGGATGGCCAGTGGCGGCTGGTGGCGTGGCAGGCGACGCGCTGCGCGATCGAGTGAGGCCCGCCCGCCGATCGATTCCTGTCAGGCCGCCGCCCGCTGATCGCTGTGCTTCCACGCGCAGCGGTTCACCGCGCTGACGACGGCATCCACAACAGCCACCGTGCTGTCTTCGCCGACCCCCACGCCGTACCGGATCGCCTGTTCACCCACCCGGCAGCCGACAAACACGACAGTGCGGCCGTCCGACGTGCGCCCGCTTTCTACCGAGGTCACTTCAACGGGCTGCCCCGCAGCGGCGCCCAGCGCGGCGGCGACACACTGGGCGTGCTGCTCTTGCGTCTGCTCCTGCACCTGAGACTGGCCGCGTGCGTGCTTCGGCGCCGCCACGCTGAGTTCGCGATGAACCCACCGCACCGCCGACGCATTGACACGCTGGGCCGGTCCCATGCGCTCGAAGTATTCCCGGGCAAACAGCGCGCAAATCGCCTCGCCGCTCATCTCTGCGCCGCTGCTGTCGGTTGCGGCCTGCACGGCGTGGCTGAACTCGATCTGCACGCGGCGCGGCGGCGTGAAACCCATGCCGCGCTCGAGCAGGTAGGTCGAACCGCCTTTACCGGACTGGCTGTTCACGCGGATCACGGCGTCGTAGCTGCGTCCCACGTCGGCTGGGTCGAGCGGCAGATATGGCACCTCCCACACGGCGTCCGGCTGTTGCTGCGCGAAACCCTTGCGGATTGCGTCCTGATGCGAGCCCGAAAACGCGGTGTAGACCAGATCGCCGGCGTACGGATGACGCGGATGCACCGGAAGCTGGTTACAGCGTTCAACGACGCGGCGCACCGCGTCGATATCCGAGA
Source organism: Burkholderia sp. 4M9327F10 (assembly GCF_005503145.1). GTDB lineage: Bacteria > Pseudomonadota > Gammaproteobacteria > Burkholderiales > Burkholderiaceae > Paraburkholderia. Next base: position 128,356 of record NZ_SCNV01000010.1, on the reverse strand, counting down.
AATCGAGGCCCGGGTCGATACCCTGGGTATAGAGGTTCATGGCCAGCGTGACGAGATCGACGTTGCCGGTGCGCTCGCCATTGCCGAAGAGGCACCCTTCGATACGATCCGCCCCCGCCAGCAAGGCGAGTTCCGCGGCAGCAACAGCGGTGCCGCGGTCATTATGGGGATGCACCGAGAGCACGATGCTGTCCCGATAGCCGAGATTGCGGTCCATCCATTCGATCTGGTCCGCGTACACATTCGGGGTGGCCGCCTCGACGGTAGCGGGCAGGTTCACGATCATCTTGTGATCGCGCGTGGGCCGCCATGTCTGGGCCACGGCGTCGCACACCTCGCGAGCAAAGGGCAGCTCGGTCATGCTGAAGGTTTCCGGCGAATACTGATAGGTCCAGTGCGTCTGCGGCCGCGTCTGCGCGTATTGCTTGATGAGCCGCGTGCCTTCGACCGCGAGCGCCTTCACTTCGTCCTTCGACTGGTTGAAGACGATCTTGCGGAACGATGGCGCGATCGCGTTGTACAGATGGACGATCGCACGCGGCACGCCTTCAAGCGCCTCGAAGGTGCGCGCGATCAGGTCTTCACGCGACTGCACGAGCACTTCGATCGTAACGTCGTCGGGAATGCGCTTTTCGTCGATCAGCTTGCGCACGAAATCGAAGTCGGTCTGCGAGGCCGACGGAAAGCCGACTTCGATTTCCTTGAAGCCGATCGCGACCAGGGTCTCGAAGAATTCGAGCTTCTGCGCGATGTTCATGGGCTCGATCAGCGACTGGTTGCCGTCGCGCAGATCGGTGCTCATCCAGATGGGGGCTTGCTGGATCGTGCGGCTGGGCCATTTTCGGCCGGTCAGGCGGACGGCGGGGAAGGGGCGGTATTTTTCAGCAGGGTTGCGCAACATGGTGAGCCTCGTTCGTTGGGTCGTATGCAAAGGGGTGTGGCGTCGAGCGGCTGGCGGGCTGCCACAGATGCACGGCCCGCCAGCCGGGCGCTAGCGGGAGTAACGAACGGGCGCGCACAAAGTGCGTCATGGCGATGATGACGCCGGTCGCGACCTTGAGTGATGCCCATGAAGCGTGCATGTGACCCTCGCGATTCGTCCGAACGGTAAACGGACGAATGCAAACGACTAACAGGTTGTAAGAGGAACGACGGTTTGGGGTGAAACAGGAACTAAAGCAACGGCGGGAACTACGGGAACTGCTTGGAGGACCGGGCTTGAACCGCTGGGGCGGCCAACGCGCGGCGCTACGCCTGGCTTACGCTAGACGTAGCGATAGGGGCCGCGCTAGGCGGCCGGAGGTAATTCGGAGGGTGCTCGGAAGGGAACGCATGGGGTCCAATGTATGCGAGCGGGCGGCCGTGTGTCAACCGCCGCGCTGCACAATGCGCTGTTGCACCACCTCGTATGGGGCTGCGCGGCGCCCTGCGAAGCTTGTCATGCCGGGGTTCGGGCGATCTCCACGATGACTTCGATCTGCCGCTCGATGGCGCTCGGCACCGGCGCCTCGCCGCGCAGCACCGCGTCGATCCACGCTGCTGTGGTGGTGGCGTCGCGCGCCTCAGGCAGTTCGACCTCGGGGGCGTCCGCCGAGGAGCGCTCGGCCGCGACGCGGGTTTCGCAGAGCCCGTCATGCAACCAGTCGACCTGCACCTGGCGGCGCGTATCGGCCACCGCTTCGCCTTCCGTGCCGCGCGCGAGCAGTGCGCCGCCCGCTGCCGCATCCGGATGTGTGCTGAACAACTGGGTGAGGCTGTCCCGGTAAGGCGGATGGGTGTAGTTCACCAGCCGGAGTCCGGGCGGGGCGAACGGCTGCAGGATCTTGACGAGCGTATGGGTGGAATTGCGCACACCCATACGCCGGCGCAACCCGAGCAGGCGCGCGAGCTTCGGCGCGAGCACGCCGATCGGCGCAAAGGCGAGACGCCGCGACGCGAGGCTGTCTTCGATCTCCGCATGATTCTGTGCGTGGGCGATCTGCAGATGGGTGAAGATTTCCGCGCTGGTCACGCGACCGGGATCTTCGGTCACGCCGTGCACCAGCACGGGTACGCCTTCGCGCGCCAGCAGCAGCGCCAGCAGCGGCACCAGGTTCGGCTGCTTGCGCGCGCCGTTGTAGCTCGGGATCGAAACCGGCCGGTAGGCGCCGTGCGCAATCTGGACCGGCTCGAACGACGCGTGGGCCGCGGCCAGCATGGCCGCGAGTTCGTCGGCCGTTTCGCCTTTTACCCGGTACGCCAGCAGCACTGCGCCCAGTTCGAGATCGGAGACGCGCCCGTCGAGCATCGCGCTGTAGAGCGCGTGAGTGTCTTCAGGCGTCAGCGCACGGGCGCCGTTCGGGCCGCGCCCGATCTCCTTGATAAAGCGGGCGCAGGGGAAAACGGGGGCGGCGGTATCGGCTGATTCGGTCATCGGGTTCGGTGGGCTGGGTGGGGACGGCATCTCTAGTCAGTATCGCATCTGCGGGGTTTGTGCAAGCTGGCGCCCTTCCTGCGCACCCCGCGTTACACTCAATGCTTTGTTGCCGCACACGCGGCGTTTACTCAAGATTGGAGAACGGGATGAGTTACGTGTTTGCTCCCGCACCGGTGGTTGCGGTGCCGGTCGTCGGGTCCAGCGATCAATTCGCGGTGCGCCGGATCTATTGTGTAGGCCGCAATTACGAGGCGCACGCGCGTGAGATGGGGCACGACCCTGACCGCGAACCGCCGTTTTTCTTTGGCAAGCCCGCCGACGCCGTTGTCTATGTCGCGCCCGGCGAGACCGGCGAATTCCCGTATCCCGCGCAATCGAAGAACGTCCACTTCGAAATGGAACTGGTCGCGGCAATCGGCAAGGCCGGCAAGGATATCCCGGTCGGGACGGCTTTGGAACACGTGTACGGCTACGCGCTCGGTCTCGACATGACGCGGCGCGACCTGCAGGCCGAAGCCAAGAAGCTCGGCCGCCCCTGGGATACCGCGAAGGGCTTCGATTACTCCGCGCCGCTAGGTCCGATCCATCCGGTGTCGAAAGTAGGGCAGATCGACAAGGGCGCGATCTGGCTGAGCGTCAACGGTGAGGACAAGCAGCGCTCCGATGTGTCGCAGCTGATCTGGTCGGTGGCGGAAACGGTCGCCTACCTGTCGACGCTATTCGAACTGCAACCCGGCGACCTGATCTTCACGGGCACGCCCGAAGGCGTTGGCGCGGTCGTGAAGGGCGACACGATGAAGGGCGGCGTGGACGGACTGGGCGACTTCAGCGTGCGCGTGGTCTAAAGCTGAGGTGGGGAGGAGACATCAAGAATGAAGCTTTACAGCTATTTTCGTAGCTCGGCGTCGTATCGCGTGCGCATTGCGCTGAATCTGAAAAACCTGCCGTACGACTACGCGCCGGTTCACCTGCTGCGCGAAGGTGGCGAGCAGCTCAAGCCGGAGTATCGCAAGCTGAATCCGGACGCGCTGGTGCCCACCTTCATCGACGGCGAGCATGTGCTGCAGCAGTCGCTGGCGATCATCGAGTATCTGGAGGAAACGCATCCGGAGCCGCCGCTATTGCCTAAGGCGCCGGCCGATCGGGCGTATGTGCGTTCGGTGGCGCTGCAGATGGCGTGCGAGATTCATCCGCTGAACAACCTGCGGGTCCTGAAGTATCTGAAGCATACGGTCGGCGCCGACGAGGAAACCAAGAACGAGTGGTACCGGCACTGGATCGAGGCGGGTTTTGCGACGCTCGAAGCACATCTCGCGGGCGATCCGCGCACCGGCAAGCTGTGCTTCGGCGATACGCCGACGCTGGCCGATGCGTGTCTGGCGCCGCAGGTCTTCAACGCGCAGCGCTTCAAGGTCGATGTGACGCAGTTTTCGACCATTCAGCGGATTTACGATCACGCTTCGCAGCTCGACGCGTTTGCGCGGGCGGCGCCCGGCGTGCAGCCGGACGCGGAGTGAGGTTTGAGGGTGAGAGGGGGGCGGTTTAGCTGCCGAGCAGCGCGTCGGAAAACTCTTCCGCGCTGAACGGCTGCAAGTCTTCGACCTTCTCGCCAACGCCGATGAAGTACACCGGGATTGGCCGTTGCCGGGCAATGGCCGCGAGAATCCCGCCCTTGGCCGTGCCGTCGAGCTTGGTGACGATCAGGCCGGTGAGGCCGAGCGCATCGTCGAATGCCTTCACTTGCGTGAGGGCGTTCTGCCCCGTGTTGGCGTCGATCACCAGCAGCACTTCGTGCGGGGCGCTGTCCATGGCCTTGCCGATCACACGCTTGACCTTGCGCAGCTCTTCCATCAGATGCAACTGGGTGGGCAGACGGCCGGCCGTGTCGGCCATCAGCACGTCGATCTTGCGCGCACGCGCGGCGCCGACCGCGTCGAAGATCACCGCGGCCGGATCGCCGCTTTCCTGCGAGACGACCGTCACGTTGTTGCGTTCGCCCCAGATGGCGAGCTGTTCGCGCGCGGCGGCGCGGAACGTGTCGCCGGCGGCGAGCAGCACGGACTGGTCGAAGCTCTGCAGATGCTTGGCGAGCTTGCCGATACTGGTGGTCTTGCCCGCGCCGTTCACGCCGGCAATCATCATCACGAGCGGCTGGGCCCGGCCGAGCATAAGGGATTTTTCAAGCGGCTTGAGCAGGTCGATCAATAGCGCGCGCAGCGCGGCCTTGACCTGTTGCGGCTCGCTGAGCCGTTCGGCGCGCACCTTTTCGCGCAGGGCTTCGAGCAGGAACTCGGTGGCGTCGACCCCCGCGTCGGACATCAGCAGGGCGGTTTCGAGCTCCTCGTACAGATCCTCGTCGATCTTGGTGCCAATGAAGATGCCCGTCAGATTCGAGCTGGTCTTCGACAGGCCGCTCTTCAGGCGCGTGAGCCAGGACTTCTTCGCTGCGGCCTCAGGCTCCGGCGGCGGCACGATCTCAACCGTTTCGACCGCGCTTTCCTCTTCTTCAGGCTCCGCTTGCGACGTGGCGAGCGGCTCGCTGCGTACGGATGCGGCAGGCACACTGTGGGCGCCTGCCGGCTGCGGCGAGGCCGGGCCTGCCGGGACGGCTTCAGCCTGCGGCGCCGCCTGCGATTCTTCGGGCGTTGTGTCGGGCTCTTTCGAACCCGTGAATCGTTTGAAAAAGCTGAACATGATCTGGCGTGGTGAGAGCAAGCGCCGGTGCGCGCAGCCGGTGGGGCGGTGGTAGCGGCGGGCAGCGGCAGGCAGCGTGACAATGCGGGATGCAAGGCGCTGGAAGCCGCTTATTTTATCAGGCGAGCGTGTCAATGCCGCCCAATCTCCCAATCCCCAAGGCGACTACGCCCTGTTAGCCATCCGGCCAGGGTGAGATGCCTGTCACCATGTGGTAACGTTGGCTCTCCAACCCCGGCGCGAGTGAGCGCCTGCGGGCAAAACGCCTAACCCTGCTTAACTGTTCGAATCTGCATGCCCCGTCCTTCTGCCTCCCGTGCGCAAAGCGCTCCGTCCCACCGCGGCAAGCCGCACGCCATCCGCATCATTGGCGGCGACTGGAAGCGCACTCCGCTGCCGGTGCTCGACCTCGACGGCCTGCGTCCTACGCCGGATCGCGTGCGCGAAACGCTCTTTAACTGGCTTGGCCAGCGTCTCGACGGCCAGCGCTGTCTCGATCTGTTTGCGGGTAGCGGCGCGCTGGGCTTCGAGGCGGCTTCACGCGGCGCCGCACGGGTCCTGATGGTGGAGCGCCATGCAAAGGCGGCCGGGCAACTGCGCGCCAACCAGGCCCGTCTCGCGCCCAACACGATAGAGATTGCCGAAGCCGACGCCTTGCGCCTCGCTGCCAGCCTTGCGCCCGGTTCGTTCGACGTGGTGTTTATCGACCCCCCGTTCGGCTCGGATCTGCTCGGCCGCGCGCTGGAACTGGCGGTGCCGCTGGTGAGCGCCGAAGGATTCCTCTATGTGGAAGCCGGCGATGCGCTCGACATCGCACAGACGCCCGCGCTGGCGGGCTGGACCATCGTGCGGCAGGGCAAGGCCGGGGCGGTCCACTATCATTTGCTGCAACGCGAAAATGAGGAATAATGCGCGTTCTAAAACAAGCGCCCGGACGGCTGGCCGTCACGTGCGCGACCGGCGGCAAACACGCCCTGCGGGCGTGCTTGGCGTGCCCATTTGTCTGAAGAGAGGAGAAGTCTCATGGTAGTCGCCGTGTACCCGGGTACGTTCGACCCGCTGACGCGCGGTCACGAAGACCTCGTTCGGCGCGCGTCGAGCATTTTCGACACGCTGGTGGTAGGCGTCGCGGACAGCCGCAACAAGAAGCCGTTCTTTACGCTCGAAGAGCGCCTCGATATCGCTCACGAAGTGCTCGGCCATTACCCCAATGTGCAGGTGATGAGCTTCAAGGGGCTTCTGAAGGATTTCGTTCGCACCAACAACGCACGGGTGATTGTGCGCGGCCTGCGCGCCGTGTCGGACTTCGAATACGAGTTCCAGATGGCCGGCATGAACCGCTATCTGTTGCCCGACGTTGAAACCATGTTCATGACGCCGTCGGACCAGTACCAGTTCATCTCCGGCACCATCGTGCGCGAGATCGCCCAGTTGGGTGGCGATGTCAGCAAGTTCGTGTTCCCGTCCGTCGAAAAGTGGCTGAAGGACAAGGTTGCTTTGCTGGGGCAGGGAGAGGGTCAGGCAGGGCAGCCGTAACCGGCGTAAACTAGCGGTTTGACGGAATGACAGCCGGCCATGCGCCGGCGTGAAGTGAGAGAAGTATGGCCTTGATGATTACCGACGAGTGCATCAATTGCGACGTCTGCGAGCCTGAGTGCCCGAACGACGCAATTTCGATGGGCCCGGAAATCTACGTGATCGATCCGAAGAAGTGCACCGAATGCGTCGGTCATTTCGACGAGCCGCAGTGTATCCAGGTGTGCCCGGTGGAGTGCATTCCGCGCGACCCGCAGCACCTGGAGACGCCTGAGGGCTTAATGGCGAAGTATCACGCGTTGCAGGCCGCCAAGGCTTGAGGTTTCATTCGAGGGCGTTTTGGCGAGGCGCGTGCGTCTCGCCGTACACGTAACCGTCCGCCTACCCCACGTACGCGCGAAACACATCCTCCAGCGCTGCCAGCAAGATGTCGCTTTCCGCGTCGGTGCCGATCGAGATGCGCAAGTGCTGATCGATGCGCGGCGCCTTGAAGTGGCGCACAAAAATCTCCTTGTCCCTTAGCCGTGCGGTGAGCGTCGCCGCGTCATAGCCTGCATGGCGGGCAAACACGAAGTTCGCCCCCGAGGGCACGACCTTGAAGCCAAGCGCAGTCAGGCCGGCAGAAAGACGCTCGCGGCTCGCGACGACCTTCGCGCAACTGTCGCGGAACCACTTGTCGTCCTGATAGGCGGCAATTGCCGCGACCTGCGCGAGCCGGTCGAGCGGATAGGAGTTGAAGCTGTCCTTCACGCGGTTCAGTGCGTCGATCAGGGCCGGATGCCCAAACGCAAAGCCCACCCGCATGCCCGCCAGCGAGCGTGACTTCGAGACGGTCTGCACCACCAGCAGATTCGGATAGCGGTCGATCAGCGCAATTGCCGACTGCCCGCCGAAATCCACGTACGCTTCATCGATCACCACGACCGAGTCGCCATGCTGCGCCACCAGCCGCTCGATCTCGCTCAGCGGCAAAGGGTGACCGGTCGGCGCATTCGGGTTCGGCAAGAGTACGCCGCCGTTGGGCAAGGCGTAGTCGTCGACGCGAATCGCAAAGGCGTCGTCCACCGGAATGGTCAGGTACTCGACCTCGAAGAGCCGTGCATACGTCGGATAGAAGCTGTACGTGATGTCTGGGAACAGGATCGGCTTGTCGTGCTTGAGCAGCGCCTGGAAGGTGAGCGCGAGAACTTCATCGGAACCGTTGCCGGCGAACACCTGTTCCGCGCGGATGCCGTGGTATGCAGCAACCGTCTCGCGCAGCTTGCGCGCGCTCGGATCGGGATAGCGGCGCAGCGTTTCCGCGCTCTCGCCGAGTTCCTGGCGGATCGCCTCCAGCACGCGCGGCGACGGCGGATAGGGGTTCTCGTTGGTGTTCAGCTTGACGGGATGAGCGAGCGCGGGCTGTTCGCCCGGCACATATGGCGTCAGACGGTGGACGATGTCACTCCAGTAGCGGCTCAAGCTTGGCTCCTTTGTTGACCTTGGTTAGCGCTTTAGCGTGCGACAAGCTCTCACGCGCTGCGATGCAATTGCATCACTGCACGGTCGATCTCACCTTTCACGACGAGCGGCATTTGCACCAGTGCCCGTTCAATCGACGCATCGATCACGTCCTGCTCTTCGCGCCGCGGTGGCTTCAGCACGAAGTTGGCAACGTCCGGCTTCGCCCCCGTGCGCGCACCTTCGGGAATCAGATCGCGCGGATGGCCGATGCCGATACGCAGCCGCCAATACTGCTGCGACGACAGATGCGCGGAGATGTCCTTCAGTCCATTGTGGCCGCCGCTGCCACCACCGAGCTTCAGCTTGACGGTGCCCGGCGGCAGATCGAGTTCGTCGTGCGCGACGAGAATCTCATCGGGCAGGATCTTGAAGAACTGCGCAACCGCGACCACGGATTGACCCGAGCGGTTCATGAAGGTTTGCGGCTGCAGCAGATGCACCTCTTCGCCGTGCAGACGCGCCTTTGCATAGAATCCGTGAAAGCGCCGCTCGTCGCGCAGAGTGGTGCCGGCTTCGCGCGCCAGTTGATCGACCAGCCAGAAACCGGCGTTGTGACGCGTCGCAGTGTATTCGGCGCCCGGATTGCCGAGCCCTACGATCAGCTTGATCATGATTGATTCATGATGGGTTAAAGGCCGGCAGTGTGCCACGCGACCCGAAAGAAACCGAAAAAAAACCCGCCGGGGAGAACCTCGGCGGGTCACATCGTCCGTTCCATTGAAACGGATCGAGAGGATTGCTCGCTGTATGCAGCTTACGCAGCCGGCGTTTCGCCTTCGCCTGCGGCAGGAGCAGCGTCGCCTTCAGCGATCGCACCAGCCGGGATCGTCGCGGATGCGACCACCGGGTTTTCAGCTTCAACGTGTGCAACCAGTGCGACACCAGCCGGCAGGACGATGTCCTTGGCGTGCATCGTGTGACCAGCTTCGATCTTTGCGAGGTCGACTTCGAGGAATTCCGGCAGTGCCGAAGGCAGGCACTCGATTTCGATTTCGTTCAGAACGTGCGAGATCACCGCGCTCGACAGCTTGACTGCCGGGTTCGATTCCTGGTTCATGAAGTGCAGCGGCACCTTGGTGTGCAGCTTCTTCGATGCATCGACGCGCTGGAAGTCCACGTGCAGCACGAGCTGACGGAACGGGTGGTATTGCACGTCACGCAGCAGAACCTGTTGCGACTTACCGCCGATTTCCAGATCGAGAATCGACGAGTGGAAAACTTCTTTCTTCAGGGCGTGCCACAACGCGTTGTGATCGAGTTCGATCAGTTGCGGTTCAGCACCAGCGCCATAAACGATTGCCGGCGTCTTGCCGGTAATACGCAGGCGGCGGCTCGCACCCGTACCTTGCAGGGAACGCTCGAAAGCGACTACTTTCATTTTGAATCTCCAATGCACTGCCCGCGACCAGGCAGTAAAAACGGGGCCTTCACGCCAATTCGGCTGAGGCCTCAGACTCGACGGCACGAACCTTCGTCCGTTCATGCCGATTGTGCAAAAGCGCAGCGTGCGATGTTGCAATACGCGCCGCGCCTTCGCAAATACTTAACTCTCTGCAAACAGCGACATCACCGAATCGCCGCGGCGGATCCGCGAGAACGTTTCGGCCAGCAGACCTGCGCTGGTCAGCGAGCGGATCTTCGCGCACGAGCGGGCTTCGTCGCCGAGCGGGATCGTATCCGTCACCACCAGTTCGTCGAGCGCGGAAGCAGCGATACGCTCGCCCGCGCCGCCCGACAGAACCGGGTGAGTGGCATACGCGAACACCTTGGTCGCGCCGCGTTCCTTCAGCACCTGAGCCGCCTTGCAGAGCGTGCCGGCGGTGTCGACCATGTCGTCCATGATCACGCAGGTACGGCCTTCGACTTCGCCGATGATGTTCATCACTTCAGCGACATTCGCCTTGGGACGGCGCTTGTCGATGATCGCGAGATCGCAGTTCAGTTGCTTGGCCAGTGCGCGGGCGCGGACCACGCCGCCGACGTCCGGCGACACGACCAGCAGGTTCTCGTGATTCTGCTTGCGCAGGTCGCCGAGCAGCACGGGCGTTGCATAGATGTTGTCGACGGGGATGTCGAAGAAACCTTGAATCTGGTCAGCGTGCAGATCCATCGTGATGATCCGCTCGACGCCGGCGATTTCCAGCATGTTCGCCACGACCTTGGCCGAGATCGCCACGCGCGCCGAACGCGGGCGACGATCTTGACGGGCATAGCCGAAGTAGGGGATAGCAGCAGTGATCCGGCCAGCAGATGCGCGCTTGAGCGCATCGACCATGATCATCAGTTCCATCAGGTTGTCGTTCGCCGGTGCGCAGGTGGACTGCAGGACGAAGACATCCTTGCCACGCACGTTTTCCTGAATCTCGACCTGGATCTCACCGTCAGAAAAACGGCTGACCATTGCTTTGCCGAGGGGAATACCGAGGATTTTTACGACTTCGTGTGCAAGCGCGGGATTCGCGTTGCCAGTAAAAACCATCAGGCCGTCATGGCTGCTCATCATGCACCTGCTTCTGGCTGGGGGGCGAGGAAATGCGAGAATTTTTGGCAGGGGAGGAAGGACTCGAACCCTCGAATGCCGGAATCAAAATCCGGTGCCTTAACCAACTTGGCGACTCCCCTACACTAACTTTGAGCTTCACCGAGCGTGTAGGACCGCTCGACGATGCAAAACCTATGACGCGAAAGCGAAGAGTGGATGTGTATCCAGGCTTGCTGCTACTGCGCTGTTCCAGCCGCTCGGCAGTTTGGCTTGCGCCGCTTCTGCTTCATCACGACTACCGAACGCTGCAAAGACGCTTGCACCTGATCCAGTCATCCGCGCCGGTGCGATGTTTTCAAACCATCCCAGCACCTGCGCAACTTCCGCGTATTTTCCCACGACAACCTGTTGCATGTCATTCCGGCCGAAGCTGTCTGGCCATCCTGCGTTGCAACTATGTTGTGCAAGAAAGTCCGTAATTGTGAGGGGTTTTGAATCTCTTGTCAACGATTTTTCGGAAAAAATCGCTGCAGTTGGAACATGAACCCGCGGCGTCACAACAAGGAAATTACGAGCGGGCAATTGTACAGCCTCCAACGCTTCTCCGACACCCTCTGCAAACGCATTTTTTCCAAAAACAAAGAAAGGCACGTCGGCGCCAAGCTTGAGGGCCAGCGCCTGCAATTCTTCGCGCGGCAAGTCGAGCTTCCACAGACGGTTCAATGCGAGCAGCGTAGTGGCCGCGTCCGAGCTGCCGCCGCCGAGGCCCGCGCCCATCGGCAGACGCTTGTCGATCTCGATGTCGACGCCTTGCTGCGTGCCCGTATGGCTCTTCAGCAGCATTGCGGCGCGCACCGTCAGGTCCTGCTCGGCCGGCACGCCGGACACGTCGCTGCTGCGCGTGACGCGGCCGTCGTCACGGCGCGTGAAGTGCAGCGTGTCGCCCCAGTCGAGCAACTGGAACACGGTCTGCAGCGCGTGATAGCCATCCGGCCGGCGGCCGGTGATGTGCAGGAAGAGATTCAGCTTCGCTGGCGCGAGGCAGTCGCGCAGCGAGTCGTTCGTTTCAATCATGAGTCGGGGCAGATGACGGGGCTAACACAGAGCAAACACGGAGCCAATGCAGAGCCAATGCTGGGTCAACACAGCGCTGACCGGTCTATTGGTCGAGCACGAGCTTGATGTCGAGCGGAGGCTCCTCGCGGCTCAGGTTGACGCGCTTCAGGCCCGTGGCCGGTGCGTCAGCATACGCGAGGTAGTCGATCGTCCAGCCGTCCTGGACGATTTCCTTCAGGTGCGACGGGTCCTGCGGATCGTTTTCGGTCTTCGCCCGCGAGCTAGGCGCCGCCGACGGCTGCAGCCAGTAGCGCAAGCCTTCGACCGGCAGCGCAAAGCCGAGCGCGTTCTGCATTAGCGTGGACACGTTGTCGGCAGTGAGCGGCTGGCGGTTCGGCAGTTCGAGCGAGGCCGCGGCCGGCGACGACGTGACGATGGCGAGCGTCTGGCCGAGCGGGTTACGCAATTGCAGCGTGACCGTATCGCCGGCTTCCTGCCAGTCGAAGTTGCCGTAGGCATTGCGTTGCTGCCCGTTCTGGTCGACGTACTGAACCGCGAAGCGGCCGTGATAGGCGCGGCTCGTCTGTGCAGTGAGCGAGGTGGTGGCGTTCGACAGCGACGGCTGCTGCGGCTTGACCGACGCGCAGCCAGTCAACCCGGCCAGCGAAACGGCAGCCGCTGCTGCGAGCCCAAGCGCCGCGCGGCGCGGCGCCTGGGAATAAGCGAACAAGCGAAGAGAGCGGACAGGGAGGTTCGAAATCAGCATCAGAGATCGTTCACCTGAAAACGTTTGAGCGTTTTGAGGAGCGTATCGTTGTCAGGTTCCAGCTTGCGGGCTTCGCGCCAGGCGTCGCGCGCCTGATCCTGCGCACCGCTCTTCCACAGCACTTCGCCCAGGTGCGCGCCGATTTCCGCGTTCGGCTGCAGATCGTAGGCCTTGCGCAGCAGCTTGAGCGCATCCGAATTATCGCCGAGGCGGTACTTGACCCAGCCCACGCTGTCCATGATGAACGCATCGTCCGGCGCCAGCGACGAGGCCTTCTGGATCAGCTTGTCCGCTTCCTGCAGCCGTACGCCGCGGTCCGCCAGCGAATAGCCGAGCGCGTTATAAGCCTGCGGGTTGTCCGGCTGTGTCTCGATAAGCTTGCGCAACTGCGCTTCCATCGTGTCGTAGTGGCCGTTCTTCTCGGCCGCCATTGCGTAGTCGTAGGTCAGATCGGGGTCGTCCGGGAAGTCGGCGGTGGCTTGCGCGAGCCGTGCTTCGGCTTCCGGATAACGCTTGGAGTCGAACAGGATGGCGGCGTCGGTGCGGGCGATCAAGGCCTGATCGCGCGGGTCCTGCGCCTGCAGGCCGGCGAGCAGCTTCCGGGCATCGTCAGGCTTGTTCTGCTTTTCGAGCAACTGGGCGCGCGTGATCTGAGCGGGAATGTATTGCTGGCTGGTCGGCGAAATCTTGTTGAGCCAGTCGCTGGCGGCCGCTTCGTTCTTCTGTTCGAGCGAAAGCTGCGCGAGATAGATATACGCCTGGCCCGCATCGGCGCCCGGCGTCTTCTCCGCCTTCTGTGCGTACTGCTGCAGATAGGTCTGCGCGGTCGGGAAATCCTTCTTCTGGATGCTGATCAGCGCGAGCGCCATCATCGGCGTCAGGTCGTTCGCGTTGTCCTTGTGCATCTCCTCGAACTGCTTTTGCGCGTCGTCGAGACGGTCGCTGGCGAGATACATCTGCGCCAGGGCGAGGCGCGCATCATGCGATTTCGGATTCTGCGCGACGTATTTTTCGAGCGAGGCGATGCCTTCCTTGCGCTCTTCCGGGCCCATCTGCGACAGCGTCAACGCAGCCGGCAGGTAATCGGGCTTCAGCGTGAGCGCCTGCTCGAGCGACTTGCGTGCGCCCGGCGCGTCGTCAGCCACGATCTGCTGACGGGCGATAGCCAGTTGCGCTTCGGGACGGTTCAGGTCGTTCTTCAGCAGATCCTGCAGCACATGCAGGCCGCCCACGCGATTCGGTCCGCGCGAGATCAGCAGTTGCAGGGCGAGGATCGCGCTGCCGCGATTCTGGTCCGGCACCTTGGCGAGCTCGCGCGCGAGCAGCGGTTCGGCGTCGTCAGGCTTGCCCGACAGAACGAGCAGCGATGCATCGAGTTGCGACGCGCGTTCGGACGAGGGCGCATACTGCTGCCACAATTGCGCAGCCGCCAGCGCGTCAGAAGGGCTCTGCGCGGCGAGCGCGATTTCGGTGGCGCGTTGCGCCATGCGCGGATCGTGCGTATCGCGCGCAAGCGCGAGATAGGTCTGATACGCCGGCGCCGGCTGGTCGCGTTGCAGGGCGACTTCCGCCGCCAGCACCTGGAACACGATCTGGCTCGTCAGCGGAACGCCGGGCAGATCCTTCTGGTCGTCCGCCGTTTGGCCGCCGAGCGCATCCGGGATGGAAACGGAGTTGTCGTCCGAATCCGGAGAAGGGTCTTGCGCATGCGCCGGCACGGCGGCGAGCGCCCACAAGGCTAGCGCTGCCGCGCCGAGCAGACGGCGGGCGGACACGGCGTGCGGCACGCGGGAAGTGCGCGCCGGGCGCTTCGAAAACAGCTTCACGAAGGACAAGTTCATGGAAATCCGTTCAATGTTTCGGACGATTGTAACGCGCTCGCTACAATAAGCGCACAACCACTCACGCAAGTTGCAGACCAGTTAGACATGCCAGAGTTGCCAGAAGTTGAGGTTACCCGACGAGGAATTGAACCGTATGTCTCCGGACGCCGGGTCGAACGCGTCGACGTCCGCACAGCCGCGCTGCGCTGGCCGATTCCGGCCGACCTTGCGAGAACCTTGCGGGGCCATGTGGTGCATAAGGTCGAGCGGCGCGGCAAGTACCTGCTGTTCGAAATCGACGCCGGATGGTTCATTGTGCACCTTGGCATGACGGGTACGCTGCGAGTGCTACGTAACCTGCCGCATTTGCCGGTCGCGGCGAAACACGATCATATCGACTGGATCTTCGACGAGTTCATTCTGCGCTATCGCGATCCGCGGCGCTTCGGCGCTGTGCTCTGGCATGCGCGCGAGGATGGGGACGTGCTGGAGCATCCGCTTCTGGCGGGACTCGGGGTCGAGCCGTTTTCCTCAGCCTTTTCCGGCGCATTGATGCACCGGCTGACGCGCGGCCGCAAGGTCTCCGTCAAGCAGGCACTGCTCGCCGGCGAGATCGTGGTGGGAGTTGGCAATATTTACGCATCCGAAAGCCTGTTTCGCGCCGGTATCCGGCCCACGACGCCGGCCGGCCGCGTATCGCTGGTCCGCTATGGCCTGCTGGCCGACGCGGTACGCGTCACGCTAGCCGCTGCGATCGAAAAAGGTGGCAGCACGTTGCGCGATTTTGTCGGCAGCAATGGCGAAAGCGGCTACTTCCAGCTCGATTATTTCGTCTATGATCGCGCGGGGCTGCCGTGCCGTGTGTGCGGAACGCCGATCAAACAGATCGTGCAGGGGCAGCGCTCCACTTATTTCTGTCCGACCTGCCAGCGCTAATTTCTCGATGCCCTCACGCTTAACGCCGTCTTCCGCGGCCACCGTGCCCGTTCTGTCCGACAAACCGGCTTTGGCCGATTTCTCCGCGCGCCTGATTGCCTGGCAGCGCCAGCATGGCCGTCACGATCTCCCCTGGCAGAACACGCGCGACCCGTATCGCATCTGGTTGTCGGAAATCATGCTGCAACAGACCCAGGTGTCGACGGTGATCCCCTATTACGCGCGTTTTCTGGCGCGTTTTCCGGATGTTGCCGCACTGGCCGCGGCGCCGATCGACGATGTGATGGCCCTGTGGGCCGGTCTTGGCTATTACTCGCGCGCTCGCAATCTGCACCGCTGTGCGCAGGCGGTGGTCGAACTGCATGGCGGGTCGTTTCCGGCTTCGGTCGAGGCGCTGGCTGAGCTGCCCGGCATTGGCCGCTCGACGGCGGCTGCGATCGCGTCGTTTGCATTCGGCGCGCGCGCAACGATTCTCGACGGCAACGTAAAGCGTGTGCTGGCGCGCGTATTCGGCGTCGAAGGTTTCCCGGGTGAAAAGCGTGTCGAAAACGCCATGTGGACGCTGGCCGAATCGCTGCTGCCGTCCAACGCCAGCAAAGCCGACGTGAGCGCCTATACCCAGGGGCTGATGGATCTTGGCGCGACGCTGTGCATGCGCGGCAAGCCCGACTGCGAACGCTGCCCGTTCGCACCCGATTGCGTGGCAAATGTGACCGGCCGGCAGCGTCAATTGCCCGCCGCGCGGCCTAAAAAAGCGGTGCCGACGCGCCGCACATGGATGCTGGTGCTGTGCGACGGCGATGCAGTGATGCTCGAAAAACGGCCACCGTCCGGCATCTGGGGCGGGCTGTGGAGCTTGCCGGAAGCGGGCGATGAAGCGGCTTTGGCAGAACGTGCACGTGAGTTCGGCGGCGATGGCGCAGTTTCCCCGCTCGCGCCGCTCACCCACACGTTCACGCATTTCCGCCTGGATATCGAACCGCGTCTCGCAGAGCTGAACCGCGCAGGAGCGGGCCGGGCGGGGCTGGCACTGGGCGATGCGGAGACGGTGTGGGTCGCGCTGCGCGATATCGACGCGTACGGCGTGCCGGCGCCGGTGCGCAAGCTGCTGGACGGCCTGCACGGATCTTTGCTGTAGCACCTGCTGTGGATGTGAATCTGGATGCGCGCGTGGGCCTCAACGCTGCCGCGCCGGCGCCCTCACAGCAATTGATGCTGCTGCATGTAGTGATGAACCACATCGATACGCGCGCCGGCATCCTGCAATTCCATCAGCTTCTGCCGCGCCTTTAGCGCAATCGGCAGCACTTCGGAAAGCCGGTTGGAGACCCAGGTCGGATCGTCGAGCTTGAACGGCTCGGCAAACGGCAGGCTATCCGGATCGCGCTCGCGGATCGTCGCAATGATCCGCTCGAGCACTTCGGCACAGGCGCCGAATTTGGCCAACTGCTCGTTGCCTTCAAGAGGCACGTCGTCGGACAGCGGCTCGGCCATGCCGACCAGCAGGCCACTGGGCTCCACACGATGCGACAGCAGCTTGAAGCGCCGCGTGCCGCGCGCGCGGATCAGCAGCATGCCGAAGGTTTCGACATCGCACTCGCCGATTTCAGCAAGGCAGCCGATGTTCTCAGGCACGGACGGTTCGTCCGGCTGCGCGACTTCACCGCCGCTTTTCAGCAGGCACACACCAAACGGCGTTTTTTCGCGCAGACAGCCGCGCGCCATGTCCAGATAGCGCGCTTCGAAAATCTTCAGGGGCAGCAGCCCATCGGGGAACAGCACCGTATGCAGCGGAAACAGCGGCACATCGGCAAGCACAGAAGTAGATGACATGGCGGCGCAACGCTTCGGGTTGAGGCCGCGCGATGCGGCCAGTTAAGCCACTAACTTCGATGATTCGCCGACATCCACCGGCGCATCGCGGTGCCGCACGATCACATTGGCCTCTTTGGCAAGACGCGCGGCAAGCGTCTCGGCAATGAATACGGAACGGTGCTGGCCACCCGTGCAGCCGATTGCCACGGTCAGGTAGCTGCGATTGTCGTCGCGAAAGTGAGGCAGCCATTTCACGAGGAACGTCTCGATGTCGCCCATCATGTCCTGCACCACGGGCAGGGCGCCGAGGAAATCGATCACCGGCTTGTCGAGTCCGGTGAGAGGGCGCAATTCATGATCGTAGTACGGGTTCGGCAGCGTGCGCACGTCGAATACGAAATCGGCGTCGAGCGGCACGCCGCGCTTGAAGCCGAACGACTCGAACATCAGCACGAGACCGCTGTGCTCCTGCTCGATAAAGCGCTTGACCCATGCGCGCAACACGTTGGCGCGCAGGTTGCTGGTATCGATCTGATGACCGAATTCGGCCAGATTCGCCACCAGTTCACGTTCGCGCTCAATCGCTTCTTCCAGCGAAGTGAGCAGGCCGACGTCGGCGTTGTGCGAGGCCGACCCGGAAAGCGGATGGCGGCGGCGCGTTTCCGAGAAGCGTTGAATCAATGCCTGCGTGCTGGCATTCAGAAACAGCACACGCACATCGTGCTCGCGTGACAGGTCGCGGATCATCGCGGGCATGTCGTCGAGCGAGGCGCTCGAGCGCGCGTCTATCGCGACGGCGAGACGGCCTTGCCCGTCTTCCGCGAGATAGGCGGCGAGCTGCGGCAGAAAGCGCGGCGGCAGATTGTCGACGCAATAGTAGCCAGCGTCTTCAAGCGCGTTCAGTGCAACGGATTTGCCGGAGCCGGAAATACCGGTGATCAGAATAATGCGCATGGAGTCGTTGAATCGGTACGTTTCATCATAGCATCTGGTCCCCGCGCGTGCCCCGCTACAGCCGGGCACGCCGAGCGGTTTCAGATCAGCTTGCCGGGAAACTGGCTGTCCGGATCCTGCATGGCGAGGCGCTGGCGATCCATGAAGTCGCGCAGCGTGTCGATGCCGCGCAATTGCAGGATCGTATTGCGCACAGCGGCTTCCACCAGCACGGCCAGGTTGCGGCCGGCCGCCACCTGAATGGTGACCTTGCTGATAGGCAGGCCGAGCACGTCGACAGTCTGGCTTTCCAGCGGCAGGCGCTGGAATTCGCCGTCCGGGCGGCGCACGAGCTGAACGATCAGCTTGAGCTTCATTTTGCGCCGTACCGCGGTTTCACCGAAGATGGTTTTGATATCGAGCAGGCCCAGGCCGCGCACTTCCAGCAGGTTTTGCAGCAGCGGCGGGCAGCGGCCTTCGACGAAATCCGGCCCGAGGCGCACGAAATCCACCGCGTCGTCGGCCACGAGGCCGTGACCGCGGCTGATCAGTTCAAGGCCGAGTTCGCTCTTGCCGAGGCCCGAATCGCCGGTCAGCAGCACGCCCATCCCGAGGATGTCGAGAAACACGCCGTGCAGCGTGGCGCGCGGCGCCAGAATGCGCGACATGTACAGACGCAGGCTGTCGATCACGGCGGCGGCCGACATGGGCGTGGTGAAGAGCGGCGTGGACGAACGCGTACAGCGCAGCACCAGTTCGGGCGGCGCGGCCACTCCGCCTGCCACCACGAGGAACGGCGGCTCGAGGGCGATCAGCTCGGCCATGTGGCGCGAGCGGTCTTCCTCGGATTGGCGCTGGTAATAGTCGACTTCGGCGTCGCCGAGCACCTGGATCCGGTTCGGGTGGATCAGGTTCAGGTGGCCGACAAGGTCGGCGCTCGAGGTGGCATTGGCGACCGTTTCCGCCGAGAAGCCGCGCTCCCAGCCTTCATGCCCCGTCAGCCAGCTCAGTTTGAGCATGGCGGCGTTGTCGTCGAAAATGCTTTGGGCGTTGATGCTGGACGTATCCATGAGTCCGTGACTCCAGTGTGGGCCGCTGCCCCGCGTGCGCCGGCTGCCTCAGCGCAGCCGGATGGGCCGGCGCGAGCCGGATTCGACACGAGGACCCAGCCGCTCGCAGGCGGGGGACCGACGTGCGGATGGGCGCCGATGCATCAAGGTTGCCACTGAGTGAGCAGCCGATGCAATGCTTCGCGGTCTTCTTCCGTATGCAGCCGTTCGCGGGCTTCGCGATCGGACAGCAACTGGGCGATTTCCGAGAGAATTTCGAGGTGTTGCTGGGTAGCTTGCTCGGGAACCAGCAGGAAGATCAGCAGCGAGACCGGCTGGCCGTCCGGCGATTCGAAGGGGATGGGTTCGGCGAGGCGCACGAAAGCGGCGAGCGGCTGCTTCAAGCCTTTGATCCGGCCATGCGGAATCGCGACACCCTCGCCAAGACCCGTCGACCCGAGGCGCTCGCGCGCAAACAGATTGTCAGTGACTGTGCTGCGGGCAATGCCGTTCTGGTTTTCGAAAATCAGGCCCGCTTGCTCGAAGACGCGTTTCTTGCTGGTGACCGACAGGCCGACGACGACGTTTTCGAGGGGAAGAAATTTGGCTAAACGATTCATGTTGGCAGGCGGAAACGTGGCCTGGATACTCCTCGCTGTGGCGTTTGAGTGGCGTTCCATTCTCGACTGATGCTCACCGCGATGTGCTTGGGAGCCCGAAAACGCAGGACTCCCGCTGAATAACCCCGATTGACCCCGATGGTAACCGGCCCATTATAGAACAGCGCGACCATGGATGGTGCGGCGCGCCATGCGTAGATCATAGTGCGATGTGCAGTGCCGCGCATAGCGCCGGCGTTGCACGGTGCGGCGACGGGTTGCTCTCGCCAGCTTGCGCTCGCCTCACCTAACGAAAAACCGCCCGTTGCCGGGCGGTTTAGCTGTCTCAGGAAAAACCCTTCTAATCTTGCTTATTGCGGCGGCACTTCCACTTGCGGCGCCAGCGGCTGATACTTGATCGCTTCGTGCTGATGACCCTGCAGGCGATCCTTGTGACGAATGACTTGCCGGTCGAGCTTGTCGATCATCAGATCGATCGCGGCGTACAGGTCGCCGTCACAGCTCTCGACAAAGATGTCCTTACCCTTCAGATGCAGGTTGATTTCAACCTTCTGCCTCTTTTCCTTTTCCTTGTGGTTGTCGACCGAGAGGACCACACTGCCATCGATCACCTGATCGAAATGTCTTAGCACCCTATCCAGTTTGGTGATCACGTATTCTCGCAACGCTGGCGTTACTTCGAGATGGTGTCCACTGATCTGCAGATTCATAGTGCTTCTCCAAGCTAGTGGCCGCTTGGTCCGCACGATGGGGCAGTACCGGTCGATCTGACGGCTCGCCTGTGTCATCCCCCGTTGACTGACTACTGGCAGGTCGCATCGGCCGGCCTGTCCGCCTACGGGCGGAGCGGCCGGAAAATGCCCGCCACACAACGCGACGGGCCAAAAGGAAACGCCGGGCCGCCCCCAAGTTTCCTTTCCCCCCTCGGGGGGCCTGGCGCGAAGCGACAGGTCGGGGGCCAGCTACAGAGACTTGCGCAGGTTGACTGCCGGAATCTTCAGGGCTTCGCGGTATTTGGCGACGGTGCGCCGTGCGACCACGAATCCTTGCTCCGCCAGCAGTTCGGCTATGCGGCTGTCTGAAAGGGGAGATTTGGTGTTTTCCGCTCCTATCAGTTGCTTGATGAGCGCGCGAATGGCCGTGGAAGAGGCCGCGCCGCCCGTGTCAGTCGAAACGTGTGATCCGAAGAAGTACTTAAATTCAAGCGTCCCGAATGGGGTCAGCATGTATTTACCGGTTGTCACACGCGAGACAGTTGATTCGTGTAGGCCCAGCGTATCAGCAATTTCCCGCAAAACCAAGGGCCGCATGGCAATTTCGCCATGCACAAAAAAGCTCTTTTGACGCTCCACAATGGCTTGCGCCACGCGCAGGATGGTCTCGAAGCGCTGCTGGATATTTTTGATCAGCCAGCGGGCTTCCTGAAGTTGCTGGCGCAACGAGCCGCTGCCGGGGTCGCCGCGGTTGTTCCGCAAAATGTTGGCGTACAGGTGATTGATCCGCAGTTTCGGCACGACCTCGGGATTGAGCTCGGCCTGCCAGCCCTGGCCCGTCTTGCGCACCATGATGTCAGGCACAACGTAGTCGGCCTCGGCCTTGCCGTAGGCGGCGCCCGGAAACGGCTCGAGCGAGCGGATCAGCACATGCGCGTCGCGCAGGTCGTCGTCGCCGGCCTTCAGGTGCTTGCGCAGGCGTGTGAAGTCGCGCGCGGCAAGCAGCTCCAGATGGTGGGCCACAATGTCGAGCGCGAGCGTTCGGGTCGGCGAGGCTTCGAGGCGCAGTAACTGCAGCTTCAGGCACTCGGAAGCCGAACGTGCGCCGACGCCGGACGGATCGAAGCTATGCAGCAGCGCGAGCGCCGCGTTCAGTTCGTCCAGGTCGACTTCGAGCTCTTCGGGCAGGTCGGCCTGCACTTCGTCGAGCGTCGCGGTCAGATAGCCGTCGTCGTCGAGGGATTCGATCAGGAAGGTGATCAGTGCCCGGTCACGCGGGCTCGCCTGGGTGACGCGCAACTGCGCCATCAGGTGGTCGCGCAGCGAGGTGCTTGACTCATGAATCTGCAGCGGCGGCAGGTCGTCGTCGTCGGAGGCGGTGCCGGAGCGGCCGTAGTCGTCCAGATTCCACTGGGTGGAGTCGCCGTTGCCGTCGGCGGCGAGGCCGTTGTACTCGTCCACGCCCTGCGGCTCGCCGTTTTCGGCACGCTCGCTGGTGCTGGTGGACGAGGAAGAGGTGCCGCTGCCCAGTTGCTCGGGCGCCGCGTTATTCGGTGTCTGGGCGATCACCGAGCCGTCCGCAGCGACCCGTAGCGGGCTGGCGATCCAGTCGTCCTCGTTTTCGAGCAAGGGGTTCTGGGAGATCGCCATCGCGACCTCCTGCTGCAGTTCGAGCGTAGACAACTGCAGCAGCCGGATGGACTGTTGAAGTTGAGGGGTCAGCGCAAGATGCTGCGACAGGCGGAGTTGTAGGCTGGCTTTCATGGCAAGTTGAGATTCATTGTAAAGAGTTTGCCACGACCGCGATACCTTGCGGCATTCGCAATAACGAGCGCGCCCAGATTGTTGGGTCTGCGGGGGAGAAGGCGGCCTGTCGCGTCAAAAATAGCGCAAGGCTGCCGGAGCAAGGGGCCAAGGGGTGGGCGGCAGGGGATGCCGCCGGTTAAGCCCCCTCGTGCTTACATGCGGAAGTGCTCGCCCAGGTAGACGCGCCGCACGTTTTCGTTTTCGATGATGTCGCCAGGCGCGCCGGCGGCCAGCACGCTGCCGTCGCTGATGATGTACGCATGATCGCAGATGCCGAGCGTTTCACGGACGTTGTGGTCCGTAATCAGCACGCCGATGTTGCGCTGCTTGAGGAATTTAACGATCTTCTGGATTTCCAGAACAGCAATCGGGTCCACGCCGGCGAACGGTTCGTCGAGCAGGATGAAGCTCGGGTTGGTGGCGAGCGCACGGGCAATTTCCACGCGCCGGCGTTCGCCGCCCGACAGCGACAAAGCCGGATTGCCACGCAGGTGGGCGATCTGCAGTTCGTCGAGCAGGGCTTCCGTGCGTGTGGTGATGGTGTCCTTGTCGAGGCGCTTGCCGTTTTCGTCAAGCTGTAGTTCCAGCACGGCGCGAATGTTTTCTTCGACCGTGAGCTTGCGGAACACCGAGGCTTCCTGCGGCAGATACGACAGGCCGAGCGAGGCGCGCTTGTGGATGGGCAAGAGGCTGATCGACTTGCCGTCGAGGTCGATCTCGCCCGCGTCGAGCGGCACCAGACCCACGATCATATAGAACGAGGTGGTCTTGCCGGCGCCGTTCGGGCCGAGCAGGCCGACCACTTCGCCGCTCTTGACGTCGAGCGAGACGTCCTTGACGACGGTGCGCGAACCATAGCGCTTCTTCAGGTTGCGAACTACCAGCGAACTGCTGGTCCCAGCCGGCTTGCGATGGGGGAGGGAGGGCGAATTCACTGAGTTCACTGGGCCGGGGCTCCCTGGAGCGTGGTGGACGGCGCGAGCGTGGCCGAGGCGCCGGTGAGCGGCGCGGCGCCGCCGTTGCGCGGCGACAGCATGGCGCGCACGCGGCCGGTCGGGTTGCCGGGGCCGGCGACGTCCTTGCCCGCCTTGGCGGTATAGAAGTCGTTCTGGCCGTCATAGGTAATGACGCTGCCGTGGACCGTATCCATCACGGTGGAGAGGCCTTGCAGGCGGTTCACCGTGGCGTCGGTGGTCAGCGTGGTGAGATCCTGCTTGCCGTCGTAGTCGATGCGGATGGCGGTGCCTTCGACGTATTCGTCCAGACCTTCGCGCTTCTGGCGGAAATACGACAGGTTGCCGCCGCTCGAGGTACCGGTGGCGTACTGATAGCCCTGCGGATCCTGCGTCACTTCGACCCGGTCGGCCTTGATGACGATGGTGCCTTTGGTGGCGACCACGTGGCCGGTGAAGATGTTGACCTGCTTCAGGTCGTCATAAGTCATGTTGTCCGCTTCAATATTGAGCGGCTTGTCCTTGTCGGCGCGTTCGGCGTGCGCCGGCGGCGCCATGCCGGCGAGCGGCAACGCGACCAGCAGCGCAACAAGTCCAGCGCGGCACGCGGACAAGGCGCGCGAGCGGCCGGTATCAAAACGGGGGAACGATTCGTTCATGCAGTCACGCTGGATTGAATTACCCGGGTTGCTTCAGGGAGCCGCCTGACGAGTCGGACGCGGCGATCGCGCCACGGACGTTGCCGAACAGCTGCATTACCCGGGTGACATTGTTGTAGTTCATGCCGCTGGCCGTCATGACTGACAGGCCGCGCTGAAGTTTAACCGGCTTTTCGGTCTCGATCACATCGTCGTTGACCAGCACCCGAAAATGCTGGGAATCAGCCTGCATCGCCGGATCGCCGTCGCCGGCGGCGCGCAGGATGCGGGCGTGGTCGTACAGGTCGACGATCGAGGCGTCGCCATTCACCGTGCCGGTGTCGCCGGTTGCCGTGACGATCGGTTTGCCCGGCTGGAAGGCGCGGATCGCCGGCTTGACCAGATCGCTCAGTTCATTGTCCTCATAATGGATGAGGCTCGAGGCGGTCAGCCGGTACTGCGTGGCGCCCGACTGATCCAGTTCGGACACCGAGAAATTGTCGGCAAAGTAGTCGGGCGTGTGTTCCTTCGGCTTGATCTCACCTTCGTGCGGCGGCGGCGCGGTAGCCTGCAGCAGCCACCACGTGATGCCGGCAAGCGCCGCCATGGCGACGAGGGGGATCAGCGAAGTAAAGCGGAACTGATTCATCCGACAAGGCCCTGCTGCTGACCGCCGCTGCACGCGGCCGCGAGCAGGGAGTCGTACTTGTTCTGCGCGCGCAGCAAGGTATCGCACACTTCGCGAACCGCGCCGTGGCCGCCACGCGCTTCGCTGACCCAGTGGGCGCGGGCGATCACTTCCGGATGCGAATTGGCCGGCGCCGCAGCAAAGCCGACCTTCAGCATCACGCCGAGATCGACCCAGTCGTCGCCCATATAGCCGCATTCTTCAGCCGTGAGGCCGGTCTGCCTGAGCAGGTCGGCAAACGCTTCGGGCTTGTTTTCGATGCCTTGATACAGATGCGTGATCTTCAGTTCCTTGGCCCGCACTGCGACGATGCCCGACTTGCGCCCGGTGATGATCGCCGTATCGATGCCGGCTTCGCGCAACAGCTTCGCGCCGTGGCCGTCCATCGAGTTGAACGACTTCATGGTGTCGCCCTCGGCGGTAAACATCAGGCCGCCGTCGGTCAGCACGCCGTCGACGTCGAAAATCATCAGCTTGACGCGGCGTGCGCGTTCGGTGGCGGTAAGGGGCGCGGCGGCCATCAGATCACCTTCTTGGAGAAGAGGTCGTGCATGTTGAGCGCGCCGATGAGCTTGCCCGCTTCGTCGACGACCAGCATCTGATTGATCCGGTGGCGCTCCATCAGTTCCACCGCTTCGACTGCCAGTTGATCCGGACCGATGGTACGCGGGCCAGGTGTCATCACCGAGGCGATCGACAGCTCGCGGAAGTCGCCGCTGCGTTCGAGCACGCGGCGCAGGTCGCCGTCCGTGAAGATGCCTTTGACGTGCTGGTTCTCGTCGACAATCGCCGTCATGCCCATGCGCTTGGCCGTCAACTGGAACAGCGCATCGCGCACGGTGGACTCGGGCATCACCATCGGCACCTGGTCGCCGGTGCGCATCACGTCGCGCACATAGGTGAGCAGACGCCGGCCGAGCGCGCCGCCGGGATGCGAACGGGCAAAGTCGTCCGGGCCGAAGCCGCGTGCGTCGAGCACCGCTACCGCGAGCGCGTCGCCGAGCGCGAGCGCGGCGGTGGTGCTGGCGGTGGGGGCGAGATTCATCGGGCAGGCTTCCTTGGCGACCCCGGCATTCAGATGCACGTCGGCCAGTTGCGCGAGGCTGGAGGCAGGCTTGCCGGTGATCGCGATCAGCTTGGCGCCGAGGCGCTTGACGAGCGGCAGGATCGCAATCAGCTCGTCGGATTCGCCGGAATTGGACATGGCCACGAACACGTCGTCCGCCGTGACCATGCCGAGGTCGCCATGACTGGCTTCGGCCGGATGCACGAAGAAGGCGGGCGTGCCGGTGCTGGCGAACGTCGCCGCCAGCTTGCGGGCCACGTGGCCGGACTTGCCGATGCCGGAGACGACCACGCGCCCACGGCAGCTAAGGATGAAGTCAATCGCCTCGACGAAGCCATCGTCGAGTTGTTCACGAAGCGCGCGCACGGCGTCCGCTTCGATGTCTAGTACGTCGCGAGCGAGCGCGAGTGCCCGGTCGCCATTGATTTTCGCTATCATGCGCGGAGTATAGCAAAAGGCGTTTGTTCGCCGCGCCGGGCCTACCGTGCCCAGCCGCTGCCCTCACCGGCCCCTCAACCTTGTCGCACGGCGGTTCGCGTGCGATGGTTATGTCGACGAACCAGGACGCTTTCCGATGATTTCCCCGCTCGAAATGACGCTGTTCCTGCTGCTGGCATCGGTGGCGGGCGTCGTCGTTTTCCGTTTCCTGAACCTGCCGCCCATGCTCGGCTACCTGACGGTGGGCATCATCGTCGGGCCGCACGCGTTCGGCCTGGTTCCGGATTCGCAAGGCGCGCAGAACCTGGCTGAGTTTGGCGTGGTGTTCCTGATGTTCTCGATCGGGCTGGAGTTTTCGCTCTCCAAACTGCGTTCGATGCGCCGGCTGGTGTTCGGACTCGGCCTCCTGCAGGTGATCGGCACGGTTGTCGTTGCGGTGGGGTTGGGCTTCGTGCTGGAGCGCTGGGTGCATATCACGTGGCAGGGCAGCGTCGCGCTGGGCGGGGCACTGGCCATGTCGTCCACGGCTATCGTCAGCAAGATGCTGGCGGAGCGGCTGGAGATCGAAACCGAGCACGGCCGCAATATCTTCGGTGTGCTGCTGTTCCAGGATCTGGCGGTGGTGCCGCTGCTGATTATTATCTCGGCGCTGGGTGGCGACTCGCGCAGCCTGATGACAGCGCTCGGCCTCGCCGCGGTGAAGATTGTCGTCGCGCTGGCCTTGCTGCTGATCGTCGGGCAGAAGTTCATGACGCGCTGGTTCAATGTGGTGGCGCGGCGCCGTTCGCAGGAGCTGTTCATCCTGAACCTGCTGCTCGTCACGCTCGGCGCGGCGTTCATCACGGACAAGTTCGGCCTTTCGCTCGCGCTCGGTGCGTTCATTGCCGGCATGCTGATCGCCGAGACGCCGTACCGGCATCAGGTGGAAGAAGACATCAAACCGTTTCGCGACGTGCTGCTTGGGCTCTTCTTCGTGACCACCGGCATGCTGCTCAATCCGGTGGTGATCTGGAAGCATCCGTTTATCGTGCTGGCGTTCCTGATCGGCCCCATGCTGCTGAAGCTGATCATGGTCACGGCGCTCTCGCGCCTGTTCGGCGCCTCGCCCGGGGTGGCGATGCGCACCGGCATTGGTCTCGCACAGGCCGGCGAATTCGGCTTCGTGCTGCTGAACCTGATTCTCGACAAGCATCTGGTCGACGCCACGTTCCTGCAGGCGATTCTCGCCGCGATGCTGCTGTCGATGCTGGCCGCACCGTTCCTGATCCAGAACGCGGACCGCATCGTGCTGCGGCTGTCTTCGACTGAATGGATGATGCAGTCCTTGCAGATGACGCGGATCGCTACCCAAAGCCTGAAGCAAAGCGGCCATACGATCATCTGCGGATATGGGCGGGCCGGGCAGAATCTTGCACGCATGCTCGAACACGAAGGGCTCTCCTATGTCGCGCTCGACCTCGACCCGGACCGGGTGGCGGCGGCTGCGGCGGCGGGCGAGTCCGTGGTGTTCGGCGACGCCGGGCGGCGCGAGTCGCTGCTGGCGGCCGGGATTCACCGGGCGGCGGCGGTGGCGATCACGTATGCCAATACGCCGTCGGCGTTGCGGGTGCTGCACAACATCCACGAACTCGAGCCGACGCTGCCTGTGATTGTGCGCACGGTGGACGACGCCGACCTCGAAAAACTGCTCGCCGCCGGTGCGACCGAGGTGATCCCGGAGATCGTCGAAGGCAGCCTGATGCTCGCCTCGCATACGCTGGTGCTGATGGGCGTGCCGATGCGGCGGGTGGTGCGGCGCGTCGAAGAGATGCGCGACGAGCGGTATAGTCTGCTGCGCGGCTACTTCCACGGCGCCGACGACGTGGGCGACGACGACAGTCACGAGCAGGTGCGACTACAATCGGTGCCGGTCGACGAGAACTCGGACGCGGTGGGCCGCACGCTGGCGGAGGTGGGGCTGTTCGAGCTGGGCGTCGAGGTGACGGCGATCCGCCGCCACGGCATTCGCGGTGTGGAACCGGACCCGTCGACCAAGCTGCGCGCGAGCGACATCGTCGTGCTGCGCGGCTTGCCCGAGGCGCTTGCCGAAGCCGAGGAACGGCTGTTGCGGCATCGCCGGGGTGGTGCGGCCGCCGTCTAGGCGGAAGCGTCGCGCCGCCGCGCGAGATTGTTCAGTCTTTTACCCGGATCCCTGCGGATCCATCTGGAGTCATCATGTCCAACGCGCTTGCGAGCGCGCCGCTCGACGCGGCTGCGTTCGTCAAAAGCCAGATTCGCACCGTGCCCGACTGGCCCCAGGCCGGCGTGCAGTTCCGCGATATCACGCCGCTACTGCAGCATCCGAGAACCTTTCGCGTGCTGATTGACCTGTTCGTGCAGCGTTATATCGACGCGAAGCTCGACTACATCGCGGGCCTCGATGCGCGCGGCTTCATTATCGGGCCGGTGCTGGCTTATGAACTGAACGTGGGCTTTATTCCAATCCGCAAGGCGGGCAAGCTGCCGTACAAGACGGAGTCCGAATCGTACGAGCTCGAGTACGGCAAGGCGACCGTCGAGATTCACGCAGACGCGTGCTCGACGGGCGACCGCATTGTGATCGTCGACGATCTGATCGCAACCGGCGGCACCATGATGGCCGGCAAGAAATTGCTCGAGCGGCTGGGCGCAGAGGTGATCGAAGGCGCGGCGATTATCGATCTGCCGGATCTGGGCGGCTCGGCGCTGTTGCGCTCGGCGGGGCTGCCGCTCTTTACCGTGACCGAGTTTGGCGGTCACTAGCATCGTTTGATTCATCGGCAAGACTGCATCCGCAAAACCGCATTGGCAAAACATTCGCGACGAGGTAAGTAGCATGCCCAATTTCCTGCTGTTTCTCGCCACTTCGATAGCAATCACGCTGGCGCCCGGCCCCGACAACCTCCAGGTGCTCGCGCGTGGCATTTCGCAGGGGCGTGCGGCGGGCCTCGTCGCCGCGCTCGGCTTTGCGGCCGGCATCACGTTTCACACCACGCTCGCTGCGCTCGGTGTCGCCGCGTTGCTGCGCTCGTCGCCGCTGGCGTTTCAGGCCATCAAGTACGCGGGTGCCGCTTATCTGATCTGGATCGGCATCAAGGCATTGCGCAGTCAAGGTCTCGCCACAGCTCATGAGCGTCCGGCGCAGCCGCTGTGGTCCGTGTTCCGCCAGAGCGTGTTCGGCAACATGCTGAACCCCAAGGTGACGCTGTTCTTTCTCGTGTTCCTGCCGCAGTTCATCGAGCCGCATGGCGTGCAGAGCGTGACGCTGCAGATGCTCGAACTGGGCGTGCTGTTCATGCTGCAGACGGTGGTGGTGTTTTCGCTGTTCGGCGTGTGTGCCGGGATGATCGGCGGCTGGCTGAAGCGCCGCCCGCGCGTGGGCGTGTGGCTTGACCGCCTTGCCGGTGCAACCTTTATCGCAATCGGCATTCGGGTCGCGTTGCGCGATTAAGCGCGTCCGCGCAGTTTTCGCGCAGTTTCCGAGCAGTTGGAGCATTCATGAGTTTGCCCTGTATCACCAAGGCGCGCCGCTTCGATGCGCACGCGCACCGGCCGTTCTGGATCGACGGCCAGCAGGTCGGCTGGATTCGCGCGACGGATGTGCCGTTGCTGGTCCGCTGGCCGGATGTTTTCGATATCGATGCGGCGCGCGTGACGTTATCCGCGCGCTTTAACACGCTGGACCTGCGCAGCGCGGCGCTGGGCGCCGTGATCGGCGCGCTGGCCGCGGACGGCCGCATTCCCGGCTGGCGCGATGAAACCTACGCGATCCGCAATGCCTTCGACGCACCGCCGCTCGCCTATATCGAACGCGCCGCGTCGCGCTTCTTCGGCACGATGACCTACGCGGTGCATCTGAACGGCGTCGTAGAATACGCGGATGGCGCGCCGCAACTGTGGATTGCGCGCCGCAGCGACACCAAGGCAACCGATCCAGGCATGCTGGATAACGTGGTGGCGGGCGGGATAGGCTGGGGTTTCGGTATCGAAGCGACCATCGTCAAGGAATGCTGGGAAGAAGCCGGCATTCCCGAAGCAATCGCCGCACGCGCTGCGGCCGGGCGGACGGTGCATGTGCTGCAATCGCTGCCGGAAGGCACCCAGGCCGAGCAGATTTTCGTCTACGACCTGGCGTTGCCCGCCGATTTCGCGCCGCGCAATCAGGACGGTGAAGTAGGCGAACACCGGCTGGCGCGTATCGATGAAGTGGCGCGCTGGATCGAAGAGGACGCCATGACGGTGGATGCCAGCCTCGCGACGCTCGATTGCCTGCTGCGCCACCGCTGGATAGATGCGCAGGACTGCGTGGGAATCGACACGCTGTTCGAGCCGCCGGCCGCCGCCTAGCCCAAGCAACAAATTACGCATTGAAGAAGGGAGTCACCCAGGTCATGTCGACCGATCACAGCTTTATTCTCAAACTGTCGTGCGCCGACCGGCCCGGCATCGTGCATGCCGTATCGGGCTTTCTGTTCGAGCGCGGCAGCAACATTCTCGACTCGGCGCAGTTCGGCGACAGCCATACGGGCGAGTTCTTCATGCGTGTGCATTTCCAGCAGGTGGGCGGCGATCCCGGTCTGGAGGCGCTACGCACCGCGTTCAGCACGCTCGCCGACGAGTTCGGCATGCGCTGGGAGCTGCACGACGCCAACGTGAAGCCGCGCGTGGTCATCATGGTCTCGAAGATCGGCCATTGCCTGAACGACCTGCTGTTCCGCTACCGCACCGGTCAGCTGGGCATCGAGATTCCCGCGATCATCTCGAACCACAAGGAGTTCTATCAACTCGCCGCGAGCTACGACATTCCGTTCCACCACTTCCCGCTGCTGGCGTCGACGCCAGCGGGCAAGGCGGCTCAGGAAGCGCGCGTGCTTGAAGTGATCGACGAGCACAAGGCCGACCTGGTGGTGCTCGCCCGCTATATGCAGATTCTCTCGCCGCAGTTGTGCGAGCACCTCGCGGGCCGCGCGATCAATATTCACCATTCGTTCCTGCCGAGCTTCAAGGGCGCGAAGCCGTATTACCAGGCGTTCGACCGCGGCGTGAAGCTGATTGGCGCGACCGCGCACTACGTGACGACCGATCTCGACGAAGGTCCGATCATCGAGCAGGAAGTGGCGCGGGTCGACCACAGCATGACGCCGGATCAGCTCACGGCGATCGGCCGCGACGTCGAGTGCGTGACGCTCGCGCGGGCGGTGAAGTGGCATGTCGAGCACCGCATCGTGCTGAACGGCAGCAAGACGGTGGTGTTCCGCTAAGCGGCGGGCTGACCCAACGCAACTGGGAAAAATAAAGGCCGCCAGTCATTGCGACTGGCGGCCTTTTCATGGAGCGAAGCGTCAGCATGCGAGCGAGCCGGCGCCCCGCAGGCGGCTTTTACACCAGCCGCAGATAGATCAGCTCCCGCTTGATATACGCATAAAAGATCGGCGCGGCAATCACGCCGGGGATGCCGAACGCGGCTTCCATGATCAGCATTGCCACCAGCAATTCCCACGCACGCGCCTCGATCTGGCCGCCCACAATCCGTGCGTTCAGGAAGTACTCGAGCTTGTGGATCAGGATCAGGAACACCAGCGACATCACCGCAGCCGGAAAGCTCACCGAGAGCGCCACCGCGACGATGATCGTGTTCGAGATCAGATTGCCGATTACCGGCAGCAAGCCGACGATAAACGTGACGAGCACCAGCGTCTTGGAGAGCGGCAGCCGGTCGTGGAAGATGGGCAGGATCACCAGCAGGAAGATGCCGGTGAAAACCGCGTTGATGGCCGAAATCTTCACCTGAGCAAACACGATGCGGCGGAAGGCGTCGGCAAAACGCGTCACGCGGGTCACGAACGCGGTGGACAGCGGCAGCCGCTGCATATGCTTCTGCGCGCCGACCGCGATAATCGCGCCGATGATCATGCCGATCAGGATGTGCGTAAAGACCCGCGCCGCATTCTTGCCGCCTTGCTGCAGCATGCCCGCATGGGTCTGCATCAGCTCGGTGGCGCGCGCCTTCATCTGGTCGGTATCCACCGGCAGATAGTTGGCGACGAACTGCGGAATCCGGCCGCGAGCCTCGTCGATCAGTTGCATGGCCTGGTCGAGCAGCACCTGCACGTTAGGCACATCCCCCTCGAAGTGATCGATGATGCCGATCACGAGCAGCGTCAGGCCGCCGACGATCACCACCGCCAGGATCACCACCGAGAGCCAGCGCGCGCGCTGGCTGGACATGTGCTTTTCGATGCGTGGCGCAATCGTCTGGATGAGCTGATACACCAGCAGCCCGGCCAGCAAGGCGCCGAGCAGCCGCAGGTTCAGCACTGCCCACATGCCGAACAGCATCAGCAGATAGCTGCCGATCTCGACTGCCGACAGCTTGGGCAGGCTCATATCGCTCGTCAGCCTGACCGGGCGTGGGCGCAGATCCTGCACCTGCCCATCTTCGGGCGCCTCGTTACGCTTGGTCATGGCCTATTTCCATCTCCAACCCAGGGTTTGCAGCATTACTTTTTGGCGGCGTCGCGCTTGAGCAGCGGCGCCAGATATCGACCGGTAAAACTTGCCTTCGACTTCGACACCTGCTCCGGCGTGCCTTGGGCGATGATCTGGCCGCCGCCGGCGCCGCCTTCGGGGCCGAGGTCGATCAGCCAGTCGGCAGTTTTGATTACATCCAGATTATGCTCGATGATCACCACCGTGTTGCCCTGATCGCGTAAACGATGAATCACTTCGAGCAACAGGGCGATATCGTGGAAGTGCAGACCGGTGGTCGGTTCGTCGAGAATGTATAGCGTGCGACCCGTGTCGCGCTTGCTCAGTTCCAGCGAAAGTTTGACACGCTGGGCTTCGCCGCCCGACAGCGTAGTGGCCGACTGGCCCAGGCGAATATAGCCAAGACCCACGTCCAGCAAGGTTTTCAGCTTGCGCGCCACGACCGGCACCGGCTTGAAGAACTCGTAGGCGCTCTCGACGGTGAGTTCCAGCACTTCGCTGATGTTTTTGCCCTTGTACTGCACGTCGAGCGTTTCGCGGTTGTAGCGCTTGCCGTGACAAACATCGCACGGCACGTACACGTCGGGCAGAAAGTGCATTTCCACCTTCAGCACGCCGTCGCCCTGGCAGGACTCGCAGCGGCCGCCCTTGACGTTGAACGAGAAGCGGCCCGGATCGTAGCCGCGTTCCTTTGAAGCCGGCACGCCCGCGAACAGCTCGCGGATCGGCGTGAAAAGACCCGTATAGGTGGCCGGATTCGAGCGCGGCGTGCGGCCGATCGGCGACTGGTCGACGTTGATGACCTTGTCGAAGTGCTCGAGCCCTTCGATCGCCTCGTACGGCGCCGGCTCGGCCGACGAGCCGTACAGGTGATGCGCAACCGCGTGGTACAGCGTGTCGTTGATCAGCGTGGACTTGCCCGAGCCGGAAACGCCGGTGATGCAGGTGAGCAGGCCCACCGGCAGATCGAGCGTGACGCGCTGCAGGTTGTTGCCGTACGCCTCGACGATGCGCAGGCGCCGTTCGTCCGGCTCCTTGCGCTCGTCCGGATACTGGATGGTGCGCGCGCCGGACAGGTACTGGCCGGTGATCGAGCCCGCATCGGCCTCCACTTCCTGAGGCGTGCCTTCCGCGATGATCATGCCGCCGTGCTCGCCGGCGCCCGGCCCCATGTCGACCACGTAGTCGGCCATGCGGATCATGTCCTCGTCGTGCTCGACGACGATCACCGAGTTGCCCAGATCGCGCAGGTGCTTCAGCGTGGAGATCAGACGGTCGTTATCGCGCTGGTGCAGGCCGATCGACGGCTCATCCAGCACGTACATGACGCCCGTAAGCCCCGAGCCGATCTGCGACGCCAGCCGGATGCGCTGCGCTTCGCCGCCCGAAAGCGTTTCGGCACTGCGCTCGAGCGACAGATAGTCGAGCCCGACGTTATTCAGGAACATCAGCCGCGCGACTATTTCCTTGATCACCTTGTCGGCGATCTCGCGCTTCGAGCCTTCCAGGCGCAAGGTCTGGAAATAGCCGAGCGCATCGCGCAACGGCCAGCCGCTGATTTCGTAGATGCCGCGCGCATCGCCGTCCGCGCCGATGCGCACGAAACGCGCTTCACGGCGCAGGCGCGTGCCTTCGCAGGCGGGGCAGGCCTGGTTGTTCTGGTACTTGGCGAGCTCTTCGCGCACCGCGACCGAATCGGTCTCGCGGTAACGGCGCTCCAGATTGGGGATGATCCCTTCAAACACATGCTCGCGCACCGATGCCCGGCCGCGCTCGTTGATGTACGAGAACGGAATGGTTTGCTTGCCCGAGCCGTACAGCAGGATCTTCCTGACCTTTTCCGGCAGGTCCTCGAAGGCCTCGTCGATATCGAACTCGTAGAACGCCGCGAGGCTTTGCAGCATCTGGAAGTAGAACTGGTTGCGCCGGTCCCAGCCCTTCACGGCGCCTGCCGCCAGCGACAGCGAGGGATGCGCCACCACCCGCTTCGGATCGAAGAACGTGATCTGGCCCAGGCCGTCGCACTCCGGGCACGCGCCCATCGGGTTGTTGAACGAGAACAGGCGCGGCTCGAGTTCCTGCAGCGAGTACGAGCAGATCGGGCAGGCGAACTTGGAGCTGAACAGATGCTCCTTGTCGGTGTCCATTTCCAGCGCAATGGCGCGGCCGTCGGCGAGGCGCAGCGCGGTTTCGAACGATTCGGCCAGGCGCTGCTTCATGTCGGCGCGCACTTTCAGGCGGTCGACCACGACGTCGATCGTATGCTTGTCGTTCTTCTTCAGCTTGGGCAGCGAATCCACTTCGTAGATCGTTGCGACCTCTTCATTGGCCGTGCCGCCGCCCGAGCGCACGCGAAAGCGGATAAAGCCCTGCGCCTGCATTTCCTCGAACAGCTCGACGTGCTCGCCCTTGCGGTTCGCCACCACGGGCGCCAGGATCATCAGCTTGGTGTCTTCGGGCAGCGCGAGCGCGGCGTCCACCATCTGCGAGACGCTTTGCGCCTCCAGCGGGATCTCGTGGTCCGGGCAATAGGGCGTGCCGACTCGCGCGTACAGCAGGCGCAGGTAGTCGTGGATCTCCGTGACCGTGCCGACCGTGGAACGCGGATTGTGCGAAGTGGCCTTCTGCTCGATCGAAATGGCGGGGGACAAGCCCTCGATCAGGTCGACGTCCGGCTTTTCCATCAGTTGCAGGAATTGCCGGGCGTAGGCGGAGAGACTTTCGACGTAGCGCCGTTGCCCTTCCGCGTAGAGCGTGTCGAAGGCAAGCGACGATTTGCCTGAGCCCGACAGGCCCGTAATCACGATGAGCTTGTGGCGCGGCAGGTCGAGACTGACGTTCTTCAGGTTGTGGGTACGGGCCCCACGGATACGGATTTGTTCCACGCGTTGATCCAATACCTGGCCATTACCTGGCGGAAAGAGGAAGAGGCTAAACCTGCTACTATAACGACTTTTCAAGACTGCTGTTACGGCTACCTGACAGCGTCCTACAGGCGCGCGGCAGGCTGTAAGACAGCGGTTCTGAGCGCCGTGGGGAAGGGCCGCAGGTGGGGTCTTTTTTCGTGACTGCAAGACGCCTGCGGGTCTTTGCCGCAGGGTGAAGGTCGCTCACGGCGGGCCACCGGGAGTATGCTGCTCGACGGTGTGTCGCCCGGCCCAACAAGGCCGTCCAGATTATTCAAAACACGTTCCCGATGTCCAATCCGTCCGCCACATCTTCACGCATGAGCGCGCCTGAGTTGCGCGCGACCGTGTCGCTCGCAGCCATCTTTGCGTTGCGCATGCTCGGTCTCTTCATGATCATGCCGGTGTTCTCGATCTACGCGAAAACCATCCCCGGCGGCGACAACGTGCTGCTGGTGGGGATCGCGCTCGGCGCGTACGGCGTGACCCAGTCGCTGCTGTATATCTTCTACGGCTGGATTTCCGACAAGGTGGGCCGCAAGCCCGTGATCGCGACCGGGCTGGCGATTTTTGCGCTCGGCAGCTTCGTCGCGGCGGGCGCACACGACATGACGTGGATTATTGTCGGCCGGGTGATTCAGGGGATGGGGGCGGTGTCGTCCGCCGTGCTCGCCTTTATCGCCGACCTCACCTCCGAGGAACATCGCACCAAGGCGATGGCGATGGTGGGCGGCAGCATTGGCGTGTCGTTCGCGGTGGCGATTGTCGGCGCGCCGATCGTATTCCAGTGGGTCGGCATGAGCGGCCTGTTTACGCTGGTCGGCATTTTCTCGATTCTGGCGATTGGGGTCGTGATCTGGATCGTGCCCAATGCGCCGATGCCGGTGCACGTACGCGCACCGTTTTCGGAGGTGCTGCACAACGTCGAACTGCTGCGCCTGAATTTCGGCGTGCTGGTGCTGCATGCCACGCAAACGGCGCTGTTTCTGGTGGTGCCGCGGATTCTGGAGGCGGGCGGCTTGCCCGTTGCGTCGCACTGGAAGGTTTACCTGCCCGTGATGGGGCTGTCGTTTGTGATGATGGTCCCGGCGATTATCGCTGCGGAAACGCGCGGCAAGATGAAGACGGTGCTGGTCGGTGCGATTGGTCTTATCCTGATCGGACAGTTGCTGCTGGGCGTCGCACCCCATACCATTCTGAGTGTGGCCGGGATTCTGTTTATCTACTTCCTCGGCTTCAATATTCTTGAAGCGTCGCAGCCTTCGCTGGTGTCGAAACTGGCGCCCGGCTCACGCAAGGGCGCGGCGACGGGTGTTTACAACACGACGCAGTCGATCGGCCTCGCGATTGGCGGCGTGCTCGGCGGTGTGCTGCTGAAAGCGGACGGGCAGAGCGCGGTGTTCTTCGCGTGCTCGGGGCTGGTATTTTGCTGGCTTATAATCGCGGCAAATATGAAGCAGCCGCCGCGCAAGAAGGCGTAATCAAGACTCACCGGTGGCCGGTTGAGGCGCAGTTTTTGTCTCGAGCCGGCCGGTTCTGAGATGTGAAACGTGCGTTGCCGCGCCACCTGCAACGGAATCAACAGGAGAAACTCATGGCATCCGTGAACAAGGTTATTCTCGTCGGCAACCTCGGAGCCGATCCGGAAGTCCGTTATCTTCCGAGCGGCGACGCTGTGGCGAACATCCGCCTTGCGACGACGGACCGGTATAAGGACAAGACGTCGGGCGAAATGAAGGAAGCTACCGAGTGGCATCGGGTTTCGTTCTTTGGGCGTCTGGCGGAGATTGTTAACGAGTACCTGAAGAAGGGCTCGTCGGTTTATATCGAAGGGCGCATTCGTACGCGTAAGTGGCAGGCGCAGGATGGTACCGATCGGTACTCCACCGAGATTGTGGCTGAGCAGATGCAGATGCTTGGTGGTCGGGGTGGGGCTTCGATGGGTGGTGATGAAGGCGGGTATAGCCGGGGTGAGCCGTCGGAGCGCAGTGGTGGCGGTGGTGGTGGCCGTGTGGCTTCGTCGGGTGGTGGTTCGCGTGGCGGTAGCGGTGGTGGGGCTAGCCGGCCGAGCGCGCCAGCTGGGGGCGGGTTTGATGAGATGGATGATGATATTCCGTTCTAAGAGGAACATCGTCCACTGATGTAAAGGAGGCCCCGGATCTCTCGGGGTCTTTTATTTTTACCGCGCTGATTCGATGGCCGGAGCATCCGGTGTTGGTAAGGAATCACTCGGCCAAATGCGCATGGCGTTCCTCCATGCAATCCCACAGCGATTGACAACTCGACAAGCAGAAAGAGACCAAGACCATGACGATCCTTAAACAACCCGACGATGCCCAGTATCGAGTCGAATGCACTATTGCCAAGCTCGACGAAATTGAAACCGAGTTGGAGGCTGAAAAAGCCGTAGCACACGTCAAAGGCTATATCTCGGCGCTCCGTTACAGCGAGCAGATCGGAGATGAACACTTCAAGCGGATGGTGGAGGCTCTGGATAGAGCGCTTCGCGACTGGCATCTGAAGCATGACAAGCTCTGAGTTGAGTGACTGAGCACAGGTCGCCCGTGCGTGATAGTTGAGCTAGAAGCCTGAAGGTTTCGGTCGGTCAACCTCTTTGCCGGGCGACGATGGCGCACGTTTTGACACAGCCTCGACCGAACCCAGCCTGGCGGCGACTGGCTTAACTCAGCGACTTTCTGCCTGCCGATGATCGGCCATGCGCAACTCTGAGAGGATTCCCTGCCACCCCCTCAATTCCTCAACTCCGCCAGAATCTGCTCAGCGAGAAAATCACAAGGCGGCCTCCCAGACCGGGCACTACGGGCAAGAATGACTTCAAGATCATCCAACGGCGGCAACCCTTCGTTCTGCGACAACTGAACAAGATGCGCCGGCACGCTGCACTGTGCCAGCGGCGCCACCGCCAGCCCCGCTTCGACCATACTGATAAGCCCCAACAAACTCGGGCTCTCATACGACATCCGGTACTTGATATTTTCACGCTGAAGCGCGCTGATCGCATGGGCACGTGCGGTACTGCCATGCTCAAAAACGGCAATCGGAAGTGGCCGCTCTTTCCAAACTTTTCGCGTAGGCGACCCAGCCCACACGATCGGTTCGAACCGGATAAATTCGCCCACAATACCCTTAGTTTTGGTGAGACAAGCCAGGTCGAGCGTATTGTCCTTAAGCAATGGAGCAAGCCCGCTACTGGGCAAACCGACCACCCGAATCTCCACACGTGGATGAGCAGCCGCGAACTTCCCCAAAACCGTTGGCAGCAACGTTGAAGCATAATCGTCAGGCACACCGATCGTAACGCGCCCCTTTATCTCCGGCCGAACCACCGACGCCCACGCTTCCTCCCGCATCGCAAGCATCTGACGCCCATAGTCCAGCAGCGTTTTACCCTCTGCGGTAATCGCAACGTTACGCGTGCTTCGCACGAAGAGCGGTTTACCCAGCGCTTCTTCAAGCGCCTTGATCTGCATGCTGACCGCCGATGGCGACCGGTGCACCGATTCCGCACCTTGAACAAACGATCCCGCATCGGCGACCGCCACCACCATCTCAAGCACATCCAGATCGAGCTTTTTCATTTTAGTCAGAAAATCTGAGTAATGAGTTCAGTTTAATTCGTTTTACTGGAGTATGCATCGAATCGATACTGCTAACACTGAACACTTGAAGGGAGCCCGAGAAATGCACGGCACCACATCGATTTACGGATTTCTGATGGTCGGTGGAATGCTCGCCGTGACACCGGGCCCGAACATGATCTACGTGATGTCGCGCTCGATTGCGCAAGGACGCACGGCCGGGCTTATTTCGCTCGCGGGCGTCATGTTCGGCTACCTTGTCTATATGTTTGGCGCCGCGTTCGGTATCACGGCACTTTTCATGAGCGTGCCTTATGCAGGCAGCGTGTTAGGCGCAGGGGGCGCTGCGTATCTGTTCTATCTGGCGTGGCAGGCGGTTAAACCCGGCGGCCGCTCCCCGCTGGAGGTGCGCGAACTGCCTCGCGAACAACCTCGCCGGCTTCTCGCAATGGGCGCGACGACTAGCCTGTTGAATCCCAAGCTCGCGATGATTTTTCTGTCCCTCCTGCCGCAATTCATCAACTACCAGGACGGCAGCGTTCTCAGGCAATCGCTTGTGCTCGGTTCGTCGTTGATTATCGCGTTCGCATCGGTTAATGGCCTGGTAGCCGTGTGTTCCGGCAGTATGGCGACGTTTCTCGGCCGTCGCCCTGGGCTCCTGCTGGCTCAACGCTGGGCGATGGGAACGGTACTGGTTGTCCTTGGCGCGCACATGACCATGGACGCATTGAGGCTGGCAGGCGTCGCTTGACGCCACACAGCTTGAGCCCGGTCTGCAGACCACCGGGCACAACCCACTCAACAAACCACTCAAACAACCGTCCGGGCCTCGCGCATCTCCACTCCCACCCGAATACAAGCCACCCTTCGATCCCCCGTTCCACGCGACACCGGCTGCGGCACATCTTCCGCACAAGCCGCAATCGCGTCCGGACAGCGCGTGCGAAACGCACACCCGGAAGGCAGATTAAGCGGCGAGGGCATTTCCCCGGTCAACACCGCATGCTTGCGCGTGCGCTCGCTGGCGGGATCGGGCCGCGGCACCGCCGACAGCAAAGCCCGCGTATAAGGATGCTGCGGCGACCCATACACCTCATGCCGTGTCCCAAGCTCCATCACCCGCCCGAGATACATCACCAGCACGCGCTGACTAATCGCCTTAACCACAGCCAGATCATGCGCAACAAACAGCAGTGAAAGCGACAGCTCCCGCTGCAAATCGCGCAAGAGGTTAACAATCTGCGCCTGAATGGAAACATCGAGCGCGGACACAGGCTCATCGCAAATTACCAGTTGCGGCTCACCGACCAAGGCGCGCGCAATCCCTATCCGCTGGCACTGCCCGCCGGAAAATTCATGCGCATACCGCGACAGATGATGCGCACCGAGCCCCACGCGTTCGAGCATCGTCACCACTCGCGCATGTGCCTCGTCCCGTCCGAGTTCCGGCCGCTGCACCTTCAGCGGCTCAGTCACAATCTGCTCGATCGTCATGCGCGGATCGAGCGACGCAAGCGGGTCCTGAAACACCATCTGCACGTCTTTGCGCAGCCGCTCCATCGCAGCGGCGGGGCGCCGCCCGTCGCTAACCGTTTCGGTATCGCGCCACCGCACGCTACCGTCCGTCACAGGCGTCAGCCCAATAATCGCCCTTGCCAACGTCGACTTGCCGCAGCCCGACTCGCCGACAAGCCCCACGGTCTCACCGCGTCGAATGTCGAACGACACGCCTTCGACCGCGCGCAGCGTTGCCTTGGGCGACCATGGATATCCGCCGCGCGGCACGCGGAAATGCACCTTCAGATCGCGCACCGTCAACACCGGCTCGCCGACCGGCGCCACGTGTGCGCCCCCTGCTGCGCCGCCGGCTACGCCACCAGCTACGCCACCAGGCAGTGAGCTCGTCATCGCATCATCCCTATGCGCCGTCTTGCGCGTTGCCGTATCACTCACCGCACCACCTCCTCAATCTCCTCGACAGGCCGCAGACAGGCGCGCCAGCCGTCTGTCACACCGGCAATCGGCTCCAGTTCAGGCCGCGTGCTGTGGCAGCGCTCGCGCGCCAGCGAGCAGCGCGGCGCAAACGCACAGCCTTCGATCGTTTGGCCCGGCGCTGGCGGATTACCCGCAATCGTGCGCAGCGGCGCATCGATATCATGTGTCCCGTCGCCGTCATCGAGCCGCGGCAACGCTTCGAGCAACCCACGCGTATAAGGATGCGTCGGGTGCTCGAAGAGCGCCTGCGCACTCGCGCGCTCCACGGTCCGTCCTGCGTACATCACCATCACATCGTCAGCGAGCCCGGCCACCACGCCCATATCGTGCGTAATCAGGATGATCGCCGTACCCAGATCGCGGTTCAGCTCGCGCAGCAGTTCGATGATCTGCGCCTGCACGGTCACGTCGAGTGCGGTAGTCGGCTCGTCGGCAATCAGGATTTCAGGTTCGGTGAGTAGCGCCGTGGCGATCGTCACGCGCTGGCGCATGCCGCCCGAGAATTCATGCGGATAGCGATCGATGCGTCGTGCCGCGTCCGGAATCCAGACGCGCTGCAGCGCTTCGATAGCCTGGCGGCGTGCCTCGCGGCGCGACACGCCACGGTGCATCTGCAGCGCCTCGGTCATCTGCCGCTCGACGGTCAGAAACGGATTCAGCGAGGTCATCGGGTCCTGGAACACCATGCCGATGCGATCGCCACGAATCTGGTTCAGTTCGCGCTGGCTGAGCGTCAGCAGGTTGCGCCCCGCGTAGAGCGCTTCGCCGGACGCCTGGCCGTTGCCGGGCAGCAGTCCGAGCAGTGCCATCACCGTCTGGCTTTTACCGGAACCGGACTCACCGACAATCCCCAGCGTCTTGCCTTTTTCGAGCGTGAACGACACGCGTTGCACGGCGTCCACAGGCGAGGCGTCGCGGCGTGTGAAGCGCACCCCCAGGTCTTTTACTTCGAGCAACGCCATCTCACCGCTCCTTGGTATCGAGCGCGTCGCGCAGCCCGTCGCCTACAAAGTTCACGCAATACAGCGTGACGCACAGCATCACCGCCGGGCACAGCAGCAGCCACGGCATCGACTCCAGTTTTTGCGCGCCGTCGTTGATCAGCACGCCCCAGCTTGTCATCGGTTCCTGCACGCCCAGGCCAAGAAACGACAGCACGGATTCGGTCAGCACGATGCCCGGCACGGTGACCGTCGCGTACACCACCACCACGCCGAGCAGGTTCGGCACGATATGCCGCAGGATGATCCCCGACGTGCCCACGCCGGTGGCGCGCGCCGCGTCGATGAACTCGCGCGTGCGCAGCGACAGCGTCTGGCCGCGCACCACGCGCGCCATGTCGAGCCACGAGAACGCGCTAATGGTCAGCACCACCAGGTAGAAGGCGCGGCCGAGCAGCGTCATCATCAGAATGGCGATCAGCATGTAGGGAATCGCATACATCATGTCGACGATACGCATCATCACCGCGTCGGTGCGTCCGCCGATATAGCCGGCCGTGGCGCCCCAGGCCACCCCGATCAGGCCGGAAACGAGCGTGCCGAGCAAGCCAACCTCGAGCGACACGCGCCCGCCGGCGAGCGTGCGCACCAGCAGGTCGCGGCCCAGCTCGTCGGTGCCGAACCAGTGCTGGCCTTGCAGCGTGGGAGCCATGCTGATCGCGCCCCAGTCGTTGGCGGCGGGGTCGTTGGAGAGAAGCAGCGGCCCCACAAAACAGGCAATGATGATGAGCCCGAGAATCACGAGGCTCGCGAGCGCGGCGCGGTTGCGCAGAAACTGCCTGAAGGCGAGCTCGAGCGGGCTGCGCGAGCGCCGCGGGGCGGTGGCGTCAACCGCGGGCGCAGCGGTGGAAGGGGTGGTGTTCATGGCGTCTCTAGCGAAATTCGATGATCAGGGCGGGTTCCGTAAGCACAGGTTCAGTAACGGATGCGCGGGTCGAGCCACGCATACGCCAGATCGACCAGCAGGTTGAACACCACGGCCGCAACGGTGGTGAGCACCACGAGCCCGAGCACCAGCGTGTAGTCGCGGTTGATGGCGCCGTCCACCACCAGTTGTCCGAGGCCTGGCAGCGCGAACACCGATTCGGTCACCACAGCGGCGGTAATCGATGTAATACAGATCGAGCCGAGCAGCGACACCACCGGCATCAACGCGGGCTTGAGCGCGTGCCGCAGGACGATCACGTGACCGGGCAAGCCCTTGGCGCGCGCCGTGCGGATGAAGTTGCCCGACAGCACTTCGATCATGCTGCCGCGCATCACCCGTGCAATCGACGAGACGTTGATGATCACCAGCAGCGCCATCGGCAGCACGCGGTAGTGCCAGCCGCCGTCGCCCCAGCCGCCCGCGGGCAGCCAGCCGTGGCCGTCCGCGCGTTTTAGCAGAATCGCAAACACCCACACCAGCACCGGCCCGAGCACGAACGGCGGAATCACATTGCCGACGTTGCCGAGCAGCATCACGATGCGGTCGGTCAGGCCGTCGCGGCGCACGGCGGCGGTCGTGCCGAGCAGTACGCCGATCACCAGCGCGATCGGCACCGAGAGGCCGCCCACACCGAGACTGACCGGCAGCGCCTTGCTCACCAGATCGTTGACCGACCAGTCCACATAACGGACCGACGGCCCGAGATCGCCGTGAAGCAGCGCGTTCAGATACAGCAGGTACTGCTTCCAGAGCGGCTGGTCGAGGTGATATTTCGCGTTGAGGTTAGCGAGGGTGGCCGCGGACAGATGCTTCTCGGTGTCGAACGGACCGCCGGGCGTCGCATGCAACATCAGATAGCACACCGTAATCACGGCAAGCACGGTTGGAATGACCCAGAGGGTGCGGCGCAGCGCATAGGCGAGCATGGCGGATTCCGTTACTTCAACATTCAGTGGCCGGTGAGCGGGGCTTAGTGCGCCAGCAGGTACATGTCCTGCGAGGCACGCTGGTCGACATAGTTGGTCGGCAAATAGCCGCCCACGTACGGCTTCACGAGCCGGTCTGCCGAGTACTGGAACAGCGGGACCAGCGGCGTTTCGCTCATGGCCAGATTGTGCGCCTGTGTGAGCATGGCGGTGCGTTTCTGGTCGTCGAGCTGCACGTTGGCCTGATCCACCAGCGCGTCGACCTTCGGGTCGCAGAACTGCTGATCGTTCTGCAGGCTGCCGCAGCGGAGCTGATCGAAGTACGACATGGCGTCGTTATAGTCGACGAACCAGCCATCGCGGGAGGCTTGCACCTTGCCGGCGTGGCGTTCGCTCAGCAGCACCTTGTATTCGACGTTCTCCAGCTTTGCATTCACGCCCAGCTTGGTGCGCCATTCCGAGGTGGAGAAAAGCGCCACCTTCTTGTGCAGATCGTTCGTGTTGT
Organism: Burkholderia sp. 4M9327F10; assembly: GCF_005503145.1. Lineage (GTDB taxonomy): Bacteria > Pseudomonadota > Gammaproteobacteria > Burkholderiales > Burkholderiaceae > Paraburkholderia. The sequence continues at coordinate 84,058 of NZ_SCNV01000010.1, read as the reverse complement.
AGGTGAGGGTGAAGGTGAGCGGCTTCGCATCCGAATAGCCGGCTGCCTTGAGCAGGCCGCGCGCATAGTCGACGCGCTTGGCCATCGGCCAGCTTGCCCAGTCGGGGCTGTAGACGGCGGCGCCTTTGGTGCCTTTGGAGATCAGGCCGTACATCGGCAATTCGCCTGCCTGGGTCAGCTTCGAGGTGAGCAGGTCGCGGTCGATCACCATGGAGAGCGCGAGCCGCACACGCGGGTCATGGAACGCAGGGTCGCTGTTGTTCAGGCTATAGAAGTAGGTGGCAAGCTGCACGCCCGTCTGGAGCTCCTTGCCGAACTGCTTGCTGACCTGGGCGTAGATGCCTGAGGGAATCGAGTACGTATAGTCGATCTGGCCTGCCTGATACATGCGCATTGCGGTCTCGTCGCTTTCCACCGGGACATAGGTCACCTTGGTGATGACCACTTGCGGTGCATTCCAGTATTTGGCGTTCTTGACCATCACGATGCGGTTGTTCGGCTCCCAGTCGGTCAGCGTGTAGGGGCCGTTGCTCACCATATTGCCCGGACGCGTCCAGCTATCGCCGAACTTGGCCACCACCGCCTTGTTCACCGGCGCCATGGTCGGCATGGCGGTCAGTTCGGAGAAGAAGGCGGCGGGTACTTCGGTCTTTACCTCAAGCGTGTACGGATCGACCGCGCGCGCGCCCAGCGACGTGAGCGGCGCCTTGCCCGCGAGGATGGCCTTCGCGTTCTTCACGAACTCCACCAGGATCGTGTATTTCGAGCCGGTTTTCGGATCGAGCACGCGCTGCCATGAGTAAACGAAATCGGCGGCCGTGACCGGGTCGCCATTGCTCCACTTCGCGTCGTGACGCAGCTTGAACACCCAGGTATCGGGCGCGGTGCGCGTCCACGATTCCGCGACACCCGGCACGACTGCACCGGAGGCGCCGATGCGGGTGAGCCCCTCGAACAGGTCGAGGCCGATGGTGTTGCCGGTCCACGATTCGATATGCGCGGGGTCGAGCGATTCGACTTCCGTCGGCACCTGTCGGGTCAATTCCTGCTTGGCGGCGAGCGTGGTGCCGGGTGGCACGGTGACGGCCGACGCTGTGCCGGCAAAGGTGAACGTGATCGCTGAGAGCACCGCGGTAAGGGATTGCGACAGTTTCATGGCCTGTTTCGGAATTAGAGGTTCAAGAGAAAACCGCGCCCCGCGGAAAAAGCGGAAAGGGGCGGAAAGAAAAGCATGACGACGCAGCGCGCTGAAGCACGACGAAGCTCACCCGAGATCAGGCGGCAACGCGTCGCGGCCCGCGAGCGGGCGTGGACGTCGGGTGAGGAATGGGGTGTCTGAAGACAGATGGCGCCGCGCAAAGTCCTGTGCGGAGCGATGGGGTGATGCAGCGTGCATCGACGGTTTGCTGAGGTCGGCCTGGCGCGCAGCCGGCGCGCTCGAGGATGCCTGAAGGTCTTGCCCTGCCGGCATGCGCGTACCGCCGTGTCGTCGCCCGGCGGCCGATACCACTTGCATACGTTTCACTTACGATTCTTCCTTTCGTTGAAGCCACAACCATGGACGACCTGCCCATCGGCGCACGAGCCGTGCGCCAGCGGTCATGCACGTTGTCCGGCAAGCGTTTTGCCGTTGACGCGCAACATTCGTTATCGAAAGTCCCATCAGCACGCAACGCCGATTGTGTCGGCGCTACGCTGGTTTGAGGCGACGGCACCCTAAGCAGAAGGTATGCCAATAGCGCGGCTCGGTCCGCGCCAATCAGTCAGCTGTCTCCTTGATGCCGAGGCAACTGACTGATTGGATTACAAAAAGTCGGCCGTTTAGGTATCCGTAGCTACCTGCACGTTCGACGGGGTATCGCGCTTATAACACGCCGAAAGAAAGCGCGATTTTGGAAACGCCAAAACTAGAGCAGAGAATCTAGCGCATGTTGGTGCATTGCGCGCACCAGTACGGGAAAACCCTCTCAAGGCTCGACCGAAACCGAGCGCTTCAGGCAGCGCAGCGCAAAGATCGAGCGGCTGTTCTGAAAGCCCGGTAGCCGGTAGAGCTTGCGTCGCAGGAACGACTCGTAGCCTTCGGTACCGGCCACCGCTACCTTGATCAGATAGTCATATTCGCCGGAGACGAGGAAGGCTTCGACCACTTCCGGCAGATCCGCGAGCGCTTCGCCGAAACGCTCCAGCGTGCGCTCGTCGTGCTTGTCGAGCGTCACTTCAATGATGACGGTGTCGGGAAGCCCAAGCGCCTTCTGGTTGAGCAGTGCCGCATAACCTTCGATCACGCCCGCTTCTTCCAGCGCGCGCACCCGGTTCCAGCATGGCGTGGCCGAGAGGCCTACGCGCTCGGCGAGTTTGGCGTTGGGCAGGCGGCCATCGCTGCGCAGTTCGCGCAGGATTCGCTGGTCGATCGCGTCGAGCTTCATGTCGTCCTCCAGGTGTCTCCCAGGCGCGGCAGGCGGGGAGACGATTCGTCTTTATAAAAGGCCATGCATAGTCAAATCTTCTGCTGTGGCCTGCATCATGCCAGATAAACAGAAGAAACCCCCGGATTTGGCCGCATACACTCTTGCCGTCGAGGTGCGCTCAGCCGCCGGGCTGATGCCTCGCCCGATTTCCGCATGCTGCCGCGATCCGGTTCGCATGCGGCCAGGCGCGAAGCCATTGCTTCGCGCGGACGACGAACTCTCCGCCCACAAGGAAGGAATACTGATGGACCGACTGACGACCACTGCCGCCAGCACGCTCTTTGGGCTGCACGGCGAACCCGCACACGAACGCATCGTCCTCGCCACCGACGCCGCCTCCGGCCTGCAAGCCATCGTCGCCGTCTACAGCACGGCGCGCGGTCCGGCATTCGGCGGCTGCCGCTTCTGGCAATACGCATCGGACCATGAGGCGTACAACGACGCGCTGCGCCTGTCGCAAGGCATGGCGTTCAAGAACGCGCTCGCCGACCTGCCGTTCGGCGGCGGCAAGGCCGTGATCCTGCGCCGTCCGGACGTGCTCGACCGCACGGCGCTGTTCAAGGCGTTCGGCCGGCTGGTGCAATCGCTGGAAGGCATCTACATCACGGCTGAGGACGTCGGCACGACCGCCGACGACATGCGTGCCGTACAAAGCGAGACCGGCTATGTGAGCGGCATTCCGCGCGCCAACGACGTCTACGGTGGCAACCCGTCGCCGCGTACCGCTTATGGCGTGTTCGTCGGCCTGCTGGCAGCGGTGGAAGCGGCGCTTGGGCGCAAGTCGCTCGACGGCGTTTCGGTGGCGGTGCAGGGCCTCGGCTCGGTGGGTTGGGACTTGTGCGAGCGTCTGCATCAGGCGGGCGCGCAACTGATCGTCTCGGACATCGACGCGGCCAAAACGGCGCGTGCGCAGCAGCTTTTCAATGCGCGCGTGGTCGGCACGGCGGAGATCACCTCTGTCGAAGCGGACGTTTTCGCACCGTGCGCGCTGGGCGGCTCGATCACGGAGACGGTCGCGGCGCAGTGCCGTTTCAAGGTGGTGGCGGGCGGCGCGAACAACCAGTTGATTTCGCTGGCCGAAGGCGACGTGCTGCATCGGCGCGGCATTTTCTACGCGCCGGATTTTCTCGTGAATGCAGGCGGCATTATTAGTTGCGTGCGGGAGTATCAGGGTTCGGGCGAAGAGCAGGCGGTGCTCGCCGAAGTTGCGCAAATCGGTCCGCGCGTCTTCGAACTGGCCGAGCGTGTGCGTGCAACCGGCATTGCGCCGGCGCGCGCCGCGGTGGCATGGGCTCGCGAAAAGATGGTGGCGGCCTGAGCCGGCGCCGCTAGTCAGGGCTAGTCAGCGCCAGTTAGCACCGGTTAGCGGTTCAAATGCTCGAGCGCGTCGCGCATCGGCTGGCTCGATATGACGATCGGGCCGGTAAACGGCGTATCCAGATCGACGATCACGTACACGGCCGAGGCAATCGACAACGCCCCAAGCGTGATCGTCACGAGGGCCAGCGCGTTGCGCGGCGCGATCAGGCCGAAGCTCAGGAAGATCACGAACAGCCAGAACGTCAGCGTCATGAAGAACGGCTGTGAAATCGTGCTGTGGGCTTCTTCGATCAGTTTCCAGCGCGCCTGAACGACCCGCTCGAACTGATCGATGCTTTGGTCGAGCAGCCGCTGGTGATAGGCATCATTTGCTGAGAGTTGCCGCAGACGCGCGCCGGCGAGATTGAGCATGTCGCCGAGCCGGGTGTCCTCCAGCTTTTCCGAGTTGTTCTCGGCCGGAATGTCTTTTGGGTAGTAGTCACCGGCGGGACGCGGCTCGGACGGCCAGGTGCTGGCGATGGCCGCTGCGGTGTAGGCGCGCAGCAGTTGCCGCACTTCGCTGGCGTCGCCGCCGTATTGCCGCAAGGTCGCGTTGAGCTGGATCAGGTCGGCCGAGTAGGTCCGAAAGTCATTGCCGACCGTATCGAAGCTGGTTTTGGCTGACGCCGTCATCAGTCCCAGCACGAGTGCTGCGAAGGTGACGAGCATGCCAATCACCAACTGGATCAGTTGCACCGTTTCATGGGCCTTGTGCTCTTCCGGCAAGAGCGGCCGCACCAGCACACCCGTTCCCGTGCCGATCAGAAGCAGCACGAACACCAGCATGGCCGACCCGATCTCGTACATGGCGCGCGGCTCCACGGAACGTCGCCTCGCTACTTTCCTTCAACTCGCCGGTGAGAACAACCTCGGCTAGTCCCGCTGCGCCGGCCGGCGCTTGTCTCGATTTCTTGATCCGGCGCATAAGCCATCGCGAGGCGGCGGGTAACAATACCGGCGCATCGGCCAGCAAGGCTGCTCATATCCAGCAGCGCGCATCGCTGGAGAACCGGTAAGGCAATTTGTCTGACCAGAGCCATAAAGTTTTTGGCCAGATAGCCGTAGACCATTCCATGTGGCGTTCGCTTAATTTGTAAGCAAGTTGCGAACCTGGCCAGTGGGCTTGGGCGCAGCACCCCAGTCCGGCGCTCTTTCCTGACCGTCGGCGGGTAAGCCCATTGGAGACGAGCTCATGTTGAAAAAGTTGTCGATCCGCGCCTGCCTGACCGTGATGATTGCCTTCTTCGGCGTTGTACTGCTGATCGGCGCGGCGGCGGGGCTACTGTCGTTACGCGCCAGCAACGACTCGCTGCAGCAGATGTACACGGTGGATACCCCCGCGGTGGCCGACCTCGAAGGCAGCGCCGGCCAGTTGCTGCGCCTGCGCCTCGCGCTGGCTACTTATGCATCGCTTGTCGACCTGAACGACCAGGACGGCGCGACGGCGGTTCTGCAGCGCTTCGATCAGTATCTGAAGGTCTCAAACGACCGCCTTGCCCACTATATAAGCCGCGCCGGCTCGGACGACGAAGAGCAGCGCCTCATCAAGGACATGCAGGACAAGCGCGATACGTTCCTGCACGAAGGCGTCGAGCCGGCCATGGCCGCGCTCAAGTCCGGCGACAAGCCGACCTTCCAGCAATTGCAGGCGCACAAGCTGCCTTCGCTCTACAACAACTACGAAAAAGCGATGCTCACGCTCGAGCAGTTGCAACTGAACCATGGCGCGCAACGCTATCAGGACGCGCAGGATCGTTTCTTTGCGGTCAGTGTCGCGGTCGGTGTGGGGATGGTGCTGGCGCTGGTGCTGTCCTGGCTCGCGCGGATGGTGCTGGTGCATGCGATCGTCGACCCGGTGGATGCGACGATCGGCCAGTTTGAGCGCATCGCCGAAGGTGACCTGACGGGCCGCATCGAAGTTGTCAGCGACAACGAGATGGGCAAGCTTGCGGCCGCGCTGCGCAAGATGCAGGACTCGTTGATCTCGACCGTGAACACGGTTCGTCAAGGCACCGAATCGATCGACACCGGCGTCAGCGAAATCGCCGCCGGCAACACCGATCTGTCGCAGCGCACCGAGGAGCAGGCCGCTTCGCTTGAAGAAACCGCGGCGAGCATCGAACAGCTCACGTCCACCGTCAAGCAGACCGCCGAGAACGCCAAGCAGGCGAGTTCGCTGGCGCAAGGCGCGTCGAGCCTCGCCGCACAGGGCGGCGAGCTGACCCAGCAGGTGGTGGGCACGATGAATCACATGGTCGACGATTCGCGCCGGATTGCCGATATCGTCGGCGTGATCGAGGGCATCGCGTTCCAGACCAACATCCTCGCACTCAATGCCGCGGTCGAAGCGGCCCGAGCGGGCGAGCAGGGCCGCGGCTTCGCGGTGGTGGCGAGCGAAGTGCGCTCGCTCGCGCAGCGCAGCGCGGGCGCGGCCAAAGAGATCAAGACGATGATCGACGATTCGAATGCGCGGGTGCAGACCGGCGCACAACTGGTCGAGCGCTCGGGCACGACGATGACCGAAATCGTCGACTCGATTGCCCGGGTGAGCGCGATCATGAGCGAGATCGCTGCCGCGGCGACGGAGCAGAGCACCGGCATCGATCAGGTCAATCTCGCGGTCGCGCAGATGGATGAAGTGACCCAGCAGAACGCTGCACTTGTGGAACAGGCTGCTGCGGCGGCCGGTTCGCTGGAAGATCAGGCGCGCCGTTTGACGGCGGCGGTGGCGGTGTTCCGTACCGGCTCGGGTGGGGCGGCTGCCGTACGCTCATCTGCCGCGGGCCATGCGCGCAAGAGCGGCAGCCGCGCGGAGCCGGTTGCTGCATAGATCAGGCTCGCGCGGCGCGCCGGACGCGAAGCGCCTGGCTGCTAAGGTTGTGCCGCATAGTACTTCGCGAGGCCGTCAATTTCTTGCGGCGTCAGATGCCGTGCAACATTGCGCATCTGTTCGTTGATGTCGTTATGCCGCTCGCCGCTCGCAAAGTGCTGCATCTGCGCGGCCAGATAGACGGACGATTGCCCGCCGAGCCAGGGCGCGGCGCCCTTGCGGTCCAGTTGCCCGTGGCATGCGGCGCACGGCGCGATGTTGCGGATCGGGTCTCCCTGCATGGCCAGTCTGACAGCGTCGACATCCTGCGCGGCGCCTGTTGCGCCGCCGGGTTCGGCCGGCGCGGCCCGCTGCAGCGACGCGTAATACGCGGCCAGATCGTGCAGATCCTGATCGCTGCGGCTCTGGATGATCGGCTGCATGATCGCGTTGGCGCGCTGCCCGCTCTGGTAATCGCGCAACTCCTTGTAGATCACGTCGGCATACTGACCGGCGAGCGCGGGCGCGGTGACCTGAACGGTGCCGAGCACGCCGTGGCACATCGAGCAGTTCTGCGTCGCAATGGTTGCGCCGCGTCCGATCGAAGCCGCATCGGCGCTCGCATGGCCTGGCGGCAACACCACCACCTCGCTCGGCGGCGCCCCATTCAGGTTGGCTCCGCCACCGTACCAGCTCGACGGTGTGCCGGCCGCGCTGCAGATGGTCGCCCACAAGCCATGGCCGCTGAAATCGCCGTTGGCCGACGGCAGCCAGATGAAACCGATCAGCGCCGATATCACCGCCACCGAGAGGATGCCGCCCACGCTCGTCACGAACCATGGGTTGCGCAGGCTGAAGACGCGTTCTTCATTCATCGCTGGGCTCCGACGACGACCGCCGGCACGGAGGTCTGCTGCAGCCGCAGTAGCTGGAAGACAGGCACGCTGTAATTGACGACCGTCAAGGCGATCATCAGCCCGACCCACAGGCCGAAGCTGTTCAGCGCGGCGGGCACGCGATCGACGGGATGCGTCGCGAGGCTAAAGCGGAATTCCTTCGGCTGCACGAGCGGTCCGAGTTGCGACTTCGCGAGAATGTAGATGAACAGCACGCCGGAGATCACCAGCACGAAGCCGCCGATGGCCGACATCGCCACCCAGATGGCCTGCTGTTCGAGGCCGGGTGCGGTGTAGTCGTAGTAGGCCATGCGCCGCGGCGCACCGAGCAGGCCCACGTAATGCCACGGCAGCGTCACGACCATCATGCCGATGAACCACAACCAGAGCTGGGCGCGCACGAGACCCAGCGAATACAGCGCGCGCCCGGTAAGTTGCGGCCACAGCTCATACGCAATCGCGAAGTACATGATGACGATTGCGCCGCCGAAGATCAGATGGAAATGGCCCGTCACCCACTGTGTGTTGTGGATGGTCGAATTCAGCTGGTAGCTCATGTTGATGAGCCCGCCCGCGCCGCCGAGCCCCAGCATGACGAACGAAAACGCCAGCACCAGCATCATCGGATTGCGCCACGGCAGGGCGGCCAGCCAGCCGAACGCACCCTGGCCGCCGCGCAGGCGTCCGGCAATTTCAACCGAGGCGCAGATCGTGAACACGGTCAGCAGTGTCGGCACCGACACCATTCCCGTGAACACCGCATGCAGGAATTTGAAACCCGCGCCAACCTGCGGATCGACGAACAGATGGTGAATGCCGATCGGCATGGCGAAGATCAGGAACAGGATGAACGAGACGCGCGCCATCGAATCGCTGTAGAGGCGCCCGCCGATCGCGCCCGGCACAATCGTGTAGTAAGCGATATACGCCGGGATCAGCCAGAAGTAGACGATGGCATGCAGTGTCCACGAGAACAGCACGCGGGCGAGGCCGGCGTCGATGGTGCTCTTCCAGCCGAGCGCCACCGGCAGGATCTGCAGCAGGATTTCGAGCGCCGCGCCGATGGCTGTCCATGCCCATAGATACGCGCCCGCGACGTTGGCGAACATCGCGAGCGGCACCGGTTTGCCGGGATTGGCGCGCTTCCAGATGCGCAGGTTCACGTTCATCAGCGCGACCCAGATCCACGAGCCGACCACCACCAGCACCACGCCGATGTAATAGAGCGGGCTGCCGATCATCGGCGGATAGAAGGTGAAGAGCACCGACGCCCGGCCCATCGACACAGGCACCATCGCGACCACGGCGCCCACCGCAAGGATGAAGAACGCGGCCCACGCCCATTTGAGTCCCACCAGGGGCTGACGCAGCGCGAGTTCGACAATCGCGTAGCCGAAGCCCATCGCCACGAGGGTCGGCAGCACATAGGCCATCACCGTGCCGTGCGCGGTCACCGAGCGGTAATAAAGCTCGGGGTCGCCGACCCACGGCAGCAGCGGACTTCTCACCAGCATCTGCCACGAGCCGAGAAAGAGCGCCAGCAGAAACGCGATGAAGGCGAGCCAGAAGTGCGCGAGAACGAGTCGCTTAGCGAGAAACACAGCTGAGCCTCCTTGATTGTCGTGCCTGCTCGAAGAACGCGGCCTTGTCGATCACCTTCACGTGCGCCCACATGGTTTGATGGCCGAAGCCGCAGAATTCGTGGCACGGCATCAGGTGATCGCCGGGGTGATCGAAACTGGTAGTGAGTGTGGAGATGTAACCCGGCACCACCATCGTGTTGATGTTGGTATCCGTGACCAGCAAGCCGTGCACGACGTCCGCGCTGGTGGTGCGGAAGGTGACCGGCGTACCGGCGGGCACCAGCAGGCATTGCGGCGTGAACGAATACTGCTGCGCGATGAAGCGCACCACCACCGAGCCGTCGTCTCCGACCGCGGAGCCCAGGTTGTCTTCGACGAATTCGCCGGACAATTGCAGACGGGTCGGATCGACGGTCTCGACGCGCGAGGGCGGCATCATCGCCCAGTGCAGGCCGGAGAACACGACCACGACGAGCATCAGCAGGATCAGGCTGGCGGCGAAGATCGCCCAGCGCCGCTCGGCACGCAGCGCGACCGCATGGCCGTCACCAGGATGGTCGGGGGAGGGAGTGGCCATGATCAGTGCACGACGCCGCGCGGCAGGAAGACAAGGAAGTAGAAGCCGAACCAGATCGCCATCACGATCAGCGTGGCGACGCCGGCCACGGCAATCGCGCCGTGCGGTCCGGCTGCGACCACGCGTTCGACTTCTTCGTCGGAGGGCGGTGCGGCGCCCGGGTTGTCGTTGGCATCCATCTGAGGGATCTCCGGAACAACGTTTGTGCAGACCAGTTCAAGCGTGCCTGCGGCGGGTCCGCCGCGCGGCTCAGTGCAGCGGCGCCTTGCGCAGTTCGTTGACCTCGCGCTCCGTCACAGGGGCGCCGTGATTGCCCCAGGCGGTGCGGATATAGGTCACGACGGCGGCCGCGTCGGTATCGCTCAACTCCTGGCCGAACGGCGGCATGCCATACGGTTCAGGATTGCGTTGCGTGCCTGGCGGGAAACCGCCGTTCAGCACGATACGGATCGGATTTACGGCAGAATTCATTTCGATCGACTGGTTGCTCGCCAGCGGCGGGTAATGCTGCACGTGTCCTTCGCCGTTCTGGCCGTGGCAAAGCGCGCACTTGTCCAGATAGATCCGGTTGCCGAGTTCGAAGACCTTGGTGTTGGTGCGCGCGGACGGTCCCGATTTGCGGCCGCGATCGTTGTCGGGCAGCGTCTTCAGATAGGCGGCCATCGCCTTGATGTCGTCGTCGCTCATGTACTGCAGGCTGTGATAGGTCACTTCGGCCATCGGCCCGTAGACCGCGCCGCGATCCGAGATGCCGGCTTGCAGCAGATCGACGATGTCTTTCACGCTCCAGTCGCCGAGGCCGCCGTCCTTGTCGGATGTGAGCGAGGGCGCGTACCAGTTCTGCACCGGAATCAGGCCGCCCGCAAACTGGTCGCGCTGCGACGAGCCGCCTAGCAGGTTGATCTTCGTGTGGCACAGCGTGCAATGGCCGAGCCCTTCCACCAGATACGCGCCGCGATTCCATTCCACCGAGCGGGTCGGGTCAGGCTTGTACTCGCCTTCGCGGAAGTACAGCGTGCGCCAGCCAAGCAGAAGCTTGCGCTGGTTGAAGGGGAATTTCAGCGTATGGGGGCGGCTGGCTTCACGCACCGGCGGCACCGACTGCAGATAGGCGAAGATCGCGTCGGAGTCTTCGCGCGTCACCTTGGTGTATTGCGCAATCGGCATGGCCGGGTAGAGCAGCTTGCCGTCCGGGGTGATGCCGGTGCGCATCATGTGAAAGAACGCGTCCGGACTCCAGGCGCCGATACCGTACTGCGCGTCCGGGCTGATGTTCGGCGAGTAGAGCGTGCCGAACGGGGTTTCCATTGCGAGGCCGCCGCCGAACATCTTGCCGCGCGGGGCGGTGTGACAGGCAATGCAATCGCCGGCGCGCGCGAGGTATTCGCCGCGCTTGACGATATCGGGGCGGGTGTCCGAGGCGGAGGCGCCGGTCGCTGCTGCTGCGGGCGCTGCGTTGGCGGACGCGGCATCGGAGGCGGCGAACGCCACGCCCATCAACCGTGTATCGGGCGCAGCCAGCGCGGCAATGACGGCAAGCAGCGCCAGTGCGCGAAGTCTCGTGCAACTCGCCGTGGCATTGCCGAAAACTCGCGCGAAGCCAGACAGGATGGTTGAGGAGATCGGCTTCATTGCGGCTGACTCCCGCAGGCCAACGGCAGCGGACCGGCGCTGGATGCCGCCGGCCGCGGATCGTCCGGTCTCGGCTGGCGCGCGAGCCAGCTCGACACCGCGGTAATGTCCTTGTCGGTTAGCTTGACGGCGATCGCATGCATGCAATCCGGCGCCACTGCATGGCGCGTGCCGGAACGCCACGTCCCCATCTGTCCGGCAATATAGCTGGCGTGCAGGCCGAGCAGCCCCGGAATGCCGGGTTGCGCGCCGGTCAGCCGCGCGCCGTGGCAGGCCGCGCAGGCCGGCAGCTTGCGCGCCGGGTCGCCGTGCGTGACGAGCCGTTCGCCGTAAGCGAGTACCGCCGGCGGGACATTGCCGGTGTCGGAATTCGGATAAGGCGGCTGCTGGTCGGCAAAGTACTGGCTGATCTTGTGCAGATAGTCGTCCGGCAGGAAGGCGATCAGATAACCCATTGGCGGATAGGTACGGCCGCCGTCGCGAAACGCGATCAACTGGTTGAACAGGTAATCGGCGGGTTTGCCGGCGATGCGCGGGAAGTAATCGTTGTCGCGCCCCTGGCCTTGCGCGCCGTGGCACGAGGTGCAGGCGCGCACACGCTCGTCCATTGCCAAGGGCATGGGCGCCGCCGCGTCGGTGGCGGCGAGCGTCGCGCAGGCCCAAGCGGCGCAAATCACCAGCAGAAGTGAGGATCCAATAGTTCTGCGTTGCACGCCAAGCCTCGTCAGGGAGAACGCGTTGATACGCATACTTCGCATGCAGCGCATACCGATGCATGACAACCCTTCAAACTGCTTTAGACCGCGACAGCGAAACAGAAAATCAGAACGGACCAGTCAAATTTGGTGCGCAGTGCAAAATAATCAGATTGAGTATTTACTTTATTGCACAGCTGTCTACGCGCAATGCCTGTGGCGTGAAGGCTTGCGATTTTTACGCTGGGTTTTCTCGCGCTGCTTTGCCAGAGCGCACGGCGAGATTGCATCAATTTTTCGCCAGCGTCAACCGGCGTCAACCCAACGTTAACTGAAGAGCCGCACCAACGCGGCGCGCGCATTGGTGACGCGTTCGCTCTCGCCGGAGCGTCCCGACAACAGATGAAACTCCACCGTGGGCAGTGCCGGCAAACCCACACCCGCTCCACACGCAACCACCCCGGGACCGATCGACGATTCATTCAGGCAGCCGATGCCAAGCCCTGCCTTCAGCGCAAGCTGCAAACCGGCGACGCCCGACGCGGAGTGCGCAATCAGATACGGCACCTTGCGTTCGTCGAGCAGCTTCACGACGAAGCGCTGCAACTGACAACTGGACGGTAGCAGCACCAGCGGAAACGGCTGGCCCACGCCCACGCCCGGGCCCGCGTCGGTCGCGACGGCCCACACCAGCTTCTCCCGGCGCACGACGATGCCTTTGTCGCGCCCGCCGACAGCCGCGCCACGCCGGGGCTGCGGCGTCATGAGGCGCAACGACAGGCCGATGTCGAAGGCCGCGTCGCCACCGGCGCTCCCGTCGATCACTGCGCTAGGCAGCACTGTGACGTGCAGCTTCAAGCGCGGATATTGCTCCGAGAACGTTTTCAGAATGCGGGCGATATCGTGAGGGCGGTAGTAATCGGTGATCGCGATGCGCAACTCGCCGTCCAGCGAATGGCCTTGCAGGTCGTCGAAGGCCGCTTCGCTCATGGCGAGGATGCGGCGCGCGTGCTCGATCAGCCGGGCGCCGGCATGCGTGGCGGCGACGCCCTGCTTGCTGCGCACGAACAACGGCTGGCCGACGCGCTCCTCCAGCTTCTTCAACTGTTCGCTCACCGACGACTGAGAAAGGAACACGCGCTCGGAGCCACCCGAGACGCTGCCTGCGTCGGCGACGGCGACGAAGGTACGCAATTGGCCCAAATCGAATCCACGCCAGCTCATGATTCGGAATCTCCGATGGAAGTGATCTAATTTTCCGGCTTTTCCGATGCTTCGTCCAGCCTTAGGATTGCCTCAATTTATCAATGTTGGGGGGCATCATGAGCAGCGATTCTTTGCGTGCGGCGCAAACGGACCGCATCCGCGGCGCCAATCACCGGTGGAAGGTGCTGGGGGTTGGCTTTGCCGCCAACGCCAGTTTTTCGGCGGCATTTTCGGGTATTCCGACAACCGCGGTGTTTTTGCGCTCCGGCTATCACGTCGGCAACAGTGGTCTCGGGCTGGTGCTGGGCATGCTCGGCCTCGGCATCGCGCTGAGCGAATTGCCGTGGGGGTTGCTGACCGACCGTTGGGGTGACCGGCGGGTTCTGCTGCTTGGTCTGGGCACCACCGCCGCGGCCCTCGCGGGCATGGCGCTGTTTGTCGTACCGAGCGGCGCTCATGTGCCTGGTCTTGCAGCGCTGGCGCTCGGCTTGCTGCTGGTCGGCCTGCTGGGCGGCAGCGTCAATGGTTCGAGCGGCCGCGCGGTGATGGCGTGGTTCCGCGAAGGCGAGCGTGGCCTCGCCATGAGCATCCGCCAGACCGCGGTGCCAGCCGGCGGGGGCCTCGGGGCACTGATGTTGCCGGCCCTTGCGTCGCACTTCGGTTTCGCCAGCGTCTATGGCGTGCTGGCGTTGCTATGCGCGGTGACGGCGGCGTTTGCATGGCGCTGGTTGCACGAGCCCTCGCTGCATGAACATGCCGATAGCCAGCGTAGTGTCGCCGAGACCGCCGCATCGAGTGCCAACCCCGGCCCGCTGCGTGATGCGCGCGTCTGGCGGGTCGCACTGGGCATCGGCGCGCTATGTGTGCCGCAAATCGCGGTGGTGACCTTCGCCACGGTGTTTCTGCATGACTTCACTCACGCGGGCGTCATGCTGATCAGCGCGACGATGGCGGCGGTGCAAACCGGTGCGGCGATCGCCCGGGTCTGGAGCGGGCGTTGGACTGACCGGCACGGCAACCGTCGCACGTATATGCGGGCCTGCAGCCTGCTGAGCGCGGCGCTGTTTGCCTTGCTCGCTGCCGCGGCGGCCGTGAGCGGCGCGCATCATGCGGCACTGGCGACGCTGTTCGCGGGACTCATCGTCCTCGGTGGCGTGAGCGCCTCGGCCTGGCACGGTGTGGCGTTTACCGAGCTTGCCACGCTCGCCGGTACGCGTCGCGCCGGGACCGCACTTGCGATGGGCAACACGTTTGCCTTCCTGACATTGTTCGTGACGCCGCTGACCATTCCGCTACTGCTCTCGGTCGGCTCGTGGCCGCTGGTGTGGGCTGTGGGTAGCGCGTGCGCGTTAATTGCGTTGCCGGTGTTTCCGCGCACGATCGCAACGGGCCCGCGCACTGCAGCGCGCACGCAGACGGGTGTGAACGCTAACGGTAGAAACGTGTAAGAGGTGCGCGATGAAACGTCTTTTATTCCGACAAATAAATTCGGTAATCCTTATGGTTTAAAGACGATTATCGACAAAATGATTTGATTAGGAAATCTCCGATTAAAAATTCTTTAACCAGATGATTTTATGGAGGAACCCTGCCGCACTCTTTCGAAGCCGCGAGCCGGGCCGGGCGAACGGCACGCCAGAGGGCATCGCATCGAAATGGGTAATGCGCATAGACATGCAACAATCAAGAGAACACCATGACGAACCTTCGGGTTATCCTGGCGGACGATCATCCTTTCGTTCTGCTCGGAGTGCGCGCCGCACTTCGTGCGCATCGCGACATCACGATCGTTGGTGAGGCCACGGGTCCAACGAGTCTGATCAATCTGCTGCGCAGCGTCCCCTGCGACGTACTCGTCACCGATCTGGCCATGCCCGAGGCAAACGGCGCCATGGGTGACGGCTTGCATCTCATCCGGCGAATTCGCGGCGAATGGCCGGAGCTGCGTGTGGTGGCGCTTACCGGTTTGACGAACACCGCCATTCTGAGCTCGGTCCTCTCGGACGGCGTCGTGGGCATTGTCAACAAGACCGAGGCAATGAGCGAACTGGTCGCGGCGGTTCGCTGCGCCGGAGATTGCCGTGTCCATATTGGAGAGTCCGTTCGTGAAGCGCTTGACAAACTCGGAAGGACGCCGGACGGCACGTGGCGCATACGTCGTCTGTCGCCGCGGGAGGCCGAGGTTATCGGATTGTTCGCACAGGGTAAGTCCATATCAGAAATCGCACACGTGCTAGGACGCGATGCCCGCACGGTCAGCCGGCAGAAGCGCATTGCAATGGCAAAGCTCGGCGTGACCAACGATCCCGGTTTGTATGCGTATGTCAAGGCGAATGGAGTGGTCCGGTAAATAGGTCGAACGACTAAGTAAAATTCTATTGAAGATTACGATCGACAGGTATTTCGGAGCAATCTTATGTTTGTGCCATGGCAAATGTTTGATGCTCGCCGCTGGGCCAGTTGTTCCGTCATACGGAGCGACCGGGAACCGAGAAGCCGGTGGAGCCGAGCACAATGTACGAAAGCACACATATAAGCACACCAGTTAGAGCCATCGTTGCGGACGATCATCCGCTTGTCCTGTTGGCGGTTGAAAACCTGATGTCCGGCTTTCCCAATATGGAGATAGTCGGTCGCGCTACCGATGCCGCCGAGTTGTTTGCCGAAGCCGATCGTGTCAAGTGCGATCTTGCCGTGATGGACCTGTACATGCCCGGCAATATGGAAGGCGACGGCTTCACCACCTTGAGGCAGTTTCGCCAACGCCATCCGAACGTGGCGCTGGTGGTGCTGACCATGGAGACCGATGCCAGCGCGCTACAGCGCGTGCTCGCGTTGGGAGCCGAAGCCCTGTTGAGCAAGCGTGACCGGATTGACCTGATTCATGTGGCGATTGTGAGTGCGCTGGCGCGTGAGCGGTACATCGGCCCGGCGGTTCGCACATTGATCGCCGACGCGGCTCAGGCAGAGCGGTTCGAGTTCGTGCGCGAGGTTCTGTCACCGCGCGAGCTGGAGGTGATCACACAATACGCGTCCGGCATCGGAGTGACAGAGCTCGCCGAGCGCTTCGAGCGCAGCGTCAAGACGATCAGCTCGCAGAAGTGTGCCGCCATGCGCAAGCTCGCGCTGAATAGCGACTCCGAGCTATTCAGGTTTGCTGTCGAATACGGCTTGCTGCCCCAGGGTCTTCCGCAAAGCCGGCGCTGATCCGGTACGGGCTCGCGTGCGTCATGCACGCGACACTCAGAACCCTGACTGGCCTCTCCGGGGGATGCATGACCTGCACGGAGATCCAGTCAAGCTCACCAGAACAACATGAATCCGACTATTCGAGTCATCGTGGCTGACGACCATAGCTGCGTGCGCTTTGGCGTGCGGCAGTTGCTGGAAGCCAAGGCTCACCTGTTAGTCGTCGGCGAGGCGCCGGATACACAAACGCTCGCCGAGCTGATCGACACCTGCCCTTGCGATGTCGTGGTCTCCGATATCGGCATGCCGGATATCGACGGCCTCAGCAACGCCACGCCGATCTTGCGGCGTGTCTTGCGCCACCCGCCGCATCCGCGTGTGGTGATCCTGACCATGATCTGCCATCCGCCCACCTTGTCGGGCCTGCTGAACCTGGGCGTGTCGGCCATCGTGGACAAGCGCGACGCCGTCGATGCACTGTCTGATGCGATCGCCTCCGCTGTGGCAGGACAAACCTATCTGTCGGCCAGTGTGCAGACCGCCTTTGACGAGATGGGTTCTTTCCCACACCCGCGTGCAGGAATTCTGAGTGTGCGGGAATGGGAGGTCTTCTGCCTCTATATACAGGGCATGTCGATCAGCGAGATTGCCATGCGGCTCAACCGTAGCGGCAAGACGATCAGCACGCAAAAGCGCAGTGTCATGCGCAAACTTGGAATCGAATCCGAAGCAGCGCTCATCAAATACGCCCAGCAGATGGGCCTTACCTGAATGCCTAAGAGCGCGATTTACATGAGCGATCGGACAGCTGCGCCGATTTAAGAATCGTCTGATTAGTAGGGCTGCATCGCCATTCCATACTTGCCGGCGGCGTGCGATTCATGGGTGGTTGTCACGAACCCTTCACAAAAAAACGATTCGGCATGCAAATTTTATTCAGAAATGTGCATGGCGGCGGCCCGGCGCCCAAGGCGCGCTTTCGCACCGTGTAACTCGGAGAGTGAGGGGCGCAATGATGAGCTTGAGCAAGCGGTTGGCGGTCGAGTGTGCGGGCACGGCGTGGCTGGTGTTCGTGGGCTGCGGCAGCATCGTTCTGAGTGCGGTGCTGCCGCAGCCCGGCTTTGGCGCGCTGCAGGTGGCGCTTGCCTTCGGGCTCGCCCTCACGGTTGCGACCTATTCGCTGGAACACGTGTCCGGCGCCCACTTCAATCCTATTGTGACTGTTGGGAATGCCATCGCCAACCGCTTCCCGATTCGCGACCTGGTGCCCTACATTGCCGCGCAGATTTGCGGCGCGCTGCTCGGTACCGCGCTGCTCGCCTATGTGGCGAGCGGGCGCCCGGGGTTCGATCTGGCAGCAAGCGAGTTCGGCGCCAACGGCTTCGGCGAGCATTCCCCTGCGGACTATCAGCTCCATTCCGCGCTTGTGATCGAGCTGTCCATGTCGTTTGCGCTCGTTATGGTCAATCTGCTGATGTCACGCAAAGGCGTTTCCCGCTCCGTCTCGCCTCTGGTCAAAGGCGCCTGCATGGCGTTGATCTATCTGATTGCCATGCCTGTCACGAATGCGTCGGTCAATCCCGCGCGCTCCACGGGTCCGGCGTTGTTCGTCGGCGACTGGGCGCTTGATCAGCTTTGGCTGTTCTGGGCCGCGCCGCTGGCCGGCGCCATCGCCGCGGGAGTTTTGTACGCGCACTTGTGGCCCAAGCCGTGTGCGGCGAGTGGCGGCACGGGGGAGGGGCAAGGTGGGTTCGCCTGATTTCCGCGTTCCGGCAGGATCCTGTGCAGCCGTCATGCGCCCGCCTCGCTTCGGGGTTGGGCTCGACGTAGCGCGGCGTCTTTGGTGGCTTGCCGCGGCCCTGCTTCTGCAACTCGGCACGCCGTTCGCACTGGCTGCCAATCCGCCCGGCGGCGCCGCGGCGCAGGCGAGCGCCGCGATGCCGGCGCAGCTCGTCGTTGGCACGCTCGCGAGCGGGTGGGCGCCCTTCGAGGAAGTCATCGACGGGCGTTTAACCGGTTTGAGCGCTGACTATCTACGCACCCTCGTCGGTCCCCGTGTGATCATCGTACCCAGGATCTTTCCCGATATGCCGCAACTGCTTGCGGCAGCCGCGGCCGGCCAGGTCGATCTGTTGATGAGCGTGGCGCGTACCCCGGAGCGCGAGCACAGTCTGAGTTTCACGGCGCCGTATTTTTGGGCCACTACCTCGGTGGTCGTCAGGTGGCACGACCAGACCGTGCAGGATGTCACACAGCTCGCCAATGCCCGGCTCGCCATTGAAAAAGGTTTCGCACTGGACCGCGGGCTGCGTGAGCGTTTCCCACGCGCACAGATCGAGACCTATCCGGACACCGCTTCGGCCTTGCGCGCCGTCGCACAGAGTAACGCGGACGCTTATCTGGGATTCACGCCAACCGTTCAATACGCACTCACGAACGAAGGATTCCGCGATCTGCGCATCGCCTTCGAAGAAGGCAGCCCCGGCGAACTGCGTTTCGCGGTGCCGCGCGGGCGCACCGCGCTGCGCGATCAGCTCGACCACGCGCTGGCCTCCATGTATCCGGCAGATGAAGCGGCCATCCGCGCGCGCTGGCTCGGCGCCAACTTCAAATCCCCCTCTATTTTCGCCGCACAGCGCCTCATGCTCACTCCGGCGGAGCAGGCATGGCTGCGTGCGCTGCCGCCGGTCTCTGTCGGTTTTGACAGCGGCTGGCAGCCGTTTAGCTATCTCGACAGTGCAGGACGCCCGAGCGGCATTGCCGCGGAATATCTCGACTATCTGAGCCGCTCGCTCGGCGTCCAGTTCACCCGCGCGCCGATTGCCGGTTGGCCGGCTACGGTCCGCGCCTTTCAGCATGGCGATCTGGGCGTCCTGGCCACTGCGGTGCGCGGCGATCCGCAGCTCAGGAACGCGGTGAATACGCGCCCATATGAAAGCTACCCGCTCGTTATAGTAGGACGGGAGGACGAGCCCGCTGCACGTAGCCTGAACGATTTCGCTTCGCGCCGCATTGCCGTCTCCGCCCACAGTGCGGATTCGATCCCGTTTGCGGCGTACAACATTCCTGCCGCGAATGTGAGCGTCGCGCCCACCCTCGACGAGGCGCTCAATCTGGTTGCGCGCGGCAAGGCGGATGTGCTGGTCGGCAACCTTGCCGCCGTCGATCTCGCTTTGAAGCAGCGCTACGAGGGTGAGTTGAAGATTCTTGGCACAGTCGGCGAATCCGACTCGCTGAGTTTTGCCGTGCGCTCCGATCTGGCGCCGCTCGCCGGCTTGATCGACCGTGCGCTGCAGGCCATGCCGTCGGCGGAAAAGCAGCGCATCCGGCAGAGATGGGTGACCGGCAATGGCGGCGAGCGCGGCGCCTGGAGCATGTCGGCGCTACGTTTGCTGCCATTGCTGATTGGCATCGGCGCGGTGCTGGTGGTGACGTTGCGCGCTTACCTGTTGCTGCAGCGCGAGGTGCGACTGCGCAAGCAGACCGAGCGCGAACTGGTGAGGCAACTCAATTTCCAGCAGACCATGATGGAGATGGTGCCGTATCCGCTCGTTGCGAAAGATCTGGACGGCCGCTATATCGCCATCAATCGTGCCTACGAGGAGAGTTGCGGCTTGCCCCGTGAGCAGATTCTGGGCCGCACGAGCGAGCAGGTGCAGGTCTGGGGCGTGGCGAACAGCTATAAGCTGGAGCACGCGATCCGGGAAGCGATGAGAACCGGCGAGCGCTCCCGGCTGGAACTCGAATTCGCCGGCCGCGACGGACGGACGCGGCACGGTCTGTTCTGGACCAGCGTGTGCCGTGGCACCGACGGCAAACCCCTCAGCGTGCTTGGCACCGTGGTCGACATTACAGAGATCCGGCGCGCCGAAATGCTCGCGCGCGAGAACGAGCGGCGCCTGTTCGATGTGACGAGCTCGTTGCCGGCGGTAGTGTTTCAATTGCGCCGTGGCGCGCAGGGCCGCTACTCGTTTCCCTATATTGGCGGCAATACCCAGCATTTGCTCGGCGGCGAGAGCAGTGCGCTCATGCAGATGGGCGAGATCGATTTCGAGCGGGTGTGCGCGGAAGACCGGCCACGCGTGCTGGCCGAGCTCGAGCGTTCGGCGCGCACCCAGCAGCCGATTCACATGGAGTTCCGTTCCTCGGCTCGCGATGGCGCGCGCTGGGTGCGCGCCGAACTGGTACCGCGGCGCGAGCCCTCCGGCAGCGTAGTCTGGAGCGGGTATTGGGTCGACGCGAGCGCGGAGCATGCCCGCTCCGAGGAACTGGCGCGCGCCCGCGATCTGGCTGAGGCCGCCTCGCGCGCCAAGGACGACTTCCTCGCGATGATGAGCCACGAGATCCGTACGCCGATGAACGGCGTGCTTGGACTCGTCGAGGTGCTCGAACGCACGCGCCTGAGTGCCGATCAGGGTGAAATGCTCGGCATGATTCATGAGTCCGCGGGCGCGCTGCTGCAGATTCTGGACGATCTGCTCGATTACTCGAAGATTGAGGCTGGCCGCTTGACCATCGAGGCGGAGCCGATCGACCTGCGCGAACTGGTCGACAATGCCGTGGGCCTGCTCGCCGGGCGAGCCCACGAGAAGGGCCTGAGGGTCCGCGTGGACATCGCTCCCGAAGTTGCGGCCAGTGTGCGGGGCGACAGCGTGCGCCTGCGCCAGATCCTCTTTAACCTGCTCAGCAATGCGATCAAGTTCACCTTGGCGGGCGAGGTCGACGTGCGGGTCTGCGTGGTCGGGCAGACGGAGGATAGCCAGACATTGGAGATGAGTGTCGAGGACACCGGTATCGGTATTGCGCCGGACGTTCAGGCGAGTCTGTTCGAACCGTTCGTGCAGGCCGAGTCTTCGACAACCCGGCGTTTTGGCGGAACTGGGCTCGGCCTGACCATCTGCCATAAGCTCACCACACTGATGGGTGGTGCGCTGGAGTTGCAGAGCACGCCCGGCGTGGGCACCCTCATGACCGTTCGGATCGCGATGCCCCTCGAGGCGTTGCACTACAAGGCCCGTGCCTTGCGTGGCAAGCGTGGGCTTGTCGCCGTCGCGGATCCGCGTGTTGCGCGTGCGCTGGTGCATTTCGGCCATGCGCTCGGTATCGATTTGCGCCGGGTTGCGGAGGGCGCAGCCGAGTTGAGCGATCCCGTAGCGCTCGCCAACGAGGACCTGGTATTCCTGAGCGACGGGCTGGAGATACCGGACGCTGCGCGCTCAGGTTCACGCGTGATCTACCTGACGGAAAAACCCAAACCGACCGGTTACCGCATCCTGGACGACACGGTGCGCGTCAGCATCAATCCGATTTCCTGGCGCGGCCTCGCAGCGGCCTGCGCGGCCGCGCTGACCGGTTTGTCGACGTCCGCGCCACGTGCACAGGAAATCGCGGAAGCGGGCGCTGCGCCTCCCGACCGTGAGCGCGCCATTGCGAGCGGCCGGTTGATCCTTGTGGCGGAGGACCATCCGGTCAATCAGGAATTGATCCGTCACCAGCTCACCTTGCTGGGTTTCGCGTGCGACGTGGTGAACGACGGCATGGAAGCGCTCGCGGCTCTGCGGGAATGCCGCTATGGGTGCCTGATCACCGATTGCCATATGCCGAACCTGTCCGGCTATGAACTGGCGCGCCGCGTGCGCGAAGCAGAAGCGGCGCGGGAGGGCGGGGCGGAGCATCTGCCGATTCTCGGCATTACCGCCAACACCGCTCCGGAGGATCTGCGGCAATGCCGCGACGCCGGCATGGACGATTGCCTTGTCAAGCCGACCCGTCTTGCGACCTTGCGTGAGCATCTGAACCGCTGGTTCGGCGCAGGCGGCGCGCATCCGGCCGCACTAGCCGAAGCAGTCCCTGCGGCAGGAAGCGCGCGTGCGGCCGCCGAACCGCAAGGACAGGAATCCGTTGAGCCCTTCGTGCCCGTGGACCTTGGCCATATGACGCAACTGTGGGGCAGCGAGTCGACCGTGAAGGCGCTGCTCAATTCGTTCGTGACATCCGTGCGGGACGATGTCCGGGCATTGCCACCCTTGCTCGAGCAAGCGAATGTCGCGCAGTTGCGCGAGTGGCATCACCGGGTAGCCGGCGCGGCGGGTGTGCTGAAGTATCCGCCGCTACTGGCAGCGTTGGAGGAATACCGGCGCGATATTGCCGTCAAGACACCCGAGGCGCTGCGTGCCGAGGGTCTCGCGCTGGTCAGGAAATGTGACGCCATGCTCGATGGCATCGAAGAGCAGGCCGCTTTGCTTGCATAGCGCAAAAAAAACGCGGCCGAAGCCGCGTTAAAGATTGGAGACATCCTTCGATGAAGGAGTCACTTCTCGCTAACCGAAGCATAGCGCCCAGATGCGGATTGATTGACTGCATATTGCGCAATTAAGTATTTTGAAATAGTGAAGGAAAAGTGGATATCGGCGCTGAATTGCCTTGGTGTCACAATGCCGTCATCGAAGCCTTCCTCGGTCAAATCGACCGGCCGGTGCAATAGTGTCACCGACAACATTTACTGTCGACGATGCGCGAGGTAGCGCTGCAAAAAGGTGCCATACCAAATACCGGGAACGATTCGACGGCAACGAATTTCGGCTTCTCTACTGAGACGGTAGCCGCGTAACGCTCCAAATAAATAAGTTAAGCTAACTAAAAATGAAGCAAGCCTTGTCCTCCCTTGGCGATCAGGCGACGCGGCAGAGCAGCCAGACGGCAGCGAGCGGTTTACACTAGTATGTGATGGCTCCGCGCGCAGCCTATCCGTTGGTGCGGCGGTGCACCAAGTCCGGAGAGAAAAAATATGATTGCCATTCGGAAACTGAGTGTGGGAGTGGTGTTGTGGGCGCTGGCATCGGGGATTGCCTGCGCGGACACGGTGGCCTTGAAGGCGGATCTGGAGCCGTCGAGCGAAGTGCCGCCGCGCGTGAGTCACGGGCACGGCATGTTGAACGCCACTTTCGATACGTCGACCAAGGCGCTGCAGTGGACGGTCACCTACGAGGATCTGTCCAGCCCGACCACGGCGGCTCACTTCCATGGCCCGGCACCCGTCGGGCAGAACGCGAAGATCCAGATCCCGATCGAGAAGAACGCCTTGGCCAGCCCGATCAAGGGTTCGGCCACCTTGTCGGACCAGCAGGTCCTCGACCTGATGGCTGGCCAGTGGTACTTCAATGTCCATACCGTGCAGAACCCGATGGGCGAGATTCGCGGTCAGGTGCGGCCTTCAAATTAGCCAACGTTGCGCGCTTTAGAACGGATCGTCCAGGGGTTGATTGCTGAAACCCACGTACCATGGCAGACGACCGTTCATGGAGGGGCTTCCAATGAGTTGGCAAAGTGCGCTCGCATGCTGGTATCTGCGCCGGCAATTTCGGCCGGCTACCCAAAGGACCGAGATTAACGTCGAGCGGGCACGCGCGCTCACGGCGAAGCGCGCATGGTCGCCCAAAGTGCCGGCGGGCTGGCGCTTGCGCGAGCAGTACGGCGCCGGCGAGACGCTACGCGGCGAATGGTTCGAGCCGCTCGGCGCCAAGGGTGGCAGGAGCGGCAATGGCGGCGGGAGCGCCGAGGCTGACTCCACCGTTACCCCTACCATCCTGTATCTGCACGGCGGCGGTTACTACTTCTGCTCGCCCCGTTCGCATCGCTCGCTGGTGTTCGGATTGGCGATGCGCTCACATGCCCCTGCGTTTTCGCTCGACTATCGCCTCGCCCCCGAAGCACGTTTTCCGGCGGCCCTGGATGATGCTCTCGCGGCTTACCGGCAACTGCTCGCGAGTGGCATTCCGGCGGAATCGATTGTGATTTCAGGTGATTCGGCGGGCGGCGGTCTTGCGCTCGCGACCCTCGTCGCCTTGCGCGATGCCGGCGGTGCGTTGCCGGCGGGCGCCGTGCTGTTCTCGCCATGGACCGATCTCGGCGCGAGCGGCGCATCAATCCGCACCAACGACGGCGCCGATCCGATGTTCAGCGGCCCCGCCATCGGCCGGGCCGCCAGGCTGTACCTTGGCGATACGCCTGCCACTCACCCATACGCCTCGCCGGTCTATGCCGATCTGCACGGCCTGCCGCCACTGCTGATTCAGGCCGGCAGCACCGAGGTGCTGCTGGACGATTCGCGGCGCGTGGCCGAGAACGCGCGCACCGAGGGCGTATCGGTCGACCTGCAGGTGTGGCCCAACATGCCGCACGTCTGGCAGATCTTCACGCCCTTCATCCCCGAAGCACGGCGCGCGCTCGACGAGGCCGCCAGCTTTGTGCGCAAGGTCACGAGTCCGGGCAGCGCTCAGCCGTCCAGCGCGATGTCGATGGTCTGATAGGCGGCTTTGACCGTTTCCGCTCCGTATTGCCGCTCGAGTCGCCGCACGGTGAAGTGACCGTGGGCGACCAGCTGGAAGTGGTCCATAAACACCGTGTTGACCATTGCCCCCAGCACCGCGCCGATCGCCGGAATCGACTTGGCCGCGATCTGTTCGCTCACCTGCACCGAAAAGCGCGACGCGATGGTGTTGAGCAGGCGCAGCAGCGCCGCCGACCCATGCGCGGTGAAGCCCTTGGCGGCGATTTCCGACGATGCCTTCGAGACCGCCTGCGCCAGCGCACCGCGCATGATGAAGTAGCCGTAGTCGGCGTCGTCATCGGCTTTCGAGGCGCCGCCCATGCCCAGCACGGTCAGACATTGCAGTTGCGCGTCGATTGACGAGAGGTCCTCGCCTTCACTGCGAGCAATATCGCAGATCGAGCGGAACATCAGCGTGGTCGTGACCGGTAATTCCACGGGGAGGGCGAACAGGCCGAACGCGCCGCCGGCCGCGCCGGTGGTCGCTACCGCGAACTTGTGCAGCAGGTTGCTGGGCTTGTCGGGGATCACGAGCGGCGCGTCGGGATCGTGGCGGCCCAGCGTGCACAGGGCAATCTGCAGGCACTTGCGCAACGCAAGCTGGGTCGCCTCGGTCACCTTTTCGTTGGCCATCGCCGGCATGCGCGATAGCAGCTTTTCGAGCGGTGCGCCGACGATGCTGGCAAGTTTCATCGCCAGCGCGGGGCTTTCCAGTTCGTGTTTCGCGCGTCGCAACGCGCTCAGGTCCTCGGCGGACAAGCTCTGTTCGGCGAGCGAAGTGGACTCCATAGGCCTCCCTGCGGCGGGCAAATTCTGTAGATAACCGGTTGGCGGCGCATCAGATGTGCGTCGCCGCTGTCAGTTTAGAGCGTCATAACGTGCTATGATTCCTCATCAATTGACGCGTCAACAGTTGCACCATCAAAAAATGGCTGTCCATACCGCGGCTCACCACTCGAGTGGGCAAGTTTTACCGTTCCGTGAATCGCTGATGGCGATGCTCGGCGTTTCCTTTGTGACGATGCTTGTCGCGCTCGACCAGACCGTGGTCGGCACCGCGCTGCCCACTATCGTGGCCGAGCTCAAAGGCTTCGAGCTATACGCCTGGGTCGCCACGTCCTATCTGCTGACCTCGGTCATCACCGTGCCGATCTTCGGGCGCCTCGGCGACTACTATGGGCGCAAGCCGTTCGTGATCGCCTCGATCGTGGTCTTCACCGGCGCCTCCGTGCTGTGCGGCATGGCCAACAGCATGCTGTTCCTGGTGCTGGCGCGGGGTCTGCAGGGGATCGGCGGTGGCATGCTGGTGGGCACCGCGTTCGCGTGCATTCCCGATCTGTTTCCCGATTCTGTCGTGCGCCTGCGCTGGCAGGTGCTGATGAGTTCGGCGTTCGGCATTGCCAACGCAATTGGGCCGTCGCTCGGCGGCTTCCTGACCCAGTACTATGGCTGGCGCTCGGTGTTCTACGTGAACCTGCCGGTCGGTCTGCTATCGCTGTTCTTCGTGTGGCGCTTCCTGCCGCATTTGCGGCATGTCGAGCACGAAGGCAAGATGCGCCTCGACTGGCCCGGCGCGCTGCTGATCGCGATCGCGCTCGGTTGCCTGCAACTGTTCGTCGAAATGCTGCCGAAGCACGGCGTGACGCTGAGCGCCGCCGCGTTGCTGGCCGTCAGCGTGGCATCCGCATACGGCCTGTGGAAATGGGAGCAGCGCTGCCCAACGGCGATCCTGCCTGTGGACATGTTCCGCAACCGCAGCCTCGCCGCGCTCTTCACGCTGGCGGTGCTCGGCGGCTTCACGATGTTCTCGTTGCTGTTTTACGCGCCGCTGCTGTTCCAGGGCGGCTTCGGCATGTCGCCGAAAGACGCAGGGCTGGTGATTACGCCGCTCGTCGTGTTCATCACGATTGGCAGCATTGCCAACGGGCGGATCGTATCGCGCGTGCGCAACCCGAACCTGATGCTGTACATCGGCTTCACACTGATCGCGCTGTCATGTCTTGGCGTGGTCGTGGCGACACGTGCCATGCCGCAATGGCTGCTGCTGTCGTTCATGGTGCTCGGCGGGCTCGGCCTCGGCTTCGTCATGCCGAACCTGACCATCTTCGCGCAGCAGACAGCGGGGCGCGAACACCTCGGCATCGCGACGGCGCTGCTGCAATCGCTGCGAATGATCGGCGGGATGATCGGCACGGCGCTGACCGGCACGCTCGTCACGCATATGTATGCGAGCGGCGTGCGCAGCGCGCTGGAACGCGACCAGGCGTCGCACTGGTTCACGGATATGGGCGACCCGCAAATCCTCATCAACCGTGATGCCCAGACCACGCTGCTAGGTCAGCTGGCGCATGCCGGGCACAACGGCGCGATGCTGCTGGAGTCGGCGCGCGAAGCGCTGGTCGGGGCAATCCATCTGGGTCTTGCGCTGGCGGCTATCATTGCTGTCGTGTCGATCTGGCAGACCCGGCGCGTGCCGCCCGTCAAACTTCAGCGCCAGGTCGAACCGACCATCCTCGCAGATTGATTTTCGAATACCCGCAACATCGGAACACCATGGAAGAACAGGATCGCGTCGCCATCATGCAGCAATTCGGCCGCACCTATCGGGCGTTCATGTCGGCGTTCGAAGCGCAGGTCGGCCATCCCATGCCGCGCTGGCGGATCATGCTGGCGTTGCATGACCAGGGCGGGCAGTCGTCGCAGAAGCGCCTTGTCGAGCGGCTGCGAGTGGATCCTGGCGCCTTGACGCGTCAGTTGAAAGCGCTTGAAGTGCTGGGCTGGATTTCACGCAGCATGGACGAGCGCGATAACCGCATCACCAACGTCCGGCTCACCGAAGCGGGCATGGCCGCCACACAAGCGAGCCTGCCGCGCCGCAATGCGTTCCTGCACGACACGATGGCCGGGCTGCCGGACGAGGCGCTGACGGCGCTGTCCGGGGCGTTGCAAATGCTCGAAGTGCGAATCGGCGAAGTGGCGGCGGCCGGGCAGGGGCAGGCGGCGGCCTGAGGATCGGGCGGCAGCAGGCGTTGCGCCTGCCGCCTCGCTAAACCACGCGGGCGCGGCGCATCCGTTGCGTTGGCTGCGCCCCGGTTGAACGCCCGGTTCAGAAGAACGTTTCGATCACTTCCGTAACCTGATACGACGGATTGACCACCAGCAACTGACGCCACTTATCGAACGTCAGGCAGGGGTGCGAGATGTCGAACGCAATCATGTCGCCCACTTTCAGATCCGCGCCCGCGGGAATCCGCAGATAGGCGTGCTGATCCATCATGCCGAAGATTTCCCAGCCCTCGCTGGCCGCAATCTCACGCGGCGCTTGCGTGCCCGGACGATAGTGGCGCGCGGGTTCCGGCATGCCGGCGTCGAAAGCGGAGTCGCGCTTGCCGAGACCGATAATCGCGCGATCCGGTTCAGGAATCGACTGCACGTAGGCCCACAATTGCAGCGCCGGCAGCAGTCCTTCGCCCATCTTCCTGGCGACGGGATTGCGCGCAAAAATATCCGTCTGCGCTTTCCGATAGACGCCCACGTCATGCGTCAGATAGCAGCCCGGCCGCAATACCACTTCCACCTGGCCGGCGGCCGACGCCTTGACGAACTCTTCTGCGACCACGTCATACCAGGCTGAGCCGGCACCCGACAGAATGGCCGGCGTGCGCGCAAAGCGTCCTTCGTCCGCCAGCGTGCGCGTGATGGCGACGGCGCTCTGCAGAAACTCACGGACTTCCGCTTCCTCCTTCAGCACGCCCTCATACAACTCGACGCCGGCAAGCTTGAGCGCATCCGGGTAGCGTGCGATAGCCTCGAGCACAGCCGTGCGCTGCGCTTCGTCGCGCACGCCGGTGCGCCCGCCGGGCACGCCGAGTTCGAGCAGCACGTTCAGCGACTTGCGCACCGAGCCGAAGAACTTGCCGAGCTGCTCGACGCCTTCCACCGAATCCACCAGGCAGAAAAATTCGAACTCGGGATCGCTCAGCATCTCGGCGATCATCAGCATGTTGCGGCGGCCAACCAGCTGGTTAGCCATCAGGATGCGCAACACGCCGCCGTGATAGGCGGCGCGCACCTGGTGCGCGGTGGCGAGTGTAATGCCCCACGCGCCCGTTTCGAGCTGGCGGCGAAACAGTTGCGGGGCCATGGTGGTCTTGCCATGCGGCGCGAGCTTGACACCGTACTCCGCGACGAAGGCCTGCATCCACTTCAGGTTGTGCTCAATACGATCCGCGTAGAGGACGGCGGCCGGCAGGCTCACGTCCTCGTTCAGCAGATTCCATTCAAGGCGGCCGGCGTCCAGAAGCTGGATACTGGTGCCCGGAACCATGCCCAAGCCCTTGCTATAAGGATCAATTGTCGCGCCCTGATAGTTTGTAACTTTCATGTAATCCTGCTCCATCTTCCAGAAAAATTGCAGCGAAGTTGACTT
Organism: Burkholderia sp. 4M9327F10; assembly: GCF_005503145.1. Classification (GTDB taxonomy): domain Bacteria; phylum Pseudomonadota; class Gammaproteobacteria; order Burkholderiales; family Burkholderiaceae; genus Paraburkholderia. The sequence continues at coordinate 54,886 of NZ_SCNV01000010.1, read as the reverse complement.
TCGTATGTTACCGAAAGTAGCATACTTGCTGAAATGTTATTTAGTACCACGGTGCTGGCGCCGGCTGGTACAAGGTGCCGCGAGCGGTGTTTCAACTGTTTCGCGTGCCGCAACGGTCCCCGATCCTGACGATCTTCATGAACTCCAGCGCTGAGCCGCTTAGCTTCGACATTGTCGCTCGCATTGCCGAATGCGCGCCGGAACTGCGCTCGGCCGAGCGCAAGGTGGCCGCGCTGATCCTCGACGACCTGACCGGCGCCTCGCGGGCGAGCATCGGCGCGTTGGCGCAGCAGGCAGGCGTCAGTGTTGCCACCGTCACGCGCTTTGCCAAGGCGGTGGGTTGCCGCGACGTACGCGAACTGAAGCTGCGCCTCGCCCAGGCGGCGGCGGTGGGTCAGCGCTTCCTGCAAAGCGGCGCTGCCGCCGGCACGCCCGAGCCGCTTGCCACCCGCGTGTTCGACGAAGTGCAGACCGCGCTCACGCACAACCACCAGTTGCTGCGCCAGGCACCGGTCGCCGAAGCGGCCGCTGCGCTGCGCGAGGCGCGCATGATCTACGTGTTCGGCATGGGCGGCGGTTCGACCGCGCTCGCCGACGAAATGCGCTTTCGCCTCGTGCGCCTCGGCAGGCCGGTGGCGACCTACCAGGACGGTTTGCTGCAACGGATGGTGGCCAGTACGGTATCGCGCGAATGTGTCGTGATTGCGTTATCCACGACCGGGCGGGTGCCCGAGATGGTGGAGAACTGCCGCATTGCGCGCAGCTATGGCGCGACGCTGATTACGCTGACCGCGCCGGCCTCGCCGCTGGCGCGGCTGGCGGACTGGGTGATTCCGATCGTCGCGTTCGAAACCGATTTCATTTACAAGCCCTCGTCATCCCGCTACGCGATGATGATGGCGCTCGACGTGCTCGTCACCGAACTCGCCGTGAGCCAGGGCGACGAGAGCCGCGAATTGCTGCGCCGCATGAAGCACGCGCTCGACGCGCACCGCGGCGGCGGCGACCGACAACCGCTAGGAGACTGACCTATGCATTCGCATCCCGAAGCCGCGGATACGCTGATCATCGACGCGCAACTGTATGACGGCACCGGCGCGCCACCGCTCGAACGCGACGTGGCTGTGCGCGACGGCAAGATTGTGGCGATCGGCAATCTGTCTAACTGGCTGGCCGAAGAAGTCGTGGAAGCGAACGGCCGTGCACTGGCGCCGGGTTTTATCGACGTCCACACGCACGACGACACCCACGTGATCCGCGCACCGCAGATGCTGCCGAAGATCAGCCAGGGGGTGACGACGGTGATTGTCGGCAACTGCGGCATCAGCGCATCGCCGGTGGCGCTGAAGGGCGATCCGCCAGACCCGATGAACCTGCTGGGCGAGCGCGACGCGTTCAGGTATCCGACTTTCGCCGCGTATGTGGAAGCGGTGAACGCAGCGCGCCCGGCGGTGAACGTGGGCGCGCTGATTGGCCACACGGCGCTGCGCAACAACCAGATGGACCGGCTGGACCGCGCCGCGACGGCGCAGGAAATTGCGGGGATGTGCGCGCAACTCGAAGAGGCGCTTCGGCATGGCGCGCTCGGTTTGAGTTCGGGGCTGGCGTATGGCTCCGCGTTCTCGGCGCCCACGGAAGAAGTGATGGCGTTGGCCGAGCCGCTGGCGGCAGCAGGCGCGTTGTACACGACGCATATGCGCACGGAGTTCGACGCGATTCTCGACGCGATGGAAGAGGCCTACCAGGTGGGGCGCCATGCGCGCGTGCCGGTGGTGATCTCGCATCTGAAATGCGCGGGCCCGTCGAACTGGGGGCGTAGCGTGGAGGTGCTGAAGTCGCTGGATGGCGCGCGCCGCCTGCAGCCGATTGGTTGCGACTGCTACCCGTACAACCGCAGCTCGTCGACGCTCGATCTGAAGCAGGTGACGGGCGATATCGACATCACGATTACATGGTCGGAGCCGCATCCGGAGATGGCGGGCAAGCTGGTGAAGGAGATTGCCGCCAAGTGGGGCGTGACGCAGCAGGAGGCGGGCAAGCGCCTGCAGCCGGCGGGGGCGGTGTATCACAACATGTCGGAGGACGACGTGCGGCGCATCCTGTCTCATCCGGCGACGATGGTGGGCTCGGACGGTTTGCCGAACGACCCGTTGCCGCATCCGCGGCTGTGGGGCGCGTTTCCGCGCGTGCTGGGGCATTACGCGCGGGATGCGGCGTTGTTGCCGCTGGAGGAAGCGATCCGCAAGATGACGGGTCTCTCGGCGCGGCGCTTTGGTTTGACGCAGCGTGGCGAGGTGCACGTGGGCTATCACGCGGATCTGGTGCTGTTCGATCCGGCGCGGGTGCGGGATGCCGCGACGTTCGACAAGCCGCAGCAGCCGGCGGACGGGATTGACGCGGTGTGGGTGAACGGCGTGTTGTCGTATCGGGATGGGCAGCCTACTGGCGAGCGGGCAGGGCATTTTGTGGCGCGTGGTGTGGCGTCGGGGGTGGATGCGCAGGGCGCGTTTTGAGGGTTTTGTTTTCTGTTAATTGACGCGGCGCGTTGGGGGTTTTTTGCTTGCGTGCCGCTGGATCTTATAAGGAGTGTTTGCGATGAAGCGATATGGCGTTGAGGGTGGCAAGGGGACCGGCGGGCAGCATATGCCGTTCGCGCGTGCGGTTGAAGCGGATGGCTGGCTCTTCGTGTCCGGGCAGACGCCGATGGAGAACGGCGAAGTGATCGATGGCGGGATTGTGGCGCAGTCGCACAAGGCTATTCAGAATGTTTTTGCCATTCTCAAGGAAGCTGGCTATGGCGCCGAGCATGTGGTCCGGTGTGGAGTCTGGCTCGATGATCCGCGGGATTTTGCTTCGTTTAATAAGGTGTTTCGGGAGTATTTTGGGGAGAATCCGCCGGCGCGGGCGTGTGTGGTTTCTAGTATGGTGATTGATTGTAAAGTGGAAGTTGACTGCGTCGCGTATAAGGCGCCTGTTGGGAAGGTTTGAGGTTTTTTTGCCTGCGGCGCCTTGTTTGTTTGGTTGTTTTTAGGGCGTTGGCCTTTCCTTGTTGTGTTATTGGTCTATTAGCGTTGCCCCTGTGCGGGGCGGCACCTACTTTTCTTTGCCGGCCGCAAAGAAAAGTAGGCAAAAGAAAGCGGGCTGCAACCGCCAGCTTGTAGTGAGCCATCCCGGTGTGCCACGGGAAACGGCCCTAGACAAGACCCGCCCTCGCACCACTCCCGTTAGTGACAAAGCCGTCATTCGCTCCAGCGTCGCGCTGCGCGCCCCGCCGTCGGGCATAACGTCTTCTGCAAACTCCATAGGTATTCTAACTATTTCGGCTTGCCGATTCTCGGTATGCTGATCACACCCGCACCCGCACCCGCACCCGCACCCGCACCCGCACCCGCACCCGCAGGACTATTGCCGCGTAGCCGGGTAGCGGCGGTTTCCCATGCAAGCCCATCCGCGACGCACGTAGTGCGGAGTGGGGTGGATGAGTGCTGTGTCACGAACGCGTGAAATGCGAGGGCAGGTCTTGTCTTGGGCCGTTCCCGGTAGCAAACCTAGATGGCTCACTACGGGCTAGCGGTTGCAGCCCGCTTTCTTTGCTTACTTTCTTTGCGGCGGCAAAGAAAGTAAGTGCCGCCCCGCACAGGGGCGAAGCTAATAGACCGATAACAAAACAAGGAAAGGCCAACACCATGAGAACAACAACCAATAACAAGGCGCCGCAGGCAAAAAAACATCACTGCCGCGCCGTGCGCAAATTATCCGGCATAGGCAAATTAAAATTAGTCCGGAAGGGGTTGATATCCAGCCCACCCCGCCGCGTATAGCGCGCATAGACGGCCAGCTTCACCGGCTTGCAGACCTTAAGAATATCCACAAATATCCTCTCAACACACTGCTCATGAAACCCAGTGTGATTCCGATAGGAGACGATATACCGCAACAACCCGGCATGATCGATCTGCGGCCCAACATAATGAATCTGCACACTCCCCCAATCCGGCTGCCCGGTGACGGGACAATTAGACTTGAGCAGATTAGAAAACACCGTCTCCTCAACAGGCGACTCCTCAAGCGCCGCCTTGAGCAACGAGGCATCCGGATGATAAACATCCGTATCCAGATCGAGCCGGTCCAACGGCGTCCCCTCGAACTCCTCAAGCGCAAGCTTGCCAAAATCCACCGGCCCGGTCAGATGCACTGAAACACTCGCGCCGCAGGCAGCCGATACATCCCTCTTGATCGTCTCCCGCACAACCTCAAACGACTCAAACGAGCTCTGCGCAAACGACCCAAGATACAACTTGAACGACTTCGACTCGACGATATTCGGCGAATCCGCCGGCACATAAAAAGTCGCCACCGCGATCTGCGGCTTGCCGCGTCCATTTAGCCAGGAAAGCTCGTAAGCATTCCAGATATCCGTCCCAAAGAACGGCAACTGCGCGCCAATGCCAATAGCCTCGCGTGCGGCCTTGCGCGCGATCGGGAAGAGCAGCGTCGCGTCGTACTGTTCGGTATAGGCGGCAGGTTTGCCCAGCGGTGATTGTTCGGGTGTCATGGTGCGTTCACGATGCCACTCAGCACGTGCCCCGTCGCCGTTACGACGCGGGCCGATTCGCAGTGGCCAATTTGATCGTCGAAGAAAAAGTCCGGCTCGAACTCACGCAAAAATGCGCTCTTGTCCAGCCCGCCCAAGAACATCGCTTCGTCGATTTCGATGTTCCAGGCCATCAGCGTGCGGATCGCCCGTTCATGCGCCGGCGCCGAACGCGCCGTCACCAGCGCCGTCCGGATACGCATTGGCGCCGCCTGGGTCGGGGCGGCTTCGCCCGCCACGTTCTGCAGGCGGTGTAGCGCCTCCAGCAACGGCTTGAGCGGTCCGTCGGCTAACGGGAGATCCTTGTTATGGATCTCATGCCCGAGGAACGCGCGCAAGCCATCTTTCTGAAAAACCCGCTCGGCTTCGTCGGAAAACAGGACGGCGTCGCCGTCGAACGCAATACGGATCTCGTCCGGATACTTACTCGCCATTTTCGCCGATTCCGGCAACACGCGCGCAGCCGGAAATCCGGCGGCCAGCGCGTCGCGCACGTCGTCCTGGTTGGCGGACAGGAACAGCGACGCATTCAGCGGCTTCAAATACCCGAACGGCGCCCGGCCGCGCGTGAACACGCCGCGCTCGATGGCAAGACCGTACTCGCGGCACGAATGGAATGCGCGCAAGCCGCTGATCGGATCGCTGCGCGACAGGATCACTACCTCGACCCGGTGCGCGCCCGCGTTCAGCGCCAGCAGCTTGCGGATCAGCGGGAACGCCACGCCAGGCTTGGCCGGCACGTTCAACCGTTCGCGCTGCAGCGTTTCGTAGGCGTGCAGGTCGCCTTCCTCGTACACGCGGTTCTCTTCCTCGAAGTCGAACAGCGCGCGCGATGAAATCGCCACCACCAGCTTGTCCTGAAGCGAAAAGGCCATCTGTGCGTTCCGGACAGCCGCTTACGCGAGGAACAGCCGGTACACGGGGTTCGTCGTTTCTTCCCAGTACGGATAGCCGAGCGTCGCGAGGAAGCGGTCGAACTCGTTGTTTTCCGTGCCGGGCACCTGGATACCCACGAGGATCGAGCTGTAATCCGCGCCCTGATTCCGGTAATGGAACAGGCTGATATTCCAGTTCGGCGCCATCGACGACAGGAACTTCATCAGCGCGCCCGGCCGTTCCGGGAATTCGAAGCGGAACAGGCGTTCGTCATGCGCGAGCGGCGAGCGTCCGCCCACCATGTAGCGAATGTGCTGTTTCGACAGTTCGTCGCCCGTCAGGTCGACGGTGGCAAAGCCGTGCGCCTCGAACGCGCCCGCAATCTGCGCCGATTCGCTGCGATTCCTGATCTGCACGCCCACGAAGATATGGGCGGAGTTCGCATCCGCGATCCGGTAGTTGAACTCGGTAACGCTGCGCGTGCCGACCAGTTCGCAGAAGCGTTTGAAACTGCCGCGCTCTTCGGGGATGGTCACGGCGAACACCGCTTCGCGCGCCTCGCCGACCTCGGCGCGTTCGGCCACGAAGCGCATGCGGTCGAAATTCATGTTGGCGCCGGAAGTGACGGCGATAAGCGTCTGATTTTCGATGCCTTCGCGCTCGGCATACTGCTTCGCGCCGGCCACCGCCAGCGAACCCGCGGGCTCCAGCACGCTGCGCGTGTCCTGGAACACGTCCTTGATTGCCGCGCACAGGCCGTCGGTGTTCACGATCAGCACGTCGTCCAGATACTCGCGGCACAGGCGGAAGGTTTCCTCGCCGACCAGTTTGACAGCGGTGCCGTCCGAAAACAGGCCCACTTCGTTCAGCGTGACGCGCTCCCCGGCTTTCAGCGATTGCGCCATGGCGCAGGAATCGTCGGTCTGCACACCGATCACCTTGATCTCCGGGCGCACCGACTTGACGTAAGCGGCAACCCCGGCGGCAAGCCCGCCGCCGCCGATCGGCACGAAGATCGCGTGAATCGGCCCCTGATGCTGGCTTAGAATTTCCATGGCCACCGTGCCTTGGCCCGCGATCACGTACGGATCGTCGAACGGGTGCACGAAGGTCATGCCGCGCTCCTCCTGCAGTTTGGCGGCATGCGCGTAAGCGTCGCTATACGACTCGCCCGCCTGCACGACTTCGACCGTGGGGCCGCCGTGTGCGCGCACGGCGTCGACCTTCACCTGCGGTGTTGTCACCGGCACCACGATAATCGCCTTCACCCCCATGCGCGCCGCCGACAGCGCCACGCCCTGCGCATGATTGCCGGCCGAGGCCGTAATCACGCCGCGCTCCAGCGCTTCCGCCGGAATGTGTGCCATCTTGTTGTACGCGCCACGCACCTTGAACGAGAACACCGGCTGATTGTCTTCGCGCTTGAGATAAATCGGATTGCGCAGCCGTGCCGACAGATTCGGCGCATGTTCGAGTTCGGTCTCGCGGGCGACGTCGTAGACGCGCGCGGTCAGGATTTTCTTCAGATAGTCGTGGGATGCCATACGGGTGGCGCGGTGCGCTGTGTGAGACGGGAAAGGACAATGATAGCGCCAACGGCCCGCTCTCTGGCCTCGGCCGTATGGCCAGGGCGCTGGAAAGGCGCCCGCCCGACCGTTCGGTCGACCAATTCCGGACTCACCAGTTGGAACATATTTCCGTGTCTTTTCGTGCAAAAGCCCTGCTGTAGCCTGATTCGAGCGTCAACGCGCCCGCGGATCATGCGGTAGAATTCGATTTTGGAACAAGGATCGGAAGATGCACTGGCAGCCTCGGATCGCCCATTTGGTGCCCGCCCCGCGTGAGTCTCGTCCCGCGGCGCAGCGGCACATCCGTTGCGCACGATCGTGTAGCTGCATCTGAGCGCCGCGAAGCGGCCGGCGTGTGTCGCCCGTCGGCAGGTGCTTCGCCCAACTAGAAGATTTCCAGCATTGCGCCCCACGCGCACCGTCAGACGGTGCCTCCCTAATCGTCTTTATCGCTGATCAGGGAGCGCGGCCAACTGACCTACCGAGTCGTCCGAACATGAACGCACCTCAAGTATTCGATCCGCACGGAGCCGCCGCCGCGGTGGCTGCCGACCCCGAAGCGCGCCTGCGCGAAATTCCCTATAACTACACGTCGTTTTCCGATCGCGAAATCGTCATCCGCCTGCTCGGCAATGAAGCGTGGGACGCGCTGGCCGAACTGCGCGCCGAACGCCGCACCGGCCGCTCGGCACGCATGCTGTACGAAGTGCTCGGCGACATCTGGGTGGTGCGCCGCAATCCGTATCTGCAGGATGACCTGCTCGACAACCCGAAGCGCCGTGCGCTGCTGATCGAGGCGCTGCACCACCGCCTCTCGGAGATCGAGAAGCGCCGCCGCGCCGACCTCGTCGAGCATGGCGATGAAGCGGGTGTCGACCGTGCAGCACGCGTCGAAACGCTGGTGGTCGCCGCGCGCCGCGCCGTGGATGAATTCGCTAACGAGTTCGACAAGACCGCTGAACTGCGCCGCCGCGCCAACAAGGTACTGGGCCGCGTCACGCAGAAAGACAACATCAAGTTCGACGGACTGTCACGGGTGTCGCACGTGACCGACGCGACCGACTGGCGTGTCGAGTATCCGTTCGTCGTGCTGACGCCGGATACCGAAGCCGAGATCGCCGGCATGATCAAGGCCTGCTTCGAACTCGGGCTGACGGTGATTCCGCGCGGGGGCGGCACCGGTTATACGGGCGGCGCAGTGCCGCTGACGCCGTTCTCCGCGGTCATCAATACCGAAAAGCTCGAACAGCTCGGCGCGGTCGAGCTGACCGAGCTGCCGGGTGTGCCGAACAAGGTCGCGACGATCTTTTCGGGCGCCGGTGTCGTCACGCGCCGCGTGACCGAAGCCGCCGAACACGCCGGCTATGTGTTCGCGGTCGACCCGACTTCGCTCGACGCTTCCTGCATTGGCGGCAATGTGGCCATGAACGCGGGCGGCAAGAAGGCTGTGCTGTGGGGCACCGCGCTCGACAATCTCGCCTGGTGGCGCATGGTCGATCCGGAAGGCAACTGGCTCGAAGTCACGCGTCTTGACCACAACATGGGCAAGATCCATGACATCGCGGTGGCGCGCTTCGAACTGAAGTGGTTCGACGGCGAGTATGCGCCGGGCGAGAAGCTGCTGCGCACGGAGTCGCTCGATATCGAAGGCCGCGTGTTCCGTAAGGAAGGGCTCGGCAAGGACGTCACGGATAAGTTCCTCGCCGGTCTGCCGGGCATCCAGAAGGAAGGCTGCGACGGGCTGATCACCTCGGCGCGCTGGGTGCTGCACAAGATGCCGGCGCATACGCGCACCGTCTGCCTCGAATTCTTCGGTCAGGCGCGCGACGCGATTCCGAGCATCGTCGAAATCAAGGACTATCTGTTCGAAACGTCGAAGCAGGGCGGGGCGATTCTGGCCGGCCTCGAACACCTCGACGAACGCTATCTGCGCGCGGTCGGCTATGCGACCAAGAGCAAGCGCAACGCGTTTCCGAAGATGGTGCTGATCGGCGATATTGTCGGTAACGATGCGGACGCGGTGGCGCAGGCCACCTCGGAAGTGGTGCGCATGGCCAACGGCAAGAGCGGCGAAGGCTTTGTCGCGGTGAACGCCGAGGCGCGTAAGCGCTTCTGGCTGGACCGCAGCCGCACCGCCGCGATCGCCAAGCACACCAACGCGTTCAAGATCAATGAAGACGTGGTGATTCCGCTGAACCGGATGGGTGAGTACACCGACGGCATCGAGCGCATCAACATCGAACTGTCGATCAAGAACAAGCTGCAACTAGTCGACGCGCTCGAGGCGTTCTTCAAGGGCGGCAAGCTGCCGCTCGGCAAGAGCGACGACGCCAACGAGATTCCGAGCGCCGAACTGCTGGAAGACCGCGTGCAGCATGCGCTCGATCTGCTCAAGCAGGTCCGCACCCGCTGGGAATTCCTGCGCGACAAGCTCGATCTGTCCTTGCGCGAAGCCCAGCACTACCTGGTCGGACTCGGCTACGAAGCGCTCGCGGAGAAGTTTGCCGATCGCGCCGACGTGCAGCCCGATGCCACCGTGTTCCACGTCACGCAGGACCGGACGATCCGCGTGTCCTGGAAGCAGGAAATCCGCGCCGAACTGCGCCAGATCTTCAACGGCGGCGAATTCAAGCCGATCCTCGAAGAAGCCCAGGCGATCCACAAGCAGGTGCTGCGTGGCCGCGTATTCGTGGCGCTGCACATGCATGCGGGCGACGGCAACGTGCACACGAATCTCCCCGTCAACTCCGACAACTACGAGATGCTGCAGGACGCCCACACGGCGGTCGCACGCATCATGAAGCTGGCGCGTTCGCTCGACGGCGTGATCTCCGGCGAGCACGGCATCGGCATTACCAAGCTCGAATTCCTGACGGACGCGGAGATCGGCGAATTCCGCAAGTACAAGCAGCGCGTCGACCCGCATGGCCGCTTTAATGCCGGCAAGCTGCTCGAAGGCGCGGACCTGCGCAACGCCTACACGCCGAGCTTCGGGCTGATGGGCTATGAATCGCTGATCATGCAGCAGTCCGACATTGGCGCGATTTCCGAGTCGATCAAGGACTGCCTGCGCTGCGGCAAGTGCAAGCCGGTGTGCGCCACGCACGTGCCGCGCGCCAACCTGCTGTACAGCCCGCGCAACAAGATTCTCGCCACCTCGCTCTTGGTCGAGGCGTTCCTGTATGAGGAGCAGACCCGCCGCGGGGTGTCGATCAAGCACTGGGACGAGTTCAACGATGTCGCCGACCACTGCACGGTCTGTCACAAGTGCGTGACACCTTGCCCGGTGAAGATCGATTTCGGCGATGTCACGATGAACATGCGCAATCTGCTGCGCAAGATGGGCAAGAAGAAGTTCAACGCCGGCAACGCGGCCGGCATGTTCTTCCTCAACGCTACCAATCCGCAGACCATTAACGTCGCGCGCACCGCGATGATGGGCGTCGGCTACAAGGCGCAGCGCCTCGGCAACGACGTGCTGAAGAAGTTCACGAAGAAGCAGACGGCGCACCCGCCGGCCACCGTCGGCAAGCCGAAGGTGGTGGAGCAGGTGATCCACTTCATGAACAAGAAGATGCCGGGCAATCTGCCGAAGAAGACGGCGCGTGCGCTGCTGGACATCGAAGACAACAAGATCGTCCCGATCATCCGCAACCCGAAGACCACCACGGTCGATACGGAAGCGGTGTTCTACTTCCCGGGCTGCGGCTCCGAGCGGCTGTTCTCGCAGGTGGGGCTGGCGACCCAGGCCATGCTGTGGGAAGCCGGCGTGCAAACCGTGCTGCCGCCGGGCTACCTGTGCTGCGGGTATCCGCAGCGCGGCTCGGGCCAGTTCGACAAGGCCGAGAAGATCGTCACGGACAATCGCGTGCTGTTCCACCGCGTCGCCAACACGCTGAACTACCTCGACATCAAGACGGTGGTGGTGTCGTGCGGCACGTGTTACGACCAGCTCGCCGGCTACGAATTCGAGAAGATTTTCCCGGGTTGCCGGATCATCGACATTCACGAGTTCCTGCTCGAGAAGGGCATGAAGCTCGACGGCGTGAGCGGCACGCGCTACATGTACCACGACCCGTGCCACACGCCGATCAAGACGATGGACCCGGTCAAGCTCGTCAACCAGTTGATGGGCTCGGAGAACGACGGCTACAAGATCGAGAAGAACGATCGTTGCTGTGGCGAATCCGGCACACTTGCGGTGACGCGTCCGGACGTTTCGACCCAGGTGCGCTTCCGTAAGGAAGAGGAGATCCGCAAGGGGGCGGCGAAGCTGCGCAGCATCCCGGTGGTCGCCGCAGCGGGCGCCAACGGGGGCAACCCGGGCAACGTCGCGGCGGCTGCGGCCGGCGCTCCGAACGGCTCGGCTTCAGCGGTCTCCACGGCTGGCAATGGTGGGGCTGGCAACGGCGCTGCCGACGTGAAGATCCTCACGAGCTGCCCGTCCTGCCTGCAAGGGCTGTCGCGCTACAACGAGGACGCGGGCATCGAGGCGGACTATATCGTCGTCGAAATGGCGCGCCACGTGCTGGGTGAAGACTGGATGGCGGATTACGTCCAACGTGCCAACAATGGCGGAATCGAGCGCGTGCTGGTTTAATGCTACGACTGACGATTCCCGCTTGAGGACGACGATGGACTGTGTATTTTGCCGTGAAGATGGCGGCGATGTGCTGTGGCAGGACGACTCGCTGCGGGTCGTCCTTGCCGACGAACACGATTACCCGGGCTTTTGCCGGGTGATCTGGAACGGGCACATTGCCGAGTTCTCGGATCTTGCCGAGGCCGACCGCGACCACGTGATGCGCGCGGTGTACGCGGTCGAGCGCGCCATGCGGCGCATCCTGCAACCGGTCAAGGTGAACCTGGCGAGCCTCGGCAACCAGGTGCCGCACGTGCACTGGCATGTGATTCCGCGTTTTTCGAACGACGCTCATTTCCCGCTGCCGATCTGGGCACCGCGTCAGCGCACGGTATCGGAGGCGCTGCTGTCGTCGCGCCGCGCGCAGGCTACCTTGCTGCGCGACGCCGTGCGTCACGAAATCGAACAGGCGCTTGGCTGAGCGCACCCGAAGCCGCGCGCTTCGCGCCAGGACCCCCGAGGGGGTAAATACGAGGTCAACATGAGTGGACTGACTCCCGACACCCCCGTGCCGACCGGCGTGGTCGTGCATGCCAAATCACGGGTGCTCGAACTGCAATACGCGAATGGCGAATCGTTCCGCGTGCCGTTTGAGCTCCTGCGCGTCTATTCCCCGTCGGCTGAAGTGCGCGGCCACGGGCCGGGGCAGGAGACGCTGCAGACCGGCAAGCGCGAGGTGACGATCACGGCCATCGAGGGCGTGGGCAATTACGCGCTGCAGCCGACCTTCTCGGACGGCCATTCCACCGGGCTTTATTCGTGGGATCTGCTGTACGACATCGCCACCCGTCAGGATGAACTCTGGCGCGAGTATCTCGACAAACTGAAAGCGGCCGGTGTCGACCGCGACGCTCCCATGGTGTCAGCGAGCGCACCGCACGGTCATTGTCACTGATACGATTCGGCCTGACGCCGCGCTGATGCGGCGCAACATTCAAGAATACGCGAAAGGACGAACGCGATGAGCAAAACCCACTTCGGCTTTCAGACAGTCGACGAACAGGAAAAAGCGCAGAAGGTGGCAGGCGTGTTCCACTCCGTTGCCTCCAACTACGACCTGATGAATGACCTGATGTCGGGCGGGTTGCACCGGGCGTGGAAGATTTTCACGATTGCCCAGGCGAACGTGCGGCCGGGCTACAAGGTGCTCGATATCGCGGGCGGCACGGGCGATCTGTCCAAGGAATTCGCCAAAAAGGCCGGGCCGGGCGGCGAGGTCTGGCATACGGACATCAACGAGTCGATGCTGCGCGTGGGCCGCGACCGCCTGCTCGACAAGGGCATCGTGACGCCGGCCCTGTTGTGCGACGCGGAAAAAATTCCCTTTCCAGACAATTACTTCGACGTGGTGACGGTGGCCTTCGGGCTGCGCAACATGACCCACAAGGACGTGGCGCTGGCGGAAATGCGCCGTGTGCTGAAGCCGGCCGGACGGCTGCTGGTGCTGGAATTTTCCAAAGTGTGGGATCCGCTTAAAAAAGTCTACGACGTCTATTCGTTCAAGGTGCTGCCGTGGCTCGGCGAGCGCTTTGCGAAAGACGCCGAGAGCTACCGTTACCTGGCGGAATCGATCCGCATGCACCCCGACCAGGAAACTTTAAAAACAATGATGGAACAAGCTGGCCTCGACGGCGTCAAATATTACAATTTGTCAGCTGGTGTGGTAGCTTTACACGTGGGGACCAAATACTAGGGTCCCTAACCCATCGTTTTTAAAGGAAAATTTCATCATGTCCGATTCGCGTTTGTTATCTGATCGTAAGTTTTCTCGGTCGCTGGCGAGGAGAATCGGACTGGCGGCCATGGTCGGCTTTATCGCATTCGCCACCGTTGCCTCGCTCGACGCCGAGGCGCGCCGCATGGGCGGTGGCCGTAGCGTCGGCCGTCAGCAGTCCACCACCATGCAGCGGCAGACCACGCCGCCTGCCCAACCGGCTCAACCCACGCAGCAGTCGGCTCAGGCCGCCCAGGCTCAGCGTGCCCAACCGGCACCCACGCCGGCCGCGGCGCCTAACCGCTCGCGCTGGCTGGGGCCGATCGCCGGTCTCGCCGCGGGTTTGGGTATCGCGGCGCTGCTCTCGCACTTCGGCATGGGTGAGGCATTTGCGGGCGCGATGGCCAATATGCTGGTGATCGCCGCAATCGCGATGCTGGCAATCTGGCTGATCCGCCGCTTCGTGAATCGCAAGCGCGATGCCACAGCGCCGGCATATGCGGGCGCTTCGCCGAGCCTGAACGCCGGGCGCAACGGCGGCTACTCCGGTTATTCGCAGGAGCCGAGTTTCACGCCGCCTTCGGCGCAAAGCGGTTCGTACCTTGAGCCGCAGGGCAATGCCGCGTTGGCTGCGCCCGCGATGCAGGCGGCGCCTGTTGTGCCGGCCGGCTTCGATTCGGACGCCTTTGTCCGCAACGCCAAGGTGTACTTCGTGCGCCTGCAGGCTGCGTGGGACGTGGGCAACATCGCCGATATCCGCGAATTCACGACGCCGGAAATGTTCGCCGAAGTGAAGATCGATCTCGACGCGCGCGGTGCGGAGTCCAATCTGACCGACGTGGTGCAGCTGAACGCCGAATTGCTGGGTGTCGAAGACCGCGGCAGCGAGTATCTCGCCAGCGTGCGCTTCTCCGGCCTGATCCGCGAGACCTCGGGCGCGCCGGCCGAGCCGTTCGTGGAAATCTGGAACCTGTCGAAGTCGACGCGTGCCGGTGAAGGCTGGTTGCTCGCCGGGATTCAGCAGGTCGGCGAGGCAGCCCCCGCGCACTAACGTTAAACCTTGTGTATCGGCTGAACGGCTGAGTAAGCCGGGAAGCGAACGGACGTTACAATAGGAACCCGCGCGGGCACATCGCCCGCGCGGGTTTTTTCTTGCCACTCTCAATGACCCTCGCCGCCAAGCCCTTCGCTGCTGCCGTCAATCACCTGCTCGCCCGCGAATCGTGGGCACGCGAGCGCCTCGCCCCCTACGCCGGCAAGACCGCCCGTCTATCCTGCCCGCCGGTCGTGCTGATGCTGCTAGTTCAGCCGGACGGCTATCTGGCCGCGGTCGACGAATCGCAAACGCATCAGTTCGACGTCACCATCTCGGTGCCGTCCGAGGCGTTGCCGGCCTTTGTGCAAGGCGGCCAGGCAGCGGTGATGAAGCACGTGAAGATCGAAGGCGATGCGGAATTCGCCACGGCGATCGCGAAGCTCGCCGAGCATCTGCGCTGGGAGCCGGAGGAAGATCTGGCGCGGCTGATAGGCGACGGTCCGGCCTGGCGGGTCGCATCGGTCGCGCGCTCGGTCGGTGAGCATGCACGCCGCACCGGGCGCAATCTGCTCGACTCGGTGGCCGAGTACCTGCTCGATGAAAATCCGCAACTGGTGCGCCGTGCCGCGCTCGACGAGTTCAATGCCGAACTCGCCCGTGCCCGCGATGCGCTGGCGCGCGTCGAAAAGCGCCTTGAGCGCCTTGAACAGAAGGTCGAAGCCCGTGGCGCTGAAGCGCCCGGCGGCGCCGCCACGTCGCGCGGCACGCGCTAGTCACCGGGCTCAACCATGCGTTTTCTGCGTTTCCTCAAGATTTTCTTTACAGTCATCCGCTTCGGTCTCGATGAGATGATGCTGAGCCGCATCAACGACCGCCGCGTGCGGCTGTTGCTGCGCATCACGACTATCGGCCGCAAGTTCGAGCAGCCGCCGGGCGTGCGGCTGCGCCTTGCGCTCGAAAGCCTCGGGCCGATCTTCGTGAAGTTCGGCCAGGTGCTGTCTACGCGCCGCGACCTGCTGCCGGTCGATATCGCCAACGAACTCGCCAAGCTGCAGGACCAGGTGCCGCCGTTCCCGTCGGAGGTAGCGATTGGCCTCGTCGAGAAGTCGCTCGGCGCGCCGGTCGACGTGCTGTTCGACGACTTCGAGCGGGTGCCGGTGGCAAGCGCCTCGATCGCGCAGGTGCACTTTGCCAAGGTCAAGGCCGGCCAGCACGCGGGCAAGGCGGTCGCGGTCAAGGTGCTGCGCCCGAACATGCTGCCCGTGATCGACTCGGATCTCGCCTTGCTGCGCGATATCGCCGTGTGGGCCGAGCGTCTGTGGGCGGACGGCAAGCGCCTGAAGCCGCGTGAGGTGGTCGCCGAATTCGACAAGTACCTGCACGACGAACTCGACCTGATGCGCGAAGCGGCCAACGGCAGCCAGTTGCGCCGCAACTTCGCCGGGCTCGACCTGCTGCTGGTGCCGGAGATGTACTGGGAGTTCTGCACGCCCACCGTGCTGGTGATGGAGCGCATGATCGGCGTGCCGATCAGCCAGGTGGAGACGCTGCGCGCCGCGGGCGTGGACATCCCCAAGCTGGCGCGCGAAGGCGTCGAGATCTTCTTTACCCAGGTGTTCCGCGACGGCTTTTTCCACGCCGACATGCACCCCGGCAATATCCAGGTGAGCCTCGATCCCGCGCACTTCGGGCGTTATATCGCGCTCGATTTCGGCATCATTGGCGCGCTATCGGACTTCGACAAAAACTACCTCGCGCAGAATTTTCTCGCGTTCTTCAAGCGTGACTACCATCGGGTCGCCACATTGCACCTGGAATCGGGCTGGGTGCCGCCTACCACGCGGGTCGAAGAACTGGAGAGCGCGATTCGCGCGGTCTGCGAGCCGTACTTCGACCGCGCGCTCAAGGACATCTCGCTGGGCCAGGTGCTGATGCGCCTCTTTTCCACCTCGCGCCGCTTTAACGTCGAGATTCAGCCGCAGCTCGTGCTGCTGCAGAAGACGATGCTGAACGTCGAAGGACTTGGGCGTTCGCTCGACCCCGAACTCGACTTGTGGAAGACGGCCAAGCCTTATCTCGAACGCTGGATGAACGAGCAGATCGGCCTGCGTGGCTGGTATGAGCGGCTCAAGATTGAAGTGCCGCAGTGGAGCAAGACGTTGCCGCAATTGCCGCGCCTGATCCATCACATGCTGGCCGAGCGTCATGACAGCCAGCATGGTCCGGGCGACGACACGATCCGGCAGATACTGCTTGAACAGAAGCGCACCAACCGGCTGCTGCAAGGCTTGCTGTTGTTCGGCATTGCGGTGGGAGTCGGTGCGGTGGTGGCGCGGGCGTGGCTGGCGCTGGCCTATGGCGGCTAGGGTGGATAGCGTGGATAGCGTGGATAAGGCGGGCAGCTTGAATAGGTCACTCAGCGCCGCCGCGAGGCCAGCCGCCTCTCCAGCCGTCAACTCTTACGAGGTGCAGTGATGAGCGATCCGACCGACCCGGCCCAGCCCCCTAACGCCAATGGCATCGACTTCGCCAGCCGCGATCCGAATTCGCCGGGCTTCTGGGACGAGCGCTTCGAGCGCGGTTTCACGCCTTGGGACCAGGCCGGCGTGCCTGCGGCGTTTCAAGCCTTTGCGGCACGGCATCCCGACGCGGCCGTGCTGATCCCCGGTTGTGGCAGCGCATGGGAAGCGCTCTGGCTCGCCCGCCAGGGGCGCCGAGTGCAGGCGATCGATTTCTCGCCCGCCGCGGTAGCAACGGCGCGTGCCCAGTTGGGCGAGCACGCAGGTGTGGTCGATCAAGCCGATTTCTTCGCCTGGCAGCCGCCCTTTGCGCCCGGCTGGATGTACGAGCGCGCGTTTTTGTGCGCGCTGCCGAAAGACCGCCGCGCCGACTACGCGCAGCGTATGGCTGTGCTGTTGCCGGCGGGGGCCCTGCTGGCTGGCTTCTTCTTCCTGGGCGATACGCCGAAAGGTCCGCCGTTCGGCATCGAGCGCGCCGAGCTCGACGCGTTGCTCAGCCCGTACTTCGAGCTGCTGGAAGACGAACCGGTCAGCGACTCGATTCCGGTATTCGCCGGCCGCGAACGCTGGCTCACCTGGCGGCGGCGGGACCGCGCAGGAGCGTGATCGAGGACTTGATCCTGTGCGAGGCGCCCCCATCTGCGCGGACGGTGGCCGCGCCAGCCGTCCGCGCCCGAAAACCGGGGTGGCGGATCGTTTGCGGCTATAATTCAAGGCTTTGCAAGCGTTTACCAGATTACTGTAGGGAAAAGATCATGCCGATCTACGCGTATCGCTGCGAATCATGCGGCTTCGGGAAAGACGTGCTTCAGAAGATGAGCGACGCTCCGCTGACGGACTGCCCGGAGTGCGGTAAAGACGCCTTCCGCAAGCAGGTGACGGCGGCCGGGTTTCAGTTGAAGGGTTCGGGCTGGTATGTAACCGATTTCCGTGGCGGCAATAGCGCGAACGGCTCAGCGGCTGCGAACGGCAGTGCAGCGGCCTCGGCGAAGACCGAAGGCGGCTCCGCCGAGAGCACCGCGGCCAGTTCGCCGGCAAGCACCGCCGAGAGTTCCACGAGCGCCGCAGCAGCACCGGCAGCGCCCGCGGCCGCAGCGGCGGCCACAAGCGGTTCCGGCAGCGCCTAGCTAGCGTTGCCGCCTCCAAGAGGCGGCGCATTCGCCGCACCCGGCTGAGCCGGGGTGGCTTTCTGGCGGTACACATGACGACGAAAAAAGCGACGCTCAAATCGGTGTTCCTGACTGGCCTGCTGGTGCTGGTGCCGTTGGCCATCACGTTGTGGGTGCTCGGTCTGATCATCGGCACGATGGATCAGACATTGCTGCTGCTGCCGGAGTCGTGGCAGCCGGAGCGGGTCTTGGGCTTCCGTTTGCCGGGGCTGGGCGCCGTATTGACGCTGGCGTTCATTTTCATCGTCGGACTATTGACGCAAAACTTCATCGGGCAGAAGCTCGTGAAATGGTGGGAACTCGTGGTCGGCCATATCCCGGTGGTCGGGCCGATCTACACGAGCGTCAAGCAAGTGTCGGATACCTTGCTCTCGAGCAGCGGCAATGCGTTCCGCAAGGCCCTGCTCATCGAGTATCCGCGCAAGGGTTCCTATACGATCGCGTTTCTGACCGGGATTCCGGGTGGCGACGTGGTCAACCACCTGAAGGAAGATCACGTCAGCGTGTACGTGCCGACTACGCCGAACCCGACGTCCGGTTTCTTCCTGATGGTACCGAAGAGCGAAGTGGTCGAGCTCGATATGACGGTCGACGCTGCGCTCAAGTACATTGTCTCGATGGGCGTGGTGGCGCCGTCTGCGCCGCCGGCGCATGTGCGCCGCTCCACTATTGAGCCGCCGATGTAATGCCGGCGCGCATTGTTTCAGTTTCATGAGCTGCGCGCCGTTCAACCAATGCAAAACGAAAGACAAACATCATGTCGATGCGATCTGAATATTGCGGTCTGGTGACCGAAGAACTGTTGGGCCAAACCGTGTCCCTGTGCGGCTGGGTGAGCCGTCGCCGTGACCACGGCGGCGTTATCTTCATCGACCTGCGCGACCGTGAAGGCCTCGTTCAGGTCGTGTGCGACCCGGATCGCGCGGAGATGTTCAAGACCGCCGAAGGCGTGCGCAACGAGTTTTGCGTGCAGATCAAGGGCGTCGTGCGCAACCGTCCGGAAGGCACGACCAATGCCGGCCTGAAGAGCGGCAAGATCGAAGTGCTGTGCCACGAACTGAACGTGCTGAACGCGTCGATCACGCCGCCGTTCCAGCTCGACGACGACAACCTCTCGGAAACCACGCGTCTCACGCACCGCGTGCTCGACCTGCGCCGTCCGCAGATGCAGCACAACCTGCGTCTGCGTTACCGCGTCGCCATCGAAGTGCGCAAGTACCTGGACTCGCTCGGCTTCATCGACATCGAAACGCCGATGCTCACCAAGAGCACGCCGGAAGGTGCGCGCGACTACCTCGTGCCGTCGCGTACCAACCCGGGCCAGTTCTTCGCGCTGCCGCAGTCGCCGCAGCTCTTCAAGCAGTTGCTGATGGTGGCGAACTTCGATCGCTACTACCAGATCGTCAAGTGCTTCCGCGACGAAGACTTGCGCGCCGACCGCCAGCCGGAATTCACGCAGATCGACTGCGAAACCTCGTTCCTCTCCGAGCAGGAAATCCGCGATCTGTTCGAAGCGATGATCCGCCACGTCTTCAAGGTGACGATCGGTGTCGAACTGGACGAGAAATTCCCGGTTATGGAGTACTCGGAAGCGATGCGCCGTTTCGGTTCGGACAAGCCCGACCTGCGCGTGAAGCTCGAGTTCACGGACCTGACCGACGCGGTCAAGGACGTCGACTTCAAGGTGTTCAGCACGCCGGCCAACACCAAGGACGGCCGCGTCGCAGCGTTGCGCGTGCCGAAGGGTGGCGAGCTCTCGCGTGGCGATATCGACAGCTACACGGAATTCGTGCGCATCTACGGCGCAAAGGGCCTCGCCTGGATCAAGGTCAATGAAGTCGCGAAGGGTCGTGACGGTCTGCAAAGCCCGATCGTCAAGAACCTGCACGACGAAGCGATCAAGTCGATCATCGAGCGCACCGCCGCGCAAGACGGCGACATCATTTTCTTCGCGGCGGATCGTGCGAAGGTTGTCAACGACAGCCTTGGCGCACTGCGTCTGAAGATCGGTCACTCGGAATTCGGCAAGGCCAACGGTCTCGTCGAAGGCGGCTGGAAGCCGCTGTGGGTGGTGGACTTCCCGATGTTCGAATACGACGAAGAAGAAAACCGCTACGTCGCCGCGCATCACCCGTTCACGAGCCCGAAGGACGAGCACCTCGAGTATCTGGAAACGGATCCGGGCCGCTGCCTCGCCAAGGCCTACGACATGGTGTTGAACGGCTGGGAAATCGGTGGCGGTTCGGTGCGTATTCACCGTGAAGAAGTGCAGAGCAAGGTGTTCCGCGCGCTCAAGATCAACGCGGAAGAAGCACGCGCCAAGTTCGGCTTCCTGCTCGACGCGCTGCAGTACGGCGCGCCGCCGCACGGCGGTATCGCCTTCGGTCTGGACCGCATCATCACGATGATGGCCGGGGCCGATTCGATCCGCGACGTGATCGCGTTCCCGAAGACGCAACGCGCACAGTGTCTGCTTACGCAGGCTCCGAGCGAAGTGGACGAGCGCCAGTTGCGCGAGCTGCATATTCGCCTGCGTCAGCCGGAAGCGAAGGCATAAGCTTGTAGACCCGCTCCGTTCACGCAGTCCCCGGGCCGCGATTGAGCAAACTTGAGCAAACGAAAAAGGCGCGTCATGCGCCTTTTTCGTTTTTTGCGTTACAGTCGTAGCAACACGCGAGGCGCCATGCGCCAGCAAGACCGTCGACCGACATGTATCGCGCGCAGCGCGCGCCCAGTCTTATCGCCATGCCGAAACCGCCGAAGATTCCCGAATCCGTCCTTGTCGTCATCCATACTGCGGAACTCGATGTGCTGCTCATCGAGCGCGCCGACCGCGCGGGCTTCTGGCAGTCGGTGACCGGCTCGAAAGACAGCCTCGACGAACCGCTTGCCGCGACCGCCATGCGCGAAGTGGCCGAGGAAACCGGCATCGTGATCGGCAGCGCAGCCGTGCCGCACGACGCGTTGTTCGACTGGCGGTATCAGATCGACTATGAGATCTATCCGGTCTGGCGGCATCGCTACGCGGAAGGCGTGACGCGCAACACCGAGCACTGGTTCAGCTTGCAGGTACCGCAGCGCTGCGAGGTGACGCTTGCACCGCTCGAACATACGGCATACGTCTGGCTGCCTTACGAAGAAGCCGCCGAGCGCTGCTTTTCAGCGTCGAATGCTGACGCGATCCTGCAGTTGCCGCGGCGCCTGAAGGGGCGGTTCCGATGACGGTCGGCGGCACGCGCCGTTTCGAGCGGCTTCGGCAGACTTTGTTCGGCCGTCGCTACTGGTCGAAATATCGCTTCACCGCCGGTAATCAAGTTCAGCTGTTTCGCTCAGGCGACGCGTTTTTCAAGTCGCTGATCGCGCGGGTCGACGCCGCCGAGAAAGACGTCGTTCTCGAAACCTATATCTTCTGCGACGACAGCGCGGGCCAGGCCGTCAGCGCCGCTTTGCTGCGCGCCGCCGCACGAGGTGTGCGGGTGCGTGTGATTACGGATGGCATCGGCACAGCGCGTCTGCCGCTCTTCGACGAGTGGCTCGCCCGCGGCATCGAGCATCTGATTTACAACCCGCACCTGTTCGGCCGCTTCGGCTTTTCACGCACGCATCGCAAGCTTGCGGTGGTCGACGACCATCTCGCCTGGTGCGGCGGCATCAATATCGTCGATGACCTGGAGAATGGCGGCGTGCGTTTGCCGTATCCTCGCTGGGACTTCACGGTCGAACTGCGGGGGCCGGTGGTCGCCGACGTGCGTGAGGCCTTTGAGACGCAGTGGCACCGCATCCGTTTCGGCCACCGTCCGGTCGAATCGCTGCAGCCGGATTTAAGCCTCAAGGACGACGACGCTTCCACCGAGCCGGGCCGTAGCCGCCACCGCAGCGCCGACTCGCGCAGCGCCGCCGGTGAGTCCGCGGTAGCGTTCGTCGCACGCGACAACCTTGTCAATCGCCGCGCCATCGAAAAGGCCTATCTCACCGCGATCGGCCAGGCGCGAAGCGAGGTGCTGCTCGCGAATCCCTACTTCATGCCGGGCCGCAAGCTGCGTCGCGCGCTGGCGTTCGCGGCGCGGCGCGGAGTGGAGGTAAAGCTGGTGATCGGCAGGAAGGAGTTCGCCGCGCTCGACTATGCGGTGCCATTCCTCTACCGGTCGCTGCTCGCAGCCGGTGTGAAGATCGCCGAATACGAAAAGACCATGTTGCACGGCAAGGTGGCGGTGGTCGATTCGAACTGGGGCACAGTCGGCTCGTCGAACCTCGACGCGCTCAGCCTGATGCTCAACAACGAGGCCAATGTCGTGCTGGTGCTCGATCCGCAGATCGGCGCGCTGCGCGAAGCGATCCTCGGCGCGTTCGACGAATCGCGCCGTATCGATCTCGCCCATTACGAAGCACGCCCTGCAGGCGAGCGCCTGCTGAACTGGCTGGCCTACACGACCTACCGGGCGGTGATGAAGCTGCTCACCGTGGGTGGTTACGATTAGCCTGCGATGCGCCTTGTACGCTGTCGGGATAAACCCGCACTTACATCAGACCCCACGCCGCCTTATGACAGACGTCAAACGCAACAAGGCAAACGCCTCTAAAAAATCTACTTCGTCTGATTGACGTATGACGCAAAATTGATGCTCCGGTTAGAAACCGGTTTCTAATAAATTCCTTGTTTCGCGGACGGCAGCACTCAATAATAGTACGGCCGTTCGATTTTTCTTTCGGTCACATAAGAACGGTAAAACAGCTATGCGAAAAGGCGAACAAACGCGAGCAGCGATTCTCGAAGCAGCACTCGATCTGGCAAGCCGCGACGGACTGGAAGGTCTGACGATTGGGCTGCTGGCCGAGCGCATGCAGATGAGCAAGAGCGGCGTGTTTGCGCACTTCGGGTCGCGCGAGGACTTGCAGGTTGAAGTCGTGCGTGAATATCACCGTCGTTTCGAGGACGAGGTGTTTTTCCCGAGTCTGCGCGAGCCGCGCGGCTTGCCGCGTTTGCGCGCAATGATCTCCCGCTGGATTGAGAAGCGCATTCAGGAAGTGACCACTGGGTGCATCTACATCAGCGGTGCGGTTGAGTACGACGACCGCGCGGACAACCCGGTGCGCGAGCAACTGGTGGCGAGCGTGACGATGTGGCGTGCTGCGCTCACCCGCGCCATTTCGCAGGCAATGGATGAAGGGCACCTGCGGGCGGACACGAATCCGCAATTGATGCTCTTCGAACTGTACAGCTTCACGCTCGGCCTGCATCACGATGCACGCTTCCTGCACTTGCCGGATGCTGTGCCTCTCACGTGGGCCGCGCTCGAAAAATTGATTGTTTCGTATCAGAGCGAAAGCCGTTAGCGGGGCAACCGGATCCGGGGGATCCAGTGGCGCTGAAAAGGTCCGAACCACGGGCCTGGGCTGACGGCCCTGCTTCTTGTCAAACCTTGGAGAGAGTCATGGGACAGTACGCCGCGCCACTGCGCGACATGCAATTCGTGTTGCACGAGCTGCTTAACGTCGAAGCCGAAATCAAGCAGATGCCGAAGCACGCGGATCTCGATGCCGACACGATCAATGCGGTGCTGGAAGAGGCTGGCAAGTTCTGCTCCGAAGTGCTGTTTCCGCTCAATCAGAGCGGCGACCAGGAAGGCTGCACCTACGTCGGCGACGGCGTCGTGACCACGCCGAAGGGCTTCAAGGAAGCCTACAAGCAGTATGTCGAGGCCGGCTGGCCGGCGCTTGGCTGCGACCCGGAATACGGCGGCCAGGGTCTGCCCGCATTCGTCAACAACGCCCTGTACGAAATGCTTAATTCGGCAAATCAGGCGTGGACGATGTACCCGGGCCTCTCGCACGGCGCGTATGAGTGCCTGCACGCGCACGGCACGCCGGAACTGCAGCAGCGCTATCTGCCGAAGCTCGTCGCGGGCGTCTGGACCGGCACGATGTGTCTGACCGAGCCGCACTGCGGCACGGACCTCGGCATCCTGCGCACCAAGGCCGAACCGAACGCCGACGGCTCCTACTCGATCAGCGGCACGAAGATTTTCATCTCCAGCGGCGAGCACGACCTCTCCGAGAACATCATCCACCTGGTACTCGCGCGGCTGCCGGATGCGCCGATGGGCACCAAGGGTATTTCGCTCTTCATCGTGCCGAAGTTCGTGCCGAACGAAGCCGGCGAGCCGGGCGAGCGCAACACCGTGAAGTGCGGCTCGATCGAACACAAGATGGGCATTCATGGCAACGCGACGGCCGTGATCAACCTCGACAACGCCAGGGGCTGGATGGTCGGCGAGCCGAACAAGGGCTTGAACGCCATGTTCGTGATGATGAACGCCGCGCGTCTCGGCGTCGGCATGCAGAGCCTGGGCCTGACCGAAGTCGCTTACCAGAACTCGTTGACGTACGCGAAAGAGCGTCTGCAGATGCGTTCGCTGACCGGCCCGAAGGCGCCGGAAAAGGCAGCGGACCCGATCATCGTGCACCCGGACGTGCGCCGCATGCTGCTCACGCAGAAGGCCTACGCCGAAGCCGCGCGTGCGTTCTCGTACTGGTCCGCGCTGCATATCGACAAGGAACTGTCACACGCTGAAGAGTCGGTGCGCAAGGATGCCGCTGATCTCGTCGCGCTGCTCACGCCGATCCTGAAGGCGTTCCTGTCGGACAACGCGTTCGAGAGCACCAACCACGCCATGCAGATCTACGGCGGCCACGGCTTTATTGCCGAGTGGGGCATGGAGCAATACGTGCGCGACGCGCGTATCAACATGATCTACGAAGGCACCAACGCGATTCAGGCGCTCGACCTGCTGGGCCGCAAGATTCTCGGCGACATGGGCGCCAAGATGAAGAAGTTCGGCAAGCTGGTGACGGAATTCGTCGAAGCCGAAGGCATCAAGCCGGAAATGCAGGAATTCATCAACCCGCTCGCCGACATCGGCGACAAGGTGCAGAAGCTGACGATGGAAATCGGCATGAAGGCCATGCAGAACCCGGACGAAGTGGGCGCAGCGGCCGTGCCGTATCTGCGTACCGTCGGCCACCTGGTGTTCTCGTACTTCTGGGCCCGCATGGCACGTATCGCGCTGGACAAGGAAGCGTCCGGCGATCCGTTCTACAAGGCCAAGCTTGCCACCGCGCGCTTCTACTTCGCCAAGCTGCTGCCGGAAACGGCCATGACGATTCGCCAGGCCCGCGCCGGTTCGAAGTCGCTGATGGACGTTGAAGAGTCGCTGTTCTAAAGCCACATCACGGCGGCGCCATGCGTGCTGAAACGTGTCGCGCCGCCGCCAGCCATACATTGCGAAACCCGCGCAAAACCCGCGCGAAAATTACGCGACACCCGCATAACTCCCCCGGAGGAACGACGTGAGCAATCTGATCATTCGCAAGGTAGCCGTGCTCGGCGCCGGCGTGATGGGCGCGCAGATCGCCGCGCACCTGATCAACGCCAAGGTGCCGGTGCTGCTGTTCGACCTTCCTGCAAAAGAAGGCCCGAAAAACGCGATCGCGCTGAAGGCGATCGAGAATCTGAAGAAGCTGTCGCCGGCGCCGTTCGGCGTGAAGGACGACGCGCAATACATCCAGCCCGCGAACTACGACGACGACATCGAGAAGCTCGCCGAGTGCGACCTCGTGATCGAAGCCATTGCCGAACGGATGGACTGGAAGCACGACCTGTACAAGAAGGTCTCGCCGCATATCGCGCCGAACGCGATCTTCGCGACCAACACCTCGGGCCTGTCGATCACGGAATTGTCGCAAGGCTTTTCCGATGAACTGAAGGCGCGTTTCTGCGGCGTGCACTTCTTCAACCCGCCGCGCTACATGCACCTGGTCGAACTGATTCCGACCGCGACGACGCGCCCGGAAATCCTCGACCAGCTCGAATCGTTCCTGACCAGCGTGGTCGGCAAGGGCGTCGTGCGTGCCAAAGATACGCCGAACTTCATCGCCAACCGCGTCGGCATTTTCTCGATTCTCGCCGTCGTTCACGAAGCCGCGAAGTTCGGCCTGCGTTTCGACGAAGTGGATGACCTGACCGGTTCACGTCTGGGCCGCGCCAAGTCGGCCACGTTCCGCACGGCCGACGTGGTCGGTCTCGACACGATGGCGCACGTCATCAAGACGATGCAGGACAACCTGAAGGACGATCCGTTCTTCCCGGTCTACGAAACGCCGGCTGTACTGGCTGAACTCGTGAAGAAGGGCGCGCTCGGCCAGAAGACCGGCGCCGGCTTCTACAAGAAAGAAGGCAAGGCGATCAAGGTGCTCGACCCGAAGACGGGTGAGTACGTCGACGGCGGCGCCAAGGCCGACGAACTGGTGGGCCGCATCCTCAAGCGTCCGCCCGCGGAGCGCCTGAAGCTGCTGCGCGAGTCGGAGCACCCGCAGGCGCAGTTCCTGTGGTCGATCTTCCGCGATGTGTTCCATTACATCGGCGTGCATCTGGAGTCGATCGCGGACAACGCGCGTGACCTCGACCTGGCAGTCCGTTGGGGCTTCGGCTGGAACGAAGGCCCTTTCGAAGGCTGGCAGACGGCAGGCTGGAAACAGATCGCCGAGTGGGTTCAGGAAGACATCGCGGCGGGCAAGGCGCTCTCGAACGCGCCGCTGCCGTCGTGGGTGCTCGAAGGCCCGGTTGCCGAGAAGGGTGGCGTGCACACGAACGAAGGTTCGTGGTCGCCGGCTTCGAAGTCCTTCGCGCCGCGTTCGTCGCTGTCCGTCTACGAGAAGCAGGTGTTTCGTGCGCCGCTGGTCGGCGAAACGGGCGCCGATCCGAAGACTTACGGTAAGACACTGTTCGAAACCGACGCGGTGCGCGCATGGGTCGACGATCGTGCCGGCGAGAACGACGTCCTGATCGTCTCGTTCAAGAGCAAGATGAACACGATCGGACCGTCGGTGATCGACGGCCTCACGCAAGCGATCGAGCTGGCGGAAAAGG
This sequence comes from Burkholderia sp. 4M9327F10, assembly GCF_005503145.1. Classification (GTDB taxonomy): domain Bacteria; phylum Pseudomonadota; class Gammaproteobacteria; order Burkholderiales; family Burkholderiaceae; genus Paraburkholderia. The sequence goes on along the minus strand of NZ_SCNV01000010.1, from coordinate 27,842 downwards.
AATACAAGGGCCTGGTGGTGTGGCAGCCCACGTCGCTGAAGCTCGGCACGCCTGGCGGTCCGTTCTCCGCCGGTGCGAACCTCGAAGAAGCGATGCCCGCCTTCATGATGGGCGGTGCGAAGGGCATTGAGCCGTTCGTGAAGAAGTTCCAGCAGGGCATGCTGCGCGTGAAGTACGCGAACGTGCCGGTCGTCTCGGCGATCTCGGGCATCGCGCTCGGCGGTGGCTGCGAGCTGGTGCTGCACAGCGCGAAGCGCGTGGCGCACATCGAGAGCTATATCGGTCTGGTGGAAGTTGGCGTGGGCCTCGTGCCTGCGGGCGGTGGCCTGAAGGAAGCGGCGCTGCGCGCAGCAGAAGCGGCCACGCTCGCCGGCGCGACCAACGACCTGCTGAAGTTCGTGCAGAAGTCGTTCGAAAACGCGGCGATGGCGAAGGTCTCGGCCTCCGCACTCGATGCCCGCACGATGGGTTATCTGAAGCCGTCCGACACGATCGTCTTCAACGTGTTCGAACTGCTCGACGTGGCGAAGAAAGAGGCGCGTGCGCTGGCCGCTGCCGGCTACCGTCCGCCGCTGCGCGTCACGCAGGTGCCGGTGGCGGGCCGCTCGGCGATTGCGACGATCAAGGCATCGCTCGTCAACATGCGCGATGGCCGTTTCATCAGCGAGCACGACTATCTGATTGCGAGCCGCATCGCCGAAGCCGTGTGCGGTGGCGACGTCGAAGCGGGCAGCCTGGTGGACGAAGAATGGCTGCTGCAACTCGAACGGCGTGCGTTCGTCGACCTGCTCGGTACGCAAAAGACGCAGGAACGGATCATGGGCATGCTGCAAACCGGCAAGCCGGTGCGTAACTAACGCGCGACGAGCACAAAGGAGCTTTAAATGACAAAGCAATTGCAAGACGCATACATCGTCGCCGCGAGCCGTACGCCGATCGGCAAGGCGCCGCGCGGCATGTTCAAGAACACGCGCCCCGACGAACTGCTGGTGCACGCGATCAAGTCGGCCGTGGCGCAAGTGCCCGGTCTCGATACCAAGGTGATCGAAGACGCCATTATCGGCTGCGCGATTCCCGAAGCCGAGCAGGGCCTGAACGTGGCGCGTATGGGCGCACTGCTTTCGGGTCTGCCGAATACGGTCGGCGGCGTCACGGTAAACCGCTTCTGCGCTTCGGGCCTGACCGCGCTGGCGATGGCCGCTGACCGCATTCGCGTCGGCGAGTCCGACGCGATGATCGCAGGCGGCTGCGAGTCGATGAGCATGGTGCCGATGATGGGCAACAAGCCGTCGATGTCGCCGCATATCTTCGATCGCAGCGAAGACTTCGGCATTGCTTACGGCATGGGCCTGACGGCCGAGAAGGTCGCGGAGCGCTGGAAGATCAGCCGCGAAGCGCAAGACCAGTTCTCGGTCGAATCGCACCGCCGCGCGATCGCCGCGCAGCAAGCCGGTGAGTTCAACGACGAAATCGCCGCCTACACGATCACCGAGCGTTTCCCCGATCTCGCCACCGGCGAGGTGAAGGTGAAGACGCGCGAAGTGGCGCTCGACGAAGGTCCGCGCGCGGATACCTCGCTGGAAGGCCTCGCCAAGCTGCGCACCGTGTTCGCCAACAAGGGTTCGGTGACGGCCGGCAACAGCTCGCAGACCTCGGACGGCGCAGGCGCGCTGATCGTGGTGTCGGAAAAGATCCTGAAAGAGTTCAACCTGACGCCGCTCGCGCGTTTCGTCAGCTTCGCCGTGCGCGGCGTGCCGCCGGAAATCATGGGCATCGGCCCGAAGGAAGCGATTCCGGCCGCGCTGAAGGCTGCCGGCCTGAAGCAGGAAGATCTCGACTGGATCGAGCTGAACGAAGCGTTTGCGGCACAGTCGCTGGCGGTGATCCAGGATCTCGGTCTCGATCCGTCGAAGATCAACCCGCTCGGCGGCGCGATTGCACTGGGCCACCCGCTCGGCGCAACCGGCGCGATTCGTGCCTCGACGGTGGTGCACGGCCTGCGCCGCCGCAACTACAAGTACGGCATGGTGACCATGTGCGTCGGCACGGGGATGGGCGCAGCGGGCATCATCGAGCGTCTGTAATCGTGATCGCACAGGTCCCTTGAAGACCGCTGAACGGTTCGCCGGCCGCGAGGCTAGCGAACCGTTTTTCCATTCAGCCGCAGTGAGCCGCATTGAGCGGCACCGGGCAGAACTACAGGAGATGACGATGGACATTCTGGTCGAGCGCGCCAACGGCGTGCTGACGATTGCCTTTAACCGGCCCGACAAGAAGAACGCGATTACGGCCGCCATGTACCAGACGATGGCCGACGCGCTGGTTGAGGCGCAGGGAGATGCGTCCGTGCGCGCCATCCTGTTTCGCGGCAGCGTTGGCATTTTCAGCGCCGGTAACGATCTGGAAGACTTCATGAAGGCGCCGCCGACGGGCGAGAACGCCCCGGTGTTCCAGTTCCTGCGCGCGATCAGCTCGGCGGAGAAGCCGGTGGTGGCGTCGGTGGCGGGTGCGGCGGTGGGGATCGGCACGACTCTGCTGCTGCATTGCGACCTGGTGTATGCCGCCGACACGGCGATGTTCTCGCTGCCCTTCTCACAGCTCGGACTGTGCCCGGAAGCTGCGTCGAGCCTGCTGTTGCAGCGCGTTGCGGGTTATCAGGCCGCGGCGGAGAAGCTGCTGCTGGGCGAAGCGTTCGATGCGCGTGAAGCGCAGCGCATGGGCTTCGTGAACCGCCTGCTGCCTGCGGCTGAAGTCGACGCGTTTGCTCTTGGGCAAGCGGCGAAGCTGGCGGCGTTGCCGGCCTCGTCGTTGCGCGTCACCAAGTCGCTGATGAAGCGCGCGAGCCACCACGAGTTGCAGACCCAGATGACCGACGAGGCGCTGCACTTCGCCAAAATGCTGCTCGCGCCGGAAGCGCGCGAGGCGTTCAAGGCGTTCTTCGAGAAGCGCAAGCCGGACTTCCGCCAGTTCGACTGAGCCCGGAAGACGAGGCAGGGAGGGCAGGCGGTTACGTCGGCGCCAGCGTGTCGTAATCGACGTAACCTGCCTCGCGGCAGAAGCTCACCAGCCGCACGCCGGCCTGGCGCGCAATCGCAATCGCGAGCGAAGACGGCGCCGAAATGGTGGCCACCATCGGCACATCGACGCGCGCCGCCTTGCGCACCAGTTCGTAGCTCGCCCGGCTCGACAGGAAAACGAAGCCGTCCTTCGTATCGGCCCGGTTGAGCACCAGTTGCCCGATCAGCTTGTCCAGCGCGTTGTGGCGGCCCACGTCCTCGAAGGCGAGCTGGATCGCCCCTGACGCATCGCACCATGCCGCCGCGTGCAGACCGCCCGTCAGCCGGGTCAGCGCCTGATGCCCGGGCAATTCACGCGCCGCGCGGGCGATGGCGTCCGGCGCGAGCCGTTGCAGAAAGCCGGTATCGGGCACACGTTCCGGCTTCAGATCGAGCAAGTCGATGCTTTCGATGCCGCATACGCCGCAACCGGTCCGGCCGGCGAGCGCGCGCCGCTTTTCTTTCAGCCCGACAAACGCCTGTTGCACCACTTGCAATTGCACTTCGGCATGCGGCAATTCGCCGCCATACAATTCGACCTCGATGTCCTGAATATCGCTGCCGCGCTCCACAATTCCTTCCGAAATCGCGAATCCCACCGCGAATGCTTCCAGATCGCGCGGCGTACACATCATCACCGCATGCGAAATGCCGTTGAAGACGAGCGCCACCGGCCACTCCTGGCCGACGTGGTCCGTGACCGTCTCGACCTTGCCGCCGCGATGCCGTTGCACCTGGCGCTCCACGACGCCCGGCTGGCCGTCCGTTTCCAGTTCGTTCAAAATCCTGACTCCTTGATCCATGCGGCTCGGGCGGCGGCATTTCGCAGCACCGGGCCAGACCGGGCCGGGCCGCCGCCGCGCCAATAAGGTTCTAAAATACCTCAAGCGGGCCTTGCGTGTTGCCCGCCACCAACGAGGACACTGTCATGGGACTCAATGAAGCGCCGCTTCTGTTCAACTTCGAAGTCGAGTCTTCGGAGGATCTGACCTACATTCCGATGTCGGTGCGCTTCAATCTGGACCGCTTCGGACTGCGCGTTTCGCTCGCGCAGTGGCAGATGCTGCCGCACGAGGATCGCAAGCTGCTGGCGCGCTTTCCGGTCGAAGACGACATCAGCATCGAGCCGAACTTCGATCACGCGCTGTTTGAAATGCTGCGCACGCATGCCAATGTCGAGCCGGAATGGTTCACGCCGGAAGACGCACCGGCGTGGCGCCGCACCGATGCGGTACCCGACGGTGTTCTCCACCAGGCTGGCCTCGCTAGCCTGCGTGCCCCCAGCGCCGATGAGTGGGCCACGCTCGAGCCGTTCAAGCGCTATGTGCTCGCCAAACTGTCGCGCAAGCCGGAAGGCAACCACGACTTTGTGCCCGCCATGAGGGAATTCGGTCTGGCCGGGTAGGTCTGCCCGGGAAGTTCTCCCTGAACCGTTCTCACCGCGTGGTTCTCATTCGCTGCGCCGCGCTTCGCGGCGTCGCACAAAAATATTTCACATCGCACCCTTAATCTGTTCCGATCGTTGCCGTTATCCATGGGTTGGCGCGTAAAAGACCCCGCAGACGCAAGAGCAGTCCCAGCTGCGCGACGCATCTAAAGCGGACGACACCCCGCGCGCTCCCGCCTGCAGAACGAATGACGTTCGGAACCCATGACTCCTTTCCTATCGAGGCGGCTGCTGATCAATCTGGCAGTGGTCGCCGCAGCGGTTGGCGCGAACGCGTTCGTCGCCTATACGCAGATCCGCGGCCAGCGCGACGCGGATCTGCGCACCATGCGTTCGACCGATGTCCGGCAGAATCTCGACGCCTACCGGACGACGCTCGACGATGGCCTCGCCGCGCTCGGCCGCTTCGAAGCGACTGGACGGCCGGAGACGGCTGATGCCGCGCCGGCGATGGCGGCATCGCTCGCCGGGCTGGAGCTTACGCTGGCGGCCGAGCTCACCGACGAGCCGGCCATGACGGCCTCACTCGTCAAGCTGAGCAGCGCCAGCAAGGCGCTGCAACACGACATCGCGGCTGCGCTGGCGCGAGCCCAGGCGAGCAGCCCCGACGAATCGCGTGCCTGGGCGGCCTCGGCTTATACGCGGCTCGGCATGCAACTGGATCACGTGGAGACCGCGCTATCGACACTGCGGCAGCAGGAGGACCGCGCGCTGCAGACGTCGCTCGCGGAATCGACCCGGCAGACGCAGCACGCCATGCTGCTGCTGATCGTCACCATGCTGGCGGGCAGCTCGCTGCTCATCTATACCTTCGGCGCGCGCGAGAGCGCCGCCCGCGAACGGCTGCGGGTCGCCAAGGCCCTGCGCCGCAACGACGAGCGTTTTCGCGGCCTGTTCGACACCCATCCGGTGCCGATGTACATCTTCGATCGCGAGACGCTGCGCTTTCTCGCGGTCAACACGGCGGCCATTCAGCAATACGGCTATTCGGAGAGCGAGTTCCTCGCCATGACGATTCGTGCGATCCGGCCCGCCGGCGAGATCGGACGCCTCGAATCGCATCTGCTGCGCAGCGAAGGCGGTCCGCAGCAGGGCCGCACCATGGCGGGCGTGTGGCATCACCGGCGCAAGGACGGCTCGACCATCAGCGCGGATATCTCGTATCACTATCTGACGTACATGGGCCGTCCCGCGATCTTCGTGCTGGCCGATGACGTGACCGAGCAGATCAACGCGGAGGCCGAGGCCCAGCGCTCGAACCAGATGCTCGAAACCGTGATCGACAATATCCCGCAACGCGTTTTCTGGAAGGATCAGGAGTCGCGCTACCTGGGCTGCAACAGGGCGTTTGCGCGCGATGCCGGACTCGCGTATCCGGAGCAGGTGGTCGGCAAGACCGACCATGACCTGCCGTGGCGTGCGCTTGCCGACCAGGTCCGCGCACACGACGCCGAAGTCGTGAAAACGGGCGTGCCGAAGATGAATTTCGAAGTCGATCTCGTGATCGACGGCGTGCATCGCACCACCGTGACGAGCAAGCTGCCGTTCACTGACAGCGACGGACGCGTGATTGGCGTACTCGGCTCCTACACCGACATCACCGAGCGCAAGCGCGCCGACCTCGCGCTGCGTCTGCAAAGCCGTGCGCTCGACGCCAGCGTGAACGCGATCCTGATCACCGGGCCGACCAGCACCGGCAATCTGATCGAGTATGTGAACCCGGCCTTCAAGCGCATCACGGGCTACGATCCGGCGGAAGTGATCGGCCAGGACTGCCGCCTGCTGCAACGCGACGACCGCGACCAGGAAGGGATCGCCTCGATCCGCCAGGCGCTTGCCGCCAACCGCGAAGTCAGTGCGGTGCTGCGCAACTATCGCAAGGATGGCGCGCTATTCTGGAACCAGCTCTTCATTGCGCCGGTGCCGAATCCGGACGGCGAGACGACGCATCACATCGGCGTCATCAACGATGTGACCGACCTGATCCGCTATCAGGAGCAGCTTGAGTATCAGGCGAACTACGACAGCCTGACGCGGCTGCCTAACCGCAATCTGCTGCGCGACCGGCTGCAGCATGCGTTGATCGTGGCGCGGCGTCACCACAAAGGGGTGGCCGTGGTGTTCATCGATCTGGACGGCTTCAAGAACGTCAACGACAGCCTCGGCCATAGCGTCGGCGACCGCCTGCTGACCGTGGTCGCCGAGCGGCTTGCGCGCTGTGCGCGGGCAAGCGATACGGTGGCGCGCCACGGCGGCGACGAGTTTGTGATCGTGATGACCGATACGGTCGACGAGCAGTCGCTGATTGCGTGGATGGAGCGGGTGCGCGCCTCGATCTCCGAGCCGGTGTGGCTCGACGGCACCGAGCTGTATGTGGGCTGCAGCATGGGCGCGAGCCTGTTCCCGCAGGACGGCGGCGACACCGAAACGCTGATGAAAAAGGCCGACCTCGCCATGTATCGCGCGAAGGACATGGGCCGCAACACCTTCCAGTTTTACCAGCCGGAGATGAACGCGAGCGCCGGCGCTCGCCTGAATCTGGAACGCCGTCTGCGGCGCGCCCTGCGTGATAACGAGTTTCTGCTGCATTACCAGCCGCAGGTGGACATCGTGACCGGGCAGATCGTCGGCATGGAAGCGTTGGTGCGCTGGCGCGATCCGGAGGTGGGTCTGATCCCGCCGTCGTCGTTTATTCCGGTCGCGGAGGAGTGCGGCCTGATCGGGCCGCTCTCGGAGTGGGTGCTGCGCGAGGCGTGCCGGCAAAACAAGGCCTGGCAGGATGAGGGCTTGCCGCCGGCACGTGTCTCGGTGAACCTTTCGGCGCGGCAGTTCCAGCAGCACGATATCGCCAAGCTCGTCACCGAGGTGCTGGAGGAGACCGGGCTCGAGCCGCAGTATCTCGAACTCGAACTGACCGAAAGCACCATCATGCGCAACGCCGAAGAAGCGGTGACGATGCTCAACGCGCTGCACGCACTCGGGATTGGGCTTGCCATCGACGACTTCGGCACCGGGTATTCGAGCCTGAGCTATCTGAAGCGCTTCCCGGTCGACCGGTTGAAGATCGACCGCTCGTTTGTATCGGATATCGGCACCTCGGGTGACGACGAGACGATCACCTCGGCCATCATCGCGCTGGCGCATTCGCTGAATCTGCAGGTGATCGCGGAAGGCGTCGAGACCTCGGAGCAGCTCGATTTCCTCAAGGAGCGCGCCTGCGACGAGATGCAGGGCTTCTTCTTCTCCAAGCCGATGCCACGCGACGCGATTCCGGGGCTGTTGCAGGGTGGGGCGGCGGTAGTGGCATAGAAGTAGCGGCATAGTGCCCCCGGCGGCGCCCGCAGCGCTTGCCCGCGGGGCGCTCATGAAGCCTGTAGCCGCTTGCGCTGTGACTCGGCTGCCGCCTGCAAAATCTAGTTTACTGGAATTATTTTCTATTAAACTGGATGGCATGGATATCAACAACCGAATCGCCAGCCGTGTGCGCGAGTTGCGCGACGCCCAAGGTTTTTCACTCGACACGCTTGCCGAACGCAGCGGCGTGAGCCGCTCCACGATCTCGCTGATCGAGCGCGGCCAGAGTAGCCCGACGGCCACGGTGCTCGACAAGCTCGCCACCGCGCTCGCGGTTACGCTCGCCTCGCTGTTCGAAGACAGCGCGAACTCGGTCGCCGAGCCCTCGCCGCTTGCACGCGCCGGCGAACAGCCGGTGTGGACCGATCCGACTTCGGGTTATATCCGCCGCAATCTGTCGCCTGCCGCGCGCTCGCCGATCCAGTTGGTGGAGGTTCACTTCCCGGCCGGCCAGCGGGTTGCGTACGACACCAGCGCGCGTGATGTGGAGGTGTATCAGCAGGTCTGGGTGATAGAGGGCGTGATGGCGTTGACGGTCGGCGACGCGCAGTGGCGCCTGGAAACCGGCGATTGTCTTTCGATGCGTCTGGACTGTCCGATGGTGTTTCACAACCCCACGCGCGAGCCGGCCCGCTATCTGGTGGCGTTGACCAGTGTGGGCGCCACGCCAGCCAGGAGAAATGGATGAACGGGAAGGTGAGCATACGGCGGATCGGCGCTAACGAGGCCGTGGTCTGCGTGGAGGCGCTGGCTGATGTGCTGATCGATTGTGTCGAAGGCGGTGCTTCAGTGAGCTTCATGCTGCCGCTTGCGCGTGACAAGGCGCTGGCATTCTGGCGCGGGGTGGCCGAGGGTGTGGCACGCAGCGAGAGGGCACTGCTGATTGCGGAGAACGGCGAGGGCGAGATACTCGGTACGGTGCAGTTGGTGCTGGCGCAGCCCGACAATCAACCGCATCGCGCGGATGTCGCCAAGATGCTGGTATGCCGCAAGGCGCGCCGGCAAGGCATCGCGCAACGGCTGATGGCGGCGCTCGAAGAGGTGGCGCGCGAGGAAGGCAAGAGTGTGCTGGTGCTCGATACCGTCACCGGCGGCGACGCCGAACGCTTGTATGAGCGGGCCGGGTGGCAGCGTGCCGGTACGGTGCCGAAATACGCACTGATGCCGGATGGGGAGTTTTGCGCCACGACGTTTTATTATCGGCATTTGTGAGTTATCACAAGCGGGCTCGCTGTGTGTGATGGCGCGTCCTACAGGAGGTTTATCGATGAAGCATGCTGGACCGGCAGCCCTCGATACGCTCGCCGTTCTGATCGGCGCGATCCGCGAGCGCGGGGCGCTCAAGGAGCCGCGGCCCGGCGTGTTCTATCGCAAGGGCAAAGCGTTTCTGCATTTTCACGAGGACCCGGCAGGGCTATTCGCCGACTTGCGGCCGGCCTCGGAATGGGAGCGCTACCGGGTCTCCGAACCCGATGAGTGCGCAACATTTCTGGCGCTTCTCGATAGAAGCTTGAGTGGAGACCCAGCCAATTGAATCCGCCCGATTTCCCCGCCGACGGCATCATGACCGAGCGCGTGCGGTTGTGCGCCGTCACCCGCGCGGATGCCGAAGCGCTGCTCGCATTCCAGATCGAGAACCGCGCTCATCTGCAACCCTGGGAGCCGCTGCGCGCGCCGGAGTTCTTTACCTTGCCCGCGGCCGAGCAACGTCTAGCCCTGATGGAGCAGCAGATGACCGATGGCGCCGCGCTGCATCTGCTGCTGCGCGGCCGGATTACCGGCGCGGTGCTCGGCGAGTGCAACTTCACCAACATCGTCCGCGGTCCGTTTCAGGCCTGCTTTTTGGGGTTTTCGATCGGCGGTCGCTATGAAGGGCGTGGCCTGATGGGCGAAGCGCTTGGCGCCGCCATCGAACACGTGTTCAACGAGTACAGGCTGCACCGGATCATGGCCAATCATCGTCCGGAGAACCTGCGCAGTGGCAATTTGCTGGCGAGGCTCGGTTTCGAACGCGAGGGTCTTGCTCGCGCGTATCTGAAGATCAACGGTGAGTGGGCCGATCACGTGCTGACCTCACGCATCAACCCGCGCGTTTGATTCAGTCGATTGCGGGCAACGCACGCGGCCGGCGGTCGCTGTCAGTGGCGACATAAGTCAGCGTCGCTTCCGTCACCTTCACGACCTCTTCGTTGAGGCTCATTCGCTGTGCGTAAACGGTCACCTCGACCGTGACCGAGGTATTGCCGGTCTTGACGATATCCGCGTAAAAGCTCAGCAGATCGCCGACGAACACCGGCTGCTTGAACACGAACGAATTGACCGCGATGGTCGCCACCCGGCCGTTGGCGCGCCGGCTGGCAGGAATGGAGCCCGCGATATCGACCTGCGCCATGATCCAGCCGCCGAACACGTCGCCGTGGACGTTCGCGTCCGACGGCTGCGGCACGACGCGCAGCGCACACGATTTTTGCGGGAGTTGAAGTTGCTCGGTCATCGGGGCACCCATGAAAACGGATTGGCTCGGCTGGCAGGCGGGTTCTTCACGACAACATTACGACCGGCAAACGGCCAGCCCATGAAAAGCGGCGCCAGCCGGCTTCTGCGACAATAGAAAGATTAGGAATTGTACGGGAAAGCGCCCAGCCGGGTCGCCGCGCCAATAAGTCTGTCATGAGCGGCGCGCGCCACTGTTGCCTCTGTCTGTTCCGCCCCACCCCAGCCGACCCCCAATGCGCCGCTATTCCGCTCCCTCCGAACCCTCGCCGATCTCGACCCAGCCGCGCAACGACTGGCAGACGATCGTTTCGCTGCTGCCGTACCTCGCCACCTATAAGGGCCGGGTCGTGCTGGCGCTGGCTTGCCTGATCGGCGCCAAGGTCGCCAATCTGGGCGTGCCGATCGTGATGAAGCGGATCGTCGACAGCCTTGCCGCGGTGCGGCATCTGACGGCGCTCGGCCGCGCCGATCACGCGCCGGCCATCGTGCTGCTGGGCGGGGTCGGCTTGCTGGTGGTCGCGTATGCGGTGGTGCGGCTGTCGACGTCGCTGTTTACCGAGCTGCGCGAGATCCTGTTTTCGAAAGTCACGCAAAGCGCGGTGCGCCAGCTCGCGCTCAAAGTGTTTCGCCATCTGCATGGGCTCTCGCTGCGCTTTCACCTCGAGCGGCAGACGGGCGGCATGTCGCGCGACATCGAGCGCGGCACACGCGGCATTACGCAGCTCATTTCGTATTCGCTCTACAGCATCCTGCCCACGCTGGTGGAAGTGGGGCTCGTGCTGGGCTTCTTTGTCGTCAAATACGAGGTGTACTACGCGGTCGTCACGTTCGTGGCGTTGGCGGTCTACATCACCTTCACCGTGAAGATGACCGAGTGGCGCACGCACTTCCGCCGCACGATGAACGATCTCGATTCGCGCGCCAACTCGCGGGCAATCGACTCGCTGCTCAACTACGAGACCGTCAAGTATTTCGGCAACGAAGAGTGGGAAGCGCAGCGCTACGACGAGAACCTGAAGCGCTACCGGGCCGCCGCGATCAAGTCGCAGAACTCGCTGTCGGTGCTCAACTTCGGGCAGCAGGCGATTATCGGCACGGGGCTGGTTTTCATCCTGTGGCGCGCGACCCAGGGTGTGATGGCGGGCAAGCTGACGCTCGGCGATCTGGTGCTGATCAATACGTTTATGTTGCAGCTCTACATTCCGCTGAATTTCCTCGGCGTGGTGTATCGCGAACTGAAGCAGAGTCTCACCGACATGGACCGCATGTTCACGTTGCTTGGCGCACCGCAGGAAGTGCCCGATGCGCCTGACGCGCAGGAGCTCGTGGTCGGCGGTGCGCAGGTGCGTTTCGAGCATGTCAACTTCGCTTATGAGCCTGCGCGGCAGATTCTGCATGACGTGAGTTTTACGATCCCGGCCGGCACAACCACAGCGGTGGTCGGCCACAGCGGCTCCGGCAAGTCGACGCTCGCGCGCCTGATGTTCCGCTTCTACGATCTGGACCGGGCGACGGGCGGCGCAATTACGATCGACGGCCAGGATATCCGCGATGTGACACAAGACTCGCTGCGGGCTTCAATCGGCATCGTGCCGCAGGATACGGTGCTGTTCAACGACTCGATCTACTACAACATCGCCTATGGCCGGCCGAGCGCGGCGCGCGACGAAGTAATCGCGGCGGCACGGGCGGCGCATATTCACGAGTTCATAGAGGGCTTGCCGAACGGTTACGAGACGGCGGTCGGCGAGCGTGGGCTGAAACTGTCGGGGGGTGAAAAGCAGCGCGTGGCGATTGCCCGCACGATCCTGAAGAACCCGCCGATCCTGCTGTTCGACGAGGCGACCTCCGCCCTCGATTCACGCTCCGAGCGCGCGATCCAGCACGAACTCGATCAGATTGCCCGCGAACGGACCACGCTGATCATCGCGCACCGTTTGTCGACGGTGGTGCACGCGCAGCAGATCATCGTGATGGACAAGGGGCGCATTGTCGAGCGTGGCACGCATGCGGAGTTGCTGCAGGCAGGAGGTTTGTTTGCGCAGATGTGGGCGCTGCAACAGCAGCGCGCGGCGCAAGCCGAGGCTACGCCTGACGCGGTGACTGCGGGTGACAGCGGGCGCTAGGCCGTTACTGCCTAGCGATGCCGGGAGTCGCGGTGGCGAGCCGTAGCCGTTCGTCCAGTTCCTGCAACTGCTCAGGTGTGCCGACGTTCTCCCACACACCTTCATACAGCTCACCGCTCGCCAGTCCGCGTGCGATGGTCTCCTTGTAGTACGGCGTCAGCGCGCAGCGCGTGCCGGGCGGCAAGCCGCGGAACATGCGCGTGTCGTACAAGGCGATGCTACCGAAGGTGAGCCGCGGCTGCGCATCGTTGGACACGACCCCGTCGACGAGGCCGAAATCTCCATTCGGATGAAACGGCGGATTCGGCACCATCACCAGATGCATGCCAGGTTCGGCCAGGCTCGCGAGCCGCCCGGCGTGCACATGCAGGCGCGCGTAATCGAAATCGGCGTAGACGTCGCCGGCTACGCCGAGAAAGATCTCGCTTGCTGCGCCGTCTTCCAGCAGCGGCAGCGCCTGCGCGATGCCGCCGGCTGTCTCAAGCGCTTCCTGCTCGGGCGAATAACGCAATTGCACGCCCCAGCGCGAGCCGTCGCCCAGCGCCGCCTCGATGCGCTCGCCAAGCCACGCATGATTGATCACGATGGTCCGGAAGCCGGCATGCGCGAGCCGCTCGATCTGCCAGACAATCAGCGGTTTGCCGCCCGCTTCGAGCAGCGGCTTCGGGGTATGGTCCGTCAACGGGCGCATCCGTTCGCCGCGCCCGGCGGCAAAGATCATCGCTTTGGTCAGAGTCGTCATTGTGCGCAGGGCTCAGGAAGCTCAGAAGGTATAACCGACTTCGGCGGCACGGCCTTCCAGCTCGTCGAGCAGCTTTGCGAACGGCGCCAGCGGCCGGTAACGCTCGGCCACTTTGCGTGCATAGCCGATAAAGCGCGGCAGGTCCTTCATGTAGTGCGGCTTGTGGTCCCGGTAATTGATCCGGCAAAACAGGCCCAGCACCTTGATGTGCCGCTGCAGGCCCATCCATTCGAGTTGCCGGTAGAACTCGCCGAAATCCGCATCGACCGGCAGGCCGGCCTTTTTCGCGTGCTCCCAGTAGTACGCGAAGCAGTCGAGCTCGAACTCCTCATCCCAGCTCAGGAATGCGTCGCGCAACAGCGAGGCGACGTCATACGTGATCGGCCCATAGACAGCGTCCTGGAAGTCGAGTACGCCGGGGTTCGCCGGATTGGGCGCGGGCATCACCATCAGGTTGCGCGGCATGAAATCGCGCAGCATGAACACCTGCGGCTGCGCCTGGGCGCTGGCGACCAGCAGTGCGAAGGTGCGGTCGAGCACGCCGCGGGTCTTTTCGTCGACTTCGCGGCCCAGATGGCGGCCGATGAACCACTCCGGCAACAGCTCCATTTCGCGGCGCAGGAAGGCTTCGTCGAAGGGCGGCAGCACGTCCGGTTGTGAGGCGAGCTGCCAGCGGATCAGCGCGTCGAGCGCGTCGCGCATCAGCGTCTTCGCGTTGTCCGGCGTCAGCGCACTGAGGTAGGACGTGGTGCCCAGATCGGTGACGAGCATGAAGCCGGCCTCGAAATCCACCTCCAGCACCCGCGGCACATTCACGCCGGCCGTGCTTAGCAACTGCGCGACTTGCACAAATTCGCGGCACTTTTCCGGCGGCGGGGCGTCGACGGCGATCAGCGTCGTGCCCGTGGCGTCTTCCGCATCCTTACCCGCCAGCCGGAAATAACGGCGGAAACTGGCGTCGCTGGAGGCGGGCGCGAGCGTTGTCAGGTCGAGCGCATAACGGTTCGCGTGACTTTGCAGCCAGGCAGTGAGCAAGGACAGTCGGGTGTCGGAGGATTGGGAGGCGAGGGGCAGCGTCATGAAAACCGGAAGGCAAATTCAGGGGGGCAACGTCTTGCCATATAATACCCCACGACTTTTTTGACGCGACTCGCGCCAGCTTTCGCTCATCCCGCTTTGCCGCCCGCCTCATCGTTCGACCGGTTGTAAATATTGATTGATGGGTAGCCGACCGTCATGGCCGGGCTGCTCAGGCGGAGGACTGTGATTGCAGGAGCTGGCACCCGGGTCGATTCGCCAAACGATACATGCCGCCTAGACAGCTTTCCCAAACGACTCCCTTTCGCGGTGGTGTGCCACGCCGAAGGCGGCTCGTCGCGGCGTTGCTTGCCGTGCCGGGCCTGATGCCCGCGCTTTCGCACGCCCAGTTGTCGGGCGACGCGGCGCAACCGCAGCCGATCGACGCGCCGTGGGGCATGCGGCTTGCCCCGCAGCTCGAAGAGCATCCGTTGCAGCCGGACCAGAAGCCGGCGACCTTCGTGCTGGGCGACTACACGAGCGGCACCACGGACCAGGACCTTGCCGCCAAGGGTTCGGCCGAAGTGCGCCGTCCCACCTTCACGATCAAGGCCGACGCGCTGCACTACGATCAAGACACCGACATGGCCGACGCATACGGCAAGGTGCGTGTGATCAACAGCGGCACGAGCTTCGTGGGGCCGGAAGCGCATATGCAGGTGGATTCGAGCGAGGGTTACATGACCACGCCGAAGTACCACTTCAACATGACGGGCGGCTCGGGTAGCGCGGCGCGTGTCGACATGCTCGACAATGAACGCTCGGTTTTCTCGCAGGGCACCTATACGGCGTGTCAGTGCGAGAGCAATCCGGCATGGTATATCCGCGGCAGCGAGTTCGATTTCGATACCGGCGCCGACGAAGGCGTGGCGCACAACGCCGTGGTGTTCTTCCAGGGTGTGCCGATCTTCGGTTCGCCGTGGCTGTCGTTCCCGTTGTCCGGCGACCGGCGCAGCGGCTTCCTGCCGCCCACCTTCTCGCTCGGCTCGACCAACGGGTTCGAGATAAACCTGCCGTACTACTTCAATATCGCGCCGAACCGCGACTTGTTGTTGACGCCGAACTACATCTCGAAGCGTGGTCTGGAGCTGAACGAGACATTCCGCTATCTGTCGCCGAACTACTCCGGCACGATCAGCGGCACGTTCCTGCCGGACGACGCGATCACGAAGACCAACCGTTACGCGCTGTTCATCCAGCATAACCAGAACTTCGGTAACGGTTTCGGCGGCTACATCTACTACAACAAGGTCTCGGACAGCCAGTTTCCGGAAGACCTTGGCTCGGTGTCCAGCCAGATCCTCAACGGTACGCAGCTGCTGTACCAGCAGGAAGCAGGGCTGACGTACAACAACGGCCCGTGGTCGGTGCTGGCGCGCGAGCAGAACTGGCAGACGCTCTACCCTTCGACCGCGCCGTATGGGCGTGAACCCGAACTGAACGTCAAATACGCCCAGTACAACATCGGCGGCTTCGATTACGGCGCGGTCGGGGACTTCTCGCGTTTCCGTATCACGACCGCGGATTCGACCGAAGGCGACCGGATCACCTTCGACCCGTACGTGTCGTATTCGGTGGTGGGCCCGGGTTACTTCGTGACGCCGAAGGTGCAGTGGCACTTCGCGTCGTACGACCTGAGCAATATCGGCACCGGCTCGCCGGCTGGCCAACCGAAGAATTTTACCGAGTCGGTCCCGACCTTCTCGTTCGACACCGGCCTGATTTTCGAGCGTTCGGTGCAGCTGTTCGGTCAAGACTACATTCAGACCCTCGAACCGCGGCTGTACTACGTCTACACCCCGTACCGCAATCAGTCGTTCGCGCCGCTGTTCGATACCGCTGACGCGGACTTCGGGCTGGCGGAGATGTTCACGCCGAATACGTTCGTCGGCGACGACCGGATCGCCGATGCGAACCGTCTGACGGCTGCCATCACCACGCGTTTCATCAACCCGGCTACGGGCGACGAGCGCGCGCGTTTCGTGCTGGCGCAGCAGTACTACTTCCAGGACCAGCGCGTCACGCTGCTGCCGACGCAGACGCCCGCGCAGGCCACCCACTCGGACCTGATTGCCGGGGCTTCGCTCAAGCTCGGGGCCGGTTTCGCGTCGGAAACCGCGGTCCAATATAATGCGGACAATAACCGGCTTACCCAGAGCAGTATCGGCTTCGGTTTCAGCCCGGAATCGGGCAAGGTGATCAACCTTGCCTATCGGTACACGCGTGCCGATACGACGCTGGACAACACGCCGGTCAACCAGATCACCATTTCGGCACAGTGGCCGCTGACGCACCACGTGTATAGTGTGGCGCGCCTGAACTACGATCTGCAGGGGCACGCGATCGTCGATAGCCTGATCGGCCTGCAGTACGATGCGGATTGCTGGGTGTTGGGCATTGGCGTGCAGCGATACGCCGACGGCGTCAACAGCACGAATCAGCCGACCCAGGGAACGCGGTTACTGGCGCAGATTACGTTCAAGGGCTTGTCGAGCGTCGACAACGGCTTGATCAACGCATTCCGCTCCGGCGTGCCGGGCTATACGCCACTGCCGCCGCCTCCGGCGCCGGAGGCGCGTTTTACCAATTACGACTGACGGTTGTGTGAACGTCTATAGAATGCGCAAAGACGGGCGGGGCGCGCCCGACATCATTGGAGTATCTGTGGGAATCATGAAAAAGCTTCGCTTGGCATCGCTCGCGGCCGGTCTGGCCGCTGCGGCCTCTTTCCTGTCGGTCGCGCCAGCACAGGCGCAGGATCTGCCTAACGCGGCGCGGCAGGCGCCGGTGGCGGTCAACAACGGCCAGACGGTCGATACGATCGCCGCCGTGGTCAATGACGGCGTGATTACGCAGCGCGAGCTCGACGAGCGCGTCGGCCTGATCGCGCACCGTCTGCAGCAGCAAAATGCACCGATTCCGCCGACCGACCAGTTGCGTCAGCAGGTGCTGAACCAGATGGTGCTGGAGCGCATCCAGTTGCAGCGCGCCAAGGAAGACAACATCACCGTCGACGACGCCGCCGTGCAGAAGACGCTCGAGAGGCTCGCTGCGGCGAACAACCTGCCGCTCGACGTGTACCGCTCGAAGATCGAGGCCCAGGGCGTGCCCTGGTCGACCTTTACGCGCGATGCCCGCACGGAGCTGATCCTGTCGCGTCTGCGTGAAAAGGAAGTGGATAGCAAGGTGACGGTGTCGGATGCCGAAGTGGCCAACTACATTGCCAGCCAGCGTGGGCCGAACGTCGGCCTGACGAGCGACCTGCACCTCGAACACATCCTCGTGAAGGTGCCGGCCAACGCGGCGCAAAGCGATATCGTCGCGGCCGAGCAGAAGGCCCAGGCCATCCTGCAACAGGCCACCACGGGCGACACGAAGTTCGAGAAGCTCGCCAAGTCCGATTCGCAGGCAGCCGACGCATCGAAGGGCGGCGACATGGGCTTCCAGTCCACCACGCAACTGCCGCCTGAGTTCGTGAAGGCGGCTGCGACGCTGCGTCCGGGCGAAGTGAATCCGGACCTGATCCGCACCGCGGACGGTTTCGAGATCATGCGCCTCGTTGAGCGCCGCGCCGCGCAAGGCGCCGCGAGCTCCGATTCGACCCATCTCACGCAAACTCATGTGCGCCACATCCTGCTGCGTGTCGGCGACGGTATGTCGGAACCGGCGGCGCGTCAGAAACTGCTCGAAATCAAGCGTGAAATTTCCGAAGGCGGCGACTTCGCCAAGTTCGCGCGCACCTATTCGCAGGACGGTTCGGCCTCGCAAGGCGGCGATCTCGGCTGGATCAGCCCGGGTGAGACCGTGCCGGAATTCGAGCGCGCCATGAACAGCCTGCAGGACGGCCAGATCAGCGAGCCGGTGCGCAGCGAATACGGCTACCACCTGATCCAGGTGCTGGGCCGCCGCGAGGCGGAAGGGTCGGTGGCGCAGCAGATGGATCTGGCGCGTCAGGCGATCGGCCAGCGCAAGGCGGAACAGGCCTACGCGGACTGGCTGCGTGAATTGCGCGATACCGCTTATGTCGACGTGAAGGTCGGCAAGCCGAGCCTGCAATAAGTCTCATGACAACGGCCGCCCAATCGTCCCGCGCCGCGCTGCAGATCGCGATCACGACCGGCGAACCCGCCGGCGTCGGTCCCGAGCTGGCCGTGCAGGCGTTGGCGGGGGCGGCCGCGCACTGGCCCGACGCGCATTTCACCGTATTGGGCGATGCGGGACTGCTTGCCGAGCGGGCCCGCGCGGTCGGCGTGAATTGGGAGGCGCTCTCCGGCGCCGCACAAGCGCGCATCCGCGTGCAGCATCAGCCGCTTGGCGTGCCGTCGCAGGCGGGCAAGCTCGACGCCGCCAACGGGCGCTACGTGCTGAATCTGCTCGATAGCGCCATCGACGGCGCGGTGGCCGGCCAGTTCGACGCAATCGTCACCGCGCCGCTGCAAAAGAGCACCATCAACGATGCCGGTGTGCCGTTCACCGGTCACACCGAGTATCTGGCTGAGCGTACGCACACGCCGCACGTGGTGATGATGCTGGCCGGCACCGGCCAGCGGCCGCTGCGGGTCGCGCTTGCCACCACGCACCTGCCGCTCAAGGACGTTTCGGCGGCGCTGACGGTGGAGAGCATCGTCGGCACGCTGCGCATCATCGACCACGACCTGCGCCACCATTTCGGCTTGCCGGCGCCGCGTATTCTCGTGACCGGGCTGAACCCGCACGCGGGTGAAAACGGCTACCTGGGTCACGAGGAAATCGACGTCATCGCGCCCGCCCTGAAGCTCGCGAACGGCGAGGGCATCGACGCCCGCGGCCCGTATCCCGCCGACACGCTGTTCCAGCCGCGTTACCTGAACGAAGCCGATTGCGTGCTGGCGATGTTCCACGATCAGGGCCTGCCGGTCCTGAAATACGCGACCTTCGGCGAAGGCATCAACATCACGCTCGGCTTGCCGATCATCCGCACCTCGGTCGATCACGGCACGGCGCTCGACCTCGCAGGCACCGGCCGCGCGGATTCGGGCAGCCTGATTGCCGCCATCGACACCGCTGTTTCGATGGCGCGCCACCGTCGCGCGGCCTGAGTTTTTTCGTTCCTTTTTTGTAGCGTCATTCGATGTCCACCAGCAGACAGCACCAGGGCCATTTCGCGCGCAAGCGTTTCGGACAGAATTTTCTGGTCGATACCGGCGTGATCGATTCGATTGTCGACGTGATTCGTCCGCAACGCGGCGAACGTATGGTCGAAATCGGACCGGGGCTCGGCGCCCTCACCGAGCCGCTGATCGAGCGCCTCGCCACGCCCGAAGCGCCGCTGCATGCAGTCGAGCTGGATCGCGACCTGATCGTGCGGCTCAAGAAGAAGTTTGGCGACCTGCTCGAACTGCATTCGGGCGATGCGCTCGATTTCGACTTCGGCTCGCTGGCCGCGCCCGATGCGCCGGACGGCAAGCCAACGCTGCGCATTGTCGGCAACCTGCCGTACAACATCTCAAGCCCGCTGCTGTTCCATCTCGCTACGTTCGCACATTGCGTAATCGATCAGCACTTCATGCTGCAGAACGAGGTGGTCGAGCGGATGGTGGCGGAGCCGGGCAGCAAGGCGTTTAGCCGCCTCTCGGTGATGCTGCAGTACCGCTATGTGATCGACAAGCAGCTCGATGTGCCGCCTGAGTCGTTCCAGCCACCGCCCAAGGTCGATTCGGCGATCGTGAGGATGATCCCGTACGAGCCGCATGAAATGCCTCAGGTCGACGAGCAGGTGCTTGGCGAAGTCGTGACCGCGGCGTTCTCGCAGCGTCGCAAGATGCTGCGCAATACGCTCGCTGCGTTACGCCATGTGGTGGACTTCGAGGCGATCGGCTTCGATCTGCAACGCCGTGCCGAGGACGTGCCGGTTGCCGAGTATGTCCAGGTGGCGCAACTGGTGGCCGCGGCGCCCAGGCGCTAAGCGCTAGGCGCCGCGCCGCCGCGCCGGGGCATTGACGAGCGCGATGCCGGCCAGCACCAGCAGTGCGGCGAGCAGAAACCGCACGCTGAACGATTCCCCAAGCAGCAGCACGCCAAAGGTGACGCCGAACAGCGGCGTCAGGAACGAGAACACCGACAGGCGCGACGCAATGTAGCGCGTCAGCAGCCAGAACCAGACCAGATAGCTGACGAAGGCGACGACCACGGCCTGATAACCGAGGCTAAGCAACGCCATCGGTGTCATCGTCGCCGCTTTCACCTGCCCCAATCCCGCTGCCAGTGCGAGCAGCGCCACCGCCGACACCGCCAACTGGTAAAACAGCGTCTTGCTGGCGCTCGACTGGGCAAGACGGGTCGCACGTACTACGACCGTTGTTGCGGCCCATGCCACCCCGGCTAGCACGCCGAGTGCGTCGCCGGTCACACCTGCGAGCGTCGAGCTTTGACTGCCTGCATGAGCGTGTGTGAAGCCGTCGGCGAACGCCAGCGCCATGCCCGCAAAGGCGACCACGATGCCGGCCCACTGGATGCGGCGCATGCGCTCGCCGTCGACGAACCAATGCAGCCCCAGAGCCGTGAAACACGGTGCGGTATACAGGAATACCGCCATGCGCGAGGCACTGGTCAGCGTCAGGCCGAGGAAAATGCACACGAATTCGCCCGCAAACAGCACGCCGGCAAGCAACCCGGCGCCGAGTGTCCCGTCGTCGCGGAACAGCGGCGTGCCGCGGGTGCGCGCCCAGCCCCACACCAGCAGCGCGGCGATGGCGGAGCGCACGCCCGCCTGAAAAATCGGCGGCAGAAACGTATTGGTGCTCTTGATGGCCACCTGCTGAAGGCCCCAGATCGCACAGAGCGCGATCATGGTCAGGATGGCAAAGCTGTCGGGGGCGCGGCGCGCGGGCAGGGCGGTGGTGCTCATCGGATGGTTATTGTCGGCAGGAAGCGGGGCGCTGAAGCGCCGGCTACAGGCGCGGGATCGAGCATCCGCCTTACGATAACAAAAGCGGCACGCCCCGGGTTCGATGACCCCTTTGTGCGAATGTATTCCGTTCGCGCTCTGCTGGAGCGCAACATCCGCGAGCCGGCGAGGCCCGCAGCAACGTTGTGCGATTCCTGGTACATTTACGTCCTCGACATCAAGCAACAGGGAGTACGCGATGCGCCTTCTTCACACCATGCTCCGGGTCGGCAACCTGGATCGTTCCATCAAGTTCTACACTGAATTGCTCGGCATGAAACTGCTGCGCCGCAACGACTATCCGGAAGGCAAGTTCACGCTGGCCTTCGTCGGCTATGAGGACGAAAGCGATGGCACCGTGCTTGAGCTGACCCACAACTGGGATACCGAGTCGTACGATCTCGGCAGCGGTTTCGGTCACCTGGCAGTCGAAGTCGAAGACGCGTATGCGGCGTGCGACAAGATCAAGGCGCAAGGCGGTACAGTTGTGCGCGAAGCCGGTCCGATGAAACACGGCACTACCGTGATCGCTTTCGTGACCGATCCGGACGGCTACAAGATCGAGTTCATCCAGAAGAAGCAATAAGCTTCACGCGAGCGGTGCGCCGCGACCTGCGCCGGTCGGCGGCAATCATGGACAGCAACGATGAGCGACGCGAATCCCTACTTCGACGAGATCCAGGCCGTCAACGCCGCGGTTCAGGCGTGGTATGCCGGCGCAGCGCAAGCGGGTGCGCTGGACCGCCTGATGGCGCATTTCTCCACGCAATTTTCGATGATTCTGCCGAATGGCGCGACGCTCGACTGGCCGGCGCTGCGCGAGATTTTTGCGCAGTACGGCGGGAAGCGGCCGAACTTCGAAATTGAGATTACCGGCTGCACGATCATTGCCCAGTATCCGGGCGGGGCCGTGGTGCGGTACAACGAAAGGCAATCCGACGGCGGCGAGCGCAACCTGCGGCGCTCGACGGCGGTGCTGGAAATGGACGCGCACGCCACGGTGCGGTGGCTGCATCTGCAGGAAACGTTCTGCGCGGAATGAACGCTTCGCTGCAGCACTTTTACTTCACAGCGTAGGCAGCAACTCGGGCGGATGATGCTTGAGCGTCTGCCGCGCTTCGCGGAATTCCGGAAAAATCGATTCGACCGTTTGCCAGAAGCGCGGGCTGTGATTCATCTCGCGCAGATGCGCGAGTTCGTGGGCAACGACGTAATCGATGATCGAAAGCGGGAAGTGAATCAGCCGCCAGTTGAGGCGGATCTTGCCGTCGCTCGAACAACTGCCCCAACGCGTTGCCGCTGACGATAGCGCGTAGGCGCGATAGCTCACCCCCAGCTTCTCGGCGTAGATCGCCAGGCGCTCGCCGAACAGGCGTTTCGCTTCGCCTTGCAACCAGCCTTGCACGCGATCCTTGATCTGCTGCGGGTCGGCCTGCAACGGTAACGGCAGCGCGAGCGCGGCCTGCTCTGCATCGAAGGCGAGCGTTCCTTGCGGTGCACCAAGCGTCACGCGCACCGGTTGCCCAAGGTACGGCACCTGGGCGCCGTCCTTCCATTCGACCCGCGGCAGCGCGCGCTGTTCGACGCGTGTCTGCCATTCAATCAGCTTGGCGAAAATCCAGCGCTGCTTTTCGCTGATCGCGGTTTCGATGTCGGCCAGCGTGACCCAACGTGGTGCGGTGATCATCAGGCCGCTGCTGTCGATCGCAAAACCAATCGAGCGGCGCGACGAGCGCTTCAACTGATAGTGGAGCGTCTGCGTGCCGAGCGTCAGGCTGCGCAGCTTCGAGCCGTCGGGCGCGCGGGGAGCGTCCGGCTTCTGCGACGAAGGCGGCGTGGACGGCGGGAGGGCCGGCTCGGCGAAGAGCGGCAGATCGAGTTGCCGGCTATCGAGCGCCGCAGCGGGCTGCGGCGTGGGAGACTTCTGCATCGGTTTCGGCTTCGGGCAATACGCCCCGGCGCTAATACGCCGTCGAGGGCGTGGGCGCGTCAGATTCGAGCGGCGGCGGACGTGCCGGCTTCAGCACGGTACGCGGCAGGATCGATGCGGCGCATCTCTGCTTCGATCCACGTTTCGACGCGCGTGTTCACTTCATCGGGCGTGAGCCCCTTCGTCTCGATCGGCTTGCCGATCGACACTGTGACTATACCCGCATATTTGAGAAACGAGTTGCGTGGCCACACACGTCCCGCGTTGTGTGCGATCGGCACGACGGGTGCGCCGGTCGCTACCGCGAAGCGCGCGCCGCCCGTTTTGTACTTGCCTTGCGTGCCGGTGCGGGTGCGTGTGCCTTCCGGAAACATGATGATCCACGCCCCTTCTTCCATGCGCGCCTTGCCTTGCGTGGTGACGGACTCGAACGCGTACTTGCCGTCCTTGCGATTGATATGCACCATCTTCAGCAAGCCGAGCGCCCAACCGAAGAACGGGACGTACAGCAGTTCGCGCTTGAACACGTAGCACAACGGCCGCGGCATCAGCGCCGGGAACGCCAGCGTCTCCCAGGCCGACTGGTGCTTCGACAGCAGCACGGCAGGGCCGTCCGGGAGATTCTCGAAGCCCTCGATCCGGTACTCGATGCCGTTCAGGTGGCGCACCACGGCGAGCGTCGATGTGCACCAGCCGGCTGCCATCCAGTAGCGGCGCTCGGCGCGCATGAATGGAAAAGCGATGAAGCAGGCGATCGCGTAGGGGATCGTGTAGACCACGAGGTAGATCAGCAGCAGCAGCGAACGGAGGAAGCGCATCGGCGGGGCAGTCAGTGTTAAGGACGCGCGGAGGTCGCGTCAGGCGTGTTCTGTGGCGAGAAAGTCGAGCGCGAAGGCGCGCAGATCGTCGTGGACTTTGGTGCCTTCCGGCAGGCCGCCAGCCTCGAGCGTCTTGCGGCCCTTGCCGGTCAGCACCAGATGCGGCGCGAAGCCGAGCACGGCGCCGGCTTGCAGATCGCGCAGCGAGTCGCCTACGACCGGTGTCTCCTCCGGATCGGCCTCGAAACGCTCGGCAATCATCTTCAGCATGCCGGGCTTCGGCTTACGGCATTCGCAGTGATCCTCAGCCGTGTGCGGGCAGAAGAACACCGCGTCGATGCGTCCGCCGACCGCCGCAGCCATGCGATGCATTTTCAGATGCATCGCATTGAGCGCGTTCATGTCGAACAGGCCCCGGCCAATGCCCGACTGGTTCGTGGCAATCGCAATGCGATAGCCGGCCTGGTTAAGCCGGGCAATCGCTTCGAGGCTGCCGGGCAGCGCGACCCACTCGTCCGGCGACTTGATGAAAGCGTCCGAATCGACGTTGATCACACCGTCGCGGTCGAGGACGACGACTTTTTTAGGGCTGGTCGGCATAGCGCGCTCGCCTGGTTGCGTCGGTTAGGCTGCGAGCCTGGAGATGTCGGCAACGCAGTTCATCTGCTGATGCAGTGCGCCGAGCAAGGCCAGACGGTTAGCGCGCAACGCCGGATCTTCGGCGTTGACCATCACGTCGTTGAAGAACGTGTCGACCGGTTCGCGCAGGGCCGCGAGTGCAGTGAGCGCACCCGTGTAGTCGTGCGCCGCCAGTTGCGACTGAACGCGCGGGGCCACCTGTTCGAGTTGCGCGTACAGGGCTTTTTCTGCGGCTTCGCTCAGCAGGTTGACTTGCACGCCACCCACTGGCGCGCCGTCCGACTTCTTCAGGATGTTCGAAATGCGCTTGTTTGCCGCGGCAAGCGAAGCGGCTTCACTGAGAGCCGAGAATTCGCGCACCGCATCGAGACGCGCGACGATGTCGTTCAGGCGCGTGGGATTGAGCGCCAGCACCGCGTCGATTTCACCGGCCGAGTAGCCGCGTTCGCGCAGGAGGCCGCGCAGGCGGTCCATGCAGAATTCGTAGATGGCTTGCGTCGAATCGGCGACGTTCGGCACCGCGGCGAATTGCGCATAAGCGCTGCGCAGCAATTCGACGAGATCGACCGGCAACTGCTTTTCGACCAGAATCCGCAGCACGCCGAGCGCATGGCGGCGCAGTGCAAACGGGTCTTTCTCGCCAGTCGGTTGCAGGCCGATGCCCCAGATGCCAACCAGCGTTTCGAGCTTGTCCGCCAGTGCGACGACGGTGCCGGTTGCCGTGGCCGGCAAGGCATCGCCGGAGAAGCGCGGTTGATAGTGCTCGGTACACGCAAGCGCGACTTCTTCCGGCTCGCCGTCGTGGCGCGCGTAGTACGTGCCCATTGTGCCTTGCAGCTCGGGGAATTCACCGACCATGTCGGTGATCAGATCGGCCTTGGCGAGCCGTGCGGCGCGCTTCGCGAGCGCGACATCGGCGCTCGTCAAGGCGGCAATCGCACCTGCAAGCGCTTCAACCCGTTCGACGCGTTGCAGCGCCGAGCCGAGCTTGTTGTGATACACGACGTTGGCGAGCAGCGGCACGCGCTCGGCGAGCGGCTTCTTCTTGTCCTGCTCGAAGAAGAATTTCGCATCGGCCAGACGCGGGCGCACGACGCGCTCATTGCCTTCGACGATGTCGCCTGGCGTCGCCGTCTCGATGTTCGAGACGATCAGGAAGCGCGAGCGCAGCTTGCCGCTGGCGTCGGTCAGCGCGAAGTACTTCTGGTTCGTCTGCATGGTCAGGATCAGGCATTCCTGCGGCACTTGCAGGAATTCGTCCTCGAAACGGCAGGTGTAGACCACCGGCCATTCGACCAGCGAGGTCACTTCGTCGAGCAGCGCTTCCGGCATTACCACCTTGTCGCCCTCGGCCTGCGCGAGCAGGTGGGCGCGGATGGCTTCCTTGCGATCAGCGAAACTGGCGACCACGCGGCCTTTGTGATGCAGCGTTTCGGCATACGTATCGGCGTGCTGGATCGCCACCAGACCGTCGGAGAGGAAGCGATGGCCGAGCGTGGTGTCGTCGGAATCGATGCCGAGCGCCGTGACCGGCACGACCTGTTCGCCGTGCAACACCGTCAGGCGATGCGCCGGACGCACGAACTGGATATTGGTGCCGTCGGGACGCTGATACGTCATGCCCTTCGGAATCGGCAGCTTCGTGACGTTCAGCGTTTCGTCGAGCGCGGCTTGCAGGCCTTCTGCGAGCGTTGCGCCCGGCGCGGCATAGCGCAGGAAGAAGGCGTCGGCCTTGCCGTCCGAGGCGCGCTCGAGATCGTTCACCGAGAAGTCGGGGAAGCCCAGCGCGGCGAGTTTCTTGGCGAGCGGCGCGGTGGGCTGGCCGTCCTTGTCGAGCGCGACCGATACCGGCAGCACTTTTTCGCGCACGTGCTTTTCCGGCGCAACGCTGCGCACGTTCCTGATCGTGACGGCGAGACGGCGCGGCGTGGCGTAACGTTCGAACGACAGCTCGCCTTCGATCAGGTCGCGCGCGGCGAGGCGCTGGGCGATCCCTTCGGCGAAGGCGTCGCCGAGACGGGCGAGCGCCTTGGGCGGCAATTCCTCGGTCAGCAGTTCGACGAGGAGGGTGGCGTGTTGGGGATGAGTCATGTGTTCGTGTTCTCGTCAGTCCGCGTCGATCTTGCGTTCGACTTTGAGCGGCGGCGCCCAGGCGGGCATCGCGGCGTCCTGTTCGTCCGTGGTGAGGCCGGGCACGCCGTGCACCGGATTGCCGAGCATCGGGAAGCCGAGCTTCTCACGCGATTCGTAGTATGCCTGCGCCACCTGGCGCGACAGATTGCGAATCCGGCCGATATACGCCGCACGCTCGGTCACCGAGATCGCGCCGCGTGCGTCGAGCAGGTTGAACGTATGGCCGGCTTTCAGTACGAGTTCGTAGGCCGGCAGCGCGAGCGGCACTTCCATCATGCGCTTCGCTTCCGCTTCGTAGCTGTTGAAGAACGTGAACAGCAGATCGGTGTTCGCGTATTCGAAGTTGTAGGTGGACTGCTCGACTTCGTTCTGGTGGTACACGTCGCCGTAGGACAGGCGGCGCAGTTCCGGGCCGTTCGGGCCTTGCTCTTCCCACTCGGTCCACACCAGGTCGTAGACATTCTCGACCTTCTGCAGGTACATGGCCAGACGCTCGAGCCCGTAGGTGATTTCGCCGAGCACCGGCTTGCAGTCCAGACCGCCCACTTGCTGGAAGTAGGTGAACTGGGTGACTTCCATGCCGTTTAGCCACACTTCCCAGCCGAGGCCCCACGCGCCGAGCGTCGGGTTTTCCCAGTCGTCTTCCACGAAGCGCACGTCGTTCTGCTTGAGGTCGAAGCCGAGGGCTTCGAGCGAGCCGAGGTACAGGTCGAGGATGTTTTCCGGCGCCGGCTTCAACACCACCTGGTACTGGTAGTAGTGCTGCAGGCGGTTCGGGTTCTCGCCGTAGCGGCCGTCCTTCGGGCGGCGCGACGGCTGCACGTAGGCGGCGCGCCACGGCTCCGGGCCGACCGCGCGCAGGAACGTGTGGACGTGGGAAGTACCCGCGCCGACCTCCATATCGATCGGCTGGAGCAGCGCGCAACCCTGCTTGTCCCAATAGGATTGCAGCGTCAGGATGATTTGCTGAAACGTGAGCATGAAGTGCCTTTCGGGCATGGAGGCCGCGCCGCTGGCGCCGGGGCGCGCGAGGCGGCCGTGGAGCAAAGTGCTAAACGGGAGATTTTAACGGAAAGGGCGGGGGGTGAGGATTTTTGGG
>NZ_SCNV01000109.1 GCF_005503145.1 Burkholderia sp. 4M9327F10 | reverse complement strand
AACGGGTGAGGATGGCAGCGCAGCGGCCCTTGACCGGAGAAGCCAGGCCGTAGGGCATCCTGACCACGAATTGCGACAGGGGGACGGGGCAAATCGGCGCGCGGAGCGGGTCACACTCCACCGCCCTCCCCTCGCCAGCTCGGCCCGCCGAACTTTCGCGCGCGAAAGTCGCGCGCCTGGATCGCGGCGGCCGCCAGGCCGTCGCCGGCAAGCGGATGCGCGCAGCGCCCGCTAGGGCGCGGAGGCGTGAGGGATGGAAGCCCGCAGGGTCGAGACACGCGCAGCGGGGCTCGATTCACGACAGCCCGACCCCCGCATGGGGGCACGCCCGATCAGGTGCCGGCGCGGCGATAGATGCCATTCGGATCGAGCGCATCGACCACGAACAACAGGACAGGCCCAGGCTGGGCCGGAATGCCGCAGGTCAGCACGGCGCTGCCATCAGCCTTCGGTCGGACAAAGATCGGATCATGGCTGCACTGGCCACCGCGCAGCGCGAGCATGTCGGCATCGGTGAACGTGCCGTAATAGCCATCGACCATCCAGCCCGGCACGTCCTTGGCGCTGGCCAGCGAGTCAGGGTAGTTGTACTTGACCAGCTTCAGGCCAAGCCAGGCAAAGAGCCCGGCAAAGGCCAGCAAGCCGACAATGGCCAGCGGCGACAGCCCGCGCGAGGGTTGCGGCGCGCGCACGTCAGCCGCCATTGCGGAGGATGCTGCCGCGACGCCAGGCGCGCACAGCCATGAAGGCACCCACGGCCATGCACAGCATGTAGGGCCAGATGCCCAGCATGTCGGGGAGCGACTGGAAGGCCAGGCCGGGCGGGTCGGGCTTGAAGTTCAGCAGGCCCAGCAAGCCCAGGATCAGGGCGACCAGGCCGCCGATGAATTCAAGGCCGTGCCAGCGCAGCACGAAGGCAAGAGTGCTCGGGGATTTCATGGAAGTCCTTTCAGTGGTGAGGTTCAGACAGGTTGAGGGGAATTCTGCTCGTGGGCAACAAAGCGCTCCACGGCGGCCAGGATCAGGGCGTGCGTGATGCCCTGCATGTAGCTGGGGATCAGGAACGGCTGCACGCTGTAGCGCGAGCTGAAGTCGAACTTGAAGACGGTCGCGCAGCGGCCGCTGGTCAGCCAGCTCGAAACCTCCAGGGTTTCGGCGTCACGGCGGCTCACCGTCAGATCGTCAAGGGTAGGCGTCGGCATGGTCAGTCCTTCATCCAGCGCTTGGCCAGAGCCAAGCAAGCCTTGCAGGTCGGGCGCGGCCGGTAGGGCTGGCCGTCGCCATCGTGGGCGCGCTCGATCACCTTGGAAGACCAGCGCTTGCCGTTGGTGCCGGCAGCAGCGGTGCAGAGGAAGTCGCCGGCCTGGCGCACCAGGCGGCCGGCCGTCAGCGGCTCCAGCAGGTAGACGTGCTCCACGGTCGCGGCGCTGCGGCCGTCGCCCCAGGACGTTTCGGACAGCCCGGAAAGCACGTCCTTGATGCCCACGTCCCAGGCCACTGGCAAGGCGAGCCGGGCATTGAATGCCTCGGCCTCGGCGCGTGCGCGATCCAAGCGCGCGCGGCGTTCCTGTTCTCGTGCGGCCTCGGCCGCGCGCTGTTCAGCGGCCGCCTGCTCGATGTCGGCCACGGTGGCGCACACGAAGAAGCCGGCATGGTTGAGCCACACGCGAACCGGCGTGCCGGGCTCGGGCGACTCGGCGCGCAAGCGCAGCGAGACGCCCTCCACGGTCACGGCGCGGTCAGCGCCGACCGTGGCGGCGTGCTGGCCCTGGCGCACGCGGTTGAACCACATCGGTTCGAGCATGTCCGGGCCAGTGACGGGGTAGGTCTTCATCGCGCGCCGTCCGTGGGGTCAGTAGCCGTGCCCGAAGCGCTCAAAGAGCGCGAGCGGCGGCAGCAGCGAGGCGATCAGGCCGGGGCCGTCGCCCTCGATGGCCAGGCGCGGCGCAGCCGGCGCGCAGGCCTGGCGATAGCCCAGGGCGAGAGCGGCCAGCAGGATCAGCATGGCCAGCGCCTGAGCTGGCCGGCGAGCTGCGGCGCGAGGCGCAGCCGCGTGCGGGGTGTTGTCGTGGTGCATGGCGGTCTTTCTGCGTGGTGTTGGTCGAAGGACTACAGCTCGGAGCTGCCGACCCATTGGGTGCCCAGGAAAGCGTCCCAGGCCTCCCCCTCGGGGATGGCCGGGCGCACGCGCTCAAGCGCGTCATGCGTCCAGCCGGAGGCCGGCGCAGGGATGGTGGCCAGCTCCTGGCCATCCATCGCCACATAGCGCAAGGCCTCGGACTCGTGCCCGGTCAGCAAGTCGGGCTCTTTGGCGGTGTTCGGACGTGCAACGATCATGGGGCTCCCCTTCACGCGGCCAGGCGCATGGATTCGTTGTAGGCCTCGGCCGCATCGGCGCGGTCGTCGGCCTCGGCCTGGTAGTAGTCGCGCCTGTCGCGGATCAGGGCCAGCGCAGCGTCCTCCAGGTGGTGATAGTGCGACTCGAAATCGTGGGCGCTGCAATGCCCGGATGAGTGCCGCCAGACGATGCCGTACTGCCCGGACGGGTAGAGGCGGATTTGCAGGTGGTAGTAGAAGCGCGTGTGATAGCCCAGCTTTTCGCTGTAGACCACAAGGCCTTCAGCCGGGACATCGACGGCGCTGGCCAGCGCGGCGATCACTGCATTGACTGCGGCGGTGAGGATGGACAGGTGACGCACGGTGAACCTCCAAGGGATGGGGTGTTTGCGTGACTGGCGCATGGGGTCTGCTCACTCCATGCGCCAGGCCTGCGCTGCGGATCAGCGGCGGCGGTTGCCCTGGGGTTGCTGGGTGCCGGCCTGCTCGGTGCGGTCGTAGTCGCGCATCCAGTCGTCGTGCTCGGCGTTGCCGGTGCCGGCGTTGCCGGTGCCGGCGTTGCCTTGGCGGCCGCCATTGCCGGAGGGCTTGCCCAGGTACTGCACGCGCTCGGCCTCGAAGTTGAAGCCGCCCTTGCGTTCTTCCTGCTTGTACCAGCTACGGATGCGGCCGATGACGGCCACGGCCGAACCCTTCTTCAGATACTTGGCGTCGTTCTCGGCCTGCTTGCCGTAGGTGGTCACGGGGATGAAGTCGCATTCCTCGTGCTTGGTGCCGTTGTTGTCGTACCAGACGTTATCGACGGCCACGGTGTAGGTGACGGTCGGCGTGCCGCTGCCGGTGTAGCGCAGCTCGATGTCTTTGGTGACGTTGCCAATGATGGTGAAGGTGTTGATCGCGGCCATTTGGAAAACTCCTGAAAGTGGTTGATGCCTGGTCTATGTCTGATGCCCGTTGGTCATTCGTTCATCATTGGGTTTATTATAGGGGCAAATGGGTTGACCGTCAACCCTTTGGAAGAAAAAAACAACCTTTATTTTTGTCAAAAAGGGTTGACTTCTTGGCCGTGAAAATGCACCGGAACCAAGAGCCGGGGCGGGTTTGGGGCCGGAACAGGCCCCAAGGTCTTGGCGGCCACAGGCCGCCTTGCAGCGTCCAGCGGAGCGCGCGCCTACCCTTGAGATTTGCACCGTCTACCTGTCGCCGTGGGCACGGTGCCTGGAGGCCTGGCGCGGTCAAGGGAGCCACCGGAAGCCGCACGCGGAGCGCAGCCGCAGGCGAGCACCGAACGGGTGAGGATGGCAGCGCAGCGGCCCTTGACCGAAGAAGCCAGGCCGCAGGGCATCCTGACCACGAATTGCGACAGGGGGACGGGGCAAATCGGCGCGCGGAGCGGGTCACACTCCACCGCCCTCCCCTCGCCAGCTCGGCCCGCCGAACTTTCGCGCGCGAAAGTCGCGCGCCTGGATCGCGGCGGCCGTCAGGCCGTCGCCGGCAAGCGGAGCGCGCAACGCCCGTCAGGGCGCGGAGGCGTGAGGGATGGAAGCCCGCAGGGTCGAGACACGCGCAGCGGGGCTCGATTCACGACAGCCCGACCCCGCAGGGGGCACGCCCAGGGGTTAGAGCTTGCTGACATCCACCTCAAGCGCACGGCAATCCTTCGCCGTCACCACGCCGACCAGATCAGCCTTGCGGATCGTCACGCGATCAGTCCAGCGGCCCGAGTTGGCACGCCACTTCCTGACCACATAGCCATCGCCGCTGTAGCCCAGGAACAGGCACACCTGCTGGCCGCCCTTCCATCCATACCGGCACCAGTACAGCTTGCCGTGCTTCGGGTTCAGCTCCATAGCCAGCTCAGCTTAGCCCCTGGTCAGCCGCCACACATCCAGCAGCTCGGCCTCTGTGAAGCGGGTCACACGGCAGCAGTAGGCCACCAGCTCGTCACGGCACTGGCCATCGGGCAGCGCATCCCAATAGGCGCGAGCGCGCGAAGCGCAGAGCGAGCGGCCCTCGGCGTGCTCGAAGTTGCAGCCCTCGGAAATGATCTGCTGGAGATAGCTTGCCAGGGGCACCGCCTTGGCCAGCTCGTTCTTGAAGGCGTCCAGCCCGTGCGCGCGCACGAAGGAATCCGGGTCATGCTCGGCGGGCAGGAACAGGAATTCGATGCGGTTGGCGTCCACGGCGAACGGCAGCACGGTGGCCAGCGCGGCGGCGGCCGCGCGCCGACCAGCGGCGTCACCGTCGAACGAGAACACCAGGCGGGTCGCGCGCGTCAGCAGCGCGCCGATCTGGTCAGCGGTGCAGGCCGTGCCCAGCGAGCCGACCACGGGCAGGAAACCGGCCTGGGCGAGCGAAACCACGTCCAGGTAGCCCTCCACCACCAGGGCCATGTCCTCGGCCTCGATGGCGGCCTGGGCCTCGTAGAGCCCATAAAGCAGCTCGCGCTTCTTGAAGGTCGGGCCTTCCGGGGAATTCATGTACTTCGGCGCAGTGTCCGACTCCACCAGGATGCGGCCGCCGAAGCCGCGAATCTGCCCGGACACGTCGCGGATGGGGAACATGATGCGATCACGGAAGCGGTCGAAGCGGCGCGGCTGCTCGCCGTCCTTGAAGACCTGGAGGCCGGAGGCCTCGATGGTCGCCAGGTCGTGCTGCGCCAGGATGGCGTCCAGCTCGTGCCAGCCAGGCGCGGCGAAGCCGATGCCGTAGCGGGCAGCGCCGGCCCCGGTGATGCCGCGCTTGCGCAGGTAGGCCACGGCGCGCGGGGCTTCGCGCAGTGTGGCGCGGTAGTGGGCTGCTGCGTCGTCCAGCAGCGCGCGCACGCGGCTTTGCTGGTCGGCCGGGGTGTGGGTGGTGTCGTTCATGTTCTTGTCCCTGTCGTCTCGTTGTGCGGCCGCGTCAGCGGCCCGCGCTCTTGTTCTCTTGCGGCTTCACGCTGCCGTCCCGGTTGTACTCCACCCGCCGATTGCCCTCATTGAGCGCGGCGTCCAGCTCGATGGCATCCAGCATGACATCCGGCACGCTCAAGCCCAGCGCCTCCAGCTTGGCCAGAAACGGGTCAAGGCACGGCGGCAGGCCGCCGAACTGGATCAGCTCGGGGTCATCGAGGTTGGAATAGATGTACTTGCCTCGGTTCTGGCCGTCCTCGATCACCATGAAGAAGCCTTGAAGCGGGCGATCCCAGCCCATCATGATGGTGGCCGGCTTGCCCTGGTGCTCGGTCGGGTAGTAGTGCTGCGTCATAGCATCCTCACTTTTCGGGGTTGGCGGCAAGGCCGCGAGGCTTCTTGAAGCCACGGGCGCGCAGCACGTCAGCCGCGACCGTGGCCTGGTCTTTGTTGAACACGTCCGCCACGAGGCAGACCGTCACGAGGCCGTCCACCTGGTCGAAGGCCTCGGCCCAGCTCATGGATGCCGGCGTGTCGCCGGCTCCATCGTTGTGGGCGATCCAGTGGATGGCGTCCTGGTAGCTGGCCATGTCGATCAGTCCAGCAGCGTGCGGATGGCCACCAGATCGGCATCGCGCAGCTTGCGGTGCGCGGCCGTGGTGATGAGGCAGGAGAACACGTCGCAGCCCAGGCGCTTGGCCTCCAGCCATTCGGCCGGGGTGCGGTGCTCCACCTTGCGCGGGAAGATGCGCAACTCGCGCAGGCGCTCGCGCGCGATCTTGTCGTCTTCCAGCTTCCAGCAAAGGCTGTAGGTGCCGGCGAAGTTGAATTCGCTGTGGAACAGGCGTTCGGGGGCCTGCTCGCCCATTTCGGGGTAGTAGGCGGGGCCGTGCGGGACGATGGCTTGCGCTTGCATGGCGGTGGCTCCGATCAGAGGAAGACAGTGCGGCCGACGTGATCGGCGAAGGTCTGGCTGGCCAGGTCGGCGGTCTGCCACGCTTCACCGTCGAACACCTCCAGCGCGCCGGCCTTCACGCGGGCACCGAAGAAGCGACCGGACAAGACACCCTCGCGGGCATAGAAGCCGGCGTTGTAGCGCTGGCAGTGGGCCTTCAGGCGGCGAGCTGCGCGGGTCGGAGTGGTGGCGGTTTGCATGTCTGTCTTCCCTCTCAATCAATGCCTTTATTCTACTCGCTAAAGGGTTGACCGTCAACCCTTTTTCGCTCCCCATTTAGGGGGTCTTGTCACTGAAGGAATGGGCATCGGCGAGGTTGGCGCGGTAGTAGTCCAGACAGGCCTCGAAGCCCAGCGCTAGGCGCTCGGCGTACTGGCGGCGGTGGTCGCCCTTGAGGATGTAGAAGCGCTCCATCTGGCCCAGGACAAGGGCAGTCGTCTCGCAGCCATAGATGGCCGTGTCGTGGTCGTTGTGGCTCACGTAGAAGCCAGCTCCGTCCATCGTCGTGTTCGGGATGGCCAGGGACATCGGGCCGCTGGCCGTGTCGATGGTGGCGTATCGCATCGGTGCGCTCCTGGTGGTCAGTTGAGGTAGCCGCTCAGGTCGAGGCGGTTGGTGTCGTGCATGTGGAGCATCGACAGCAGATAGGTCGGATCGGCAGGCCACTTGCAGCCCTGCCAATAGGCCTTCAATGCTGTGCGGATCGGCTCCGGGTAGGTGGCCAGTCGGCGGCGTGCTTCGCGCCACTTGTCGGCTTGGTGTTGGCGGTCTGCGGCCATGCGCCTGTCCCAGCACTCGCGGCGGCCAGCCATTTCCTCATCGACCGGCGTTTGCTCGGCGGCCACCTGGTCGGCGAACAGCGGCAGGGCGTCTCGCTCGGCCTGGAGCTTGCGCCGGTAGGCCGCACGCTTGCGCCCGGTGTCGTTGAACTCGTAGCGGCCGAAGGGCTTGAATCGCATCGCAGGCCTCCAGCTCAGAACAGGCAGGCCTGGCGGTCGGCGTAGCTCAGCCAGCGCTCGAAGGCTCCGGGGGCCGTGCAGTAGTCGCGCACGGCATCAAGGAAGTTTTCGCGGCGGGCACGCTCCACCACATCGGCGATGACCAGCTCGGAGTCGCCCATTTCAAAGCAGGTATCCCATTGCCGTTCGCCCAGGCCTTCCCAGCCCTCGTCCCACAGCGTGTAGTGCGTCACGTCGCTCACAAGCCCGTGGATCAGGGCGAGGCAGACGAACTCCACGCGATAGCGGCGCTCCTTGCCCAGCTTCCCGCAGAGGCGGTGCAGCTTGTCGATGATGGCGCGCTGCTCGGCGCTGCGTGTGCGGCGGATCGTCATGGCGGGGCCTCAGTGCTTGGAACGGTCGGAGAACGGGCGGAAGCAGCAGGCGCAGCGGGCAATGCCGTCCTCGGCCTGCATTTCCAGCGTGGCGGCCGTCGCGCGGCACAGGCGCTGGAACGGCTCCAAGGTGCTGCGGTCGGCTTCCTCGCGCCAGTGGCGAGCTGCGGCCAGCAGGCCGGCGCGGCGTTCCTCGGCGTAGGCCTCCACCCACTTGGCTCGCGCTTCGTCTTGGCTGTTGCCGTAGACGATCACGCCCAGGGCTTCACAGCGCCAGGCGTAGGCCAGGCCGTTCTCGCTCGGCGCGGTGCGGAACTCGGGCACCGGCAGGCTGGCCAGCCCGGCGATCTTCAAGACGGTTTCGGTGTTGATGGTCATGGTTGGCTTCCTCAGATCAGCTTGCCGGACAGGCCTTTGGTGACGTGGTGCGAGAAAATGACGCTCGGGGTGAAAGCCGGCGCAAACCAGGTCGAGCCACCTTGCTCCGAGACGAAAATCCAGCCGCCGTGCTGGGCGCGGTGAGCCTTGGCGGCGTCCGTAGACTGGAAGCCAGCGAACTGCATTTCATCGGTCTTGGGGGCATTCATCGGGCGGCATCCTCATCGCTTAATCAATAGGGATATTCTACCCGCAAAAGGGTTGACCGTCAACCTTTTTGAGCAGAAAAACAACCCTTTTTTGTTGAAATAAAACGGTTGACTTTTGCCGCTGAAAATTGCACCGGAACCAAGAGCCGGGGCGGGTTTGGGGCCGGAACAGGCCCCAAGGTCTTGGCGGCCACAGGCCGCCTTGCAGCGTCCAGCGGAGCGCGTGCCTACCCTTGAGATTTGCACCGTCTACCTGTCGCCGTGGGCACGGTGCCTGGAGGCCTGGCGCGGTCAAGGGAGCCACCGGAAGCCGCACGCGGAGCGCAGCCGCAGGCGAGCACCGAACGGGTGAGGATGGCAGCGCAGCGGCCCTTGACCGGAGAAGCCAGGCCGTAGGGCATCCTGACCACGAATTGCGACAGGGGGACGGGGCAAATCGGCGCGCGGAGCGGGTCAGTCCACCGAACCCATCCAGGGCATGACTTCAGACTTTCGCGCGCGAAAGTCCAAAATCGGCCGTTTCGCACGCGAAAGGACGCCCATGAACCTCCAGCACCTGATGGCACTGTCACCCTGGCGCAGCCAGTGGGTGACAAAGCGCGTATCCCGCACGGCCGTGCATCGCTCGGGCTTGGTGGCCAGCATCGGCCCGCAAGGGCTCGTGCTGGACAACCAGCAGCAGGTCGATGGCCAGCGCTGGCAGCTCGATGCCTTGCGCGATCAGGCCGACCAGCTCTGGCGCGAAGGCCGCATGTAGGCAAGCGGCAGCGCGCAGCGCCCGTCAGGGCGCGGAGGCGTGAGGGATGGAAGCCCGCAGGGTCGAGACACGCGCAGCGGGGCTCGATTCACGACAGCCCGACCCCGAAGGGGGCACGCCCAGGATCGGCTACGCCGGCTCCAGCTCCTGCGGCTTGGCGCTCACCCAGCGGATCACCTGCACCGGGCTCAGCCCATCACCGCTGCGAGCGTCCAGCGCGTTGTCAGCACCCCGCAGCGCGTCCGACATGGCCAGGAAAGCCTCGCGCTGGCCACGGCGCACCCGGAATTGCGCGTCCACCACGTTGTTCACCCGTGCCCACTGGTTCCAGGCGAACGAACGGCCCAGGCCCACGGTCGTGTTGCTGCTCGGGAAACTGTCAGCGTTGCGCACCAGGTCTTCCCAGCTTGCGCCGAACTCCACTTCATCGAAGCGGCTATGCCGCCCGGTCAGCGCGACACGCTCCAGGTGCAGCGCCTTTTCCAGCAGTCTCGGATGCTCGGCGGCCAGCCAGAACAGCTCCCACGGCTTCGAGGCTGGGCAGAAGAAGCACGCCGACTTGATCGGCACCATGTGCGCGCCCAGCTCGGTGGCAATCGCGCTCACGCAGTCGCGGCGAGTCCAGCCGATGATCTGGAGCGGATAGAGGTAGTCGAAATCCGCATCAGACGGCTTCAGGGCCTGGGAGCGGCGCAAATCTGCCTTGCCG
Organism: Burkholderia sp. 4M9327F10; assembly: GCF_005503145.1. GTDB lineage: Bacteria > Pseudomonadota > Gammaproteobacteria > Burkholderiales > Burkholderiaceae > Paraburkholderia. Next base: position 3,736 of record NZ_SCNV01000109.1, on the reverse strand, counting down.
CAGTCATAGCCGATCAGCTTCACGATGCGCTGGCCAGTGGCTTGGGCGTCCAGCCAGACCGGATGCGGATCGCGCTTGTTGGGGCCGCGCTTGGCCCCCTTGATGAACTGGTCTTGAGGGTCTTGCTTCCACTTGATCGAGCAGCTTTTCAGGCCAAAGGCCAGGCTCGGCAGGGTCTCGTTCTTGAGGCAGTTGCCGTAGAGGTCGGTGTAGTGTAGCCCGTCGAGGCCATCGGCACCTTGCGGCACACCGACACCTCGGGCCATCCCCAGGTGCGCAGCACCTCATTCATGCGCGTGACGTGTCGCAGCGTCTCGGGTTTTTCGCCGCCCGTGTCGGCGAACGTGATGACGTGCGGCCGCAGGCCGGCCGCGCGCAGCGCGACGATCATGGCCGTCGAGTCCACGCCGGAGCCGAAGCACAGGACGATGAGGCGACCGGCGAGCGCGTCCACCAGCGCGCAGCGCTGCCAGTCTTGCAGCACGCCCGAAGTGTGGGCTGCCTTGCTGCCGGCCGCAGGCCGGTGCCGCATGAGGGCGTCCACGGGCGGCGTCATGCGGCGGCCAGCAAAGCATCAAGGAAATCCGCGGCCACCACGGGGCAGACGGCATTGCCCAGCAGGTGCATGGCTTCGGCGTGGTTGTCGGGCAGGATGTAGCCGCGTTGGAAGCCCATCGCGGCCTTGGCCTCGGGGACAGCCAGCATCCGCATCTGGTCGCCCTGGATGACGGCCCAGCGGTCGCGCGTCGGGATGGTGCCTATCGGGCGCTCGATGCTGCGCCCGGTGCGGCCGCTCCCGCTGGAGTAGTACGGCGCGAGGAAGCGATGGCCGAAGGCCGCGCGGCCGGCCTCGATGCGGCGGATCGTGTTGGGACTGCGCCTGGCGGTATTGATCGGCGTCCAGGGGTGCGCGTCCCATTCGAGCACGTCCGCGATGGGGACATGCGGCCGACGCGGCAAGCGCAGCTTCAGCGGCCGGCGCGAGCGGGTGCAGACGATGAACAGGCGTTCGCGGTTCTGCGGCACGCCATGATCGGCGGCATCGACCAGGTGCGGGGAGACGGAATAGCCCAGGCGGCGCAGCGCGTCCTTCCATGCGGGGAACAGCACCCACTTTTCAAAGGCCGGGACGTTCTCCACCAGCAGGATCGGGCTGCGGTGGTATTCGGCGCAAGCCACCACGGCCCAGGCCGTGCTGCGCAGCGCGTCGTGGTGCGGCCGTTCCTTGCCTCGTGCCGGGCTGTGGCCCTGGCAGGCGGGGGACGCCAGCACGATGTCGTGCGGCGGCACCACGCGCCAGTCGGCTTGCTGGAGGTCTTGGCACTGGTGCCAGGTGGTCGGGTGGTTTGCCTCGTGGTACTGCACGGCGAGCGGCCAGTGGTTGGCCGCCCATGCGACCATCACCCCGGCCATGCGGGCACCTTCGGAAGAGCCACCGGCCCCTGCAAAGAGGTCGATGGCCGTCATGTTGGCGGCCATGTGCTCGATCACTCCGCCAGATAGCTCGCCAGGGCGTCCTCGTCCCCGTCCAGCAGCTCGGCCAGCACCGTGGTGCGTTCCTTGCGGGCCAGGGCGTCGCGCAGCGGCGTGGCCTTCACGCAGCACGGGCAGCGGGTGAACGACAGCACCGAGTCCGTGGCGAACTCCCAGCCGGCCGCGCGGGCAGCTTCGCGGATGCGGTCGGTGGGGCCACTGAAGCGGCCGGTTTCCAGGATGTCCTTCAGCTCCAGCGCCGACAGACCCCACTCGTGCGGCTCGTCATGGCGCATGTGGTAGGCCTCCCAGGGCTCACCGCAGTTCGGGCAGTTGATGTCCATTTCTTTCCCCTTTCATCACGTCGATCAATGGGGAAATTGTACCCTTAAATGGGTTGACCGTCAACCCTTTTAAGGTGGACAGTCAACCCTTTATAGGGGTCGCGGCGGGGGACTCTGGGGACTTTCGCGCGCGAAAGTTAGGCCCCGGCTGCGAGTGCCATGACGATCTGCCGGCACAGCTCAGCATCGGCTCGCGCCCGATGGCGTGGCCCGGTGGGCAAGCTGGCCCCTGCCAGGCTTGCAGCGGTTCGCAGGTTCGGCCAGCGTCCATCGTTGAGGTCAGTCAGAAGGGCCATCGTGCAGTCGGCCCGGAAGGTGGGCACATCAAGGCCGTGCAGCGTGCAGGTCTGCCGCATCATCCGGTTGTCGAAGTCGGCGTTGTGCGCGATGACCAGGCGATCAGCCACGATGCTGGCGACCTGTTGGCCAACGTCGCGCCAGGTAGGCGCGTGCATCACATCCTGCTCGGTAATGCCGTTGACGGCCGTTGCCTCGGCCTGGATTGGCCCCAGCGGCTTGACCAGCGTATCCAGAAGGACGGCACCAGCGGCGTCCAGGATGGCGATCTCGATGATTTCGGCGCTGGCGTCCAAGCCTGTCGTTTCCGTGTCCAGGAACAGCGGCGCGTTCTGGAGCCAAGCAGCGGCGCAGCCACAAACCGCGCGCCTTTCGTGCTCCCATTCCTCGCGCTCGGCTTGCCTCGCGCAGTCGCCGCACAGGCCGGCGCGATCCAGAAGCTGACTGTCAATGCGGGTGCCGCATTCGGCGCACGGCGACGTGCCGACCAGCGCACGGCCAGCCGCAAGCGCGGCCAGTTGCTCCGGCGTGGCCTCCCTGCGCGGCCGCATCGGAACGGCCTCGGCGGGCTCGTAGAGCGTCACGTAGGCGTGGCCCTGCCAGTAGTAGCCGGCTGCACGTTGATGCGTGGCCAGCTTCAGCCGCTGCTGCTTCAGCTCGGTCTTCGTCAGCAGGTGTGCCGGCGCAGCGGCGCGGTTCTTGTACTTCATGCGCGCTCCCTTCTTTGGGTCAGACGTGAGGGACGCCCATCAGCTCCAGGACGATCAGAAACAGGACGGTGACGATGGCGATCACCACGCTGCCGCTGACGATGTGAAACCAGTCTCGCAGGCTGGGCATACAGGACAGCAGGCACTGCCAAGCCAGGATCATCAGCAGCGGGCTAATCAAGGCGCTCGGCGGGGCGAGGCAGGACAGCAGGAACAGCCAGGCGGCCAGCGGGATCAACAGCAGCGGGGCGAGCCCTACGGGCACCTCGTTCCACCAGCGCAGGCGCGCGAACTCCACGCGGCCGTAGATCAGGCGGCCCGCCACCGTGCGGTATGGGCGGATCGACAGGGACACCGGCTTGGCACCCAGCAGCCAGCCGACCAGGTAGTGCAGCAGCTCATGGGCGAAAGTGCCCGGCAATCGCGCCACCACGTAGATCATGGGCACGCGGCGCAGGAAGCGAAAGACCAAGCCGATGGCCACGAACAGAAGGGCATGGCCAGCGGTGACGCCAGGGATCAGCTCGGCACCCATGAGGCCCCTCACTTTCCGCTGTCTGGCTTCTTGTTGAAGCCCCGGATCGTCGCCTCTTGGCTGGCGACCTGCGAGCGCAGCGTATCCGCCTCTCCTGAAGCCCTGGCCAGCGCGTTGCTGGCTTCCTTGGCTTCGCGGCGAGCCTCGTCAAGCTCGCGCTCCAGACGTTGCTTGCCGTCTTCCAGCTTCCCGATCACTTCGATGGATCGCTGCTTTTGTTCCTTCAGCGAGGCCTCCAGACCGCTTGCGTTCTGTTGGGCTCGTGCCAGCTCGATCTTCACAGCGGACAGCTCTGCATCGACCGCGTGGTGGGCCTTCTCGGCGGCCTCCAGCTCACCCCGCAGCGCGGCAGTGTCGGCTTCATGCTTCTCGGCGGT
>NZ_SCNV01000108.1 GCF_005503145.1 Burkholderia sp. 4M9327F10 | reverse complement strand
CAGACGCACGCCATCAAGATGAACCTGCCGGTGGGCAACCCGCCGCCGCCGCTCACGCAGCCGGAGGTGGTGCAGATCGACATCGACTTTGACGGCACGATGATGTGGAACGGTACGGTGGTGCCCGACCAGGCTGCGCTGGATGCGAAGCTTGCGCAGGTGGCGGCCGAGCCGGTGCAGGCCGAGATCCATCTGCTGCCGAACAAGCTGGTGCCGTACAAGGATGTGGCTGCCGTGCTGGCTGCGGCGCAGCGCATTGGCGCCACCAAGATCGGGCTGATCGGCAACGAGCAGTACATGCAATAAGGAAGTGGGAGTGCTAATGATCCATCAAAGGTTCAAGCGTGCCGTGATTGCGGCCGCTTTCGGGGGGCTCTCTGCCCTCGCCATGCTGCCGGCCGCCTCGCATGCCGCCGACACGCTGCGCCCCGAAGTGGCCAAGCCGCTCAACGCGGCACAGGATTCGTACCGGGCTCACAAGTATCAGGACGCACTGGCGAAGATCGCCCAGGCTGACGCCGTGCCGAACAAGACGCCCTATGAAACCTATATGGTCGAAGAGATGCGCGGCGCTGCGGCGGCTGCAGCGGGCGACTCCGGTACCGCAGCCAAGGCCTACGAGACGCTGCTCGCGTCCGGCAAGCTGACCGGTGCAGACGAGCAGCGCACCACCGCTGCTCTTGCCGGCATCTACTTCCAGGAAAAGAACTACCCGCTCGCGATCAAGACCGCGCAGCGTTACCGCAAAGCCGGCGGCACGGACCCGGACATGCAGACCTTGCTGATCCAGTCCTACTACCTGTCGAACGATTGCTCGAGCGTGGTGAGCCTGCTCAAGCCGACCGTGGACGCACAGGCACGCGCCGGCCATGCGCCGGACGAGTCGCAGTTGCAGTTGCTTGGCACCTGCGCGCAGAAGTCCAACGACTCGGTCACCTATCGCGGTGCGCTCGAAAAGCTGGTGGCCTTCCATCCGAAGCAGTCGTACTGGGATGACCTGTTCTCGGCGATCCGCAACAAGCCGGGTTATGCGTCGAACCTGGATGTCGACACCTATCGTCTGCGCCGTGCTACCGGTTCGTTGACGACGGCTGACGACTATATGCAGATGACGCAGCTCTCGATCATTGAGGGCACCCCGGCAGAGGGCAAGCAGGTGATCGATCAGGGCTTCTCCTCCGGCGTGCTCGGTCACGATGCCGGTGCAGACCGCGAAAAGCGTCTGCAGGCGCTGGCGGCAAAGCGGGCAACCAGCACGGTCGACAGCAACGGCGTGCCGATTCCGCCGTTCGACCTGGCCTTCAATCAGGTGTTCGCGGGCCAGGCTCAGCAGGGGCTGGCGGCAATGGAAGCGCTGATCGCCAAGGGTGGCTTGCCGCATCCGGATCAAGCGCAACTGCATCTGGGCGAGGCGTATTTCATCGCCGGTCAGAAGGCCAAGGCGATCCAGGCATTCAAGGCGGTCAAGGGCGACGATGGTTCGGCTGACCTTGCCCGTTTGTGGATTCTGGTGGCGTCGAAGTAAGCTCAGTTTTTTCGCTGATCACGCTGTATCTCGCGCCGCACGCTGGACTCTCGAAGTCCCGGTTTGCGGCGCGATTCTTTTGCACTCCCCTACTCCGGCTGTTTTCCTGATCACTTGCTGTTCCAGGACGCCCGCTGAGGTCGAGCGCGCTCGGTTCGCAGTGCCTCACTCACGCCCGCTTAGACCAATCTCAGGTCATTTTTTGGATCTTGAACCATTCTTAGCTCATTCTTGAGTCATTCTTGGTTCATTTTTCGATCATTTTGACCTAAGATTGACTCAAGATCCAATCTTGGGTCATTTTGGCCCCTCCAAGCGACTGGCGACGAACGATATGGCGAAGCGCGAACTCTACGACAGCATCCTTAACTATCTGGCCGAACAGCGGGATGCGGGGCATCACCCGGTCTCCAGGGCAGATATCGCCACGGCGCTCGGCGCATCGCCCTCGACGGTCTTGCGCTATCTGGCTCGGCTCAAGGCCGACGGTAAGGCCGAACAATCGGGCAGCACCTCGTCGTCGCGCTGGGGTCTGCCGTCCGCCTCCAAGGGCGCCACGGTGGTGGAGGCCCGGCCCGCTGACGTCGTCACACCCAAGGCGTCGCCGTCATGGTCAGCGCGCGCCCTGGACCTGCTCACGGTACTCAAGTCCCCCCTCGGCGCCCGCAAGGCGGTGACCTACCAGCGCAGCTTCGTCGACGATTACAAACCGAACCAGACCTTCCTGCTGTCCGAGTCGCTAGCGAACGACCTCTTCAAGGAAGGACGGATGCATGGGCAACAGCCGGCGGGAACCTACGCACGAAACGTTATCGCCCCGTTGCTGATCGATCTGTCGTTCTCGTCGTCGCGGCTCGAAGGCAACCGGTACACGCGACTCGATACCGAAGTGCTGTTCCGCTCCGGCCACGCCAACCCACACGACAAGGACGCGATCATGCTGCTCAATCACAAGCGCGCGATCGAATTCCTGATCGACGAGGTGCCGTTATATGGACTGACCGTCATGGTGGTGCGAAATATTCATACGCTGCTGATGCAGGGTCTTCTTCATGACGAGGATGCACTCGGCGCGATTCGCCAAAAGATCGTGAACATTAGCAATACGGTCTACGTACCGGCGCATATGCCTTCGTTACTGGAAGAAATGCTTGGCATCATCGTCGCGAAGGCACGGGATATCAAGAATCCCATCGAGGCGGCCTTTTTCCTCTGGGTGAATCTCGCCTATCTGCAGCCCTTCGAGGACGGCAACAAGCGAACCAGCCGCTTAAGCGCAAACATCCCGCTTCTGATGTACAACTGCGCGCCACTCAGTTTTCTCGACGTGACGGACGAGGACTATAGCGCGGCCAAGATCGGCGTCTACGAGCAGCTGGACACCAGCGCGGCCGCGGATCTGTTCGCGTGGACGTATCGCCGCTCGATCGAAAAATATGCGGTGCAGGTCCAGGCAGCGGGCCTGCCCGATCTTTTTCGCGCGACCCACCGGGACGCGATCAACGAACTGGTGAGCCGCGTCGTCCGCGACCGCCACCCGCTCGGGCAAGCGATCGCCGAATTCGGCCTCTCGCAAGAGGACGCCGAGCGGCTCACCGAAACCGTGAAAGGAGACATCGCGCGCCTCGGTGAGCATAACTTTGCCCGCTACCGTTTGACCCTGCGGGAATTGACGCGTTGGCTGGAAGCCGGCCGGCCGCTGAGCGAATAAAGCGGCGCGCTGCCTGCTGCCCGTCACGCGAGCCGGCAGCGCACCCCACTCACTTACTCGACTCCATCTCCCGATCCGAGCGGGCCGGATCGGGCTTACGTTCGCCCGGTCTGCGCTCCGGCGGCGCAGCAGAGCGCCCACGCCGGCCCTGCACAACCGACACCACCGCATGAAACGCCACCGGCGCGAACACCAGCCCGAGCAGCGTCGCCGCCAGCACCCCGCCGAACACGCCGGTGCCGATCGACTGGCGGCTCTCGGCGCCGGCCCCGCCCGACACCACCAGCGGCGCCACGCCCAGCAAGAACGCCGCCGATGTCATCACAATCGGCCGGAAACGCGCACTGGCAGCGTCGATCACCGCGCGCGTCAACGGCAAGCCGCGTGCGTGCAGATCGCGCGCGAACTGCACGATCAGAATCGCGTTCTTCGCCGACAGGCCGATCACCGTAATCATGCCCACCTTGAAGTACACGTCGTTCGGCATGCCGCGCAGCAGCACCGCCGAAACCGCGCCAATCACACCGAGCGGCACAACCATTAGCACCGCGAACGGAATCGTCCAGCTTTCATACAGCGCCGCCAGCGCCATGAACACCGCCAGCAGCGACAAGCCGATCAGAAGCGGCGTCTGCTTCTCCGCCACGGTCTCCTCGCGCGCCGCATCCACCCAGTCGTACGTCACGCCTACCGGCAGTGCTGCGGCCAGCCGCTCCATCTCGGCCATCGCCGCACCCGAACTGAAACCGCGCGCAGCACGCCCGCTCACGTCGAGCGACGGATAGCCGTTGTAGCGGCTGAGCGCCACCGGCCCCACGGTCCATTTGCGCGACGCGATGGCCGACAGCGGCACCAGGGTGCCCTGCGAATTCAACACGGACAGGGCCATCAGGTCGTCGTCGGTCATGCGCGTGCTCGCGTCACCCTCTATCACCACACGGCGCATCCGGCCGTTGGCCGGAAAGTCGTCGATGTAGGTCGAGCCGAAGGTGCTGCCGAGCAGGTCGGAAATCTTGTCGAACGAGACACCGAGCGCGTATGCCTTGGCCCGGTCGATGGTCAGCTCGATACGCGGTGCATCGGGCAGGTCCTCGGAGTGGACGTCGGCGAGCACCGGGTCCACCTTGGCCTTGGCGAACAGTTGCTCGCGCGCCGCTTTCAGTCCATCGAGCCCTACCCCGCCACGGTCTTCCAGACGGAACACAAAGCCATCCGAGTGACCGACGCCCGGCACGGACGGCGGCAACTGCGCGTCCACCTGGCCGTCGAGGATCGTCGAGAACTCGCCGTTCAACTGGTCCTGCAATTGCATCGCACTGAGCTTGCGCTTGTCCCAGTCCTTCAGCTCGACGAAGGCCATGCCGACATTCTGGCCGGTGCCCTGGAAGCTCCAGCCGATCAGGCTCGTCACGTGGGCGATCTCGGCATGCCGGTGCAGGATCTGCTCGACGCGCTTGACCACCGCCAGCGTACGCGCCTGGGTCGAACCGGCCGGCAGCTGGATCATCACCTGCAGTTGCCCCTGATCCTCGGTCGGCAGAAAGCCGCCCGGCATCTGCCAGTAGAGCAGCCCGCAGATGCCCACCAGCACGGCGTACACGGCGAGCACCCGGCCCACGCGGCGCACGGTGCGGTTGGTGAGCCAGCGGTAGCCCTGCGAGGCGCGCTCGAAGCCATCGGCGAACCGGGATGCGCCCCGCGCGAAGAGACCACGCAGGCCGCGCCGGACCTCGCGCTGATGCGGCGTGGTGCCGGTCGGCTTCAGCAGGTTGGCGCACAGCGCCGGCGTGAGCGAAAGCGCCATGAAGGAGGACACCAGCATCGACGCGATCATGGCTACCGAAAACTGCCGGTAGATGCCGCCCACGCTGCCCGGGAAGAACGCCATCGGCACGAACACCGCCGTCAGCACTGCGGTCACGCCCACAATCGCGCTGCCGATCTGCGACATCGCCTTGCGGGTCGCCTCGCGCGGCGGCAAGCCCTCCTCCTCCATCACGCGGTGCACGCTCTCGACCACCACGATGGCATCGTCGACCAGAATCCCGATTGCCAGCACCAGGCCGAACATCGTGAACACGTTGATCGACAGGCCGAACACCCACATCGCCAGGAACGCGCCCATCAGCGTGACCGGAATCACCACCGTCGGCACCAGCGTATAGCGCAGGTCGCGCAGAAACAGCCACATCACGAAGAACACCAGCACCACGGCTTCGATCAGCGTGTACACCACCTCACGGATCGCGATCTGCACGAAGTGCGCGCTGTCGAACGGAATTTCGACCTGCACGCCCGGCGGCAAGCTCCTGGACAGCTCGGCGAGGCGCGCGCGGATCGCGTTCGAGGTTTCCAGCGCATTGCCGCGCGGTCCGAGCTGAATCCCGACCGTGGCTGACGAACGGCCGTTCAGGCGCGACCAGAACGAGTAATCGTCGCGGCCCAGTTCGACCCGCGCCACATCGCGCAGACGCACCGCTGAGCCGTCCGCCTTGGCCTTCAGCACGATCTGGCTGAATTCCTCGGGCGACACCAGTTGCCCCCTGACGCTCACCGAGGCGACCAGTTGCTGGCCCGGCACCGACGGCGCGTCGCCGAGCGTGCCGGCCGTCACCGAGGCGTTCTGCGCCGTGATCGCGGCATTCACGTCGCCCGCGGAAAGGCCGTATTCGCGCAGCTTCATCGGATCGAGCCAGATCCGCAGCGCCTCGTCGGAATCCCACAACTCGGCCGAACCGACGCCAGGCGCGCGCTTCAGCTCGCGCATGATGTAGCGGTTGAGGTAGTTGCTGAGCTCGGTCGAGTCGCGCGTGCCGTCGCTGGAGGTCAGCGCCACCAGCATCAGGAAGGTGTTCGCCGCCTTGAACACGCTGATGCCGTTCTGCACGACCTGCTGCGGCAGGCGCGGCTCGACCTGCTTCAGGCGGTTCTGCACGTCCACCATCGCAATGTCGGGATTGGTGGCGGGCGAGAAGGTCGCGTCGATTTCCAGGTTACCCTGGCCGTCGCTGCTGGTCTCGTAGTACAGCATGCCGTCGGCGCCATCGAGGCTTTCCTCGATGATGCTGCCCACGTCGCCGTCGACCACCTCGGTGGCGGCGCCGGGATAGCTCGCGATGATCACGATGCGCGGCGGCGAGAGGCGCGGATACTGGGCGACAGGCAGTTGCGGAATGGCGAGCGCCCCCGCCACCATGATGGCGAGTGCGACAATCCAGGCGAAGACCGGTCGGTCGATGAAAAATGAGGGCACGCAGGCTTCCTGTCAGTGCTGCACGAAGGACGGTGCGTCGACGAGACGCGCCATGTGCAAGACATCGGCCAGCACGCCGTCGCGCATCGCGTAACCGCGCGAGCGTCCTTCTTCGACGAACCCGAAGCGGCGATACAACGCGATGGCCGCGGCATTGTCCGTGAACACCGTCAGTTCGAGACGGCGCAAACCGAGCGAGAGATCCGCGCACTCCACCAGCGCCGCAAGCAGCGCCGTGCCGACACCGCGCCCCTGGAAAGCATCGTGCACGCTAATGCCGAGGAGCGCGCTATGCGCGCGGCGCGGCGGTGCGATCTCGAGGCCGGCATGGCCAACCACCTGAGCGTCGAGCTCCGCACACAGGTTGATGCTGCCCTTCGGCAATCCGGCAAACCATGCCGCCATGGCTTCCGTGGTGCGATAGCCGTTCCCCAGCGTGCCCCGGCGCACACCCGGCTGATTCATGATGCCAGCGATCGCCTCCATGTCCGACGCTTCGCTGGCGCGCACGGTGATGCGCTGTATGACCTCTGCTGCTCTCTCAAACCTCTCGCTGCTCGTATTCATTATTTTGGTCCGTTGCGAATGGCGCCGGCTCGCGAAACCGCGCCATGAAGTAGCAATCGATCAGCACGCCGTCGCGCAATGACGCGCCACGCTGCCGTGCTTCTACTTCGAAACCGTGCTTCCGGTACAACGCAATGGCCGGCTCGTTGTCGGCGAACACATAAAGTTCGACGCGCCGCAGGCCGAGCCAGTTGTCGGCCAGATCCAGCATTTCGGCGACCAAAGCATTGCCGATGCCGCGGCCGTGCCATGCCTCATGCACGCCGAGGGCGATTTTCGCCGTATGGGCGCGCCGCACCTTGCCGGGCGACAGTACTCCGAAGCCGACCAGTATATCGCCGACCACGGCCGCGATGGCGACCTGCGGCGAAGCTATTCCCTTAATCCACTCGCGCGTCTTTTCGAGGGTCGGATAAGGCGCGCTTGGGTTGCCGTGCAGCATGGCGGGCTGCTGCTCCAGCGCGTGGAGCTGTTCGGCGTCCGCTACGCGCAAGGCGCGTAGCGTCAGGCTTTCGGGAATCGATGTTGTTGTTATGTTTTTAGCCATCCGCTTAAAGCGTCAGTTCGAAGGAGCGCGCGAGCACCCCAGGCAAGTGCATGCCGCCGGTGCCCCGTTCGCCCCAGGTGGAGTCGCTCAGCAGCAGTTCGGGCTGGGCGGTGAGCCGTTCGAGCTGGTCGCCGAGCAGCCGGTACATGCTGTCGTCAAAGCGCATTGCCTCGACCGGTGCGACGATCTTGCCCTGCTCCACCCAGAAAGTCGCGAAGCGCGTCATGCCGGTCAGGCGGCAGTTCATCCGGTCAGAGAAATTCACGTACCAGAGGTTGCCGATATAAAGACCGGTATCGAGTTGCGCCAGCACGTCGTCTTCCGCGAGGTCGCCGCCTTCCATCGATAGCGCGACCGGTGCTTCGGAGTCCAGCGCACCGTTGGGCTGCAAGCCGTACTCGCGGGCGCTGCGGGCATTGGTCAGGCGTTCCATGCTGCGGCCGTCCTGAATCAGCGGCACGCTCGCGCGCAGATAGCCGTCCTCGTTGAAGCCTGGCGTGATGCCGAGGCTGAGGTCTTCGGTCAAAGTGACGCGCGGATCGAGCGCCACCTCGCCGGTGTGCAGCTTGAAGAGCGAGCTGCGCGAGGTGGCCTGGGCACGCGCGGAAAAGCCGCCCCACGAGGTCACGCCCAGCAGTTCTTCGAGCGCGGACGGCGCCAGATACGAACGGTAGCGCCCCGGCGACAGCGCGCGCGGTGTCAGCGCAAGCACCGGCAAGCGTGCCGCGGCCTGTTCGACCTTGCGGGCAAAGACCGCGTCGCTCCAGTGGTCGCCGGCGTAAGTCGTCTTGATAGCGCGGCCGCTCGGGTCGTACAGCGACCAGCTAAAGCTGAAATTGGCGACTTCGTACCAGCCGCGGCTGCCCTTGCTCGACGCGAAGCCGCGCACCAGCGTGCCACCGGCATAAAAGCCCACGAAATCGAGGCCCTTCGCGCATTCGGCGACGGTGCGCACCAGCGCTTGCGGCTCCGCCACCTTGCCGGCGCGGCGCGTCGAGCGCTCCCACTGCGACTTGTCGAACAGCAAGTGCGGATCGTCCGGGGCGTCGCGCAGCCCTTCGCGCAGCGTGGCAAGCGCGCGGCTCACCTCCTGCAGGTCGGCTTCGGCGTCGCCGCAGACAGTCAGCGTCGAATACGCCTGGCGCGCGCCGTCGATCAGGCGCAGCGTCAGCTTGCCTTGCGAGACGCTGCCGATCTGCCGCACCTTGCCCGCGTTGAAGCGGATGAAATCGGATTGCTCGGCCGAAAACGACGTCAGCGTGATTTCGCCGCCCTGCTGCGCATGCTCCACCGCATCGGCGAGCAGCAGGAAATGACGATGCCAGTCCACCGGGGACGCACCTTGCAACGTGATGAAGTCGCTCATCATGCGCCTCCGAACACGTCGACATTGCTGAACACACAGGCGGGCGAGGCATGGCCCACGCGGATAATCTGCGCCGGCTCGCCTTTGCCGCACATCGGCGTGCCGTACACCTGGCGGGTACTCGCGTTGCCGACAGCGGACAGGCTGCGCCAGAAGTTCGCCGAGATGCCGCGATAGTTCGGCTGCTTCACGACCTGGGTGAGCTTGCCGTTTTCGATCAGTTGGCCAAACTCGCAGCCGAACTGAAACTTGTTGCGATGGTCGTCGATCGACCACGACGTGTTGGTGCGCATCAAAATACCGTGTTCGATATTGGCGATCATCTCGTCGAGCGACTGGTCGCCCGGTTCGATATTCAGGTTCGCCATCCGGTCGATCGGCGGCCGGTTCCAGTTCGAGGCGCGTGAATTCGCCACCCCCGGCAACTGCGCGCGCTGTTGCGAGAGCGCGCCGCCGAGCGGCCGCTCCAGCAGGCCGTCGCGGATCAGGTAGTGTTTCTGCGCGGGTGTGCCGTCGTCGTCGAACGCGTAGGACGCCGCTTCTTCGCGCAGTTCCGGATCGAACGTCACGTTGAGCAATCCGGAGCCGTACTGGTAGCTGCCGAACATCTCCGGTTTCACGAAGCTCCAGCCGGCGAAGTTGCGCTCGTCGCCGAGAATGCGGTCCAGCTCCAGCGGATGACCGATCGACTCGTGGATCTGCAGCATCATCTGGTCCGGCATCAGCAGCAGATCGCGCTTGCCCGACGGGCAGTTCGGCGCGCCCAGCAATTGCAGCGCTTCGTGAGCCACGCGTGCGCCGGCGCCGTCGAAACCGTAGCGCGCCAGCACTTCGAGGCCACCTTGTGCGAGCGTGCCGTAGCTGCCGAGCGAGCGTACCTGCGTGTCGCCGTTGGCATGCGCGGCGACGCTCAGGTGCGGCATCACAAAGCGGAACTGCTGGTCGATGCGCACGCCGTCGCCAGTCATATAAAGCTGGTCAGTGTGCGTAATCTGCACGCCTGCGGTGCGTTCGACGATGCGCGGGTCGATATTGGCCGCCGCGCACTCGTGCGCCAGCCGCTCGAGCCAGTCGCGCCGGTTCGGCAAGGCATGTCCGGCGTTCGGCGAGACATAATTGCCGCTCGTCGCCGGACGCGCGATCTCGCGGTGATCGATCAGCGAGAGCGCCGCGCTCGCCCTGGCACGCGCCGTGGCAATGTCGAGCGCGGCCTGCAGGCCTGCCGCGGACAGATTGGCGGTGGCCGCATAGCCGGCGCCGGCGCCGACGTAGGCGATCAGCATCGCGCCGCGGTCGCGCACCGTGCGCAGCGGCTGCGCCACGTCGTCACGCACTTCGTGATCGTCGATCGTTTCGTCGACGATGCGCAGCGACCAGAAATCCGCCTCGCCTTTCAGCGTGCGGGCGGCTTGCGCCCACCGTTCATCAATCATGCAATTTTCTCTTGGGAAGCAGACACGGGCGTCATCATGGAAGACGCCAGCAACGACTGGGTGTAAGGATGCGACGGAGCATGCAGCACCTCCATCGTATCCCCAGCTTCGACAATGCGGCCCGACTTCATGACGATCACACGATGCGCCATCGCCTTCATCACCGCGAGATCGTGGGTGATGAAGAGGTAGCTCAGCTGATACTTTTTCTGCAACTTGGTAAGCAGATTCAGCACCTGTTTCTGGATCGACACGTCGAGCGCGCTGGTCGGCTCGTCGAGCACCAGCAACTCGGGCTCGACGGCGAGCGCACGGGCAATCGCAATGCGCTGCCGCTGGCCGCCCGAGAACTCGTGCGGATAGCGCAGCATCGATTCTACCGGCATGCCGACTTCTTCGAGCAGCGCGCCGACGCGGTCGCGCCGTGTTCTGGCGTCGATGTCGGGACGATGCACGGCCAAGCCCTCGCCGATGATCTGTTCGACCGTCATACGCGGCGACAGCGAGCCGAACGGGTCCTGAAACACCACCTGCATGCGCGAGTACAGCGCGCGCTTTTCACGGCCGTTCTTCAGCGACGACAACGGCAGACCGTCAATCTCGATCTGGCCCTGGGCGGCGTGCTGCAAGCCGAGCACCGTCGCGGCGAGCGTCGATTTGCCCGACCCCGATTCGCCGACGATGCCGAGCGTCTCACCGCGCCGCAAGGTCAGATCCACATCGTGCACGGCGCGGAAGGTCGATTTGCCGAAGATCGAGCGCAGACCTTTGCCCGACACGTGGTAGTCGACGGCGAGGCCCTTCACGTCGAGAATGCGGCGGGCGTCCTTCTCGACCTCATCCACGCAACGCTGCGGCTCGCTGTCGAGCAGGCGCTTCGTATACGGATGCTGCGGATTCGAGAACAGCGCTTCAGTGGTGTTGGTTTCGACCAGCACGCCCTTTTCCATCACCGCGACCCGCTGCGCGAAGCGCTTGACCAGATTCAGGTCGTGGGTAATCAGCAGCACGGCCATGCCGCGTTCGGCCGCTTCCTGTTCCTGCAATTCGATCAGCAGATCGACGATCTGCTGGCGCACCGTGACGTCGAGTGCGGTAGTCGGCTCGTCGGCCAGCAGGAGACGCGGCCGGCAGGCGAGCGCCATGGCGATCATCGCGCGCTGGCGCTGGCCGCCCGACAACTGGTGCGGAAAGCTGTCGATCCGGCGTTCCGGCTCGGGAATGCCGGTGCGGCGCAGCAGTTCGATGCCGCGCTCGCGCGCCGCATTCGGGCGCATGCCTTCGTGCAGCCGCAGGCTTTCGGCAATCTGCCGGCCGACCGTATACAGCGGATTGAGCGCCGTCATCGGCTCCTGGAACACCATTGCCACATCTGCGCCGCGAATCCCGCGCATCTGCTGCTCGGTCTTCTGCAGCAGGTCTTCGCCGTCGAGCAGCATGCGCCCGCTCAGTTGCGCATCGCTCACGAGGCGCAGGATCGACAGCGCGGTCACGCTCTTACCCGAACCCGATTCGCCGACCAGCGCGACGCGCTCGCCGCGTGCAATCGACAGGCTCAGTTCCTGCACCGCCACTTTCTCGCCGAAGCGCACCGAGAAGCGGTCAATTTCCAGCAAAGGCTTGCTCATTACTTACCACCCCCAAATGCCGAGCCGCGCATGCGTGTATCGAGCGCGTTGCGCAATGCGTCGCCCATGAAGGTCAGCAGCAGCAGCGTGATCACCAGCGCCGAGAATGCCGAAATCGAAATCCACCATGCATCCAGGTTGTTCTTGCCTTCGGCGAGCAGCTCGCCCAGGCTCGGCGTCGGCGGCGGAACGCCCAGGCCGAGGAAGTCGAGACTGGTGAGCGAGAGGATCGCCGCGCTCATGCGGAACGGCAGGAACGTGATCACCGGCGTCAGGCTGTTAGGCAGCACGTGCTTCCACATGATCTGCCAGTTCGACAGACCCATGGTGCGGGCCGCCTTCACATAGTCGAGCGAACGGTTGCGCAGGAATTCGGCGCGCACGTAGTCCGACAGCACCAGCCAGCCGAACATCGAGAGCAGGATAAACAGCAGCCACAGCGTCGGTTCGAAAATGGAAGCGAAGATGATCAGCAGGTACAGGTCCGGCATCGAGCTCCAGATTTCGATCAGGCGCTGCCCGATCAGGTCGGTGCGTCCGCCGTAGAAGCCTTGCACCGCGCCCGTGAGCACGCCGATCACTACACCCGAGATCGTCAGCGCGAACGCCATCAGCACCGAGAGGCGGAAGCCGTACAGCAGGCGCGACAGCACATCGCGGCCGAACTGGTCGGTGCCGAGCCAGTTGCTCGACGACGGCGGCGCCGGATACGGATGCGCCGCGAAATAGTCGATCGTGTCGTAGTGGTAGTGATTCGGCGGATACAGCGCAAAGTTGCCGTTACCCTGGATGCGCGAACGGATGTACGGGTCCAGGTAATTGGTCTTCGCCGGGAAGTCGCCGCCGAACAGCGTCTCCGGATAGTCCTTGACGATCGGAAAGTAGTAATGGCCGTCGTAGCGCACGATCAGCGGCCGGTCGTTGGCGAGCACTTCGCCGAACAGGCTGACCACGAACAGCGCCGCGAAAATCAGCAGGCTCCAGTAACCGAGACGCTGGCTCTTGAAGCGCAGCCACGTACGCCGCCACGGCGAGACCGACGCGACGAGCGTGACCGCCGCCGGGTCAGCGGCCCAGGCGGTTGAATTGGATGCGGGGGTCGACGAGGACATAGCAGACGTCAGCAATAAGTTTGGTTACAAGACCGATCAGCGTGAACAGGAAGAGCGAACCGAGCACGACGGGATAATCGCGGCGGATCACCGAGTCGTAGGACAGTTGGCCCATGCCGTCGAGCGAGAACAGGGTTTCGATCAGCAGGTTGCCGTTCAGGAAGGCGCCCACGAAAGCGGCGGGCAGACCCGTCAGCAGCGGAATCGCGGCGTTGCGCAGCACGTGCTTCCACAGCACGTCGCGCTCCGGCGCCCCTTTGGCTCTTGCGGTCAGCACGTATTGCCGGCCAATCTCCTCGAGGAAGGTGTTTTTCGTCAGGATGGTGACGATAGCGAAGTTGCCGACCACCGATGCGGTGACAGGCAAGACAATGTGCCACAGGTAATCGAGCACCTTGCCGAACACGCTCAGGTCCTGGAAGTTATCCGAGGTCAGACCGCGCATCGGGAACACCTGCCAGAACGTGCCGCCGCCGAACAGCATCAGCAGCAGCACGCCCAGCACGAAGCCTGGAATCGCGTAGCCGGCCAGCACCAGCACGCTCGTCACGGTGTCGAAACGGGAGCCGTTGCGCACTGCTTTCGCAATGCCCAACGGCACCGATATCAGGTAGGTGAGCATCACCGTCCATAAGCCGAGCGTGATCGAGACAGGCAGCTTGGATTTGATCACGGCCCACACGCTATCGTGCTGATAGTAGGACTGCCCGAGATTGAAGGTCGCGTAGTTCTTCATCATCAGGAAGTAACGCTGTCTCGTAGACACATCTGACGCTGCCGACGAC
>NZ_SCNV01000107.1 GCF_005503145.1 Burkholderia sp. 4M9327F10 | reverse complement strand
ATGATGCCTAACTCGTCGCACGTGTCGTAGAACCCCTCGGTTTCGTACACCCCACCGCCCCAGACGCGCACCATGTTGATGTTGGCGGCCGCCGCGTCGGTGAGCAGCCGACGGTACTCGTCGACTTGCACTGCACCGACGAATGAACTAGCCGGTATCCAGTTGACGCCGCGCATGAAGGCCGGGACGCCGTTCAGCACGAACCGGAAGAAATCGCATCCCGGTTCATCTGGATCCGGTGAAGTATCTAAAGCGATCGTCCTGATGCCTACGCGAATCGCGCGTTGATCCACCATGCGACCTGCGTGCGCTAGCTCGATTTGCAAGGTGTAGAGCGATGGTTCGCCGAGTTCGTGGGTCCACCATAGCTTCGGATTGTCGATGTCGAGCGTGATTCGTGCCGAGCGCGATGCAAGATCCCAATCAAATGTTTGGGTTGCGGCGACCGAGCCATCCGGTGCAAGTAGCGTGATGGCCGCGTCGAGCGTCTCGTCCTGCACGGCAAACGGGTCGATGTTCAGTTCGATCGCGACGCGGGCTACCGTGCCGATTGATTCGGTCGTGAAATGGACGGAATCGAGCGAGGCGATGTGATGCCGCTCCAAGCGCGCCGGGCGCCAGATGCCAACTGTCGGCAGGCTGGGGCCCCAGTCCCAGCCCCAGCCGAACTGTGCCTTGCGGTGAAAATGGCGCTTCGATGTCTTGATGGGATCTGCGAGCAAATCCCAAGTGGCCATTTCCTTGCCTGCGGCTGCGATGGCTGGTGGCGTGAAGCACACGAGCACCTGATTGGGCACGTCATCGTGTAGCAACGGACCGACGTCGAAACGGGCCGCCACGAACATGTTGCGGCTGTTGCCGAGGAATTCGCCATTGAGCCAAACCGATGCATACGTGTCGAGCCCGTCGAAAACCAGTTCGACACGCTCGCCTTGCTGCGCGGGTACTGCATCGAAGCTCGTACGCCACCACCATTCGCGATCCGCGACCCATGCACATGCCAGTTCGTTCTCGCGCTCGAACGGATGAGGGAGTCTGTCTGCCGCATGCAGAGCGAGATACGTATCGCCGGGTGCGGCGGCCGCGATCCAGTCACGCAGGTTCACCGGAATCGATGGAGGTATTTCGGTGCTCGGCTCACAGCTTGCGATTTCCCATCGCTCAAGCGAGTGCGTTTCGAGGCTCGTGCCATCTGTCTTGTTCGTCTCCACCATATAGGGCTCCTGTTGTGCAGAGCCGCTGTAGGATCGTGGGATCGGGCGACACACAGCGGCAATTGTCCTCACCATTAAGTCACTATACCGTGACTTAATGGTGAGGACAATTGCGAGTCGCGTACCGAGGGTATGTCCGGATCAGCCTACGCTTACGCGGTCAATGGCCGTCCGAATGATTGCGACTACCGTGGCGACATACAGCTCGACGATTGTATCCAGTGATGAGTCGCCGGCCTCGAGCGCTTCGATTGCCCCCATCAGGGCAGCCAACAGCATGCGTGTCACGGTGGTTGCGTCGCGCTCGGGTAGCCCTGTTTCAGCGACGAGCGTTGCTGCCCAGTTGGTGACGGCTGCCTGCCGGATCGCGCCCGAATATGTTTCGAGCGGACCCTGGTCATACAGAAGGCGGCGTAACAGGGGACCCTGTGCAGTGAGCATGGATAACCAGATGCGAGTGTTGACCGCGAGCTTTTCGGCAAAAGGCGCGCCGGACGGCAACGCAGCCTCAACTCGCTGCGCCATACGCTCAAGTTCACGATGGACGAGCGCTTCGAGCAGATCGTCACGATTGGAAAAGTAGCGATAGCCGAGCCGCTTGTCTACGCTGGATCGTGCAGCGACCGCATCCATCGTGACGTTTGCGACGCCGCTCTCGATAACGATCTCCGCCGCCATGTCGAGAAAGTGATTCTTGCGCGCCTCACCACTCATGCGACTGCGAGGCGATTGAGCGGGGGGCACGTCAGGTTCTGATTGGCGAGCCATGGCGTCACGAGATAGGGGGCAGGTGAGAGGCAGCCCGAAAACGCTGGGCTGCAGACGTGAGCAGCGGGGCGACTATACCTTGGAATTCCAGGTAGCGACACCCCTCCTGAATAGCTGGGTAGTGACAACGTTTATGCGTCGTCTATGCTCCAGGCTGAGTCAACCCTGTACGTGTTGGGCTGCACGTTCAATAACAGTGGCCACGTCACGGGGACGAGATTCGTACACGGAATGACTCGCGCCGTTGAGCACGGTGACGTGGCTATGCGCGCGGTCGTAATACCAACGCTCGAGATCGGGATTGATGATCTTGTCGGCAGCAGCGACGATACCCCAGCTCGGCTTGGTCCTCCAAGCTGCCGCATCCATCGGCGTCGAGAATACACTCGCGGCGGTGAGAATTTGCGAATGTGCTTCGAACATCGCTTGGGCGGGTGGCAGATCAGCCGCAAAATCCTGCGGAAAAACGGCCGGATTGAGGAATGTATAGCCGTCAGTGGTTTTCTGAATCGCACCGGGCTGCTTCGACGTGAAGCTCGGCATGCGCTTGCCGAGATCCGATTCGTCTTCGCCGACGTCCGGCGCGTGGGCGGCGACGTAGACGAGACCAACGACTTTCGGATCCGTGCCTGCCTCGGTGATGATCGAGCCGCCGTAGCTGTGTGCAACGAGCAGCGTCGGACCGTCTTGAAGGTCGATGACGCGCTTTGTCGCTGCGACATCGTCGGCGAGCGCCGTCAGCGGTTCCTGGACGATGCTCACGTGATAGCCGTCGCGGGTCAGAATGTCGTAGACCGGTTTCCAGCCCGATCCATCAACCCAGGCACCGTGTACCAGGACGATGTTCTTCACGGAGGGCGTTGTGGCGGATGCGCTCTGTGCAAGAGCGGGAACAGAGGTCAGTGCGCAGGCAGACAACGCAATTGCTACGGCGACAACAGAGCGGATGATCATGTAAGACTCCCAATTTATGTGATGTGAAGGCTGCTTTTTCAAGCGTCCGGCACGTGGATACAAAATATTTCTGCAATTTTATGTAGGATGACGAATTATTATGAGGTGCCGAACACTTATGATGAAGCTGCACACTTAGCTGCCGAAGTACACGCTGCAGAAACTGGCCGGGCCGACGCAGGAACTGCCCGTGACTGGCCGGCTGATTCTCGGTACGCCAGCCGCTGATCTGCCGTTTTCGGGCATGCCACCGTAGCCTTGCGCCGCCCACGTATTTTTCGCGTCATGTGCGTCATGCGCCGCGATCTTTGCTTCCGCTGCCTGGATGTCGCCCGGGTAGTTGATATCGTTGCCACGCGACGGCACGTAGCCGGCGTGCTCCACACTGACGAGATCCGCGCGGACCTCGGCACGGGTCAACGGCGCATTCGTCGCCGCATGAGCGACAGCGGTGACGCCGATTGCGAGCGTCGCGATGGAACACGAGAGAAGGTGGCGTGTGATCATGTTCATGATGCAATCCTTGCTAAAGAGAAGACGTTCTCGACGTCGATATGGAAATCGTGGACTACGATAGGGTGAACAGCGCCGATCACTGAATATTCCGTGCCTGTTAACAAAAAAAGCGCTTCTTTCGAAGGTAAGCACTCGATCAGTACCGTCTGTTCACGAGGGGGAGACGTAGGCAATCTGATTCCCATCAGAGGGCACACACGAAACACTGCTCGAATTGCGTGGCTACTACGCACATCTGATCGCCCTTCAAAACGCTTGATCCGTTTCCAGATCACGACCATGAAACTTCAGGCGCTTGGTGCGCTATTCTGTCGATACAGCGCGGTGTTTCGGGAAGCGTGGCGAGTCCGTATCGAGAACGATACGCAGCATCGCCTCGCTCATGAGCGAGCGTTTCTGCCCGCACACCTCGAGTTGATTGAGACACCCGTGCATCCACTGCCGATGTGGACGATGCGGGTCGTTGTCGCGATGGCCGCTCTGATTGTGCTGATTGCGCTGATCGGAAAGCTCGACATCGTCGCTGTTGCTCCCGGCAAGCTGATCCCGAAGCAGCAAGTTAAAACGATCCAGCCCGCGCTCACGGGCGTGGTGCGGCGCATTCTGGTGCGTGACGGGCAACGTGTGCAGGCCGGCCAGTTGCTGATGGAACTCGATACGACGCAGGCGGCTGCCGACGCGGACAAGGCTCGTCAGAGTCGGCTTGACGCGGCGCTCACGGCTGAGCGCGGTCGCGCGCTGTTGCAAGCTCAGGGTGCAGGCACGTCGCCGTCTCTGGCGAAGGTCGACGACGCGAGCGACGCGCAGCAGTTCGAAGCACAGCATTTTGCTGACGACATTTACTCCGAATATCGCGACAAGCTGAACGGTGCACAAGCCGAGTTGATGAAACGCGAGGCAGAACTCGGTACCACGCGCCAGCAGATCGCGAAGCTGGAGTCGACCGCGCCATTGGCCCGCCGGCAGGCGAACGACTATGCGTCGCTGGTCAATGAGAAATACGTCGCGCGCACCGACTATTTGGACAAGGAGCAGACGGCGCTGAACCAGGAGCATGAGCTGGCGGCGCAGCGCAGCCATGCGCAGGAACTGACCGCGGCGATCGCGCAGCAGCGCGCCGAGGTCGCGGCGCTGACGTCCGCATACCGCCGGCAGCAGCTTGATGCGCTGGACAAGGCAAACCAGCAACTGGCGCAGAGTCGCAATGACGAAACCAAGGCCGATACGCGCCAGAAGCTGCTGAGCCTGACAGCGCCGGTCGCTGGCACTGTTCAGCAGCTCAAGATCTATACGCTGGGCGGCGTCGCGACGGCCGCATCACCCATGATGGAAATCGTGCCGGATGACGCACTCGAAGTCGAGGCAGACATCGAGAACAAGGACATCGGTTTCGTGAAGGTCGGGCAGCCCGCGGTCGTCAAGGTCGAGGCGTTTCCGTACACCCGCTACGGATTCCTACATGGCACGGTCGAGACAGTCTCCAATGATGCTGTCCCAGATCGCAAACGCGGGCTGACGTTCCCAATCCGGATTCGCCTCACGACGAACCGGATACGTGCAAACGATACTTGGACTAACCTGATGCCTGGTATGGCCGTGTCGGCCGAGATCAAGACGGGCACGCGCAGCGTCGCGCACTATTTCCTCGATCCAGTGATCCAGACCGGCCAAGAGAGTCTACGTGAGCGCTAAGCATAGAACGATCACCGCGCTCGCGATCGGCATGGTGAGCGCGACGGCGTGGGCGTTCGACCCGCTGCTGACGAACAGCGCCGTGCCGACCACGCTCGCCGTCAATCTGCTCGGGGCCGACGAGGGCGTATGCTCGTTCGGCGAACTACCGACGCCGCTGCGCTTACAGGATGCGGTCGAGCGCGCGCTATGCAATCACCCGAAAACGCGCCAGGCGTGGGCCAACGTCAAGATTGAGGCGGCGGCTGTTGGCGTGGGTCGCGCTGCCTATCTTCCTACCCTGAACGGCAACTGGCAGGGCACGCGCGACATCGCGCGCAATCACGTCACGGGGTACCCCCAATACGATTCAAACTACGGCAGAATTTGCAAAACGCGAGCGTGTCGCTCAGTTGGGTGCTGTACGACTTCGGCGGCCGCTCGGCCGCACTGCGCAACGCAAACGAACTTCTGGCTGCCGCGCAAGCCAATCAGCTTGCCGTCCTGCAAACGGTGTTCGGTACAGTCGCGAAAGATTTCTATGCGGCGCAGGCGGTACAGGGCACGCTTTCGGCGGCCCGCGAAGTCGAGCATACGGCCAAGACCAGCGCCGACGCAGCGACCGCGCGCACCGATCGAGGCGTGGCCGCGATCAGCGACCAGTTGCAGGCGCAGACCGCGTATGCGGAGGCTGTCGTGAGCCGTACAAAGGCCGAGAGCGACTGGGCTAGCGCGGTCGGCACATTGGCGTCTGACATGAATCTCGCGCCGACCACGCAGATCGTGCTGCCGGATGTCGGCGACGGTGTGAAACCCGATCCTGAATTCGGTGAATCGGTGGCGGCGCTGATCGAGGATGCGCAGCACAACTATCCGGGTGTTGCGGCGGCCGTGGCGCAAGTCGAAGCCGCAAAGGCCAAGGTGGCGCAGACGCGGGCCGAAGGACTGCCGCGCCTGAATCTGGTCGCCCAGTACAACTTCAACAATCAGCCGACCAGTTTGCAACTCGGGTTTCCTGTGTTCCCAGCAACGCACCGGGAATGGTATCTGGGGTTTCAGGTAACGATCCCGATCTTTGAAGGGTTCGCGCGGACCTATCAGGTCCGGCAAGCAGAGGCGCAGACCGAGCTCCAGGTCGACCTGCTGGCCGAAGCGCGGCAGCAGGTCGGGCTGAGCGTCTGGAACGCCTATCAGTCACTCCAGGGAGCGACGAAGAATCTGGATAACAGCGCGAACCTGCTGACACTCGCACGGCATTCGTTCGAAGCGGCGCAGCGCCGGTATCAGATCGGCGTGGGCAGCATCCTCGAACTGCTCAATGCGCAATCGGCGCTCGCCAATGCGAACAAGCAGCGTATTCAAGCGCTGACCGACTGGCGCTCGGCACGGCTACAGTTGGCATCGAGACTGGGAAAGTTGGGGATGTGGAGTCTGGAGTCGATCGAAATGCATTGAGAGCACGAATTCATCATAAAAATCAATGTACTAGCATGAGATGTGGCAGATTTTTTACGAATCCCGGCCATACCTCGGTTTGCATAGCCCGTGTCGAGCGTGTGGCCGCGAGCGCGGGCCAACTGTGTGCCGCGCCACAGCGACTGATGCAGTTCCTCCAAGTTGTGCGCCGGCTGATTCATACCCTGGATACTGTATAAAAACACAGTAGTATGCTAGCACACTGTTGCGCATTCGACCGCCAGCCTCAAAGGCTACGGATACTGCTTCATCGAGCGCACGCAATCGCCCCCGCGCCGCAACAAGCGCGTCATCCGAGATGCCGCCGGGTGGCTGAGTTCAGCTTAACTCTGTCGGCTATGGAGGCGGCCTTCGAAATGGTCGCGGGACTCGCACCGATGTATCGAGATGCAACCTCGCCGGTCAGTACACGAATAATCCCTGGAGGCCTTAACTATTGCCCAGGGCCGCGAGGAATTGCTCGTCTGTTGGCGCGTTCAGTACGGTCAGCTCCAGCATCAATGCAGCACAAACCGTTTCTGCCTGTTGCCGCTCGGCAAGCTGAAACTCCTCAATATCCGAAACGCGGCGCGCGACGCCGTCGCGACTTTGCAAACGCTCAGCGATCAACGAAGCGGACGCTTCGATGAGGACTACTGCGGCGAGGTTCAGGTCCGCGAAGACATCCGCGCCGAGAAAAACGAACTTGTCGCTTGCGTCGCGGAGAACGAAGTGACCGTCGAGAAGCAGACGTTGTCCATCAGCATTGATCCGCTGCACGGCCGCGATCAGCGCTTTCTGGTTCCGGTCCGGATCGTCGACGAGCTTTGCGCCTGTCCAGTTGGCCCCGCCCAGTTCCTGCTTGATAAGGGTGCTGGCAGATGAATGTACCCAACCGGAAGCCGCAGCGCGACCGCAAAGGTACGATTTACCAACGGCGTGGATGCCCGCCACAAACGTGTTTTTCATTTTTCTTCTCCGGGAAATAGACGGCCCATCACCAGCGAGAATTCCGCTGGCGAAAGATACTGATACGACTGCGGTGGCCTGAAATCCCGAAAGAGATCCTTGGGATCAACGGCCACAGGAGCAACTCTCACTTCATTGATTAGGATGCCGAACCCTTTCTTCTTTCCATGAAAGTAGCCGGTAAGCTCGTCCCGTTCTAGACCACCGCCGAACTGGCACGCGAGCGCCCAGAGGCCCTCGTCGTCGCGTTCCTCCACGTGGTCAACGAACGCCACGCCGACGAGTTGCTGAATCGGAGACGATGAGTACAAAACCATTACGCCGATATCGGTACCGGCGGGCCAGCTTCGACGAAACTCGACCCGCTTGCTGCGCGCGAGAATCTGATCGCAAAAGCGCGGCTTGACCGACAGCAGAACGGCTCTACCGCCCAGCTGTTCGGAGGATTCGGGAAAAAGTGTCATCAGAGATTAAACGGGTAGATTGAATGTTTCCGCGGACCGCAGCCGGCAGCGATGCTCGTGGCACGGGGTGTTCAAAGTGCTCAATCGTTCGGAACAGCATGACGCGAACACCCGACGGATGCTGGACCATCGCCTCGATCTCATTGTCCGTGTAGACAGTCCGGCGACTCACGAGTTGCGCGATCTCGTTGGCATCGGTGAGCGTACGAAAATCTTCGACCACGACCAGCGTCGTGACGGCGTGGCTATCGTACCCGCGATAGAAAAGGACGACATCGCCGCGCCGGATCTGCGCGGATGGTGAGTGCGACAGATAGGCGAGCTTGATCGCGTTGCCGACATGTTCGCCGTGGCCATTGGGTCGCTGCTCCTCATTTCCAGGACAGTCCGGAAAAAGGACCCGATGGTACTGGGGCCTGATCGGAATGATGAACGTCCGGATGGCCAGATCGGAGCGAAAATGCGGATAGAACCGACGCGTGTAGTCAAACGGATCGGCCGCGCGGGGATCAGCAACGGGCGCGGTAACAGGATGGTGTTTTACGAATACGCTGTCTCCGTTATGCGTGCCCCTGCGCTCGAAGCCAAAATCAACGAGCAGCGCAACCAGTTCCGGGTGGCTCTGGTCGGGATCGTCGTCTTCCCGGACGTCAATGAACACGTGCTCGCAGGCGTTCGCCGTCGCGTAGCGGAACGCCATTTTAAGAAACAGTTCTCCGATCTTGCGCCCGCGGACGAGTTCGCCGACCTTGAAGGTGCAAAGCTTCAGCGCGCGCCCGGCAAGCTCATCGCCGGCGTCGGTGAACGCTTCGTCTGTCTGCACGGCATAGATACAGATGGCAGACAGATCATTTGCCGGCCCGTGCCGGTAGATCCAAGCATGACGTCCTTCGCGCGCCTTTGCGCGATACCACCGGTCGAAACCGGCGTATCCATCGCGCAGACTGTTGAAGAACGGATCCGCCAGTTGGGGCGTCAGCTCGTTCAGTTCAACGTCAACGATGTCCGGCAACTCGACGGCTGCCGGCTCGTGAAGTCGACTCAGCAGATCTTCGATTGTCTGGATGAAGTAGACGCGACTGCCGAGGTTCCGTGCCAGCGCCTTTCTGTGCAGCCCACGATCCTCCGTCACCAGCACATGCGCCGCGTCGCGCTCCAGCGCGAAAAGGATCGAGTTGTCGCACTTGTCGTTTTCGGACGTCCCCGGCACATTCCAGGGACACGCGGGCCCTTCTGGCAACTCGCTATACAGATCCAGTCGCGCCAAGGTGCGTGCGCGCCGCGCGGCATCATTGTCGCGCTGGATGTCCCGGCGGGAAGCCGGGTGGTAGAGGAGTTCGTGCCGCCCGTTGCATAGCTGATGAACGTGCGCCAGGTTCGGCTGTAGCACGACAAGCGAATCCTGAAGGGGTATCAGGATATTGGTATCCAGCAAGATGCGCAGTCGTAGAGCCACCTACACCTCTCAGTATATTTTTTTGCTTCGGTGCCCGTCCGGACCGTTCGACCGCTCAAAACAAAAACGCCACCTCTCGGTGGCGCCTTGTTCGGGCAGAAAAAGCTTCGAACCGGTTACGATTCCGAGTCCGCAGTGCGCCGCGTCCGTACTCGCACCGTGGTGCGATACGTTTCACGGGCCTTCTTTTCCGTCAGTGCGCCGTTCTTGGCCGCCTCCTCGGTACGCTGGAGGATCACGGCGACCCCGCGTTTCTGCAGCGCTATCACCTTCGGGCGAAGCTTGCTAGATGCGTTCAAAGCCATAAAAACCTCCTTCGTCTGATGCGGGCCGGGTCACACAGCGAAACGTTGTTCCCATCTCGCCGCGCTCGAATTTCCTAGCGAGCCTATTATATAGCGCGTCCAGCTTGCCTGTCTGTGGCATGTAGAAGTACTGCGACGTCGACGGATAGGCGTCAGCATGCGCGACCAGTGCCATACCGAGCGCCTCGCTGAACTGCCAGATCATCGCGGGGTCCGGCAGCGGCCATTCGTCCGGGTAGAACATCGTCTCACGGTCTGCTTCAGCGCGAAAAAATTTGACCAGGCGTGACACCGGCGCGGGCGCGAAGCCTCCATTCCATGCGGCGGCCGTCTCCCGCAAAAACTGCTCGTCATGCCCCGCGTAGGTCATCACGTCGGCGAAAAACACCAGATGCCGCGTTCCGTCAAAGTCGATACCGCTCGCTTCGATCGTCGCGTCCAACTGAAGCGGCCCGGCGATGCGCAAGATGCCCGGGCCACCGGCATTCGGCGGGAAAAGCGCGGCCAGCAGGACGTCGCTTACATATTCGATCATTGCACCTCATTCTCCACTAAAAAGGCCCCGCGCGTCGTGGCATCGGTCGCGCCGTCTGTGATGATCGCGTGGAACATGCGGCGCGGCTATTCGGGACGCCGTTCATCGGACGTCAGGATGTTCCGCAGCAGGTTATCCACGGTCACGGTGTCGAAGCGGTAGGGCTTCAGCACATGGCGAACGCCGTCTTCGTTCTTGACGTCATTTCGCCAGAAGAAGCGGAGGCCGGATTTCCGGCCCTCGGCGGCCATCCGGAAGAAGGTGTCGGCCCAGGACGTCGTCGCCGCGCACTGTGCAAGCAGGATCTGTTCGTTTTCGATCTCGACGCCACAGGCGCCCAGGTCGTGCATAAGACCACGCGCATCCAGCGTCCTAGGATAGAGCCGCCGCACGTAGCCCGGCATGGTCGGGTCGGCCGTGACACCGAACTCTTTCTCCGGTCCGTGGAAAGCGAGACTGATGCTTGCGGTGCCGTCGATGAATTCGAAGCCCAAACCCTCGATCGCGCGGCAAATTTTTCCGAGGGCCTCGTCGGAGGCCGTGTCGTCGCCGTCCTCGGCGAGCTTGACCGTGGCATGGCCAAGGTTGGCCGCTCTGGCGAGCTGGACGCGCGTCCAGCCAGCGATGGCACGCGCCGCCGCGATCTGGCGGCCCAGGTTGTGGCGATTGACCGCCGTGGGCTTCATAGGATAGGCTCCAAAATGTCTGTGGAAGCATTTTACGGCTTTTACAAGCATGCGCCGAGTTTTCGCTAATTTTATTTCGCCCGGGTCACTCCGAACGTCTCGGGCAACCTCTTCCTCTTTGGAATATCAATATGACCAAACTTTTTCTTCATGCCGGGCTTGATCGCGGCGTCAGCGTGCATGTCGACGCGGGAAACGCGCTCTTCATTCGGTGCGCACCCAAGCGGTCGCCCGATGTACCGCTGCCCGCCGGTGGCACCGTTGCGCTGGCGGTCCACCCTCGGCACTTCGCATTGAGCGCGGCCGAACTCGTCGCGCTCGCGCTCGAACGTTCGGCTTCCGAGCAGACGAACTGGCGCCTGCGCCCGTCTGTCGAACCAGGCGACGACGATCCGGTCAGTTGGACCGCCATCGAGGCCGCCATTCGCACGAAGTTCGCCAGTTAGTCCTTCCGCGTGGCCCCAACGCTGGCGGCGACGGGCCGCTGGGCACGGTGGCCACGCAGGTTTATCCGGGCGAGGGCCAGTCTGACCGCCCTGCTACAGGATGTCCAGAAACGAAGGGTCGGATAGTCTGTACTATCCGGGCCTTAAGTTTTTCATGACAAACCGGTATATTTCTGGAGGAGGGCGGCCAGATGCCCGCCGCACAAGGCGTTGCGGCCGACGCCCAGCGTGAGCTCGCCGGGCGCGCTCACGCTGGGCGTCGTGCATGGCGATGTGTCACGCACCGCACCGGCGTATCAAACAATACGGTTTGCGTAGGAGCCACGATGCGAAGCATGGGCGAGGTACAGGACGTCGAGTTTCAGGAAATTCCAACCGGGGCGGCGCGAGCCACACCGGCCGGAGCACGTGGCCGCAGGCGGCTGCGCGACACGCGCCGCACCCAGGCGCAGGGCCGGCGGGTCGGCCTGCAGCACCTCGCGTTCTTCCGCGGGTACCTGGAGGGGCTGGATCTGTCCGATCTGGCCGACCAGTATCTCGAGTTCGGCAGGGACGCACGGAAGGCAGCGGGCACGCGCACCTGGCTCGTCACGGCGTTCGTGGCGGCCGCGCGCAAGCGCCAGGACTTCGGCGCGGCGCGGCTGCTCGCGATCCGTCCCGCAGCGCTCGCCGCGCCGCCGCAGGCGCCCGGTGCACCGGCGGCCGCGCTCCCGTCGCTCGATGATTTCGCCGCAGAACATGACCCGGATGGCTTTTATACCGAGCGCGAGCTGCTCGACCTGTTCAACGCGCAGCACGCCGGGCCTGGTGCCGAGGGTGTGGCGGCGCTGCGCCGGCAGCAGCGCAACGCACGCCTGCGCGCGAGACAGATGGCAGCGCTCGAGGAACTGTCGCGCCTGCTGGTCGAAGATCCGAAGCCCGAACACCATGTGCTGGGCTGGTTCGACGTGACCGTGGCGCTACGCCTCTCGGACGTCGGCATCACGACGATCGGCCAGCTGGTGACAACGATCAGTGCGACCGGCTACCGCTGGTACCGCCTCGTGCCGCGGCTGGGCGAAACCGGTGCCCGCCGCATCACGGCGTGGCTCGAACACTACCGGGATGTGCCTGGCCTCGCGCTAGCGGACAGCGCGACCGTCCACCCGTCCGGGCGCACGCTGCCCGTGCCGCAGATCAGGCGCGCGCCATCGACGGGCATCGTGCCGCTCGAGTACTTCCTGATCCCGCCGGATCTGGACGGCTCGGCCGGCGCCAACCGCAACCTCCTGAAAAACAACAGCGGCGCGCAGAACGACCAGCAGGCGATCGATTTCTGGCTGGCCGACTATGAGAACCCGAACACCCGTGAAAAATACCGCACGGAGGCCGAGCGGCTGCTGCTGTGGGCGATCTTCGCGAAGGGCAAGCCACTGTCGAGCCTCAATATCAACGACGCGCGGGAGTACATCAACGTGTTTCTCGTTGATCCGCAGCCCGCTGGAACGTGGGTGATGCAACAGGCGATACCGCGCAATGAACCCGGGTGGAAGCCGTTTCGTGGGCCGCTGGCCGTCAAGAGCCGGCAGGACGCGCTCACGGCGATGAAGAAGTTTTTCGGGGATCTGGTGAATGCGCAGTACCTCGATCACAACGCTTTCGCCAAGCTGAAGGTGTTCCTCGGCACCGCAACCGACGAGGCAGGCAATGCGCGTCGCGTCGCCGCCCAGCCCCGGATCAAGACCGAGCACGCCCTGACGCACGAAGCCTGGGCGTTCGTCATAGGGGTGCTGGAGACCCTGCCCGACACCGCCGCGGCGGACCGGATGCGCTTCATTCTCGCCCTCGCCTACAGCACGGGCCTGCGGCGCGCCGAACTCGCGAACGCCTTCACGGATGAAATCAGCGAGCGCTACGCCGGCGCCGACCTCGGGAACATCCACCTCCTGCGGGTGGTCGGCAAGGGTGCGAAGGAACGCTTCATCCCGCTCGTACCCATGGTGCTGGAAGCACTGGGCGACTATCTCGAATCACGCGGCCTGCCCCGCGATGCCCTCACCTGCCCCGCCGGCACGCCGCTCATTCCCGCACTCCCGGACAAGCGCGACATCAGCCGCGTGCGGCGGGAAGCGGCCGCGCAGGGCATGGACGCCGCCGCCGCACTGGTCGCCCTCGCCCGCAATGCGAGACCGATCCATCCCGATCAGCTCTACAAGGCCATCAAGCGTTTCTTCGCGACGGCCACGAATGCCGCATTGCGCGAAGACTCCCCGCACGCCCGAGCCTTCCGGCAGGTCAGCACGCACTGGCTGCGGCATACCTTCGTGTCGCATGCGCTGGCCAACGGCATGAGCCTCGAAAGTGCGAGAAATTTTGCGGGCCATGATTCACTCGATACCACGTCCATCTACGCGACGGCGGAACTCGGCCGTCAGTACCGGGAGGCCGAATCGTTCCTGCAGCAGGCGAGCGCCCCATCGACCGACCGCCGACACTCGCGTTGAGCAGCTCTACCGTCAGAAAGGTCGGGGGGACTCGTAGGGGTCGGGGGT
>NZ_SCNV01000106.1 GCF_005503145.1 Burkholderia sp. 4M9327F10 | reverse complement strand
TGCAGAAAAGGTGGAAGGCGGAAAAAGTGTCCAGCATTACTTGACCACTTCATGCCGCCCCGCACAGGGGCAACGCTAATAAACCAATAAGACAACAAGGAAAGGCCAACACCCCAGGAATGCCAACCAAAAGCGCCGCGCAGGCAAAAAAAAACCTCAAACCGCCATAGCCATCCTCTTCCTCTCACCACGCTGCATAAAATGATTCCCAACAATAACCCCAACAGTAACCACTGCAATAAACAGAGTAGCAAGCGCATTCATCTCAGGATTCAACCCGAGCCGAACCCGAGAAAAAACAACGAGCGGCAAAGTAGTAGACCCAGGCCCAGACAAAAACGCAGACAGCACGAGATCGTCAATAGACAAGGTAAAAGACAAAAGCCACCCAGCAACAAGCGCCTGCGAAATCAACGGCAACGTAATGAAGAAAAACACCCGCAACGGCGTAGCCCCGAGATCCAGCGCCGCCTCTTCAAGCGATGGATGCAACTCCCGCACCCGCGACTGCACAATAATGGCCACATACGAAATGCACAGCATCACATGCCCGATCCAGATCGTGAACACCCCACGTCCGGCCGGCCAGCCAAGCCATTTCGCCATTTCAATGAAGAGCAGCAGCAGCGAGATCCCCTGAATCACCTCGGGAATCACCAGCGGCGCATTGATCATCCCGGTATACAGCGTGAAGCCGCGAAACCGCCCCATCCGCGCCAGCACAAACCCCGCCCATGTGCCGATGAACACCGAAGCAAACGCCGTCATCAAGCCAATCCGCAACGACAGCCATGCCGCCGCAATCAGTTCGTCATCCTGCAGCAGCGCGGCGTACCAGCGCGTCGAGAAATGCGTCCACACCGTCACCAGTTGCGATTCGTTGAACGAATACACCACCAGGCTGACGATCGGGATGTACAAAAACAGAAAGCCAATCCCAAGCGCAATGATCTGCAAAATCCGGTTCGGCTTCATCAGCGTCGTTCCTCCAGCGCCTTCGCCTGCGAGTACTGGAAGAACGCCATCGGCACCAGCAGCAGCAAGACCATCGCACACGTCACCGCGGAAGCCATCGGCCAGTCGGCATTGTCGAAAAACTCATTCCACATGACGCGGCCAATCATCAACGTATTCGCTCCGCCCAGCAATTCCGGAATCACGTACTCTCCAACCGCCGGAATGAACACCAGCAGGCAGCCCGCAATAATCCCGTTCTTCGACAGCGGCAGCGTAATCTGCCAGAACGCTTTCCATGGTTTCGCGCCCAGGTCGTAGGCCGCTTCCAGCAGCGTGATATCCATCTTCACAAGGTGCGCGTACAGCGGCATCACCAGAAACGGCAGGTACGAATACACCATGCCGATATAAACCGCCGTGTTGGTGTGATACAGCTCGATCGGCGTATGGATCAGGCCAATCGACATCAGGAAGTTATTCAGTAACCCGTTGTTCTTGAGAATGCCGATCCACGCGTAGACGCGAATCAGGAACGACGTCCAGAACGGCAGCATCACCGCCATCATCAGGATGTTGCGCGTGGCTGGGTTCGAGCGCGCAATGTAATACGCCATCGGGTAGCCGAGCAGCAGGCACAGCAGCGTCGAGACGGCCGCCACCACGACCGAATTCACATAGGTCGCAAAGTACAGGCTGTCGGTCAGCAGGAACGCGTAGTGCGACAGGTCCAGCGCGATATGCAGCACGCCGTCCTGGAACGAGGTCAGCTCCGTGTACGGCGGAATGCCGAGCTGCAGATCGGCAAAGCTGATCTTCACGACCAGCAGGAACGGCACGAGGAAAAACAGCAGCAGCCAGATGAACGGTCCGGCCACCACGGCCGTGCGGCCCGTCAGGCCGAAGCGCCGCACCGGCCAGGACGCAAATGAGCTCAGCGCGCTTTTCATGACGTCAGCACCACACCCGCAGAAGCGCTCCAGCGCACATAAACTTCATCGCCCCATGTCGGCGGATCGATCTCGGAGAGCGCGAGGCTCGTGACGTTCGCCACCACCATCTTGCCGCCGTCGAGCTTCACGTGATACAGCGAGTAGCCGCCCATGTAGGCGATATTCGTGACCACGCCCTTGCCCCAGTTGTAGGCGCCCTCAGGCGGCTTGCGCGTCAGCGCAATGCGCTCGGGCCGTACCGAGATCGTCAGCGGCATGCCGAGCGGTCCGGTAATGCCGTGGTTCACATACAGGCGCACCGGCAGGTCGGCGGTCTCGACGAACACGTGATCCGGTTCGTCCTCGACCACCGTGCCGTCAAACAGATTGGTCGAGCCAATGAATTCCGCCGAAAACCGGCTGTTCGGGTATTCGTACACCTCATGCGGCGTGCCCAGCTGGACGATCTCGCCCTCGCTCATCACCGCGAGGCGCCCGGCCATTGTCATCGCCTCTTCCTGATCGTGGGTCACCATGATGCAGGTGACGCCGACCTTGTCGAGAATGTTCACCAGCTCGATCTGCGTGCGCTGGCGAATCTGCTTGTCGAGCGCGGACATCGGCTCGTCGAGCAGCAACAGCTTGGGCCGCTTGATCAGGCTGCGCGCGAGCGCCACGCGCTGCTGCTGGCCGCCCGAGAGCTGATGCGGCTTGCGCTTGGCAAAGCGCCCCATCTGCACCAGATCGAGCACCGCCTGCACGCGCTCCTTCAGTTCGGCCTTCGCCACGCCTTCCTGCTTCAGGCCGAAGGCGACATTCGCTTCGACCGTCATGTGCGGAAACAGCGCATACGACTGGAACATCATGTTGACCGGCCGGCGATACGGCGGCATCTGCGCCAGGTCCTCACCGTCGATCAGGATCTTGCCCGAGGTCACGCTCTCGAGACCCGCCAGCATCCGCAGAAGCGTCGACTTGCCGCAGCCGGAACTGCCCAGCAGCGCGAACAGTTCGCCCTTCTTCACCGAGAGGCTCACCTGCTTGACTGCAACCGTCTCGCCGAACTTCTTGACGACGTCGACGATCTGCACGAAGTTTTCCGCTGCGTCGTTCGCAACGGCATAGCTGCCCGGGGGCGGCGTGCCGGCCCCTGCCAGCGCACCCGACTGGTCACTGCTCATGATTTGCTACTTCACTCCTGCGTTTGACGAACAAAGCCCCCGGTGAACACCGGGGGCTTCGGGATGATGCCTAGTCTTTGCTCATTGCGGCCGCAGGCGTCAGCGGCCGGACTTGAACTCGGTCCACAGCCGCGTCTGCAGACGCTGGATTTCCGGCGGCAGCGGCTTCAGCAGGAACAGCGTCTTGATGACTTCAGGCGGCGGATAGACGGCCGGATCGTTCGCCACGTCCTTGTCGACATACTTGCGCGCTTCCAGGTTCGCGCTCGGGTAGTAGACCTCGTTCGTGATCGCGGCGTGGACCTGCGGCGTCTCGATGTAGTTGATCCACTCGAGTGCGGCTTCCTTGTTCTTCGCGTCCTTCGGAATCGCCATCACGTCGAACCAGACCGGCGCACCGCCCTTCGGAATGTAGTACTCGATCTTGTACGGCTTCTTCGCTTCCACCGCACGGTGCTTGGCAATCACCACGTCGCCCGACCAGCCGTAAGCGAAGCAGATGTCGCCGCCCACCAGGTCGTTGATGTAGCCCGACGAGTTGAATTGCGTGATGTACGGACGGATCTTCTTCATCATCTCGAGCGCGGCACGGTAGTCGGCCGGGTTCGTGCTCATCGGGTCCTTGCCGATATAGTGCAGCGCCGCCGCAAACACCTGGTCAGGCGCGTCCAGCACCGAGACGCCGCAGGCCTTCAGCTTCGAGATGTATTCGGGCTTGAAGAGGATGTCCCAGTTGTTCAGCGGCACATCCTTGCCGAGGATCTGCTGGACCTTGGTGACGTTGTAGCCGAGACCCGTCGTGCCATAGGCCCACGGATCGGCATATTTGTTGCCCGGATCGGCGCCGGCGACGAGCGCCATCAGCGAAGGATCGAGGTATTTCTGGTTGGGCAGCTTCGATTTGTCGAGCGGGGCGAAAATGCCCGCCGCAATCTGCTTGCCGGCGTAATTGCTGGTCGGCACCACGATGTCATAGCCGGAATTGCCGGTCAGCAATTTGGCTTGCAGCGTGTCGTCGCTGTCGTAGTTATCGTATTTGACCTGGACGCCGGTCTGCTTGGTAAAGTTCGGGATTGTGTCCTTGGCGATGTAGTCGGACCAGTTATACACATTCAATTGCGTATCTTTTGCTGCTGCCGTCAGCCACGGCGTGGCACACAGCACCAGCGCCGCCAGTTGGCGCACCACCAGTTTTTTCATCCCGTTCTCCGATCCTGTCAGCCTCAGCCGACCGTCCACTCCACGTGCCGCGGCGCACTGCTCGCGGCTCCCCTGAAAAACCCGAAAACTACCACTAATTATTGCGCGCTTCAAAAAAAATACCAGGCTGTCGCGCAAAGGGTACAGCGTATGCGGCTTGCGCGGTCAGACCGGCTAGCCACGCGCAGACAAAATTGCGCGCAATTTTAGCGGGTTATTGGCGCATGTCCATATGGAAAAAAACGCCTTCGGCAATGGCGCGGGTCAGGCGCTTTGCATGGGCGGATTTCGACAGGAAATGAAGCCAATTGAAGTCAATTTGTAAGAATAACCCGTTCAAAATTGACGCTGCAACGCCGGGACGCTGCGCCGCGGGGACGCGACCTTGCCCGGAACGAAACTCCAGCATCAGTTAACATAGCCTCACCTTCCTGCTTTTCGTCCCAAGGTTTTCGATGGCTTCAAATCTTCATGCTCTTCCGGATAGCCCGTGCATCGGCGTCTGCTCCACCCTTTTTGACGAAGTCTGCAAGGGCTGCGGGCGTACGGCAGCCGAGGTGGCGAACTGGGTTTTCCTGACCGATGAGGAAAAGCGTGCGGTGTGGGTGCGCATCGAACAGGAGGGCACGGCAATGCGTTTCAAGTACGACAAGCTGTAAGGCAGCATCGGCCTTGGTCCGCCGCGCGAGTCGCGGCGCGCCATGAAAAAACGCCGGGATATCCGGCGTCCTGGTCTGCTGGTTCCTGCCAGTTCCTGCAGGTTTCTGCTGGTGCGGCTATCAGAAGCGCATGCCGACCCCAAGCCCGACCACGACCGGGTCGATATCCAGCCGGCCCAGCGATGTGCCGCCAAGCGACGCGTCGGTTCTCATCCAGATCTTCTTGACGTCGGCATTGACGAACAGCGATTTGGTGATCTGCACGTCGACGCCCGCCTGCAAGGCCGGCCCGAAGCTGTGGTTGGTGATCGAAATCGGCTGGCCGTTGACATTCAACCCATTGTTGTAGAAATACGTGTAGTTCACACCTGCACCGAGATACGGGCGGATCCGGCCCTGGTGGTTGAAGTGATATTGCAGCAGCAAGGTGGGCGGCAAAACGTTCACGCCGCCCAGATTGCCAAGGCTCGACGTCAGCTGATGGCGCGACGTGCCCAGGATCAGCTCGACCCCGAGGTAATCGCGAATCATGTAGGTCAGATCCAGTTCCGGCACGATCGCGTTGTTGACGCCCACGTTCAGCGCCGAGAGCGTGTTGTTAGTGGACACGTTCGGGATAATGCTGATGGCCCGCAAACGCACCAGCACGTCGCCCGCGTGAATGCCGTTGAGGTCGTCATCGGCGGCGTGAGCCTGCGGCATGGCGAGTCCCATGCCCAACAGGCAGAATACGATTGCCGCGGCCTTGCGCGTGGTTTTAATTTTGTTCTTCATGTTAATCCCCGTCGTTGGTCATTCGTTGAGCATTGATAACTGCGGGGATTGTCGATTCTCTGAACGCTCGCCGTGTTGACCCTCGTCAACCGAGCGAGAACGCCCAACGGCCTGCGACAGCCGGTCGCGCTACGCCGGTCAGCAGCAGCTCGATCAGGTCGTGCACGCTGCGAATCGCATGGCCGAATGGCAGCGCCTCGCGGCCGCGGAAGAACAGGCCATTGGCGACATCGCCACGCAACGCCGCGGCAAGCCGCGTATCGATGCAGAAGTGGCCGAATTTTTCGATGCCGTCGCGCAAGCCGCAGACGCTCAGGCATTCGAGCGCAGTGGGACAGGTGTTCTTCAAGGTGCCGATCTTGTCGCGAATGCGCGTCTCGTTACGCAGATAGCGCATGAGCCATGGCGTCTTCACGGCGCGCGCCGGCAGTCCGGTGACGCTGACGAATTCGACGATGTCCTCCGGAGTCGCCTCCACCAGCACGCGCTTGAAATTGGGGTGAGCGTCGCCCTCTTCGGTCACCGCGAACGGCGTGCCGAGCTGCACCCCGTTGGCGCCCGCACTGAGCCAGGTACGCACGGCCTCGTGGCTGTTGATGCCGCCTGCCACGATCAGCGGCACGTCCTGGCGGCTCAGGCCGAGCGAGGTGAAAACCGGCTGCAGTTCTTCGAGCACCCGCGCGAAGTCGAAGCGCGCATCCTGCATATCCGCGAGATTCGTCACGCCGAGATGGCCACCCGCGTGCGCCGGGTGTTCAATCACGATCGCATCGGGCAGGCGCCCCTTTTTTAGCCACTTCTTCAGTACGAGGGCGATGCCGCGGCTGTCGGAGAGAATCGGGATCAACGCGATGTCGTGGCCTTGCGTCATATCCGGCAGGTCGAGCGGCAGACCGGCGCCCATCACAATCGCGTCCGCGCCGCTCTCGCAGGCAACCCGCACATAGTCGGCGTGGGCGTTGACCGCCTTCATCACGTTGACTGCGATCATGCCGTGTCCTTCGCTCAACACGCGGGCCGCACGAATTTCGCGTGCGAGGGCAGTGAGATTGGCGGCCTCGAGCGTCTCGCGCGCCGGATTCTCCCGGCATTGTTCGACGAGGTCGGCGTGATGGTGACGCAGATCGATGCTGGCAATGGTGCCCAGCGCGCCTTCACGTGCCACGCTACCGGCTAGCCGGTGTGCCGAGATGCCGACCCCCATGCCACCTTGAACGATCGGCAGCAGCGTGCGGCCGCGAATGACCAGAGGTGCAAAGGAATGAGATGAGTACATGTTGCCCCGTGTCGACGAGATAAAACGTCCATACTCGCCAATGGGGCGGTGCGCACATTGCGGCGCATCAAACAAAGCGGGCGCGCACCGGATGGGATGCGCGCCCGCTTGACCTGCATCATGGATGTTTGAACATCAGGACTGGGGCGGCAACGTGCCCCGCGTGTTGCGACACGATTGGGCGGCACTCTCACCCAATCTGCGTGGAAGCGCTAGCGCGACATCATGTTCATGCTGACGTTATGCATCACCCACACTGTCCCGCCGACCAGGATAAGCGCGGCCACCACGGTATAAACCAGCGCCATGACATTCCAGCGTTGGCCCGACGACGTGTTCAGATGCAGAAAGAACACCAGATGAACCACGATCTGCACGGTCGCCAGCACTGCTAGCGCAGCCATCGCCGTCTGTGGCGGCAGAACGCCGCGCATGACTAGCCCGAACGACGCGGCTGTCAGCAACACTGCCAGCACAAACCCGGCGATATAGCCGAGTGCGCTGCCGTGCGCCTCCTCTTCATGAAACGAATGTGTTTGAGCCATTTAGAGCACGCTCCCAAGGTAGACAAACGAAAACACGCAGATCCACACGATGTCCAGAAAGTGCCAGAAGAGGCTCAGGCATGCGAGGCGCGTAATCTCGCGCTCGGACATCTCGGGCTTGAGGACAATCTGCACGGCGAGCACGACCATCCAGATGAGGCCCACGCTCACGTGCAGGCCATGGGTACCGACCAGCGTGAAGAAGGACGAAAGGAACGCGCTGCGGCTCGGGCCCGCACCTTCGGCGATCAGGTGCGAAAACTCCTGCACTTCGAACCAGAGAAACGCCAGACCCAGCACGAAAGTCACCACCAGCCATGCGAGCACGGTGCCCGACTTGCGCTTGTGCGCGCCGAGCATTGCGAAACCGTAGGTGATACTGCTGAGCAGCAGCACCGCCGTTTCCAAAGCGACACCCGGGATATCGAACAGATCCTTGCCGGTTGGCCCGCCCGCAAACTGATGCGCCATCACAGCGAACACCGCGAATAGCGATGCAAACAGCACGCAGTCAGTCATCAGATACAGCCAGAACCCGAATACCGAGTGGGATGGCGCGTGCTCGTTCTCCAGTTCGCCGAGCGCGGCGAGATTAGTGTTCTGCATCATCAGTTGACCTCCGCAGCGGCAAACCGCTCGTCGCGCTTCGTTTCGCTTGTCCTGCCACCCTGCTCCTCGGTCTTGCGGACCGTTTCGGCCGGGATGTAATAGCCGTCGTCATGGCCGAAGCTGCGCCCGATCACGGTCGCCATGATGCCGATGAGCGCCGCAACAGCAAGCCACGTGATATGCCAGACCCCGGCAAAACCGAGTGCCAGGCTGAACATGCCGATAAAGAAACCGGCACGGGTATTCGACGGCATATGGATCGCGCGATACACCGCCTGCCCGCCAAGGCCCTGCCCCGTTTCCTTCATATGCGTGAACGCATCGAGCTCATGCACGACAGGGATGGCGGCAAAGTTGTAGACCGGCGGCGGCGACGAAGTGGCCCATTCGAGCGTGCGGCCATTCCACGGATCGCCCGTGACATCGCGATACTCCGGCAGCTTGCGATTGCGCACGCTAACGATTACCTGCAGAACCTGGCAGACCACACCGAGCGCAATCAGCACCACGCCGCAAGCCGCTACGATCAGGTACGGATGCCACGCCGGGTTGTCATAGTGATTCAGACGGCGCGTCATGCCCATGAAACCGAGCACATAGAGCGGCATGAACGACACATAGAAGCCGACGAACCAGAACCAGAAGGCGGCCTTGCCGAGTTTCTCGTTCAGCTTGATGCCGAACACCTTCGGGAACCAGTAGTGGACGCCGGCCAGGTAGCCGAACACCACGCCGCCGATAATCGCGTTATGGAAGTGGGCGATCAGGAACAAGCTGTTGTGCAGGACGAAGTCCGCGCCGGGAATCGCCATCATCACGCCGGTCATGCCGCCGATCGTGAAGGTGACCATAAAGCCGATCGTCCAGAGCACGGGCGTGGTGAATTCGAGGCGCCCGCGATAGATCGTGAATAGCCAGTTGAATATCTTTACGCCGGTCGGAATGGCGATGACCATGGTCATAATGCCGAAGAACGCATTGACGTCCGCGCCGGAGCCCATCGTGAAGAAGTGGTGCAGCCAGACGAGGAACGCCAGCACCGTGATCACGCACGTGGCATAGACCATGGTCTTGTAGCCGAACAGCGGTTTCTTCGCGAACGTCGCAATCACTTCCGAATAGATACCGAACGCCGGCAGAACCAGAATGTAGACCTCCGGGTGACCCCAGGCCCAGATCAGGTTCAGATACATCATGGCGTTGCCGCCACCGTCATTGGTGAAGAAATGCATGCCGGCGTAGCGGTCCAGACCGAGCAGCGCGAGCGCGATGGTCAGGATCGGGAACGTCGCCATGATCAGCACGTTCGAGCACAGGGCCGTCCACGTGAATACCGGCATCTTCATCAGTGACATGCCGGGCGCGCGCATCCGGACGATGGTGACGAAGAAGTTGATGGCGGTAATCAGCGTGCCGACTCCGGACAACTGCAGGCTCCAGATGTAGTAATCCACCCCTACGCCCGGGCTGAACTGAAGTTCAGAGAGCGGCGGATAGGCGAGCCAGCCGACCTGCGCAAACTCGCCGATCACCAGCGACAGATTGATCAGGATCGCGCTGATCGCGGTCATCCAGAACGAGAGCGAATTCAGGAACGGGAATGCGACGTCGCGCGCGCCGATCTGCAACGGCACGATCAGGTTGAACAGACCTACCATCAGCGCCATTGCCATGAAGAAAATCATGATGACACCGTGTGCCGTAAAGATCTGGTCGTAGTGATGCGGCGGCAGATAGCCCGGCGAGTGATAGGCGAGCGCCAGTTGCAGACGCATCATGACGGCGTCGGCAAAGCCGCGCAGCAGCATCAGGACGGCGACCACGATATACATCACGCCGATCTTCTTGTGATCGACGCTGGTCAACCACTCGCTCCACAGCCATTTCCATTTGCCGCACCAGGTCAATGCCCCCGCCGTGGCAAGGACAAGGACCGCCATCAGCGCGCCCGCGCCCATGATGATGGGCTGATCGAACGGAATCGCCGAAAGTGTCAGTTTTCCGAACATGTGTTACCCCCTCGTACCGCAATTGCTGTTCTGCAGATCGAGAACATTGCCGTTGTTGTACTTCGCAATGATGTTGTGGAACAGCTTCGGATCGACCGATGAGAAATAACGCACCGGCTCTTTCTCGCTCGGCTGTGCCACCGTGTTGTATTCGTTCATGTCGAGCCGGCCGGACGACGCCTTGACCTTCTCAACCCATGCGTTGAACTGCTCGGGGTTGGTGGCGAGCGCGCGGAACTTCATGTCGGAGAAGCCCCTGCCGCTAAAGTTGGCCGACACGCCTGCGTAATCGCCAGCTTCGTCAGCCACGAGGTGCAACTGCGTCTGCATGCCCGCCATGGCGTAGATCTGACTGCCTAGTCGCGGAATGAAGAACGAGTTCATGACCGAGTCCGACGTGATCACGAAGTGAACGGGCGTCCCCACCGGAAAAGCCAGTTGATTGACCGATGCGATGCCGAGATCCGGATAAATGAAGAGCCATTTCCAGTCGAGTGCCACCACCTCGACGTTGATCGGCTTCACGGCCGACTGGAGCGGCTTGTAGGGATCGAGTTCATGGGTGGTTCGCCATGTCAGCACCCCGAGGCACAGGATGATGATGGACGGCACCGTCCAGATGACCACCTCGATCGCGGTGGAATGCGCCCATTTCGGCGCGTAGGTCGCGCGGCGGTTGCTGGCCCGGTAGCGCCACGCAAACCAGAGGGTCATGAGAATGACCGGCACGACGACCAGCAGCATGGTGAATGTCGCTGTGCCGATCAGCGATTTCTCCGCCGCCCCGATGCTGCCTTTGGGATCGAGCACGTCGAGCTTGCTGCAGCCGGCGAGGCATGCAGCCAGCGCGGTCCCGATCGGTAGCCACATCCTGTTGTTAAGGATTCCCTCGTTCTTCATATCTGCCTGCTTTTCATAGAGACACCCCCGAGATCCACTGCGTCTTTGGGACACGCAATCAACGCGGTTAAACGCGTACGCCGCCGGATTCTACGAGCGAAGGCTCAGGCGAAATTTGATCCTGGCCAAGGAAAGTGGAAAGGAGTTGTCATTTTTTGTGGAGGCGGGAATGACGCACGCGGGACATGAAGCTGCGGGGAAATCGACACCGCGACACAGCATCGCCGCCCGTGAAAAACAACCCGGCACTTCGTCGTGACGAACAGTGGATTCCGCATGCGGTGCGGTGTGGATAAGGTAGGGTCATTCGCTGGCGCTTTTCTTTGGCCTCGTATCGAAGCGCCGCAGCGGATAAAGAACGCGGACTACCGCCCGCTGTTCATGTCCGACATCACTCTGCCAAACGGATTGCACGTTTCATTACTTACGGAGGGAATACGATGCTTGAGAATCTTCTGACCGCCGCCAAAAAGCTGGACCCGAATAGCCCAGACCCGAAGCCCGCACTGGCACATGCAGCGAACAAGTTGCATGAAGTAGCGCAGCAGGAAGGCGCATCGGAAACTCAGGATTTCGATACCGTGAAGGCTGAAATTCTCCGCCTCGTCGACTCAGTTGCGGGAGGAATCAAGGGACCCGCGCAGGATGTGCGTAGCGTGGTCAATTATTACCTCAACCTCGCAATTGGCGAACAATACGACTTCGCCAAAGACGGGGTGCGCCAAAGCTTCGCCTACTTCCTGCTCGCCGTCGTCACGGAAGGATTCGTTGGTAAGGACACGGGCGGCACTACGGTCGGCAACTTCAAGGGAGAGTGGCGCGGCGGCGGGTTCCATTCCGGTTAATGACGGAAGTCGATATATGCAGTTGCCCGCTCGAGTTGGGCCGCGGCCGGCTGTCCGCTGTCAGAGATTCAGGGCTGGACTCAAAGACCGAAATAGCTGCAACGGCGCTCCGTTGAACGCGCAGTGCAGCAATAAAAAAGCGCCGGCCAGGGCAACCTGGCCGGCGCTTTTATTTTGCGCTCCTGTTACATGGACTCAACGCCAAAACACTCCGCAATTTTGGAGCGTCATGCACGCACACAGAATCAGACATCATGGCACAGCGTTCAGCACATCGCGTGCGACCGAACTACGAACGCACGGTAACCTGCATAAGTGGCCGATCACCGCTTCGAATTTCGTAATGAGCGCGGGACAATGACGTCACATGAATGAGCGTCCCAGGACAGTTACTGCACCCCCTGGCTAGCCAGGAAATCCTCGTAATTACCACCGAAGTCATACAGCGTGCCGTCCGTACGCACTTCAATAATCCGGTTCGCCAGCCCGCTCACGAACTCCCGGTCGTGCGACACAAAAATCAGCGTGCCTTCATACTTGTCGAGCGCGATCTGCAGCGATTCGATCGATTCCATATCCATGTGGTTGGTCGGCTCGTCCATCAGCAGCACGTTGTGGCGGCCCAGCATCAGCTTGCCCCAGATCATGCGGCCCTTCTCGCCACCCGAGAGCACCTTGACCGATTTACGGATGTCGTCCGCATTGAACAGCAGCCGGCCGAGCGTGCCGCGCACCATCTGCTCGTCGTCGCCTTCCTTGCGGTAGCCGTCAATCCAGTCCATCAGCGTGACGTCGTCCGGAAACTCTTCGTACGTGTCCTGCGGCATGTAGCCGATGTTGGCGTTTTCCGCCCACTTCACCGTGCCGTGGTCCGTCGCTACGCCGCCTTGCAGCGAACGCAGCAGCGTCGTCTTGCCCGCGCCGTTCTGGCCGATGATGGCAATGCGCTCGCCCGGCTGCACGCTGATGCTGAAGTTGCTGAAAATCGTGCGGTCGTACTTCTTCGTAATGGTATCGGCCACCACGGCGATGTTGTGCAGCTTCTTTTCGTACTCGAAGCGGATGAACGGGTTCTGCCGCGACGACGGCTTGAATTCCTCGATCTTGATCTTGTCGATCATCTTCAGACGGCTGGTCGCCTGGCGGGCCTTGGACTTGTTCGCCGAGAAGCGGCGCACGAAGTCCTGCAGGTCGGCAACGCGTTCTTTCGCCTTGGCGTTGGCGTTCTGCTGACGCTCGCGGGCCTGCGTGCTGGCCAGCATGTAGTCGTC
Organism: Burkholderia sp. 4M9327F10; assembly: GCF_005503145.1. Taxonomy (GTDB): domain Bacteria; phylum Pseudomonadota; class Gammaproteobacteria; order Burkholderiales; family Burkholderiaceae; genus Paraburkholderia. The sequence continues at coordinate 1,484 of NZ_SCNV01000106.1, read as the reverse complement.
GTAGTTGCCCGGATAGACCTTCAGCGTGCCGTAGTCCATGTCCGCCATGTGCGTGCAGACCTGGTTCAGGAAGTGTCGATCGTGCGAGATGATGATCATCGTCGAGTTGTACTGGTTGAGCACGTCTTCCAGCCAACGGATCGAGTTGATGTCCAGGTTGTTGGTCGGCTCGTCCAGCAGCAGCACGTCCGGCTTCGAGAACAACGCCTGTGCCAGCAGCACGCGCAGCTTCCAGCCCGGCGCCACGTTGCTCATCGGGCCGTTGTGGTCTTCAATTGCAATGCCGATGCCAAGCAGCAGCTCACCCGCGCGCGCTTCGGCCGTGTAGCCGTCGTACTCGGCGAATTTCGCTTCGAGTTCGGCGGCGTGCATGTAGTCGTCGTCGGTGGCGTCCGGATTCGCGTAGATCGCGTCGCGCTCGGTCATGGCGGCCCACATTTCGGTGTGGCCCATCATCACGACGTCGAGCACGCGCACGTCTTCGTACGCGAACTGGTCCTGGCGCAGCTTGCCGAGGCGCACATTAGGTTCGAGCATCACGTTGCCCGAACTCGGTTCCAGATCGCCACCGAGGATCTTCATGAAGGTGGATTTGCCGCAGCCGTTCGCACCAATCAGGCCATAGCGGTTCCCTTCCCCGAATTTGACCGAGATATTCTCGAAAAGGGGCTTAGGCCCGAATTGCATGGTGATATTTGCGGTAGACAGCACGGCGCGTCCTTTGACGAATTGGTTTCCAGCGGTTTGCGGCGAACAACCCAATATTTTAGCAGGTTATCAAGAAGTTAGCCCGCGCATGGGCATTCATCCGCCGTCGGTCGGGCTGGAAACGCCGCGCGGCGTCTGCAGGACGTCGATAAATGCCGACAGATCCGCCTCGGCGAGCCCCATTGCCGCGCCCAGCCGCAGCAGTTGCTGGACCGTGGCGGAGACCGGCATCGGCGTGCCGGTCTCCCACGCGGCGGCCGCAACCGTGTCGACGTCCTTCTGGAAGGTCCTGAAGGCGCCGATCGGCGGCAAACCGGCCTGGGTCATGCGCGGCACGAAGGTTTGCAGCAGCACCGAGTCAGCCCAGCCGCCCGCTAGCGCCTCGCTCAGCCGCGCGGCGTCAATGCCGCTGCGCTGCGCAAGACTCACGGCTTCGGCGATGGCGGCAACGGTCGAGGTGACGATGGCCTGATTGCACAGTTTGGTGGTCTGGCCCGCGCCGACCGCGCCCATGTGAGTCACGCGCGCTGCATAGGCGGCAAGCAGAGGCGTGACGGCTGCGACGTCTGCCGCGGCGCCGCCGGCCATCACAGCCAGCGTGCCGGCCACGGCACCCGCCACGCCGCCGGAAACGGGAGCGTCGACCCAGCCCACGCCGGCGGCCGCCGCACGCTGCGCGAGCGCGCGTGTGGCCGCGGGCGGGATGCTCGAGTGATCGACGATCCAGCGCGGGCGCTTCATCGCGCCGCCGTCGCCGGCGCTGCGGCCTAATAAGC
>NZ_SCNV01000105.1 GCF_005503145.1 Burkholderia sp. 4M9327F10 | reverse complement strand
GGGGATGGGGGATGGGGGATGCCACTGAGCCGAATGGCACGAGCGAGGCGACGACTACGATTGACACAACGGCTGCCGCCGGGTGGCCGGTCCTGCGTCCGGCACACCCGGCGTTTCACCCTTAACGTAAGCCGCCGCCGGCCAGCAGCGTTTCGCCGGTGATCCAGCCGGCTTCGTCCGAGGCGAGGAACGCGGCGACCTTGGCGATATCGTCGGGCTGACCCACGCGGCCGAGCGGCGTCTGGCTCACAAGCCAGGTTTCCATCTCCGAACCGATGAAGCCGGCGTCTTTCGTGCCTTCGGTTTCGATCATGCCCGGATTGATCGAGTTGACGCGAATCTTGCGCGGTCCCAGTTCGCGTGCCAGCACGCCGGTGACTGCGTCAACGGCGCCCTTGGTGGCCGTGTACACGGTGCCGCCCGGCAGCGTCAGGCGGCTGACGACCGAGCCGATATTGATGATGCTGGCCCCTTCGCCGAGATGTTTGGCCGCTGCCTGGGTGGTGAGCAGCAGGCCGAGCACGTTGATATTGAAGTGCTTGTGGAAATGCTCTTCGGTGATGGCTTCGAGCGGTGCAAACTCGTAGACACCCGAGTTGTTGACGAGGACGTCGAGGCGGCCATACGCTTCGATGGCGGCGTCGATGATGCCTTGCGCGTCGGCTGCCCTGGACACGTCGCCGCGCACGGAGATTGCCTTGCCGCCGGCTTGCGTGATGGCGGCGACAACCGCGTCGGCGGCGGCCTGGCTGGAGGCGTAGTTGACGACGACCGACGCGCCTTGCGCCGCGAGCGCCTTGGCGATGGCGGCGCCGATACCTTTCGATGCGCCAGTGACGACGGCTACTTTGCCGGTGAGCTTGCTCATGATGGTTTCCTTTGAGGGGGCAGGTAACGGACCACGGGCGGGAGGTTTCCCGGCCGCGTATTGAAGATCACACTGGAGCCACTGTAGTACATCGTTGGCCGGAGATCATTGGGGGCTGGGCGAACACATTTGACGGGAGAGACGAACAATGAACCAACCCGGCAAACCCTCCAGGACCGCGCTGCTTACGTTAGGATTACTTATCGATGCGGGGGGCGATCCTTCGATTCCTGACCTGCGTGATCGCGATTGCGTTGCCATTGCCAGGGAGCGGCGCTTGCCCAAGGACATCATCGAGCGGCTCGAAGCATTGCCGCGCGGCAAGTGAGCTCACCGTTTCGCACCGCCCAACCCGCCGCGTACCCTCAATGCTCATCTGGCTCCGCTGCCGCCACCGACGACGCCGGCGCATCGCTTTGCGCCAGCCGGCGCTCGAGCAGCGCCTTGGATAGCTGCACGGGCTTGCCCTGCAGCTTGTTGAGCGCCTGTTGCAGCATGAAGTCGTCGCTGGAACCGAACTCCACCGGTGCGCGGTCGCGGTCTTTCTGGCGCTGTTCCGGCGTCTCGCGGTCGCTCTGCTCCTCGAGCAGGCGCAGTTGCTCCTGACGATCCTGCTCGCGCGCCTGCAGCTCCTTCTTTTCGTTGGGATCCTGAATATTCGCGAGGTGATTCGGATAATCGGCCTCGCGCGTGACGAGCGCATCGTCCGGATCGCCGTCGGCGAACTGGTCCACCGCTACATCCGGACGGATGCCGATATCCTGAATCGAACGGCCGCTCGGCGTGTAGTAGTAAGCGGTCGTCAGGCGCAGCGCCGTGTCGGGCGTGAGCGGCATCGAAGTCTGCACGGACCCTTTGCCGAAGGTCGTCTTGCCGAGAATCAGCGCCCGGTGCGCATCCTGCAACGCGCCCGCCACGATCTCCGAGGCCGACGCGGTGTAGGCATTGGTCAGCACGATCATCGGCACGGTCTTGAAGATGGCCGGCTCGTTCAGCAACGGGTCGCTGGTATATGACGCGAGGCGATAGTAAGCGTATTCGTCGCGATAGGCGCGCTTCGAATATTCGACCTGGCCGTTGGTCGTCACCACCACCGAATCGCGCGGCAAGAAGGCGCCCGCCACGCCCACCGCGCTTTCCACCAGCCCGCCGCCGTTATTGCGCAAGTCGAGGATCAGCCCCTTCAGGTCCGGCTGCTGCTGGGCGATGGTACGCAGCTTCTCCGCCAGATCGGGCGTCGTGCGTTCCTGAAAGCTTGTAATGCGCACGTAAGCGTAGCCGGGCGCCGGTGTGGCCGTTTTCACGCTTTGCAGCATGATGAGGGCGCGCGTAACGGTCAGCGGAAAGGTGCGGTTTTCGCTCTTGCGGTAGAGGGTCAGCGTGACCTTGGTGCCCGGCTTGCCGCGCATCAGCGTGGAGGCTTCGTCCGGCGTCATGCCGCGCACCGTTTTGTTGTCGATGCTCATGATCAGGTCGCCGGGACGAATGCCGGCGCGAAACGCGGGCGTGTCGTCGATGGGCGCGATCACCTTGATGAGACCGTCTTCCGTGCCGCTTTCGATGCCAATGCCGGCGAAGCGGCCGGTGATCTGCTCCTGCAGATCCTTGAAGTCGGTTTTGTCGAGGTAGGCCGAGTGTGGATCGAGGCTCGACACCATGCCTTTGATGGCCGCTGTGAGCAGCTTGGAGTCGTCGACCGGTTCGACGTATTCCTGCTTGATCTGCCCGAATACTTCGGCAAAGAGCCGCAACTGATCGAGCGGCAGCGGCGCGGACGGCGGTTGCGCGGCGCTTGCCGATGCGCTCAGCATCGCAATGGCGCCGCTTGTCATGCTCAGGGCGAAGAAACGGGGCAGAGTGCGCATGATGACGATCCGGTGGGCATGACAACACACAACACTAGCGCAGCCATGGGGGATGTGCAATCACAGTTCGGGCCGCGCTGGGCGGCTTAGCCGGCTGGAAGGCCGGCGTGCGCAGCGCAGCCGCGGCGCTGCGCGTGACGCTCACTGCACCGAAGCGGACGCCTGCGTCCCCGGGCTGACTGCTGGGTTGATTGCAGGGCTGACTGCCGGGCTGACTGCAGGGCCGCTTTGCGCCGCCGGTGCAGATGCGGCCGGCGCCGCTGCCGCCGGCTGACGGTCTGGATGGCGCGGATCGTGCAATTCGCTGTCCGACCAGCCGCCGCCCAGGTCGCCGATCAGCGAAGCCGCGTCGAGCAGGCGAGACTGCTGCACGCTCAGCGCCGTCTGCTGATTGCTCAACTGGGTTGCCTGGGCCGTCGCCACGGTGGTGTAGTCGACCGTGCCCGCCTGGTACTCGTTGAAGGCGATCTCGGTGCCGTGGGTCGCGTCGCGCACGGCGGCGTCGAGCGCATCGGCCTGCTGGGCGAGAATGCGCAGGCCGGAGAGGTCATTCTCGACATCTTCGAACGCGTTGAGCACCGTGCCGCGGTAATTGGCGAGCGCCGCGTCGTACGCGGCTCTCGCCGCGGCCACTTCGCCGCTGCGCTCGCCGCCGTCGAAGATCGTCTCGGTGGCGCTGCCGCCGAGCGACCAGACGTAGTTGGCGACGTGCAGCAAGCCGCCCAGCGGCGACTGCGAGAAGCCATCCAGCGCGGAGAGCGAGACGGTGGGGTAGTACGCCGCGATGGCCACGCCGATCGCCGCATTCTCGGCCGCCATCTGGCGCTCGGCGGTGGCGATATCGGGCCGCCGTTGCAGCAGCGTCGACGGCACGCCGACCGGAATCGACGGCAAGGTGGGCATCGACGTGCTATGCGGAATGTCCAGGTCTTCCGGATTCTTGCCGACCAGCACCGCGATTGCATGTGCATACTGCGCACGCGCCACGCCGAGTGCGATCAGGCTCGACTGGGCGGTCTCGAGCTGGGTGCGCGCCGTCACCAGGTCGGACGGCGCGATGGTGCCGAACCTGTCCTGGTTCGCCACCACATCCAGGTAGTGTTGATACGCTTTGACCGTGGCCTGCAGCAGATCGATATTGGCGTCGCTCGTGCGCAGTTCGATCACCGCATTGGCGAGCGCAATCTGTTCCGAGAGCGTGGCGTTGGCAAGGGTCGCTTCGCTCGCCTGCGCGGTCGCCGAGTTTTCCTCGATGGTGCGGCGCACCGAACCCCACAGGTCGAGATCCCAGCTCACATTGCCTTCCAGCGATCCCGAGTTGACCACATGGGCCGTGTTGCCGGTCGCAGAACGCGCCTTGGTGCCCGAACCGGTTATGCCTATGGTCGGAAACAGGCTTGCGTTGGCGACCTTCACTTCGGCGATCGCTTGCTGGTAGTTCGCGTAGTCCTGGCGCACGGTCTGATTGGAGACCACCACCTGCGGTTCGAGCTCGTCGAGCAGCGGGTCGTTGAAGCCGGTCCACCACGCGCCCTTCGGACCGTCCGCGGCCGGCTCGGCCTGGGTCCAGCCGGGCAGCTCGCGATAGGTGGCAGGCACGCTGACCTGCGGCCGGCGGTAGTCCGGGCCGACCGTGCAGGCGGCAAGCAGCAGGGCTGCCGCAGCCGCGAGCGGGGTGGCAAGAGCGGTGAGAGAGTTGCGGTAAATCTTCATCATCATGCCTTCGTATCCGTTTGCCCCGGTCGCGCCGGTGGCCCCATCTGTTCCGCCTGGCGGTTCCACGGCAGTCCTGACGACCATCTGGCGAGCCTGCCGCGCAGACGGTCCAGGTAGAGGTAAATCACCGGCGTCGTGTAGAGCGTAAACACCTGGCTCAGGATCAGGCCGCCCATCACGGTGACACCGAGCGGCTGACGCAGCGACGCGCCCTGGCCGATGCCGATTGCGAGCGGCACGGCGCCGAGCACCGCGGCGAACGTGGTCATCATGATCGGCCGCAGACGCACGACCGCGGCGGAGTGGATCGCCTCCTTGGCCGGCACGCCTTCCTTGCGCTGCAACTGGATCGCCACGTCCACCATCATGATGCCGTTTTTCTTGACGATACCGATCAGCAAAATCATGCCGATCATCGCGATCACCGAGAACGGCGTGCCGAAAATCAGCAGCGCGAGCGTGGCGCCGATGCCGGCCGAAGGCAGTGTCGAGAGGATCGTGATCGGGTGAATCGAACTCTCGTACAGCACGCCCAGCACGATATAGACGACCCCGAGCGCCGCCACGATCAGCAACGGGATGGTGCCGGTTGACTGGGCATAGGCTTGCGCCGCGCCGGCAAAGGCGCCGTGTATGCTGGCCGGCATGCCGATCTCGCGAGCGGCGTCGTCGATCGCCTCCTTCGCCGTGGTCAGCGAGCCGTTAGCCGGCAGGTTGAACGAGATCGTCCCCGCCACCAGGCCGCTCTGGTGATTGACCTGAGTGGACGTGTGGTTGTTCACGAAGCTCGACATGGCCGGCAGCGGCACCATCGTCTCCGCCGCCGTGCTGTCCGCGCTGCCGCTCGACGTGCCGCCCTTGCTGTTGGAGATGCTGTTGTTGGTCGCGTTGGCCTGCGCGTTCGAATTCAGCGAGTTGGTGCTGGACGACGAACTCGTCGTGGTGCTGACCGCGCTTGCCGCCGTCACGCCGGTGACGGTCGAGCCCGGCATTTGTGTTTGCGCCGTGCCGGTTGGATTGCCCGCCGCCGTGCTCAGGAAAATCTGATTGAGCGTCTGCGGGTATTGCCAGTATTCCGGCGCCACCTCCATCACCACGAAGTACTGATTGAGCGGGTTGTAGATGGTCGAGACGGTGCGCTGACCGAACGCGTCATACAGCACGTTGTCGATCTGGTTGGGCGCAAAGCCGTAGCGGGCCGCCGTGCTGCGGTCGAAATTGACATAGGTCTGCAGACCGTTTTGCTGCAGGTCCGAGTTGACGTCCAGCACCCGGTTGTGGTCCTTGTTGAGTGCGGCGACGAGCTTGGGCGTCCAGGCGAACAGCGCCGCGGAATCCTCGCTTGTCAGCGTGTACTGATACTCGGCCGCCGACTGCCGCCCGCCGATGCGCAGGTCCTGCTGCGCCTGCATGAAGAGCTGTGCGCCCGAGACCTGGCGCAGCTTGGGCCGCAGCCGGTTGACCACCTCCGTTGCACTGACATGACGCTCGGCGAGCGGCTTCAGTTCGACGAACACGTTCGCCGTGTTCAGCGCCCGGCCGCCGGTAAAGCCGGCCACCGACTGGACCGCCGGATCTTTCTGCACGATCTCCTGCAACTGCTCAAGCTTCTTTTGCATCGCCGGGAACGAGATGCTCTGATCGGCGATGATCTGGCCGATCAGAATGCCGGTGTCCTGCTCCGGAAAGAAGGTGCCCGGTAGCTTGGTGAACAGAAAGACGTTGCCCACCATCAGCAGGAACAGCAGCACGATCACCAGCAGCGAACGGTCCAGTACGGCCGTGAGTGAACGCGCATAGGCATTCTTGAAGCGCTCGAACTGCCGCTCGATCCACTTCGCCCAGCGGGCCTGCGAGTGGCCCGCGTTGTTGCGGCTCAGCACATAGGCGCACATGGCCGGTGTGACCGTGAGCGAGATGACGAGCGAAAACAGGATCGCAATCGACAGCGTGACGGCGAACTCGTGGAACAGCAGGCCGACGATGCCGGGGAACAGCAGGATCGGCAAAAACACCGCGATCAGCGACAGGCTCATCGAGATCACGGTGAAGCCCACTTCGCCGCTGCCTTTCAGGGCGGCCTCTTTGGGACTCAGGCCCATTTCGAGGTGGCGCGTGATGTTTTCCAGCACCACCACCGCATCGTCGACCACGAAGCCGGTGCCGATGGTGAGCGCCATCAGCGAGAGATTGTCGATGCTGTAGCCGAGCAGGTACATCGGCCCGAAGGTGCCGACAATCGACAGCGGCAGCGCGACGGCGGGCACCAGCGTGGCGCGCGGCGACTGCAGGAAGATGAACACCACGCCGATCACCAGCAGCACGGCGATAAACAGCGTGCGTTCGGTGTCGCCCACCGAGGAGCGGACCGATTCCGAGCGGTCGACCGCAACCGACACATGAACGCTGTGCGGCAGCGTCGCCTCGATGGCCGGCAGGACGTTGCGGATCTGCGCGACGGTGTTCACGACATTGCTGCCGGGCATCGGATAGACGATCACCAGCACCGCCGACTTGCCGTTGTAGAGCCCGGCGTTGCGGATATTTTCGTTGGAGTCCCTGACCTGGGCGACGTCGCGCAGCATCACCGGTGCGCCGTTGCGGTAGGCCACCACGAGGTCGCGGTAGGGCGCGGCCTTGGTGATCTGGTCGTTGGACAACACCACGTAGCGCTGCTCGCCCTGGTCGAGGTGGCCCTTGGCGCTGTCGGCGTTGGCCGCCGAGATCGCGGCGCGCACGTCTTCGAGGCCGATGCCGTAGCTGTTCAGCTTGCCCGGCTGCAACTCGACCCGCACTGAGGGCAGCGCACCGCCGCCGAGCGTGATCTGGCCCACGCCGTTGACCTGCGAGAGCTGCTGCTGGATCACCGAATCCGCGGAGTCGTAGAGCTGCGCCTTGGTGAGCGTGTCCGAGGTCAGCGCGAGCACCATGATCGGCGAATCGGCCGGGTTGTACTGGCGGTAGGTCGGATTGCTGCGCAGGGTGGTCGGCAGGTCGGCGCGCGCGGCCTGGATGGCCGCTTCGACGTCGCGGGCCGCGCCGTTGATGTCGCGGTTCAGGCCGAACTCGACCACGATCATCGACGAGCCGACATAGCTGATCGAGGTCAGCTCTTCCACGTCGGCAATCGTACCCAGCCGCCGTTCGAGCGGCTCGGCCACGGTGGAGGCCATGATGTCGGGGCTCGCGCCCGCCATGTTGGCCTGCACCACGATCACCGGGAACGCGATGTTCGGCAGCGGCGCGACCGGCAGGCGGAAATAGGCGAGCGTCCCGGAGATCAGGATCGCGATCGCCAGAAGGGTGGTCGCGACCGGACGCTTGATGAATAACGCCGAGATGTTCAAGGCGCGTCCCCCGCCGTGCCGTCAGGCGTGCCCGTGGGCTGGTTGCGGTTGCGCCAGCGCCGTGTGCGCTCGGCCATCCGGTCGAAGTACAGATAGATGACCGGCGTGGTGAAGAGCGTCAGCATCTGGCTCAAGGTCAGCCCGCCGATGATCGCGAGGCCCAGCGGGCGGCGCAGTTCCGAACCGGTGCCGGTGCCGAGCAGCATCGGCAGGGCGCCGAGCATGGCGGCGAGCGTCGTCATCAGGATCGGGCGGAAGCGCAGCAGCGACGCTTCGAAGATCGCCTCGCGCGGCGGCTTGCCGTGCGTGCGTTCGGCTTCGAGCGCGAAGTCCACCATCATGATGGCGTTCTTCTTGACGATGCCGATCAGCAGCACGATGCCGATAATGCCGATCACATCGAGGTCGCTACCCGCCATCATCAGCGCGAGCAGTGCGCCGATACCCGCCGAGGGCAGGGTGGAGAGAATCGTCACCGGATGGATGAAGCTCTCATACAGCACGCCGAGCACGATATACACGGCCACCAGCGCGGCGATCAGCAGGAACACTTCGCTCGAGAGCGAGTCTTCGAACGCCTGGGCCGCGCCCTGCAGCGACGAGGTGATCGACGGCGGCAGGTTCACCGCCTGTTCGGCCGCGTGGATGTCCTTGACCGCACTGCTCAGCGACGCGCCCTTGGCGAGGTTGAACGAGATCGTCACGGCCGGGAACTGCGCCAGGTGGCTCACCACGAGCGGCGACTTGACGATCTGGATCTTGGCGATCGCGGAGAGCGGCACCTGGCCCGAACTGCTCGTCTCGCTAGGCAGGTACAGGTTGCCGATCGACGCGACATTGGGCAACGACTCCGGCTTGGCGACGAGAATCACGCGGTACTGGTCCGACTGCTGGAAGATGGTTGAGACGATGCGCTGGCCCAGCGCGTCGTAAAGCGCGTTGTCGATGGTGGCCGGGGTGATGCCGAAGCGCGCCGCCAGTTGCCGGTTCACCTCGACGTTCACGCTCAGACCGTCGGTATTCATATCGCTTTGCACATCGGCGAGCGACGGAATCTTCTTCATGCGCGCCACCAGTTCAGGCACGTACTTCTGGAAGGCCTGCTGGCTCGGGCCGCGCAGCACGAAGCTGTACTGGTTCGGCGAGACCGTGGTGTCGAGCGTCAGATCCTGTTCCGGCTGCATGTAGAGCCTGATTCCCGGCACATTGGCGACTTCCTGCTGCAGGCGCCGCGCGATCTCCTCGGCGCTGGCCGAGCGTTTGTCGTGGTCGCGCAGATTGATCAGGAAGCGGCCGTTATTCAGCGTGGTGTTGGTGCCGTCGATCCCGACATACGAGGTGAGCGAAACGACGTCGGGGTCTTTCAGGATCGCATCGGCAAGCGCCTGCTGACGGGTCACCATCGCCGAGTAGGACACGGAGTTGTCGGCCACGCTGATGCCCTGGATCACGCCCACGTCCTGCACCGGGAACAGGCCCTTCGGGATCACGATGTACAGGACGGCGGTGAGCACGACGGTGCCGATCGCCACCAGCAGGGTCAGCAACTGGTGGTCGAGCACCCAGCGCAAGCCTTTCTCGTAGGCAGCGAGGGTCTTGTCGAAGAGCCCTTCGCTGAAGCGCTCGAAGCGGCTCGGATGACGTTCGGCCTGGGCGCGCAGGAGGCGCGCGCAGAGCATCGGCACCACGGTCAGCGAGACCACCGCGGACAGCACGATGGTGACCGCGAGCGTCACCGCGAACTCGCTGAAGAGCCGCCCGATCACGCCGCCCATGAAGAGCAGCGGAATCAGCACCGCGATCAGCGAAATGGTCAGCGACAGAATCGTGAAGCCGATCTGCCCGGCGCCTTCGAGCGCCGCTTCGAGCGGGCTCTTGCCTTCCTCCAGATAGCGCACGATGTTCTCGATCATCACGATCGAGTCGTCGACCACGAAGCCGGTGGCGATGATCAGCGCCATCAGCGAGAGGTTGTCGATCGAGTAGTTCAGCTGATACATCACGGCGAGCGTGCCGATCAACGACACCGGCACCGAGACGCTCGGGATGATGGTGGCCGGCACGTTGCGCAGGAACACGAAGATCACCGCCACCACCAGCACGATGGCGAGCACCAGTTCAAGCGCCGCGTCCGACACCGACGAGCGGATCACGCCGGTGCTGTCCGACACCACCGTGACCTTCATGCCGGCCGGCAGCGTCGATTCGAGCTGCGGCAACTGCCGCATGATCTGGTTGACGGTGGCGATCACGTTGGCGCCCGGCTGGCGCTGCACGTTCAGCACGATCGCCGGCGTGCCGTTGTACCAGGCGCCGCGCTCGACGTCCTGGGCGGCCGAGGTGACTCTGGCGACGTCGCGCATGAACACCGGTGCGCCGTTCTGGTAGGCGATCACCGTGTCCATGTAGTCTTTCGGATCGCTGATCTGGTCGTTGCCGTTGATCGTGTAGTCGAGGTCCGGGCCGTCGAAGTTGCCCTTCGGCTGGCTGACGTTGACGTAGCTGAGCAGCGTGCGCAGATCGTCGATATTCAGGCCGTAGGCAGCCAGCTTTTGCGGGTCCGCTTCGACGCGGATGGCCGGCACGTTGCCGCCGCTGGTGGTCACGACGCCCACGCCCGACACTTCGGAAATCTTGGTGCCGAGGCGGTTGTTGGCGGCGTCCTCCAGCTGCGTGAGCGACATCGACTTGGAGGTCACCGCGAGCGTGAGGATAGGCTGGTCGGCCGGGTTGACCTTGGCGTAGGTCGGCGGCGCGGGCAAGCCGCTCGGCAGGTAGCTGTTGGCCGCGTTGATGGCCTGCTGGACGTTCTGTTCAGCAATGTCGAGGTTCAGCGACAGGTCGAACTGCAGCGTGATTACCGAGGCGCCGTCCGAGCTGTACGACGTCATCTGCTGCAGGCCGGGAATCTCGCCCAGTTGCACTTCGAGCGGCGCGGTCACGGTGGTGGCCATCACGTCCGGGCTTGCGCCGGGATAGAAGGTCTGCACCTGGATGGTCGGGTAGTCGACGCTCGGCAGCGAGGAAACCGGCAGCACGCGTACCGCGACGAGGCCCACCAGCACGAGGGCGATCATCAGCAGCAGGGTGGCTACCGGTCTGAGAATAAACAGGCGGGAGATATTCATCGGCGCGTGGCTTGGCTGGGTCCGCTACTACGAAGCTGCATCTGCAGAGGCGGCATCGGCCCCCGAGGCGCCGTGAGGCCGTCTGTGCTGACCGTGCGCGCCGCTTGTACCGTTGGCACCGCTGGCGCCATTCGCGCCGCTCCATCCGGGAGCCGCTGCACCCGCACCCGCGCTCGCGCCCGAAGCGGGCCGCGCCCTCGCAGCCTGGATCTTCGCGCCGTCGCTCAGCCGGTCCGTGCCGTCCGTCACCACGATATCGCCGGCCTGCAGCCCGGAGGCGATCACCGTGTTCTTGCCGTCGCTCGGTCCAAGCGTGACCTTATGCACGGACACCGTCTGGTTTGCGTTCACGAGGTACACGTAGTCGCCCGGGGCGCCGGTCTGCACGGCCGGGGTGGGCACGAGCACGGCGTTTTGCAGCGTGTCGACCAGCAGCTTGACGTTGACGAACTCGTTCGGGAACAGCGCTTCGTCGTCGTTAGGGAAGGTCGCCCGCAAGGTGACCGTGCCCGTGGCTGTCGCCATCTGGTTGCTGACCGCGTACAGCGTGCCGCTCGCAACCTGCTTCGAGTTGTCGCTGCTGTAGGCCGTGACCGGCAGGTTCGCGCCGCCGTTCATGCGCTGCAGCACGGTGGCGAGCTGGTCCTGCGGCACCGTGAACTGCACCGTGGTGGGCTTCATCGTAGTGATGACCACGATGCCCGGCGAGGACGACGCGGTGACATAGTTGCCCGGGTCGACGAGGCGCAGGCCGACGCGTCCGGCAACCGGCGCGGTGATATGGCAATAGACGAGGTCGAGATCGTATTGCGCGATGTTGGCGAGGTCCGCCTTGACCGCGGCTTCGTCCTGCTGGACGAGGAACTGCTGGTCGACGAAGGTCTGCTCGGCGATCGACTTGTGCTCATTCAACTGCTGATAGCGCGCGAGGTCGGAGCGGGCCTGGGCGAGCGAGGCCCGGTCTTTGGCGAGTTGTGCTTCGGCCTGCTGCTTGTCGATCTCGTACTGGCGCGGATCGATCTGGGCGAGGAACTGGCCTTTCTCGACATCCTGGCCTTCGCGATAGCCGACGGCGGTCAGATAGCCGCTCAGTTGCGGCAATACGGTGACAGTCGCGGTGGGCGTGACCGTGCCCAGTTCGCTCAGGGTTTCCGGCATCGCGCCGAGGGTAGCGGTGGCGACCGTGACGACCTGCGGCGGCGCGCCGCGCGCCGGTTTGCTGCGGGTCAGCAGGTGCACGACCACGAGCGCGACCAGCGCCAGCACTATGACCGCGATCAGGATGAACCAGAAGCGCGATCGCCTGGGCTGCGTGGACACGGCTTCGCTCATATCAATCTCCGAAAACTGGTGGTGCCGTTGGCGTTGGGTTCGATGCGGCCGGCGTTGGCTGCACCGGCAAGAACTGCTCGCGCCTGTTGCCGCAATCGGGTCATATGCCCGGTTAGCGGGAGCAGGCCGAGGCAAAAAAATGTGTTTTTTTGCAACTGCGGAAAAGTGCCACGTTTACTGCGTGTTGTCACCCTCCACGCGTCCATTGCTTCGTATTGACGAAGGCTGGAGGCATTGTCGCCTGACGGGTCGCGAATCATGAGGCGCCCGGCTGGACGGCGCCGTCGGGCACGAACATATAGCCACGGCCGCGCACCGTCTGGATGATGCGCGGCGTGGACGGGTCGGCTTCGACGATGCGGCGCAGGCGCCAGACCTGCACGTCGACGCCGCGATCGGTGCCGTCATATTCCGGCCCGTGCAGCAGCTCGAGCAGGCGCTCGCGGTTGAGCGCGTGCATTGGATGGTCGACAAAGATCTTCAGCAACGCGAACACACTGTCGGCCAGCATGAGGGGGCGGCCCTGCTGGCTGAGCGTGCGCGACTGGAAGTCGAGTGTGAAGTGGCCGAAGCTGAACGGTTCACGCTGCTCGGGCGCCGCTGCCGCGGGGGTGATGCGGCGCCGCAACACGGCCTGGATGCGCGCCAGCAACTCGCGCGGGTTGAACGGCTTGGCGATGAAGTCGTCCGCGCCCAGTTCGAGGCCGACGATCTTGTCCACGTCGTCGGCCTTGGCGGTCAGGATGATCACCGGGATGTCGTCGCCGGTTGCGCGCAGCTTGCGCAGGGCCGTCAGGCCGTCGATATCCGACATCATCAGGTCGAGCACGATGAGATCGGGACGCTCCCGTTCGAGCCGTCGCTCCAGCGAGCTGGCGCCGTGCAGCACCGAGACCTCGAAGCCGGAGTTGCTGAGATAGGTGCGCAGCAGATCGCGCAGGTCGGTGTCGTCGTCGACGACCAGGATTTGGATAGCCATGCGCAGGAGTTTAATGTGCACCAGGGGGCTTGCTGTGACTTGCGACCCTTAAAGTGGTTGCGAGGCGTTACGCGGCGGGCGCTGTGTAAAACACCGTAACGCTTTTGCCCGATTGAAACAGACAGGTGCATCGGCAGCAGGCCTCCGGAGAATCTCATCACAATGGCAACGATCGACGTCCGCGCCTTCCTGCCCGGAAGCCGACAATGCAGCGCAGCCGGGGATTATGAGGGGCGAAGGTTGTCGGAACATTGCGGTTTCCGGGGACCCGGCGCGGGCACCCTTTGCACGCCGCCACGGGCCGGATATTTCGATTCCGTAAATGGGTGAAAGTAAATTGTCAGGATTGCTGTGAAAGCCGCGCGTCGCTCACGCGCGGCTTATGCGGCGCGGCTTGTGCCGTCAGAACGACGTACCAATCTGGAACTGGAACTTCTGGTACTGGTCGCCCGCATGCCGCACGATCGGCAGGCCGAAATCGAGCTTGAGCGGCCCGATCGGCGAGATCCATTCGAGACCGGCGCCATAGCTGTAGCGCAGGCCGTTGGCGCCGGTACTGTTGCCTTCCGTACCCCAGACGTTACCGCCGTCGACGAAGGTGAAGACGCGCAGCGTGCGGTCGTAGCCCGTGCCCGGCAGCGGGAAGGTCAGTTCGATGTTGCCCACCAGCAGTTTCGAGCCGCCGATCGGGTCACCCGTGGTTGCGTCGCGCGGACCCAGCGAACTCGGCTCATAGCCGCGCACTGAACCAATGCCGCCTGCATAGTAGTTCTTGAAGATCGGATACGGCTCGCCGCCCAGGCCGTTGCCGTAACCGCCCTGGAAGTTCAGGCCGAGCACGAAGCCCTTGGCGAACGAGTAGTAGTACTGCGCTTGCAGATCCGTTTTGTAGTAGGTGGTGCGGGCGATCGGCGTGCCGTACTCGGCGTTGAACTGGGTGAAGTAGCCGCGGCTCGGCACCAGCGCGCTGTCGCGGTTATCGCGCGACCAGCCTAGCGTCAGCGGAACGTTGTTCGACACGCGGCCGAAGTCGTTCACGTAGTCGATATAGCTTTGCGGCGTGGTCGAGTCCACGTCGAGCCGGTTCTGCTCGATGCCGGTGCCGAAGTAGACCATGTCCGATTCGGAAAACGGCACGCCGAACTTGAGGTCGGCGCCGAGCGTGATGATGCGAAAGCTCGTGTCGGTAACGTTCGAGTAATAGAGCGGCTCGCTGGTGCGGTAGTAGACGTCGGTAATGCGCTTGATGCCGTCCACCGTGAAATACGGGTCTACCTGGGTGACCGTCAGCGTGCGGAACGTGGTGGCCGTGTTCACGTTCACCGAGAGGCTCGTGCCCGAACCGAACACGTTGTCCTGCGACACCCCCGCCGAAATGATCGGGCCTTCGCCGGAACCGTAGCCGAGACCGAGCGTGATCGAACCGGTGGGCTTCTCGGTGACCTTGACGTCGATGTCGACCTCGTCGGCGGTGCCTTCGACCGGCACCGTCGTCACGTCGACATCGGTGAAGTAGCCGAGACGGTTGATACGGTCCTTCGACAGCGCGAGACGCCCGGAGTCGAACCACGAACTCTCGAGCTGGCGCATTTCCCGGCGCACCACTTCGTCACGCGTGCGGGTGTTGCCGACGATGTTGATGTTGCGCACATACACGCGGCGGCTCGGGTCGACCTGCAGCGTCAGGTCGACCGTATGGTGCTGCTGGTCGATCTGCGGCTGGGCGTTCACCGTGGCGAACGCGTAGCCGTATTCACCGAGCTTGTCGACTACCGCCTTGGTGGCGGCCTTCAGCTTGGCCGCCGAGAAGCGGTCGCCCGCCTTGATCTTGACGAGCTTCATGAGTTCGGCCTGCCGGTCGAGCAGGTTGCCCGACAAACGGATGCCGGAAACCGTGTATGGCTCGCCCTCGTGCAGGGTGAGCGTCAGATACATGTCCTTCTTGTCCGGCGACAGCGAGACCTGGGTCGAATCGATGTTGAACTCGAGATAGCCGCGGTCCAGATAGTACGAACGCAGGTTCTCGAGGTCGGTGGTCAGCTTGTCTTTCGAGTACAGATCGTTCTTCGTGTACCACGAGAACCAGTTCGGTGTGGACTCCTGCATCTCGTCGTGCAGGGTGCTGTCGCTGAACGCCTTGTTGCCGATCAGGTTGACCTGGCGGATCTTCGCGCTCGGACCTTCGATCACCGAGAACAGCAGGCCGACGCGATCGCGGTCGATCGGCGTAACCGTGGTGGTGACTTCGGCGGCGTAATAGCCGCGCGTCAGGTACTGGCGCTTGAGTTCCTGCTGGGCGCGGTCGACCAGCGACTTGTCGTAGTAGCGGCCCAGCGACAGCCCGACCGAGTTCAGCGCCTTGGTCAGGTTGTCCTTGTCGAATTCGTGGATGCCCGCGAAATCGATCGTACCGATTGCGGGGCGCTCCTGCACCTGCACCACGACGACATCGCCATCGGCCGAGATCTTGACGTCGTTGAAGAAGCCGGTCGCATAGAGTGCGCGCAGGGCGTCGGAAGCCTTGTCGTCCGTGAAGGTGTCACCCTGCTTGATGGGCAGATACGAGAAAACGGTGTCCGGTTCGACGCGTTGCAGGCCTTCGAGGCGGATGTCGCGCACCACGAACGGGGTGGTGGCATAGGCTGAGGCGGCGGTGACGCTCAGGCCGATGAATGTCAGCGCGCGGGTGCAACGGGCCGAAAGTGTTTCGAGGTTCATACAGGCTGACAGAAGAGACACACAGTAGGAGGAACGAAGGCACATCTTTAGCCGTTGCTCCGGGCCGGAGGACGGCGATGTAAGAGAGAGAAAGCGAGCGCGGGGCCGCAAGCGAACAATGGGCACGGTCGCGCTATTGGAGGCGAACGCTGGCTGCGCCGTTGATTTGGGTGAGGCCTGTGACGAGCGAGAGCACTTCGGTCATATGGCGCACCTCGGCGCGATGCATGCGAAACGACAGCTCGGCGCCGCCGGGTAGACGAAACGAGAGCAGCAGATGGGAGGACTCACCCTTGTCCTTGCCGACCGCCCAGGCCTCGCAGGGCATGGCGAATTTCACGTCATCGCTTTGCTGCCGCACCCGCGCCGACCAGCCGATGGCATTGGAAATGGCCGCCAGCAACTCGTGCATGACCGAGTAATGCAAGGCAATGCTATCCGGCTGATTACCCTTGACCATGAGGTACTGGCCATCGCCGGTCAGCTCGAAGGAATGAAGGGAATGGATCGCGACGGCAACCGGCTGTGACATGAGAGCGCTCCCGAACAACATTGGAGAGCGAGTCTAGGACAGCGGACGTGAAAGGAGGTTACTGACGGATTACCTATTCTTCCTTTCAGGAGGGAGACGGGGGCGGGGGATGGG
>NZ_SCNV01000104.1 GCF_005503145.1 Burkholderia sp. 4M9327F10 | reverse complement strand
CCGCCTCACATCAGAGGATTTCGAGCGCCAGCGCGATCCCCTGCCCGCCGCCAATACACAACGTGACGATGCCGCGCTTGAGCCCGTCACGGCGCATTGAATGAATCAGCCGGGTCGTCAGCACTGCGCCGGTCGCACCGATCGCATGGCCGTGCGCAATCGCGCCGCCCTCGATATTGACGAGTTCTTCGTCGATTCCGAGCGTGCGCAGCACCGCGATCGGCACGGCAGCGAAGGCCTCGTTGATCTCAAAGCGTTCGACATCCTTCAGTTGCCAGCCGGCGCGCGCCAGCGCCATCTGCACGGCCGGTACCGGGCCGAGTCCGAACATGCCGGGCTCGACCGCCGCAATGCCGTAAGCAACCAGGCGCGCAAACGGTTCGATGCCGCGCGCCTCGGCAAAGCCGCGCTCCGCGACCAGCATCGCCGCGGCGCCGCTGTTCAGGCCTGGCGCATTGCCGGCGGTAATCGTGCCGTCGGGGCGGAACGCCGGACGCAGTTTGGCAAGCGTCTCAACGGTGGTATCCGCGCGCGGCTGCTCGTCGCGTGAAAACGGCTGCGGCCCCTTGCGGCTTTGCACCGGCACGCTCACCAGCTCGGCGTCGAACCGGCCGCTCTCCTGCGCCGCCGTGAATCGCTGCTGCGAGCGCGCGGCCCAGCGGTCCTGCGCCTCCCGCGTGATCTCCATCTGCGTCACGAGGTCTTCGGTGTGCCAGCCGGAGTGTTCGCCGGAGAATGCATCCACCAGGCCGTCGCGCAGCATGCTGTCGTGCACCTGCGCGTTACCCATCCGGTAGCCCCAGCGCCCGCCGTCCAGCAGATACGGCGCGCGGTCCATGTTCTCCATGCCGCCCGCCACCGCGGCGTCGCCAAGACCCAGCCAGATTTCGTTTGCCGCCGAGGCAATCGCCTGCGCGCCCGAGCCGCACACCCGGTTGACGGTCAACGCCGGCACGGCGACCGGCACACCACCGCCGATTGCCGCCTGGCGCGCCGGGTTCATCCGGTTGCCGGCCTGAATCACATTGCCCATCACCACCGAAGCCAGTTCCGCGCCGGCAAGACCGCTGCGGCGCAGCGTCTCACGCACGGCGGTGGCGCCGAGATCGGTGGCCGGCACCTCCTTCAGCGTGCCGTTGTACGCGCCAATCGGCGTTCTCACGGGGTTGCAGATCACTACGTCTCGCTTGTTCATGACGACCTCTCACAGTTAGAGCACAACATCACCTCAGTTGACGGCCAGCGCCGCCGGCGCCGCTGCATCCCACCCGCCACCCAGCGACCGGTACAGCGCCACGGCCGCCAGCGCGTGTTCACGCTTCGCCTGGTTCAGCGCCTCGGAGTCGAGCAGATACGCCTCCTGCGCCGCAAGCACATCGAGAAAACTGGATGCGCCGTCCTTGTACAGTTCGGTGGAAAGCCGCAGCGCATGCCCCGACGCGTCCAGTGCGCCGCCCAGCCGATCCACCTGGACGGCGTCGTTGACCAGATCGCTGCGCGTGTCCTCGACTTCCTTGAGCGCCTGCAACAGGGTCTGCTGCAGGCCGAGTTGCGACTCGCGCAGCTTGCTTTCGCTCTCGTCGATACCGGCGCTGATCCTGCCGGCGTTGAAGATCGGGCTCGTCGCGCTCAACGCCGCGCTGAACAGGTTGTCGGTCAGCGTGGGCAGACCCAGATAAGACGACGCCAGCAGACCGTCCGCCAGATTCAGCTTGAACTGCGGATAGCGCTGCGCCTTCGAGGCGCCCACTTCCGCCGCGCGCTGCTCGACCGCGGCGTAAGCGGTGCGCACATCGGGCCGGCGCAGCAGCGCTTCGGACGGCAGCGTCTGCGGCACGCTTTGCGCCGGCACCGGAATATCGCGCGTGTCGGTTAGCACGAGGCTTCCCACGCTTTCCGGCGTCCGTCCGCAGTACACCGCGATCAGGCTGAGCTGATGCTGGATGCGCGACTGCACCTGCGGAATCTGCGCCTGCAGATCCTGCAACTGGTTCTGCGCACGGGCGACGTCGAGCTGCGTGGACAGGCCGTAGTGCAGACGCTCCTGCGTGAGCTTGAGCGCGCGGCTTCTGATCTGCTCGTTGTCGTTCAGGATCTGCAGCTCGGACTGCGCCCAGCGCAGATCGATATAGGCCGCGGCCGCGTTGGCCGCAAGCGCCAGCCGCAGTTCATCGAGCGCGGCCGCGCGGCCCGCCGTCTGGGCCTGCGCGGCCAGCACCGCAAGCCGCTCGCCGCCGAACACATCGGGCGTCCAGCTCGCCGCCACACCGGCGCCCGCCTGCCGCACATAGCCGAGCGGCGGCGGTGCATTCAGCCGCTGGTCCGACGCGATGGCGGTCGCATCCAGCTCCGGCAGCAAGACCGAGCGTTGCTGGGTCGTGATGGCCTGCGCCTGCTTGACGCGTTCGACGGCGGCCTGCACATCCAGATTACCGCTCAGCACGTCCTCCACCAGTTGATGCATGACCGGGTCGCCAAAGCGCGCCCACCAGGCATTCGCATCCACGCTATCCTGCGGCGCGGCGACGCTCCAGGCCGTGGGCGCCACGGCTTGCACGGTGTGCGGCAGGTCGGCATGCTGGGCAGGCGGCACAGCGCATGCAACGAGGCTCAGAAACAGCACACTCGCGATGCCCTTTGCAGTGATCGATTTCATGTCGTTATCCTTATTATTCTCTAGTGAGCATCCGGCGGTGGCGCGGTCAGGCCAAACGGGCGCGAAAACACCACGCTCAGCAAACCCACCACAAAGCACAGTGCGACAGCGAGAAAGGTGTCGGAAAAGGTCAGCACGAGAGCTTCACGTAGCAGGCCCGTGTGCAACAGGTCAAGACCGGCATGTGCCGCGTTGAACGTGTCGCCACCCACCGTTGCAAGCCGCGCGGCCTGTTGCTGCAGCACGCCTTCGACGACGGGCCGCCCTGCTGTGAGATGTTCGTCGAGCCGTTCGTAGTGGAGGTTCAGGCGGTCGTTGAGCATCGTGCTGCTGACCGCAATGCCGATCGCGCCGCCCAGGTTGCGCATCAGATTGAACAGGCCGCTCGCCGAGCGCAGCCGCGAGGGCGGCAGCGAGCCGAGCGCCATCGTCACGATAGGCGGTACGCAGAACTGCTGGCCGATACCGCGAAGAGCCTGGGGCAGCAGGAGTTCTTGCCAGCCCCATTGATTGGTCAGCGGCACATACAGATAGCAGCCCAGACCGAAACACACAAGGCCGAACACCATCAGCCAGCGCATGTCGATCACGCGCGCCAACAGCGAATAAGCCACCAGCGACATCAGTTGAAAACACCCCACCGACAAAAGCGCGAGACCGGTCTGCAGCGAGTCGAACCCGCGCACGCGCGTGAGAAACACCGGCGTCAGAAACACCGTGCAGAAGATGCCCACTCCAGTAATGAAAGACAGCAGGCTGCCGACGCCGAAGTTGCGGATCGCCAGCGCGCGCAGATCGACAATCGGCTCCTTGGCGGTGAACGCGTGCACGAGAAACAGAAAGCCGCAGATGGCGGAGATCCACGTGCAGGCGATGATCGCGTCGTCGCCGAACCAGTTCTTGCGCGGCCCTTCCTCGAGCACATACTCGAGACAGCCGAGAAAACCGGACATCAGCAGCATGCCGAGGTAGTCGCCTTTTTTCAGCAGCGACAGATCGACGTGATCGATATGCACGAAGCGCGGCACCAGCAGCGTGACGAACACGCCCGGCACGAGGTTCAGATAGAACAGCCAGTGCCAAGACCATTGCGAGGTGATCCAGCCGCCGATCACCGGACCGACGGTCGGCGCAAGCGAGGCCAGTGCGCCGATGGTAGTCGAGGCAATCAGCCGCTGCTTGCCGGGGAACAGCACGAATGCCGTCGTGAACACGGTGGGAATCATCGCGGCGCCGAGCGCCCCTTGCAGGCCGCGAAACAGGATCATTGAATTGATGTCCCACGCGAGACCGCACAGCATGCTGGTGATCGTAAAGCCGAGCGCCGAGAACGCAAACAGCCAGCGTGTCGAGAAAACGCGCGTGAGCCAGCCCGACATCGGGATCACCAGAATTTCGGCGATCAGATACGAGGTCTGCACCCACGACAGCTCGTCCTGGCTCGCGGACAGACCACCGCCGATATCGCGCAACGAAGACGCGACGATCTGGATGTCCAGCGTCGCCATGAAAAAGCCGAGACACATCAGCGCGAATGCGAAGGCCTTGGTGCGGGTCGGCTGGTCGGCGGGGTTCAAAGGGGGGTGGGTCATGGCAGGCCTGAAGCGAAGTGCGAACGCGGCGCGGGGTTACGAGTGCGCGGCAGCGCCTGTGGTGGCGGTAGCGCTCGCGGTGCCTGCGGAGCCAGTGCCCGTGCCCGTGCCTGTACCGGTGCCCAGATGCACTTTCACGGTCGCAGAGAGACCGGGACGCAACACGCCTTGCATGTCCTGCGGCACTTCGAGGCGAATGCGCACCGGCACACGCTGCACGATCTTGGTGAAGTTGCCGGTGGCGTTTTCCGCCGGCAGCACGCTGAAGGTCGCACCGGTGGCGGGCGCCAGGCTGTCCACCACGCCGTGCAGGGATTGGCTGGAGGCGTCGAGCGTCACGTCAGCTGTGTCGCCAGCGCGCATCTTCTTCAACTGGTCTTCCTTGAAGTTGGCGTCGACCCACAGGCCGGTTGAAGGCACCACCGTCAGCAGCGATACGCCCGTATTGGCAAGCAGCCCGACCTGGGCCGTGCGATTGCCCACATAGCCGTCAACGGGAGAGCGGATCGTGGTGTATTCCACATTCAGTTCGGCCACACGCTGTGCCGCCTGAGCCGTCGCCACCCGCGCTTGCGCCGCACCGATCTGCGCATCGAGCACGCTGATCTCACGCTGCGCAGCGAGCAAAGCAGCGCCGCTGCGATCCACCGCTGCATGTGCCTTGACGAGGTCCGCGTCCGCCCGCTCGACGATCTGGTTCGACACCGCCTCGTCCTTCACGAGTTCGCGATAACGCGCCTGGTCCAGCGCGCTGCGGGTCAACTCGGCGCCCGATGCTTTTACCTCGGCCGCCTGCTGGTCGATGGTGGCCAGTTGCAACGATTTTCTCGCCTGCAACTCGGTCACTGCGGCCTGCGCGCTCTGCACGTCGGCGCTCGCCTGGGCGAGCCGCGCATCGTAATCGCGTGCGTCGAGCCGGATCAGCACCTGATTGACCTGCACATGCTGGTTGTCGCGCACCAGCACATCCGTGACGAAGCCGTTCACCTTCGGCGCCATCACGGTCACGTCGCCGCCTACGTAGGCGTCGTCGGTGCTTTCGACAAAGCGGCCCACCAGCAGCCAGTACGACACCGCGGCCGCCAGCACCACCAGCACGGCGATCACCGCGAGCAGCATCCACGGCGTGCGGCGGGCCGGTTGTGCGAGGCCCGCGGCGCTGGGCGGGGCGAGAGTCGAAGGAGTCGTGGACATGATGATATGTGTGTATGCACTAACAATATTGAAAACGGGCGTAATCGACACGCCACCCATGACCCGGCCGCTCAGGATGCCCGGTCCGCTTGCAACGAAAACATCTGGCCCAAAACTCTGCCTCAGGCCTTCGTCATCTCCAGCAGTTCGCGCCGCAGCGTTGCCGCGTGTTCGACGCCAAAGCGCTGTTCGAAATCTTCCTGCGCCGCGTGCCAGTGAATCAGCGCAGCCGCATACTTCGCGTCGCCAGCCGGTGTCAGGCTGAGTGATAGCTCCCTGCCCTTGCTTTGCGCGCTGCGGCTCGTCAGCAGGCCGTCACGCTGCAGGGGCTGAATCGCCCGCACCAGAGTGGTCCGCTCCATCACCATCGCGTCGGCGAGCTGCTTCATTGTCAGCGACTTGCCGCGCGAGATCCGGCCAAGAATCGAAAACTGCGTGATCGTCAGCCCGACCTGCGCGAGATGCCGGTCGTACAACTGCGACACGTAACGCGCCGCCTGGCGAATCGCAAAACAGTCGTCATCGGGTAGCCATTGCATTGCGTCGAATTCTCTTCGGAGTGCATACGCACTCATAGTCATAAAACTTTCTGGCCAATTCCTGAAGCGACCGGCTCCGTGCCCCGGTGCGCAGCACTGCAATCCGCGCGGGCCGCCGTCACTCCGCCGTCAGGCCAAACAGTTCGGCGCGCAGCGCCTTGGCCCGCTCGCGGCCGAACTTCCCTTCGAACTCCGCCTGCGCATTCCGCCAGGCAATGGCCGCCTCGGCAAACGTCGCCTTGCCGCTCTCTGACAAACTGAACAGATAGGTCCGGCCGTCATGTTCCGACGCCTCGCTCACCACAAAACCGTCGCGCTGCAGCGGCTTGAGCGCCCGCACCAGCGTAGTGCGGTCCATCACCATCGCCTCGGCCATCTCCGCCATGGTGGCCGGCGCCGTTCGCGCCAGCTTTGCCATGATGGTGAACTGCGCAGCCGTCAGCCCCACCTCGCCGAGGTGGCGCTCGTAAATCTGCGTCACGTAGCGCGCCGCCTGGCGCAGCGCGAAGCAGTTGCACGCGTCGTATGAGAGAGGTCCGTTCATGCGTTGCAGTCTATATGTGCGTACGCACAGTGTCAACAAGCAAGGAAATCGAAAACGACTTGTAATCTTCACACATAAGTTATTACAATATCTTACATTTCGATCCGTCAGGCTCGAAACCCGCAGAAGCGCCTGCCTGAGCGCCTGCGGCCTGCCGCTTTCCAATCAATATGCTGACGCGAGGGGCCAACACGTCATGTCAACGGTAACCAGCAGCACCGCTTCGTCCACTACAACGTCGATTCAGGACGCCGCGCAATCGATCATCAGCGGCGCGACGAAATCGAATACCGATGTGAACGCCCTCGTCAGCGCGCTCGTCAACGCGAAAGTGGCCGGCAAGAAGGCCGCGCTGACGGGTCGCGCCACGCGCGACAACGATCAGCTCACCGCAATCGGCACGCTGAAGTCGGTGTTGTCGCTCATGCAAAGCGCGCTGGCGCCGCTGGCCAACGGCACCGCCTTCTCGACTTTCACCGCCACCGCCAGCGGCAAGGGCATCACGGCGTCGGCCGGCAAAGGCGCGGTGGCGGGCAGCTATGCCATCGACGTGCAAAACATTGCCACCTCGCAGTCCATTACGTCGGGCGCATTCACCGGCAAGGCGGCGCTCGGCTCCGGCTCGCTCACCTTGTCGCTAGGCGGCAAAAGCACCACCCTCTCGATCGAATCCGGCAAGAGCACGCTTTCCGATATCGCCTCGGCCATCAACTCGGCGGCCGGCAATCCGGGCGTCTCGGCTACGGTGGTCAACGGCGTGGACGGTGCGCATCTGCTGCTGCACGCCAACTCCACCGGCCTCGCGAACGGCATCAATGTCCAGGTCACTTCCAGCAGCGCCGAGCTCAACAAGCTGAGCGTCAAGTCCAGCATCTCCACGACTACGCCGGCCACCACCGTGGTAGATGACTCGGGCAACTGGAAGCAAAGTGTCGCCGGTCAGGATGCGCACCTCAGCATCTCCGGCATGCAGGTGGCGAGTCCGAGCAATATCGTCACGTCCGCGATTGACGGCCTGACGCTGAACCTCTCGGCCGACGCCGTGAGCAGCAGCCCGCAGACGCTCACGATCGCCCAGGACGTCACCGACCAGAAGACCGCGATTGGCGCGTTTGTGACGGCCTACAACAACTTCGTCACCACCGCCGCTTCGTTTACCGGCTTCGATAAAACCAAGAAGGCCGGTTCCCAGGGCGGCGTGCTGCTCGGCGACGCGACGATGAACGCGATCCGCAACACGCTCTCGGGGGCGATGAGCGGCGGGCTGAAAGAAGGTGCCGGCGCGGCCAACCTCGCGGGCATCGGCATCACGTTCCAGAAAGACGGTACGTTGAAAACCGACGACCTCACGCTAACCAACGCGTTGACCAACAACTCCACCGGAGTTGCCGCACTGTTCAATTCGAAGACCGGCCTGGCCGCTTCGCTGAACACCTCGCTGACGTCGTTCCTCAAGACTGGCGGCACGCTCGATACGCACAGCAATGCGCTGACCACCGACATCAAGTCACTCACCGACCAGCAGACCCAGCTCACCGATTACACGGACAAGCTGACCAAGGGCTATAACGCGCAGTTCACGGCGCTCAACCGGATCATGACGCAGATGGCCAACAACGGCGACTATCTGACCGCGCTGTTTGGCGGGAAGAACAGCGCCGGGGCGTTGGCGTCCAACAAGTAGGCGTCACAGCAATCTGTGCACAAGCCGCGCCGCCGCCCGGGCGGTGCGCTTGTCCTGATCGAGAGAGGGGTTGTACTCGGCGATATCCGCCGCCCGCAGCTTGCCCGACGCGCGCAGTTTCACCACCATCGCTTCGACGACCGCCAGCGGCACACCCAACGCCGCCGGCGCCGATACGCCCGGCGCGGTCGCACCCGGCAGCACGTCCAGATCGATAGTCAGATAGATATCGTCTGCGGCGCCGATCCACTGCTCCAGTTGCGTCAAACGTTGCGCAAGCTGAGACTCCTGCGCGTCCGTGTCGGGCACGTAGCGCACGCCCAGTTGCTGCGCCCGCGCAAACAGCGCCGCGGTGTTGGCAAGATCGCTGATGCCGATGCAGACGTAGTTGAACGGCAAATCACGCCCGGCACAATCGCAGGCAATCTGATCAAACGGGGTGCCCGAATTCGCGGGACGCGTCTGCCGTAAATCGAAGTGCGCGTCGAAGTTCACAATCAGCAGTTGACGCTGCCCGCCCGCTGCGTCCAGGTGCGCACGCAACCCGCGATAGGTGCCCCACGCTACTTCATGGCCGCCGCCGAGCACCAGCGGCCGCCCGCCGCATGCGAGGATCTCGCCGACGAGGCAGCCCAACTCATGCTGCGCGGCTTCCAGATCGCCATCGTCGCACAGCACGTCGCCCGCATCGTGCACCGCCGTCTGCGCCTTGGCCGGCAAACCGGCCAGCGCACGCCGCAATTCCTTCGGTGCGTGTGCCGCGCCGGTACGCCCCTGGTTGCGCCGCACGCCCTCATCGGAACCGAAGCCGGCGATCACGGGCGTTTCGTCGGCGAGCCGCCCGCCCGTGAAGCGCGACACCTGATTGAACACGCGCCGCGTATCGCCCGGCTCGCCGTCGTCGGAGCGGCCGCTCCACACCTTGTCATCGAACGGGACTCTCATGCTCGCGCCAATACCGCTTGCAAGAACGCGCGCGTGCGAGGTTGCGTCGGCGCCGAGAAAATCTCCGAAGGCGGTCCCGCTTCGACAATCACGCCGCCGTCCATGACCACCACGACATCCGCGACCTCCTTGGCAAAACCCATCTCGTGCGTGACGACCACCATCGTCATGCCCTCGCTCGCCAGCAGTTTCATGACCTGCAGCACTTCGCCGACCAGCTCCGGGTCGAGCGCCGAGGTCGGTTCGTCGAACAGCATCACACGAGGCTGCATCGCCAGCGCCCGGGCAATCGCCACACGTTGCTTCTGGCCGCCCGAGAGGCTCGCCGGCATCACATGTGCCTTGTGGGCAAGGCCGACTTTTTCGAGCAGCGCCAATGCCGCGGATTCGGCATCGGCTTTGCTCAGGCCACGCAGCATGCGCGGGCCGACGGTAATGTTGTGCAGCACCGAGAGATGCGGGAACAGATTGAACGACTGGAACACCATGCCGACTTCGGTACGCAGCGCATTGAGTGAACGCTCCTTGAGCATGACCCCGTGATCCACCAGACGGTGACCGCAGATGTCCACGGTACCGCCTTCGGGCTGCTCGAGCCCATTGCAGCAGCGCAGGAAAGTACTCTTGCCCGAACCGCTCGGTCCGATCACGACCACGACCTGTTGCGGCTGAATGTCGAAGTCGATGCCGTTCAGCACGACGTGCGAACCGAACGATTTGGTCAGCCCGCGAATCTGGACGATAGGTTGCGACGCGTTATTCATTGCACCATGCCTCCTGCACGCAAACGGCGCTCGACGCGATGCAGTGCGTAATTGGTCGCCTGGGTCAGCACGAGATACACCAGCGCAATGGCCAGGTACACCTCGAGCGAACGGTACGACACGCTGATGATCTTCTGGCCTTCGTGCATCAGGTCGTCGATCGTCAGCAGTGAAACCAGCGCCGAGTTCTTGATCAGCGCGATAAATTCGTTGCCGAGCGGAGGGATCATCCGCACCACGGCCTGCGGCAGGATGACCGCGCGCATCGCCTGGCCTGAGGACATGCCGATCGAACGCGCGGCTTCCATCTGCCCGCGATCCACCGACTGGATCGCTCCGCGCACGATCTCCGACACATACGCCGCCGAATACAGCCCAAGCCCCAGCATGCCGCACACGAACGCCGGCAGCAGAATGCCGAACTGCGGCAAGCCGAAGAACAGCAGGAACAGTTGCACGAGCAACGGCGTGCCGCGGAAGAATGTCAGGTAAGCGGTGCAAAAGCCGTAAACCAGGCGGCGCTGCGGTGAGAGGCGGCCAATGCCAATCAGGAGTCCGAGCAGGCAACTCAGCGCGAGCGCCGCGGCGGTCACTTCCACCGTGACGAGCGCGCCGTGCACGATGTCGGCCCAGCCGGCAATGACCGGAGAGAAATCGAGTTCCATCTGTCTGACTCAGCCGGTTATTGCGCGCCAGCGCCGAACCACTTGTGGACGATCTCCGCGTAGGTGCCGTCCGCCTTGATCTTCTCGAGCGCGGTGTTCAACGCGGCCTTCAGCTCAGGCTCGTCCTTGCGCACCGCAATGCCGTACTGCTCGGTGGTGAGCTGCTGGGTGATCACGCGAAAGCCGCCGCGCGTTTTCGCCAGTTGATACGCGGCAGGTTTGCCGGTGACAGCGGCATCCGCACGGCCAATACCGACCAGATCGAACATTTCCTGATTCTTTTCGACTTCGACGCGCTGCACCTGCGGATAGTTGTCACGCAGGAAGTTGACCGACTTCGTACCCACCTGCACCGACACCTTCTTGCCGTTCAGGTCGGCAAGCGTCTTGACCGGCGAATCGGTTTTCACCAGCGCGACGAGGCCACCCGCGTAGTACGGCTCGGTGAAGTCGACTACTTTGGCGCGATCGTCGGTGATGTAGATGGCCGAGATCGCCGCGTCGAAGCGGTGCGCAATCAGCCCTGGGATCAGGCCTTTGAAATCGATGTCGGTCCATTGCACGGTCTTGCCCATCGCTTCGGCAAGCGCATTCATCATGTCGATGTCAAAGCCGGTGCGCGCGCCGTTTTCGGTGAACTCCATCGGCGGGAAGGTGGCGTCGGTGGCGACCTGCAGCACGTTGGCGCCTTGCGCCGAGGCGGTACCGGTAAAGCCAGCGAGCGAGACGGCGAGCGTCAGGCAGGTGAGAGACAAGAGACGGTGCAGTTTCATGGCGAAGCTCCTTAAGAGGTTCAATGCAGAGGATCAATGCAAGGATCAGGGCGAGGATCGACAAGCGATCGACGCAGAATCAGGATCGGTGCCGGGTAATCATTCAGTTTGCAAATGCTCGGAAATGGCGCGGGCCGTCCGTAGCGTCCCGTCGATAAACTGGTTTTCGTGGCCGGCGACGCGGCTAGACGGCGCCATCAGCGTGATCGAGGCGCTGCAGCCCGCGGCACGTCCCGCACGGTGGAAGATCGGCGCGCTCACGCCCCACACGCCCGGATCGACTTCGCTATCGCTAACCGCGTAGCCTTGCGCACGCACGCGCGCCAGTTCGGCTTCGAGCACGGTACGGCCTCTCACGTCA
Organism: Burkholderia sp. 4M9327F10; assembly: GCF_005503145.1. Lineage (GTDB taxonomy): Bacteria > Pseudomonadota > Gammaproteobacteria > Burkholderiales > Burkholderiaceae > Paraburkholderia. The sequence goes on along the minus strand of NZ_SCNV01000104.1, from coordinate 6,064 downwards.
TCGTCGAACATGCTGTCGAGCACTTCGGCGCGCGCCTTGTCGTTCATGAACGCCAATAGCGACTTCGCCGACGCACCGGCCTTCAATGGCACGGCCCGTCCTTTCTCGAAGGAACAACGCAACGAATGCTGGCTTTCCACCATTTCGAGGCACATCACCTGGTTCTTCACTGCGACGACAAGGCCGATGCTCTCTTGCGACACCCGCGCCAACTGCTGCATTTCGCTGCGGCTCGCTTCGACGAGCAGCGAATTGACGTCGAAGCCGAGCGCGAGCTGCAGGCTAATCGGGCCAGGGGCATAGTGACCGGCGTTCTCCGCGACGAAACCCCAACGCTTGAGCAGTGCGATCTGCCGGTAAAGGGTGCTTTGCGCGAGCCCGGTGATGGATTGCAGATCCCTGACTGAAAGCGCCTTGCCATGACTGGCCAGCGCTGCGAGGACAAGCAATACACGCTCGGCACCAGTGACATTCTGTTCCGCGTTCACGACGACGACACCACGAAAAACAATGAAGTCAGGATGCCAGATCGTTCTCAGATTTCAAAAATCGATTTCCCATGCAATGGGAATGAAGGAGGAGGGTTTTCCCGAAAGAGGAACAAATCCCGCGCGTACAGAACGACGCGCAGATCGCAAGGCTGGAGAGGATTGACTAACGCTAACGCTAACGCGCTGCGAGAATGCGCGCAGCAGTAACATCAGACGAAAGAGAGTCAGGTGAGGAGGCGCCCCTCACAGCGCCAGCACACTCACCCCAACATCGACGCGGTGCGCGCCGCCGCCGAGTATCATCCCGCGCAGCAACGACACGTCGCTGTAATCGCGGCCAATCGCAAGCGTCACGTGGTCCATGTCGGCGAGCACATCGTTGGTCGGATCGAGGTCGATCCAGCCGCTGCCGGGGCAATGCACGGAAACCCAGGCGTGCGACGCATCCGCGCCGATCAGACGCGGCTGGCCCGGTAGCGGATCGTTGCGCAGATAGCCGCTCACGTAGCGCGCCGGCAACCCCAGTGACCGCAAGCAGCCGATCATCACCTGGGCAAAGTCCTGGCACACGCCGCTCTTCAGTTCGAACGCACGTTCGGCGGGCGTATCGAACATCGTCGCCGAGGGCTTGTAGTCGAAGTCGCGGTGAATGCGATGCATCAGGTCGATTGCGCCCGCCGCGATAGGCGTGCCGGGCGTAAAGCTCGGCAGCGCATAGGCGCGCAGTGCCGGCCTCAGCGTGATATTCGGCGAAGCAAAGCAGAACTCCACTTCGGGCCGGAACTCGCCGCCCACGCGAAAGCGCAGCGCCTCGGCCACCTCCTCCCATGCGGGTGTGGTGTCCGGGTCGAGCCTGGTCCAGCGCGGCGTCAGTTGCACGGTGGTCTCACTGACCATCTGCAGCCGCTCATGCGGGGCGTCGATCGTGAAGTACAGCACGTCGTTGCCGAACGCATCGATCCGGCTGTGCAGATAAGACGGCGCCGGCTCGATCGTCTCCTCATGCGAAATCACGCGTTGCCATGCGCACACCAGCGGCCGGATGGTCGCAAGATGCTGCGCCGTTTCGACAAACGTCGAGTAGCGATACGTGGTGCGGTGCGAAACCGACAGGACGGTCTGTGCGGTCTTCATGACGACACCTGCGAAGCGAGTGTGTTGGCGTGGCTGAAGTAGCGCGCGCTGATTTCATTGGCCGCCGCAGCCGCGAAGGCGCCGAGGTCGTCGCAGACCTGAATCAGTACGGTATAGGCGCCGTGTTCGTCCCGTTCGCACAGCCGTTCGAGCGACGGCAGCGTATCGGGCGGCGGCATCAGATCGACAAACGAGCGGTGCCGGGTACCGCCTGCCGCAATCGTGATCTCGTCGAGCTTGCCGCACAGGCGCTCATAGACACCGTACAGACCGCGCGGATTGGTCGGCTCGACCACCAGCAGATCGAGTAGCGCCGGCACTTCGAGGCGGCCTGGGTAGAGCGAGCGATACGTCAGCGTGCTGTCGAACAGTTGCAGCAGCAGATCGAAACCGGCCGGCGTCGCAAGCTGCCCCTTGTCGGCCACCACGCGCAGGATCGAGGTCATTGCCGCCACCCGTTCGATATGCCGCCCCGCGAACAGCAGGCGCCACGCTTCGTCGCGCGTCATGCGGTCGCCTTGCGCGCCGCTGATCGCCGAAAGCTGTGTGGCCAGATGTTCGAGCGCGTCCATCAGCGTGACACGGTCGTAGCGGTCATGCCGGGCGCCGCCGGGCACGAGGACCGCACCGTTTGAGCCATTCGCCCCGTTCGCCCCGTTCGCTCCATTTGCCGCATTCGCCCCGTTCACGCCGGCAGACGACGCACTAGCGGGCATCAGCTCCTGCAAGGCATCACGGAAGTCGTTGCGGGCGGCAAGAATCGTGCGCCAGTGGTCGTTCGAGAGCCGGCCGCGAATTTCGCCGCTCGCCCGCACTTGCGCCCCCAGCACCTGGCCGATGCTGGCGGTGCCGTTGGACTCGTGCAGATTCGCGACCAGCGTGCGCTCGAAGGCCTGCTGCGAGTCGTCGGCCTGCACGTCACCGTATTGCACCAGACCGCAGTACAACGCCAGTTCGACCAGCGTTTCGAACATCGCGTCCGCGTCGTTGCTTTCCAGCGAACCGAGAATCAGCCGCAGCAGCCGCACGTTGTTCTCGGCGCGCTCGCTGTAACGGCCTGCCCAGAACAGATTCTCGGCGGCACGGCTGGAGACCGTGCGATGCTTGCGCGCGAGATCGGCGGGCTTCATCGGCGAAGGCAGCAGCGTGAAGGTCGAGATCGGCTGGCTCGACAACACCCACGTATCGACACTGCTGCCGCCGAACTGCATCGATACGGTGGCCTGCCGTTCCGCCGCAAGACGCGTGAAACCACCCGGCATCACATGCCAGCCGCCGTTGAAATCCGCAATCGCGTACACACGCAAAACCGATGGCCGGCGCCCGAGCGTACCGTCCTCATAGCGCGGCGCACACGAATACGGCAGCGGCAACTGGATCGTGAAGTTATCGGGCAGCGCTTCAATGCGATTGCGCCAGGCGGCCAGATGCTGCAAACCCTGCGCCATGCCCGGCGCGCTGTCGCGTTGCACCGCCGGCCAAGTGGGTACAAGAAAGGCTTCGTCGAGCCGTGCAAAGGCATGCTCGCGTGCCGCCTCCTCGCCGCACCACCAGGTCGGCACGCCCGGCAGCAACAGATCTTCGCCCAGCAGCGCCTCGGAGATGCCGGGCAAAAAGCCATGCAAGGCGGGCGATTCGACAAAGCCCGAACCCGGCACGTTCGAGACGATCACATTGCCGGCCCGCATCACCTGCAGCAGGCCCGGCACGCCGATAGACGAATCCGCGCGCAGTTCGACCGGGTCGCAAAACGCGTCGTCCAGCCGGCGTAAAACCACATGCACACGCTCGAGCCCTCCGAGCGTCTTCAGATACAGCATGTCGTCGCGCACCGTGAGGTCCTTGCCCTCGACGAGCGTCACACCCAGGTAGCGCGCCAGAAACACATGCTCGAAGTAAGTCTCGCTGAACGGCCCCGGCGTAAGCAGCGCAATGTGCGGCGAACTGTCGGCCGCATCCCCGTGCATGGCGGCGCGGGCCGACTGCACGAGTGTGGCGATCAGTTGCGAATAGGTGGGCGCGAGCCGGTTCACATGCAGCGAACGGAACGGCTCGGCGAACTGGCTCGAAACGATCAGGCGGTTTTCCAGCGCGTAGCCGAGGCCGGACGGCGCCTCGGTGCGATGCGACATGACCGTCCAGCCGCCGTTCGGCGCGCGCGCCAGATCGACGCCGACGACCTGCAGATATTGACCGCCCGGCGGCGTAAAGCCGCGCACCGAACGCAGATAGCCAGGATGGCCGAACACCAGTGCGGGCGGCAACTGGCCACACTGCAACAGCGTCTGCGGGCCGTAAACGTCGGCCACCACCGCGTTCAGCAGTTGCGCGCGCTGCATGACGCCCTGCTCGATCTCGGCCCACTCGGCCTCGCCGATCAGAAGCGGCAGCAGATCGAGCGCCCACGGCCGCGGCACGCCCTTGTCCGCGTAGACGTTGTAGCTGATGTCGTTATCGCGGACCTGCTGCGCGACCGAGGCCTTGTTGTTCTCGAGCCGGGCAATGCCGTCTTCGCCCAGCAGTTCGAAAAACTGCCGCCACGGTTCGCGCAACGCCCCCGACGCATCGAGCAACTCGTCCCAGTGCCCGTCGCGGACCGGCAGCACCCGCAGGAGCGACAGCGCATCCGCGTGCGCCGCGGTTGCCTCAAAGGGAAAAGTCGATTGAAAGGCCAAGGTCGTATCGGGTTAATTGTTCTTCGGGATCACCAGTATCGTAAGTCCAACGTGAACGGGAGTTCCAGACTGCGTTGCGGCGCCTCGGCCACGAGCGGTCCTGGCGTGTGACCCATCGTGAAGAAGCGCGCGCGCCGCCGGCTTTCGGCCTCGTACGCGTTGACCGGGAAGGTATCGTAGCTGCGCCCACCCGGATGAGCCACATGATACTGGCATCCGCCAATAGAACGGCCGGTCCATGTGTCAACAAGGTCAAAAGTCAGGGGCGCGTCCACCCCAATGGTCGGATGCAGCGCCGACGGTTGCGACCAGGCGCGGAACCTCACCCCCGCCACGTACTCGCTGACGCGGCCAGTGGACTGGAGCGGCACAGGCACGCCATTGACGGTCACCACATGGCGGTTGTCGTTGAGCCCCAGGGCCCGTACTTCGAGCCGCTCCACCGACGAATCCACATAGCGCACCGTGCCGCCAGGCGAACCCTCCTCGCCCATCACGTGCCACGGCTCCAGCGCGCTGCGGATGGTCAGCGTGACGCCGTTGGTCGTCGTCTGCCCCACCAGCGGGAAGCGGAACTCGAAATGCGGCTCGAACCACGAGCGGTCGAAGGCGTAGCCGGCCTCGGCGAGATCGGCGAGCACGTCGTCGAAATCCATCTGAACAAACGTGCCGAGCAGGAAACGGTCGTGCAGTTCGGTGCCCCAGCGTGTGAGCCGCGTGGTGTACGGCGTCTTCCAGAAACGCGCCACCAGCGCGCGCAGCAGCAACTGCTGGGCGAGACTCATGCGCGCATGCGGCGGCATTTCGAAGCCGCGCAGCTCCAGCAGACCGAGGCGGCCGGTCGGGCCGTCGGGCGAATAGAGCTTGTCGATACAGAACTCGGCGCGGTGCGTGTTGCCGGTCACGTCGATGAGGATATTGCGCAGCGAACGGTCGATCATCCACGCCGGCAGTTGCCCGCCCTCGCGGCCGCCGAGCAGGTCGATCTGACGCTGCAGTTCGCGGAACGCGATTTCCAGCTCGTAGACCTGGTCGTTGCGCGCCTCGTCGACGCGCGGCGCCTGGCTGGTCGGCCCGATAAAGAGTCCCGAGAACAGATACGACAGCGAGGGGTGATTGAGCCAGTACGCCACCAGGCTTGCGAGCAGGTCCGGACGGCGCAGGAACGGGCTGTCCGCGGGCGTCGCGCCACCGAGTACGAAGTGATTACCGCCGCCGGTGCCGGTGTGGCGGCCGTCGGTCATGAACTTCTCGGTGCTCAGATACGTTTCGTGGGCCGACTGATAGAGATACTCGGTATGGTCGACCAGTTGATCCCAGTTCGAAGCCGGATGGATGTTGACTTCGATCACGCCCGGGTCGGGCGTCACCTGCAGCATCTTCAGACGCGGATCGCGCGGCGGCGGATAGCCTTCAATGACGATCTTCATGCCCAGTTCGGCTGCGGTGGCTTCGACAGCCGCCAGCAGGTCCAGATAATCGTCGAGCTCGGTGAGCGGCGGCATGAAAACATGCAGCATCTTGCGGCCGCTGCCGAAGTTCTCGGTCTCCACCTTCGGGCCCGCCGCGCGGGCTGGGTCGCGCGCTTCGACGCACAGCGCGGTGCGGGTGATCCAGCTAGCCGATTCACCGCGTTCGGGGACGCGTAGCGAGGCGGTGGCGGCGCTTTCAGGGCCGCTGCCGCGCAGCGCGGCCGCGGTGCCTGCCGCACCCGCTGCACCAACCGCGGCCCCGCCGTCCTCGCCACCCACGCCCCGGCCACCC
>NZ_SCNV01000103.1 GCF_005503145.1 Burkholderia sp. 4M9327F10 | reverse complement strand
CCTTTCATTACTGTGTGAGACTTGATACTTTCGCTTGTACGCCAGACCCCGAAGGACCCGGCTCGCGTCGCCATCAAGCGCCCACACTTATCGGCTGTTAATTTTTAAAGATCGCATCCGCATTCACAAAACCGCGCCCACTTCAACTACCCGGCACCGCTTCGTTCTGCGTCGCTGCATCAGCAGCAGAGAAACGAGATTATGAAGAATCTTTTTCGTCTCGTCAACAACATTTTTTTGCTTTCGCTTAAAACCTTGTTGACGCTACGGCCGCTGGTTTCGGCAGCGGCGCTCGTTCGCAAACGAGGAGCCGAATATTAGGCGAACAACGGCCGCATGACAAGAGTTTGACGGAAATGTTTTTTTGGCGAGTCACTTCCGAGTCGAATTTACTACGGCGTCGAGTGGAATCGCCTCAGCCATTGCGGCATAACCCGCGTCGCTCGGATGAATGTGATCGCCGCTGTCATACCCGCGCTGCAGGCGCTCAGGCTGAGCCGGATCCCGCAAAGCCGCGTCGAAATCGACCACGCCATCGAACGCTCCCGCCGTCCTGATCCATTGATTCACGGCCAACCGGATGCTCTCGCGCTGCGGCGGCAGCGCGGCAGGTGTAAGCGTCGCACCGAACACGCGCACACCGTGCCGATGAGCCTCGGCAATCACCCGCTTGTAGCCTGCAATCAGATCGCCGGCGCTCACCGTCGTGTGCGGATAATCGCAATCCAGCCCGGAGCGCGGCGGCATCGAAGAAAAATTGATGTCGTTAATACCAATCAGCAGAATCGCCGTCTTCACGCCCGGGCGCTCCAGCACATCCCGGCCGAAGCGCTTGTCGAGCGCCTCACCATAGCAAGGGGAATCGCTCAGCAGGCGGTTGCCGCTGATCCCCAGATTGACAACCGCGGTAGAACGGTCGCCCGATCGCGCAACACGGCGCGCGAATGCGTCGGGCCAGCGGCGATTCTCGTTCAGGCTCGAGCGCATGCCATCGGTGATCGAATCGCCGATCGCGGCGACCGCGACGCCGGACGGCGTCTCTACCGACAGCCCCGTCACCCAGGCAAACTGCGTAAAGCGCTGCGAAAACGCACCGGCCATGGCGTCATCCGCATGATTGCCGGGCAGCGAGACGTAATTGACCTGATTCGACACCCGGTGCCACGCCACCAGGCGCTGATCCGCCGCCATGTACGAACTGATTGCATACGGGGCGCCAGCGACAATATCGAACGCAAGCGCGTCGCTATCCAGTTCGCCGCCGGGCGGCACGACCACAGAGTCCTTGCCGCCGAAAGTCACCTTCGCCCCACCTTTCGCTTGCGCGGCCGCGCCGCCCGCCGAACGCGCAATCTGCAGTTCCTGGATCACCAGCGGCGTCTTGCCGTATTCATTGCTGAGGTGTATCCGGACGCTGCCGCCGGAAAGCGTGGGATAGACGATCTGCCGGACCGTGCGTCCGGCGACCTCAGGAGCGCGGTAAGGCGGCGGCAGGTTAGCCTGTTGGGGAATGGACTGAAGCGCAGTCGCCCAGGTCGCAACCCAGCGCGTGGGTGCGTCGGCGGCAAGTGCTGCCGGCGTGGCGGCAAATTGGGCCAGCAGGGCGAGGCCGCATGCCGCGGCCAGAGTACGGAGGGTCATTCGGGGAGTGAGCAAAAGACGAAGCGCCCATTGTGCCCGATCGCTCAGGAGCGGTGGCGGGCGGAAGGCGCCCATGAACAGCCCGCTCCCCACAAGCCCGCAAGCCAGCTTCCTTAGCGAACGCTTCCCGCCGTGAGATTCAGCGCCAGGGCCTGCGCCACTTCAATGCCGTCAATGGCCGCGGAATAAATCCCGCCGGCGTAACCCGCGCCTTCACCTGCCGGATAAAGGCCCTGCACGTTCATGCTCTGATAATCGTCTTTGCGGCGAATCCGGATGGGCGACGAGGTGCGCGTCTCCACCCCGGTCAGCACCGCGTCGTCCATAGCGAAACCGGCAATCTTGCGGTCGAGCTGCGGAAGCGCCTCGCGAATCGCTTCGATCACATAGTCGGGCAGCGCCGTACTGAGATCGGTAGGATGCACACCCGGTTTGTACGAGGGTACAACTGAACCTAGCGAGGTGGACGGCCGGCCGGCAATGAAGTCACCCACCCGCTGACCCGGCGCGCAGTAGTTGCTGCCGCCCAGCTCGAACGCGCGCTCTTCCCATTTACGTTGAAAAGCGATACCGGCGAGCGGGCCGCCCGGGTAATCCTCCGGCGTAATGCCGACCACGATGCCCGCATTAGCGTTGCGCTCGGCACGCGAGTACTGACTCATGCCGTTGGTCACCACGCGGCCCGGCTCCGAAGTCGCCGCCACCACCGTCCCGCCCGGGCACATACAGAAGCTGTACACCGCCCGCCCGTTGCTGCAGTGATGCACCACCTTGTAGTCCGCGGCGCCCAGTTGCTTGTGCCCCGCGAACTTGCCGAAGCGGCTGCGATCGATCAGGCCCTGCGGATGCTCGATGCGGAAACCGAGCGAAAACGGCTTCGCTTCTATATAGACGCCGCGCTTGTGCAGCATTTCGAAGGTATCGCGCGCGCTGTGGCCGACTGCGAGGACCACGTGTTCGCAAGGCAGCGTCTCGCCATTGGACAACTGGAGCGCGCGCACCTTGCCGTGCTCGATCTCGATGTCCTCGACGCGCGTCTCGAAGCGCACCTCGCCACCCAGCTCATGAATGGTGGCGCGCATCTTCTCCACCATGCTCACCAGGCGGAACGTCCCGATGTGCGGCCGGCTCAGGTAAAGAATGTCTTCCGGCGCACCTGCCTTGACGAACTCGTCGAGCACCTTGCGGCCGTAGTGATGTGGGTCCTTGATCTGGCTGTAAAGCTTGCCGTCGGAAAACGTCCCGGCCCCGCCTTCCCCAAACTGCACGTTGGATTCGGGATTGAGCACCGATTTGCGCCACAGGCCGAAGGTATCCTTGGTGCGCTCGCGCACCGCCTTGCCGCGCTCCAGAATAATGGGGCGAAAACCCATCTGCGCGAGGATCAGCCCCGCGAACAGGCCGCACGGACCCATGCCGATCACGACCGGGCGCGGCCCCGTCATGTGCTCGGGCGCCCTCGCGACAAAGCGATACTCCATGTCCGGCGTCACGCCGCAGTGAGGCACGCCAGCGAGGCGCTTCAAGGCAGACGCTTCGTCCTTCACCTCGACATCGAGGATATAGGTCAGCTTGATGTCCGCGCGCTTACGCGCGTCGTGAGCGCGCCGGAAGACCGTATAACGGACGAGCCCATCAGCCGGCACCCCGAGCTCGGCGAGGCGCGCAAGAACTGCGGCATCCAGAGCGCTTTCGGGGTGATCGAGAGGGAGTTTGACTTCGCTTAAACGTAACATGAGTACCGGGGGATGCAGGGGGCGCACAATCGCGGCCAATCCGCGATTTTATAGGTTCTGCTGCGGGCCAGGGCGGCAACGGTTGAGATCAGCGAGCTTGCCGCCGGTATTTCGCGGCAAAACAGCGCTTTCGGAGCCGCCCCATATCAGGGGCGCGGCGCAACCACGTAGCCCTTGCGCTCCAGGTCGCGGCGATACCACTGGTTAGCCTTCATACCGCAGTAAATCGCGAACAGAATACTCAGCGCGAGGCTGATTACATCGGCGGTCGCCCCGGCGAAACCGATCAGACCGATCGCCAGATTCACTGCCAGCATCAGCAGTGCAACGAGCCACATTCGCTTCATCAGCGCCCAGATAAAGCCCAGCAGGAAGGCAGCCCAACTGAAACCGGTGCTCACCTCAACCGTTTCACCTCTCACCGGGTGCTGCAAATAGATTCGCTCCGTCATTTCTCTTCCGCCCTCGCATTTAACCAACCCGGCGCGCGCTGCGCCGACCTCCACCGTACCCTATCTGCGGCGTGTGAACCTACCCCAAATCACTTTCAAAAAAATCATTAACCGACCGGTCGGTTGGTTTATACTCCCGAACACAGACAACTTCGGACGAGAGCGTTCGCCATGTACACGCAATCCCTCGACATTCCCGGCAACGTCGCGCCACTGGATGCCGCCGGCGGCTCGCCTGAGCAGGTGCGTTTCGACGCAGTCATGGCCGCGGACGGCAAAATCGAGCCGCAGGACTGGATGCCCGACGCCTACCGCAAGACGCTGGTGCGGCAGATCTCGCAGCATGCGCACTCGGAAATCGTGGGCATGCTGCCCGAAGGCAACTGGATCACCCGCGCTCCGAGCCTGAAGCGCAAGGCGATCCTGCTCGCCAAGGTTCAGGACGAAGCCGGCCACGGCCTCTATCTATATAGCGCTGCCGAAACGCTGGCGGTGTCGCGTGATCAACTGATCGACGCCCTGCATGCCGGCAAAGCCAAATATTCGAGCATTTTCAATTATCCGACGCCCACGTGGGCAGATGTCGGCGTGATCGGCTGGCTGGTCGACGGCGCGGCGATCATGAACCAGATTCCGCTGTGCCGCTGCACCTACGGCCCTTATGCCCGGGCCATGATCCGCATCTGCAAGGAGGAGTCGTTCCACCAGCGCCAGGGTTTCGACGCGCTGCTGTCCATGATGAGCGGCACGCAAGCGCAGCGCGAGATGGTCCAGCAGGCAGTCAACCGCTGGTGGTGGCCGGTACTCATGATGTTCGGCCCGAGCGACAAGGATTCGATCCACAGCAATCAGTCGTCGAAATGGGGCATCAAGCGCATCTCCAATGACGATCTGCGCCAGAAGTTTGTCGACGCCACCGTCGACCAGGCCAGGCTCCTCGGTGTCACGTTGCCGGATCCGGACCTGAAGTGGAACGAAGCGCGTGGTCACCATGACTACGGCGACATCGACTGGGATGAGTTCTGGCGCGTCGTCAACGGCGACGGTCCGTGCAACCGCGAGCGCCTCGCCACCAGGGTGAAGGCTCATAACGACGGCGCCTGGGTACGCGAAGCCGCCCTCGCCCACGCGGAAAAGCAACGCCAGCGCGCGCAACAGCACGCAGCGTAAGCCGCGCGACGATCCGCTCAAGGCGGGCAATGCCGGGCAATTCCAGACGATGGCCGGCACTAGCCGACGCCACGCGGCAACGCCAGTGAAAGAAGCAGCAAAGGATTCAGGAGATTCGAGAATGGACAAGCCGATGAACAAAGAATGGCCGATCTGGGAAGTGTTCGTGCGCAGCAAACAAGGCCTCGACCACAAACACTGCGGCAGCCTGCATGCGGCCGACGCACCGATGGCCCTGCGCATGGCGCGCGACGTATACACGCGCCGCCAGGAAGGCGTGAGCATCTGGGTGGTGCCATCCACGGCGATCACCGCGTCCGACCCGCAGGACAAGGCGGAGCTGTTCGAACCGGCCGGCGACAAGATTTACCGCCATCCGACGTTCTACACGCTCCCCGACGAAGTCAACCACATGTAAGCGCGTCATGGACATCACGCCCCAACACCTTTCTTATGTGCTGCGCCTCGCGGACACCGCCCTGATCCTCGGTCAGCGCAACGCCGAGTGGTGCGGCCACGGCCCGATCCTTGAAGAGGACATCGCGCTCGCCAACATGAGCCTCGACCTGATCGGCCAGGCGCGCCTCCTGTACACGCACGCGGCGACGCTCGAGCATGCGCTAACCGGCGCCAGCAAGAGCGAGGACGACTACGCGTACTTTCGCACCGAACGGGAGTTCGCCAACTACACGCTCGCCGAGCTGCCGCATTTTGGACCGCTGTCGGGCACTGCCCACGCCGACAAGGATTACGCGGTCACGATCGTGCGCAACTTCCTGTATTCGACGCTGATGGCGCATCTGTGGACGGCGCTCGGCGCCTCGACCGACACGCAGCTCGCGGCCATTGCCGCGAAGTCGATCAAAGAGACGCGCTACCACGTCCACCACGCCAGCGAGTGGCTGATCCGCCTCGGGGACGGCACGGACGAATCGCATCGCCGCGCACAAGACGCGCTCGATTATCTGATGCCCTACACGCGCGAGTTCTTCAGCGTCGACGCGGTTGAGGAAGCCATCGCCGCAGCCGGCGTCGGGCCGCTGACGGCGGATCTGCAAGCCGCCTGGGAGGAAGACGTGCGCGCCGCGCTGAGCGAAGCCACGCTCACCCCGCCCGAGCCGGTGCAGCACATCACGACCGGCAAGCATGGCGAGCACTCCGAACACATGGGCTACATGCTGGCTGAGATGCAAAGCCTCGCGCGGCAACATCCCGGCGCCAGCTGGTAAGCCCTGGACGGAGCAGGAAAATGACCTCGACCGCAAGCCTCGCCGACACCATGGACCCCGTGCTGGAGCGCGCATGGACCGTGCTCGAAACGGTGCCCGACCCGGAGATTCCGGTGGTGTCGATTCGCGAACTCGGCATTCTGCGCGACGTGCGCCGTGCCGCCGACGGCGTGCTCGAGGTCGTCATCACGCCGACCTACTCCGGCTGCCCGGCCATGTCACAAATCGCCGAAGACGTGGGTCACGCGCTCGAAGTCGCCAAACTCACGCCTTACCGTATCGCCACCGTGCTCGCGCCCGCCTGGACCACCGACTGGATGACCGCCGACGCGCGCGAGAAGCTGCGCGCCTACGGCATCGCGCCACCCACCGGCAATTGCGCAAGCGACGCCCCGGGCGAGAAAGTGATCCGCTTCGTCCCCAGGGCGCTGCCCGCGCCGGCCTGTCCGCGCTGCGGCTCGGCTCACACCGAACGTCTCGCACAGTTCGGCTCGACGGCCTGCAAGGCGCTGTACCGCTGCCTCGATTGCCGTGAACCCTTCGACTATTTCAAACCGTACTGATATGGCCAGCCCGCAATTTCACCCCCTGCGTATCCGCGAAGTCCGGCCCGAAACCGCCGACGCGGTCTCGGTCGCCTTCGACGTGCCTGTCGAGCTGCGCGAGCAGTACCGCTTCACGCAAGGCCAGTTCGTCACGCTGAAGACGCACATCGACGGCGAAGAGACGCGCCGCTCGTACTCGATCTGCGTCGGCGTCACCGACTATGACCGCGACGGCGAACTGCGCATCGGCATCAAGCGGGTACGGGGCGGCCGTTTTTCGAATTTCGCCTTCGACACGCTGCAGCCCGGCCATACGATCGACGTGATGACGCCCGACGGCCGTTTCTTCACGCACCTGAACGCGGAGCAGGGCCAGCAATATCTCGCCTTCTCCGGCGGCTCGGGCATCACGCCGGTGCTCGCGATCATCAAGACCACGCTGGAGGTCGAGCCGCGCAGCACGTTCACGCTGGTCTATGGCAACCGCAGCGTCGACCAGATCATGTTTGCAGAAGAGCTGGAAGACCTGAAGAACCGCTTCATGAACCGCTTTGTGCTGTACCACGTGCTCTCGGACGACCTGCAGGACGTGGAACTGTTCAACGGCGTGCTGGATCAGCAAAAGTGCGCGGCCTTCATCGAGAACCTGGTGCCTGCCGAGGCCATCGACGAAGCCTTCATCTGCGGCCCCGCGCCGATGATGGACGCCGCCGAAGCGGCGCTGAAGGCAGCGGGCCTCGCGCAGCAGAAGATTCACGTCGAACGCTTCGGTTCACCGTTGCCGCAGGCCGGCGTGCCGCCCGTCGAGATCACCGAAAATACCCCGGCCGCGGACCTCGAAATCGTCCTCGACGGCAAGAAGCGCAAGCTGCGCCTGCCTTACCAGGGCGTGAGCGTACTCGACGTCGGCCTGAAGGCCGGGCTCGCCCTGCCGTACGCCTGCAAAGGCGGCGTCTGCTGCACCTGCCGTGCAAAAGTGCTCGAGGGCGAAGTGCGGATGGAAAAGAACTACACGCTGGAAGAGCACGAAATCCGCGATGGTTTCGTACTGACCTGCCAGTGCCATCCGGTAAGCGACCGGGTGGTGGTTAGCTACGACGAGCGCTAGGCCGTATACGCCCAACCTTCTTCCGCAATGCGCATCTGAGCGCTTTCAGCTCAACCGCGATCCGCTTACACTAGGGGCCGCTCGCGATCGGGACCCGGTTCCGGTTATCGAGCGGCCCTTTTTGTGACTGATTTGCCTGCGAACCGTTGATGAGCACGATCCACCTGACTAACGGCGATGTCGCCGCCGACTCCCTGCGAGCCGCCCTGCAACAAGCCGGACGCGACGAACGCGTGCAGGCGCTGCGCGACGACCTCGCGGTCGGCCCGCTGCGCGGCGTCGACGATACGCCCGGGGTGCGCGCCGAGTTCTGGCAACGCGTGATGGACGGCTCCCGGCGCGACGGCGCGCCCCGCGATTTCCTGCGCGAATTCACTGACGAAGCAGCCGCGCTGGAGCAGATTACCGCCGACACCAGCCAGGTTGTGCTGTGGCATGGCGAAAGCGCATCCGATCAGTTGACCCTGCGGCGGGCCTGCTACCACCTGCGCAACAGCCCGCAGCGGCTGAACGAAGTCCGCCTGTCGATCCGCGATCTCACCGATCCAGGCGCCTTTGCCCACAGCCGCGCGGACCATGCCACCTCGGTCGGCATGTTCGCGCCTGAGGTCCTGCAAACACGGCTCCCGGACGTCGCGCCCATCTCGGTGCTGCGCATCAGCCGGCTCGCACTCGAATGGCAGGAAGTCAAACAGGCGAACGGCGAAACCCGCCGCTGGCGCGACAACACCTTCACGAGCGGCGCCTTCGCCGATCTGGACGCGCAGATCCTCGAACAGGCGGACGACGCCTGGCAACCGGCTTCCCGCATCGGCGCGCAACTGATGAGCAGCGAACTCGGCTTCCTGGTCAGCGACAGCATCGTGCTCTGGCGCTTGCGCGAACTCGCCTCGAGCGCACGCGTGTGCCTGCGCGGCGACGCCTCCGGATGGCGCGCACTGGAACTGCGCGCAGCCCTTTCCACCTGCTCCAGCTAAGCCTTCCGGACACCATGGCCCGCACCCGAGCCCCCGATCACGAAACCCAGCGCGACCAGATCCTCGAACTGGCCGCCGCCAAGTTCGCGCAGACCAGCTATCCGAGCACTTCAATGGCCGATCTGGCTGCCGCCAGCGGCACCTCCAAGGCGCGCCTCTACCACTACTACGAAAGCAAGGAAGCGATCCTGTTCGATCTGCTCGACCGCTACACCAAGCGGCTGATGCTGATCATCGCGGAAGTGGAAGGCTCGAGCCAGCGGCGCGCACTGACCGAACGCGAAACCTTTGCCGAGCTGATCCGCGCATTCCTCTCCGAATACGAAAACTCGCACAGCCGGCACGTCGCGCTGCTGAACGACGTGAAATACCTTGTGGACACGCAGCGCGAGATCATCCTGAACCGCCAGCGCGACGTGGTGGCGGCGTTCGCCCGCCAGTTGACGCGCGCCTATCCCGAGCGCGCCACCCGCGAAAACCAGACGGCGCTGACGATGATGGTGTTCGGCATGATCAACTGGACCTTCACGTGGCTGAAGCCCGGCGGCCGGATGGGCTACCGGGAATTCGCCGAGCAGGTGGTCGAGATGGTCGACCACGGACTGAGGGCCGCCGAATAGCTTTTCACGGTGCGGACATATTGCACGGCAACATATATCAGACGAATAGTTGCCGCGCAGCCACAGCACTTCGCATCATCTATGCGAATTAAATATCTTTTATAAATCAATAATATAAAAATGGGTTCGTAGCAAAATAGAGCGGATTGTCGAATTGACATCCGGGTTTTCCCTAGTTATGGGATGGGGTTTCGGTTAAAATCGTTTTTGCGGTGCACCATGCCGCCTGACGAATAGGAGAACCCAACCATGACTACGCCTACTACCCGCGCCGCTGAGCCGATCGTCGCATCAGATCGCCTGATGCAGGCTGCCGGTCGCGCGCATGCTCTGGTGCGGGAACTGACCGCCGTCGACCGCGAACGCCTGCTCACGCACTTCCTCGCGCTCGACGAAGACGACCGTCTGCTGCGCTTCGGCCAAATCGTGCCGAACCATGTGATCGAGAACTACGTCCGTTCTATCGATTTCACGCGGGACACCGTATTCGGCGTCTTCGACAACCAGTTGCAACTGGTCGGCGTGGGCCACCTGGCCTATCTTCCGGCGGAAGGCGACAAGCGCACCGCCGAGTTCGGCGTGTCGGTGCTGGAAAGCGTGCGCGGCCAGGGTATCGGCAGCAAGCTGTTCGAGCGCGCCGCGATTCGCAGCCGTAACACGCACGTGACCACGCTCTATATGCACTGCCTGTCGCGCAACTCCACGATGATGCACATCGCCAGGAAAGCCGGCATGAAGATCGAGTATGCGTACGGTGAGGCCGACGCCTATCTGACGCTGCCGCCCGCGGACCAGTCGAGCATCATTGCCGAAATGCTGCAGGAGCAAGCCGCTGTGTTCGACTACGCCTTGAAGCGCCAGGCACGTCAGGCTTCGAAGATTTTCGAATCGCTCCTGCCGGCCGCCGTCGCTGCCTGACCGTCTCCGACACCCGCGGCGGTCCCGGGCGATACGCCATGGCCGCCGTAGCAGCACCCTCGCTCACAACGCTCACAAGATAGGTAGCGCAGTCGTCTCCTTGATCGTCGCGAGCGAAAAGCTCGTCTTCACGTCGATCACCGAGGGATGGTGCAGCAACTGGTCCTGCACAAAGCGCGAGAAGTGCGCCATATCCTCCACCTGCACACGCAACAGGTAATCCATATCCCCCGTCATTGCATGGCAGGCCACCACCTCCGGCCAGGCCTGCACCGCGGCGCGAAACAGGTCAGCGTGCGTCGTGCCGTCGCCGCGCGGGCCGAGCGCCGGTCCGCCGCGCTTTTCCAGCCGCACATTCACATAGGCAAGCAGGTCGAGGCCGAGCCGCCGCGCGTCGAGCAACGCCACATAACCCCGGATCACGCCGCTCTCCTCCAGCCGGCGAATGCGCCTCAGACAAGGACTGGGCGACAGATTCACGCGCTCCGCGATCTCCTGATTCGACAATCTGCCATCCCCCTGCAGGATGGTGAGAATCCGCCGGTCGATCGCATCCATCTCGATATTGGCCATTTTCTGCCGCCTCAGTCTTAATTTGAGCCATGAAATAGCGCCAGCCTAGCCAGACACGATTAAGTTCGCAAGTTTTCTCCGCGGGTAGCCCTTTACACTGGCGACATTCGATTGCGCAATGCGCGCGCCCATCTGGAAGGAGACAGACATGCAGGTTCAAACCTGGGACAACCCCGTCGGCACTGACGGCTTCGAGTTCATCGAGTACACCGCCCCGGACCCCAAGGCACTTGGCAAGCTGTTCGAACAGATGGGCTTCACCGCCATCGCGCGGCATCGTCACAAGGATGTGACGCTGTATCGCCAGGGCGAGATCAACTTCATCGTCAACGCGGAACCGGATTCGTTCGCGCAACGCTTCACACGCCTGCACGGCCCTTCGATCTGCGCGATCGCTTTCCGCGTCCAGGACGCCGCCAAGGCCTACCAGCAGGCACTCGAAAAAGGCGCGTGGGGTTTCGACAACAAGACCGGCCCGATGGAGCTGAACATTCCGGCGATCAAGGGCATCGGCGATTCGCTGATCTATTTCGTGGACCGCTGGCGCGGCAAGAACGGCGCGGAGCCGAACAGCATTGGCGACATCGGCATCTATGACGTCGACTTCGTGCCGATTCCCGGCGCCAACCCGAACCCGGTCGGCCACGGCCTCACCTACATCGACCACCTGACGCATAACGTCCACCGTGGCCGCATGCAGGAATGGGCGGAGTTCTATGAACGTCTGTTCAACTTCCGCGAAGTGCGCTACTTCGACATCGAGGGCAAGGTGACGGGCGTGAAGTCGAAGGCCATGACTTCCCCGTGCGGCAAGATCCGCATTCCGATCAACGAAGAAGGGTCGGAAACCGCCGGGCAGATCCAGGAGTACCTCGACGCGTACCACGGCGAAGGCATCCAGCACATCGCACTTGGCAGCAACGACATCTATCGCACCGTCGACGGACTGCGCGCATCGAACATTTCGCTGCTTGACACGATCGACACTTACTACGAGCTGGTCGATCGCCGCGTGCCGAATCACGGCGAGCCGCTGGAGGAACTGCGCAAGCGCAAGATCCTGATCGACGGCGCACCCGACGATCTGCTGCTGCAGATTTTCACCGAGAACCAGATTGGCCCGATCTTCTTCGAGATCATTCAGCGCAAGGGTAATCAGGGCTTTGGCGAAGGCAACTTCAAGGCGCTGTTCGAATCGATCGAGCTGGATCAGATTCGCCGCGGCGTGGTGCAGGACAAGGCGTAACGCCGTCGCGGCATAACGGCACGGCACCAAAAGAAAAGGGCGGGGATCGCAAGATCTCCGCCCTTTGTTGTTTCAGCCGCCGCCTTGCTTCAGGCGCCGGCAAAAATCAGATTGGCGAACCGCCTGAGCGGCCCATCAGGAACGCCGCTCGTCCTCGTCGGCTTCGCCTGACGGTGCAACGCACTCTGCAGCGATGCATGCCGGCGTGATTCTCGCCGTGAGCGCGACCGCGTTGGCAAGCGTACTCGCGCTGCCGGAGCGCACCGGTGCGCTCATCGCAAAGAATGCGGCCGAAACCATCAGGAAGGTCTGGATATTTCTAGTGTTCATGCGTACTCCTTTTCTGACTGCCTGCTTGTCGTGAAGCTCCACCAACCGCGGAGCGTTGCGCGGACACGCGCACAGGTGGGTGGTTAGACAGGCTTTTCAAGAGCGGTTCCGCAACTTTGAAGCTTTTACAGCTCGTTACACAATGCCGTGAAAATAATTCAATCAGGCGCCTACCTGTCATAACCACGTCATTCGAAAGCCGCGATACGGCGTGAAATGACAGCATTTTTAATGCCATGCGGCGGGTTTCTCCCAGTGCTACCATCCCTTAAAACACGTCAATATGGCGACCCCGGTCAGAGCATTCACAAGATGCCGAGGCCACCAAGCTTTGGCGATCCCAAACAGGCTGGAGGAGTACAGACAAATGAATGCCCCGCTAGACGCTGGTCAGCGAGCCTCGCTCGAAGCCGCGCTCAATTCCGTCACGCTCGACGACAAATACACGCTCGAACGCGGCCGCGCTTACATGAGCGGCATCCAGGCCCTCGTGCGTCTGCCGATGTTGCAGCAGGAACGTGACAAAGCCGCAGGGCTCAACACCGCCGGTTTCATTTCCGGCTATCGCGGCTCGCCGCTTGGCGGTCTCGACCAGTCGCTGTGGAAGGCGAAGCAGCATCTCGCCGCGCACCAGGTCGTGTTCCAGCCCGGCGTCAACGAAGACCTCGCCGCCACCGCCGTGTGGGGTTCGCAACAGGTCAACCTGTATCCGAACGCCCGATACGACGGCGTGTTCTCGATGTGGTACGGCAAGGGCCCTGGCGTCGACCGCTCGGGCGACGTGCTCAAGCACGGCAATTCGGCCGGTTCGGCGCAACACGGCGGCGTACTCGTGCTCGCTGGCGACGACCACGCCGCCAAGTCCTCGACGCTCGCGCACCAGTCCGAACATATGTTCAAGGCCTGCGGCCTACCGGTGCTGTTTCCGTCGAACGTGCAGGAATATCTCGACTTCGGCCTGCACGGCTGGGCCATGAGCCGCTATTCCGGCCTGTGGGTCGCGATGAAATGCGTGACTGACGTGGTCGAATCATCCGCTTCCGTGGACATCGATCCGCACCGCACGAAGATCGTCCTGCCGGAAGACTTCGCCATGCCGGAAGGCGGCCTGAATATCCGCTGGCCGGATCCGCCGCTGGTCCAGGAAGCGCGCCTTCTCGACTACAAGTGGTATGCCGCACTCGCCTATGTGCGGGCCAACAAGCTGGACCGCGTGGAGATCGATTCGCCGCAGGCGCGCTTCGGCATCATGACGGCCGGCAAGGCGTATCTCGACGTCCGCCAGGCGCTCACCGACATCGGCCTCGACGACGAAACCTGCTCGCGCATCGGCATTCGCCTGTACAAGGTGGGCTGCGTGTGGCCGCTCGAAGCACAGGGCGCGCATGCGTTCGCGCGTGGCCTCGAAGAAATCCTCGTGGTCGAAGAAAAGCGCCAGATCCTCGAATACGCCATCAAGGAAGAGCTGTACAACTGGCCCGACGCACAGCGTCCGCGCGTATTCGGCAAGTTCGACGAAAAAGACGGCGCCGGCGGCGAATGGTCGGTGCCGATGGGCAACTGGCTGTTGCCGGCGCACTATGAGCTGTCGCCGGCGATTATCGCCAAGGCGATCGCCACGCGTCTGGAAAAATTCGATCTGCCCGCCGATGTGCGTGCGCGCATTGCCGCCCGCATCGCGGTGATCGAAGCAAAGGAAAAGGCGCTGGCCCGGCCGCGCGTCGAAGTCGAGCGCAAGCCGTGGTTCTGCTCCGGCTGCCCGCACAACACGTCCACCAATGTGCCCGAAGGCTCGCGAGCGATGGCCGGTATCGGCTGTCACTACATGACCGTGTGGATGGACCGCAGCACCAGCACCTTTAGCCAGATGGGCGGCGAAGGCGTGGCGTGGATCGGCCAGGCGCCGTTCACCAACGACAAGCACGTGTTCGCCAACCTCGGCGACGGCACCTACTTCCACTCGGGGCTGCTGGCGATTCGCGCAGCGATCGCCTCGAAGGCGAACATCACCTACAAGATCCTGTACAACGACGCGGTCGCCATGACCGGCGGCCAGCCGGTGGACGGCGTGCTGACCGTGCCGCAGATCACCCATCAGCTCGCTGCCGAAGGCGCCGCGAAGATCGTGATCGTCACCGACGAGCCGGAGAAGTACCACGCGAATGTCGGACTCGCGCCGGGCATCACGATTCATCACCGCGACCAGCTCGACGATGTGCAGCGCGAACTGCGCGAGATCGCCGGCACCTCGATCCTGATCTACGACCAGACCTGCGCGACCGAAAAGCGCCGCCGCCGCAAACGCGGCACCTATCCGGACCCGGCGCGCCGCGTCGTGATCAATGAAGCCGTCTGCGAAGGTTGTGGCGACTGCTCGGTCAAGTCCAACTGCCTGTCGGTCGAGCCGCTCGATACCGAGTACGGCACCAAGCGCCAGATCAACCAGTCGACCTGCAACAAGGACTTCTCGTGCGTGAACGGCTTCTGCCCGAGCTTCGTTTCAGTTGAAGGCGGACAGTTGAAGAAGCCCAAGGCCTCGTCAGGCGCGACCGCCGATGCGATGCCGCCGGCGCCCACGCCGGATCTGCCGTCGATCGAGCGGCCATACGGCGTGCTCATCACGGGCGTGGGCGGCACGGGGGTCGTGACGATCGGCGCGTTGCTGGGCATGGCCGCGCACCTCGAGAGCAAGGGTGTGACCGTGCTGGACGTCACCGGTCTCGCGCAGAAAGGCGGCGCGGTGATGAGCCACGTGCAGATCGCGAACCAGCCGGCCGATATCCACGCGACCCGCATCGCCATGGGCGAAGCAAGCCTCGTGATCGGCTGCGACGCGATCGTCACCGCCAGCGACGAATGCGTCTCGCGGATGCAGGTCGGCCGCACGCGCGTCGTGCTGAACAGCGCGCGCACACCGACCGCCGCCTTCATCAAGAACCCGAACTGGCAATTCCCGGGCGCCGACGCGGAAGCGGACGTGCGAGCAGGCGCAGGCGAAGCAGGCGTCGACTCAATCGACGCCAACCATTTCGCCGTCGCGCTACTCGGCGACGCAATTTACACGAACCCGTTCGTGCTCGGTTATGCGTGGCAAAAGGGCTGGGTGCCGCTCACGTACGAATCGCTGATCCGGGCGATCGAACTGAACGCGGTGCAGGTCGAGAAAAACCGGGCGGCCTTCGAGTGGGGCCGCCGCGCCGCACACGACCTTGCAGCCGTGCGCAACATCGCGCAGTCGCAAGGCCGCACCGCAGCATCGGAGACCAGCAGCAAGATTGTCTCACTGCATACGCCGAAGGCGCTCGACACGCTGATCGACAAGCGCGCCGATTACCTCACTGCATGGCAAGACGAGGCCTACGCGGCACGCTATCGCGAACTGGTAGCGCAGGTGCGAGTGGCCGAATCTGCGCTCGACGTCGGTGACGGTCAATTGCCGTTGACCGAGGCCGTGGCGAAAAACCTGCACAAGCTGATGGCCTACAAGGACGAGTACGAAGTCGCGCGTCTGTATGCCGACCCGGCCTTCATGGAAAAGCTGAAAGCGAGTTTCGAGGGCGACTGGAAGGTCAACCTCCACCTCGCACCGCCGGCTTTCTCGAAGAAGGATGCGCACGGCCATCTGATCAAGAAGAAGTACGGGCCGTGGATCCTGAGCGCCATGCGCGTGCTCGCGAAACTCAAGTTCTTGCGCGGCACCGCGTTTGACGTGTTTGGCAAGACGGAAGAGCGTCGCACCGAGCGCGCGTTGATCGGCGAGTACGAAGCGCTGGTGCGGGAGCTGATCGGCGGCCTGAGCGTGCAGAAACATGCTCTCGCGGTGGAACTGGCGAATCTGCCCGACGGCATCCGCGGCTACGGACACGTGAAGGAAAACAACCTGAAGGGCGTGCGCGTGAAGTGGCAAGGCTTGCTGGCGCGCTGGCGTGCGCCGCAGGACGGTCAGGCGCAACATGCCGCGTGATCCTCTGACCAGCAGATGATCTTGTTGTAGATGCCAATGGAAAAGGCGGCTGCCCGTAAGGACAGCCGCCTTTTTTACTCGTGGCTCACGCGTAAAACCAATTGATGCGTGAGATATGCGAGCGCCGCATGGCGACGCCCGCATCAGGTGCAACAACCTCAGTTACTGCGCGTTAGCCCGCACCCGTGCATTCGCCGAAGCGACGGCCGTCATGTTGATGATCCGGCGCACGGTCGCAGCCGGCGTCAGGATGTGCACCGGCTTCTCCGCGCCGAGCAGGAACGGCCCCACCGTCACACCTTCGCCGCCGATCATCTTCAGCAGGTTGTACGTGATGTTCGCGGCTTCCACGTTCGGCATGATCAGCAGATTGGCTTCGCCCGTGAGCGTCGTGCCCGGGAACGCAGCCTTGCGGACCATTTCCGACAAGGCCGCGTCGCCGTGCATTTCACCGTCGATCTCGAGCGCCGGCGCGCGTTGCGCAATCAGCTTGCGTGCTTCGGCCATGCGTTGCGACGATGCCGAGGGCACGCTGCCGAAGTTCGAGTTCGACAGCAGCGCGACCTTCGGCGTAATGCCGAACTTCTCGATTTCGCTTGCGGCCAGCACCGTCATGTCGGCGAGTTGCTCGGCGCTCGGCACTTCGTTGATGTACGTATCGCAGATGAACAGGTTGCGCCCCGGCAGCATCAGCAGGTTCATCGCCGCCAGGTTCTGGACGTTTTCCGCCTTGCCCAGCACCTGCTCGACGAATTTCAGATGGCTCTGGTACGTGTCGATCATGCCGCAGATCATGCCGTCAGCGTCACCCACACGCACGAGGATCGCGCCGATCAGCGTATTGAACTTGCGCAGCGCGGCCTTCGCGACTTCCGGCGTCACGCCTTCACGCGCACCGATCTCGTGATATTCCTGCCAGCACTTCTGGTAGCGCGGATCGTCTTCCGGATTGACGATCTCGAAGTCTTCGCCGCACTTGAGCTTCGAACCCATCTTCTTCAGACGCATGTCGATCACCGCCGGACGGCCGACCAGGATGGGCCTCGCGATCTTCTCGAGCAGCACGAACTGCGCCGCGCGCAGCACGCGCTCGTCCTCACCTTCGGCAAACACGATGCGCGCCGGCGCCGACTTCGCTGCCGCGAACACCGGACGCATCACCATGCCGGTACGGTAGACGGTGGTGCCGAGTTCTTCGCGATACGCGTCCATGTCCTTGATCGGACGAGTGGCGACACCCGAGTCCATCGCAGCCTGCGCGACGGCCGGCGCGATCTTGATGATCAGGCGCGGGTCGAACGGCTTCGGGATCAGGTAATCCGGGCCGAATTCGAGCGTATGGCCTTCGTAGGCCTTCGCCACTTCATCGCCCTGATCAGTTTCTTCCGCCAGTTCCGCGATCGCGCGCACGCAGGCGAGCTTCATCTCTTCCGTGATGGTTGTCGCGCCCACGTCGAGCGCGCCGCGGAAGATAAACGGGAAGCACAGCACGTTGTTGACCTGGTTCGGATAGTCCGAACGGCCCGTGGCGATGATCGCGTCCGGGCGCACCTTCTTTGCTTCTTCCGGGCGGATTTCCGGTTCCGGATTGGCCAGCGCGAGAATCAGCGGCTGGGTGCCCATTTCCGCGACCATCTCCGGCTTCAGCACGCCGGCGCTCGAGCAGCCGAGGAA
>NZ_SCNV01000102.1 GCF_005503145.1 Burkholderia sp. 4M9327F10 | reverse complement strand
AAGGAAATGGTGATGCCGGGCGACAACGTGTCGATCACGGTGAAGCTGATCAACCCGATCGCGATGGAAGAAGGTCTGCGCTTCGCTATCCGTGAAGGTGGCCGTACCGTCGGCGCTGGTGTCGTCGCAAAGATCCTCGAGTAAGCCAGCCAGTACTCGTTGATTAGAAGTTTCGGGGTTGGCGGTGTCGTCAACCCCAAAATGGTTTAGGGGTATAGCTCAACTGGCAGAGCGTCGGTCTCCAAAACCGAAGGTTGGGGGTTCGATTCCCTCTGCCCCTGCCAACTCTCGCGCCGTATGTGGCGCTCGTTAAGGTGTTATGGCGAATCCTTCCGTCGAAACTGTAAATACTTCCGGCGACAAGCTGATGCTCGCCGCGGGTGTATTGTTGGTCTTGGCCGGGTTCGTGGGGTTCTTCTGGCTCGGTAGCCAGGAATGGTACGTCCGCGGAGCCGCCTTGGCTGTTGGCGTCATCGCGGGTGTTGCAGTCGGACTTCTCTCCGCGCCCGGTAAGGGTTTCATCGCATTCGCCAAGGACTCGTACAAAGAAGTCCGCAAGGTTGTTTGGCCGACTCGTAAAGAGGCGACGCAAACGACGCTAGTGGTGTTCGCTTTTGTGTTCATCATGGCGGTATTTCTGTGGATTTGCGACAAATCCATCGAATGGGCGATTTTCTCGGCGATTCTGGGTTGGAAATGATATGAGCGATACTCCGGCATCCCCGAGTGGAAAACGTTGGTACGTGGTGCACGCCTACTCCGGCATGGAGAAGAGCGTGCAACGTGCGCTTCAGGAGCGCATCGAGCGTGCAGGCATGCAGGACCAGTTCGGCCAGATCCTGGTGCCGACTGAAGAAGTGGTAGAGGTCAAAGGCGGTCACAAGTCGGTGACCGAGCGTCGTTTCTTCCCGGGCTATGTGCTCGTCGAGATGGAAATGACCGACGAAACGTGGCACCTCGTGAAGAACACGGCAAAGGTGACCGGTTTCGTGGGCGGTGCGCGCAATCGTCCGAGCCCGATTTCCCCGCGGGAAGTCGAGAAGATCATGTCGCAGATGCAGGAAGGCGTTGAGAAGCCGCGCCCCAAGACCCTGTTCGAAGTCGGCGAAATGGTTCGCGTCAAGGACGGCCCGTTCACGGACTTCAACGGCAGCGTCGAGGAAGTGAACTACGAAAAGTCACGCGTCCGTGTATCTGTCACCATTTTCGGCCGAGCAACGCCGGTCGAGCTGGAATTCGGTCAGGTCGAGAAGTTGTAATCAGAATTCTGCGGAGCGCGCCTAACGGCGCGCTCCGTATTTCGCGCTTACGGTCCGCGTAATGGCCGTTGAGGAGCGCCAGTAGCCAGCTTTTTACGGCGAACGCGCGCTATTACTCACTGAACGTCCGCACGCAGCCGTGCAGCGTTCCAACGAGGTTTTCAACATGGCAAAGAAAATCATCGGCTTTATCAAGCTGCAGATTCCTGCAGGTAAAGCCAACCCGTCGCCGCCGGTCGGTCCGGCACTGGGCCAGCGCGGCCTGAACATCATGGAGTTCTGCAAGGCGTTTAACGCGCAGACTCAAGCAATGGAACCGGGTCTGCCGATTCCGGTCGTGATCACCGCGTTCGCCGACAAGAGCTTCACGTTTGTTCTGAAGACGCCGCCGGCTACGGTTCTGATCAAGAAGGCAGCGAAGATCGACAAGGGTTCGGCAAAGCCGCACACCGACAAGGTCGGCAAGATCACGCGCGCTCAAGCTGAAGACATCGCTAAGGCCAAGATGCCCGATCTGACGGCAGCTGACCTGGATGCAGCGGTCCGTACGATCGCTGGTAGCGCCCGCTCGATGGGCATCACCGTGGAGGGCGTGTAAATGGCTAAGCTTTCGAAGCGTCTGCAAGCATTTGCAAACAAGGTTGATCGCCAGAAGCTGTACGCGATCGACGAAGCACTGTCGCTCGTGAAAGAGTGCGCCAGCGCGAAGTTCGACGAGTCGATCGACGTTGCTGTGCAACTCGGCATCGACGCGAAGAAGTCGGACCAAGTGGTTCGTGGCTCGGTCGTTCTGCCGGCAGGTACCGGTAAGTCGGTTCGCGTGGCTGTGTTCGCTCAAGGCGAAAAGGCTGAGCAAGCTCGTGCAGCCGGCGCCGAAATCGTCGGTATGGAAGACCTGGCTGAACAAGTCAAGGCAGGCAACCTGAACTTCGACATCGTGATCGCTTCGCCGGACACGATGCGCGTTGTCGGTACGCTCGGTCAGATCCTCGGTCCGCGCGGCCTGATGCCGAACCCGAAGGTCGGCACCGTGACGGCAGACGTCGCCACGGCTGTGAAGAACGCCAAGGCTGGTCAGGTGCAATTCCGTGTCGACAAGGCCGGTATCATCCACGCCACCATCGGCCGCGCTTCGTTCGAGCCGACGGCTCTGCGCAGCAACCTGAACGCTCTGGTCGACGCGCTGCAAAAGGCGAAGCCGGCAACGAGCAAGGGTGTGTACCTGCGTAAGGTCGCGCTGTCGAGCACGATGGGCGTGGGTGTTCGCGTCGATCAGGCAACGATCGCTGCGCAGTAAGAAAATTTGCCACCTTGACGTGAGTCGAGGCGGTTTTATGGGCTTTGGGCGGTCGCAAGATGGCAGTTCGCATCGAGCGGCCGGTTGTCAAAGACCGTTGGCGGGAAGGCAGCAGGTAGGCTGACCCTTAATGCAAAGCCAACGCAGATGGCGAACCCGAAAAGGTTTTGTAGTGATGAAACCGTTGATTGTCCGCAGCAATGTGGGCAATGGGCGGTCGAAATACTCCTGACTGGTCGGACGCCGTTATTGAACGCGATACACAAGGCGCACGCTGCGTGTATCGAATCTGGAGGTTAACCGTGCCACTTAACAAAGAAAGCAAGCAGGCCGTCGTCGCTGAGGTTGCCGCGCAAGTCGCGAAAGCCCAGACCGTCGTGCTGGCTGAGTATCGTGGAATCGCGGTTGGCGATCTGACCAAGCTGCGCGCGAAAGCGCGTGAGCAACAGGTGTATCTGCGCGTGTTGAAGAACACGTTGGCGCGTCGCGCTGTCGAAGGTACCCCGTTTGCTCCGTTGGCAGAGCAGATGACTGGCCCCCTGATCTACGGCATCTCGGAAGATGCAATTGCTGCTGCTAAGGTCGTCAATGACTTCAGCAAGAGCAATGACAAGTTGGTCATCAAGGCTGGTTCCTACGAAGGCAAGGTGATGGACAAGGCAGGCGTGCAAGCGCTGGCCAACATCCCGAGCCGCGAAGAGCTGCTCTCCAAGCTGTTGTTCGTTATGCAAGCACCTGTTTCCGGCTTCGCGCGCGCTCTGGCCGCGCTGGCAGAAAAGAAACAAGGCGAAGCAGCTTAACGACCTTCAGCCGAGCGTAATTGATCGCTGGCTGTATCCGAATTCAATTTAGGAGTATTTCAAATGGCAATCGCAAAAGAAGACATCCTCGAAGCCGTAGGCTCGATGTCGGTTCTGGAACTGAACGAGCTGGTTAAGGCGTTCGAAGAAAAGTTTGGCGTGTCGGCAGCTGCTGTTGCAGTGGCAGGCCCGGCAGGTGCAGGCGGCGGCGCAGCTGCTGCTGAAGAGCAAACCGAATTCACGGTCAACCTCGTTGAAGTTGGCGCGAACAAGGTTTCCGTGATTAAGGCTGTTCGCGAACTGACGGGTCTCGGCCTGAAGGAAGCGAAGGACCTGGTTGACGGTGCACCGAAGCCTGTTAAGGAAGCGGTACCGAAGGCTGCTGCTGAAGAAGCCAAGAAGAAGCTGGAAGAAGCCGGCGCGAAGGCTGAAATCAAGTAAGTTTCAGCGCGCTGTGCGAAGGCTGGCGGTTTTTCACCGCCGGCCTTTTTGTGCTTTGTGGGCGCTACGTTTTTGCAGGTTGGTTTCGGCAAAAACGTAGCCCTAGAAGCCAAAGAAAATCGCCTTTCGGCAACATTGACCGGCGTTTTTCTTTGTCTTCTGAAGCGACTGCAGAAGGCAAGTTTGGTCGGGTAGCGGGCAACACAGGCATCCGCTGCCGTCAGCCAGCGGTTGGTAGCGGCCAACCACCAAGCTTCTAGGCTCGTTCAAGCCATCGGACGGCCATCGGGTCTCAGTCGGTGAACACTCGGGTTGTCTCATCAAGGTATCCTGCCTCGACAACAATGCCCGCCGTGATTCGGAGATCGTATGCAATATTCCTTCACCGAGAAGAAGCGTATTCGCAAGAGTTTCGCGAAGCGCCCCATCGTTCACCAAGTACCTTTCCTGCTGGCTACCCAGCTTGAATCATTCAGCACGTTTCTGCAAGCCGATACGTCTTCGACGCAACGCAAGCCGGAAGGTCTGCAAGCGGCGTTTACGTCCGTCTTCCCCATTGTTTCTCACAACGGCTTTGCTCGTCTAGAGTTCGTCAGCTATATGCTGTCGCCGCCGGCATTCAACATCAAGGAATGTCAGCAGCGCGGCTTGACGTACTGCTCGGCACTGCGCGCCAAGGTGCGCCTCGTGCTGCTCGACAAGGAGTCGCCGAGCAAGCCGGTCGTCAAGGAAGTGAAGGAACAGGAAGTCTACATGGGCGAAATTCCGCTCATGACGCCGACCGGTTCGTTCGTCATCAACGGCACGGAACGTGTGATCGTTTCGCAGCTGCACCGTTCGCCTGGCGTGTTCTTCGAACACGACAAGGGCAAGACGCATAGCTCGGGCAAGCTGCTGTTCTCGGCTCGTATCATTCCTTACCGTGGTTCGTGGCTCGACTTCGAATTCGATCCGAAGGACGTGCTGTACTTCCGCGTCGACCGTCGCCGCAAGATGCCGGTCACGATCCTGCTGAAGGCCATCGGCCTCACGCCGGAACAGATCCTCGCAAACTTCTTCGTGTTCGACAATTTCACGCTGATGCCGGAAGGCGCGCAGATGGAATTCGTGCCGGAGCGTCTGCGTGGTGAAGTCGCGCGCTTCGACATCACGGACCGTGACGGTAACGTGATCGTCCAGAAGGACAAGCGGATCAACGCCAAGCACATTCGCGACCTCGAAAACGCGAAGACGAAGTTCATTTCGGTCCCCGAAGATTATCTGCTCGGCCGCGTGCTGGCGAAGAACGTCGTCGACGGCGACACCGGTGAAGTCATCGCCAACGCGAATGACGAAATCACCGAAACCGTCCTCGAAAAGCTGCGCGAAGCGAAGATCAAGGACATCCAGACGCTCTACACGAACGATCTGGATCAAGGTCCGTACATCTCGTCGACGCTGCGCATCGATGAAACCGCCGACAAGATGGCCGCTCGCATCGCGATCTACCGCATGATGCGTCCGGGCGAACCGCCGACCGAAGAAGCGGTCGAGGCGCTGTTCAACCGTCTGTTCTACAGCGAAGACGCCTACGACCTGTCCAAGGTGGGTCGTATGAAGTTCAACCGCCGTGTTGGCCGCGACGAAATCGTCGGCCCGATGACGCTGCAAGACGACGACATCCTCGCCACGATCAAGATCCTGGTCGAGCTGCGTAACGGCAAGGGCGAAGTGGACGACATCGACCACTTGGGCAATCGCCGTGTGCGTTGCGTCGGCGAACTGGCAGAGAACCAGTTCCGCGCCGGTCTCGTGCGGGTGGAACGTGCGGTCAAGGAACGTCTGGGTCAGGCTGAAAGCGAAAACCTGATGCCGCACGACCTGATCAACTCGAAGCCGATTTCGTCGGCGATTCGCGAGTTCTTCGGTTCGTCGCAGCTGTCGCAGTTCATGGACCAGACCAACCCGCTGTCGGAAATCACCCACAAGCGCCGCGTGTCGGCACTTGGCCCGGGCGGTCTGACGCGTGAGCGCGCCGGCTTTGAAGTCCGCGACGTGCACCCGACCCACTACGGCCGCGTGTGCCCGATTGAAACGCCGGAAGGTCCGAACATCGGCCTGATCAACTCGCTCGCGCTGTACGCGCACCTGAACGAATACGGCTTCCTCGAAACGCCGTACCGCAAGGTGACGGACGGCAAGGTGACCGACCAGATCGATTATCTGTCGGCGATCGAAGAAGGCCGTTACGTGATCGCTCAGGCGAACGCGGCAGTGGCTGAAGATGGTACGTTGACCGACGAACTGGTGTCTTCGCGTGAAGCAGGCGAAACGCTGATGGTCACGCCGGACCGCATCCAGTACATGGACGTGGCGCCGTCGCAGATCGTCTCGGTTGCAGCTTCGCTGATTCCGTTCCTCGAGCACGATGACGCGAACCGCGCATTGATGGGTTCGAACATGCAGCGTCAAGCTGTGCCGTGTCTGCGTCCTGAAAAGGCCGTGGTCGGTACGGGTATCGAGCGTACGGTTGCGGTCGACTCGGGTACGACGGTTCAGGCGTTCCGCGGTGGCGTGGTGGACTACGTCGACGCAGGCCGTATGGTGATCCGTGTGAACGACGATGAAGCCGCTGCCGGCGACGTCGGCGTGGACATCTACAACCTGATCAAGTACACGCGTTCGAACCAGAACACGAACATCAACCAGCGCCCGATCGTGAAGGTCGGCGACATCGTGTCGCGTGGCGACGTGCTGGCTGACGGCGCATCGACCGACCTGGGCGAACTGGCTCTTGGCCAGAACATGCTGGTCGCGTTCATGCCGTGGAACGGCTACAACTTCGAAGACTCGATCTTGATTTCGGAGAAGGTGGTTGCTGACGACCGCTATACCTCGATCCACATCGAAGAACTGAACGTCGTTGCTCGCGATACGAAGCTCGGACCGGAAGAAATCACGCGCGACATCTCGAATCTGGCTGAAGTGCAACTCGGCCGTCTCGACGAGTCGGGCATCGTCTACATCGGCGCTGAAGTCGAAGCAGGCGACGTGCTGGTCGGTAAGGTGACGCCGAAGGGCGAAACCCAGCTGACGCCGGAAGAAAAGCTGCTGCGCGCGATCTTCGGTGAAAAGGCTTCGGACGTGAAGGATACGTCGCTGCGCGTGCCCTCGGGCATGAGTGGCACGGTCATCGACGTGCAAGTGTTCACGCGTGAAGGCATCCAGCGCGACAAGCGCGCCCAGCAGATCATCGACGACGAACTGAAGCGCTATCGCCTCGACCTGAACGACCAGTTGCGTATCGTGGAAGGCGACGCCTTCCAGCGTCTCGCACGTATGCTGGACGGCAAGGTTGCCAACGGTGGCCCGAAGAAGCTCGCCAAGGGTACGAAGATCGACCAGGCTTACCTGCAAGATCTGGATCACTACCACTGGTTCGACATCCGCCTCGCGGACGAAGAAGCAGCGGCGCAGCTCGAAGCCATCAAGGACTCGATCGAACAGAAGCGTCACCAGTTCGACCTGGCGTTCGAAGAAAAGCGCAAGAAGCTCACCCAGGGCGACGAACTGCCGCCGGGCGTGCTGAAGATGGTCAAGGTGTATCTGGCTGTGAAGCGCCGCCTGCAGCCTGGCGACAAGATGGCCGGCCGTCACGGTAACAAGGGTGTGGTGTCGAAGATCGTTCCGATCGAAGACATGCCGTACATGGCCGATGGCCGTCCGGCTGACGTCGTGCTGAATCCGCTCGGCGTGCCGTCGCGGATGAACGTGGGTCAGGTTCTCGAAGTGCATCTGGGCTGGGCCGCGAAGGGTCTTGGCTGGCGTATCGGCGAAATGCTGCAGCGTCAGGCGAAGATCGAAGAACTGCGTGCCTTCCTGACCAAGATCTACAACGAGTCGGGCCGCGCCGAAGAGCTGGACAGCTTCACGGACGACGAAATCGTCGAACTGGCGAAGAACCTGCGCGAAGGCGTTCCGTTTGCCACGCCGGTGTTCGACGGTGCGACGGAAGAAGAAATGTCGCGCGCGCTGGATCTGGCTTTCCCGGACGACATCGCGAAGAACCTCGGCATGACGCCGTCGAAGAACCAGGTTCGCCTGTACGACGGTCGCACTGGCGAGATGTTCGAGCGTACGGTCACGGTCGGCTACATGCACTACCTGAAACTGCACCACTTGGTCGACGACAAGATGCACGCGCGTTCCACGGGCCCGTACTCGCTCGTCACGCAGCAGCCGTTGGGCGGTAAGGCGCAGTTCGGTGGCCAGCGTTTCGGTGAAATGGAAGTGTGGGCGCTCGAAGCGTACGGTGCATCGTACGTGCTGCAGGAAATGCTGACGGTGAAGTCGGACGACGTGACTGGCCGGACCAAGGTCTATGAGAACCTGGTGAAGGGCGATCACGTGATCGATGCAGGCATGCCGGAATCCTTCAACGTGTTGGTGAAGGAAATCCGCTCGCTCGGTATCGACATCGACCTCGACCGCAACTAATCGGACTACGGAGAGAAGGCAATGAAAGCTCTGCTCGATCTATTCAAGCAAGTCCAACAAGAAGAAGTTTTTGACGCGATCAAGATCGGTCTGGCCTCGCCGGACAAGATCCGTTCGTGGTCGTTCGGTGAAG
Source organism: Burkholderia sp. 4M9327F10 (assembly GCF_005503145.1). Taxonomy (GTDB): domain Bacteria; phylum Pseudomonadota; class Gammaproteobacteria; order Burkholderiales; family Burkholderiaceae; genus Paraburkholderia. The sequence continues at coordinate 9,875 of NZ_SCNV01000102.1, read as the reverse complement.
TGAAGAAGCCGGAAACCATCAACTACCGGACGTTCAAGCCGGAACGTGATGGCCTGTTCTGCGCGAAGATTTTCGGGCCGATCAAGGACTACGAATGCCTGTGCGGCAAGTACAAGCGCCTGAAGCACCGTGGCGTGATCTGCGAGAAGTGCGGCGTTGAAGTCACGCTGGCAAAGGTGCGTCGCGAACGGATGGGCCACATCGAACTGGCCTCGCCGGTTGCGCACATCTGGTTCCTGAAGTCGCTGCCGTCGCGTCTGGGCATGGTGCTCGACATGACGCTGCGCGACATCGAGCGCGTGCTGTACTTCGAAGCATACGTGGTGATCGATCCGGGCATGACGCCGCTGAAAGCGCGGCAGATCATGACCGAAGAGGATTACTACAACAAGGTCGAAGAGTACGGTGACGAGTTCCGTGCCGAGATGGGCGCGGAAGGCGTGCGCGAACTGCTGCGCGCGATCAACATCGACGAACAGGTTGAACTGCTGCGTACCGAACTCAAGAACACGGGTTCGGAGGCGAAGATCAAGAAGTACGCGAAGCGCCTGAAGGTGCTCGAGGCTTTCCAGCGTTCGGGCATCAAGCCTGACTGGATGGTGCTCGAAGTGCTGCCGGTGCTGCCGCCGGAACTGCGTCCGCTGGTGCCGCTGGACGGCGGCCGTTTCGCGACGTCGGACCTGAACGACCTGTACCGCCGCGTGATCAACCGTAACAACCGGTTGAAGCGTCTGCTCGAACTGAAGGCGCCTGAAATCATCGTCCGCAACGAAAAGCGGATGCTGCAGGAAGCCGTCGATTCGCTGCTCGACAATGGTCGCCGCGGTAAGGCGATGACCGGTGCGAACAAGCGTCCGCTGAAGTCGCTCGCTGACATGATCAAGGGTAAGGGCGGTCGTTTCCGTCAGAACCTGTTGGGTAAGCGCGTGGACTACTCGGGCCGTTCGGTGATCGTGGTCGGCCCGACGCTCAAGCTGCACCAGTGCGGTCTGCCGAAGCTGATGGCGCTCGAACTGTTCAAGCCGTTCATCTTCAACAAGCTCGAAGTGATGGGTGTCGCTACCACCATCAAGGCTGCGAAGAAGGAAGTCGAGAACCAGACGCCGGTGGTGTGGGACATCCTCGAAGAGGTGATCCGCGAACATCCGGTCATGCTGAACCGTGCGCCGACGCTGCACCGTCTTGGCATTCAGGCTTTCGAGCCGGTGCTGATCGAAGGCAAGGCAATCCAGCTGCACCCGCTCGTTTGCGCGGCGTTCAACGCCGACTTCGACGGTGACCAGATGGCTGTGCACGTGCCGCTGTCGCTCGAAGCGCAGATGGAAGCGCGTACGCTGATGCTGGCGTCGAACAACGTCCTGTTCCCGGCCAACGGCGATCCGTCGATCGTGCCGTCGCAGGATATCGTGCTCGGCCTGTACTACGCGACCCGTGAAGCTGTGAATGCGAAGGGCGAAGGCCTGTCGTTCACGGGCGTGTCGGAAGTGCTGCGCGCTTACGAGAACAAGGAAGTCGAGCTCGCCTCGCGCGTCAATGTGCGGATCACCGAAATGGTCCACAACGAAGACAAGTCGGAAGGTGCGCCGGCGTTCGTGCCGAAGATCACGCTGTATGCGACGACCGTTGGCCGCGCAATCCTGTCGGAAATCCTTCCGCCGGGCCTGCCGTTCTCGGTGCTGAACAAGCCGCTGAAAAAGAAGGAAATCTCGCGTCTGATCAACACCGCATTCCGCAAGTGTGGTCTGCGTGAAACGGTGATTTTTGCCGACCAGTTGATGCAGTCGGGTTTCCGTCTGGCAACGCGCGCCGGTATTTCGATTTGCGTGGACGACATGCTCGTGCCGCCGCAAAAGGAAACCATCGTCGGCGACGCCGCGAAGAAGGTGAAGGAATACGACCGTCAGTACATGTCGGGTCTCGTCACCTCGCAAGAGCGCTACAACAACGTGGTCGACATCTGGTCGGCAACGTCGGAAGCGGTCGGCAAGGCGATGATGGAGCAGCTCTCGACGGAGCCGGTGGTCGATCGCGACGGCAATGAGACGCGTCAGGAGTCGTTCAACTCCATCTACATGATGGCCGACTCGGGCGCACGCGGTTCCGCAGTTCAGATTCGTCAGCTGGCCGGTATGCGTGGCCTGATGGCGAAGCCGGACGGCTCGATCATCGAGACGCCGATTACGGCGAACTTCCGTGAAGGCCTGAACGTGTTGCAGTACTTCATCTCGACCCACGGTGCACGTAAGGGTCTGGCTGATACGGCACTGAAGACGGCAAACTCGGGTTACCTGACGCGTCGTCTGGTCGACGTGACGCAGGATCTGGTGGTGGTCGAAGACGATTGCGGTACGTCGAACGGCGTCGCCATGAAGGCGTTGGTCGAAGGCGGTGAAGTCGTTGAAGCACTGCGTGACCGTATCCTCGGTCGCGTGGCGGTGGCTGACGTTGTCAATCCGGAATCGCAGGAAACGCTGTACGAAGCCGGCACGTTGCTCGACGAAGACTCGGTCGAGGAAATCGAACGCCTCGGCATCGACGAAGTGCGCGTGCGTACGCCGCTGACTTGCGAAACGCGTTACGGTCTGTGCGCAGCCTGCTACGGCCGCGACCTGGGCCGCGGCTCGTCGGTCAACGTCGGCGAGGCAGTGGGTGTGATCGCTGCTCAGTCGATTGGTGAACCGGGCACGCAGCTGACCATGCGTACGTTCCACATCGGTGGTGCGGCATCGCGTGCAGCAGTGGCCTCGTCGGTCGAAGCCAAGTCGAACGGCACGGTCCGTTTCACGTCGACGATGCGTTACGTGACGAATGCGAAGGGCGAGCAGATCGTCATCTCGCGTTCGGGCGAAGCGATGATCACCGACGACCACGGCCGTGAACGTGAACGCCATAAGGTGCCGTACGGCGCGACGCTGTTGCAACTGGACGGCGCGCAGATCAAGGCCGGCACGCAACTGGCGACGTGGGATCCGATGACGCGTCCGATCATCACCGAGTACGGTGGTACGGTGAAGTTCGAAAACGTCGAAGAAGGCGTGACGGTTGCCAAGCAGATCGACGATGTGACGGGTCTCTCGACGCTGGTCGTGATCGACGTGAAGCGCCGCGGTTCGCAAGCGTCGAAGACGGTGCGTCCGCAGGTCAAGCTGCTCGACGCGAACGGCGAAGAAGTCAAGATCCCGAACACCGAGCACTCGGTGCAGATCGGCTTCCAGGTCGGCGCTCTGATCACCGTGAAGGACGGTCAGCAAGTGCAGGTGGGTGAAGTGCTCGCACGTATCCCGACCGAATCGCAGAAAACGCGTGACATTACCGGCGGTCTGCCGCGTGTGGCGGAACTGTTCGAAGCACGTTCGCCGAAGGATGCAGGTATCCTGGCGGAAGTCACGGGTACGACGTCGTTCGGTAAGGACACGAAGGGCAAGCAGCGTCTCGTTATCACGGACCTCGAGGGCAACCAGCACGAGTTCCTGATCGCGAAGGAAAAGCAGGTTCTGGTGCACGATGGTCAGGTCGTCAACAAGGGCGAAATGATTGTCGACGGGCCGGCGGATCCGCACGACATCCTGCGTCTGCAGGGCGTCGAAGCGCTGTCGCGCTACATCGTGGACGAAGTGCAGGACGTGTACCGTCTGCAAGGCGTGAAGATCAACGACAAGCACATTGAAGTGATTGTTCGTCAGATGCTGCGCCGCGTGCAGATTACGGACAATGGCGATACGCGTTTCATCCCGGGCGAACAGGTCGAGCGGTCGGATATGCTCGACGAGAACGACCGTATGATCGCGGAAGACAAGCGTCCGGCAACGTACGAAAACGTCTTGCTCGGTATCACGAAGGCGTCGCTGTCGACCGATTCGTTCATCTCCGCAGCGTCGTTCCAGGAAACGACCCGCGTGCTGACCGAAGCGGCGATCATGGGCAAGCGCGACGATCTGCGCGGTCTGAAGGAAAACGTGATCGTCGGCCGTCTGATTCCGGCCGGTACGGGTCTCGCATTCCACAAGGCACGCAAGAGCAAGGAACTGTCCGACCGCGAGCGTTTCGATCAGATCGCAGCGGAAGAGTCGTTCGAATTCGGTACGCCGGAAACCCCGGCCGCCGAGCAGCAGCACTCTGGCGAGTAAGCTCAGGTGCGCAAGTCCCGGCGGCGCAAGCCGCCTGGGGCTCACCAGCTAGCTAAGCCGCTCAGTTTCGACTGGGCGGCTTTTTTTATGCGTCGTTCCTGATGCGCTTTGACGCGGTTTTGCTGGCCGATTGGCTAACGTTGCCGGAAAGCGCGGGCGCAGCACGAATGCGTTGGTAAAATTCGTGTCACCGGCATTACGCTGTCTTCTCTCAAATTCATGTCCCGTCCGCTCGAAATCCTCAACGAAGTCTTCGGCTATCCCGCGTTCAGAGGGCAGCAGGGCGAAATTGTCGAGCACGTCGCCGGCGGCGGCGATTGCCTCGTGTTGATGCCCACGGGCGGCGGCAAATCTCTGTGTTACCAGATTCCTTCCCTGGTGCGGCGCGAGGCTGGGTTGGGCGCCGGCATCGTCGTGTCGCCGCTGATCGCGCTGATGCAGGATCAGGTCGCCGCGCTCAAGGAAGTCGGCGTGAGGGCGGCGTATCTGAATTCGACCTTGTCTGGCCCTGAGGCCGCAGCAACCGAGCGAGCGTTGCGCGAGGGCGAGATCGATCTGTTGTATGTCGCACCGGAACGGTTGATGACGTCGCGCTTTCAGGAGTTGCTCGAGCGCACTCGTATCGGCCTTTTTGCGATCGATGAAGCGCATTGCGTGTCGCAATGGGGGCACGATTTCCGTCCTGAGTACATTCAGCTCTCGGTGCTGCACGAGCGTTTCCCGAACGTGCCGCGCATTGCGCTGACGGCGACCGCTGATGCGATCACGCGTGACGAGATCATCCACCGGCTGGCGTTGGACGATGCGCGGGTCTTCGTCTCGAGTTTCGACCGCCCAAATATTCGCTATCGGATTGTCGAGAAGGACAACGCGCGCACCCAGTTGCTCGATTTCATTCGTGCCGAACATTCAAAGCCGGACGGTACGACCGACGCCGGCGTGGTCTATTGCCTGTCGCGCCGCAAGGTGGAAGAAACCGCCGAGTGGCTGAAAGAGAAGGGCATGCGCGCACTGCCTTATCACGCGGGCATGGAGTTCGAGATTCGCCAGAAGCACCAGGAGATGTTCCAGCGCGAGGAAGGCATCGTGATGTGCGCGACGATCGCGTTCGGCATGGGCATCGATAAGCCGGACGTGCGCTTTGTCGCCCACCTGGATCTGCCGAAGAGCGTAGAAGGCTACTATCAGGAAACCGGCCGTGCGGGGCGCGACGGCATGCCGGCCAATGCCTGGATGGCCTATGGCCTGGGCGACGTGGTGCAACAGCGCAAGATGATCGACGAGTCGGACGCCGACGACGCACACAAGCGCGTACAGACCGGCAAGCTCGATGCGCTGCTCGGCCTGTGCGAAGCGGCGACCTGCCGGCGCGTGCGGCTGCTCAACTATTTCGGCGAATCCAGCCAGCCCTGCGGCAACTGTGATACCTGTCTCGAACCGCCTGACACGTGGGATGCGACGCGCGAGGCGCAAATGGCGCTGTCGTGCGTGTTCCGTGCGCAGCGGGCGAGCGGTTTTCACTTCGGCGCCGGCCACCTGATCGACATCTTGCGCGGCAATCGCAGCGAGAAGATTCTGCAGCGCGGCCATGAAAAGCTGACCACCTTCGGAATTGGGGCCGCACTAGGCGAGCCGGAATGGCGTGCCATCTTCCGTCAGCTTGTCGCGTTCGGCTATCTGACGGTCGACCATGAGGGCTTTGGCTCGCTGGTGCTCACCGAGGCAAGCAAGGCCGTGCTCAAAGGCGAGCAGAACGTCACCATGCGTCGCTACGTCAAGCCCACTCGCACTCGCCAGTCGTCCAGCCGCACCAGTGAGCGCGCGGATCCGACGGTCGGCATGGGGCCGCGCGAGCGGGCCCGCTGGGACCGGCTGCGCGCCTGGCGCACCGAAACCGCGAAGACCGACGGCGTGCCGGCCTACGTCATCTTCCACGACGCGACACTGGCGGAAATAGCCCGCAACGGCCCCGGTTCGATCGAGGACTTGCGCGGAATCCCGGGCATGGGTGCACGAAAACTGGACCGCTTCGGTTGGGAATTGCTCGAAGTGGTGAGCGCCGACTAGCCGCCCCGGAGTCGATCAGGGGTGCGAAACCTCGCAACCTGTTGACTCCCTTAGTGTTTTCGGAATATTATGCTAGGTTCCGGTTCTTGGAATGCCGCTGCGCGAGCAGAATGGCTACTAAGTGTAGGCTGAGTTCGTACATCGACGTCCCGCTCCGGAAGTTCGATGCGCAATCGTTTCTGCTTTGCCCAGAAAGATTTGCGTCGATTTTGTTCAATTTCAGGAATAAACAATGCCAACCATCAATCAACTGGTTCGCAAAGGCCGCGCTTCGGAAACATCGAAGAGCAAGAGCCCGGCTTTGCAGGACTGCCCCCAGCGTCGCGGCGTGTGCACCCGTGTGTACACCACGACGCCGAAGAAGCCGAACTCGGCACTTCGTAAGGTCGCCAAGGTGCGCCTGACGAACGGCTTCGAAGTCATTTCGTACATCGGTGGTGAAGGCCACAACCTGCAGGAACACTCGGTCGTGCTGATTCGCGGCGGTCGTGTGAAGGACTTGCCGGGTGTGCGTTACCACATGGTTCGCGGCTCGCTGGATACCCAGGGCGTCAAGGATCGTAAGCAAGCTCGCTCGAAGTACGGTGCGAAGCGTGCCAAGGCCGGCAAGTAATTAGCCGGTCAAGTAGTTTCAGGTCGCCTGCAAAGGCGGTATTAGCGGTGGTGCCGGAATCGCCGGTGCTGTCGAGTAAGTGGTCACCCGACCAGGCTGGTAAGTCGTTAGGGATGAATCGGGTTAGTTGGTGGCCGCGGGGCTAAACCTAGCTCCAACTGAAAAGTCAAAGGAAGAAACATGCCGCGTCGTCGCGAAGTCCCCAAGCGGGAAGTGTTGCCGGATCCGAAGTTCGGTAACGTAGATGTAGCCAAGTTCATGAACGTGCTGATGCTCTCCGGCAAGAAGTCGGTTGCCGAGCGTATCGTGTACGGCGCTTTTGAACAGATCCAGACCAAGGGTGGCAAGGACCCGCTGGAAGTGTTCACGGTAGCGCTCAACAACGTGAAGCCGGTGGTCGAAGTGAAGAGCCGTCGCGTTGGTGGTGCGAACTATCAGGTTCCGGTCGAAGTGCGTCCGTCGCGTCGTATGGCATTGGCGATGCGTTGGTTGCGCGAAGCTGCGAAGAAGCGCAGCGAGAAGTCGATGGCCCTGCGCCTGGCAGGTGAACTCTCCGAAGCGGCCGAAGGCCGTGGCGGCGCGATGAAGAAGCGCGACGAAGTTCACCGGATGGCAGAAGCCAACAAGGCGTTCTCGCACTTCCGTTTCTAAGCTGCCCGACCCCGGGTTAGCCGAAGAAATCGGAAAGAAATTCCGGGCGGGTGCGCTTATAAAGCGCCTCGCCCGTTTGTGTTACAGCGCGATGGGTATTTCTCGCATCGCGTCATCCCCATAGAGGATCAAAGTGGCTCGCAAGACACCTATCGAGCGCTACCGTAACATCGGTATTAGCGCTCACATCGACGCCGGCAAAACGACGACGACCGAGCGCATTCTGTTCTATACCGGCGTGAACCATAAGATTGGTGAAGTTCACGACGGCGCTGCCACCATGGACTGGATGGAGCAGGAACAGGAACGCGGTATTACCATCACGTCCGCTGCTACCACGGCCTTCTGGAAAGGCATGGCTGGCGACCGCGCTGAGCACCGCATCAACATCATCGACACCCCGGGCCACGTCGACTTCACGATTGAAGTTGAGCGCTCGATGCGCGTGCTCGACGGCGCATGCATGGTGTACTGCGCAGTGGGCGGCGTGCAGCCGCAGTCGGAAACCGTGTGGCGTCAGGCTAACAAGTACAAGGTTCCCCGTCTCGCGTTCATCAACAAGATGGACCGTACCGGCGCGAACTTCTTCAAGGTCTACGACCAGCTCAAGCTGCGTCTGAAGGCGAACCCGGTTCCGGTCGTGGTGCCTATCGGCGCTGAAGAAACGTTCACGGGCGTGGTCGATCTGCTGAAGATGAAGGCGATCATTTGGGACGACGCGTCGCAAGGCACCAAGTTCTCGTACGAAGACATCCCGGCAGAACTCGTTGACTCGTGCAACGAATGGCGCGAAAAGATGGTCGAAGCTGCGGCTGAGTCGAGCGAAGACCTGATGAACAAGTACCTCGAAGAGGGCGAGTTGACGGAAGAAGAAATCGTCAAGGGTCTGCGCGACCGGACGATCGCTTGCGAAATCCAGCCGATGCTCTGCGGTACCGCGTTCAAGAACAAGGGCGTGCAACGGATGCTGGACGCCGTGCTCGACTTCCTGCCGTCGCCGATCGACATCCCGCCGGTTACCGGCGAGCTGGAAAACGGTGAGCAGGGTGAGCGCCGCGCTGCCGACGACGAAAAGTTCTCGGCACTGGCATTCAAGATCATGACCGACCCGTTCGTCGGCCAGCTGATCTTCTTCCGCGTGTACTCGGGTGTTGTGAATTCGGGCGACACGGTGCTGAACGCGACGAAGGACAAGAAGGAACGTCTGGGTCGTATTCTGCAGATGCACGCAAACCAGCGCGAAGAAATCAAGGAAGTGCGCGCAGGCGACATCGCTGCCGCAGTTGGCCTGAAAGACGCGACGACTGGCGACACGCTGTGCGATCCGCAAAGCCCCATCGTGCTCGAACGCATGATTTTCCCGGAGCCGGTGATTTCGCAGGCTGTTGAGCCGAAGACGAAGCCCGACCAGGAAAAGATGGGTCTCGCACTGAACCGTCTGGCTCAGGAAGATCCGTCGTTCCGCGTGCAAACGGACGAAGAATCGGGCCAAACTATTATTTCGGGCATGGGCGAGCTCCACCTCGAAATTCTGGTTGACCGGATGAAGCGTGAATTCGGCGTCGAAGCAACGGTCGGCAAGCCGCAGGTTGCTTACCGCGAAACGATCCGCGGCAAGGCGGAAGACGTCGACGGCAAGTTCGTCAAGCAGTCGGGTGGTCGCGGCCAGTACGGTCACGCGGTCATCACGCTCGAGCCGAACGAGCAAGGCAAGGGCTACGAGTTCCTGGACGAGATCAAGGGCGGTGTGATTCCGCGTGAATACATCCCGGCAGTCGACAAGGGTATCCAGGAAACGCTGAAGGCAGGCGTGCTGGCAGGCTTCCCGGTCGTTGACGTGAAGGTTCACCTGACGTTCGGTTCGTACCACGATGTTGACTCGAACGAAAACGCGTTCCGCATGGCCGGTTCGATGGCGTTCAAGGAAGCAATGCGCAAGGCAAGCCCGGTCATCCTCGAACCGATGATGGCTGTGGAAGTCGAAACGCCGGAAGACTACATGGGCAACGTGATGGGCGACCTGTCGGGCCGTCGCGGTATCGTCCAGGGCATGGAAGACATGATCGGTGGCGGCAAGATCGTTCGCGCCGAAGTGCCGTTGTCGGAAATGTTTGGCTATTCGACGTCGCTGCGCTCGCTGAGCCAGGGTCGTGCAACGTACACGATGGAGTTCAAGCATTACGCGGAAGCACCGCGCAACGTGTCGGAAGCAATCATCAACGCGAAGTCGAAGTAAGCGCGCGGCAAGTCATTCAACGATTAACTTTCTGAAAGAAGAGAAACATGGCTAAAGGTAAATTCGAACGGACCAAGCCGCACGTGAACGTCGGCACGATCGGTCACGTTGACCACGGCAAGACCACGCTGACGGCAGCGATCACGACGGTGCTGACCGCGAAGTTCGGCGGCGAAGCGAA
>NZ_SCNV01000101.1 GCF_005503145.1 Burkholderia sp. 4M9327F10 | reverse complement strand
CTGTATCTGGGCACGCTGATGGTGGGCCTCGAGCAGAAGGTGCTGGGCGGCAATGTGCCGTGGACGCTGCATCACCAGCATTCGGATCACGAGATGCTCAAGCCGGCCTCGCAATGCAAGCCGATTGTGTATCCGAAGCCGGACGGCAAGCTGACGTTCGATCGGCTCTCGTCGGTGTTCATCTCGAACACCAACCACGAGGAAAACCAGCCGGCCCACCTGACGCTGAAAGATCCGAACGTGCCGGTGAACGTCAATCTGCACACCTACGCGGGACCGGAGAGCCGTTATTGCCCGGCAGCAGTGTACGAGTTCGTGAAGAACGACGACGGCAGCGAGCGGCTGGTGATCAACGCGCAGAACTGCGTGCACTGCAAGACCTGCGACATCAAGGACCCGACGCAGAATATCGTGTGGGTCACGCCTGAAGGCGGCGGTGGGCCGAATTATTCGAGTATGTGAGCCTGGTCGAGAGAGCGACCAAACTTTCTCAAAAGCTGATCCGCACTGCCCTCAAACGAAAGGCTGCAAGGTAATCCACTAGTCCATTGACGCGCCAGGCAGCCTTCACCGCAACCCGGCCGCATGTGCCTTGCATGTGCCTCGCATGCGCCCTGACCCGTGCCTTACTGCCCACCGCCCGTGCGCGCCATCGCCGCCGCGGGCTTGGCCCCGGGCGCAGCCGCGGCCGGGACGCTCCGCGCGGCCCACACGGTCGCCAGCAACTTGAAGGTCGACACCGAGCCGGCCACCGCAAGCAGAATGGGAATCAGAAAATCGTGATTCACACGCGTGAACTCGAGGATCAGCACCACCGCGGTGATCGGCATCTGCATCGACGCCGCCAGAAATGCGGCCGCCCCGATAATCGCGAACGCACCCGAGGACGCGCCCGGCCAGATCATGTTCCATACGCCGCCGAGCACGATCGCGAGCAGCGCGCCGTTGGCAAGCCCCGGCGTCAGCAGGCCGCCTTCGGCGCCCGCCCGCAGACTACCCGCCGTGATCGCGACCTTCAGCACCAGCAGCACCGCCGCCAGTCCGATCGTCAGTTCGCTATTGAACGAGAGCCCCGCCGGCCCCTTGCCGTTGCCGAGCAACTGCGGGAATTCGATTGCCAGCACGCCGATGATGGCGAAGTTCAGCAACGCCAGAACCGGCAACCGCCAGTCCTTCGGCGCGTGCGCGCGGGCGCGCGTGGTCAGTTGCGTGAAACCCCACGCCGCCAGCCCGAAAATCGGGCCGCACAGCGCCGACCACACCACGAGCGGCGTGCTCAACAGCAGTTGCGGGACCGAGTACTGATGCTCATCGCCGAGGCCAATCCACGCCACCACAGCGGCAATCGCCGAGGTCGTCACGGCCGGCACCAGCGCTGCCCAGCCGAAGGTTCCAAGCAGCACTTCCAGCACGAACACCGCGCCACCGAGCGGCACGTTGTAGACCGCGGCCAGACCCGCGCCGGCGCCGCACGCCACCATGATCCGGCTCTCCGCGAGCGTCAGCCCGGCACGATGCGAGAGCCACCCGGCCCACACTGAGCCGATCTCGCGCGGCGCGACCTCGCGGCCGAGCGGCGAGCCCAGCGCGACGGTCACGATCTGCAGCAATGCATGCACGATGGTGCTGAGCAGCGGCATGCGCGGGTCGTCCGACTTGAGCGCTTTCTTGATGCTGACGAGCGGGCGTCCATACCGGTACAGCGCCCACCAGCCGAGCCCTGCGACAAGCCCGCAGACCACCAGCACCAGCACGCGCCGCTGCGGTCCCGCATCGCTTACGCCTTCGAGAAAGCTCTCGCTGCTGATGACATGGCCGGCACTGTAGCCAAACGCAACGTGCTGGATCCAGTGAAGCAGCAACGCCAGCAGCATGCCGCCGAACCCCGCGCCGATACCCGTCAGAAGCGTGACGGCGATAAAAACGACGAGCGGGCTGCGCGCCTGCTCCGGGCGAGCGGCGCTCTCGTGCGAGGCGGGTTTGGCGGACGGGTTGAGTGGCATGATGAATAACGAGGTAGAGACGCCAATATCGGGATCACGTCATCCTATTCTGCACAGCAACATGAGGCAAATTGATTTTTCTACTCGACTAATGCGTCCACTGCATATATCCACCCTCTGACGCGGCCCGCCGCCCCATTTTTACGGCGTTGCCCAACGCACATAGTAGATGGTGCAGTGCTGCTAGATTTGCTCGTATCCCATGCGCCCGCAAGACCGGTCGGGCGCAGCCCCGGATTCCGGCCATTCGGCCATGCGCCGGAGGCCATTCGGCAGACCAAACGGCAGGTCGAACCAGAGAGCGTAAAGTCAAAATGAAACCGAAACATTACAGCTATGCCTTACTGTTTCTGGCATTGATGAGCTATCTCTGGATGACCTGTTCATTCATGCCGTTTCCGGCGGATTTCGAAGACAGCTACATCATGCACCGTTACGCGCAGAATGGCGTCGACGGCTTTATGTTCGAATGGAACCCGCACTCCGCTCCGGTGCAAGGCACTACCGGAATCGCCTGGGTCACGCTGGTCACCCTGCTTGCCCGCCTGACGAGATTCAACGTCATCTCTGTCAACTCATACGCGGGATTGATCTTTGCCATCCTGACCTTGCTGGTGGTCTATGCGGCGACGGTGCGCAATTTCAATCCGAATAACCGCTGGGTCGCGATCTGCGCGCTGATCCCCATCATTTCGAGCCCGTTCTTTACCCGCAGCTCCGCTAACGGGCTGGAAACCTCCATTACGCTGTTTTTTGTCGCGCTTTCAATTTATCTGCTGCGTTATTGCAAAGACTCGTTTAAGGACGCATGGTGGCTGGGGGTATTTTCAGGATTCACGCTTCTGGTCAGGCCCGATCTGCCGTTATTTCCCATTTCACTGTTCGTGATCGGCTTAGCGCTGAACGCCGGGAATCACAGCCAGCGCATCAGGAACTGCCTTGCCCTGCTATTGGGGGCACTCCTCTCCGCGCTGTTTTCGCTGTTTCTGGCCAAGTCCGCCACCGGTACGGCGTTTCCGCTCTCGGCGAGCCTTAAATTCGCGCTCAGCGATCTGCTGCTGGGACGTCTGCCCGGATCGCAATACAACTATATTCTCGGCGCGCAACTGACTTTCCTCAGCTATCTGCTGCCATTGATCCTGCTCGCGCTCGTTCCCATGGCGGCACTCGATCTCAAAGAATCGAAGAAATACATTCCCGTTTATGGGGCGTGCGGCATCTATTTCGTCTATCTGTTTTCGGTGCTGCCGATCATGGATGTGGCCTATCGTTTCCAATTGCCACTTTTAATCGGTTTATCGTTTTCGCTGGTCCATTTTTTCGACCTGATGGTGAAATCCGGCGTCTCCGGAAAACGGGCCTGCATCCTGATTTTTTCCATCGGTGTGCTGCTCGCGATCGGCAACACCACGCTTCTGTTTTCCGGCAAAAAGGAAGCGCAGATGCTCAGAGCGGACCATAACGATTTCGAGGACATCGGCAAGGAACTGGGCACCATTCCGGGCATCAGCATCGCTTCGCCGGAAGCGGGCAAACTCGCCGCCTACTCGGGAAAGAAGTTCTTCGACACGGTGGGGCTCAACAACCTGTTCGTGGCGAACAACAAGAACAAGCCGAACTACCCGGCCCTGCTGCAAAACTACCTGCAGACCGATTTCGGCATGCCGGATGTCTACATTCGCAAATCGGACACTGCGGACGGCGGCTATACCTTCCTCGAGATCCTGCCCGACTTCAAGCAGGTTTATGTGTGCAATAGCGCCGGCAACGCCGAGCGAATCGGCAAGGTGGTGTGCGTGAACCGCGCAGGAAGCGAAGTAAAGGCCATTGTCGCGAACCTCGCGGCCTCCGGTGTCGAGATCGTGTTGCCGTGACGCCGTGCGGCCCGGTCTGCGAGCCAGGCGATCGCCTCTCGCCCCAACATTAAAATTACATAAAGCAAACAATCAAATAACAAATTGATCTTTGCATTACAAATAGCCGACATTTGAACTGAATGTCACCCCCGATTCCCGCCGGCGCTTAGGGACATGTACTGAGAAAGCGCATTTCAAGCATGCAGGCGCTTAACGGTCGGCGTACACTCGCCGCAAGCCCGCTCCACGGGGCGTGCGGGTCGTGAGGCGACCCGCCGTAAGGCACGGGTTGTTCGGAGACTTGGAGAAAAAACACATGAGCTGGACTCGGGAACAGAGAAACGTCACCATCGCCGCCTATCTCGGGTGGACACTCGACGCATTCGATTTCTTTCTAATGGTGTTCGTATTGAAAGATATCGCGGCCGAATTCAATACAAAGATTCCGGCTGTGGCATTCGCCATTACCTTGACGCTTGCCATGCGTCCCGTTGGGGCGCTGATCTTTGGACGCCTCGCCGACAAATTCGGCCGCCGTCCTACCTTGATGGTCAACATCGCCTGTTATTCGCTGCTTGAACTGCTGTCCGGCTTCTCGCCTAACCTCACCACCCTGCTCGTGCTGCGCGCGCTGTTCGGCATCGCGATGGGCGGCGAATGGGGCGTCGGCTCCGCCCTGACGATGGAAACCGTGCCCACGCGCGCGCGCGGCTTCGTCTCCGGGCTGTTGCAGGCCGGCTATCCGAGCGGCTATCTGCTGGCCTCGGTGGTATTCGGCGTGCTGTACCAGTACATCGGCTGGCGCGGCATGTTCTTCATCGGCGTGATCCCCGCGCTGCTCGTGCTGTACGTGCGGGCCAACGTGCCGGAGTCCCCGGCATGGAAGGCGATGGAGAAAAAGGTGCGGCCCGGCCTGCTCGCCACGCTCAAGCAGAACTGGACGCTCTCCATCTATGCCATCGTCCTGATGACCGCGTTCAACTTCTTCTCGCACGGCACGCAGGATCTGTATCCGACCTTCCTGCGCGAGCAGCATCACTTCGATCCGCATACCGTCTCGCTGATCACCATCACGCTGAACATCGGCGCGATTGTCGGCGGTCTGTTCTTCGGCTCGATGTCCGAGAAGATCGGCCGCAAGCGCGCCATCTGCATCGCCGCGCTGATTGCGCTGCCGGTGCTGCCGCTGTGGGCGTTCTCGAGCAGCGCGGGCCTGCTCGCGCTCGGCGCGTTCCTGATGCAGATTTCGGTGCAAGGCGCGTGGGGGGTGATCCCGGTCCACCTGAACGAAATCTCGCCGGATGAAATTCGTGCGACTTTCCCGGGTCTCGTGTACCAGCTCGGCAATCTGCTTGCAGCGGTCAACGCGACCATGCAGGCGTCGTTCGCCGTCGCCAACGGCAACAACTATGCACTGGCGATGGCGGTGGTCGCGGGCACCGTAGCTGTTGTGATTGCGGTACTGATTTTGTTTAGCCGTGAACGCCGGGGCATAGATATGACACAATCTGCCAAAGAGGTTGCAGCGGTCTAGCACCGGCAACACCAGCAGCAAACGAAACACACTACAGGCGGCCCAAGGCCGCCACGCCAGGCAGTACTGCGAGGCCGTTCCGATTTCGATCGGAACGGCCTTTTTTATTCGGCGCCCGAAACGATTGATGCACCGCAGCGGTGCTTTTTTAGAGGAGTCCGTCCACACAGAGCCCTTGCCCGATGATCCAGATTCTTCTTATCCTGAAAAAAACGCGCGTTTCAAATGCGCATTTGAATCGCTTGTTTGCGGCCGGGCGACCGGCATTGGGAGACGCAACATGGCAGTTCGTACGACAGGCCGGCACACCGGCGACACGAAGTCCCGCATCCTCGACGCCGCAGAAACGCTTTTCATCGAATGCGGCTATGAGGCCATGTCACTGCGCCAGATCACCTCGCGTGCCGAGGTCAATCTTGCAGCGGTCAACTATCACTTCGGCAGCAAGGAAGCGCTGATCCACGCGATGCTCTCGCGCCGCCTCGACCACCTGAACCAGGAACGGGTCAAGCTGCTCGAGCGCTTCGACGCCATGCTCGGAGCGCGCCTCACGTGCGAACACGTTCTTGGCGCGATGTTCATCCCGGCGTTGCGGCTCTCGCGCGATCCGAAGGTGGGCGGCAAGGCCTTTCTGCGGCTGCTCGGACGCGCCTACACCGACCCGTCGGCGTTCATTCGCGACTTTCTGAACGGGCACTACGCCTCGGTGGCCGAGCGTTTCTTCGCGGCATTCCAGCGCGCGCTGCCGCATCTGCCGCGCGACGAACTCGGCTGGCGTCTGCACTTTGCCATCGGCGCCCTCTCCGGCGTGCTGGCCGGCACGGACACCGACAGCCTGATCACCGAGTTCTCGCAGGGCAAGTCGATGAACGATCTGCAACTGATCGCCCGGCTCGCTTCGCTGATGGTGGCCGCGCTCAAGGCGCCACTGCCCGATACGAACCAGCTAGCCGCGTTCGCGGCGGTGCTGGGCGACGCGGCCGACGGTACTTCGGAGACCGAAGACAGCCCCTGCGGCGGCCTGTCTGCAAAGCCGGCAGACGCAGGGACAGGGACGGAGGATGTGCCGTCGCACGGGTCCGAGCGCCTCAGCGGCCTGAATGGCGGTCTCAATGGCAGCCTGACTTCCGGTGTAAACAGCGGCGTAAGCGGCAGCGTAAGCGGCGGCGTGAACAGCGGTGCAAGCGGTGGCCTCAGCGGCGACCTGAGCAATCCATTACGGCACATTGTCCACGGCGCAGTCTGAGCCGGGCGCGTCCGGGGCGGATGAGAAGCCGCCGCCCCGGCGCCGCGGTGTCCCTGGCACCGCACGTGCTGTCAAACACATCATGCGAGCCTTCCGCAGCCTGCGGATGCGTCCGCACGCACTATTAAAACAGGAGGAAGCGTCATGTCGTGGTTCTTGTTAATGCTGATCGTCGCCGCCGGGGCGCTCGTCTACATTCAGGCCCGCGCCTCATGGTGGCTGGCCTTCCTGGTCCTCTGGGCCGCGGCCGCACGCTTGAGCGGCGCCGCGGGGCCGCCTGCCACTGCCGTACTCACGCTCGTGTTCGTCGTGCCGGCGCTCGTGCTCGCGTTCAAGCCGTTGCGCCGCGCATGGCTCGCAAGGCCGGTGCTCGATGTGTTCCGCAAGATCCTGCCGGAGATGTCGCCTACCGAGCGCGACGCAATCGAAGCGGGCACGGTCTGGTGGGACGCGGCGCTCTTCTCTGGACGCCCGCACTGGGACACCCTGCTCGGCCACGGCCCTGCCACGCTCACGGCCGAAGAACAGTCGTTCCTCGACGTCGAATGCAAGGAGTTGTGCGATCTCGCCAACGACTGGGAAACCACCGCCGTCTGGCAGGACCTCTCGCCGCAGACGTGGCGCTACATCAAGGAGCGTGGCTTCCTCGGCATGATCATTCCGAAGCAGTACGGCGGCAAGCAGTTCTCGGCCTATGCGCATTCGCAGGTCATCATGAAGCTGGCGACGCGCTGCTCGGCCGCCGCGGTGTCGGTGATGGTGCCCAACTCGCTCGGCCCCGCTGAATTGCTGATGCATTACGGCACAGAAGAACAGAAAAACTACTATCTGCCGCGTCTCGCCCGCGGCGTCGAGATACCCTGCTTCGCGTTGACGAGCCCGTATGCGGGTTCCGATGCGGCGGCGATTCCCGATATCGGCATCGTCTGCAAAGGCATGTTCGACGGGCGCGAAACACTCGGCTTTCGCGTGACCTGGGACAAGCGCTATATCACGCTGGGGCCGATTGCCACCGTGCTTGGCCTCGCCTTTCGCGCGCTGGATCCCGATCATCTGCTCGGCGCGGCCGATGAACCCGGCATTACCTGCGCGCTGATTCCGACCACCCACCCAGGCGTCAACATCGGACGGCGCCACTGGCCACTCAATGCCGTGTTCCAGAATGGCCCGAACTCGGGCAAGGACGTGTTCATTCCGCTCGACTGGGTGATCGGCGGACAGGCGCAAGTCGGCAACGGCTGGCGCATGCTGATGGAATGCCTCGCCGCCGGCCGGGCGATCTCGCTGCCGTCGTCGAACGTCGGCATGGCGAAAATCGCGGTGCGCGGCACCGGCGCTTATGCCGCCGTGCGGCGCCAGTTCCGTACCGCGGTCGGCAAGTTCGAAGGCGTGCAGGAAGCGCTCGGCCGCATGGGCGGCAATCTGTATGTAATGGACGCGGCGCGCCGCCTGTCCGCGCATGCGGTCGACCTCGGCGAAAAACCCTCGGTAATCTCGGCGATCGCGAAGTATCACATTACCGAACGCGCCCGCAAGGTCATCAACGACGGCATGGATGTGGTCGCCGGCAAAGGCATCTGCATGGGCCCGGCGAATTTCCTCGCACGCGCCTACCAGCAGGTGCCGATTGCCATTACCGTGGAAGGAGCGAACATCCTGACGCGCTGCCTGATCATCTTCGGCCAGGGCGCGATTCGCTGCCATCCGTACGTGCTGAAAGAAATGGCCGCGACGCGTGAGGCCGACCGCAACCAGGCGCTGCGAGATTTCGACGCGGCATTCTTTGGACACGTCAGCTTCACGCTGTCGAACGTGCTGCGCAGTCTTGTCTACGGCATCACGGCCGGCGCGTTCATCAGGAAACCGCAGCGCGCCTATGCGCCGCTGGTTCCTTACTACCGTGCTGCCACCCGCATTTCCACCGTGTTCGCACTGCTCGCCGACGTCTCCATGTTCGTGCTCGGCGGCGACCTGAAGCGGCGCGAGCGTATTTCCGGGCGGCTTGGCGATGTGCTGTCACAGCTCTACCTGATCTCGGCGACGCTCAAGCGCTTCGAAGACGAAGGCCGTCAGGAGAGCGATCTGCCGCTCGTGCGCTGGGGTGTCGAGGATGCGCTGCACCAGGCGCAGGAGGCCATCGACGGCGTGCTCGCCAACTATCCGAACCGCCTCGCCGCCGGCCTCGTGCGGGTGCTCGCGTTTCCGTTCGGCCTGCCGCATCGCGCGCCTTCCGACAATCTCGGCACCGAGATCGCCGAACTGATGCAAACCCCGGGAGCGGCGCGCGACAGGCTGGTGTCCGACTCGTATGTGCCGCATCCGGATGTCGACCCGCTCGGCTATGGCGAACTGCTGTTCGCGCTCAATCCGCGCATCAACGCAATCGACCAGAAACTGCGTGACGCGGTCAAACAGGGGCTGCTCGCGCCCATGCCGCAAAGCCTCGCGCATCTCGCCGAGTGGACCGCGCAGGCGCAACGGCAAGGCCTGATCGATGCGGACGAGCGTCAGGTGCTCGACGACTATGCGCGCTACGGCGCCGAGGTGGTGAAGGTGGACGATTTTGCGCCGGACTTCGGCATGCTCGAAGACTTGCAGCAGCGCAAGGAGGCGCTCGAAAAAGCGATGCAGCTTGCAGCCTGAGCATCGTGCCGTGCAAACTGACGCCATCCCGACTGGCCAGCGGAGCAACAGAAGATGAACGACAGCTACCTGAACTTCGTGAACTCGCCGTTTGGCGCGCGCCTCGCGCGTTCGATCGGCTTGCCGTCGCCTGAGGTATTGCGGCGCTATCGCGCGGATCAGCCGGAGTTCGAGGGACTCGTCGCGATTGGCGCGGGACGCGAGCCGCATCTGCTCGAAGCGCTGGCCGGCGTGATCGCGCGCACCGGGTTCACCAGCGTCGCGCATGAAAGCGCGGGGCTGTGGGTGCCGCTCGCCACCCGCCACGGGCTGATGACCGGACGCTTCGAGCCGGCCGAAGCGGGACCGCATGGCCGGGTCGCCGCGCTGATCTTCGATGCAAGCGGGATTGGCGACAGTACGCAACTCGATACGCTCTTCGCCTTCTTCCACGACACGCTGCGCTCGCTCGGCAAATGCGGCCGCATCGTCGTGCTGGGGCGGCCGCCCGAAGCTTGCGCCAATCCGCGGCAGTGGACCGCGCAACGCGCGCTCGAAGGTCTCACACGCTCGCTAGGAAAGGAAGCGCGGCGCGGCATTACGGCGAACCTCGTCTACATCGCGCAAGGCGCCGAACACAATGCCGAGGCGACGCTGCGCTTCTTTTTGTCGCCGCGTTCGGCGTATGTGTCGGGGCAGGTGGTGCGGATTGCCGCGGCTACGGATACCAGCACGGGTGACGCAGCTGATCCCGCCACGCAGAGTGTTGCGGCCAGCTCTGAAAGTGCCGCACCCTTCGACTGGGCCCAGCCGCTCGCCGGCAAACGCGCCGTCGTGACCGGCGCAGCGCGCGGCATCGGCGCGGCAATCGCCAGTGCACTCGCCGCGGAGGGCGCGCATGTGATCGGCATCGATATCCCGTCCGCCAAAGACGCGCTCGAGGCGACCCTCCGCCCGCTCGGCGGCACCGCTCTCGCCTTCGATATCGCCGCCGCCGAAACGCCCGGGCAGATTGCCGCGGCGCTCGACGAACTCGGTGTCGACATCGTCGTGCACAACGCCGGCATCACCAAAGACAAAACCATCGCCAGAATGACCGAAGCCGCCTGGCATAGCGTGATCGACATCAATCTGTCCGCCCAGGAACGCCTCGACGACGCGCTGCTCGCCGCCGGCACGCTGCGCGACGGCGGACGCATCGTCTGCGTGTCGTCGATCAGCGGCATCGCGGGCAACCTGGGCCAAACCAACTACGCGACTTCGAAAGCCGGCGTAATAGGCCGCGTGCAAAGCATGGCCGCGCCTCTGACGGCACGGCGCATCACGATCAATGCCGTCGCGCCAGGTTTCATCGAAACCCAGATGACCGCGAAAATTCCGCTGACGATCCGCGAAGCCGGCCGCCGGATGAATTCGATGAGCCAGGGCGGCCAGCCGGTGGATGTCGCCCAGACCATCGCATGGCTCGCCCACCCTGGTTCTGCCGGCGTTACCGGCCAGGTGGTGCGGGTATGCGGTCAAAGCCTGATCGGAGCATAAGCATGCGCGAGCCCTCCGGCCTCGGTCATGCCTACGGCGCGGCGCGCCCGAAAACGGTGGTGCTCGAGCAGTTGCCCGCGCCGGCCAAGCTCTATGCGCGCGCCTTGTCCGGTTTGCTCAAGCGCGGCCGCCATTCGCAGTTGCCCGCGTTGCGCCTCGTGCGCCCCGCTGCGCCGCTCGAACCGGCGGCAATCGAACGCTATGCCCGCGTGTGCGGCTTTATCCCCGAGCACGGCGTGCCGCTGACATTTCCGCATCTGCTTGCCTTCCCGCTGCACCTGCTGATGCTGACCGATCCGGCCTTCCCGTGGCCCGCGCTCGGCCTCGTGCATCTTGCCAACCACGTGCGCCTCCGACGGCCGCTCGCGTACAACGAAGTCCTGCGCGTCGAAGTCGAGTTCGGCGCCTTGCTGCGTCACGACAAGGGACAGGCCTTCGTGCTGCATACGCGCCTGTATCGCCGCGGCGAAGCGGTCTGGGATGGCGACAGCATCTATCTGAAACGCGGCGCGGCGGCCGTGGGCGATGCGCTTGCGGCGCTCGAGATCGGACGCGACGCATTGCAGCGCGTGGCGCGCTGGCAGCTTCCCTCGCAGCTCGGGCGCGACTACGCGCTCGCGTCCGGCGACTACAACCCGATTCACCTGACGGCGCTATCGGCCAAGGCTTTCGGCTTTCCGCGTGCGATCGCGCATGGCATGTGGACGCTCGCGCGCAGCGCAGCGGCGCTGCAACCGCCCAAGCCGCTTGCCGAAGCGGTCGTCAGCGCCGAGTTCAAGACACCGATGCTGTTGCCGGGCGAAGCCTCGCTGTGGACCGTTAGGCCGGCGACGGCGGCAGCAGCGATAGCGGCGAGCGCCACGCGCGAACTCGAAGTGCGCGACGCGGCCGGCGACAAGCCGCATCTGCGCGGCCGCTTTCAGTGGACCACGCTATGAACAGGGGCCGCGTCATGAGCCATCGTGCGCCGCCCTGAGCGAATAGCGCGGACCTGGTAGCGAGTAGCGCGGACCCGGTAGCGAACAGGCGGACCCGGTATCGAGCAACGCAGCGCCCCATCAACCCCTCTCACCCTGCAAGGAGTCACGCATGTCCCACCCGCTTCCCGCTGTGCGGCGCGTCGCCATAATCGGCGGCAACCGGATTCCGTTTGCGCGTTCGAATACGGCCTACGCGAGCGCCTCGAATCAGGACATGCTGACCTTCACCCTGCAGGGGCTGATCGACCGCTTCAACCTGCATGGCGAGCGCCTCGGCGAAGTAGCGGCCGGTGCGGTCATCAAGCATTCGCGCGATTTCAACCTGACGCGCGAATCATTGCTCTCGACCACGCTCGCCAGGGAGACCCCCGCTTACGACGTGCAGCAGGCTTGCGGCACCGGTCTCGAAGCGACCATTCTGGTCGCCAACAAGATCGCGCTCGGCCAGATCGAGGCCGGTATCGCGGGCGGCGTCGACACCACCTCGGACGCGCCGATCGGCGTCAACGAGCGGATGCGCAAGATCCTGCTCGAAGCGAATCGCAGCAAGACCGCCGGCCAGCGGGTCGGCGCGCTGACCAAGCTGCGCCCCGACATGTTCTTCAAGCCGCTGCTGCCGCGCAACGGCGAACCGCGCACCGGCCTCTCGATGGGCGAACACTGCGAACTGATGGCCAAGCGCTGGGGGATTTCGCGCGAAGCCCAGGACGTGCTGGCCTACGACAGTCATCGCAAGCTCGCTGACGCGTATACCCGCGGCTTCCTCAACGACCTGATGACGCCCTACAAGGGCCTCGCCCGCGACAACAACCTGCGCGCGGACCTGACGCTGGAAAAGCTTGCCGGCCTGAAGCCTGTGTTCGACCGCGACGCCGGCACGCTGACTGCCGGCAACTCGACGCCGCTCACCGACGGCGCATCGGCCGTGCTGCTCGCGAGCGAGGCATGGGCGGCGGCACGCGGCCTGCCGGTGCTCGCGTACCTGAGCTGGTCGGGGAGCGCTGCGGTCGACTATTTCGACAAGAAGGAAGGCCTGCTGATGGCGCCCGCCTACGCCGTGCCGCGCATGCTGGCGCGTGCCGGATTGAGCCTGCAGGACTTCGACCTCTACGAAATTCACGAAGCGTTTGCCGCGCAGGTGCTGTGTACGCTTACCGCATGGCAGGATGACGAGTACTGCCGCACGCAACTGGGCTTGTCCGGCACGCTCGGCGGCATCGATCGTGCGAAACTGAACGTCAACGGCGGTTCGCTCGCGACCGGCCATCCGTTCGCTGCAACCGGCGGGCGGATTGTCGCGGGTCTCGCGAAAATGCTCGCGCAACTCGACAAACCGGCCGGCACGTCACGCGGCCTGATTTCGATCTGCGCCGCGGGCGGTCAGGGGGTCGTAGCGATTCTGGAGCGCTAGCCGTCCGTCCGATTGTTTTGCTGCCGCACACCGGCAGGAACATCGTCACATAAACAGATACCAACGAAGCATCGAGCCTCAGGAGACACGCCATGAACCAGCCTACCCAGTCGCCGCCCCTTCCATCCGTCGAACCGCACGCGGCTGCGAGCGCGCCGAACACCGACGGTATCTGGTACGCGTCCTACCCGGCAGACGTGCCGCGCGAGATCGACGTGCGCCAGTACGAGTCGATCGTGCAGTTCTTCGACGAATGCACCACCCAGTTCCGCGAGCGCGTGGCCTATGTCAGCGTCGGCGCCAGCCTCACTTATGGCGAACTGGCGCGCAAGGCCACCGCTTTCGCGGCGTGGCTGCAGGGCATTGGCGTAAAACCGGGTGAGAGGGTCGCCATCATGCTGCCCAACACTTTCCAGTACCCGATCGCGCTGTTCGGGGTTTTGAAGGCCGGCGCCGTCGTGGTCAACGTGAACCCGCTGTACACGGTGCGCGAACTCGCACACCAGTTGAAGGACAGCGGCGCGCAGACCATCATCGTGTTCGAGAACTTCGCAAAGACCGTCGAGGATGCATTGCCGGGCACACGCGTGCAGAACGTGGTCGTCACGGGTCTTGGCGACCTGCTCGCCGATGGCCTGAACCTGAAGGGGCGGCTGCTGAACTTCATGCTGCGGCACGTGAAAAAGATGGTGCCGAAATACCACCTGCCGCAAGCGGTGCGCCTGCTCGATGCGCTTGCCATCGGCTATACGCGGCCGCTCACACCGGTTCGCCTCACGCACGGCGACATCGCGTTCCTGCAGTACACAGGCGGCACCACGGGCGTCGCCAAGGGGGCCATGCTCACGCACCAGAACATCATCGCCAACCTGTTGCAGGCAAAGGTCTGGTCGCAGGGGCAATTGAGCGGCGACATCGAAACCGTGCTCACGCCGCTGCCGCTTTATCACATCTATTCGCTGACCGTGAATGCGATGATCTTCATGGGACTCGGCGGGCGCAACATCCTGATCGCCAATCCGCGCGACACCAAGCGCGTGATGATGATTATCCGTCACGAGAAATTCACCGGCATCACCGCGGTCAACACGCTCTACAACGCGTTCCTCGAAAACGAGGAGTTCCGGAAGCGCGACTTCTCCAGCCTGAAGCTCGCCATGGCGGGCGGCATGGCGACGCAAAAATCGGTCGCAGAACGCTTCAAGGCCGTAACGGGCCAACCGATTATCGAAGGCTATGGGCTCACCGAGTGTTCGCCGATCGTCTCGATGAATCCCGTGGACCTGAAAAACATGCGCGATTTCGAAGGCTCGATCGGCCTGCCCGCGCCTTCCACCCAGGTGCGCTTCAGAAAGGACGACGGCAGCTGGGCCAACATCGGCGAGCCGGGCGAGTTGTGCGTCAAGGGGCCGCAAGTGATGAAGGGCTACTGGAACCGCCCGGACGAAACCGCCAAGGTGCTCGACGAAGACGGCTGGCTCGCAACCGGCGACATCGGCGTGATGGATTCGCGCGGTTTCATGCGCCTGATCGATCGCAAGAAAGACATGATTCTCGTGTCGGGCTTCAACGTCTATCCGAACGAGATCGAAGACGTGATCGCCATGCACCCCGACGTGCGCGAAGTGGCGGCTATCGGCATTCCCGATCCCGCGCAGGGCGAGCGCGTCAAGGTATTCATCGTCTCGCGCAATCCGGCGCTGAGCGCCGAACAGGTGATCGAGCATTGCCGCAAGAACCTGACCGGCTACAAGGTGCCCAAGGTCGTGGAGTTCCGCAGCGAACTGCCGCAGACCAATGTCGGCAAGATCTTGCGGCGGGCACTGCGCGATGAGGAACTCGCGAAGCAAAAGAGTGCCTGACAGCAAGTGCGCTGTGTGTTGCTGCTATGTTGCCGCTGTGCATTGCATGATGCGCACCTGATTCCGCGCACTCTTGCCCCGGAGGGAGACGAATGAAGCACGCCTTGCTACCCACGCCACGCTTGCAACGCTTGCAACGTTTGCAGCGCTTGCAGCGTTCGCAACCTGAGCGGCATCCGGGCGGCGCGGCGCGCGTGCAGCGGTGGCTCGCATACGCCACCCTCGCCTGCGCCGGGGTCGCAACCTCGGCCGTCGTCATTGCGCCCAGCCTGGCGCTGGCACAGACCGACACGCCGGCCGCGACTGCCGCCGCTAACGGCAGCACCAGCGCCAACGCCGGGAATGACGTGGATAACGGCGCCGCCAGCGCCGTGCAGGCGCCATCCACGCCGCTCGCGCAAGTCGGCAAACTGACGCTCGACCAGCAGGTCCATTGGCTGCGCCAGGCCCAGCAAAGCGGCGCGCTGGAGAGACTCGACGACACGCAACTGGTCGCGCTGTTCCAGTCGCTCGATCCGCTCGCGCTGCCGCGCTATCTCAAGGAGGGGCCGAGCGGTTATCCGTCGTATGAGTTCACGATGTTGCGCTGGGAGCGTCTGAAGGGCGAGTGGCCTGACAAGCCCGATCACATGCTGGTGCGGATTGCTCACGACCCGCTGCGCATCTACGCAAAGTGGCTGCCGGACGGCGCGCATGCAGGGCAGGAAATCATCTACGACGAGTCCAGACGCGCCGATGAGATGTACGGCCACCTCGGTGGCCTGCTCGGCATGGTGCCGGTATGGACCTCGACGACAGGGGCACTGGCGCGCGCGCAATCGAACCATCAGGTGCGCGACCTCGGCACCGAGTACATCACCAGTCAGTTTCTGGCCGAAGGCAAGCGGTACGTCGAGGCAGGCGTGCCCCGCTCGCTCCAGATCGCGGTAGAGACCATCGAAGGCGTACGGGTGGTCACCTTCACCTACGAAACGCCGATCGGCCAGCCGCAGTTCTATGCGAAGAAGGAAACACTCGGGCTCGACCTGCGCCATCCGTATTTCCGCACGGTCGAGTCCTACGCGAACGACGGCAAGATATTCGAGAAGATCGTGTTCCAGAACGTGACGCCGAAAACGCTGGACGACGCAACGTTCGATCCGAAAAACCCAGCGTATAAGTTCTAACGGATGCTGGCGGTTCAAGCCGGAGCGTCGAGCATTGCCGTGGCAGGTCCGAGCAGAAATACAACCGGCGTGCCCTGCACGCTGCGCGACACGCACGGGTGTTCGACCATGCCCACCGCGCGCAACGCGAGCTCGCTGAGCACGAAATAATCGGAAGCGCGCGTGACGCCGATCACCAGACCCGGCGCGTCAGCGAATCGGGGGGCAAGCGTCGCGTACCAGAGCGTGCCGACGTCGTCGCCGGTTTCAAAGACCGGAATCGCGCGGCGCATCGCCGAGCTGGAGAGCGCACGGCCCGCCCCAAGGCTCGTATCCACCACAGCCAGCGTATGGCTCGCGCAGGCAGCGTGCGCGAGCCATGGCCAAGCGCCACCTGCCGCCGGGAGCCACGCGCCGGTCATCATGAAACTGCGCCTGTTCATTATCCGCATCCTGCCTGATTCACTCTCGCGTGCCATGCCCTCATCCCCCGCGCAGCAACCTCTTGCCACAGCGCTTTAGCGCAGCCCTTCGCCAACGGGCCGCTCAGGTATAACCCCGCCGGTGACGCCACGCCGCCGGCCACACACCCTGTTTGCCCGGTGAGAGGATGCCGGCCGGGTCGAGTGCATCCTTGATCGTCTCCGACAGCCGCAGCAAGGCGCCGTCATTGAAACTGTACTGCGCGGCGGCAAAATCCATATAGGCGAGATGTGCGCGATATTCGCCATAACCGGCTGCTCGCGCGTCGCTCATCAGCACCCGCAGCAGATCGCCTGCCAGATCGGCTTGCGAGGGGTCATCACGAGTGAAGATCGCCGCGAAAATATGATGGAGATGGCGCGTTCCCGCGGTGAAGCCGCCGTAGTAATCAAAGCCGTATTCAGCCGCACGGGCCTTCACCATCGTGTACTGGCGCATCGCATCGCGCCCGGTCGCGGGACACACCGGCGAGAAATCCACGTGAGCGCCCGCGCCGCCTAGCCAGTCGAGCATGCGGAACGCGCTCATCGCGGGAATGCCGGCGAGGTTGCGATCGGCGCCGGCGGCCGGTTGCGCGTCGCCGCTATAGCGGCTCGCCAGGAACCTCGACTGCGGCACCTGCGAGAACGCCCGCTGCACGATCGCGTAGCGCGCATCGATCAACTCCGGTGTACCGTACAACGCAAAATGCAGATTCCAGCGGCCGATCTGCAACTGCTCGAGCATCGCCGCCAGCGAGTGCTCGGGCATTGGCCCCGTGCCTGCATACCATTGTGCCCTGGGGGCGATACCCGCCGCGCGGCGCAGTCCGCCTTCAATCACCGCATGATTGCGGATCGTTTCGTTAAGCCTCAGCGGTCGCAGGATCTCGACAATCGTTTCGAGGTCCTGTTCATTCTGAAACTGGATTTCGCCCAGCAGATAGGCCGGCGGTGCCGGCATCAGCCACACCCCCATCTTCGTGACCACGCCGTAGTTGGACTGCATGAACATCGCGTCGAACGACGGACCGTACCCCGGCTGGTAGGCTTGCCATGCGTTGCCGATATCGATCGCGCCCATCCCGGTGCGCACGACTTCGCCGTTGGCGAGCACCACCTCCATGCCGCACTGGGTGGCGGCGTGATCGCCATAGGCGGTGTAGCCGAAACCGCGTTCCAGTGTGTTGCCGATCACGCTGCCCCAGCCGGCCGCCGGCGGATCGACCCATAGCCGGTGGCCATGGCTGCGCAGATAGCCATACAGGTCGAAGTAGGTGACGCCTGGCTCGACGAGCGCGTACGCGAGGGTTTCGTTGACCTCGATAATGCGCTTCATGCGCTGCAGGTCGAGAACCACGGACCCCGAGAGCCGTGGCGCAGCGCCGCCATAGGCAAAGTTGCGTCCGGTCGACACGGTCCACAGCGGAATGCGGTGTTGATTGGCAATGCGCAGAATCGCGCGAACCTGCTCGACCGAATCCGGCCGAAGCGCAGCGGACGCGGCGAATGCGGCTGCCTGGCCGGGCGCGAACGGATCGCGGTACGACGGCAGTTCCGCTTCTGCCGACACAACATGCTGCCCGCCGACCACGGCGCCCCACTCGGCGAGCGCCCGATCGAACTGCGCTTCTGAAAGATCCGGCGGCAAGATGCGTGTCAAGGCGTCTCCCTCGCAGCAATGAACGGCGGCGCGGGCCGCCATCGAATCGCCGCAAAACGGCGAGCCGCTAGCGGCGCATCATATTCCCGC
>NZ_SCNV01000100.1 GCF_005503145.1 Burkholderia sp. 4M9327F10 | reverse complement strand
CCCAAAAGGCGAGAATCTACGCACTCCGACACGAAGTTAACAGCAGTACCGTCCCGTCTGTTGTGCGTAAACGTCACCCCGATGCGCAGCAGCCAATTTATGCAACAACGCCGGTCATCATGAGCAGCGCAATACGAATGAATACTGAAAGTCCGAGGGCAAAAATGAAAAAGTTCACCACACGATTCCTGAGAGATAACCAAGGGGTTACGGCAATTGAGTACGCCATGATTGCCGGATTGATCGCACTCCTCCTTGTCACCAGCCTGGGTACCCTTAAGTCCGCGATAGTAACGGTTTTCACTAGCGTTGCTTCTGCTATCTAGTTCGTAAGGGTTGACGGCGGCAGCTTCTGCCATCGCATGCAGGGTCGATGTTTGCCGGTATATCGGCTGGCCCTGCATACGTCGCAAAAGCATTGCCAATAGAACCGATGCGGGTTGCGCTTGCAACCCGCAGTGGTTTATCTCGTCCGTCGAGTCCAGTATGAATATGCTCAGCGATTCTATTTTCGCCGTCTGGGCTGCGGTTGTCGCAGTGTGCGATTGCCGCAGTCGACGCGTGTCCAATGCGCTTGTCGTTGCCGGACTGGTGGCGGCGTTGGCGTGCGCCGCGCTGGAGCACGGTCCATTCGGAATTTCGCTCGCCCAGGCCGCGCTTGGCGCCCTCGTCGGCGTTTGCGCGTTATTGCCGTTCTTTGCTCTGGGCGTGATGGGCGGAGCCGACGTGAAGGTTTTCGCGGTGCTGGGTGCGTGGTGCGGCATGCATGCTCTGGTGGGCCTATGGATCGCCGCGAGCCTGATAGCGGGTTGCCATGCGATCTGGCTACTGATCTCCACTCGTACCCGGCTCGCTGCGATCGGGCGGCCTGGCGAACCGACCTTCGAATTGGGTAACAGGCGTGCGACACCATATGCGGCCTGCCTGACCGTGCCTGCCATTGCGTGGATGGGGCTGCAAGCTTTCGTTGCGGGGGGGCGATGAACCGGACTGCTTACCAACCGGCTCCGCATTCCGCCCTGCGTACCGCCCGTTTGCGCTTACGCCATGAGCGCGGCACCGCTGCGGTCGAATTTGCGATGGTGTTTCCGCTGTTTTTTGTGATCCTGTACGGCATCATCACCTACAGCGTGATCTTCGTCGCGCAACAGAATCTGACCCTGGCTGCCGAAGAGGGCGCACGCGCCGCACTCAACTATCAAACGGCAACCAGCACTGCCAACGCCCTGGCCGCGCGCTCCTCCGCTGCCTGCAGCACGGCAAAAGGTCTGGTGGCATCGTTGATCAGTTCCGCCACCTGCGTATCGAGTTCGAATCCCTGTAGCTATGACGGAACGATGGATTGCATCATTGTGACGCTCACCTACAACTACGCAGGCAGCCCGCTGGTGCCGAACCTGCCGTTGACCAATTTCGTGTTGCCTGCTTCGCTGGTGAGCAGTGCAACGGTGCAACTCAACCCGGAAAACATACTTTAATGCGCGCGTCGGTTTTCTTCTTTCCCGCTACGTACAGCCTGCCTGAGCTGCTATCGGGCAATTGCGCATCCGGACAGTCTGGCGATCGATCATGCCGAATCTGACCCGGATCCTTGCAGGCGTCCTGATTGCGCTCGCGCTGTTGCTGGGTATCTTTGCCTGGACGCTGTCGCGGCGGCCCGTGGTTCATCCGGCGGTGCCGGTGGCGCAAGCCACATTCCCCGTCGTGGTGGCCGCACGCGAGCTGCCGGCGGGCAAGCCGATCAGCGTCGACGCATTGCGCGTGCAGTCGCTGCCGATCAATCCGAACGGGGCGTTCGTAGATCCGTCGATGCTGACCGGACGCGTACCGACCTCGGACATCAGTGCGGATTCACCGGTCCTCGAGGCCCAGCTGTCGTCGGGAATCGCCGAGCGGATCGAACCGGGTGAGCGCGCGGTAGCGGTGCGAGTCGACGAAAGCAACGCAGTGGGCAACCGTCTGCGGCCGGGCAATTTCGTCGACGTGTTCTTCACGCTAAAACGTGAAAGCAATGGAGCGAGCGGAGCGGAAATCGACCGCAGCCAGGCGCGCCTGCTGATGTCGAAGGTGCGCGTGCTGGCGTTCGGTAACGCCACCCCAGGCGCCGACAACCCAGGCGATGCGAACGGCATGGTGCGTACGGCGGTACTGGCCGTACCGGTAGCGGATATCGACAGGCTGACGCTGGCTGAAGCCGCGGGACGCCTTGTGTTCGCATTGCGCAATCCGAAAGATGCCGAAGTAGTCGATCCAACTGCTTTTGCGGCGACGGAGGGCGTCTTGAAGATTGCCGCGAATGCGTCAGCCGGAGATGGCGCGCAAGCCTCGACGCGCGCCGCAGCAGGCGTGGCGCTCGATGAGCTGTCCGGCAGCGCGGGAGGAACAGTCGCGCGAGCGCAGCCGACGGCGCCGCGAGTGATTCACCCCACGACGCGGGTGGTGGCGAATGACAACATTGAAGTCATACGAGGCGGGCGTGCCGAAACGGTCGCCCGATAGGGTTCCAGGGAGCGGGCGGCTGGGCGCGTCCAAAAACAATATGAAAAAACGGATTTATGCATGGGGGATCGCGGTGTGGCTCTGCGGGGCGTCGCTTGTCGTTTCGCCGGCCAGTAACGCGACAGATGGCGCGCAGACGGTCGACATAACAGTGGGCTCGCAGCAGTCGCTGGCGCTCGGCCATAGTTTGCAGCGGGTTGCGGTTGGCGACCCGACGGTCGCCGACGTACTGATTATCCGCGGCGATAAGCGTGGAGGTGTGCTGCTGATCGGAAAGTCGCCGGGCACCACCAACCTGATGTTGTGGGAGCGTAACCGCGACACACCGATGTCTTACACGGTCAACGTGACGGGCGCGGCGTCGGGTGCGCTGCTGGGGCCGGGTACACCTACCGTGAAGACGGCGGGGGATACCGCCTACATTTCCGGCTCGGCTGCATCAATGGAGCAGCACCAGCAGGCCGTTGCCGTAGCGGAAGCCGAGGCGCGCGCCCGTGCGGCGGCGCAAGGCAGCGGTTTGAATGGCGGCGCTGATGGCGGCAAGGGCGGCGGCGCCGGTAAGGGCGGTGGCGGGGCTGCGGCGGCTGGTGGAGGCGCGAATGTAGTGGATGCCTCGACGGTCGCGACGCGCTCGGTCGTGCAGGTCGACGTGCGGGTGGTGGAGTTCAGCCGGACAGTGCTCAAGCAGATTGGGCTGAACATCCTGAAGCAGAACAACGGTTTCTCGTTCGGCTCGTTTGCCCCTTCGGCGTTGACCTCCGCGACTTATGGCCAGTCACCGGTATTCAATTCGACCGCGCCGATCTCGTCGGCTTTCAATCTGGTGTTCAACTCCGCGACGCGGGGGCTGGCAGCGGACCTGAGCCTGATGGAGAGCAACAACCTCGCGCGGGTACTGGCAGAGCCGACGCTAGTTGCCCTGTCGGGCCAGAGCGCGAGCTTCCTGGCCGGCGGCGAGATTCCGGTGCCGGTCCCGCAGGCGCTCGGCACGGTGTCGATCGAATATAAGCCGTATGGCGTCGGTCTGACGCTGACGCCGACCGTACTGAGCCCCGAGCGGATCGCCTTGAAGGTGGCGCCCGAAGCGAGCGAGCTGGACTTTACGAATGCGATCACGATCAATGGCATTTCAGTGCCGGCCATCACCACCCGGCGGGCCGACACCACGGTTGAACTGGGCGACGGCGAGAGTTTCCTGATTGGCGGCCTGATCGACCGCGAGACGATTTCGAATGTGTCGAAGGTGCCGTTGCTCGGCGACTTGCCAATCATCGGCGCCTTCTTCAAGCAGGTGAGCTACTCGCAGAACGACAAGGAACTGGTCATCATCGTGACCCCGCATCTGGTCTCACCCATCGCCAAGGGCGCGGCGCTGCCGACAACGCCGGGTGAGCAGTCGGAGCAGCGAGACGGCGCGGTATGGCGTTCGGTGCTTGGTGGAGTCCTATCGCCGGATGCGGCGCCGGGATTTTCGAAGTGAACGTGGTCTGCAGCGCAGTGCGGACGGTATCGCACTGCGCTGCGCACCGGGAGGGCGGTCAGGACGGCGCATCGGCGCAAGTCACCCGCAGCAGTACGCAGTACGAATCGGCGGCCCTGTAGTTTCGACCGCAAAAGGATGTCCAATATGAACGCGAGAACGCATTCATTGACTGAACGGGTGATCACTGACTATTTCGTGTTCGCGTCGCTGGCTGACGAGCACGTCCAATGGCTGGCCGATACGCTGGTGGCAGCGGGCGCAGTCGAACAGGTGTCGCTCGATCCGTCGATGCTGACTCAGCGCATCGCGGCGCTCAACCCGTCGCTGGTGTTTGTCGATTTTTCGGGCGGCCGTGCCGCCGCGGCCAGTGCGGCCACGAGTGCGGCACGGGCTGCCTATCCGGGTCTGCAGATTGTCGCAGTGGGCTCGATCGGCGAGCCGGAGAGTGCGCTTGCCGCCCTGCGGGTGGGTGTGCGCGATTTCATCGATCTCTCTGCGCCGGCGGAAGATGCGCTACGCATTACACGCCAGGTAATCGACAATATGGTCGAGCCGGTCAGCCGGCACGGCCATGTGACCGTGCTGCTCGGTGCGCGGGTGGGCATGGGCGTGAGCACGCTGGCCGCCAACCTGTCGGCCATGTTGCACCGGCGCGACGCCGCGCAAGGGCGGCAGACCGCGCTGTTCGATCTCGGCCTGCCGGCGGGTGACGGCTCCCTGTTGCTCAATACCCGCAGCGAATTCAACTTCGTCGAAGCCGTGCGCAATCTGCGCCGCTTCGATCAGACCTTCGTCCATACCGCACTATCGCATCATTCGAGTGGTCTCGCACTCACTTCGCTGCCGGCGAATCTGGCCGATATGCGCGAGGTATCGTATTCGAGCTCGATTAGCCTGCTGAACCGGCTGCGCGCGTTCTTCGACCAGCAGATCATCGACCTGGGCGGTTTTACCAACAGCGAATTCATCGCGCACGTGGTGCAGGCCGCGGACGAAACCTGGCTGCTTTGCGACCAGGGCGTGGCGTCGATCGTTTCGGCCGTCGGTGTGCTCGACGCATTGCGGGAAGAGGGCGTGGACGTCAGCCAGGTGCGCTTGCTCGTCAACAAGTTCGATCCGGATCTGGGCCTCACCGCGAGCCAGATCGCCCAGCGCCTGGACATCCCCTTGCTCGGCACGCTGCCTGAGCGGCGCGTGCCGCTCGGACAGGCGGTCAATCAGGGACAACTGCTGATCGACGCGGCTGCGCGCGACCCGTATGCACGCGCGCTCGAACCGCTCGTCGAGCGGCTCGGCGGAGCGGCAACGGCAGCGCAGGCGTGCGGCAAATCCGCGCTCGGTGCGCTCAAGCGCTTCATTCCAACCTCCACCAAGCGGTCATAGACGATGGCTAAAGACATCGAATTTGCCGACGACTCGCCTTCGTTCGCGCATAGCCAGCAGTTCCAGGACATCAAGAACGCGGCGCATGAACATCTGCTTACGCGCATCGAGGAACTGGGCGCGGAGTTCGGCCGCTGGTCGCGTAACGCGATCAATCAGTTCGTCGACCTGGAAATGGACAGCTTCGTGCGGCTGCGCCGGATTCCGATCAACGAGAGCGAGGTGCGGCTGATCGCCGAGGCGTTGACCAAGGAACTGGCGGGCTTCGGTCCGATCGAGGATCTGCTCAACGATGCCGCGGTCGAAGACATCCTGATCAACGGCTACAACGACGTCTATGTATCGCGCCACGGCATCCTGACGAAGATTCCCGTGCGCTTTGCCGATAACGCCCACCTGCTGCGGATCGTGCGGCGCATTCTGGCGCCGATCGGCCGGCGGCTGGACGAATCGAATCCGATGGTCGATGCGCGGCTGCCGAACGGCGGGCGCGTGAACGTCGTGATCGAGCCGCTCTCGATCGACGGGCCGATCGTCTCGATCCGCAAGTTTCGCAAAGATCCGTTGCGTCCCGACGACCTGCTCGGCAACGGCACCTACAGCCCGGAAATCGGCGCGCTGCTCGAAGCGGCGGTGGCCGCGCGCTGCAACGTGCTGGTATCGGGCGGCACGAGTTCGGGCAAGACTTCGCTGCTGAACGCGTTGGCGTTTCACATTCCCGAAGCCGAGCGGGTTGTGACCATCGAAGACACGGCTGAACTGTCCTTGAACCACCCGCATGTGGTGCGGCTCGAAAGCCGCCCGGGTGGCTTCGACGGCGCCGGGGTGGTGACGATTCGCGACCTGCTGCGCAATACCTTGCGGATGCGCCCGGACCGCATCATCGTCGGCGAAGTGCGTGGCGGCGAGGTGCTCGAAATGCTGCAGGCGATGAACACCGGCCATGACGGCTCGATGGGCACGGTGCACGCCAGCTCTCCGCGCGAGTGTCTGTACCGGCTGGAAATGCTGGCGGGTTTTGCGGGTTTCCAGGGCACCGAGTCGAGCCTGCGGCGGCAGATCGCCAATGCGATCGACTTCATTGTGCAGATTGGCCGGCTGTCGAACGGGCGCCGGCGCATTCTTTCCGTCACGGAAGTGACCGGCCTGTCCGACAACATTATTGCGACCCAGGAGCTGTATCGCTACGAACCCGTGACGGCGCACGACGGCGAAGAACTCGACCAGTGGGTCTCGCTTGGCATTCATCCGCATTCACCGAAGCTTGCGCGCTTCAGGCAGGCGCTCGGCGGCGCGCAGGAGCAGCAGCACGGGCGCTTCAGCGGTTTCGGCGGTGGCTTCAATGTCTAGCGGCATCGTGCTCATCGTGGCGCTTGCGCTTCTGTGCGCGGCCGGCGCGCTGCTGTTGTTGCGGCGCGGGGCGCAACGCGAGGAGCAGGCGAGCACGGAGCGCTTCATTGACAGCCGCATGGCGCCGGTGGTTGCAGGCGCGGCGGGTGTGGGCGGCGCTGCCCGCGCCGCGCCGTTGCGCCCGCAGGGGCTCGCCCATGGCGGCGTGGCGCCGCATGCTCCCGAGGCGGGTGCCGATGCGCGCACGCAATGGGCCTATCTGAGGGCGCGGATCGGTTTTCTCATCGACAACACAATGAGCCGTGCGGGCATTTCGCGTGCGCGTACGCCCATCATAATCATTGCCGTGGTCGCGGTCTGGTTGTGTCTTTGGGCTGCCCGCGAGGGCGGTTGGCTGGCTGCCGTCGTTACCCTGATGGCTTGCCTGTGCTTCGTTGCGTTCGTGATCTCGGTGCGGACCCAGACGCGTCGCCTCGCGATTGTGCGGCAACTGCCGTCGTTCCTCGACGGCATTGTGCGTCTCATCACCTTGGGCAACAGCGTGCCTGCTGCGTTTCAGGGCGCAATGCAGACCGCCGAAGGGCCGTTGCGCGAGTGCCTCGATTACGTCTCGCGGATGTTGCGCACCGGCGTCGAGATTGACCGCGCGCTATCGCAAGCCGCGGTGCTGTATGGCGCCCGCGAGCTCGAACTGGTCGGCGCCGTGTTGCGCCTATCGGTGAAATACGGTGGCCGAGCGGATGTGATGCTCGACCGCATGGCCTCGTTCATGCGCGATCTCGAACAGGCCGAGCGCGAACTGTCCGCGATGTCGGCGGAGACGCGCCTCTCGGCCTGGATTCTTGCGTTGATGCCGATCGGCATCGGTGGCTTCCTGATGCTGACCAATCCACGCTATTTCGGCGCGATGTGGTTCGACCCGACTGGACGCCAACTGGTGTACCTCGCGTTTGGGCTGCAAATCGGCGGCGCCTTTTTGCTCTATCGCTTGACGCGGTTGCGGGGGACCTGATGCGCGCAGATCTTGTTGCGGCACTTGCCTTGGCGCTTGCCGCGCTGGCGCTGCTATTGCTGGCAGCGCTGGTGCTCGCGAAACTCGCGGCGACGCGGCGCAGCGAGCGGACGCTGGTGCACGCGCTCGATGAACGTGCCCAGCAGAACGCGGCCCTTGCCTCCGCCAGCGGCACGGCCCGGCGTAGCGACGCGGTTGCGAATACGGAAGATAAGGCTGCGAAGGTCGCCCGTTCCACCGGACTGAAAGCGTTGATGGAGCGCGTCGCACACACGGGTATTCGCTGGCTCGATACGCCGCTTGGGCGGCAGCTGGTTGCGCTCGAAGACCGGCGCATGCTGGAGCAATGTGGGTTCATCGACACGCGGGCACGTGGACTGTTTCTGATTGCCCGACTCGGTTGTGCGGCCTGTCTGCCGCTGCTGGCCGGTACGCTCGCTGGCGGCCGACTGGACGGCCAGCAGTATTTCGCTTTGCTGATCTGTGCATTGATGGCCGGCTTCATGCTGCCGAAATTTCTAATTCAGAGGCGCGCCGCTGCGCGCCGCCGCGGCGTGATCGACGAGTTGCCGATGCTGGTGGACCTGCTGCGCCTGCTGCAAGGGGTTGGCTTGTCCATCGACCAAAGTCTGCAGGTCATGGTGAGCGACTTCCGCGGTGTGCTGCCGGTGCTGTCCGGCGAACTGGAGATCGCCCAGCGCCAGTTCGCGACGGGCCGCACGCGCGAACAGTCGCTGCAGCGCCTCGCCACCAGCTACGGCAACGAAGACTTGCGTGCAATCGTGCGCCTGCTGGTGCAGGTGGATCGCCACGGCGGCGCGGTGCAGGAACCTTTGAAGCAATTCGGCGACCGGCTGCGCGAAACGCGCCGCGCAATGCTGCGCGAGCGGATAGGGCGTCTCGCGGTGAAGATGACGGGGGTGATGATCATGACGCTGCTGCCGGCGCTCCTGATCGTGACCGCTGGGCCGGGTGTTCTATCCGTCACCCATTCGCTCAGCCTTGCCAAACGGTAGGCAACGGTAATGACTTACGACGTGAACTCAAATCTCCTTGCCCAGTGCCTGTTGGTTACTGGGAGAACGGCGCCAGCCGCGCCGCGCGTGCGCTTCATGCGGTTTGTCCACCTTGGGCAACGCACGGCGGCGATCCTGGCGCTCGCACTGCTCACCGCCTGCGCATCGAAGCTGTCGGGCTATGGAGTCGGCCCGCAGGCCGAACGAGAGGCCGAGATCCAGCAGGCGACTCGCGATCCCGCGCCGGACACGCCGGCCATGTATCTTGACCTGATCGGCCGGATGCAGGCGCAGGGCTTGTACTACGCGTCGCTCGCACACATCGACGCATTCGAAAAGCAATACGGCGCACAGCCCGACACGATCCTGATGCGCGCGGACGCCCTGCGCATGACCGATCAGCCTGTGGCGGCGGCAGACGCTTACGCGAAATTGCTGCAGACGCCGCTGGCGGCGCGCGGCTACCGCGGGCTCGGCCTGATTGCTGGTGCGGCAGGCGACTTTGGCGGCGCCGCACAGCAATTGCAGGAAGCGGCCCGACTCGCGCCGACCGACCCGTTGACCCTGTCGGATCTGGGCTATGCGAGGCTGCGCGAAGGCGACATCAACGGCGCGCGCGTGCCGCTCATGAAGGCTGCCCAACTCGATCAGAGCAATCAGAAGATCGTCAGCAACGTCGCCCTTTATCTGCTGGCCAATGGCGACGAGACGCACGCAGTGGCATTGATGGATCAGCAGAAGTTCAGCCTGGACGTGCGCACGGCGATTCGCCGCGATGCGGCCAAGGTAGCCGCTGCCGGGCGAGCGCAACAACGCGCGGTGCAATCGGAACAGGACGCCCGGGCCGCGCCGGTAGCAAGCGCGCAGGGTATCGAACCGGCGCCGCGATTGCTGCAGCGGTTCTCACAATAACGGGCGGCAGAAGGGGGCGAACATGACGAATCAGCAAAAAAATCGAGGAAACCGGCGCTTCGCAAGCCAGACGTTCGCGGTGGCGCTGGTGGCGGGCGCGGTGTTGGCGGCCGGCGGCACGAGCGCGGCTCACGCGCAGGCAGAAGCCACCCAACGGCCCGTGCCCAACAGCGAGATCGACCACGCGACCAGCCAATGGCTCGCGCTTCAGCGCAGCAACACGGCCGCCGCACCCGAGCGGCCGATGCTCGGAGCCGAAGCGAACCTTGCGTACAAGCGCTATCTGGATTCGTTCAACTCGAAGATTCCGGATTTCTATGGTTCATCGATTGGTCAAGCGACCAGCGGCGGTTCATCCGGCGGCCTCGGAACCCAGAACTGATATGTCGGTCTCCGAACCATCTCCCTCTGCGATCCAGCGCCTTGCGCGCCGCGGTCGCCGCTTGAGCCGCGTACCATTGCGCCGACAGCGCGGCGTGAGCACGGTGATGGCGGTGCTTTGCCTCGGGCTGGCCGTGGCTGCACTCGGGGCGATCGATATCGGCAACCTCTACTTCGCGCGCCGGGAAATGCAGCGCACCGCCGATCTGGCAGCGTCGGCGGGGGCGCAGACCATCAGCAATGGCGGCGGCTGTGCGTCGGCGACCCAATCTGCACAGAACAACGCGTTGAGCGGCAACGGTCTGCCGAGTAGCGGCACGGTGACGGTAGTGTGCGGGCGCTGGGATCCTTCGGCTAACGCGGGCCAGTCCTATTTCTCGACTAGCGGCGCTCCGTTGAATGCGGTTCAGGTGACGGTCAGCGAGACAGTACCTTACTTTTTTATGGGCCCGGCACGTGTGATCCAGGCGGTAGGTACCGCCGAAGCCACCAACATTCGATCATTCTCGCTGACCACGTCGGTGGCGACCCTCTCGGGAGGGCTTATCAACGGCCTGTTGAATGGTCTGTTCGGCAGCAGCCTGAATCTGAGCGTGTTGTCATATCAGGGGCTGGCAACCACCCAGATCAAGTTGGGCGATCTGGCAACTGCGATCGGCGCCGGGTCGATGAGCCAATTGCTGTCCACGAATATTTCAGTGAAGAACCTCGTCTCCGCGATGATCACCGCCGCGAGCAAGAGTACGACCTTGGGCGTCACCGCGATTACCGATCTTGGCACGATTGAAGCTGCGATCCCGGGCGGCCTGAACGTCGCACTCGGCAATACCTCAACCACCAACGGTTTGCTGGCGGTGGCGCTTGACGATCCGCAGGCAGCGGCCAATGCGACTATCAGCTTGCTCGATGCGTTGCTGGTTGCGGCCGAAATTGCCCAGGGGCAGACCGCCATCAATCTCGGCACCTCACTCAATCTGAGCCCATTGGCCAGCGTGACGGCGCAGGCGAAGATTATCCAGCCACCGGTCATCGCGGTGGGCGAAGCCGGGCAATACCCCAACGGCACGTGGCGCACGAGCGCGCATTCGGCGCAGGTGCAGATCTATCTTAACGTGAGCCTGGTCAGTCAGAGCCTGAATTTGACTTACCTTGGGCTTCCCCAACTTGTCAACATCAGCCTGTTGAGTCTACCGATCTATATCGAGGCGGGTGACGGGACAGCCTATTTGCAAAGCACTCAATGCACGACACAACAGACCACTAGCCAGAGCACGATCGTCGCGACCACCGGTATCGCGGCGCTGTGCATCGGCGGGGATGCGTCCAGTAACTTTACGAACACCACCGTGCCAACCACCTGCAACCAGCCGGCGCAATTGACGACCGTGAGCGCATTGGGATACTCGCTTATCAATGTATCGGTCGGCACCACATCGCCGTCGTCTGGCCTGAATCTCAGCCTCCAGGCGGCCTCGACTTCTATGGTGTTCAACGGTGTACCCAATAGCAGCACCGCGTATCAGTCCACCAATACCAACGGCGTCGGCTCCGCAACCGCCAGTTTGTTGACTCAGCTGGCGAGCTCCATGTCTACCTCGATCCATGCGAGCGTCGCCGGCCTCGATGTCACCGCGCTGGTGGCGCCTCTGCTCAGCGCGATTGTTACCCTGTTAAGCCCGATCCTGAGCTCCCTCGACGCGCTCCTCATCCCTCTATTGCAACTGCTGGGTGTCCAGATCGGCGTGAGCACGGTCCACGACCTCGGACTCGCCTGCGGTCAGGCCCAACTGGTTTACTGATTCTTCCAATGAGAACCACCGCCAAAATCGACGAACTCGATATCTACGTCTGGGAAGGCAAGGCCGACATCGTCGACCGGGTCGCGCGCTGCAT
Organism: Burkholderia sp. 4M9327F10; assembly: GCF_005503145.1. GTDB lineage: Bacteria > Pseudomonadota > Gammaproteobacteria > Burkholderiales > Burkholderiaceae > Paraburkholderia. The sequence goes on along the minus strand of NZ_SCNV01000100.1, from coordinate 7,218 downwards.
GGCGAGCTTCGACGTCGAGGTGATCCGCGCCGACGACATCGCCATCTCCCCCGAACGCACGGCGCTGCGGCCGTCGCTCGCCATCATCAGCGTCTCGGTGATCGACAGCGGCGCGCTGATCCTGCGCGACTGGCAAGCCGCTCACGGCATGCCGGTGGTGTGGGTCGGCGCCGCGCCGCGCGACCACGACCCGGCCATGTATCCGTCCGAGTACTCGCATATCCTGCCGCTCGACTTCACCTGCGCCGAACTGCGCGGCATGGTCACCAAGCTGGTCCTGCAGTTGCGCGCCCACACGGCGCAGACGCTCGAATCGAGCGCGCTGGTCGCCAACTCCGAATGCATGCAGGCGCTGCTGCACGAAGTCGACACCTTCGCCGACTGCGATACCAGCGTGCTGGTGCATGGCGAGACGGGCGTCGGCAAGGAGCGCATCGCCCAACTGCTGCACGAGAAGCACCGCCGCTATGGCCAGGGGCCGTTCGTGCCGGTGAACTGCGGAGCGATTCCCGACGGCCTGTTCGAGTCGCTTTTCTTCGGCCATTCCAAAGGCTCGTTTACCGGCGCGGTGGTGGCCCACAAGGGCTACTTCGAGCAGGCCGACGGCGGCACGCTGTTCCTCGACGAAATCGGCGACCTGCCGCTTTACCAGCAGGTGAAACTGCTGCGTGTGCTGGAGGACAGCGCGGTCACCCGAATCGGTTCGGCTACGCCGGTCAAGCTCGACTTTCGCCTCGTCGCCGCAACCAACAAGCACTTGCCGCAGCTCGTCAAGGACGGCACGTTTCGCGCCGATCTTTACTACCGGCTTGCAGTAATCGAATTGAAAATTCCCTCGCTCGAAGAGCGCGGCGCGGTCGACAAGATCGCCATCTTCAAGGCCTTCATCGCGTCGGTGGTCGGCGCGGAACGTCTCGCCACCTTGCCTGACATTCCATACTGGCTGGCCGACGCCGTGGCGGACACCTATTTCCCCGGCAACGTGCGCGAACTGCGCAATCTCGCCGAGCGGATTGGCGTGACCGTGAGGCAGATCGGCGCGTGGGATGCGGCGCGTTTGCATCGCCTGCTGGCGCTCGCGCGCAGCAATCAGCCGGTGCCCGCCGAGAGCGCCGCGGAGGTGCTGGTGGACCGCAGCAAATGGGACATGGCGGAGCGCAGCCGCGTGCTTGCCGCGCTCGAAGCAAACGGTTGGCGCCGCCAGGATACAGCGGGTACATTAGGCATCAGCCGCAAGGTGTTATGGGAGAAAATGCGTAAGTACCAAATTTTCGACGAGGAGCCCGAAACTCGCGAAAGTGAGTAATAATGAGACGGATGTACTAAAACAAATACTGTTCAAGCAGGATTTACATGGACCACAAGTCGAAACTTCGACAGATTGCCTTGGGCGCTCTCATGGCGCTCGGCACCATGCAGGGCGTTTATGCGCAGGCTCTGCCGGATAACGGGGCAAGCGCGGCAGTTGTTTCCGAGCCAGGCACCACCACTGCCTTGCCCGCGACGACGCAGAGTCAGCCAGGACAGACGACGGCGCTGACGCCGGACGAGGCGAAGCAGTCCGCCGCCGGGAACGTCGCAGAACTGCAACAGATGATCCGGGGTTCGGATCTGACGGAACTGCGTACCACGTACAACGGCACCTACGGCGCGAGCATGCTGTTCTACGGCAAGGAGATGACGTATTACGTCGCGCTGTTCCAGCAGAAGACTTTCTGGCGGGTCATCAAGACCGAGGACGAAACGCGCGCCGAGATGATCTACAAGGACTTTGTCCGTCAGACGCTGCAGTTGTCGGACGTCGAGATCCGTCGCACCCGGCTTGAAGCGCAAAAGGCCTTCACAGAACGGATGATCGCGTTGTCGCAGGACCGCGCCAACCGTCTGCAGGCCGACCTCGACGTTGCGCATCAGCAACAGAGCATCGTGAACAGCCAGCAGGCGCAGACGCGTGCGGAAGCCACGGCGCTTGCGCAGCAGAAGACTGCCGCTCAGGCCCAGTTGCGCGAAGCGCAGCGTCAGGTGCAGGAGTTGCAGCGCCAGCTGGATAGCGGCCTGCCGACCAACGCACATTAAGTGCAGCCGGCGCGCGGGACCGGCGCCATTTGCGATACATAACATGACCTCGCCCGGTTCGCCGCGCGGGGTTGTGTTGTTTTCCACAGGGGCATATCGGCGGCCTCAGCTATTGCGCGCCGAGCGGTTCCTCTTCTATCTCTTCGGCTTGCGCCGAGCGGCGGCGCGAGACGCTCTCCCAGATGGCTACCACGATCATCACAGCGGTGGTGAGGCCGCCGGTCATCAGCAGATCGGTATGGAGCGCGAACGGCGCAATCAGCGCGAGCAGCGCCAGTCCGGCCCAGTGCGACAGCGGAAACCAGCCGTATACGACACGCTTGTAGAGGCCGTTACCCGCGATGTAGATGGCCGGTCCGCCGAGTAGCAGCCATGCGGTCGGCCAGTCGATGCGTTGCGGTGGATGCAGGATCACGAGGTCGTCGGCGGCGGCCGAGACGATCACGCCGGCAATCAGGATCACGTGCACGTAGTGGAAGTACGCCGCCATCAAACCCGGCTCGGACGAGCGTTCGATGGCACGGCTGCCGGCGCTGCTGCTGGTGTCGAAATAGACCCACCACATTGCCACGCTGCCGGCAAAACACACCAGAAAAGCGATAATGGACGGCGCGCTCCACGTCCCGAGATCCGAGAGCGTGCCGCCGGTGACGAGCACCGATTCGCCGAGCGCGAGAATCACAAACGCCTGGCAGCGCTCGGCAATGTGGCCGCCGGCGGTGGTGCGCCAGTCGGCGCCGCTCGAGCGGCCGAGCCCGGGCAGGGGAAAGCCGAACATCGGCGAGAGATATTCGCACAGCACCGCCGCGCTCCAGCATGCAAGACGCGGCAGGCCGTCCAGCACGCCGCCCACGATCCATAACACGCCCGAGATCGTCAGCCATCCACAGATGCGCCGGAAGTTGGCGGTAAGCGCATGATGGCGACCCAGAAACGCGAGCACGACGAGACTGCGACCCACCTGGATCGCCACGTAACTGATCGCGAACACGAGGCCGCGCTCGCCGTACGCGAGCGGCAGGCTTGCAGCCATCACCATGCCGGTCAGCATCACCGCGAACAGCAACAGGCGCACCTGGATCCTGTCCGGGTCGAACCAGTTGGTGACCCAGCAGGTGTACTGCCAGCCGAGCCACACCGCAAACCAGAGCACCAGCGTTTCGAGCGCGCCGTACGCGCTCAGGTTATGCATCAGGCGGTGCGAAAGCTGCGTGACGGCAAACGCGTAGATCAGGTCGAAGAACAACTCGACATTGGTGACGCGGGCTTCGCGCCCGTCGCGTTCGCGCAGAAAGCGCGCGGGGGTAGCGTTGTCGCTGGGCATGCTGTCGTTCCTTCCTGGCGGGAGCGGGCAGAGGTTTGGCGCGATGCGGGGCACAGGTTCGCCGCGCAACACGCCGTACGATCGGGCGCGCGGCGCGACGCCGCGCTGTGTTGGCTTGCCGCGCGGCGGGCTGCTCAGGTGCTGCGGCTAATCGTGCTTCTTTTCTTTGGCGGGCGCGTGCGGTTTGCCGGGATGATGCGGCTGCTCGGCCGGATCCACGGCAATCGGGTCGCTGGCGGGGAAGGTTTCGTCTAGCGCCTCGTCGAGCCGGTCTTCGTCCTTTTCAACGGGGGACGGCGCATGGTGCGGCGGCGCGCTGTGCTTCGGCTTGGACATGTCCTGCTCCACATGGGATATCGAGCAGTCAGGATAGCGCAATCCCACGGCCGCAGACCACCTGGCCATTTGGCCGAGGGCCTGTGAAGCGCGCTCGGGACAGCATCCGCTCAGGTCCGGATTCGCGCCGCGCGAAGCCACATGACGCCACAAAAATCCTTGAAATTGCAGGGTGGTGGCTCGTCTTGGGTGTGTCGCGGGAGACGGCCGGCACCGGTCGCATCCGGGCGGCGCACAGACAAGGTGGCGCAGCTATGGAATCGAAAGGGTCGCAGCAGGCGCAACGCTTTAACGCGTCACACGTCGTGGAGGCGGAACTGGAACACCTTGACTGGGCGACGCGCCAACCCATGGTGCGCATGCTGAACGCCGGCTACTGGCGCCGCCGTGTGCTGGCGATCAAATGCAGGTATGAACTGACGCACCAGCAGGGGGTGCGCATCGAGCAGATCCTGCAGCGGCTGGGCGATCCGGTGGATTAACGGATTGGTCCGCCGCCGCTCGCTGGCTTATTCGTTGCCGCTGCCGCCGTTGCCATTACCGTCGCCATTGCCGGTGCCGAACAGGCGGCGCCGGCGCGTGACGACCACCGGACCATCCGACGGTGCGCGCTCAGGCGAGGGCGAGCGTTCAGCCGACGGCGCGGCGCCGTACGATTCGCGCGGTTCCCGCGGCTCGCGGTGCTCGCGGGGTTCACGCGAACCGTGCGGCCCACGCGTGGTGTGTTCGCCGTGCGACGGCCGTCCGGCGCGCGGCGCGGGACGCGTACCGGTATCGAGCTGGATGGTCGAGATGGCGCGCTTGTAGATGCCTTGCAAGCCGACCGGCGTGCGCAGCATCACCAGATACTGATCGAACGACTCAATGCACCCTGTCAGGCGAATGCCATTGACAAGATAAATTTCGACGCGCTTTCGTTCTTTGCGCGCTGCGTTCATGAAGTCGTTTTGCGGATGCGATTCTGCGGATGCCATGGACAAGTCAGGTAAGAAGGACAGTTGCTCGCCGCGATTCTACCCTTTTCAGGGGAAAGCGCGTGGCGTGAGCGATCTGCGTCCACTATAACGGCTTGCGCGCCGAGAAGCATCCGATAACTGGCCCTCGTAACTTTGCGTTACGAATCTGGCGAGAGTCTGGCTGGCAAAGGCTGGCCGGTCGCAGACCATGGCCGGCGGGAGCGGAAGTGGCGGCCGCGGGCCGATCTGTGTAAGCGGACGGAATAAATAGCCGCTCCGGCTCGTTAACCTGGCATGGCGGCGCATGTGATCGGCGTATCTCGTATCCAGAGATCCGGCACATCCGCGAGGCCAGGCGTCATGAGGAGACGGCAAATGAAACCTTCCCACCTGTTTTCGACTGTGTGCGTGCTCGTGGCGCTCGCGCTGGCCTCGCTCGGTGCGGTCGGCTGCAGTTCGCCCGGCAATTCGGGTTCGTCCGGCACTAGCAGCAACGGCAGCAGTTCGAACGGCAGCGCCGGTGGCTACTGACCGTCCGCGCGCGCCGCTCGCCGCGTGAAATTCGAAGCGGAAGTGATTGCGTGGCTCCCGCAGTTGCGCCGCTATGCGCGCGCGCTGACGGGCGATCCGGCGTGGGCCGACGATCTGGTGCAGGACACCGCGGAGCGTGCGCTGGCGCGCTGGGCTGCATTCCGCCCGAATAGCAATCTGCGCGCATGGCTGCTGACAATCCTGCGTCATCTGTACATCGATCAGATGCGCGTACGGCGCGAAATCCCCGTCGATGATGAAAGCGCACCCTGGCACACTCTGGAGGCGCCGCATGGCGAAGTCGACGGACTGGTGCTGCGCGACTTGCAGCGTGCGCTCTACTGCCTGCCGCTCGAACAGCGCGAGGTGCTGCTGCTGGTCTGCGTCGAGGAGTTGACGTATCAGGAGGCGTCGCTCGCGCTCGACGTGCCGCTCGGCACGGTCATGTCGCGCCTGTCGCGCGCCCGCGAGCACATGCGCGTGCTGCTGACCGAGGGTCCGACGCGCCAGCCCGCGCTGCTCAAGGTAGTGAGAAATCCGTGATGAGCCACGACGACCACGATCCCGTCCTGCCTGATTCGCTCAATCCGTCGGACTTGCGCGCGTTGTCGGCGTTCATCGACGGCGAGTTGCCGGATGGGACGCGTGCCGCCGTGCTCGAACATCTTGAACGCGATCCACAGGCGGCTGCGCGGGTTGCGGCCTGGCGTGCGCAGAAAGCGGGTTTGCAGGCCTTGTGCGCGGCGCCGCTTCACAATGAGCCGTCCTTCATCGTGCTGCGCGCGGCGCCGCCCTGGTGGCGGCGCGCCGCGCTCGCGGCATGCTGGCTGGCCGCCGGTGCCGGCCTCGCACTGGCGCTCGGGCCGCTCGCGTCGCGGCTGCCGGGCGCCGCCAATGGCAACGACCCGATGAGCTTCGCCCAGCGCGCCGACGTCGCCTATGCCGTCTATACCCCCGAGCAGCGCCATCCGGTCGAGGTGGCGGCGAGCCAGGAAGAACATCTGATCAATTGGCTATCGAAGCGGCTTAACCGGCCGCTCTCCGTGCCGTCTCTGCAGGAGTACGGTTATTCGCTGGTGGGTGGGCGGCTGCTGCCGGACGAAGCGGGACCGGCGGCGCAGTTCATGTACGAGAACCAGGCCGGCGCGCGCCTCACGCTGTACGTGACCGGCATTGCGCGCGACGAGACCGCGTTTCGCCTGTTTCGCGACGGCAACCGGCGCACCTTCTACTGGGTCAACGATCACATGGGCTACGCGCTGTCCGGACCGATTTCGGAGAGCAAGCTGCGTTCGATCGCGCTCGACGTCTGCAGCGCGCTGGGCGGCAAGCCGCAGTTGTGGGAATAGGCTGCGCGAGCGAGGTGCGCTGAAACATGATGTAACGCAGAGCGGCCGGGTTTGTCCTGCTCCATCGGAATAGCCATCCACTGTGCATCGTTTACTCAATGCAGGCTCACGCTAGTGCCGCTTCGCGCAGGCGGCCACGTGGACGGATGCGAGGCAAAGCGACGAGGTCTTCACGGTGCCGGCCGCGGGTGCGGCTGCTACGCCGGAGCGTCGGGGCAAGGCAACATCATGCGTAATATCAAGGCAGGTTGTGCAGCGCTATGTGTGTGTATGGCGTGCGCGGCGCCGGTGGCCGCGCAGTCCACCGTGGACGGTGCGCCTTATGCGGCGCCGCCGTGCCGCACGGTCGTGGGTCAGGCCGAGATCGACGGCGCGATGCAGCAGATCACGGGGCTGGCGTGCCAGCAGCCTGACGGTAGCTGGCAGATCGTGGAAGGCGGTGATACTGCCGTGGCGCTATATCCGGCTCCCCTGTATCCGTACTACGATCCATGGTATTGGGGCGGCGTGGTGGCGGTCGGGTTCGGTGGGCCGTTTATTTTCATCGACCACTTTCATCACCGTTATCCGCTCGGCCAGGTTCATTTCAGCCGCACCGCGTTCTACGGTGTGCGAACCCGCTCCGGCGGCTGGCATGGCTCGGGTG